>JANOEE010000010.1:0-5325 GCA_031413015.1 Bacteroidota bacterium | reverse complement strand
AAAAAATTCATCTGAGAAAATATCATTGCCTTTTTCAGAATTTTGAATGGTCAATCTCATATCTGTGTACCATTTTGATTTGGCGCAACCCAATTTAAAATTAAATATATTGGCATCCGAAATGTTATAATCATCGCGTGTTTCTTTAATACTTCTCGAATATAATGCTTCTGCAAACCAACCTCGTTTTATTTTGTATTGCACAATTGCAAACGGATTTATGGCTGTAACTCCGTGGCCTAGGACTATAATTCCTTGCTCGGTATAATTGGTTAATGGCGTTGAAAAACCCAAACCCGAACTAACGGTTAAATAACTTGATTTGTATTTTTTAAAAACTAATCTAAAATTAGCATTAAGTTCAATATCTTGAAATCCTTGTTGCGATGATTTATTGGTCACCGGATCAGGCGCGTTATTTTTATTATAAATGTACAAATACGGAACATTTGCAGAAACATACCACCAATCTTTGAAAGAATAATTAGCAAACATATTTATAATTTGAGTATCAATACTGCCAAATTCTGGAGGTACAATATCGATTAACTCTTTACCCGCATACAATTGCTTACCACTTTTATAAGTGAAATTTGAAGCAACAACTAATTCTCTTTTTGAGTTAAAAAATCCTGAAACTGCATATTGACCATAGTTTTGTTGAAACACCAAAAAGAAAAGAAGTACTAGAATACTTTTCATTTTTGCGACATTAAATAGTTTACTATTTGATAGTTTTTTCATTTAATTCAGTAAATAACTATTGTCTTTTTTAAATTCTTCAAGATTAGTCCAGGTTTTCACTTTTTGTCCGTTGCTATATTTCTCTGCTTTTGTGATTGCTCCTTTTGAATAAATTATTGAAAGTCCATTCATTTTATCGTTTCTAAATTGACTTTTTTGGATAATAATTTGCTTTTCATCGTAAAAAATCCACCAATTTATTTTTTGGTTATTTTTATAATGACCTTCTTCTTTCTTCAGACCATTTTCGTGATAATAAAACCAATAATCTGTTTTTTTACGATTTAATATCCAACCTTCTTCTTTTAGATTTTTATTAGGATAATAGATTTTTATATATTTCTTTTGTGACAGAAAATAGGAAATAAAAATTATAAATAATAAAAATGTATTCTTCATTATTTCTGATTAATCAAATCCAACAAATTCAAATCATTTCCTAAAAGAATGTCATTAGAATTGATTCTTCCTTTTTCTGAGGCGTTTTCTAATTTCAACACACCACGCGGACAAACAGCTGAACAAATACCACAACCTACACACGAAGAGCGCACAATATTTTCGCCTTTTTGTGCATAACTGCGTACATCAATTCCCATTTCGCAATGCGTGGTGCAATTGCCACACGAAATACATTGTCCGCCGTTGGTTGTAATTCTAAACTTTGAAAACAAGCGTTGTTGCAGTCCTAAAATAGCAGCCATTGGGCAACCGAATCGGCACCAAACTCTATTTCCTAGAATAGGATAAAATCCAACACCAATCACTCCAGAAAATGCGGATCCAATAGCAAATCCGTACCATTCTCTTAACTTGTAACTATCAATAAAAAAAATATTTGTACTTCCTGAAAAGAAATTGATGCATAACGAAGCAATAATTATAGCTACTAAAGTGCCCATAGTAAATTTGGCATCCGTATCTAAATCCTTGCGTTTGAAAATGAATAAAACGCCAGTAAAGACAATTAGAAACCCAACAATGCCATATATAAATTGATTTTTAGTAATAAAACTCAAAGCAGGATTATCATTCAAAAAAGTAAAAACCACCGCAATGGTCATAATGAAAGACATTGCTAAAACTATATGAATAGACCAACGTTCGAACTTCCAAGCTTTTGTACTTGAATTGGACAAATGACGGAAGCTATCGCCAGCCGTTTCTGCCAATCCACCACAACCGCAAACCCATGAGCAATACCAACGTTTTCCATAAAAGTAGGTTAAGATTGGCGATATGATAAATATCATTGCCACACCAAATACCAACATAAACATTCCTAGATTCCCACCATTTAAAAGATTTTTCAAATGCCAATCATTAAAAAAATAATAATTCAAAGGCCACATATTTTTCAAGTCTTTCGCAAAATAGGCTTTCTCTGGATTGAGTTTTTCTAAAATTTCTGGAATCAAAAATGCAAATCCCAATTGGAAAAACATCACCGATATAGTGCGAACCAACTGGTATTTGTTGTGTCGGTATTTTAAAATAAATTTATATCCTAAACCTAGAATTGCAATGGTATAAAGCGTTCCGTAAACAAACCATTGACTGGCGACTTTGCCATTCAAAAGCAAACTCAACGGATCGAAAAAAGCTACAATTCCAGTATTTGCTGCGCCGTTTTCTCCAAGTCCTAAATATTTTGGGAACCAATACAAAACCACATAAAATGTAGTAAGAATAACACCTATAATCCAAGCTAAAAGTCCTTTGTTAGAAATACTTTTGTGGTAAACACCGTTGTTACTAATTCCTTTCGGTTTTGATAAATATATTGCGTTAGAATAGACAATTGTCCCAGCTAAAATAGAAAAAATTGATAGCGTTAGCCAAAGCCCTTTGTCAGGAAAAGAAACATTAAATAAAGCCAAAGACATTATAAAAAGCCCTACTAAACCAAGAAGTAAACCTATTTTTTGCTTATTATTTATGCTTGTATTTTTAGCAAAAGTTCTAGAACTGTATTGTATTGATTTATTCATCATTAGTTTACTTTAAATTCTACACACTCATTTAAAAATTTATTTTGAATTTCCTTTTCAAAGGATTTGAAAAATTCTGGATCAAAATTTGCTTCCGCAAGATGCTGTATCACATAATCTACAGTTTTATTTTCAGTTAAAACCTTATCAAAAAATTCGTGACGCATTCTAATACCAAAAGTGTTGATTCCTAAAAATGCCCTAGTTTCTTTATGATATGAAATGCGTACCGCCATATTCTCTTTTGGATGTTCCCAATACAATTGTTGTTCGTATTCCATTGGTTTAGCAAAAACCCACCCGTAATTTTGGTATTCAATGTCTAGAAATTTAGCTGAATTAAACCAATGGCCAGGGTTGTATTTTGTTCTCTTTCCGATTAATGTTTGTGCGAGTGCTTCTCCCATCATTCTGCCAGTGTACCAAACTGCTTCTATTGGCCTACGCAATCCAATTGCTTCTTCTTGCTCAGCACAATCGCCAATTGCATAGATGTTTGGGATATTAGTTTCTAAAAAACGATTGACCTTGACGCCTCTTCCTATTTCAATACCCGAATTTTTTAGAAAATCTATATTGGGAGACACTCCAGCAGTGAGACCTATAATTTCACATTCTATAATTTCATTTTTATCAGTAACAACTGCTCTTACGCGACCATTTTCATCAGAAAGGATTTCTAACAATCCAGTTTCTAATTTCAAATCAATATGATGTTCTTGGATATGTCGGTTAATCATTTGGCTTTCGCCGAAAGGCAAAACTGCATCCCAAAAACTTTTTTCTCTTACTAAAAAAGTAACATCAATATCCCGAGATCGCAGCATTTCTGCAAGTTCAATACCTATTAAGCCACCGCCTACGATTACTGCTCTTTTGCAATTTGGCGCTAAAGCTTGTAAGTTTTCTAAATCTTGTTTGTGGTATAATCCCGTAACACCTTTAAAGTCTTGTCCAGGCCAGCCAAACTTATTAGGTTTTGAACCAGTTGCAATTACTAATTGATCGTAATTGAGTTTTGTATCATCATCCAAAAAAATTACATTTTCTTTTGTTATTACTTGTTTGACAGAACCTTGTATGAGGTTGATCTTGTTTTTTTTCCAAAAATCATTTTCATAGGGTTTGGTGTGTTCGAATTTTAAATGTCCCATAAAAACATACATCAAAGCTGTTCTAGAAAAAAAATGCTCACTTTCAGCAGATATAATAGTGATTTTTTTATTCGATAGTTTCCGAATATGACGCGCTAATGTAACACCAGATATTCCATTTCCTATGATAACGATGTGTTTCATATTTGTTAATTTAAATTTATTAAAGAAACTAATGTTGCAATCTGCAAATTGTTTTCTATTTTACAATTGAAGCTTTTTTTTAAAAAATGGCTCTCAATCCAAGATTGAACGATTGTCCTAGACCCGTATCATTTCCTCGAACGAACTTGCTATAAAGCGTTTCAACATTTAATACTTTTGACAGTTGGTACTTCGCTCCAACTCCAACCGCTGTGTAATTTTGTTCAAAATCGTTACCTAAATCAAATAATTGCGCATGTTGAACGAAAGTAAGAATAGTAAATTTATTTGTTGGAAAATAACTCAAGAATACACCTGGAGCCAATTCTAGACTGTTGTTTGCAAATCCCTCTTCTTTATCACCAAAAAAGTATCTCGTTCCCAGTTCAGAAAATAGTTGAAACTTATTGCCTTTAAAAGTATAATCATAAAAAAATCGGTTTTGCCAGATGTAGCTTTTTTGGGCTAGAAAGCCATTTTCATTGGTTTCTTTGTCAAATACTGGAATAAAAAAGGAACTCTGAATAGAGAAACGTGGAAGCGCACTAAATGGTGCAATTTTTACAGATGGTGCAATATGTGATAATCCGGATCTTGTTTTATCGTCTGAATTTATAAAGGAAATAAGCGGATTATCCTGAAATTCAAAACTATTATAGCGATATTCTACTATTACACCAACATTAAATTTCTTATTGTTGCTCGCACCAGTAAAAACTTCTAATGATGTTGTAAAAAAAGTTGAACGAGGTACATCACTTATTGTTCCATTGCTTTCAGCACGAGTTTGAGTATACAAATTGTTAAACCATTTAATATCGACTTTACCTTTTTCTAAAAGTTTTGATGGGGTATAATTTTGAATGTTAGATTGCGCTACCGCAGTGCTGTCTTGTTGAGAAAACGCAGCGAAGCTAAGCAATAATAATAGGGATAAGATTATTTTTTTCATTGTTTTTGTTTATAAAATGGATTGATAAGTTTTATTTTTTGTTTAAAGTCCAGTCATACGGATAATAAGACGTTTTAAACGTGGTATCAATTTTGTTGTCTCTGTATTGATTAATAAAGTCAATTTCATTTTTTCCTTTAGTAATAAAATCAGCTTTATACCATTCAAATATTTGAGAAAGTGCTACTTTTTTTGAACCACTATTTACTTTAATAAAATTTGGATTGTTTAATGCAATTTTTGTTTGTTTGTTCAATTGCTCATCTAAAGTTTCTGGCAAATAAGCAGCATTGATGATAGGCGGACAACCAATTGCGCCACAAACTAAAACAAAATGAAC
>JANOEE010000009.1:0-47518 GCA_031413015.1 Bacteroidota bacterium | reverse complement strand
AATAAAAAGGATGCTTACCTTTGGGTTCATATAAAAAATACGAACCACAACCACAAACAAGCGTTGTATTCTCAATAAATTATCAAACAAATTACAAATGAAAAAAGCATTAATTTTATCACTCTTATTTTTAGCATTATCTCCTTTACAATCAATGGCTTGGGGTGGAAAAGGCCACGCTATGGTTGCAGAAATTGCATTCAAATACCTTGACAAAGAAACTAAAAAAATAGTCTTGCAATACCTTGACGGAATGACCATTCAAGAAGCTTCAAACTGGATGGACGACATCAAGAAAGACAAAGCCTATGACTTTATGAAACCTTTTCATTATGTGAATTTTGAAAAAAATGAAATGGTCAAAGACAATTGTTGTGACAATATTATTGCTACTTTAAACAGCACGATCAAAGATTTAAAAAACCACAAGTCTTTTACAAAAGCGGAAGTCAAAATAAAATTGTGTTATTTGTTTCATTTGATTGGCGATTTGCACCAACCACTTCACATAGGTTATGGCAGCGATAAAGGTGGCAATTCATTTCAAGTTGCTTTTAACAGAAAAGGTACTAACCTGCATTCTTTATTTGACTCAGGTATTATCAAATACAAAAAATTAAAATTGAGACAATGCATGCGTGAAACCTCTTATGGAAAAAAAGAAATAGATGCTATTCAAAAAATTGATGTGGTAAACTGGTCGATTGATTCTCGTAAATACTTGGATACCATATATAATGTAAACGATCATAAAATTGATGAGGCTTATGTAAATACCCATTTGCCAACTATAAAAAAACAAATTCATCTTGCTGGAATTAGACTTGCAGGTGTTTTAAAAGAAGCATTCTAACATCTTATTCCTTTTAATACTGATGATTGGCAAATTGGTAAAAAATATAAAATCATAGTATCATTTTTGGTGATTTAATGATGTAATTTGGAGTTATACAACTACCATATTTTTAAAAAGTTATTTTAGACTCGTGAGCATGAAAGTAGAAAAGCTCATTAAATCCAACAATTTTCCTATCAGTATTCAATTGTTGCTGACACATGAAGATGCTTCGGATGAATTACAGGCGGATAGCGAGGAAAAGCAATTGGTCAATGAAAAAATTGAAGCTGGGTTGTCTGGTGAAAATTTGTAACAAAATTATTTTTCTATTGTAAATGACGGGAATCTAAAAAAGCCCAACTTTATTTGTATTAAAATTTAATATATTTGATTACAGATATTTAAAAACCAACCTAAAACCAACAACAAATGAAAAAAATTTTTTCGCTTACCACACAACCTATCAGTTTAGATTTGGGTTTGTTATTAATCAGAGTTATCATAGGCGTTCTCATGGCATTTTATGGCTACCACAAACTCATGAATTTTGAAGCCATGGCGGCATCAGAATTTTGGGCAAAAAACGTAAGTTTTCTTGGATTTACGGGCAAAATTCCATTGGCATTGACCATTTTTGCAGAGTTTTTTTGTAGCCTATTATTACTTATTGGTTTTTTAACAAGATTGAGTTTAATACCACTATTGATTTGTATGGGGTACATTTTTGCAATCACCGCACAAATGAATATCATCAACACTAGCGATAACGGTACCGAAGTTAACAATGGCTTCGTATATTTTGTAATTTACCTCGGTTTGTTATTTACTGGTCCAGGAAAATTAAGTGTAGATTATTTAATAAGCAAAAACAGATAATTTACATTCATTTTTGAAGCAAATGTCAATACAATCACAATCCCTAAACTTAAGAACGGTTCAAGTAACGCGCTATATTCAAGCTTTGCGAGAAGGCGGCTCCTTGCCTGCCCTTGCCGAAGCCAATGATGATTTTAAATATGTTTTAAAATTTAAAGGCGCGGGTCATGGTGTAAAAGCTTTGATTGCAGAGCTACTTGGTGGCGAAATTGCCAGAGCGCTGGGATTGCAAATTCCTGAATTGGTATTTGCTTCACTTGATGAAGCCTTTGGTAGAACCGAAGCTGATGAAGAAATTCAGGATTTATTACAAGGAAGTCAAGGACTCAATTTAGCACTTCATTTTTTGTCAGGCGCTTTGAATTTTGATCCTACAGTTACAAAAGTACATCCTAATTTAGCATCAGAAATTGTATGGCTAGATGCTTATATTACTAATGTTGACAGGACTTTTAGAAATACCAATTTATTGCATTGGCACAAAGAATTGTGGCTTATTGATCATGGCGCTTCTTTTTATTTCCATCATTCTTGGACCAATTGGGAAAACCATGCAAAAAGTCCGTTTGCTTTAATTAAAGACCATGTATTATTGCCTCAAGCAAGTAATTTAGATGCTGCAAATACAAAATTTCAATCCATATTAACCGATGAAAAATTGCGTAGCATCGTAAATTTGATTCCAAATGAATGGTTACAATGGGAAGAAAGTGATGCTTCTGCAGAAGCAATCAAAGATATTTATTTTCAGTTTTTATTAATGCGCAAGTCGCATGCCACTATTTTTATAAAAGAAGCACAAGATGCAAGAGCAGCAATTGTATGAATATGCAGTAATTCGTGTTTTGCCAAAGGTAGAGCGGGAAGAATTTCTAAACGTAGGAATTATTGTGTTTTGTAAAAAAGCAAAATTTATAAAAATGCGTTACCAACTTGATCTCGAAAAACTAAAATTATTTGCAACAGAAACGGCTACCGAAGATTTAGATACGTATTTAAACGCTTTTGAGAATATTGCTCATGGTACAAAAAATGGAGGACCTATTGCACAATTTGATATTCCGTCTCGTTTCCGGTGGTTGACCGCTGTAAGAAGCTCCGTTTTACAAACTTCAAGACCACATGTTGGCTTTTCACTTGATTTGGATGCAACATTAAATAAATTATTTGAGGAATTGGTTTTATAAATTATTAAACTCCAATTAAAAAAAATCCCAAAACCTATACTGGCTTTGGGATTTTTTATGTTTAAAAGTTATTGATTATATTTTTTTAACGTT
This sequence comes from Bacteroidota bacterium, assembly GCA_031413015.1. Classification (GTDB taxonomy): domain Bacteria; phylum Bacteroidota; class Bacteroidia; order Flavobacteriales; family Flavobacteriaceae; genus Flavobacterium. Next base: position 44,524 of record JANOEE010000009.1, on the reverse strand, counting down.
GAGTTTGCTGTTTTTGAAACCATAAGCAAAGTAGAAAACCAAACCTATTAACAACCACACGCCAAACCATTTCCAGTTAGAAACTGCCATACCAGTTAGCAAATAGCAACAAGAAATCAATCCCAATAGCGGAATTAAAGAAAGGTTTTTAATAAATGCTAAAACAGACATGACCAAACACAAAAGGATAAATACAAGCATAGGCAGATTTTTGGCTAATTTTCCATCTGAAAAATCAAGTGTTTCTGAAAAAAATGTTGGAAATTGATAATTGATAAAAGCGCCTAAACCAATAATAAATACTGGAAAAATAAACTTGGCATTTACATAAGGGATTCTGAATTTTCCCTTTGTACTTCTTTCAGCAATTTCCGCTTCACTTTGTGGAGAAAGCATCAAAACACCACCACAAACCAATACAAAAGCAAACAAAGTTCCAATACTTGTAAAGTCTAAGACAAAATTTTCATCGGTGAAAAATATAGGTAAACCTACAACCAAACCTGTTATGATTGTTGCAAAACCTGGTGTTTTATATTTAGGATGAATGGCTGAAAATCTTTTTGGCATCAAGCCGTCGCGACTCATTGTCATCCATATTCTAGGTTGTCCCATCTGAAAAACAAGCATAACACTCGTCATAGCAACTACAGCAGCTATGGACACAATAAATAACATCCATTTTACACCTTTTAATGCAAAAATTTCTGCTAATGGATCGCTAACGCCTAACAAAGTATAGGATACCATTCCCGTGATTACAAGGGCTAAAATGATATAAACTACTGTACAAACCACTAATGAATAGATCATGCCTCGCGGTAAATCACGTTGCGGATTTTTGCTTTCTTCCGCCAATGTAGATACTGCATCAAAACCAATATATGCAAAGAAAACAGCCGAAACGCCTCCCATAACGCCAGTAAATCCGTTAGGCATAAATGGTGTCCAGTTATTGATATCGATGTAAAATGCACCAACAATAATCACTAAAAGTATAATGGTTAATTTGATATAAACCATTGCATTACTTATGTTTCTTGACTCTTTTGTGCCTCTGTAAACTAGATAAGTAATTAGAATGTTTATCAATACCGCAGGCAAATCAAAAATAACTTTTAAGTTGTCTAACATTGGGGCGTTTTGCCAAGCCAGTAAACCTTCTCCAGTTTTATTTTCAAGAAAAGCAGCATGTGCTGATTTGTAATTTATAGTGAGCCATTCTGGTAAATGAAGGTGAAAACTTTCGAGTAAATTAGTAAAATAACCACTCCAAGAAAAGGCGATGTAAATATTTCCTATTGAGTATTCCATCAATAAAGCCCAACCTATTATCCATGCAAAGATTTCTCCAAATGAGACATAAGCATACGTGTAAGCGCTTCCTGAAACGGGAACACGAGAGGCAAATTCAGCATAACACATTGCTGTAAAACCACAGGCAATAGCACACATGATATATAAAATAACAACACCAGGACCACCTGAAAAACATGCATTTCCGATAGCGCTAAATGTTCCTCCACCTATAATAGCTGCAATTCCAAAAAAAGTCAAATCCTTAACAGTCAATACTTTGTTCAAACCTGAATGTTCACCGTCTCCACCTTCTTGTAATATGGTTGTTGTTGATTTTCTTCTAAATAAATTATAAAAACTCATAATAAGTGTAGGGATATAAATAATTGACAAATTTAATAAACCAATGCCTTGGCTTATTTTTTTTATGAAAAACAAATATATAAAACCAAACTTATAAATATGATTTATGGAATAAAAAATTATTAAAACTGCGATTTCAGTACTTTATAGTATCTAAGTTTGGACTTATGATAATTATTAAATAAAAATACAGCCTCAAAAAAATTCTTAACTAACGAGTATCTATTAGACAAAGAATTTCTCAAAAATTTAGTAATTACTTTTTTGTTAAAAAATATCATAAAAACTATACTTCGCTTTAAGGTATATTCCTTGATGGTTTGCTTTTTTATTCAAAATAATATTGCTTACTTTTAGCATCTAAAAAACAAATATTATGGCTACAGTTACTCTAGGAGGAAATCCTGTAAATACAAATGGTGAATTGCCTAAAGTAGGTTCTCAAGCACCCGATTTTAAATTAACAAAAACCGATTTATCCTTAGTTTCATTAAGTGATTTTGCTGGAAGCAAATTGGTTTTAAATATTTTTCCGAGCGTTGACACTTCTACTTGTGCAGCTTCAGTAAGAAAATTTAACGAAAAAGCAAGCGCCTTGAACAATACTAAAGTGTTGTGTATTTCAAGAGATTTACCGTTTGCACAAGCTCGTTTTTGTGGTGCCGAGGGTCTTGACAATGTGATTAACCTTTCTGATTTTAAAGATGGGAGTTTTGGTAAAACTTATGGTTTAGAGATTGCAGAAGGTGCTTTTGCAGGCTTACACTCAAGAGCAGTTGTGGTAATTGATGAAAACGGAAAAATTATACATACAGAATTAGTTTCAGAAATTGGTCACGAACCTAATTATGAAGCAGCACTAGCAGTGATTTAATTCAGTAAATAATTTGAAATGAAAAATGACGTTACATTTGTTACAGGCAGAATAAAAAGCTTTAAATATGCTTTTGCAGGTGCCTTCAAGTTAATTACGACAGAACACAGTATAATGGTACAATTTTCTATTGGGATTTTAATTACTATTGCTGGTTTTTATTTTGAAATTTCAAAATCCGAGTGGTTATTTCAAACACTCGCAATAGGTCTTGTTCTAAGCATTGAGGGATTAAATACTGCTGTAGAAAAAATAGCCGATTTTATTCATCCTGATTTTCACAATAAAATAGGTTTTATAAAAGATATTGCTGCTGGAGCTGTGTTTTTTGCAGCACTGGCAGCATTAACAATAGGTTGTATAATTTATGTACCATTAATTTTGTCCATGTAAATCGTTTATCGTTTTTATTTAATTATTTTTACAAAATCATAAACACAAGAATGGCAAAAACGATTAAAAAGGAACCGACAAACTCAAAAAAAACCGTCAATTCTTTACCTAAAAAACCTTGGGAATTTACAAGACAACATAAAATAGTATCGGGCAGTTTACTTGTTCTGTTTGCTATTTCATTACTTCTGGCATTTGTTTCTTTCTTTATTTATGGTCAATATGACCAGAGCGCTGTTGCTATATTATCAGATAGAAATGTTACTGTTCAAAACTGGTTGGGTAAATTTGGTGCCTATTTAGCTGATATTTTTCTTTATAAAGGATTTGGCGTGGCCTCATTTTTGTTTGTTAGACTATTATTTTTAACGGGTGCTTATCTCATTTTAGACTTATCAGTAAAAAAACTTCGCGGTACATGGTTCTGGGATTTATTTGCAGTAATTATAGTGGCCATATTGTTTGGTTTTTTTACTGATTTTCTACCAGAATTAGGTGGCGTTGTAGGTTTTGAAATGAATGCTTTGTTGCAAGATTTTATTGGTAAAGCAGGAACATTATTAGTCTTAACTTTTGGATTGATTCTTTATTTGATTTTCAAAATAAAAGTGAATCCTGATAGTGTAAAAGCATTGTTCGAAAAAACTAAAAACGGAATTAACGAAGATCTTGACCCTACTTTTAAACCACTTACGGGTAACGGAGGAAGTTATAACTTGGAGGAATTTGCTGTAAATACAGAAGATGATGATGAATTAGAGCCTGAAATTGTAAAGCCACTTTCTCAATTTGAAATCAATAAAGAAGGTTTAAAACCTACTATTAGCAATTCATCTGAATTGAGTTTAGAGCCTTCATTAAAACCTAATATTTTACAAGTAACGCCAGTAATTGCTGTTGAAGAATCTTTTGTAATTGAAAAAGTTGAAGAAGAAGACATTGTTGAAGAAAATCTTGCTTCAAGACTAGTAGCCGATTTTGGGCTCTTTGATCCTACTTTGGATTTATCCAATTACAAATACCCAACTATTGATTTATTAAAAGAATATGCTACGGGCGGCATCACTATTAACCAAGAAGAGTTAGAAGAAAACAAAAACCGTATTGTAGAAACCCTGCGCAATTATAAAATTGAAATTGCTCAAATAAAAGCGACTGTTGGGCCATCGGTAACATTGTATGAAATTGTTCCAGAAGCGGGTATCAGAATTTCAAAAATCAAAAGTTTAGAAGATGATATTGCGCTGTCTCTCTCGGCATTAGGAATCCGTATCATTGCTCCTATTCCAGGAAAAGGAACCATTGGTATTGAAGTGCCTAACAAAAACCCGACAATGGTTTCTATGAAAAGTGTAATTGGTTCTGCTAAGTTTCAAGAAGCCGAAATGGAACTTCCTATTGCCCTTGGTAAAACGATTTCAAATGAAACTTTTGTTGTTGATTTAGCCAAAATGCCGCACCTTTTAATGGCTGGCGCAACTGGACAAGGAAAATCTGTAGGTTTAAATGCGGTTTTGACTTCCCTTTTGTACAAAAAACATCCAGCCGAAGTAAAATTTGTTTTGGTTGATCCAAAGAAAGTAGAATTGACCCTTTTTAATAAAATCGAAAGACACTATCTGGCTAAATTGCCTGATATGGATGATGCTATAATTACCGATAATGCAAAAGTAGTCAATACTTTAAACTCACTTTGTGTTGAAATGGACAACCGTTACTCTTTGTTAAAAGATGCAATGGTAAGAAATATAAAAGAATACAATGACAAATTCAAGGCCCGAAAATTAAATCCCGAAAACGGACACCGATTTTTACCATATATTGTTCTAGTGGTCGATGAGTTTGCTGATTTGATCATGACTGCAGGAAAGGAAGTGGAAACCCCTATCGCCCGATTGGCGCAACTTGCCAGAGCCATAGGCATTCATTTGATTATAGCTACACAAAGACCATCAGTGAACGTGATTACAGGTTTGATAAAAGCCAACTTTCCAGCCAGAATTGCTTTTAGAGTAACTTCAAAAATCGATTCTAGGACCATACTTGATACGCAAGGTGCCGATCAATTGATAGGTCGTGGCGATATGCTTTATACAAATGGTAATGATGTAGTTCGTGTACAATGTGCTTTTATTGACACTCCAGAAGTTGAAAAAATTACTGATTTTATAGGTTCACAAAAAGCATATGCAACGGCTTATTTACTTCCTGAGTTTGTAGGAGAGGAAAGTGGCATTAATCTTGATATGGATATTTCCGATAGAGATACGCTTTTCAGAGAAGCAGCCGAAATTATTGTTACCGCGCAACAAGGTTCTGCTTCGTTGCTTCAGCGCAAATTAAAATTAGGTTACAATCGTGCAGGAAGACTGATTGATCAGTTAGAAGTTGCTGGGATTGTGGGGCCTTTTGAAGGCAGCAAAGCTAGGAGTGTAAATATTACTGATTTGAGCGCTCTCGATCAATTTTTTAGTAATGAACAAAACAATTTTTAAAATGAAATCAAACACTTTCAAATTTCAAAAAACAAATACCACCTATTTTTTTACCCTTCTTTTTGCTTTTATTTTCAGTTTTTCGATTCAAGCACAAGATAAAAAGGCAAAAGATTTGTTAGACCAAGTTACCGCAAAAGTAAAAAGCTACGATAATATTGTTATCGATTTTAAATATTCTCTTAACAATTCTAAAGAAAACATCAATCAAGAAAGCAAAGGAAATGTTACAATGCAGGACAATCAATATGTGCTGAACTTAATGGGTGTTACAAAAATGTTTGACGGAAAGAAAATTTATACCATTAATCCAGAAGACGAAGAAGTAGCAATAAGTCGTTTTGATGAAAAAGATGATAACGCCATTACGCCATCAAAAATGTTAACATTCTTTAATTCTGGCTACAAATATTCATGGGATATTTTACAAGATGTGAAAGGCCGAAAAATTCAGTTTATAAAGTTGATTCCGATAAGCACGAGAGACCAGAGAAAAGAAGTTTTACTGGGTATTGATGTGCAAACAAAAAACATTTACAGCTTGATTGAAGTGGGTAAAAACGGTACGAAAACGACAATTCTTGTTAATTCTTTTAAAACCAACCAACCTTTGTCAAAAAATCAATTTACATTTGTACCAAGTAAATATCCAAGTTATTACATCAATAAAATCGATTAATTGTAGGTGAAAATACTCGACAAATACATTTTAAAAACATTCCTGATTACATTTACCTCGGTATTTGTAATCTTGTTTTTTATATTCATATTGCAAACCGTATGGTTGTTCATTGCAGAACTGGCTGGTAAGGATCTTGATTTTATATTGGTCGTTAAATTTTTGCTTTTTTCGATGCCAGGCATTATTCCTTTGGTTTTGCCGCTATCTATACTTTTGGCTTCTATTATGACTTTTGGTGATCTTTCTGAAAACTATGAGTTTGCAGCCATGAAATCAGCAGGTGTTTCGCTTCAAAGAGCCATGAGAAGTCTTATCGCATTTATTTTTATTCTCAGTATTGCAGCTTTTGCTTTTGCTAATAATGTAATCCCCTACTCTCAATATAAATTTATTAATTTCAGAAAAAATATTGCCCAAGTCAAGCCAGCTTTGGCAATTGCAGAAGGTCAGTTTAGCGAAGTGGGAACTTACAATATAAAAGTTGATAAAAAATCAGGTGAAAACGGTAACCTACTTAAAGGAATCACGATTCATAAAAAATCCAACAATGGTTCTGGAAATACTACGGTTATAAAAGCTAAAAATGGTGAATTATTGAGTAGCGAAGACTCTAATATTTTACAATTGGTGCTCAATAATGGTAGCCAATATGAAGATATTATTCCAAAAAAATACCAAGACAGAAGCAAACTGCCATTTGCAAAAACCACATTTGAAAAATACATTATCAATATGGATTTGTCTAAACTCAACCAAGTAAATATTGATGACGAACAAGTGGCCAACACCAACACCATGCTCAATGTGAGTGAATTAAAATACACTTTAGATTCTCTTGACAAAAGTTTTGATAAGGATTTGATAACCTTTAGAGACAATATACAACAGCGAAATGGTATCAATAACTTTGGCACCTTATTAGATAAAAAAGTAAAAGATTCGGTAAAGAAAATTCCATTTAATGTTAAATCTTCTGATTTGCTTGGTTATTATGATAATAGCGAAAAGCTAAAAATCATTGAAATTGCAAAAAGCAATATTAGCGGTACAAGTTTTACTATTTTAAACACCAAAGAAGATTTAAAAATCAAGCAAAAAAACATCAATAACCACTGGCTTGCTATGTATGATAAATTTGTAATTGCCTTTGCTTGTATATTAATGTTCTTTATTGGCGCACCTTTAGGTGCAATTATAAGAAAAGGAGGTTTAGGTCTTCCTATTGTTTTTGCCGTTTTGATATTCATTACTTTCCATTTTATCAATACCTTTGGTAAAAAAATAGCACAACAAGATGAATTAACACCATTTTTAGGTGCTTGGATGTCCTCATTTGTACTTACGCCATTAGCCATTTTATTGACTCACCGTGCCACAAATGATATCGGATTGATCAATATGGATGCTATTTTACTGCCTTTCCAAAAATTATTTTTTAAAATTTTTAAAAAGAAGTAAATTGTTTATTAAAGTATTCAAATATAAGATTAGTTAAAATGAAAATATTTATATGTTTATTTCTCTTTGTTTTACCACTCAACTTATTTTCTTGTAGTTGTGATACAGATTATTCTTTGTTTGAATACACAGGATCAAAATATGTATTTCAAGGAAAAATAATATCTAAAGTTTATGCTAAAGATAAAAAAAAGTATAAAGTGATTTTTGAAGTCATAAAACATTACAAAAATAGTAATGATCCTGATAAAATAGAATTTGAACTTGATGCTGAAGAAAGATATACTGGAAAATGGTCCTCTTGTGATTTTTCTGTTTCAGTTGGTGAAACTTGGTTAATATTTGCTCATGAAAATCTGGGTTACATGTATTTTAGTGAAATGTGTTCAAATTCAAGAAGAATTGACGTATCTCCATTAAATAATTATGAAATAATAGCTTATGAAAACGCTAAAAATTTCAACAGTGATGATTATATTTTCCAATTTGAACTTTTAAGTGGGTTTAATAATACAAAATTAACTACAGTTCTGAAAGCCAAATCTTTAACTACAAATAAAAACCTAAAAGCTCTCTTATTATTAAAAATTAACAAAGAAGGGACGAGAGAACAAATTTTTATCAATAAAGAATTATTATTCAAAAAGGATTCCATTTTTAATTTAACCACAGAAATTTCTCAAAATAAAAATTATTCTCCAAGTCCATTTGAAAATGAAGCAGTAGAAATTGTAAAAAACATTAAAGATTTTAAAATAAAAAAATATGTTAAAACAAATACTAAAATTTCTTATTTAAGTTATGTTTTAATCTCATATGATAGTGAGACTTATGAATGGACTATTAATAAAATGTGGTAATTAAAATGACAATTTCAAAAATACAACTCAACACAATAGAAGAAGCGATTGAAGACATCAGACAAGGCAAAATAATTATTGTTGTTGATGATGAAGACAGAGAAAACGAGGGCGATTTTTTGGCCGCAGCCGAAAAAATAACGCCTGAAATGATCAACTTTATGGCAACCCATGGTCGCGGATTAATATGCGCTCCATTAACGGAAAGCCGCTGTAAAGAATTAGAGTTAAAGCCTATGGTTACCAATAATACAGACCATATGGAAACTGCTTTTACCGTTTCGATAGATTTAAAAGGACATGGGGTTACAACAGGTATTTCAGCGTCAGATAGAGCAAAAACCATTCTAGCATTAGTAAATCCAGATACAAAACCATTTGATTTAGCACGTCCTGGTCATATTTTTCCACTAGTTGCAAAACAAGGTGGCGTTTTAAGAAGAACAGGTCATACAGAAGCTGCAATAGACTTTGCGAGACTGGCTGGTTTCAAATCTGCTGGGGTTATTTGCGAAATTATGAATGACGATGGTACCATGGCCAGATTACCAGAATTAGTTACAGTTGCAAAAAAATTCGACTTAAAACTGGTTTCTATCGAAGAACTTGTGGCTTACAGAATGCAACACGACAGTTTGATTGTTAAAAAAGAAGATTTTGATATCAAAACCCGTTTTGGAGATTTTAGGTTAAGAGCTTATGAGCAAACAACCAATAAGCAAATTCATATTGCACTCACAAAAGGTACGTGGAATCTAGGCGAATCGATTTTGACAAGAATTAACTCTACTCAAGTCAACAACGATTTACTGGGAACATTGACTAACAATGCAGATCAAAAATTAGACGATATGTTCAAAGTAATTAACGAACAAGGACAAGGTGCTGTGATATTTATCAATCAAGACATGCAATCTGTAAATTTACTTAACAGAATTACTGAATTGAAATCATTACAATTAGAAGGCGTTTTAAAAGCCCCAAAAATTATTATTGATAGCAAAGATTATGGAATTGGTGCTCAAATATTGCATGATATTGATATTTCAAAAATTAGATTAGTGAGTAATTCTGAACAATCAAAACGTGTGGGAATGATAGGTTATGGTCTAGAAATTACTGAATACGTAGGATTTTAAATTAAATTGAGTTCTTATTTTATTTGTAAATTGATGCAAATGAAATGGTTAATAATTACAAAAATAAAATTCTGCATTTTAATCCAAAAATGTTTTGGAAATCGAAAAAGGGTGCTATATTTGCACACTCAATCAGCAAATGATTGTGTCATACTGGAGAAATGGCAGAGCGGTCGAATGCGGCAGTCTTGAAAACTGTTGACTGTCACAGGTCCGGGGGTTCGAATCCCTCTTTCTCCGCCAGTAGAAATACAAAAAAGGCTAAAACGCTGTAAAACTTATGTTTTACGGCGTTTTTTGCTTGGTGGCTATACCAATAAAGTTCATTAAATGGTATCCTTTCAGTGACCTATTTAGTGACCTATTTGAATAATCCCAAATAGGTCACTAGAAATCGCTGAAACACTTGTATAATAAGGTGTTCACGTTTTGAACATCTTGTAGGAAGTGTTTAAGATGTATAATTTTATCAAACTTAAAGTCGCCACATTATGAACAAAACATTCAACCTGCTTTTCTTTGTTAAGAAAAGTAAAATCAAAGCAAACGGCACAGCTCCAATTTATTTGAGAATTACTATCGATGGAAAGCCAAAAGAAATAGCTTCAAAAAGATACATTCAACCCGATAAGTGGGATAACAAACTCCAAAAGGTTTCGGGTTCTTCAGACGATGTAAAATCTTTAAACTTGTATCTAAAAACATTAGAGCAGCAAGTTTATGATGCACATCATACTTTGATGAAAGACAAAACCATTGCAACGGCATCACGTTTGAAAACTAAATTGCAAGGTACAGAACAAAGAGCCAGAATGTTGGTTCCCATTTTTCAAGAGCATAACGATAAAGTTGAAACTTTAGTTGGCCAAGAATTTGCACCAGGAACGTTAGAGCGTTATAAAACTTCCTTGAAACATACAATCGAATTTATTCAATGGAAATATTCTGTTTCTGATATTGATATAAAAGATATTGACCACGCATTTATAACAGAATACGAATTCTTTTTGCGAAGTGTTCGAAAATGTGCCAATAATACTGCTGTTAAATACATCAAGAACTTCAAGAAAATAGTAAAACTTTGCATTTCTAATGGTTGGTTGGACAAAGATCCATTCGTGAACTACAAAGCAAAAATCCGAGAAGTGGAAAGAGGATTTTTATCTCAAGAAGAAATCCAAACCATTTATGAAAAAGTATTTGTAACCGAACGACTAAACCAAGTCAAAGATATTTTCGTTTTTGCTTGCTTTACTGGATTGGCTTATATTGATGTAAAACAATTAACGCAATCCAATATAAGTATTGGCATCGATGGCGGAAAATGGATTTTTACTCACCGTCAAAAAACAGAAACCGCTTCTAGAATTCCATTACTTCCTATTCCGCAGGAATTAATCCAAAAATATGCAGAACATCCACAATGTATAAATGAAAATAAGTTACTCCCAGTTTTGAGTAATCAAAAAATGAATAGTTATCTAAAAGAAATTGCGGACGTTTGTGGTATTCAAAAAGATTTAACCTTTCACATTGCTCGACATACATTTGCAACGACTGTAACGCTTACAAATGGTGTTCCAATAGAATCTGTAAGTAAAATGCTTGGGCATACCAATATTAAAACTACACAGCATTATGCTAAAATATTGGATAAAAAAGTAAGCGATGATATGCAGATTTTGAGGGATAAATTTTCTATGAATCCTGAAAAAAATAAGCTAAGCATCTAATTTTAGCTACAGATAAGAACAAATAGATATTGGACTTTGTAACATAAATTTTTAAACAAATAAATTATGTCAACAAAAAGTAAAATTGCGTTAGTAACTGTTAGCAATCGTGGATTAGGTCAAGAAATAGTTCTGAATCTGTAAAAACGGAAACAATATTAATTCTAATAACAGCAATAAGATTGATGCTACAACAAACCTTTAGCGGTTCGTTGTTTATACGTCATTTTCAGTTTTTATTTCTTTTGATCTTTGTTTGTCGCCCCAAAGTTTCAAATGATTAATAAAAGGGATCAATTCTGAACCAACAGAAGTTAAGGAATATTCAACTTTTGGGGGAACTTCGTGAAATACTTTTCTTGAAATTAACTCGTCGTGTTCTAATTCTCTTAAAGTTTGTGTCAGCATTTTTGGAGTAACATCTGATAATGTTTTTTTTAACTCGCCATATCGTAAGATATTTTTATTACTCAAATTCCATAATATTCTGCCTTTATATTTTCCGCCAATTCTTTTAAAAGCGTAATCTACGGAGCAGGTTACATCTGAACAAGAATCATATTCATTTATTTTTGACATTTATTTAATTTTAAATCATTGATAATCAATATTAGTATGCTTTTAGTATGTAGATTACTTAAATGTGCATACTTGTCGCAAAGATATTAAATTTTTACCTTTGTACTTCATTAAATAAAATAAATATATGAAAGCAATAATTTTAAACGAATCAGGTAATGTTGAAAATCTAAACTATGTAGATATTCCAAAGCCGCAAATTAAAAGTGATGAAGTGTTGGTAAAAACAATTTCATTAAGTATTAATCCTATCGATTACAAATCAAGGTCAAATAGCGCAACATTGTCCTGGCTTTTTGAAGAAGAAAGACCTGTTATTTTAGGTTGGGATTTGTCGGGGACAATAGAAGAAATTGGCGAAAATGTCTCAGATTTCAAAATTGGTGATGCTGTTTTTGGAATGGCAAATTTCCCTGGTAAAGGAAACGCTTATGCTGAATTTGTTGCTGTTCCATCGTCACATTTAACTTTGAAACCAATAAATATTACCCACCAAGAAGCGGCTTCGGCTTCACTAGCTGCACTCACAGCTTGGCAAACTTTGGTAAATAAAGGAAATGTAAAAAAAGGAGATAAAGTTCTAATTCACGGAGCTTCAGGTGGTGTTGGTCATTATGCAACTCAAATTGCTAAACATCTTGGCGCATATGTTATAGGTACTTCTTCGGCAAAAAACAAAGAATTTGTTTTACAAAATGGAGCCGATAAGCATATTGATTACACTTCTGAAAATTTCTTAGAGATTGTGTCCGATGCCGATTTTGTGCTTGACACACTTGCAGGTGATTTAATTTCTAAATCTATAGATGTGACAAAAAGAGGTGGAATAGTTGTTACAATTCCGTCCGGAAATATCTCTGATGAAGATTTAATTAAAGCAAAATCAAAAGATGTAGATTTATCATTTGTTCTTGTAGAGTCTTCTGGTGATGATATGTTGAAAATTTCACAATTACTGGAAAAAGGTACTTTAAAATCTCACGTTTCTGATACTTTTTCTTTTGAAGAAATGAGAAACGCCCACCTACATTTAGAAAAAGGTAGAACTGTTGGGAAAATTGCAATAAATATTTAAGAATAATCTAACGCAGATATTAAACTATAATGTCTGCGTTAAATTTTAATTTATGTACTTTACATATTAGAAAAATAAAACCAAACAAAAACATATTATACTAAAGATTATTCATTTTTGGATTCAAATTATATCAAAATAACACAAAACTATTTAAATTAAATTAATAAATTTGTAAATATTTAATTTAAATCTGTGGAATCACTATTCAATTATATAAATAGATACATCACTACTCCTATATCTGAAAGCGATTTTAAGAATATAAGTAGTCATTTGGTTTATAAAAAAATACGAAAAAAACAATATTTTTTAGCCGAAGGAGAAGTGTGTAAATATTTTGCTTTTATAATAAAAGGTGCAATGCGAAAATATTATGTAGATGAAAACGGTAAGGAAAATATTGTAAATCTATATATTGAAAATTGGTGGGCTGGAGATCGAGAAAGTTTTATAATGCTAACACCTTCAATCTATTACATTGATGCGTGGGAAGACTGTGAAGTGCTTCTTATTACAAAAGAAATAATGTTAAAGCTTAGCTGTGAGTTCAATGCATTTAAAGAAATGATGTTAAAAATGGATGAAAAAAACAATATAGCTGCTCAAAAAAGAATCACTTCTTCAATAAGTTTTTGTGCAGAAAAACGATATTTAGATTTTATAACTACTCATCCACAATTTCTACAGCGTTTTCCTCAACATATAATTGCTTCATATCTTGGCATTACAAAAGACACTCTTAGCCGAATACGTAAACATTTCGTTAGTAAGTAAATTGAAATTTAAAAAAAAGATAGACAAATGTCTATCTTTTTTTTTGCCATTTAGCTACGTTTTAAACATCCCATTGCACATAATTTTGACTTAAATAATTTTAAATCAAAAAACAATGGAAAAATCTCCTAAAATTGGATTGGAAGGATTACTTCGTCCAGCAGACAGTATTGTGGTACTTATTGACCACCAACCTTATCAAATGGCTAACTTGAATAGTCACGAACCTACAATGATTATCAATAATACTGTAGGTCTTGCAAAAGCTGCCAAAGCTTTTAATGTCCCAACTATTCTTACCACAGTAATGGAAGAACGTGGAGGCTATCTTTTTAAAAGTATTCAAGATGTATTTCCTGAGCAAAAACCAATTAATAGAACTTTGATCAATACTTGGCAAGATCCAAAAGTAACAGACATCGTTAAAGAAAGTGGTCGTAAGCAATTAATTTTAGCTGGTTTATGGACAGAGGTATGCGTAGCTATGCCTGCAATACAGGCATTAGGCGAAGGTTACGAAGTATTTGTTGTATCAGATGCATGCGGAAGTGTAAGTAAAGAAGCGCATGATATGGCGATGCGACGTATGATACAAGTAGGTATAGTTCCAATCAATTGGATGGCAGTTTCTGCAGAATGGCAACGCGATTGGGCTCGTATGGAAACAGCCACTAAATTATCTGAAGTTATTTTAGAACATGGTGGTGCAAGTGGTATTGCTTTAGCTTGGGAATTACAACTTTTAGCGACACCTCCTCCAGCACAATAGTCTATTATCTGAAATTAAATTTTTAATGTAAGCAACATTTTGATATTCATTAAAATGTTGCTTTCAATTCATTTAACTTAATTAAATAAATTATGGAAAAGGATTTAACTCGTCTTATGGAAGAAAATTTAGTTAGTGTATGGAATGAAAGAGATGCTAATCAAAGAATAAAAGCAATTCAAAATATCTATACCGCTGACAGTAATTTATATCATGTAGGGCATCAAATAATCGGTCAAAATGCTATTAATGAAAGTGTAAGCAATATTCAAACTAATATACCTAAATCTTTCAATTTTTTCAAACTTAAACCGGTTACCATAAATAACAATATTGGGAGATTAATTTGGGGTATGGGCGAAAATAGTGAGTCAATTGTCTCAACAGGTATGGACATTGCTGTTTTTGAAAATGGTAAAATTAAATCTCTGTATGTATTTCTTGAATAAATTAAAATTTTAAATATGAAATCGCCATTAACAAGCCGTTTGCGCAAGCAAACACCAATAAATAAAAGCGATACCATATATGACTTCTGATAAATAACTTTTACATATATGAAAAAGAAAACAAGCTTTTCAACTCAAGGTCAACGAGCAGATATTGGTGACTTAACAATTTACCGAATCTTAGCAAATAGATATGCTGATGCAGTTGGTCCTTTTGTGTTTTTAGACCATATAACTCCAAAAGTTCATTCGTCTTCTTTAAATAGCGGAACTGGAGCGCATCCCCATCGCGGAATAGCGACATTAAGCTATATTATAGAAGGAGAAGATGAGCATTTTGATAGTGCAGGAAATTATGCGAAGGTTTATTCTGGAGGAGTTCAATGGATGAAAGCAGGAAATGGAATTATCCATGATGAAACATTAAATGTAGATTCTCAAACAGATAGTAATCGTACACACGCTTTTCAATTTTGGATTAATCTTCCTTCAAAAAATAAAGCCGAAAAACCAGAATATTTAGCGATTCAAGGCGATGAAGTTCCACAAAAACAATTACCTAATGATAGTGGTTGGATAAAAGTAATTGCTGGCAGTTATGAGGATTTAAAATCTATAATACCAAATTATTCCGAGCAATTTTTATATCATATTCAAGTTGAAGCAGGTAAAAATTTTACCATTTCTATTGAAGAAAAAATAGAGGTTGCAGCATTCTTGCCTTCTAAGGGTGCAAAACTTAATGACACCGAATTTCAAGCAGGAGACTTTGTAGAATTTGACAGAAATAAAGGGGAAATCGTTATTGAAAACAATTCGTATGGGGCAACTGACATCATTCTATTTGGAGGCGAACCATACACAGAACCAATAGTCGCTGAAGGTCCATTTGTTATGAACAGTAAAGCAGAAATAGCAGATGCTTACCGAGATTTTTATGCTGGTAAATATGGCAAAATAAACAATCAAAAAGGAAAAGTATAAATTAAAATAAAAAGTATAATAAGATGAAAAATAAGGAAATCGTATTGAAAGCAATGAATGAATTGTTTCATCAGAAAGACAGTACAGCTATCGAACGTTATTGGCATGAATCATATCAACAACATAACCCATCTATGATAAATGGTCATGAAGGGCTGAGAAAATTGTTACCCTTTTTAGATGCAAATTTTAATTGGAAACCAGGTATAATTGTAGAAGAGGATAATATTGTTATTACACATAGTCTTGTCAATGGCTGGGGACCAGTACCAGTTATAGTAGTCGATATTTTCAGGCTTGAAGACGGAAAAATAGCAGAACACTGGGATGTTGTACAAGAAGAAACTCCAGAATCGAAATCTGCAAATGGTAATTCAATGACATCTTTTAATCTTTCCAAAAATGAAAAATAAGTTAATTGGCAATAGATACATAATGGACGTGGGTGTATTGAAAACTGAACTTTTCTTCGAATCAGAAGAATCGATGGTTTTTACGGTTATAGATGGAGGTTCTTTAACTAAAAAGGGGTATTCGGAAAGAGTGGAAACTACTACCGTTGAAATTCGTCCTAATGTATATATGGTTGCATGGAAAGAAATTTCTGGAGCTACGGTAACGCATTTAGAAGACCTTGAAAATGGGATTATTTATAGTAATGCAACATTGCCCGATGGTAGTTTCTATAAAATGAAAGGGACAATAGTTCCAATCCCAAATTAATTATAAATATGTTTTTTAATAGAATAGGATCAAAACGTAAATCTAAAATTTAATTTACCTAATCATGAATACACATTCAAAAAAAACAAATGACACTATCAGGATTGGTTACAGTCTTTCTCTGACTGGACCAGTAGCTGAGAACACAAAAGCTGCAAGGCTAGCACACCAAATTTGGGAAGCAGATGTTAATAGTAGAGGTGGATTACTTGGAAGAAAAGTAGAGCTTATATGTATTGATGATTTTGGCGATGCTTCAAAAGTCTCTACTATTTATACTGACCTAATAGACAATCTTAATGTAGAATTGGTTGTTGGAGGCTATGGTACAAATACTATTGCTGCATCTCTTCCTGTGATTATAAAACGGAAGAGATTCCTTATTGGACTTATGGGTTTAGGGGTAAATGGACAACTAAAATACCCCAATTATTTTGCAATGATTCCCACAGGTCCAAAACCTAATTCAGCATTAACAGAAGGTTTTTTTGAGCTTGCAGCTTCGCAAAATCCAAAACCGTTAACTGTAGCTGTACTATCTGCTGATGCGGAGTTTTCTCGTAACCCAGTTATTGGAGCAAGAGAAAATGCAGCTAAATATGGGATACAAATTATTCATGAAGAAACCTACCCACTATCTACAGAAGATTTCGATCCAATAATCAATAGAATTAAAACTATTAATGCAGATATATTATTTATTTGCTCTTATTTAAAAGATTCAATTGGTCTTGTTCGTGCTATTCACAATAGCGAGTATAGCCCTAAAATGGTTGGTGGTGCTATGATTGGTCCGCAAAGTGCGTCAGTAAAAACCGAACTAGGTCCACTTCTGAACGGTTTTATTAACTATGAATATTGGATGCCTGTTCCAAAGATGAATTTCCCAGGTGTTTCGGACATGTTAGCCAAATATCAGGAAAAGGCTTTGGCTGAAAATGTTGATGCGCTTGGTTTTTATGTAGCTCCTTTGGCATATTCCCAAATGCAGGTATTGGAACAAGCTGTTAATGAAACCGCTAGCTTAGATGATGAAATTCTTTCTGAATATTGCCGTACAAACACTTTTGAAACGGTAATTGGTACTGTTCGTTTTGGTGAAGGTGGTGAGTGGGTTGAACCTCGTGTTGTACAAATACAATTTCAAAATGTCCTCAACAATGAAATTGATACATTCAAGGATAGCCGAGTACATATTGTAGTCTCGCCTACTGAATACACTTCTGGTACTTTAATTTATCCTTACACCAAAAATAAAAAGTAAGAAACAATTTTAAATCTATAAGTCAACAAAAAAAATATAACTATGATTAATAGAAATTTTATACTAGTATGCTTGATAGTTTCTAGCATTTCGTTGGCTCAAAATATCGAAAAATCTATTGTTAGCAATCAATTTCAATTGACGGGTGATAGCATTTCTTTTCCATTGACGATTGTCAATGCTTTTCCGTTTATTTCTGGAGAAATCAACGGAATTAAAGGGAAATTTCTGTTTGATACTGGGCACCAAGGAGCATTAGATGTCAACAATAATATCGTTCCACTTCTATCCCAAAAAGAGAAAGGTAATGGCTTTGTAGCGAGTGGTCAAAAATTTAAAAACTACACTAATGATAGTATTGAGAAGGTGAGTTTAGTTAATGGCTTACATTTTCAAAACTTAAAACAAATTCCTAGTGCTAACTATGATTTTTTACAAAATAATATTACCCCAGATTGTATAGGATATATAGGATATGATTTTTTTAAAGGATATATTTTCAAATTAGATTATACTAAAAGGAAACTTATTTTCTATAAAAGTACTCCGGAAAGAGAATCTTCAAAAGACTTTTTAAAAGATGAAAAAGTAGTTGCAATTGTAAACTTCGAAACTAGAAATCGCCCCAATATTCCAATGATAAAATCAAAAGTAGAAGATGTTGAATTGTTAGGACTCTTTGATACAGGCGGTTCTTATGGGCTTCTCGATTTTTCAGATAAAGATGCTGAAAAACTCTCAAAGAAAAAATATCTTAAAGACTATGGGAAAGATGGTTACGATGAAGATTTATTTATTTTGAATAATGTAGCTGTAAATAATCAATTAACCACAGATTTTATAGGTATTCATACAATTGACAAAAGTAAAAGCATTCAGTTTAAAAAAGCTACACTAGTAACTGAAGATAACATTTTAATTTTTGCTTATCGATTTTTAGCAAAATATAAAACAGTATGGGATTACGAACATAAAAAAATCTACGTGTTAGAGTACTAACAAAGATTTATTAATAATTTTTAAAATAAATTAAATAACTAAAAAAATGAAAAGAAACGCAACAGCCGTATGGAACGGCACGATCAAAGAAGGTAAAGGTCATCTAACTTCACAAAGCGGAGTTTTAACACAAACACCTTACACCTTTGTATCTCGTTTTGAAAACGGAACAGATACTAATCCTGAAGAACTTATGGCAGCGGCTCATGCTGGTTGTTTTACTATGAAATTAAGTGCCGAGCTTACATCAGCAGGATTCAACCCTGATGAACTGACGACTACGGCAACAATTACATTAGACAATGGTGTTATAACCAAATCAGATTTAGTTTTAACTGCTAAAATAACCGGAATTACAGAAGATGAATTTCAGAGAATTGCAAAATTGGCAGAAGAAACTTGTCCAGTAAGCAATGCTTACAAATTAGAAATCACCTTAAATGCAACTTTAATTTAATACATAATAATATGAAAACTTTAAAAACACTAATTATAGTTTTAGTAATATCATTAACTACAACCAAAATGACAGCACAAAATAGTGAAACCACTTTAGCAAGAGAAGAATACATAACAGTTGAAAAAAATGTAAAACTACATGTTACAGATTTAGGTCAAACTCAAAGTGTACCAGTTGTTTTGATACACGGATGGCCTTTAAGTGATGCTATGTACGAGTATCAATATCAATTTTTAGTCGACAAAGGATTCAGAGTAATAGGTATTACTTTGCGTGGTTTTGGAAAATCTGACAAACCTTTTGGGGCATATAATTATGATGTATATGCAAAAGATATTAAAGCAGTTTTAGACAAGTTAGATGTAAAAGGTGCAATATTAGGAGGGTTTTCAATGGGTGGTGCAATAGCAATACATTATGTTGCAAAACATAATGCTTCAAGAGTTAGTAAACTTGCTTTGTTTGGTGCTGCAGCTCCTGTATGGACTAAGCGTGATGACTACAATTATGGTTTTGCTAAAGAAGATGTGAATGGTCTTATAGAACTAAGTAAAAATAACAGACCACAACTTTTAGAGAATTTTGGAAAAATATTTGGAGCTTCTGAAACTGCTGTGCCTACTGGTATTGCTAATTGGTTAGGAAGTATAAATTTAGAAGCATCACCTTATGCAACCACTCAAAGCTTAATTGCATTGAGGGATACAGATTTAAGAAGCGAACTTTCCAAAATTAATATACCAACAGCTATTTTTCATGGTACTAAAGATGTGATTTGTGAATTTGCTTTAGCGGAACAAATGCATAATGGAATAAAAAATTCATACATCGTGAAATTTGAAAAAAGCGGTCATGGTTTATTTATTGAAGAACTAGAGAAATTTAACAATGAATTACTAAGTTTTATTAAAAGGAGAAATTAATAAATGTAGATGCTACAATAAAATTAATTTTTAAACGAGGAAGCGCAAATTACTATTGGTTACAGCGTTTCCTCACTTTTAATTTCTCCAGCTATTCATTTTTGAATTCACATAAATTTATAATCAAAAATCAACAAAATATATAAAAAATGGCAAAATCTAATTGGTCAATAGACCCAACTCATTCAGAAATAGGCTTTAAAGTTAAGCACATGATGTTTACAAATGTATCTGGCAAGTTTAATGCTTTTAAAGCTACTATTGAAAATGAAGATGACAACTTCGAAACGTCAATAATTAATTTTACGGCAGAAACCTCTTCAATAGATACGAATAATTCCGATCGAGACAATCATTTAAGAAGCGATGAGTTTTTTGATGCGAATAATTTCCCAAAACTTTCTTTTGTTTCTACTTCAATAAAAAAAATAAATGAGAATATATTTGTGATTTTTGGTGATCTAACAATAAAAGGAGTTACGCGAAGTATTCAACTTGAATCAGAATATAGCGGGTTAATGACTGACCCTTGGGGTAACACTAAAGCGGGTTTATCAATAATTGGAAAAATAAACAGAAAAGATTTTGGTTTAACTTGGAATGCTGCATTAGAAACCGGTGGTGTTTTACTTGGTGAAGAAATCAAATTGCATATTGAAATTCAATTAATTAAGCAATAATTAAATTGGTAGATCATAGTTAATTAAAAAATACTAAAATCAACTAATTTTTATAAACATAAAGTCAAAAAATGGAACAAGTAAAGTACAAATCATTAGAAGTTAATGGTGTAAATATTGCATATCGCGAAGCAGGAAATAGTAAAAACCAAGCATTAGTATTGTTACACGGTTACCCATCATCTTCTCATCAATACAGAAAGGTATTAGATCAACTTTCTGATGAGTTTTATTTAATTGCGCCTGATTACCCTGGATTTGGAAACAGTGATTTCCCTTCTCCAGAAGACTATGAATACACTTTTGACAACATTGCAAAAACTATAAATGCATTTTTAGAACTAAAGAATATTAATTCTTATGCAATAATGATGCAAGATTATGGTGCGCCTATCGGATTTAGAATCGCAACAGCAAATCCTAAAAGAATAACTGCAATAATTACTCAAAACGGTAATGCCTATGAAGAAGGCATCGGAGATGCTTGGGCAAGTATAAAAGATTTTTGGGCTAATCGTAATGAGAAAACTGAAAACACTTTACTTCCTGCTTTTACATTAGAAGGATTGAAATGGCAATATACACACGGAACTCGAAATCCTGAAACGGTGAATCCTGATACTTGGCATTTAGATTTCCTTAGAATGAATAGACCTAATGCCCACAAGGTTAATTTAGATTTATGGTACGATTATCAAAACAATTTAAAGCAATATCCAAAATGGCAACAATATTTGCGTGAAAATCAGCCAAAACTATTAGTTGTTTGGGGTAAAAACGATGAATATTTTCCTGAAAGTGGAGCCGAAGCTTTCAAAAAAGATGTTAGAATTGTGGACTATAATATTTATGATACAGGTCATTTCGCTTTGGAAGAAGACGGTTTTGAAATCATAAATAAAATCAGAATATTTATGAGAACTGTATAATAGTAAAAAAATAAAATAATGAAAAACATATTAAAATTAGAAGAATTAGGTCAACTGCTACTATCAATATTGTTATTTAATAATTTAGAATATTCGTGGTGGATATATGTGGCTTGCTTTTTATTACCTGATTTATCAATGATTGGCTATGTAATAAATTCTAAAATAGGTGCTTTGTTTTACAACATATTTCACCATAAACTAATAGCTGTTTTTATTTATTTCATTGGAATTTATTTGAATATCTCATTACTTGTGCTTGCTGGAATAATATTATTTGGACATTCAGCCTTTGATAGATTTTTTGGTTTTGGTTTAAAATTCAATGACGATTTTAAGCACACACATTTAGGATGGATAGGAAAAAAACAATAATTTTTATCGAAAACCACAAATTATTTATCATTAAAAATTAAAGAAAAGTGGAATCAAAAAAAGTAATTTCAAGTGTTAGTGGCGAAATCAATACTACTAATTTTCAATCAAAAATTATTTGGAGAAATGGTGAGTTTCTAATGGACGAACCTATAAATATTGGTGGTGACGATTCAGCACCGGATCCCTATTCTACCCTACTTGCTGCATTGGCGGGTTGCACATTGGCAACAATAAAGCTATACTCAAAAAGAAAAAATTGGACTTTTGGTAAGATTACTATAAAAGTTAATTTATATACTGAAGAAAACAATGAAACAGTAATTGAAAGGGAAATCTGTTTTAGTGATGATATTAGTGATTTTCAAAGAGAAAGATTACTATTTATTGCAAAAAAATGTCCAGTTTCTAAAATATTAGAAAATAATATAATCATAAATACAACAATATAATTATGGAAATTCAGCAAAAAGATGATGGTAAAAAAGGAATGTTTTATATCGAGCAAGATAAAAGGATATTGGCAGAAATGACTTATGTATGGGCAGGTGCAGATAGAATAATTATAGACCACACAGAAGTAAGTCCAGCGTTGGCAGGTAAAGGTGCTGGCAAACAAATGGTTTCAAAAGCGGTTGACTTTGCAAGAGCAAAAAACATTAAAATTATTCCATTATGCCCGTTTGCGAAATCTGTTTTTGACAAAGTTCAAGAGTTTAAAGATGTTTTATAAAATCTGAAATTATGGATAAAAAGAATATTACAAAAGAATATACAAACGACGAAATAACTGTTGTTTGGCAATCGAGTAAATGCTCTCATTCGGCAAATTGTGTCCGAAATTTATCCGCAGTATTCCAGCCACAATCTCAACCGTGGATAAAAATGGAAAACGCTAAAACGGAAGAAATTTTAACAACAGTTGCAAAATGCCCTTCGGGAGCTTTAAGCATTAAAAACAAAGAAAATTAAATTATGAAAGCAGCAATATTAAAAGAGTTCGGCTCTGTAGACAAGTTCGAAATTGTAGAGATTCCAACACCTAAACCTGGTTTTAGAGAAGTTTTAGTTAAGGTATTTGCAACTTCCATAAACCCTCTGGATTTCCAAGTACGTCGCGGAGATTATAAAAACGAATTGACATTGCCTGTGATTACAGGTCACGATGTATCCGGTCAAATAGTAGAGCTTGGTTCTGGAGTAGAAAATTTCAAAATCGGAGATGAAGTATATTACACTCCAGAGATTTTTGAAGGGCAAGGAAGTTATGCACAGTATCATTGTGCTCACGAGTCTATCATTGGTTTAAAGCCCAAAAACATTAGTCACTTAGAAGCGGCAACGCTTCCTTTAGCAGCAGGTACTGCGTGGGAAATGCTAGTTACAAGAGCACAACTTAAAATAAACCAGTCTATTTTGATTCACGGTGGTGCTGGAGGTGTGGGAATACCAACTATTCAAATTGCAAAGGCTATGGGAGCGATTGTGTATACAACTGCACGAAAAGTTCATCATAAATTTCTTATTGAACTAGGAGCTGATTATGTGATAGATTACGAAAATGAAAATTACATAAGTGCAATTCAGCAATTGACAGACAATAAAGGAGTTGATGTAATAATTGATACTATTGGCGGAAATACGTTGTCTGATAGCGGTAAAATTCTCAGCCAAATGGGGCAAGTAGTTACATTAGTTGACATCGAAAAACCTCAAAATCTTATTGAAGCTTGGGGAAAAAATGCCACTTATCATTTTGTATTTACCCGCCAGAATAGAAATAAACTAGATGAATTAACGCTATTAGTGGAAAATAACAAATTAAAGCCAATTTTAAATAAAGTATTTCCATTATCAGAAATAGGTCAAGCACACAGTTTACTGGAAACTAAAGCTGGCGATAAAGATTTTTATGGTAAAATTGGAATAGAAATAGACTAAAACTTAATTAGAAGAATAAGTAAAAATTCACAAATTAGATCCAGTACAGTATTCATTTTGACAACTTGTAAAATAATTTAAAGAGTTTTTACAAAGCTATCAATATTCACAATTCGAAATAATTTTAATTCAAATACAATAAGTTAATACACTGATCAATAAACTGTTAATAAATAATGTAAATCTTACATACCTTTTTCAGGGAAAAACAAATTATGGAAAAACTGCGAAAACATATTGAAGAAATTGTACCTATTAGCGATCAAGAATTTGAATCTATTAAACATTTTTTCACTATTAGAAAGGTATTAAAGAATCAATATTTAATTCAGCAAGGAGATGAAGCTAAATACGAATACATCATTACGAGCGGTATTTTCAGAGTTTTTTATTTGGATGAAAACGGAAAAGAGCACATCGTACAATTTGCAACTGAAAACTGGTGGATGTCTGATTATATTGCCTATTTCAACCAAAATCAAGCAAATCTATATGTTGTGTGTATGGAACCTGGCGAAGTTCTATGCCTAACTTTAGATGGAAGAGAAAAACTATCGGTTATACTTCATAAAATGGAACATTTTTTTAGGGTAAAATTGACAAAAGGTTATATTGCTCTTCAACAAAGAATTATTTCATTACTTTCTAATAATCCGGAACAGCGATATAAAGAATTCGCTGATCTCTACCCAAATCTAATGCAAAAAATCCCCAAGAAATACATTGCAGAATATTTAGGAGTGAGCCGTGAAACTTTAAGCAGGCTATACTCAAATACTAAATAACAGAACAATTTTAAATACAAAGGGTGATTTTTATCACACTTTTTTTGTGACTTTCCTCCTCGAATTCAAGGGGAAGGCTGCTATAAATTTGCCCTACAAATAATTACTAATATTTAAAACTTAAAGTTATGAAACGAATTATCATTTTAACATTGGCACTTGCATTTTTTTCTTCAAATGCACAAAACAAAGAAGAAGACAAAGTAGTAAAACAAAAAATAAATCTTAAAAGTGAAACAAAAATGAACAAGAAAATTTTAATTATTGTATCTAATGCAAATTCAATTGGACCAAACAACAGAAGAACTGGAATTTTTCTTCCAGAAGTAGCACACCCTTATGCTGAATTTGATAAAGCAAATTACCAAATAGACTTTGCTAGCTTAACAGGCGATACGCCTTATTTAGATGCTCTTAATTTGGCAAATGATTCTCAAAATCTTACTTTTTTAACAGGTAAAGGATGGGAAGCTATGCAGAAAGCAGTTAAACTCTCAACTGTTGATGTTAGTAAATATGATGCCATTTTTGTACCTGGAGGATTAGCACCTATGGTTGATATGCCAGAAAATGCACTACTTAAAAAAGTTATAAAAGAAACTTACGAACGTAATGCAGTTGTTGGAGCAGTTTGTCACGGACCAGTATCATTATTGAATGTAAAACTAACCAATGGAACATACCTAGTAAATGGTAAAAACATTACTTCTTTCACGGATGAAGAAGAAAGAGCTTACGCCATAGCTGATGTTCCTTTCTTATTAGAAACTGCACTTACCACACAAGGAGCAAAATTTCATGCAGCTGCAATATGGTCAGCTCACAGTATTGCAGACGGTAATCTTGTTACAGGGCAAAATCCTGCTTCTGCTAAAGGAGTAGCCGAAAAAATGATTACCATTTTAGAATCTAAAAAGTGAATATCTCAGATGGAAAATGAAAATCCAGTTCATGTTTTTGCAACATGGAAAGTTAAAGATGGTCAAATTGAAAACGTTTTGAATTTACTAAAAACAGTACAGGAACAAACTATAAAGGAAAAAGGAAATCTGTTTTATAAAATTCATCAAAGTAATTCAGATTTAAATACTGTAGTACTATTTGAAGGATATACTAACGAATCTACTGTAATAGAACATAGAGATTCAGCATATTTTCAAGATATAGTATTAGGTAAAATTGTGCCGTTGTTAGAAAAGAGAGAAATTGTTTTAACCACTCCTATGGAATATTTAATGTACTAAATACAAGGATATGAATGTAACATCAAGCCAATCTGAAAAAGTTTTGGATGCTGCAAAATCTAAAGCAAAAGAAATAGGAGTTGCTATGAATATTGCAATTGTGGATGAAGGAGCTAATTTGAAGGCTTTCGTACAAATGGATGATGCGCTGTTAGGATGTTGTGATATAGCTATCAAAAAAGCAAAAACCTCCCGTTTTTTTAACATCAATTCGGGAGAAATTGGCAAGTTATCCCAACCGGGTGGCTTTTTATTCAACATAGAACATTCTAATGGTGGTTTAATTACATTTCCTGGAGGTGTCTTACTAAGAAACAGTAATTCTGAAATAATTGGTGCTATTGGTGTATCGGGAGGCTCTGTTGAACAGGATCACGATGTAGCTATTGCTGGTGCGAATGCCTTGTAATGAGAATAAATCGCATTTAAAATTTTGATAAATCTTAAAAAAGTAAAAAAAATGGAAAATAATATTAAAAATAAAGTAGTCGTAATTACTGGAGCAAGTAGTGGTTTGGGTGAAGAAACGGCTAAATACCTTGCCGAAAAAGGTGCAATTGTTGTTCTTGGAGCAAGACGTGAAAATAAATTAGAACAAATTGTAAATGATATAACCTCAAAAGGTGGTACTGCTTTATACCAGATAACAGATGTAACCAGTAAAGAACAAGTTCATGCCTTAATTAATAAAGCAGTTAGTACATATGGTAAAATTGACGTATTGATTAATAATGCGGGAATAATGCCAATCGCCCCAATGTCAGAAGTAAGAACCGATGAGTGGGATACTATGATCGACATTAATATAAAAGGAGTGCTATATGGAATTGCGGCTGCTTTACCAATCTTCCAAAAACAAGAATCGGGTCATTTTATCAATTTAGGTTCAGTAGCGGGAATTAAAGTTTTTAGTCCAGGTGGTACCGTATATAGCGGCACTAAATATGCTGTAAGAGCAATTAGTGATGGACTAAGACATGAAGTAGGACGTAACATTCGAACAACTACTATAGAACCGGGGGCAATTGATACAGAATTAAAAATGAGTACCAACCACAAAGAGAGTTCTGTAGGAGTTAATGAATTTTACAAATTAGCTATTCCTGCCTCTGCTGTTGCTCGTGCCATTGCATTTGCAATTGAACAACCAGTTGAGGTTGATATTAATGAAATTGTAATTAGACCAACTGTGCAGGATTTTTAATTAAAATAAATGTGATGATTTCTCCTGTTTTTTAATAAATAAATAAAGCTAGGAGAAATTATTATTAAATAAATATTTATATTTTTTTAAACCTACAAATTTAAAAATGACTTATGGACAATATCACAAAAGTAGTTTCACCATACAATCTAAGCATTGTGCAGGAGCTGCCATTACAAGATAAAAATGATATTGAAAATGCGTTGAAAACAGCATCCAATTTATTTAACAACAGGGTGCATTGGATATCTGCTTACAGAAGAATTGAAATATTAGAAAAAACGGCAACAATAATGACTGCCAGAATTGATGAGTTGATACTTTTAGCTATAAGTGAAGGTGGAAAACCATATAAGGATTCAAGAGCCGAGGCATTAAGGGCGATTAAAGGTGTAAAATTAGCAGCCGAACACATATCTCAATTAAAAGGAGAACAAGTTCCAATGGGTCTAACAAAAGCCTCTTTAAATAAAATAGCTTTTACATCAAAAGAGCCTATTGGTGTTGTTGTTGCTTTTAGTGCTTTTAATCATCCATTAAATTTAGCTATTCACCAAATAGTCAAAGCAATTGCAGCTGGATGTTCTGTTATTTTTAAACCTTCATCTGCAACTCCATTATCAAGTATAGCACTTGCTACAATTTTAGAAGAAGCAGGTTTGCCTTCTGGGTGGCTACAAATTGTACAATGTGATAATGAAACGGCTGAGTTATTAGCCACTGACCCAAGAGTAAACTTTTTCTCTTTCATTGGATCTGCAAAAGTAGGATGGTATTTAAAAAGTAAATTATCTCCTGGTACAAGATGTGCATTAGAACACGGTGGTGTAGCACCTGTTATTGTTGAAAGTGATGCCGATTTTAACGAAATGATACCTGATTTAGTAAAAGGTAGTTTTTATCACGCAGGACAGGTCTGTGTTTCTGTTCAAAAAATCTATGTAAATCATAATATTTGTAAAACTTTTATAGAAAAATTTTCAAATGCTACAAACAAATTAATTATTGGAAACCCTATAGATCCAATAACTGATATTGGTCCGTTAATTACGCCTAAAGAAGTTAATCGTGTAGAAGAATGGGTAAATGAAGCAATAATTGAAGGAGCCAAATTAATAACCGGTGGAAAAAGGATATCCGACACATTTTTTCAACCTACAATTTTACTCAATCCGTCAGAAAAATCTAAAGTTTCCAAAGCGGAAATTTTTGGACCTGTGGTATGCGTTTATTCTTTTACTGATCGTGATGACGCTATTAAAAAAGCAAATGCTTTAGATGTCCATTTTCAAGCTGCAGTTTTTACAAAAAATATTGATGTTGCTTTAGATACTGTTAAAAAATTAAATGCTACTGCAGTTATGATTAATGATCACACCGCATTTAGAGTTGATTGGATGCCATTTGGCGGCAGGGACACTTCTGGTATAGGTATGGGTGGAATACCATATTCAATAAATGAAATGACAAGAGAAAAACTGACAGTTTTTAAAAGTAAATATTTATAATAATTTATATTGGGTTTTAAATTGACTTACAACCAAGAATTATCTTTACAAACATTACAAATGAACTTTTTCGAGTAACTAATAATTAAAGAAAATAAAACTAAATTATAGTTAAGACTAAAATAATTTATGAAACAAAAGTACATTCTCGAAACCTACGATCAAATTATAAAGGAAATCAAAAATCCAAAGATAGTTTTTGAAAATGATTTTGTGGCATTTCTAGAAAACTGTAGCGATGAAAGTTTTTTAATTTACAAGATTAATTTTATCAAGCAAAACGGTGAAATCAATTATTATATAAAAGAACCCATTCATAATTTACATCCAAAAATGGCAGAATTGGATTGCATTGAATGTGAAGCAGTTTTAGAGTTCGAAAAATGTGTTCCGGAAATATGTAATGAATTAAAAATAAATCAGCAAAATATTCAGTTACGCTGGTATTCAAAAAATGATACTATTTCGTTATATATTTTAACCGAAAAAGATATAAATGACTTATCCAATGAACATCGATTTTTTCTGTATTGTTATCACTCATTAAAAAATGAAAATGATAAAATAAAAAAAATAAATAAGGAGACTATTTTTAAGTTCAAATCCAAAGAACGAGTTGAACAGTATATTCACAAAAAACAATATGCTTTAGAAAATTTAGCAAATAGATTAATCAATGATATTAATCCAGCAAATCCATCAGATATTTATAGGTTTTCATCTAACTATGATAAAATAGATTGTTTGAAAATTGCCTATATCTATCTTGAAAAATTGTTGCGCTTTGTAGAAAAAGAATTCAAAAATTACCTCAACGTAAATATTCAAATTCCATATCGATCCATTTTAGTAAAAGAATTTGAAATCACAGACAAACTCAAAGAGCTCAAATCAAGATTATTAGAAAGCAACATCAATGATCAATTACTAAAATTGGTATACGAACCGTTATTGAAAATAGCAACAATTAATATTCAAGAAAAACTAACCTACTACGATTTTAATTATTGTTCAGATTTCATTTTGATACTACATCAGCTAATTGATTTTGATAATATTACAGATGAATCAATAAAAAATTATCTATTTGACTTGAATTTCAATTCTTTACATTTTTTTGATTTTCTAGTTATGGATATTTCATCAAAATTAAAAGATGAAGAAAACAATATTCAAAAAATTGATATTCTGTATAGAGAGTTAAAAAATTACAATCAGCGACAAACCAGAAATTTTACAAGATACAATCAGAAAGTACCGTCAATTAAAGAACAAATTATCAATTGGATTGAGGAAGAAATAGAATATTTGAGTAAGAAAATTAAACTTGAAGCCAATCAATTTACAAATGTGTCAAGCAACGAAGAAAAAATCAAATTTCTAACAGGATTGTCTGTTGCTCAATTGTGTTACTTCTTTGCATTATTGATAGAAACAGGAATAATTGACCACAAAAACCACACAGATATATTTCGTTTTATTTCAGAGAATTTCAAAACAGCAAATACGGACAAAATTTCAAGAGATAGCATAAAATCAAAATACTATAATATTGAAACCAGTACAAAAAATGCAATTAGAGAAAAAATAATTGCTTTATTAAGTCTTACGAAGCGTTAAAACTTCTGCCATCATTCGCCAACCAAAACCATCCATTCCAAGTAATATTTCATCTTCAATTTGAAGTAATGAGATAAGATTTGGAATTTTATGCATATCCATAAATCGTTGTAGTTCGGGACTAATTACAGTTTCATTTTTCATAGCCTATCTTTTTAAGATATACGAAAAAATCCCATTTTGGTTTTGGTACAAACAAACTGCGTGGGACATTGATCACCAGCATCAGAGGTACGACCAAGCACCCACAGCTCCGATAAACCAAGCCCACGCATTGCGTAGGCGAATAGTTTATTGTAGAGCTTTGTTGAAATTTTTGGTCGTTTTCTGATGCTCGAAATAACTTTCGCTAATATATGTTAATAGAAGTAAACTTCTATTTTGAATTCACTTGGCAAATCTAGTCAAAATCAAATAAATAAGATGCCAATAGTACAATAAATAAAAACTTTTCTCGGCTCAATGGTTGATTTTACTATGCTTTGTTGGGGGTTGCGCAACCCCAGTGACTGGTTTAGTATTAGTTTAATATTTCTCTTTGTCCAAATATTTAAAACCACATCATTATGGCAATCGAAGTTATTACTCGCGAAGATTTAAACGAATTCCGCACGCTACTTTTAGCAGATTTAAGCGAAATGTTTAATTCAAAACCACAGCAACAAAAACAATGGCTCAAATCTACCGAAGTCAGAAAATTGTTAAACATCTCTACAGGTACTTTGCAAAATCTCCGCATTAACGGAACTTTAACCTACACCAAAATCGGAGGAATTATTTTTTATGCTTATGCAGATTTGCAAAAAGTGTTAGAAAAAAATAAAGTCGAAGCAACACCAAATTTGTTCAATCCAAAATGGTTAGTACGATGAATTACATAAAACACCTAACAGGTTTTTTCGACCGAATAGTTCAAGACAGAAACCTCAACCCAACACATATTAGTTTGTATGTAGCACTTTTTCAATTCTGGAATGTAAACCGTTTTCAAAACCCAATCAGTATCACTCGTGATGAGGTAATGCGCATCAGTAAAATTTGTTCCAAAGCAACATATCACAAATGTATGCGGGAACTAAACGAAAAAGGATATATCAAATACGAGCCATCATTCAACCCATTCAAGGGCAGTATGGTCATACTTTTCAATTTTTCAGAAGACCTAAAGCCAGTTCAAAAAAAAGTAAGCAACACCAAAAAAATTTTACCAAAAACTGAACAGGTCTTGAACAAGCAACGAACTAGTTATGGAACAAGCACTGAACAAGCACTAGTACCTTCTATAAACTATATAAACAAAACAAACAAAACAAACGATTTAAACTTGGGTGAGCAAACGCAAAATTTTCAAATTGACGATAATGTCATTGCGAGGAACGAAGCAATCTCAGAAAAAGAAAAAAGTTCCGCCAAAAAAGAAATGACAGAGACATTCGCCGATGACAATCGGCAAATCTCTTCGTCATTCGCCGACACCGATGAAAAACAAACTGAAAAAAGTCGGCAAAAGGATGAATTTGAAAATTCCGATTTGTCTTCTCGAATGAAGTCAAGAGATTTTCAACCGACAATCGAAAATGTCAAAAACTTTTTCAATCAAGAAAACTTCCCAGAACTCGAAGCTAATAAATTTTTCAATTATTTCTCCAGCAATGGTTGGTTAGTTGGAGGTAAAACCCCAATGGTCAATTGGCAAGCCGCAGCAAAAAACTGGATGCTAAACGCAAACAAATTCAACACTACCGAACCCAAATCCGACAGAGCCAAACACCTCAACACCACAACCGACAAAGATTATTCAGAACCTTTGTAACTGTCATTGCGAGGAACGAAGCAAACTCATTCCGTCACTTCGAGTGATTTTTAAGTTTTTCATTTAAAAATTGTATCGAGAAGCCAACAAAAAAATCTGTGCACACGAGCGATAGCGAACTGACCAAGTAAAATCCGTCCAATCCTTGTCATCTGTGTCATCTGTGTTGCCATAATTTCGCTTTAGCGAACAAAAAAAATCCAAATGAATGAAAATTTAAAATCCCACTACAACTACGAAGAAGTAATCCTTTGGCTCGAAAAAAAAGGCGTTGATTTATACGGAAATCATTTCAAAATACTTGAAACAGATCATCCCATAATTTACAAACTAATCGCCTATTTTCTCAAAGACGAAGCAACTTGTTTTCAATTCAACATAGACCTCAACAAAGGAATTCTACTTTCTGGACCAGTCGGCTGTGGCAAAACTTCATTAATGAATGTAATGAAATACTTAACACCAACCGAACACAAGTTTTTCGTAAAACCGTGCCGAGACATTAGCTTTGAATTCATCCAAGACGGCTATGAAATAATCCACAAATATAGCAAAGGAAAACTCTACGAATCCCAACCCAAGATTATTTGCTTTGATGATTTAGGAACAGAAAACAACCTAAAATATTATGGAAACGAATGCAATGTTATGGCAGAAATTCTATTATCTCGATATGATATTTTCACAATAAAAAAAATACAAACGCATATTACAACCAATCTTTCGGCTAGTGAAATTGAGAATGTTTATGGGAATCGGGTTAGAAGTAGATTGAGGGAATTATGCAATTTGATAGCTTATGATAGAAGTTCAAACGATAAACGAAAATAGAAATTAACCTTTGGAAATAAAAGTAGTTTTTTGCCAAAGGTTAATTTTACTAAAATCGGAAAGTTATGTTTTGTATCAATTGAGTCAGGTTTAACCTGATATTTTAACTACAAAACATAAATTTTGAAGTTATAATGGAAAATTTCGCCCAATAAATGCCTTTTAGTGGAAAATAAAGTACAATTTTTTGTATTTTAAAGTTCTTAATGGAAAATTTTGTCTAAACTAGTTGCGTCTTTTAGTTTGTTGTAAAATATAACTTTGGCAAAACAACTGCTTTTTTGCCGAACCTATATATTTGTATCAAATATAATAAACTACAAAACGTTTGTTATTATGAACATAATTATTACATTTGTCCATATTAATGAACATTTAATAAAATGAGCAGTAAGAAACAAACCGTTTTTCCTAAATACCAAGAAGTATTAGAACAGATGGGAGAAAACATAAAATTAGCCAGAAAAAGACGAAAACTAACCGCAATTCAAGTTTCTGAAAGAGCTGATATTGCTAGAACTACATTATACCAAATTGAAAAAGGCAATCCCAGTGTTGCTATTGGTGCTTTTTTCAATGTGCTTCGGGTATTAGGACTTCAAGATGATTTTTTAAAACTTGGGGCTGACGATACTTTTGGAAGAAAACTACAAGATTTAGATTTATTATAAAAATATCAAATGGCACAAAATAAATTCGACATATTCGTTTATGCCCATTGGCAAGGAATGCAAGAACCTAAAATTATAGGTGTCTTGTCAGCACATTTTGCTAAAGCTAAAAAAGCATTTAGTTTTGAATATGATAAAGATTGGATTAAATCAGAAGAGCAAATGTTGCTCGATCCAGATATTCAGTTTTATTCTGGACCACAATATCCAAACAACAAAGAAAACTTCGGAATATTTCTCGATAGTATGCCCGATACTTGGGGCAGAACATTAATGAAACGCAGGGTAAATCAACAAGCCAAAGAAAAAGGAGAAAAAGCACCAACACTTTATGAGATCGATTTTTTATTAGGTGTTTATGATGAAAGTCGTATGGGTGCATTGCGCTTTAAAACCAATCCAAACGGAGAGTTTCTAGACAATAATAGCACATCGCCAACTCCGCCTTGGTCGTCTATTAGAGAGTTGCAAAATGCTTCTAAAATGCTAGAGAATGACGATGAAAGTAATGATGTGAAAAAATGGTTATCAGTATTAATGGCGCCAGGATCATCATTAGGTGGAGCAAGACCGAAAGCCAATATTTTGGACGAAAACAAAGAGTTATGGATTGCTAAATTTCCTTCAAAAAATGATACCATAGACAAAGCAAGTTGGGAATTCCTAGCGTATCAATTAGCTATAAATGCTGGGATTGAAATGGCACCTTGCAGAATAGAAAAAATTTCAGGAAACTACCATACTTTTTTTACAAAACGTTTTGACAGAGAAAACGAAGAAAGAATACATTTTGCATCAGCAATGACAATGACAGGAAATAATGAAGATACCATACGTAACAACACCGCAAGTTATCTAGACATTGCCGATTTTATTCAAAATTACGGTGCCAATATCAATGAAAATTTGCATCAGTTATGGCGAAGAATAATTTTTAATATCGCCATTTCCAATACCGATGACCATTTGCGAAATCACGGTTTTATACTCACACAGCAAGGTTGGATTTTATCGCCTGCTTATGACTTAAATCCATCTATCGACAAAGATGGACTAGCATTAAATATTGACACCAACAACAATGCTTTGGATTTTGAGTTGGCTAAAAGTGTTGGTGGATATTTCCGTTTAAACAACAATCAAATGGAAACAATAATCCAAGAAGTTTTATCATTAGTAAGCGAATGGAAAATAATCGCAAAAGAAATAGGGATTTCAAGAAGTGAAATGGAGTTGATGGCCGGGGCTTTTAAATAATAAAATCTTAAATTAATAGTCTATTTTGTAATTCTATTCCAATAGAGTTTTGATTAGCAACTAGAAACATTACAATTTCTTTGAAATTATTTAAAATTGTAATGTCATTCTTTACAAGTTCTTTATGATTTTCCCATAAAAAACTTACCGTTTGCGCCAAAGCATCTTCGTGCTTAAATTCAATTCTAACGAAACCATCAGGTGTTCCTTTGCTATCAGCTTTTTTTCTTAAATTTAAATGTCTATTAATTATTTCGATTCCTTCTTTTATAACAATTATGCCAGGCTTCATTTTTAAAACACGAATAATTTTAAACACAACATCTTGATCAAAGGCATTTTTATTTGCCCATTTAATATTTTCAATAACAACTTTTTCAAAAAAATCAGTATAATCTTCATTTTTCCAACAATTTAAAATACTACTCGTTAATCCCATCAAAGACTCCCAAATCTCTTTTCCCCGATATTGTTGTCTTTTAAAATTCCAAGTTTTACTGTCATTTGCAAAAACAATCATTTTATCCCATTCATTAAAAAAATCATTATAAGTGTCTTTTTTTTCAATATTATTTATGAAAAAATAAAAACAAAATCTATCTATCCATTCAGTTGCTAAATGACCATATTCAAAAATTGGTTTCCAAAAATTCTCAGGCAGAATGTTGTCTTCGAATTTAATTTCTGATACTAAATTAGAAATTCCTTCAATTGCCCATAAATGAAAACTATTTGGATATTCATCTTGATGTTGAGATTCATTATTAATTTCACCAAGTTCAAATACTATTTGATTAATAATTTGATTCCAAAAGTCTAAAACATAAATACGCTCTATACCATCAATTTGGGTGATTTTTGGAATTGAAGAAAAAGCATGTTGAATCATTTCTAAATCTAATCCTGATTCATTACCAATTGTAGAATCTGAATTATGATCCCAATATCTTCGTTTTTTCTTAGGTACTAATGGTCTAAGCTTTGACCAATTTAATAAAGTTGAATCTGTTTTATTATTGATAAAATCGTTTAATATTTTCTGACAATAACTATTCATATCAAATTTTTTAATTTCTTTTCTAATTTTTCCACCTAAAGAATTAGAATGTGAACTTCTATTATCCTTATCTAGAGCCAAACTCCAAAGTATTACTAAATTTTGAATTTGAATAAAATCTTTATTTGACCATTTAAGATGTTCAGAAATTGATGTAAATAATAATTGTATAGTATCATAGGGCGACTTAAAAAGTAAAAGTCCAATTTGTTTTCTCAATCTTTTATTAGTTAAATCATTTACCCATAATGTGGCTAATATTCTTGCAGTAAATGCAGTCCAAGAATGATCCATTCCCGATTGAGTAATTTCGAATTTATTCAAAGAATAATTCAACAACACTTTATCAATATATTCGATTATCCATTTTAAAATTTCTGGCTGTTTATCAATCCATATTTCTTTATTAAATATTAAAACTGCACACCCTCCTAATACTGATTGATGTTGACCAGAAATGAAAGAATAAGGATCCTCATGATTCAGATTTGAATAAATTTGAATTTTAGCCCATAAATTTTCACAATCTTCAAACAAATACTTTTTTTCATTTTTAATTTCTTGAAAACATTGAAAAGGAAAAATAAAGGAATCATTTCCTTCATAAATTTCATTTCTTGCTTGAAGGTATTTTGCAGTTAATTCTTTTGGCTCTTTATATTGGTAATAAAAATTTGCCTCATGTTTTACAAGAACATAATTATCAGTATTATAAAAGTTAATTAAATTATTTAAATAAACATTCGTATAACCATCTGATTCTAGTTCAATCAACCTGTTTTTCCATAATTCTATTATTGGATTGTAATAATCTTTTAACTCCTTATAAATTAAAAACAATGGCAAAGAGATACTCTGTATAGATGTTTTTCTATGTGGCATTTCATTCCACTCTTTAGCCAACTTCCAAGTATTTTCCCCAAGTAAAGCGGAACCCATCATTTGATGACCTTCAATATTGTGTCCACCATAGTCTAAGGATTTTTCCCATTCATAGCAATCATAGACTTGTAGTAATGGTTTTAATTCATTTAAATACAAACTAGATTTGTACTTGCCAATGGAATTCAAAATACCTAAGTAAGCAACTGAATTACCTTTAGTTAAAATTAAATCTACAAATTCGGAAATAGATTTTTCCGCATCAATCGTGTCAATTAAAAACTTTTCTAATGCCATTAATGCACTAACAATACTATGCGGAACATTTGTTGAATCACGAAACCAAAAATAAACTCTCTCATTACCAATGAAATCAATGGCTTTTTCTGAAAAATTAATAATTACTTTTGGCACTTCAATTTCTTTATAATTGAAAGCGTTTGTCCATTGCTTTGTTGCAAAATTGACTAAAGAAATAATAAACTCAATTCCAACTTTTGTTTGATGATTTAAAAAATATAAAAAAGGTCCTCTGGTGTAAAAAGGAGGAAACCATCCATGCGGCTCGTTTATATCTAAATTATAATGTGAATCATATCCAAATGAAATTTCTTTTGGTGCATCAATAAAAAGTGCTAATAAAATTTCTTTTGCTATCTCTGGAATAGTATCTATAATTGGATTTATTGCTGCTTCATCAATACAAACTTTTTCAAAAGCATCATCAACATTTTCATATGGTCCATCTTGCCATTGTATTTTATCTCTTATTTTAGCTTGACTAAAAATTGATTTAATCTGTCTATTGGATGTTGTATCTTCACTTTGTTTTTTTTCTTCTCTATCAACTTTAATCCGTTTGCATAATTTCAATGATAAGTCAATAATTTCTTTTGGTAACTCATTAACACCCATTAATAAGGCTTTATAAACAATTTCATCTACATCACCACTTACATAACCTTTATTAAATTTAAAATTAAACATCAAATTGGCATTTTCTAAAGCTACCTCAGAACATTCTTTCCTATATGGAAAATCAATTGGGGTGTATTCTAACCACATTTTAGTTATTGTAGCAATTTTTTTTCTATCAAGTTCAATAATTTCAAACTTAATTAAATGAATAAATTTTAAAACATCTACCCAATAAGAATGATTTGGTGTTCTATTATAAGTTGAAGCTTGTGCTATTGTATATCCACCGATTTCTTTAGCCAATTTTAAAACATTCTGATTTGGCAAAGTAGCTTTTATTAAAAATTGATCAAGAAATCTATTAAATAATTCTCCTTCATTTTGTTTTAGAAAATCCCAAACAGTTGTTAAATGTGAATATGTAGAAGCAGAAAAAATGATTGATTCAAGTAATAAATCTTGAATTATTTTTTCTTTTGGCTCTTTGCTTTCTAAAGTTTTAAACAGCTTAATCCATTCAGAAGCGTCATTGTTTTTATCAAGAAGATAGATCCCATATAATCTGATTGCTTTACACCACAGTGGCGAAAAAAGTTCTTTTGTTTGCAGAAAGAGTTTTACATTATCATTATTAGCTCTTATCAATTTATATCTTGCCCAGTCACCAAATAAGTCATGAGTGAGATATAGTTTATCCTCTATCTCAATTAAAACTTTATTTTCTTTAAGTCCATCAAGAGGGGCTAATTCTGAGATACTAAAATCTGAAACTGGAATACTTACGGAAAGTTTTTGAGCTTGCTTTTCGGAAAAATCTTGAAGAAATCTTGAACTTGTTGCTCCTTTAGATTCTATTTCTGTCTTCCAAATCCAATCAATAATAGTAGATTCTCCTAAAAAATCTGATTCTGAAATAGATGATTTTTTAGTTAAATTGTAAGCTAATAAATCAAGATATTTTAAATTTTTCAGGATAGGTAGCAAATGAGTATGCTTAAATAATTCTGCTAACTCTGGAAAGTGAAGTCTTAATTCTGAAACACTACTAAATACATCGTGATTTACTTTAAAATCGACAGAATTTAAGTTTATGTTTATTCTATATAGTTTTTCTAAAACCTCATTGTAGTCATCTGTTTGACAGGATATAATAATTTTCCAAAATGATTTTGAATTACTTGCAATTGAGAGAATTTCATACAATGAACTTAAATCAGAATCTTTAAAGAATCTATCAATACCATCAATAAACAAATAACAATTTGGCAGTTGAACTTTATTAAAAATATCTGATAAACTATTTTGCAGTCCAAAAAAAGATTCTAAATTTCCATTTTGAATACTTTGTGAGTCAACCCACACATACTTATCGCTTTTAGTAAGTTTTTCTTGAATATATTTTTTTGCCAAGACAGATTTTCCATATCCAGATTTTCCGAGAATAAAAATTGTCTGATTGTCTTTTATTAAACTTTCAATAGTTTCCAATTCAAGAGAATTAGAGAGACTAACTTTATTTCCAATTTTATCAGGTATAGAATCAATTTTCGATTTACTTGCAGTAATTATTTTATTCCAGTCATTATGATGGTTTGCATAACCTTTTAATTGAAAATAATTCCTAAGCTTCTCAATTAATTTTTTATAATCTAAGAATCCTGATACTGGAGCAAGTTCACTTCTTATAGAAGATAAAGTTTTATAAAGTTGTTGTTCTATAGTGCCATCAGGGTTTGACAAACAATCTCTGCATATATCAATAATCTGGTTTTCATTATTAGATACTGCATTTTCAAAATCAAATTCAATTAATAAAAGTTTACTTATCACTTTTATTGTTTCGCCTTCATCTATATCATAAGTAGTGGCAATATCGACTGGACAGTAAAATCCTTTGTATAATTTTTTTAAACTTTGAGAAAATGCAGTGTCGTTTTGATTAATTCTCTGATGTAATGTCTCTGCTTCTTGACTTCGCGAAAATGTAATCAAAGTATTTACATTCTTAGAAATAGCTTGGGGTAATTGAGAATTTACTATGCATAAGTAATCTGAATCTTTATTAAAAACATCCGAATTAACGCCCAAATATTGATTCCAAATATCTCTTAGCAATTCATCATTTGGACCAGTAGTATTTATTTGAGAATTACTTTTGCTGCATATAGCAACTTTTCTTACAACATTATTATGCTCTAGAGTCAATAACATATCGTCAAATAACCAACCATCAGGTCTAACTTGATAATCAATTTTATTGATTTTTCCAATTTCTGATGTAAATGGAATTCTATCTGATAAAAAATGAGCTACAAACCAAGCTGATACTTTATCTTCAAAGACAAATCCTCCACCTCCAGTTTGTTTAGATGTTGCAACTTTTCTTATATCATTTGTATTCATTTTCTTTACAGTCATAAAACTATTTTATATTCCAGGAGTTAGCAGTCGAAAGTAATGCAGAATTAATACCATATTCATAACTACTTGATGGATTTATTGATTTTTTCAAAACTTCATAAGTAACAGCATTGGTATTCATAACTTCTAAAAGTGCACCAAGTAAGGCACGAACTTTCGGAGGATAAGCAACACCATAAGTAACCAATTTTTTTATTTCAGCAAAGTCAAAATCATAAATTACTTTTTTCAAATAAACAAGTCCATCACTTTTTTGCAAGTCTGGAATGGTATTCAAATCTTTAATAACATCTAAAAACTCTAAATATTTGATATTGTCAGCAGTAACTTTTACATAACTTTTAGCAGGTTTCACAAGAATATTGCCCACTTTTCCTTTCACTTGTTTATCAAAAGAAGCAATTCGAATAGAATTTGGAATTTGAGTGGTTAAGCCCAATCTATTATACAATCGTGTTCCAGAAATATACGCAACTTGTCTTTTTTTATCAAACAAATAAGTGGAAAGTAAAGTTTCTTCTCTTGGTTTTGTTTCTCCAAAAACAGTCATTTTGGGTCTGTAATAAAAACCTTTTTTGGCACGTTTGATATAACCATTTTCGACCAAACGACTTAACGCTTTAGATGCTGCAATAACTTCATTAGAAGTAATCCCAAGCATATCATATCCGAATACTTCTCCAGCATCGATACGGTCAATTTTTGTCTTTATTTTATCCGTTACTTTCATAATCAGCCACAAAGATAATTATTTTATAGTATAAATGTCAAGTTTTTTCCATATTTTACCTGACATAATAAATACTATTCTATTTGATAACAACAGTATATTTGATAAAATATACTAAAAGTGGGTGAATAAGTAAGTGAATAAATTTGGCTAAATTAATGATATTCAATTAATTAATAAAAATAATATATTTTAAGGTGGGTAGAAAAGTGGGTGAATAATATTTCATAACTAATTAACAAACAACTATTTAAATTAAATAAAGTTACAAATGATGGGTAGATAAGGTGGGTAGATGAATCTTACCTTTCGCCACAAGATAAACCCCATAATTTGAGGTTTATCTTGCAACGATTGGTAATGAAAATTTAAATTAATTTGTCCCAATTAAAGTAAATATTTGGGACATCTTTAGGTAAATTAGTAACTATTTTATAATTAAAGAA
This sequence comes from Bacteroidota bacterium, assembly GCA_031413015.1. Lineage (GTDB taxonomy): Bacteria > Bacteroidota > Bacteroidia > Flavobacteriales > Flavobacteriaceae > Flavobacterium. The sequence continues at coordinate 2,914 of JANOEE010000009.1, read as the reverse complement.
ACGGGCAATCAAGCGGTCTCTCTTCGGTCGTTTCCTTTGTTGCGTTCGGCTGTTCCAGTCAGTCGTACCTCCTTCCATTCCACAGACACTTCAACAGCACAGAAAAATAACCGCTTTGAAAAAAAGCCGTTATTTTTCTGCGTCGTTATCGTTCCTCATCTTCACACGGTCACTTCCTACGTTCGTCGGGACTACTGCATCCACAATACAGCTTCATTTGTTGCGCTTCGTAAACTACGCTTCACGCCATTCAGCAGTATCGTGTCTGCCGTCCCTTATTGTTTCAGCGGTTGCTCTTTCGCCCAGCCATCGGGGTTGGCTCCGTTCCGTTAAAAAACATCACTTTGCCCTAAATCAAGGAACGCTACGCTGACTTTTATTGTTTCCCCGCCGTTTCACGCTCGCAGTACTACACTTTCGCTACGCAGGCTTCGCTTCGTTCCCGTCCTGCGGTGGCTGTTCGATTGCCGCAACACCGCCACGTCGCTCCTCGCAAAAAAAATTCCGTAAAAACTCCATTTTTTTTACTGCGGTGCTTGGGGGTGTTCTTTCAACCAGAACTTTTGTCTATAAAAGAATCTTTTTTGGATCTATTTTCATAAGAAACATTTTGAAATAGATAAAAACCAAAAAAATAAATAAAAAGAAAGTAAAGATAAGTTCCAGTTTCAAGAAAAGAAAGTTCAAGCCCTGCGGGTTTTCAAAAAAATCTCCACCCTATATTTTCGTTCGCAGCAACATTTGATTACAGACAAAATTCCGCTTCCGCACAAATCTATCGTAACAAGCTGGGTAGTATTTTTTTGAAAAAACTTGCTTTTCTTGAAACCTCCACTTGTGCGACGACTTTCTTTTTTTTCTTTTTTTCTTTTGAAAAATTTAATGATAAAAAAAAGGAATTGAAAACCTCAACTTTAAATAAGAAAGTATGCTGAATTTTATCATCAAAACGCATCAAAAAGACACGTTATACGCGAAACCTCATTTGTTTATACTTAACAAAGGAATGAACAGTGGAAAACCACAAAAAGAGCCATTTGCGAATAGTTTTGTGGTCATTTTTGATTTAGAAAAAGACTGCGAAAATCTTTATTTTGTGTCGTATAGTTTGTGGAAAACCAAATTTTGGCATCCACATTTGGTGGGTTCAGTAATTCCGTTTTTACGCCTCAACGATTTTAAAAGAGAATTTTTTATAAAATCTAAAATTATGATGGAAGAACACGAAGCGCACACCAAACACATTGCTGCACTAAAACTTTTGGAGCAAAAAGAAAAGCAATTTCAAAAAAATATAAACCTTATCAACGATATGCGAAGAGTGATTTTACATCGCTATTGCAATAGATAATTCATTTTATTAACCCTTAAAATCAATCTTATGAGCGTATTTTTATTATTTCAAACAGACAATTGGAAATCAAGAGCATCAAGAGTTTTCTTTGGTGCTTTTGATAGTAGAACAAAAGCTTTAGATTATGCAAAATACAACGATTTGTATTGGTATAATTCAGAAGTAGTGGTGGTTGAGGTTATCCTCAATCAATTTCAAGAAATTTAAAACCAAAAAAGCCCAATCCTTGCGGTTTGGGCTTCAATTTCATCTAATCCAAAGGTCACCACAACTAGAATTAGACTATTTTTTGTGCTTTCTAATTAAAAATTTGAGCAGTAAAGATATGATAAAACTAACAATTGCGCCAAGCGTCGCAAGTATAATAGTCTTCAACACATCTTCCGAATGTAAATTCGGTAAAACACTCAAAAATGTACCGCTAGCGGTACCAACTATTGTTGTGTTACTGTGTTGTAACGGCATCTTTTTTTGTAGTTGTCAATTGACTAACCGCCGATAAAACACCACCAGCAACGGCAACATAACCGCCAACAGTAACAACAATTGTGGGCAAGGTAACTGGCGCTGCCAAAATTGTTCCGCCTACGGCTGCCAAAACCAATCCGATATTTCGAAGCACTTTAAAAAACTTCGGAGTAGGCGATTGTATTCTTTTTATGATATTCATAATATGATTTTTAAGATTTGATAATTAATTGAACGCTTTCATTTTTGTCTAAAATTGGATAAACTAAATTTTTCAATTTAGTAAATGCTTTTCGAGACATTAGACCCAAACCTGGTCCAGAAAATTTCGTTACTGGAGCAATACAACCGTTTAATTCTTGTAGAGCATTATTGGCAGGATGAAACAGAATTAAACTTCTATTTTTTACATTAATTATTTCCAAATGCCATTGAAATTTCTTGCTGTATCGCTTTTTTATAAAATATTTCCCTTCAGGAATACAGGAAACTTTCGTTTCGTTATTTTTCCAAGGTAATTCAATTGTCAAACAAATGATTTTGCCCTCGCATTCGAGTATTCCGTTTGTTCCATCAGGGAAATAAGTTCTTGATAGTGTCAAAACCATCTTACACGCCACTAACTTTTGCCAACGCTAACGGATTGTAAGCACCATTTTTAAGGGCATACATTTGACCGTTTACCAATTGGTAAAACTCAACTCCAAGAGCTAAAAACAATGGTTTTGTACTGGCAGGAGTTACCGTATTGGTTTGCGTAATAACCGCAGTTGCCACTGAATCCCAAGGTAAAATTGCAGTTTCTGAATTTTCAACTACAAACGTTTCGGCTTCAAAATCTACTTCTGCACCAGCAGAAATGATTTTAAAATGTGTTGTTCCGCTTGGAGCTGCAATCATATTGGCAGGAATAAATGATGCCAATGTAACTTCGATAACACCAGTTGGACGGTCAATAGTCGCTACAAAAGGAGCAAATAAGCTCGTTCCAAGTTTCCCACGAATATTAAATTCAAAACCTGCTAAAAGTTCTGCTTCGCCATCAATGATGTTTCGCAAACCTCTTTCACTAACTAAATCGGCTTGTAAAAC
>JANOEE010000008.1:0-83058 GCA_031413015.1 Bacteroidota bacterium | reverse complement strand
TGGTAAATATATTGTTTCAATTTGTGAAACATCTTCTTTTAGGTAAAAAGCAATATCATCTAAATTGTAAAACCATTCCGTATCAAATTGAATTTTATTGATTTTTGCGTTTTTTAATAATTGTTGTTCTCTAAGCGGTTTTCATAGAATTGAAATTTTTGATTAAAAATAATATTTTCAATTATTATATGTAACAACTTACGAACGAAAAATAAAAAAATAGTCTTGTTAAAAATAAATTTAACAAAACTATTTATATTACCAATTACACTTTAAACCTTAATTAGACTTAAATTTTCAAAAAAATAGTATTAAAATAAAAAAATCATTGGTCCTATCTTTAAAGAAAAAATATTATATGATACTAAAAGTGGATTAATTTAATAATTTACATTTCCAGATAAAATAGATTACTAGTATTAAACAAGGATTAATATGTTGAAGTTTTTTTAAAATGAAAAAGTGCAAGAACCAATACAAATACAAATAAATTTTTATTTAATACAACAATCTAGTAAACTTATATTTTAAAAGTTGATTAAAAATGAGCTAAATTAAAATGGCTCCTTCTTTTATTTTAGAAATTTAATAATTAATTAGCGCTTTCAAAGCAATTTCAAATCTTGCTTTTGGCAAATACTGATCTTCTAACGCTTTTGTAAAAGGAATGGGACTGTCTAAACTAGCAACTCTTTTTACTGGAGCATCAAGATATTCAAAGCAGTTTTCCATAATTAAAGCCGAAATATCACTCGCAATACCTCCAAATAGAGAATCCTCTTGAAGAATGATGACTTTACCCGTTTTCTTTGCTGACGCAAAAATGGCTTCGGTATCCAAAGGTTGCAAGGTTCTCAAGTCTAAAAGATCGGCAGAAATTTCAGGATTTTTTGACAATGTTTCCAGCGACCAATGTACAGCTGCGCCAAAAGATATAATAGTTACATCCTTACCTTCTTTAATCAAAGCCGCTTTTCCTAATGGCAACGTATAATAATTCTTAGGTACATCTTGATAAACGCTACGGTACAATTGTTTGTGTTCAAAGAACATAATAGGATTAGGATCATTAATAGCGGCATTCAACAAGCCTTTTGCATCATAAGGAAAGGCGGGATAAACGACCTTTAAACCTGGTGTTTTTGTAAACCAAGCTTCATTAGTTTGCGAATGAAATGGTCCCGCTTGCGTGCCACCACCACAAGGCATTCTTAATACAACATCGGCTTTCTCTAACCAACGGTAATGTGATTTGGCCAATAAATTGACTATCGGATTAAAACCAGTAGAAACAAAGTCAGCAAATTGCATTTCTACGATAGCCTTATATCCATTAATTGACAATCCCATTCCTGCCGAAACGACAGCGCTTTCACAAATGGGTGTATTAATTACACGTTCTTTACCAAATTGTGCTACAAAACCATCAGTGATTTTGAAAGCCCCACCATATTCGGCAATGTCTTGTCCCATAATTACAAGGTTAGGATGACGTTCCATTGATTGTTTCAAACTGCTAGAAATTGCATCAATCAAACGGATATTTTCTTTTTCTTCTGAAGGCGTAATGGCCTCAAATTGAAAAGGTTTGTAAACATCATTTAATTCTTCTTCATAAGTAGCTATAATTTCTGGCTCTGCATTCGCGAGCACTAAACTTTCATCAATTTCTGCTTTGATGGTAGCTCTCAAATTTTCATCAAAATCAGTTTTCAAAATGCCGTTTTCAACTAAATATTTTCTGTAATTATCAACAGGATCTTTTATAGCCCACATGTCCATCAAATCTTGAGGCACATATTTAGTACCACTCGCCTCTTCATGACCACGCATTCTAAAAGTTTTAAACTCTAATAAAATAGGCCGTGGATTTTCAATCATTGAAGTTTTTAATTGGGAAAGCAAATTATAAACTTCTAGAATATTATTGCCATCAACTATATGACTTTCCATACCATAGCCTATACCCTTATCCGCTAAATTCTCACAACGGTATTGCTCATTAGTGGGTGTAGAAAGTCCATAACCATTGTTTTCAATTACAAAAAGTACGGGCAATTCCCAAACAGAGGCTATATTGAGCGCTTCGTGAAAATCACCTTCGGATGTGGCACCTTCTCCAGTAAAAACTGCTGTAATTTTACCGTTTTTCTTCAATTTATTGGCCAATGCGATACCGTCAGCAACGCCCAATTGTGGACCGAGATGCGATATCATACCAATAATTTTGTATTCTTGTGTACCAAAGTGAAAGCTTCGGTCACGTCCTTTTGTAAATCCATTGGCTTTGCCTTGCCATTGTGAAAAAAGACGGTACAGCGGAATGTTCCTTCCTGTAAAAACGCCTAAGTTCCTGTGCATTGGCAAGATGTATTCATCACTATCTAAAACTGCCGTAACGCCTACAGAAATGGCTTCTTGCCCTATTCCAGAAAACCATTTTGAAACCTTTCCTTGGCGGATAAGAATCAGCATTTTTTCCTCAATCAGCCTTGGTTTTAGTAATCTTTTATATAAGTCTAATAATTTTTCGTCGGTAAGATTTTTTCTATCGAAATTCATTTGGTTTGGTATTTTAAAACGTTCCCAAAAGTATAAAAAAATAACAGGAAGTGCCTTAATTGTTATATTTTTTTAGAGTGTTAATAACTTTTAAAATTTATTATTGAAAATATTCTTTACTTTTGTGTTTGTAGGGCTTTATTGTCTTCAAAGTTATTAACAAATATTTTTTAAAATGCAAAACATTCCTAGTGTTGACTTGCGTGATTTCCTTTCGGACGACCCGAAACGTAAACAAAAATTTGTAAATGAAATCGGAAAAGCATTTGAAGATATTGGCTTCGTTGCGTTAAAAGGTCATTTTTTAGATGACAAATTGGTTGATGAGTTGTATGGCGAAATTAAAAATTTCTTTTCGCTACCTCTTGAAACAAAATACAGTTATGAAATTCCTGGAATAGGCGGTCAGCGCGGTTATGTTTCTTTTGGGAAAGAACATGCCAAGGGCAAAAAAGAAGGAGATTTAAAAGAGTTTTGGCATTTTGGTCAGTATGTAGACAAAAATTCAAAATACGCAGCTGAATATCCTGATAATGTTGAGGTTAAAGAATTACCAAGATTCAATCAAGTAGGTAAAGAAGCCTACCAAATGCTTGAAAAAACAGGTATTTATGTTTTAAGAGCCTTGGCATTACACTTAGGTTTAGATGAGTTTTACTTTGATAACTTTGGCAAAGAAGGCAACTCAATTTTAAGACCTATTCACTATCCTCCTATTACTGCCGAGCCAGAAAATGCTATTCGCGCTGCTGCTCACGGTGATATCAACTTGATTACACTATTAATGGGTGCTCAAGGTCGTGGTTTACAGGTAAAAAATCATGATGGTCATTGGATAGATGCTATTGCTGAACCTGACGAATTGGTTATTAATGTAGGAGATATGTTGTCACGTCACACTAATAACAAATTGAAATCGACCATACACCAAGTTGTAAATCCTCCAAGGGAATTATGGGGCACTTCACGATATTCAATTCCGTTTTTTATGCATCCAGTAAGTGATATGCGTTTGGATTGTTTAGAAAATTGCGTTGATGAGGAAAATCCAAAATTGTACGATGATATTTCTGCAGGAGAATTTTTGTATGAAAGATTAGTAGACTTAGGATTAATCAAAAAATAATCTAATTTTATAATTCAATAAAAAAGACATTGGGTTCGCTTAATGTCTTTTTTGGTTTTTATAATTAATTTTTAAGAAATTATGGACTTACAAGATCAAATCAAAAATCTCTTCCCTGATCACGAGCCATTGCCTGAAGACACAATTGAAAAAGAAGTGCACGAATTATACGTTCAAAAAGAACCTATGATTTGCAAATTCGAAAAACGAAAAGGAAAAGCGACAACAATAATTGAGGGTTACGAAGGAAACGACGAAGATTTTAAAGTTCTTGCCAAGGAAATCAAAACAAAATTAAGCGTTGGTGGCACTTTTAAGGAAGGTTCCATTATAATTCAAGGAGATTATCGGGACAAAATAATGAAACTATTACAAGAAAAAGGATTTAAAACAAAACGAGTTGGAGGTTAGAAAATTAATAAGTGCTAAGTTAGGTGCAAGTTGATAAACAATAATCAAGAAACATGAAATCATATTTGTCAATTATTACTATTTTTTTTTTGATAGCAGTTCAAACTTTTGCGCAAATCAAAAGACCTGTCAAGCTAGACAAGAATGAAAAATATTGTGATAGTTCCCAACGAGAAGGCGGGTTCTTTAGAATGAACCTATGGGTTCTAGATGAGTCACCAAAGGCAGTAACTGAAAAAAGCGAAGTCGTTCGTATTTACTTTGCAGAAAATTTTTATATTGAAGGTGTTAATGGTAATAAATATGCTAAAGGTTATTTAGAAAATAACACTTTAGAAGATATTGAAATTTCGCGAATTGATTCGACAATTGATTTTGTACAAGAATATTTCCTCATAAATGGAAAATGGATTGTTGCTCAAGAAAATGGAAAGTCAGACTGTGGAAATAGTTATTTCAAAGAAAACCTAAAATCGAAGAATAAAATCGAATTTCAATTATCAATAAGTGATTTAGTTTACGGTGATATAAAAGTGCCTTTTAAAATTAGCGTGATTGTAAATGGGAAAAAAATTGAATCAAATGTTATTGAGGTAAATCTTTACGAAGCACAAATAAAAAAATTACTTAAATCATAATAACCTGCACTTAACAGCTAATACAACGGATTTGGGCAATAGGCTTGGTGGAAAGTTAGTTTTGTATTTGCTATGATTTGGCAAATCCGAAGAAAGGGCTTAATTTAGTCCCAAACCCGATGTAGTACCAAGACGTTATTAATATTCAGTTCAGCAACTTCAAACCTTAAACATCAAACAAAAAAATAAATGATACAATCATCAGAATTAATATTGAATCCAGACGGAAGCGTATATCACTTAAACCTACTTCCAGAAAACATAGCGCATGACATTATTTTTGTAGGCGATCAAAACCGTGTTGAAAAAATCACACAGTTTTTTGATAGTATTGAATTTTCTACTCAAAAAAGAGAATTTAAAACCCAAACTGGCATTTTTAAAGGCAAGCGAATTACCGTGATGTCAACAGGAATAGGTCCCGACAACATTGATATTGTAATTAATGAACTCGATGCATTGGTCAATATTGATTTAAAAACCAGAATGCCAAAAGAAAAACTAACTTCACTCAATATTATCAGGATAGGAACTTCGGGCTCTTTGCATGAGGATATTCCTGTAGATAGTTTTGTAATGTCAAAATTTGGTTTAGGACTAGACAACATGCTCCGCTCCTATTTAATTGATGAAGTGTCCAATATTGAAATGGAAGATGCTTTTGTCACGCACACCAATTGGGATCTTAAAAAAGGCAAACCATATATGATTTCTTGTTCTGAACAACTAGAGAAAATAATCGAAAGCGACAGAATGCACAAAGGAATCACGGCAACCGCAGGCGGATTTTATGGTCCACAGGGGCGTATTTTGCGTTTGAATATTCAGGATGAAAATCTGAATGATAAGTTAGAAAGCTTTGATTTTCAAGATAATAGAATTACCAATCTAGAAATGGAAACCGCTGCAATTTATGGGCTTTCGGCACTATTAGGTCACAATGCGTTGTCCCTCAACGCCATTATTGCCAATCGTGCTTCAGGTACTTTTAGTGCCGATCCTTACAAAGCAGTTGATGAGTTAATTGCCTACACATTAGACAAACTGGCAGAATAATTTTTTTCGGAGCCATTTCCCGCTATCTGTTACAATCCACGCATAAAAAGCGTGGGATTTTCACTACTATCGGGGCTAAAAATCACAATAAATGAACCTTATTTTAGAAACTGACCGACTCCTACTTCGGGAATTCCTATCTTCTGATGCCGAAGCATTATTTGAAATGGATAAAAATCCTGCTGTACATCAATATTTATGGAATACGCCAATAACAAACATTGAGCAAGTACATGAGCAAATCAATATGGTTCGTAAACAATATGCAGACAATAATATTGGTCGTTTTGTTATAGTTCTCAAAGCAACTAATGAAGTAATTGGTTGGGCTGGATTAAAATACAATATTGAAATGGTAAATAATAAAACCCATTTCTACGATATAGGTTATCGCTTGAACGAAAAGTTCTGGGGCAAAGGTTATGCATCAGAAGCCAGTTTTGCATGGTTAGAATATGGTTTTAAAACAATGAATATCAAGTTAATGGAAGCTGCTGCGCACGCAAATAATGTAGCCTCTAACCGAATTCTTGAGAAAATTGGAATGAAAATTACGAAACAATACTTAGAAAATGATGTTTTATGGAATTGGTATGAACTTGAAAATCCTAATATTTAACCTAAATTTGTTTTTTATAACAAACCAACAATGAAAATCATTCTTACAGGAGCAACGGGTGTTTTAGGATCTCACATTATGTATGAAATTCTAGAACTCTTTATCAATAATAATGTTGAAGGAAAGTTGTTTCTGATTACGCGCAACAAAGGTAAAAACACACCATTAGACAGAATTAACGAATTGTTGTCTAGCAGCTACACTCCTAAAATTTTAAAAGAAAAAGGACTGACGTTTTTGCATCAGTATATCGAAATCATTGATTCAGACCTGTCAACAATCAAAAATAATTTTTCAGAAAAAATCAAAGATGCTTATTTTATTCATTCGGCTGGTTATGTTAATCTTTCGACTGATGAAGCCCAGAAAGAACGTATTTTTGACGAAAACGCAAAAATTACTAAGGCCATTTTCAATGCTTTTCATCCCTTTATAAAAAAATTCATTTACATAGGTACTGCTTTTTCATCCGGTGTTAGGAAAGGGATTATTGATAATGACTTTCATAATCTTGGCTTTGTTCCAGAGCATAGAAACGCTTATGAAGATGCAAAATTCCATTCAGAAAACTTTATTGCACAACAATGTACAGCATTAGGTTTGCCTTATCAAATTTTGAGACCAAGCGTTATAGGCGGTAAAATGTTAGGTACAGAGAGCAATTATTTCATTCCTAAATACATGGTTTTTTATCTCTTAGCTAAATTTTTTCACTTCACCGCACAACGAAAAAACGAACAAGAAAACGTACGTTTTATCATCAATGAAGAGACGGGTTTGAATATTATCCCTGTTGATTATGTGGCTAAAGTGATTGTAAATACGTTTCAAAGAAATGATATTCAGCAACTTAATATAGTAAATAATAAAAGTTTCAATATTGCAAAAGGCTTACAATTAATCATGAAAGAAGTAGGTTATTCTAATTTTACTTTGATACAAAATACATTGGATTTCAAATACAAAAACACGATTGAAAAACTGTATTATGAAAGCATTGGCAAGCATTTAAAACCCTATTTTACTACTGCTGCTAATGAATATGATACTACTTTATTGAACTCTATTTTAGAAATTCCTAAACTTGATCAAGAAGCTTTTACCAATATGATCCGGTATGCAAGATTGCATGATTTTAAAGATATTAATGTATAATTCTTAACATGACAACAATAAGAATTGCAGGCGTTCCAGAACATTTTAATTTGCCGTGGCATTTGTGCATTGAAGACGGCGCGTTTAAAGCCGAAAATATTGACCTACAATGGACTGACGTACCTGAAGGAACAGGGAAAATGTGCCAAATGTTACGTGATAACGAGACCGACATAGCCGTACTTTTAACCGAAGGAATTGTAAAAGATATCAATGCTGGCAACAATAGTAAAATTGTCCAAATTTATGTTGAGAGCCCATTGATTTGGGGAATTCATGTGGCAGCAAACTCAAAACACACCATACTTTCTGAATTAAAAGATAAAAAAATAGCCATCTCAAGACTGGGTTCTGGCTCGCAATTGATGGCGTATGTGAATGCGAAGAATCAAAACTGGCAAACAGATAATTTACAGTTTGAAATTGTAAATACCATTGATGGTGCTGTTGCAGCTTTGACAAACAAATCGGCCGATTATTTTATGTGGGAACGCTTTATGACACAACCACTGGTTGACAATGGTACTTTTAGAAAAATTGCAGACTGCCCTACGCCTTGGCCTTGTTTTGTAATAGCGGTAAATGTTGAAATTTTAGAATCACAACCAGAAATCATCAAAAAAATTCTTGAAATCATTAACAATAAAACAAGAGCGTTAAAACAAATACCTCATATTGAGGAAATCTTTTCAAAAAAATACAATTTAAAAAGTGATGCCGTGCAACAATGGTTGTCTATGACCGAGTGGTCACAAAAAAATGTAACTGATGATATGTTAAACAAAATTCAAAATCAGTTGTTTGAACTCAAAATTATTAATAAAAAAAGTACTTTTACTGAAATAGTTAAAAGCTAGTAGCTTTGATCATTTTAGCTTAATATGATACAACTTGACAATATTAATTTTAAAAATATAAAAGATAAATTTCAGGTGCCCAAACCATGGGACAATGTTATTATTTTTATATTAAATATTTTAATTGCCATCCCAGTTTTTATTATTGCCCATCAAAATTTTGTTGATCCAGATTGGTACTTTGAGATTGATAGAATCTTATTATTCATTTTCATAATCGTAGTCATACAAATTATCCTTAGGGCTTTAAGAACCATTATGATTATTTGCATCATTCTATATTTATTTGCGCTTTTTTTCGGGAGTCTGTTTGGTGGATATGGGTTTTATAAAGTGGCAAATGATTACCGTTCTATGATGTACACAATGGCTGATGATCCCAATCCTCAAGACATTATTATTTCTAAACTTTTGCCTTTTCCTAACAAATCTAAGATAATTAATGCCGTAGATTTTCAAACGCCTAAGGTTAGGAATTTTGCATTGATGGCTACTACTAAACATTTTAAAGACATTAAAAACTTTAATAAATACCGCACAATCATTCAATCGTTTGCTGCTTTCAAAGAAATACAAGACCGATGGAATTATGTTAATGATCCTCGTGGTCAGGAATATATAGCTAGCGCAAGTGAGTCCTTACAACATTTTTCGGGAGATTGTGATGATCATGCCATACTTATGGCCGCTTCTATTCGTGCGGTAGGAGGAATTCCAAGACTTATAAGTACTCAAGATCATATTTATCCCGAAATACTAATTGGTTCAAAAGGAGATTATGAAAACATACATTTTCTTATCAAAGAACTGCTTTTTAAAGAAGAAAGTAAAGGAAAAAAAATACATTACCATATTGACGAACGCGAACAAATATGGCTTAACCTTGATTATACTGCAAAATATCCTGGCGGTCCATTCATGTCCGAAGAAATTTTGGGTGAGTTAACTTTGAATGATTAATATGTTAAGACACGCAACCATTTGCTTTTATTTGTATATTTAAACAAATAATTTTTATGAAAAACTATTTCTTGATTCTTATCTTTTTTTTTAATTTCAATTTGTTTTCACAAGAAAACGACTCTACAAAAAAAATATTATTTGATAAAAAACATGAAGTAAGATTTGAACCGTTTAAAACATTATCAAACGGCAGATTGAGTTTAACTTACGAATATTTCTTAAAAAATCGTTTTTCATTTGGTTTAAGCACTATTTTATTTAAAAGTCGTTATTTAGAAGACCAATTTGAAAATTCTTTAGTAGATAATAAAATAAATGATCTACAAATTATTCCATTTGTGCGTTTTAGAATATCTAAAAGCCAAAAAAATCATTTTTATGTAGAAAATTTTATAAACTACAATAGTGGTAAATATAATTTTGTAGAACGAATAGATTTAGGTTCAGCTGCTTATTACGCTTTTGGAGAAAAAACATATTCAGGTTTCGCAATTGGAGCAAGTATTGGATATAAATTTTATATAGTTAAACGTATACCAGTAGATTTTTTATTAGGAGTTGCTGGGAATGTCAATGCTGGAAATGCACCATCAGAAGTAGCTAGAATTGGAATTCAAACTGGATATAGATTTTAAACATAAACAATTATGACATATTTTAAAAGGTTATTTGCTGCATTAATTTGTTTACTTTTATTTACGGCTGGAATGTGCGAAGATGAAAGAGAATCATATTATTCTAAAACATTAAATATTCCTAATATTATTGATATTGAGAATCAGATTAATTATCAAATAAACGACTTAATTTATTTTAATGCACAATTCTCTCGTTTTTTACCTGAACCAGGTTATACAAATCCTTTGGATATATTTATTAATAATAAAAGTGATAGATATTACATAGGTTATAGTTTAGAGAAAAAAACAGCATATAATAATTGGTCGTATTTAGATTTAAATGGAAATATCATAGCCGATAAAGGAGAAATTACAAACATTTCTGCTATATGTGTTCTTAATAATACTACAAATAATTACGAATTTAGAGGTGGTATTAAATTACTAGAAACAGGAAATTACAGACTTAATATATCTACATATTTAACACCAAGTAATAACTTTAACTACTATAATGACAAAATTATACAGATACAAATTTATACCACTGTAGTTGATTATGTTAACAGCAATACATATGAATTCACTGTAAACTAATCACCATTCAATTTCTTTTAAATTCATCTTCTTCAAATAATCATTTGTTAATTTAAAATGATTATTCCCAAACCAGAAACCTCTATTAGCACTCAAAGGAGAAGGATGTCCTGTTTCTAAAACCAAATGCTTATTTCTATCAATTTTTGAGCCTTTCTTTTTAGCGAATCCTCCCCATAGCAAGAAAACTACCTTTTTATTTTCTTCAGAAATCTTTTGTATGACAGTATCTGTAAAAGTTTCCCAACCTTTTTTTTGATGACTTCCAGCTTCATTATTTCGAACTGTTAACGTTGCATTCAAAAGCAAAACACCTTGTGCTGCCCATCTTGCTAAATTGCCTGTAGGTGGAAATGGTTTGTTTAAATCTGTTTGAATTTCTTTAAAAATATTAATCAATGAAGGTGGCAAGCCTATATTATCATTCACCGAAAAGCACAAACCATTGGCTTGACCAGCACCGTGGTAAGGATCTTGACCAATAATTACCACTTTTACATCCTGAAAATCACAAGCATCAAAAGCAGCAAATATTTGACTTCCTTTAGGATAACAGGTGTGTAATGCATATTCTGATTTTACAAAGGCTATTAAATTTTTGAAATAATCTTTTTCAAATTCTGATGCTAAAATGTTTTTCCAAGAAGCGGCAATATTGATGTCCATCTATTAATGTATTTTTAGCAAAAATAAAGAATTAAATTTTTAAAAAATACTGCTGTAATCCTAATAATGATTGTCCTAAAATTAGAGTTTTTTGAGTAAATTTGTATTCAAAAAGCGCTAAAAAAGAAAATGATTTCAATAACCGAAAAAACATTACAAGATTTACAATTCCCTACTATTCTAGAAACAATTTCCGCCAGTTGCAATACCGAAATTGGTATGCAAAAGGCATTAGAAATCACTCCTTTTAAAGATAAGGAAACATTGCATAACGCACTGATGCAAACTTCAGAATACAGATCGTCATTTGACAACAATAATGCAATTCCTAACCATGGTTTTGATGCTATTTCACATGAAATAAAATTTCTTGCTATTGAGGACAGTTTTCTTGAAGTAGGCAGTTTTAGAAAAATTACCGCACTTTCTGCTACCACAAATTTTATGTTGGCTTATTTGAAAAAATTCAATGATTATTATCCGCACCTCAATTCGAGAGCGCTACAAGTTGAATTTACAAAGGATATCATTGTGATGATTGATGATGTAGTAGACAAATATGGAGAAATAAAAGACAATGCATCCCCAGATCTATTAAACATTCGTAGGGATATGAATGTGGTTCGTGGTAAAGTAAATCAAAGTTTTGGGATGGCGATGTCACAATATAATGCATTAGGTTATCTAGACGATATCAAAGAAAGTTTTGTTCAAAACCGCAGGGTTCTTGCAGTAATGGCCATGTACCGTCGTAAGGTCAAAGGTTCTATTATGGGAAGTTCTAAAACTGGAAGCATTGCTTATATTGAACCCGAAGCTACTTTGCAATATTCTCGAGAATTAAGTAATCTTGAATATGAAGAAAAAGAAGAGATTACTCGAATATTAAAATATTTGACCAATAATATCCGTCCTTTTTTGCCCTTGCTGATCAAATACCAAGATTTTTTGAGTGATATCGATGTTATTGCTGCTAAAGCAAAATATGCTCGAAAAATCAATGGAATTCTGCCTACAATTACAGATGAGCGCCGCATGTATTTTAGAGATGCTTACCATCCTATTTTGTATTTGAACAACAAAGAAAAAAATGAAATTACGCATCCACAAACTATTGAATTAGACCAAGAAAATAGAATTATTGTAATTTCGGGACCTAATGCAGGAGGAAAAACCATTTCCTTAAAAACAGTTGGTTTGTTACAGTTAATGCTTCAATCGGGCATGTTGATTCCGGTTCATGAGCGAAGCGAAACTTTTTTATTCGATAGAATTTTAACAGATATTGGTGACAACCAATCTATTGAAAATCATTTGAGTACCTACAGTTACCGATTAAAAAACATGAATTACTTTCTCAAGAAATGTAACGCAAAAACAATGTTTTTGATTGATGAATTTGGTACTGGTTCAGATCCAGATTTGGGAGGCGCTTTGGCTGAAATTTTCTTAGAAGAGTTTTACCATCGAGAAGCTTTTGGAATCATTACGACCCATTATACCAATTTGAAAATTCTCGCTAACGAGTTACCGTATGCTACAAACGCAAACATGATGTTTGACGAAAGAACTCTAGAACCTATGTACAAACTCGCTTTAGGTCAAGCAGGAAGTTCGTTTACATTTGAAGTTGCTCAAAAAAACGGAATACCTTTTGGCTTAATCAATCGTGCAAAAAAGAAAATTGAAACTGGAAAAGTACGTTTTGATAAAACGATTGCGAATTTGCAAAAAGAGCGTTCAAAAATGGAAAAAACTTCTCAAACACTTAAAGAAGAAGAGATAAAAGCCAGGGTTGAAAGCCAAAAAATGGAAAATATCAATCAAAAAATCAAGCAAAAATTAGAAAGTTACCAAGAATTATATGATAGTAACCAAAAGATAATTTATATTGGTCAGAAGATTGATGACATAGCAGAAAAATATTTTAACAATAAAAACAAAAAAGAACTGCTTGCAGAATTCTTAAAAGTCATTGAAATTGAAAATTCAAAAAGACGCAAGGCATCAGTAAAAGAAATTACTATCAAAAAAGAAAAAGAAAAGGAAATAATTAAAGAAGTTACCGTTCAGGTTGATGAAATAAGAGCTGAAAAAAAAGAAAGAAAGTTAAAAGCTAATATTGTTATTGAAAAACCTAAACCAGTCCTTAAAGTAGGCGATAGAGTAAGAATGTATGACGGAAAATCAGTAGGAAGTATTGATAGTATTGAAAAAAACAAAGCTACTGTGAATTATGGTGTTTTTACTTCTAAAGTAAATCTTGAAGCATTAGAATTAGTAGAAGCTGTTAAAAAAGGTTAATATGTCATTACAAGTCAAGAAGCATTCAAACTAAAACTAACTAAAATTATAACTAAATGCAATTGCATCGTACCTCATAATGACATAAAAAAGTAAAAAATATGAAAAACTTCAAACAAATATTAGTTCTCTTTTTTGTAATATGCTTTATGCAATTAAACGCACAATCCACAGATTTTGAAAAAATAGCTGTTGGAGCAAAAGCTGAATTTACTAAATGGAGTATTAGTGAGCAAAGACCTTTAATTATTGTTAATGGAATTGAAATACGTAACAAAAGTGATATTTTCAATAGATTAGATCCAAATGATATTGAACAGTTTGAAGTGCTTAAAGATGAAAAGGCGATTGAAAAATATGGTTCCAAAGCTATTGACGGAGTTATTTTAGTTACTCTCAAAAAAGATAAATTCCCTAAATATAGGAGGCTACTAAAATCAAATGCTAAAACTGATAAAATAAACACAAAAGTACTTTTCGATAAAGACCAGTATGGTTTAGTTTTATCAGGAATTGTAAAAGGTATCCAAAATCAAACTATTCCTAAAGTGGTTGTGACAAACTTGACAAAAAAAGAAGTTTATTATTGTGATTCTCTAGGTAATTATAAAGTAAATATTGCTAAAAATGACTTAATAAATTTCTCAAAAAAAGGATTTGAATCACAAAAAATTAGAATACTAAAAGACACAACCGCAAACATTATTTTAAAAGTTCAGACAACGTCGGATGCAATTATGGTAAAAAAACCAGTAATTTATCTATATCCAAAAGAAAAAACCGAAATAACAATCAGCATAGATTTCAAAGGAAAATTACTAACAACATTCCCAAAATATGACGGAAGTTGGAATGTTACTGCATATCCCGATGGACAAATTTTTGACAAAAAAACCAATCGTCTTTATAGTTCTTTATTTTGGGACGGAAGTCAAAATTTCCCGAAGGAGCATTACAATTATCAATCTGGTTTTGTAGTTTTTAAAAATGATTTGACTGCCTTTTTGATCGAAAAACTAGACCATCTCGGTTTGAATACAATTGAAACCAATGAATTCATTCAATTTTGGTTGCCATTTTTAGAAAAAAATGAAATCAATTTTATTCACTTTTATGTGAATGCAGCGTTTGATGTGATTTCTAAAAATATTATTTTTCCAAAACCTGATACCGAAATTAGAGTTTTTATGGAATTTTATGGTCTAGACAAACCAATTGAAATCACGGAACAAAAATTACAAAAAACTGAAAGAAAAGGTTTTATAATTGTAGAATGGGGTGGCAGTGATGTTATTGCTCCTATGAAAGAAATTAACAGTTTATAACTTTGACTTAAAGCAATAAAACTATGCAAAACCTTCCTCTCAACAAAAAAATAGTTCTCTTTGACGGTGTTTGTAATTTATGCAATTCATCCGTTCAATTTATAATTCAACATGATACAAAAGATGTGTTTCGTTTTGTGGCTTTACAATCTGAATTGGGCCAAGGAATTCTAAAACATATTGGTATTGCCGATAATAATATTGACAGTATCGTTTTGTATGAACCGGGAATCGCCTACCAGTATAAATCATCGGCAGCTATTGAAATTGCTAAAGAATTAGGTGGTATTTTTATTTTAGGAACAGTTTTTAGGATTATTCCAACTGCAATACGAAATTTTATTTACGACTATATTGCTAAAAACCGTTACAAGTGGTACGGTAAACAAGAAGCTTGTATGGTTCCAACACCAGCATTAAAAGCCAAATTTTTATAAAAAAAACGCCTCAATAATTTGAGGCGTTTTCTGTAAATATTCATTTTCTAAAATTCATTTTCTGTATTCTTTTCCCACTTTCCAACAACAGATGTGGCAATTGCATTGCCTAAAACATTCGTTGCGCTTCTGAACATATCACAAAAATGATCTATTGGTAAAATTAAAGCAATTCCTTCAATAGGAATGTCAAACATACCACAAGTAGCAGCTACAACAACTAAACTCGCTCTTGGAACACCTGCAATACCTTTGCTAGTAAGCATTAAAACCAAAAGCATTGTCAATTGTGTAGGCAAATCAAGTGTTACTCCATAAGCTTGAGCAATAAAAATACTTGCAAAAGTCATGTACATCATACTGCCGTCAAGATTAAAAGAATAGCCAAGTGGTAACATGAAGGAAACGATTCTGTCTTTTATTCCGAAACGTTCTAACTCTTCGGTTAACTTTGGAAAAACAGCCTCGCTACTGGTTGTTCCAAAAGCAATTATCAACGGACTTACAATTCGTTTCAACAATTCGGAAATTGCTTTTCCTAAAAACAAATAACCAACTAAAAGCAGCACAACCCACAAAGAAGAGATCCCTACCAGAAAGGAACCGAAGAATTTAGCATAAGTAATTAATAATTCATTTAAATCTCTGATCGCAAAAACCCCTGCTATAGCTCCAAAAACGCCTATTGGGGCAAACTTCATGACATAATTTACCATTTTTAAAATGATATGAGAAAAAATATCAAAAACCTTTACAACTGGTTTTGCATGATCACCCATTGAAGCTGCTGCCAATCCGAAAAAAATAGAAAAAATTACAATCTGAAGAATTTCATTAGTCGCTAAGGCTTCAAAAATACTTTTAGGAATAATATGTTCTACAAAATTTTGTGCCGAAAAAACTTTGGTTTTATCAGTAACTTCTGCTGCGGTTGAAACATCTATATCAGTTAAATTTAATCCTTGTCCTGGTTCTAAAATATTTACCCAAAACATTCCTATCAACAAGGAAACAAAGGAAGCTGAAAAAAACCATGCCATTGCCTTACCGCCTATTCGTCCCACTGATTTTATGTCCCCAAGTTTAGCAATTCCTACTACTAATGTTGTGATTACTAATGGTGCAATAATCATTTGAACCAGACGTATAAATATGGTGGCCAACATTTTAATCTTATCACTAAAATTTTTAGCAAATGTTACATCAAAATTATTGTGTATCGCAACACCTAATATTGCTCCTAAAAGCATTGCAATTAATATTTGAAAAGTAAGATTGTTTAGTATAGACTTTTTATTTTCTTGAGGAATTATCATGTAATTGTATTTGTTTTAAATCTTGTTAGCGAAAAATATTTTATAAAACTTGCAATATAATGCCATAAAGCATTTAAAAACTATTTTTCATACATTTTATTTAGTAAATAAAAATCTGCAATTACAATAGCAGCCATGGCTTCAACAATAGGAACCGCACGCGGAACAACACACGGATCATGCCTGCCTTTTCCTTGCATTTCAATTATATTGCCTTTATTGTTTAGAGTATCTTGTTTTTGCATTATCGTAGCTACGGGTTTAAAAGCTACTCTAAAATAAATATCCATTCCGTTAGAAATCCCACCTTGAATTCCGCCAGAAAGATTAGATTGTGTAGTTCCATCTTCATTATGTAGGTCATTGTGTTCGCTGCCTTTCATTTGTGCGCCACAAAAGCCACTACCATATTCAAAACCTTTTACAGCATTAATAGATAACATTGCTTTGCCTAATTCTGCATGTAATTTATCGAACACTGGTTCTCCGAGTCCCACAGGAACATTTTGAATCACACAAGTTATCGTTCCTCCTACTGTATCGCCTTGTTTTTTAATTTCTTTAATGTGTGCTTCCATTTTTTCAGCAGCAGCTTCATCTGGACAACGAACAGGGTTGTTTTCAATTTTAGTAAAGTCTAAATCTTGATAAGGTTTGTCAATAAATATAGTTCCTACAGATGATACAAAAGCATTAATTTTAATATTAGGCAACATTTGTTTTGCAATTGCACCAGCTACCACTCTGCTCGCAGTTTCTCTCGCGGAGCTTCTGCCACCACCACGATAATCACGAATGCCATATTTTTTTTCGTACACATAATCAGCATGGCTTGGTCGGTATGTGTCCTTTATATGAGAATAATCGTCAGATTTTTGATTTGTATTTGGAATAATAAAACCTATTGGAGTCCCAGTTGTTTTTCCTTCAAAAATTCCTGAAAGAAATTGTACTTCATCTGCCTCTTTTCGTTGCGTAACAATAGCAGATTGTCCAGGTTTTCTCCTGGTCATTTCAAACTGTATGGCTTCAAAATTAAGTTCGATTCCCGCAGGACATCCATCAATAATTCCGCCTAAAGCTTCTCCATGCGATTCTCCAAAAGTGGTAATTTTGTATATAGATCCGTAGCTATTTCCAGCCATTATTTAATGTTTTAAACAAATGTAATATTTAAGTTTATAATTTTAAACTTTAAATTTTAAAAGTTGGTTTCTCAGTTTTTAATTGTTTGATTTTTAATTCTTAAAATAAATTTCTTAACATTGGTTTTGGTTTCAATTAATATAGGATGTCTTAATTTGTAAAACTTCAAAACATTTCAAATTGAAAAAGAGACACGTTGAAACAGTTGTTATATCTGATGTGCATTTAGGAACTTACGGTTGTCATGCAAAAGAATTACACCAATATTTATCAACCATAAAACCTAAAATTTTAATTTTAAACGGCGATATAATTGATATCTGGCAATTTAGAAAGTCTTATTTCCCTAAATCCCATCTTAGGGTAATTAAAAAGCTTATAGATTTTGCATCAAAAGGTACTAAGGTATATTACATAACTGGTAACCATGATGAAATGCTGCGCAAATTTAGCGATGTAAATATGGGAAACATTTCAATTGTAGACAAATTAGTTTTAGATCTTGATGATAAAAAAGCATGGATTTTTCATGGGGATGTTTTTGATGCATCAGTTAACCATGCAAAATGGATAGCAAAACTGGGTGGTTGGGGTTATGATTACCTTATATTATTGAACCGATTAATCAATTGGTGTTTGAATAAGCTTGGTAAAGAACCCTATTCTTTTTCAAAAAAAATAAAAGCTAGCGTAAAGAAAGCGGTAAAGCATATTTCTGATTTTGAAACTACAGCGACTGATTTAGCTATCGAAAACAAATATGATTATGTTATTTGTGGACATATACATGAACCTAAAATTATAAGAAAATCAAATAAAAATGGTACTACTATGTATCTAAATTCAGGAGATTGGATTGAAAATTTAACAGCATTAGAATATAATAAGAAACGTTGGAAATTGTATAAGTATGCCGAAGATAAAATTAATATTGAAGAAGATTATTTTGAAATGGAAACTAAATTAAGCCAACAGTTAGTAGCTTCATTGATTTTTAGATAAAACCTATATTATTTCAATATTAAAAATATAAAAGATTACATAAAGGTGTAAATAGTATAACTTTTTTTTAAAATTTTATAAGCCTCAAGTTCAAATAAATTATAGATTTGCAAATAAACAAATTTACTTATGAAAAAAATTATTTTATCAGCAATAATGCTAATTGGGTTAACATTTACAGCACAAGCTCAGGATATTTCAAAAAATGCATTGGGTTTGCGTATTGGAGATAACGATGGATTTGGTGGAGAAATATCTTACCAGAGAGGTTTGTCCAAAGAGAACCGTTTGGAGTTGGATTTAGGTTTTAGAAACAGTAACGATGTAAATGCTTTCAAACTTACTGGATTGTACCAATGGGTTTGGAATATTGAAGGTGGTTTCAACTGGTACGCTGGTGTTGGAGGTGGATTAGGAAGTTGGAGCTATGACAGAAGAATTGGAAACGAAAGATTTGAAGATAGTGGATCCTTTTTATTTGTTGCTGGTGATCTAGGTATAGAATATAATTTTGAAGAAGCTCCAATACAATTGGCTTTAGATATTAGACCAGAACTTTACTTTAATTCTGATGACTTTAGAGAAGATAATTTTGGTCCAGATTTAGCTTTAAGTATCAGATACAGATTTTAAAATAAAAATCATAAAATTTAAAAATCCGTTCAATCAGAACGGGTTTTTTTATTTAAATACAATTTCTTTTTTTGAATTTATTTTTACCAAAGAATAAGGAGTTGAAAATGCTTGTGTGACCATTGCTCCTGCTTCAGGATTTACCTCTTTTACAGTAATTACGATGTTTTTATCAGTTTCAACTGCACTTTCAATAGTAATTGAATAGCCACCTGTTGGTTTTTCACCTAAATTTAGAATAATAAAATTAGAGGTCAAGATATCATTTGCCGTTATTTTTTTCTTCAATTCTGGATCATTTTTTATCATCATAAATTCTTGTGGCTCTGAAATGATTTCAAAAAATTTAATTTTTGCTCCACCATCAGTCTTTGAAACCAATTGTTCAAAAAGTGGTTTCTTCTCATTTAAGATCTTTTTGCCTCCGCATGAGCATAGCGTTAAAAAGATAATAAAACTTATATATTTTTTCATACTACAAGTTTATTAATAGCTTTTTCATACAATTCCTCATAAAGTGGTAGTATATTTTTAATATCAAACTTTTGCGCTACAGCAAATGCATTATCTTTAAAATTTGATAAAACAGCATCGTCTTCTAATATTTTTAAAGCATTCTCAGCCATTTCATCCACATCCCCAACATTACTCAAATAACCAGAAATACCTTGAAAATTTACTTCTGGCAACCCGCCTGCGTTACTAGAAATTACAGGTACTTTACAAGCCATTGCTTCTAATGCTGCTAACCCAAAACTTTCTGTTTGCGAAGGCAACAAAAACAAATCTGTGTAACTCAAAATTCGATCAATTTCATTGCTGTTGCCAAAAAAGATAACTTTATCAACAATCCCTAGTTCTTCACATAACTTTTCTGCTTTTTCTTTTTCGGGTCCATCACCTACCATCATCAATTTAGCAGGAATTTTTTGTTGAACTTTATAAAAAATTTTAATAATGTCTGGAATTCTTTTGACTTTTCTAAAATTACTAATATGTGTAATTATTCTCTCTTCTTTTTTAGCAATAACTGATCGGTAACATTGAATATTTGCGTCGTCAACAATTTTATCTAATTCTATAAAATTGGGAATAACAACAATGTCTTTTTTAATATTAAACAACTTGTTGGTTTCGTCTTTTAAACTTTGGGAAACCGAAGTCACATAATCAGATTTATTGATACTAAAAGTAACTGCAGTTTTATAAAAAGGATGGTTCCCTACAAGTGTAATATCGGTCCCGTGCAGTGTAGTAACCATAGGGATATCAATGCCTTCATCTTTAAGCATTTGCTTAGCCATATATCCCGCATAAGCGTGAGGAATGGCATAATGTACGTGCAGCAATTCAATTTTATATAGCTTTACCATATCAACTAGTTTGCTCGACAAAGCAAGTTCATAAGGTTGATAATGAAATAAAGGATATTCTGGAACATTTACCTCATGGTAATGTACATTTGGGTTTAAAAGTGCAAGACGAACTGGCTGGCTGTAAGTTATAAAATGTATTTCATGACCACGACGGGCGAGCTCTAAACCTAATTCTGTAGCTACTACACCGCTTCCGCCAAAGGTAGGATAACATACTATTGCTATTTTCATTTGTGTATTTTAATAATACGAATTTAGCAAAAATAGAAATGGTTTTTAAGAAAAATTAAGTTAAAAAAGCATTGTTTTAGTTCACAATTGCTTCATATATTATCTTTTGAATATCCTCTCTAATGTTTTCTTTTGACAATTGATTTATATTTGAATCCGGAAAAGTTCTATTAGACAAAAACACATAAACAAGCTCTGTTTCAGGATCAGCCCACGCCATAGTTCCTGTAAAACCAGTATGTCCAAAACTTGTCATAGACGCACAATTACAAGTTGGTCCTTGCTGTCCGGGCAATTGTGGCTTATCTAGACCTAACCCTCTCCTATTTTGCTCTTTACAAAAATAACACGTATTAAAATCGTCAAATGTTTGAGTAGTAAAAAATTCCTGACCACCGTAATTGCCTTTTTGCAAGTACATTTGCATTATTTTTGCAACATCCATAGCATTCGAAAAAATACCTGCATGACCCGCAACACCACCTTCCATAGCTGCTGCCATATCGTGTACATAACCTTGAATGGTTTGGTAACGAAAATAAGCATCAATTTCTGTTGGAGGAATGTCATATTTACTAAATTTCTGAAGCGGGTTATAAAGCGTATTATTAGCGCCCAGAGGTTTATAAAAATTCTCAAAACTCAATATATCAAGTGATTTATGAGTTGTTTTTTCTAAAAAATTCTTTAATATTATGAACGTAAAATCACTGTACTTGTATTCTTTTTTTGGTAAAAGCTTACTGTTTACAATGACTTTCATAATTGTGTCTTGGTAATCGTTTCGAATAAACAAACTATCTGCAACTTGTTTTGAAAAAACTTCGTTAAACGTTTTTGAATAATACTTGCTTGAAGGTTTATTATCACTGTCTAAAGTAGCTTTGTAAAAAGGAATCCAAGCTTGAAAACCTGCATAGTGGGACAATAAATCTTTAAACGGAATATTTTTTTTATCGCTATTTTCAAAAACTGGAAGCATTTTTCCTAATTTTGTTTCCAGATTAATTGCTTTTTTATCATACAATTGCATCACATTAGGCAATGTCGAAAGAATTTTTGTTAATGACGCAACATCGTAGATATCTGCATTTTTCACTTTTCTGATACTGTCGTAACTCTGGTAACCAAAGGATTTTTGGTATACAACTTTTCCTTTTCTTACTACTAAAATTTGTATTCCAGGCGTCATTTTCTTATCAATTGCTTTTTGTGCAAGAGCATCAATTTTTGAAAGTATATTAGAATTCATACCTACATTTTCTGATGCAGTAAAACCAAGTCGGTTAATCTTCTCGGTTTTTAAACCCTCATTTACAGCAAAGGTACTATTGATTGAAACGGGTAATTTTCCTTTGGATTCAATTGCTCCAAAAATCAATTCGGCCGAAACCACTTGAGAAACATCCGTATTTTGATAAGAAACTACCAATCCTTCGATGTCATCAAAATTAGAGATCGGCAATAGAGAATAAGGCTTTGCAAATACATCAAGAATTACTTTGTTGTGTTTTGCAATTGAATCTAATTTGGACAATTCTTCAGTTGAAAAATCATGTTTTTTCCATGCGCCATCTGCTTTGTGAAAACCTACAATAACAGTTGAAAATGGCTTCAATTTGACTAATAAACTATCAATATTAGGTTCAATAATTTCCGTTACTTCGGCATATTTTTGTAAAGTAGTTACAAATGGTGTGTTGCCATCGTCACCTAATTTTATATAAGCAATTGTTTCGTTTGCTAATTTTTTTATGGGTAAAATACCCTCGTGATTTTTTAAAATCGTAATCGCATTTTCATACAATTCATATTGCAAAGCATCGTTTGCAGCAGGATTTAAGTCTTTATGAAGATTTGTAGTATCAATAGCTTGGTAATTGTCTAATCCAGATTTGTACTTGTATTTTAGTATTTTTTTTACTGATAATGCCAATCTTTCCTCACTAATTATTGAGTCTTGATAGGCAACACATATTTTTTCTAGAGCCAAAGGCACATTTTCGGCAAAAAGTAAAATATCATTTCCTGCTAAAAAAGCTTCTAAATCAATGTCTCCAGGACTTTTGAAATTGCTTGCACCTTTCATGTTCAACGCATCGGTAAAAATCAATCCTTCGAAACCCAATTGTTTTTGAAGCACATTTGTTACCACATTATAAGAAATAGAAGAAGGATAATTTTCTCTGGATTCTAAACTCGGGACATTAAGATGGGCAACCATTACCGAGGCCAAACCTTCTGCAAATAATTTTTTGTATGGGTAGAATTCTATGTCATCGATGCGCTCTTTTGTAAAATTAACTAGTGGTAAAGCATAATGAGAATCGGTTTCTGTGGCACCATGACCAGGGAAATGCTTGCCTGTGGCCAATACCCCTTCTTTTTGAATGCCTTTCATTAATGCCAAAGCCCTATCGGTTACATTAAACTTATTTTCACCAAAGGAGCGATTACCAATTATAGGATTTTTTGGATTGGTATTTATGTCTAAAACAGGCGCAAAATTAAATTGAACACCGATTCTTTTGCTTTGTTTACCGTAAGCGATGCCTACTTTTTCAATCAAATTCAAATCCTGAATGGCACCAAGGGTCATGTTCCAAGGAAAACGGTTTACAGAATCCAATCGCATAGACAAACCCCATTCTGCATCAATCCCTACGAACAAAGGCAATTTAGATTTTGACTGGTAACGATTTGTCAATTTGGCTTGACGCATGGGTCCACCTTGAAAAAAAATCAACCCTCCTATTTTATATTTGGAAATTAATCGATCAATAGCATTGGTATGAACCGAATCTTTATTAGAATAAGCAGCAACCATAAAAAGTTGGCCTACTTTTTCATCAAAAGACAATTGATTGTAAACACTATCTATCCATACTTTTTCTTCGGTTCTTTTTGAAACAGAAGTATTCTGGATTTGGGCATTTGTAATTGTAGAAAGTAATATAAAAAAGAGAACGAGATATTTCATTAAAGAAAGATTTTAGAAAAAACGACTGTGCCAACTATCGATAGCTGGAACTTCCCAAGATTCGTTATATTCTGCAATGTTGTTGACTAGGTTATTGAATACGATTGTATTTTCGGTAACGGCTTTGTCTTTGGCCATTTTTTTGAAATCAATCAGTGGTTTATGCGCAACATGTTCGCCTAATTTAAAAGTAACGTTCATTTTGTCGAGCAAATCTACACCATATTTTTGTTCTAAATCTTGAATAAATTGTACAGATGTATCAATCGAACAACCTGTTGCCATTTGAACTTCCTGATTTACCGCGATAATGATAAAGCGGTTGTATTTTAATTGGTAAGAAGCTTCAAGACTTGTTCCATGTGCTGCCCAATTTTCTATAAACGCTTGTAATGCAATTTCAATTGCTTCAAATTCATCATCAGAAAATTTTCTGTTGGATTGATAAATCCATATTTTGGACTCTTCGGGTAAATTTTCGAAAGGTATTAACATTTAGAGTTTTTGATTTTTAAGTTGTGAATTAATTCCTAAAACTACTATTTCGACACTACTTTTTTACAAATCCTGAGCATTTGCAATTAATTCAGCGATATCCATCACTTTTACGTCGCCTTCTTTTTCTTTATTTTTTACACCATCACTCATCATGGTATTACAAAACGGACAACCTGCTGCAATTATATCAGGTTGGGTTTCGAGTGCATCTTCGGTACGAAGGATATTAACTTCCTTATTGCCAGGTTCTGCATCTTTAAACATTTGAGCACCACCTGCACCACAGCACAAACCATTTGCTTTTGAGCGTTTCATCTCTACTAGTTCCGCATCTAGCTTTTGGATTAAATCTCTAGGTGCTTCATAAACATTATTGGCACGACCTAAATAGCAAGGATCATGAAAAGTAATTTTTTTACCTTTAAACTGTCCGCCTTCAATTGTCAAACGACCAGCATCAAGTAATGATTTAAGGAATTCAGTATGGTGAACCACTTCGTATTTACCGCCTAATTCCGGATACTCATTTTTAATAGTATTAAAACAATGTGGGCAAGCGGTTACGATTTTTTTTGCTTCATAAGCATTTAAAACCTCGATATTCATCATGGCTTGCATTTGAAACAAAAATTCATTTCCAGCTCTTTTTGCAGGATCTCCAGTACAGCTTTCTTCAGTCCCTAAAACAGCAAATTCTACTTTCGCACGGTTTAAAATACGTACAAAAGCCTTGGTTATTTTTTTTGCTCTGTCGTCAAAACTGCCTGCACATCCTACCCAAAATAAAACTTCGGGTTGTTTGCCTTGGGCTAACATCTCTGCCATTGTTGGCACAACTAATACTTCTGACATCTTATAATGTTTATGTGTTTAAAAATTTATATCAATCTTAAATCTTATTCGTGTTTTCCGTCATCAAAGACCTGTATTGTAACCTCTTTATCAACTAAATCGGTGAACTTTCCTCTATATCGAGTAGCTTTTACCAAATGATTGTCTATCCAGTGGTAATTACCACCGCGGGGTTTTCCCATCACCATTCCGTGGTATTTAAACCCATGTTGTTGTAACCAACGTTCTGTATATTCTCTATGCGCTTCTGTTCTTGATGTAAAAAAGAAAATAATATGACCTTCATCATACCATTTGTTCAACGTTACTAGTGCATCTGGATAAACCTCGGCTGTTAACATGCGCTCAGGCTCCTCATTTGGAATATCGTCACAAATGGTTCCGTCTATATCAATCAAATAATTTTTTACGCCTTCTGGTAAAATAGGGCTTATGGTATGACCATTTTCTGAGGCTGCAACCAGTTGTTTTTCAATGTCTTCAGTGTTCATTTTCGTTTTGTTTTTAATTTTTTAAAATGATTAAAAACACCCTTAACCTCACTTATAAGAGAATTTTTATTTTGTTATTATTAATTCTCGTTTTTCCAATTCAAACGGTCTTGCTGATTGTACTGCCATGGTGCTCCATTGTTTTCAATATTTGTCATCATTGCATTGAGTGACATTGGCGCAGCACTTTGTTCCATAACGAGGTACCTTCTCATGTCCATAATAATCGAAAGCGGACTTATATTCACAGGACATTCTTCTACACAAGCATTACATGATGTACATGCCCAAAGTTCTTCTGTAGTGATGTAATCATTAAGCAACGTTTTATTATCAGGAATAAAAACACCTTTATTCGTATCTATATTTTTACCAACTTCAACAAGGCGATCACGAGTATCCATCATGATTTTCCTTGGAGATAATTTTTTGCCAGTTTGATTTGCGGGACAAGCTGAAGTACAACGACCACATTCTGTACAAGTATAAGCGTTAAGTAATTGTACCCAATTTAAATCCTGAACATCGCTGGCGCCAAATTTACTTGGAACTGCATCAGCGGGAGCTACAGCAAAAGGATCTGAGTTGGGATCCATCATGAGTTTCACTTCATTAGTAACAGAAGCTAAATTATCAAACTGTCCTTTTGGATTCAAATCTGCAAAATAGGTATTTGGGAAAGCCAATAAGATGTGTAAATGTTTTGAAAAATACAAATAGTTAAGAAAAATAAGTATTCCTGTGATATGCAACCACCACGCAGTTCTTTCTATCACAATTACTTTGGCTACAGCCATACCATCAAATAATGAGGTGAAATGTTGGCTAATAGGAAATGAACCCGCTTTTGTATAATGGTGAACATCCATGGATTGTAACCAAAGATCAGAAGCATTCATCAATAAAAACAAACTCATTAAAACAACCTCAAAGTACAAAATATAATTGGCATCTGATCTAGGCCAACCTTTTAAATCTGAACTTACAAAACGTTTTAATTTTATAATATTTCTTCTCGCATAAAAAATAATTACTGCAACAAGGACTAAAAATGCCAAAATCTCGAATGACGCTATTAGTACATTATATAAACCACCCAGAAAACTAAAAACACGATGTGTTCCAAACAATCCATCGATGATAATTTCTATAACTTCAATATTAATGATAATGAAACCCGCATAAACTATGACATGTAGTAATCCTGCTATAGGTTTCTTAACCATTTTTGATTGGCCTAAAGCAATAAGCGCCATATTGCCCCATCTCGCTTTTGCATCATCAGAACGATTAACATTTTGTCCTAATTTAATATTACGAATGATTTTTTTTATGTTTATGGTAAAAAAACTTACTCCTAAACACAGTAAAACTGCAAATAATATATTGTCTAAATAACTCATGGTGGTTAGTTTTTGGCTTTGATAATGGAGTCATTATTTGGCGCTACATAAGGTTTGTTTTTCTTACCAAAAAGAGAAACATTAACGTAGCGTGTTGGGTTTAATCTTAAATCTTGTAACAACAATTCTAACTCTTTTGAGGTTTTAGTAAAGTTATTGTACATCGCGTCATCTTTTAATAATTTACCCATTGAACCTTTGCCTGATTGCAAATCGGATGTTATTTTATCTACTTTTGCCAATGTGTTTTCTAAAATTTTGACTGTTTTACCAATCTTGATTTGGGCCAATGAATCTGAAATTTTAGAAAAATTATTGGTTGCTTTATTAAGATTAGTAACAGTCCCGTTTATTTTTTCTTTATTATCGGCAAGCATTGTATTGACAGTTTTTGAAGCCACACTAAATTCTGCCAAAGTTTTATTAAGATTTTCGATACTTTGCTTCAAGTTTTCTTTGGTCTTGGTATCTAAAACTGCATTTAAATTGGTTAACAATAAATCAGCACTGACTACCATTTTCTCGACCTTTTCTTGTAAAGGCGTTAGCTTTTCTCCGACTAAAGCTGTTAAACCAAGCACTACTCTACCTTTGAGATAATCTCCAGATTCGGCTAAAGTTTTATCATTAAAATTTGGAACAATTTGAACTTGTTTGCCACCTATTAATCCTGGCTCATAAATATTAACTTCACTGGACTTTGAAACTGGAAAATCACCACTAATTTGTAATGCTACAATTAACTTACCATTACTATTGTCTATGGTTATTGCATCTACTTTACCTACAATCAATCCGTTTAATGTTACTGGTGCAGATGGTGCTAAACCTTCTACATTATCATACTGAACGAAAAATGTTTTATAATTTGAAAATAAATCTTTTCCTTTTAAAAAACTATAACCCCAAATAAACAATAATATGGAGGCGATGACTAGAATGGCAGTTTTAATTTCTCTACTTACTTTCAATGTTTAATTTTTTTAACAAATTTAATTTATTTTTTAGATTTGTTGGTATTAATTTATTGCTTCTTGAACAGTTATTTTTTTTCCGTCCTTAAATGCTACTAAATAAGCCGAGGCATATCCTTTTGACTTTGCTTCTGCTAAATATTTTTTTGCCATATTGTAATCAGAAGTGGCACCATACATGTATTTATACAATACTCCATTGTCAGTAGCGGTAGTAATATTATCAAGACCTTTGAAATTATTAGGAGATAATACTATTTTTTTTTCGCTTGCTGCAATTTGTACCTTAAAAACAACCCCATTAGGATTGCTAGCGGTTGTAGTTTCTATTTTAGTTGGTTTTAGCACTTCAACTTCTCTTTCTGCCATGGGTTTGGCTTTGACTTTTACCACATTTGGTTCATTATTTCCAGAACCAAAGTATTCTTTTTTATAATCTACAATCGCTGCAGCAATATCACTTGCAATTTCATCTTGACCATCATCTGAATCTAAAAAATTACCCTCTCTGGGGTTCGAAATAAATCCCATTTCAACAAGAATTCTCGGCATTGCAATTTTTCTCAACACCAAAAATCCTGCTTGTCTGACACCTCTATTTTTACGACCAGCGTTAGAAGCAAAATTATCTTGAATTTTTGCAGCTAAAGCAATGCTATTTTCAATATATTCTTCTTGCTGCATCATAATTCCTATTGTAGACTCCGGTGAATCCGGATTGTAGCCTTCATAATTTTCTTTGTAGTCTTTCTCAAGTGTAATTACACCATTTTCTTTCTTTGCGACATCAAGATTTGAAGCATTTCTTGCCACACCCATGACATAAGTCTCAAAACCTTCGCCAGTAGGAGCTTTATTTGCATTGCAATGAATAGAAACAAAAATTGTAGCGTCTTCTCTGTTGGCAATTTTTGCGCGTTCGTCTAATTCTATAAAGACATCTGTTTTTCTGGTGTAAATAACATCAATATTTGGATTTTTTTCAAGGATCTTCCCTACTCTTAAAACTACTGCTAAAGCTATATTTTTCTCTACATGCCCGCTATAAATTGCACCAA
The DNA here is from genome assembly GCA_031413015.1 of Bacteroidota bacterium. Lineage (GTDB taxonomy): Bacteria > Bacteroidota > Bacteroidia > Flavobacteriales > Flavobacteriaceae > Flavobacterium. The sequence goes on along the minus strand of JANOEE010000008.1, from coordinate 53,762 downwards.
AATCTTTACCTCCATGACCCGCGTCTAATACTACTTTGAACTTTCCAGATTGTGCAAAAGTAGAGAAAGTGATGACTGTTGCTAATATTAAAAAGAAATATTTGGTTTTATGTATGGAATTCATCGTGTAATAAAAGTTAATTTTAATAAAAAAGGTGATGGTTATAATTTTTAAAAGTACTTATTTTGGTCAAAAATTATATGTAAGTTTGACACTTCAAATATTAAGCCAACTTTTTACAAAAATAGTATTTAAACCTTTGCGCACAAACTTATTTCATATCGTTTTTTTAGTAACATTCTTAACGTTAGGAACGGTTAAAACCTATTCTCAAGAGCTAACTAAAAAAATAAAGACCAAACCCATACTAAATCAACAAGATAGCACTATTATTGATACTGTTGATCTATCAAAAAAAGTTAAAATTACTTTAAAAGATAGTGTAAAACCTAGAAAAGCAACTTTAGAAAGCATCGTAAGAAGAAAAGCAGTTGATTATGAACGTATAGATCAAAAAACTAAAATTGTTACCTTATACAATCAAGCAGAACTTTATTATCAGGATATAGAGTTAAAAGCCGGAATTATTGTTCTTGATTATGCAAAAAACGAAGTTTATGCTGGTAGAATAAAAGATTCGACAGGCAAATATACCCAACTTCCAGTTTTTAAACAAGGGTCTAATGAAGTGCAGCCTGATTCAATTCGTTTTAATTTTAAAACAAAAAAAGCACTTGTTTTTAATTCCAGAACAAAACAAGGCGAATTAAATGTAATTGCACAAGTTTCAAAAAAAGAAAACGACTCCGTTTATTTCATGAAAAATGCAAAAATCACAACCTCAAAAGATGTAGATGATCCAGAATATTATTTTCTTGCCCGTAAAGCAAAATTTGTTCCAGGTAAAAAGGTTGTAGTTGGCCTTACAAATATGTACATTGCTAATGTTCCTACCCCAATAGGATTGCCGTTTGCCTTTTTTCCGATGACTCAAAAAAGTCAATCTGGAATAATTATTCCGACTTTTCAAGATACCCAACGACAAGGTTACTCATTGCAAAGCGGTGGTTACTACTTTGCCTTGAGTGACAATTACGACCTCACTTTTTTAGGCGATTATTATACAAATGGAAGTTATGCGCTAAGATTTGAATCGGCTTATGCCAAAAGATACAGATTCAACGGAAACATTAATATTAGATTTGAAAACCAGATCACCAGTGAAAGGGGTTTTCCTGATTATGCAAAAACAAATTTGTACAACATTCAATGGTCGCATACGCAAGATGCTAAGTCCAATCCTAATTCGAGATTTTCAGCCTCTGTCAACTTAGGAAGCAGTACTTATTTTCAGAACTCGTTGAGTTTGGTTAACGTAGGATCAAGATTGAACAACACGTTGAGTTCATCGATTTCTTACTCTAAAACATTTAATACCATTCCATCAGTAAATTTATCGCTTACGGCAACACATTCACAAAATACACAAACGCAACAAATCAATATGACATTGCCTACTTTACAGGCAAGTGTTGATAGGATTTTTCCTTTTGCTTCTAATGATGGTGCTAAAAAAGGATTTATAAAAAATATTAATTTTCAATACAGTGTTCGTGGAGAAAATAGAATTCAGACTACCGATTCGTTGTTTTTTAAGCCTCAAATGTTTCGTGATGCAAAGGTAGGAATTCAACACAGTATTCCGTTGAGTACAAATTTTAAAGTATTCAAGCATTTTAGTGTTTCAACTAGCGCAAATTATGAAGAAGTTTGGTATTTAAAAACCATTAATAAAGCATTCGACTTTGATAAAGACGAAGTTGTTACAAAGGAAGTCAATGGTTTTGATGCTTTTAGAACCTATTCTTTTTCAAGCAGCGTAGGTACCACAATTTATGGAACTTTTAATTTTGGTGAAGACAAAAAAATTAAAACCATACGCCACGTCATGCGACCTTCTATAGGTTACAGCTATACGCCAAGTTTTGCTAAGTATTTTGACTCATATGCTTTGGATGCTAGCGGCACAATGAGAACTGATTATACTAGATTTGAACAAGGAATTTTTGGCGCTCCAGGCAAAAATTACTCTAATAACATTGGGTTGAGTATAAACAACACCTTTGAAGCAAAAGTTAGGGATCGCGATTCTACAAAAACTGAAGCCAAAAAAATCATGTTATTGAACAACTTGAATTTTTCAACCAGTTACAACATTGCTGCCGATTCCTTGCCATGGTCACCCGTAAGAATTAGTGGTGGAACTTTATTGTTTAAGGACAAAATGAATATCAACTTTGGTGCAACCATGGACCCTTACACAATAGATAATGCAGGACGCCGTATAGAAAAATACAATATTGATAATGGTGGTAGCCTTTTTAGACTGACCAGCGCTAACATGACGCTCAATTACTCGTTATCGAGCAAAAGCGGTGATGATGACAAAAAGAAAAACAAACAAGGCCAACGAAACGGAGGAAGAGAAGACGATTTATTTGGTACCAATGCTGATTTTAGCGACCGAAGAGAAAGTCAATTTGATGATGATAATGATGAAAGTGAAAAACCATTTGAAGGATTTTATAATGTAAAACTGCCTTGGGATTTGACTATAGCTTATTCTCTGACCTATGGGAATAACAATCGTGAAAATGAAATCATTGGCAATTCTATAATGCTTTCTGGCAATGTAGATTTGACCCCAAAATGGAAATTGGGAATGTCATCTGGTTATGATTTTGTACAAAAGGGAGTTACATTTACACAATTGCGTTTTGAACGCGATTTATTGAGCTGGAGAATGGATTTTAACTGGTCGCCTTTTGGAGAAAATGCCTATTGGGGATTTTTTATAGGTGTTAAATCAGGATTATTAAGCGATATCAAATACGAAAAAAGAACACAACCGGATCGGGTTGTAAGATAAAAATCATGAAAACAATTATAAATACAGATAAAGCCCCTGCTCCTATCGGGCCATACAACCAAGGCATTTTGAGTGGTAACACACTTTATACTTCCGGTCAAATTGCATTAGATCCTGTCACGATGGAATTAATTACTGGTTCGATAGCCATTGAAACCAAGCAAGTAATGGAAAATCTAAAAGCAGTACTTGAAGCCGCTGACATGACATTTGAAAATGTGATTAAAACTTCTATATTTATTATGGATATGAATGATTTTGCTGCAATAAATACTGTTTACGGTAGTTATTTAAACGAAGTAACTGCTCCAGCCCGAGAAACAATTCAAGTAGCTGGATTGCCTAAAAATGTAAATGTTGAAATATCAATGATTGCTGTAAAATAAAAAATCCGATTTATTAAATCGGACGTTAATATTTATTTGTTCAAAACGTGGTATTGGATAAGACCATCTATAGGTCTTCTTAAAACATTGCCTATTTTTAAATCGTGTTTTTGTAACACTTCCTCTAATTCCTCTTTGAGATAAAAAGCGATTGAACCTATGAAATGTATAGGCACTTCTCTACAATTGTCATATTGCTCGATATAATTTACTACAAAATCTTCCATTGCTGTAAAAATTATTTTTTTACAAAAATCATCCTCTTTGTGTTGAATCAAAAACTTGGCAAAAGTTGCCAAATAAGCATTTGGATTCGGTTCTTTGTATAAATTGTGCTTAATATTATCGGCATCGAGATTATAGGCTTTTTCAAACTCAGTTGCCATTGCGGCAGGCATTTTGTTAAAATAATATCCTCTTAACAAATGACGCCCAAACTGGTTGCCGCTACAATCATCCATAGCAATATAACCAAGCGATTGTACTTTTTGATGCAATACCAATCCGTCAAAATAGCTGCAATTAGATCCTGTACCTAGAATACATACAATTGCTTTTTCATTTTTAGGCGTTGTGGCATAAACTGCTGCGTAAGTATCTTCATGAACTGAAACAATTGCGTTAGGAAAATATTCTTTAAAAACTTCGGCTAAAAAGTTTTTCATTCTATCGGTTCCACAGCCCGCGCCGTAAAAAAACAAGTTTGTTACATTGCGTTTGTTGTGCGAAATATCAAATTTATCGTTGAGTCTTATAATTATTTCTTCTTTATTTAAAACTTCTGGATTCAAACCCAAAGATTGCGTGGTAAACAAAACTTTTCCGTTTTCGTCTATTGAAATCCAATCTGCTTTTGTGGAGCCACTGTCTACTAATAATTTCATGTTGTTGTGTTGCTTTTAGATTTTATTTTGAAAATTGAGGGTTTTCAAAATAAATGAATATCTATTAATTTATAATTGGTTTGGTTATACATTTTTAGCCCCGATTGTAACAAATTATCCTTTTTGTGCTGTTGTTCAGCACAAAAGATAATGTGGAAAGCGGGATTGGCTCCCAGAAAATCAAATAATACTTGCATGATTTTGAGAATAAAAAATCCCGTCAATTAATAACTAACGGGATTTTTGTGAATATAAACATTATTTTAGACCTGCAATATGCACTGACAAATCGATTAATTTACTAGAATAACCATATTCATTGTCATACCAAGATACGATTTTAAAGAAGGTTGAGTTCAAACCAATTCCTGCTTTTGCATCGATGATTGATGTGCGCGAATCTGATACAAAATCTTGGGAAACTACATCATCCTCAGTATAGCCAATGATATTTTTATAATCGGTTTCAGAGGCATTTTTCAAGACTTTCATGATTTCTTCATAAGTAGTTTCTTTCGCCACTTTTACAGTAAGATCTACAACTGAAACGTCAACAGTAGGCACACGGAAAGACATTCCTGTTAATTTACCTTCTAACTCTGGAATTACTTTCCCTACCGCTTTTGCAGCACCTGTAGAAGATGGAATGATATTAATGCTTGCAGCGCGACCGCCTCTCCAATCCTTTTTAGAAGGGCCATCCGCAGTCATTTGAGTGGATGTCGTAGCGTGAACAGTTGTCATTAAAGCTTCTACAATTCCGAAATTGTCATTGATTACTTTGGCCAATGGTGCCAAACAGTTTGTGGTACAAGATGCATTAGAAACTATGGTATCTGCAGCCGTAGCTTTAGTATGGTTAACGCCCATTACAAACATAGGTGCATCTGCCGATGGTGCCGAAATTACTACTTTTTTGGCTCCTCCTTTGATATGTGCTTGTGCTGATTCTAATGTAGTGAAAATGCCTGTACAATCAGCTACTACTTCTGCTCCTACTTCATCCCACTTTAATATTGATGGGTCACGTTCTGCGGTTATTCTGATATTTCTACCGTTAACAAAAAGTTTTCCGTCTTTGACTTCAACTGTTCCGTTGAAACGACCATGAACGGAATCGTATTTTAATAAATAAGCCAAATGATCTACGTCTAACAAATCATTAATAGCCACTACTTCTACATTATCGCGGTTGAAGGTTTCTCTAAAAACAATTCGACCTATTCTTCCAAAACCGTTGATTCCTAATTTTACTTTTGACATTTTATTTGATGATAAAGGCTTTAAGCATTGGGCTTTAAGCTAAATTAATATTTAATTATTGTTACAGGAATTAAGAATAGGGCTTCAATCTTTTTAATGTTTTCAAGAAGCTTACGACTTATTACCTGAAATATATGGTTTTTAAGTAGACATGATATCTGAAACCCTTAATAATTCTCGGTCAATTTCAGTATGTCCTTTGATTGCTTGTTCTAATGGGGTAAGGTGTACTTTATCATTTAAAAGTCCAACCATGTAGTTTGATTTTCCTTCTAACAAAGATTCTACTGCTTTTACGCCCAATCTGCTGGCAAGAACCCTATCAAAACAAGATGGTGCGCCACCACGTTGCATGTGACCTAAGACAGAAACTCTTACGTCATATTCAGGTAAATTAGCTTCAACATAATCTTTAAGTTCAAAAACATTTTTACCCATTTTGTCCCCTTCGGCAATGACTACGATACTGGATGACTTTCCTGAAGCTTTACTTTTTTTCAAGGAATCCAGCAAACGTTCTAAACCTAAATCTTCCTCAGGAATAAGAATTTCTTCGGCTCCAGCTCCAATTCCAGCATTCAATGCAATGTGTCCCGCATCTCGCCCCATTACTTCTACAAAAAATAATCGGTTATGAGAACTGGCTGTATCTCTAATTTTATCGATAACTTCTACAACGGTATTCAATGCGGTATCATAACCCAAAGTGTGGCTTGTGCCAAAAATATCATTGTCTATCGTTCCAGGAATTCCCATCACTGGGTAATTAAATTCACTATTGAAAATTTCGGCACCAGTAAAACTTCCGTCACCACCTATAATAACTAAGGCATCTACTCCAGCATTTTTAAGATTTTCATGTGCTTTTTTTCGACCTTCAACAGTCATAAACTCTTTTGATCGTGCAGATTTAAGAATAGTTCCTCCTTTATTAACAATATTATTTACTGAGCGCGGACCCATTTCTTTGAAATCTCCTTCAATCATGCCTTGGTAACCGCGGTAAATACCGATACATTCAATATGATGATAGGCACAAGTTCTAACAACTGAACGTATGGCAGCATTCATACCTGGGGAATCTCCACCTGATGTTAAGACGCCAATCTTTTTTATTGTATTTGACATTTTTTTTGGATATTGAGATGCTAACTTAACAAATATGATGCAGTATTAGCATTGTGTTTTTAATAATTTAATAATTTAGATTAAATTCAAACGTTTTCGTTAATAAGTTTCTGTAAAAAAGTTCACAATCATTTATATCAAAAAATAGGTAACGATAATTATAAAAATAATTTAACAATTAATCTTCTTTTGGCGGAATTGCTTCAATGTTGGCTTTTGGAAGTGTTTCTTTAGGTATTTTCTTTTTTGAGTTGTCAAAATTGATAAATTCTGGAATTTCAGAATCTGGGATTTCCTGAGAAGAATTATTGGCGCGTTCTAATTTTTGATTTTTGAAAATTTTATTAACCAATTCTTTAAAGGTATCAAAATCTACTTCGTACGTAATACCAAGACCTTGGGTATAGCCAATTCCTTCTCCTATATAGTTGATGTCGTTTTCTCTATTAAAAACACGAAGATTCAAAGTACCGTCTTGGTTTACCCTATATTGAATTTCTACATCCCCTACAATTGCTGATTGATTGATGCCACCTACTGGAACACCTACTTTTCCGTTTACTGTAATTCTATCATTAATTTGGGTCGATACTGTAAACCCGATAGAACCGTCAGACTCTTTACCAGGTGTTTTATCCGCAGATACTATATCAATACCTACTTTGAATTTATCATCGGCATTTTGAAATATATCATCAAACAAGCCGCCAGCTGTTTCATATAAGTTTCTGGCAACTGCATTTTGATTGACACCTTCATTACTTAAAAAACCACCGGTTGCTAGCAAAGTGAGCGCTTGGGTTTGTCTTATGTCTTTGTCGCTTAATTTTGTTTGAATTTCAGATTTTAAGACGGAACTTACCGTGGGGAAATAGATATTAAAATCGGGTTCAGGACTGCTCAAATTCCCAGTAATTTCAATTCCTACATCTACAGGTACTTTTCTATTAAAAGAAGGATTATCAAGCAATACTGATGGATTTGCATTGGTTCTATAAATTGCTTCTAGATTTAATCTTGCTCTTAATGGGTCTCCTTCCCAGACTATGGTACTGAATTTTTTTACAGCAAACTTTTTGTCAATGAGCCCTTTGTATTTAAAGTTATACACTCCTTCATATACCTGATAATCTCCTGTCATATTAAATTTTCCGAGGGTATTGATTTCTAAAAGTAAATTTCCTACTCCTCTAGCTCTCATTCCGTGACCTGTTTCTCTGTCTAAAATGACTTCAATTTCAGCATCGGTGGTGATGTCTAAATCAAAATTCAAATCCAAACCATTGTAATCTTTTTGTTTGCTAACAATACCTTTTTGAATATTATATTTTTCCTTTGGACTCAAAAACCTAATAAAACTTTTATTTCCGACAGATTCTGTATTGCTTATAGGGATTTTTATGTCGGTACCTTTCATAGACTTTGCAGCGACATTGATAAATAAACCATTTGTAGGTCCAGAAATTGTGGCTTTACCATCTATAAATGCAGTGCCGTAATAGGCAGCATCTTCATAATCTTTAGTATCAAGCATTAACAATCTATTACTATCAATTAATAGATCCATGCTCCAATTTGAAAAGTTTTTGTGTTTGATTTTACCGTTGACTTTTCCTTCTGTTTTGTATTTTGTATCAACTAATGTAGCATTCTGAAAAATAAACTGGTTTTCTGATAAATCAATAATAGAGTTTTCTTTAAAGGAATAATCCACATTTAAATAAGGAATTTTAAGACCCGTTTCCTCAAGAAACAATCTACCGTTAATATCTGGCTTTTTTACAGTTCCAGAAATATTAGATGAACCAGAAACAAAACCCCGAATATTAGAGATGACCTTGCCTCCTAAAGGACTCATTGCGGACAAATTAAAGCGGTTGAATCGTAAATCTAAATCTAAAAAAGTTTGTTTGTTTTGAATTGCAAAACTTCCTTTCGCAAAAAATGATTCTATATTATTATTTTGTAATGATGAATTTACAGTGAATTTTTTCAGGCTATTATCACCTTCTATATTAATATTTAAATTTCCTAATTCAATTTTATTTACGTTCAAACCATCTACAGTAAGATTTGATGTAGGTTGGTAAACATTTTTATTTTGCTTGAAATTAATTTTACCATTAAGATTTCCCGCCACTTTTAAACTATCAACAGAAGGGATTATTTTTCCGAAATTTACATTTTCAAAATCAAGCTGTAAATCCTTGTATGATGTATCTATAATTTTTCCCATGAGTTGTATTTTTTGCTTTTCATGGGTCATTGCAATATTTTTTATATCGAAATTTTTAAATTTTTTATCAAAAACAATTTTGTTGTCCGCTGTTTCATTTTCATTCAAAAACCAGAGGTAATCTTTGAATTTCATTTCAGATTTTTGAATCCCAACTACGCTATTGTTGTCTTTATCGATAGTATGATACATGTTCAAATTGAAATAATCTTGTGCTCTGCTCCCACCTTTGAACTCTGAACGAATAAATAAAGTATCATTTGCGGTGACGTTTATTAAACTGAAGTTTGAAACTTTGTAGTATTTTGTTTTAATACTATCCATTTCTACGTAAGTATTGTACAATGGATTTTTATTGTCAATATCAATTTTTATTTTATCAAAATAATTTTCAAAAGCTTTTAAACTTGGTGAGCTAAAGTTGAGTTTGAACTCATCATTATCTGCATTGATATTGCCTCTTACAATAGTATTTGTACCAATTTCGATTCCTGGATAAAAAATTTCGATTATTTTGTTATAAATGCTAAAATTAAATTTTAAAAACTGTCCTTTTTTAACAACATTAGGTTCATAATTGGCATATAAACTTCCCGCTGCGTTTTCAATCATTTTTTGAAGTTGGTTGAATTGAAATTTACCCACAACTTTACCTTCAATAATATCGGTAGAATTAATTTTAATTGTTCTTATATTACTTGAATCAAAAGAAGATTCGAGCATAAAATCATTAAATACATAAGTATCTTTTGGGTTTGTATACGATACTTGGATCACGTTAACAATACCCTTTAAGTTATCTAATGAATTACCCGAAATATCCATTTTAACTTTGCCTTTAAAAATTGAAATTGAATCTTTTATAAAATTCAATTTATTCAAATTAGCAAATGCAATTTTTGTATCAAAATCATATCTTAGTTCTTTTTTACTCAAATCAACCAAACCTTCGAAGTCTAAAACCAAATTAGGATCATTGACATTTATTATTCCTTGAAAAAGAGGCGATTTAAACTTTCCGTCTAAAGTTATATTTTGATAAGTATAATTGTTGTAAGTCACCTTTGAAACAACGCCTATTGCAGAAGTATTCAAGTATTTTTGAGTAAAACCTTGCCCTTCTATATCAAAATCTAATGAAATTTTTGAAATGTCTTTTCTGCTTAGAAATTTTCCGATGTCAAAATCTTCAAAAATAATATTACCTGAATAAGTAGCATTGTCAATATTGTTGATATTACCCATCACCAAATTAGATTCAACATTACCAATACTTGTGGTCATGAAAAAATCTGTTTTAATAGTAGATCTTGTAATTTCGGCAGTACCAGTTAAATTAAACTGACCTATCTGTTTTAAAGAACTAGGCAATTTTTTGCCTAAAACATTAGGTAACAACGCTACTAAATTTTCATAATTAGAACTTACCTTAGAAAAATCGCCGTTCATATAAAATTGCTGATTTCCCTTCCCTAAAAGATTTCTTAAGTTTACATCACCTATAATCTGAGTGTTTTCGGTATCAATTAATTTTAGATTGTTAAACGTGATATTATTTAAAGTACCTCTGATAAGAGATTTCAAACTGAACAATTGGTTCTTGCCCATTTCTTTATAAAAAAATCTAATATCATTTGTTGCGAGATTAGATTCATTTACTTTTATATCAAACTTGACTTTGTTATTAAAATCAGCAAAATCTTTTTTAGTGTATAATAGAGCAAAATCTCCGTTAAAACTTGAATTTTTAGTCAATAATGACATTTCTTTCAAAAGAATTTTAGTTTCGGTATATGAGAATTTAGCGCTTAAATTTTCGATTTCTAAACCACGATGGTCTAGAAATTCCATTTTGTTAATTTTTGTACTAATATCTGGCCCGTAAATCTGAAAATTGCTGAGTGAAGCTTCTAACTTGGTAAAGTCAACATTTTTGGGGATCATTTGATTTTCATCAATTACTGAAAATCGGCTGTTAGTCAAATAGGCATTTTTTGCCTTGAGTAGAAATTTTCTTTTTGGTTTGTCTTTATTTCCATCAAATAAGGCAACAAACTTGTAAATATTAGTATTTTTCTCTCCTTTATAAGTTTTCAAATTAAAATAAAAACCATCAATCCTGATATCACCAAAAAGCAAATCTACTTTATAAAGTCTTTTGAAACTTAAAATATTGGTTTTTATTCTATTAGCATAAATTAAAGTGTCGTTTTTATGGTCTTTAATCAGTACTCTTTTTAGCTTAACACCACCAAAAATTGATACCGCCACTTGTTCTACCTTAATGTCAGTTTTAAATTCGTCATTTATAGATTGGGTTACATAATTACCTATTTTAGTTTGTACAAAGGGCAATGATAATGTGATACCTAAAAGCAATAAAAGTAAAACAAGTCCTAGTATAGACCTGAAAATTATTTTTTTTATTTTCTTAATATTAGCGATAGATAGATTTTTTTGTTTGTTCATTTAACTTCAAGGAACCTCAGAATTTTTGATAAAATTCATTAATTTTGGCTTCGATGTAAAAATAAAGATTTTATATCGGTACATCAAATATAATTCAAATTTCGTGCCTTTTTATGCATAAACCTCTCGTTTTTATTCTCGCTATCGAAAGTTCTTGCGATGATACAGCAGCAGCAATTTTAGAAAACGACAAAGTCTTATCTAACGTTGTTGCTAACCAGTTGATTCATAATGAATTTGGCGGTGTAGTTCCAGAATTAGCTTCCAGAGCGCACCAGCTCAATATTGTGCCTGTAATTGCTGCTGCATTAAAAAAAGCCAATGTAAAAAAAGAACAATTATCAGCAATAGCCTTTACACAAGGACCAGGATTAATGGGCTCATTACTGGTAGGAAGTTCTTTTGCAAAATCACTGGCCATGGCCTTGAACATACCTTTGATTGCAGTGAATCACATGCACGCTCATATTTTAGCCCATTTTATAGACGAAACCGGTTTTGATAAACCAGAATTTCCATTTCTAGCTTTGACCATTTCTGGCGGACATACCCAGATTGTGCGTGTAAAAGGTTTTTTTGATATGGAAATTATTGGCGAAACTACTGATGATGCGGTGGGCGAAGCTTTTGACAAAAGTGCAAAAATACTAGGACTACCCTATCCTGGCGGACCATTAGTCGATAAATATGCACAACTAGGAAATCCGAATGCTTTTGTATTTACAAAACCAAAAGTACCTAGATTGGACTTTAGTTTTTCAGGGTTAAAAACCGCTATTTTGTATTTTATTCAGAAAAAAACAGCTGAAAACCCTAATTTTATAGCTGAAAATCTCAATGATATTTGTGCCTCAATACAATATACAATCATTCAAATTTTAATGGATAAGTTAAAGGTTGCCGTTTTAGAAACCGGAATTACATCTATCGCAATAGGCGGCGGTGTTTCTGCAAATTCTGGGATAAGAAACACTTTAAAAGAGGCAGAGAAAAAATATGGCTGGAAAACTTTTATACCTAAGTTTGAATACACCACAGATAATGCTGCAATGATTGGAATTGTAGGTTATCAAAAGTTTTTACATAAGAAATTTGAAACTTCAGCTGTAGTTTCAAAAGCAAGAATACAATTTTAACTATGCAATTATTTTACAATCCCAATATTTCAGAAGCTACAGATAGTTTTTCTTTTGACAAAGAAGAAAGCAAACATATTATTAAAGTAATGCGTAAAAAAGGTGGTGATATATTACATGTTACTAATGGTTTAGGGCTTTTATTTAAAACTGAAATAGTACTTGGTTCCGACATAAAATGCAATGTAAAAATAGTTTCTTTTGAAAAAACAGAAAGACCTAAATACCATTTGCATTTGGCCGTAGCACCGACAAAAATAAATGACAGATATGAGTGGTTTCTTGAAAAAGCTACCGAAATGGGAATTTCAGAAATAACACCTATAATATGTGACCATTCTGAAAGAAAGTTTGTAAAGAATGATCGCTTTGATAAGATTCTGCAATCAGCAATGAAACAATCTTTACAGTATTACTTACCCAAGTTGAATGAACCAATTGCTTTTAAAGAGTTTATATCAAAGGAATTTACAGGTCAAAAATTGATTGCGCATTGTGAGGAAGTGGATAAAAAAACTTTAAAAGTTGTTTTAAAGGCTGATGAGAATGTAACTGTTCTAATAGGTCCAGAAGGCGATTTTTCGGAAAAAGAAATAAAAATCGCATTAGAACACCAATACATTCCTGTATCGTTAGGCAATACAAGATTAAGAACCGAAACAGCTGCTATTGTAGCTTGTCACAGTGTGGTTTTTGTAAATGAATAATTTATTTAAAATGAAAATATATCTGTCATTTTTATTTTTTTTACTTTTAAGTAATGCATTTTCTCAAGAAATTGCGTTGTTAAAATACAATGGCGGTGGCGATTGGTATGCAAATCCTACTTCGTTGCCGAATTTGATCAAATTCAGCAATCAAAATATTAAAACAAGAATAAAACTAAAACCTTCGACCGTAGAACCTAGCAGTCCAGATCTATTTTCCTATCCTTTTGTACACATGACAGGTCACGGAAACGTAGTTTTTAATTCTGCTGATATTGAGAATTTAAGAAATTACCTTACTTCTGGTGGTTTTTTGCATGTAGATGATAATTATGGGATGAATCAATTTGTTCGCAATGAAATAAAAAAATTGTTTCCTCAAAATGATTTGGTCGAAATTCCAGCTTCACATCCAATTTTTCAAAAACCTTTCTCATTTCCGTCAGGAATCCCAAAGATTCATGAGCATGATGGCAAGCGACCGCAAGCTTTTGGAATTTTCATAGAGGGTAGATTAGTTTTGTTATTTACATATGAAACCGACCTTGGTGATGGTTGGGAAGATGCAGAAGTTAACAATGATCCTTTAGAAATAAGAGAAAAAGCATTAAAAATGGGTGCCAATATTCTTAGCTATGTCTTCAACAATTAGTTTTCAACAAGCTACTTCTATATAAACCCTATATATTACATAGGGTTTGTTTGTTTATTAACATTTAGTTAACGATTAACTTTATTTTATTTTACGTTTTAATCTTTAAAAATTTTGAGTAATTGTTTTTTTTTTATAGTATTGTTAAATATTTAATTAAAAAATAACTAAAAATTAACTTAACTGCTTAAATTATGAAAAAAATCTTAGTAAGTGCATTTGCACTTGTATTAATGTTTTCATGTCAAAATGACGAAACTACTACTAATGAAACTCAAAATGTTGATGTTGCAGCTAGAAGAGGTTGTGCATCAGATGAAATTTTTAAAAATCAAGCAAAGCAAGATCCATCTTTGTTAACTAAAATGGAACAAATTGAAAAGTTTACACAAGATGCTATCGCCTCGGGTAGAATCGTTAATGGGAAAATTCAAATTCCAGTTGTCGTAAATGTATTGTATAGAACTACAGCAGAAAATATATCTCAAGCACAAATTCAATCACAGATTGATGTATTGAACAGGGATTTTAATGCAACTAATTCTGATTTTAATCTAGTTCCTTCTTTATTTGCTGGTGTTAAAGCAAACGTTGGGATTTCATTCGTGTTAGAAGCTATTTACAGAAAAGCTACTACAAAAACTTCTTGGGGTACAAATGACGCAATGAAAATTGCTTCACAAGGCGGAATTGCACCAACTTCTCCAACTACAAAAATGAACCTTTGGGCATGTACAATAGGTGGTGGAATTTTAGGTTATGCTCAATTTCCTGGTGGAGCTTCTTCTACCGATGGTGTTGTAATTGATTCTAAATATTTAGGAACAACTGGAACAGCAACCTTTCCTTTTAACTTAGGAAGAACAGCAACTCACGAAGTAGGTCACTGGATGAACTTGCGTCACATATGGGGCGATGCAACTTGTGGAAGTGATTTAGTATCTGATACACCTACTCATAATGCAGCAAATTCTGGAGTTCCTGCTTACCCACATTACAGTACTTGTTCTGGTAACCCAGTTGAAATGACAATGAACTATATGGATTATACTGATGATAGAGGAATGTATATGTTCTCTAATGGTCAAAAATCAAGGATGAGTGCGGTATTTCTTTCTGGAGGATCAAGAGCTTCATTTAGATTATAAGATTTTAATTTTCAAAATAATAAAAATCATAAACCTGCTCTAAAAAAGCAGGTTTTTTTGTTTACAAAATTTATTGATTTTAACAAATAAATTTTATAAACAAAGCCTTTAATAAATCATTAACAAATTATAAATTAAAATGTTAAAGAAAATAAAATTAATTTTAGTTTAAAATTTTATATTTATCATATTATTTTATATTATTGCTATATATTTAAATAAAAAATCAACAAATTATTATTAAAACCACTTTAATTATGAAAAAAGTATTATTAAGCCTTTCCTTACTAATGTTAATTTTTTCTTGTCAAAATGACAACAATGTTAACACTGATGAATCTAATGCAACAACTGAAGTCCTTTCAAGGAGAGGTTGCGGATCTAATGAAGTATTGAGTAGACAAGTTCAAGAAGATCCTTCATTATTGTCTAAAATGCAAGAAATTGAAAAATTCACGCAAGACGCAATTGCTTCTGGAAGGTTAGTAAACGGAAAAGTAGAAATTCCAGTTATTGTTAATGTATTGTACAAAACTGCTGCCGAAAATATTTCGTTAGCACAAATTCAATCACAAATTGATGCTTTGAATAAGGATTTTAATGCTACAAATCCAGATTTCAATCAAGTACCTGTACTTTTTGAAGGTGTAAAAGCTAATGTAGGTATTTCTTTTGTTTTAGAAACAGTAAATAGAAAGGCTACGACAAAAACATCTTGGGGAACTAGAGATGCAATGAAAAAAACAAAACAAGGTGGTTTTGATCCTGTTTCACCTTCTACAAAACTAAATATTTGGGTTTGTACAATTGGCGGAGGAATTTTAGGTTATGCACAATTTCCTGGAGGTGCAGCTGCAACTGATGGTGTTGTTTGTGATGGTAAATATTTTGGTGTAACAAGTGACAGCGGATCAAGTTATCCTTACAACTTAGGCAGAACAGCTACTCATGAAGTAGGCCACTGGATGAACTTACGTCACATTTGGGGTGATGCAACTTGCGGAAGCGATTTAGTTGCTGATACACCTACTCACAACACTGCAAATTATGGTGTTCCTGTTTATCCTCATTACAGTACTTGTGCAGGTACTCCTGTAGAAATGTCTATGAATTACATGGATTATACTGATGATAGAGGTATGTTTATGTTTTCAGAAGGACAAAAATCAAGAATGGCTGCTATATTTGTTTCTGGTGGTTCAAGAGCAGGTTTTGGAATCTAAATCATTTCAAGTTTTATAAAATCAAAACCTGCAAATTTTTTGCAGGTTTTTTTTATCTTTATGTTTCTAAATATTATTCATGATTAATTCAAAAATTATAGCCTTAGGTATTTTAAAAGCAATAGGAATCCTTGTAATTATTGTGCTTTCTGCTTACTTTCTTATTCAAATTCAATCTGTTATAATCTATCTAATAACTGCATTAATTATTACGTTGATTGGAAATCCCATTCAAAATTTCTTTAAAAGAAGATTAAAACTCAATAATATATTTTCAACTATTGCTACTTTATTAGTATTTGTATGCATTATTATTGGTTTCCTTTTAATGTTTGTGCCATTAATTATTGCACAAGGTCAGAGTTTGTCACTATTAAATACCGTTGAAATAGAAAAAAGTTTAAATATGCTTGTTACCCAAATCAATGCATTTTTAAGCAGCCACAATATTGATACTGCACATTTATTAAATCCATCTGAACTTTCTTCAAAAATTGATTATAATATTATACCTAATTTTTTAAATGTTATTTTAGGAACTATAAGTAGTTTCGGAATAGGATTGGCTTCTGTTTTATTTATAACATTCTTTTTTATTAAAGATAAAATCATCTTTATCGTAAGTATCAAAAAGATTTTGCCTGACAATCACGAAGAAAAAATACTTCATTCATTAAATAAAATTAATGTGTTATTAACAAGATACTTTATAGGAATATTACTTCAGTTATTTATCGTTTTTGTGCTTTATCTTATTGTTTTATTGATTTTTGGAGTTAAAAATTCATTTGTTATTGCATTTTTGTGTGCCATTTTAAATATCATCCCATATGTAGGACCATTGATAGGATCAGTATTTGCTGCGGTTTTGACCATGATAAGTAATTTAGGTCATGATTTTCAAAGTGAAATTTTACCAGTGACTATATATGTTTTGTTGGGCTTTTGGATTGTTCAAATTATTGATAACAATATTTGCCAACCTTTGATTTTTTCTAATAGTGTAAAATCCCATCCGCTTGAAATTTTTCTGGTGATACTAATTGCAGGTTTTCTTTTTGGGATATTAGGTATGATTATAGCAGTGCCATTGTTTACGATTTTAAAAGTAATTGGCAAAGAATTTTTTCCTGAAAACAAAGTCATTCAAATGCTTACTAAAAATATTTAGTTTGGATAAAAGTATTTTAAAACCTGAAATCCAACAATTTATAACAGCAAACAGTAGTGTTGATATTACTAAACTTGCTTTGTTAAAGAATCCTTTTCCTGAAGTTAATTGGTTGAATATTTTGAACCAAATCACTGCCAAAGCAAAATGTAAAACAAAGCTTCCTCATTGGTATAACACTGAAAATATAATTTATCCTAACAAAATTAGTATAGAACAAACTTCGTCTGAAACTACAGCCAAATACAAATCATCACTGGTTTCAGGTGGTAATTTAATTGATTTAACAGGAGGTTTTGGTGTAGATGATTATTATTTTTCTAAAAGAGTAAATAATGTTGTTCATTGTGAAATTAATCTAGAACTTTCATCAATTGTAAAGCATAATTTTGAAATTTTAAACATACAAAATGTAACTTGTTTACCCAAAGACAGTTATGAAGTTTTACAATCATTAAATCAACAATTTGATTGGATTTATATCGATCCATCAAGAAGAAGTGATGCAAAAGGCAAAGTATTTATGCTCAAAGATTGCTTGCCCAATGTAGTAGCTTTGCTGGATTTTTATTTTACATTCTCAGAAAATATTTTGATTAAAACAGCACCTATACTTGATATTACAGCTGGTTTGTCTGAACTCAAAAATGTCAAAAACATACATGTAGTTGCAGTTGATGGAGAGGTAAAAGAGCTACTTTGGGAAATTCAAAAAGATTTTAAAAAGGAGATTTCAATAAAAACCATAAATCTTTTAAAACAAAAAAACGAAATCTTTGATTTCGTTTTGAACCAAAATAAAAACGAAATTAATTATGATTTGCCTCAAAAATATCTTTTTGAACCTAATGCTGCTATAATGAAGTCTGGAGGTTTTAATGAAGTGAGTAGTTTTTTTAATCTCAAAAAATTACATGCGCATTCACATCTTTACACGTCGAACATAACAATAGCATTTCCTGGAAGGACTTTCTTAATTGAAAATTCATTTTCTTACAATAAAGCATCAATGAAACTTTTTTTAGAAAATAAAAAAATCAATATTACTTCTCGAAATTTTCCTGATTCCGTTGAATCTATTAGAAAAAAGTGGAAAATAAAGGATGGTGGCGATCAATATTGTTTTTTTACTACTGACATAAATAATAATAAAATAGTTTTAATTTGCACAAAAATACAATCCTAATGAACAAATTTTGCACCATCGCTTTTTTGCTTTTATCTCTTTTCGTTCAAGCTCAAAAACCTTGTGAATACAGTACAAATGTAACTGATAGTTTGGGTGTTTATAAATCTACCAAAGAATATTTGATACATGAACGCAACTTTGCTGGCTCATCAAGTTATATTTTTTTCTCCTTAATATATACTGATGGTACACCTGTCTTAAATTTGCAAACCATTGACAAAAGCAGTGATTTTATAAAAGCAAATTGTATGGATGCTAATACAAAATTATTTTTTCAACTTACTAACGGTAAGATTATAACATTAATTCATACTCCTGATGAAAATTGTGGCACATTAGTTCGTGTAGAAAACAAAGATACCCGCATCAATACAGGTAGTTTTATGTTTTTGAATGATGCAATAGCTGATCTAAAAAGTGCTCCAGTGACATTAATGAGAATAAAATATGGTGCTGAAACTATTGATTATGTTTTCAAAAAAGAATTCAAGTCAGAACTTACAAATGAAATGTACTATCCTGAGAATTACTTTATCAATTACATTAATTGTGTAGAATGATTCAATCACACTCCCATTTAAAGTTAGATAATTTAAAGCTAGAGGTATCATTTAAGTTATAATGCCACCACTCTGAATCAAATATTTTAAAATTATTTTGAAGCATTATTTTTTTTAATAGTTTCCTATTTTTAATAACTGTTGCATTAATTTTTTTGTAATCATGCGCTGCCTCAGGACCAAAATGGTCAAAGTCAGTTCCCATATTTAAAGCATTACCCTTTTTATCTACTAGAGAAATGTCAACTGCTCCTCCTCTATTGTGAATTGAGCCTTTTTTAGGATCTGCCACATAAATAGGATTTGGAACAATTTTCCACATTTTTTTTTGAATATCTAGTGGCCTGTAGCAATCATAAATTTTTATTTTATAGCCCAATTTTAAAAATGTCTTATTCGCATTAATCAATGCTTTGACCGTTTTAAATCGCAACAAACATTGCGAACATTCATACACTTTCGACTTCAAAAAATTATCTTCAGTAGCATATTTCATGTCGTAAACAAAATCTTGGCTAAAGGCTTTTAAGTTAACAAAAGTTGTATCATTATAATCCAGCAAATCAGAAGTTACATCAATTGTCTTTTTAATTGTGTCTTGAAACGAAATCGCACTAGTTTTTGCAGCACAATTCAAATACAAAATAAAAAAAAATGCAAAAAATATATTTTTCATAATTGTCGTGAAATGGATTAAAAATTGAAATCATACAAAATTGTACATTCAATAAATATTTCATTTTATAAAAATACAATTTATAAAATAAAAGTAAAAACAAAGAATCGCATTCTAAATTTTAAATAAATCAACAACTTATAAAATCTCTGGTTATTATTGAAGTAAGTATTTGTTTGATTACTAGCTACTTTAAAACACCGATTAAAAAAAGTATAAAAAAAAGCGCTTATTTGTTGTGAAATATAGAATGAAAACCTACATTTGCAACCGCTTAAAACAAATACGTTCATTGAGCTTGGAGAGTTGCCTGAGAGGCCGAAAGGACATGTTTGCTAAACATGCGTATGGGAAACTGTACCAAGGGTTCGAATCCCTTACTCTCCGCTTTTTGTCACTTCGGGGTGTAGCGTAGCTCGGTTATCGCGCCTGCTTTGGGAGCAGGAGGCCGCAGGTTCGAATCCTGCCACCCCGACTTTTTAAATCCATGGAGGCATAGCTCAGCTGGATAGAGCACCTGCCTTCTAAGCAGGCGGTCGAAGGTTCGAATCCTTCTGCCTTCACTTCAAAAACCACTGTATATCAGTGGTTTTTCTGGTTTTATACCTTTTTGTATTTTTCTTTTTATTACTTTTATCTCCACATAAAAGCACTTTTATATACATTTTGAATGTGAAAATTGAAATTGTGCTTCTCTATTCTTCTTTGTATTTAATTTAAAATATCATTTCCTAATTGTTTAATTTTAGTTAATTTCGCAATTCAAACAAACAATCAATCATATATCATGAATAAAAGAGTTGTAATCGTTGCTGCTGCAAGAACACCAATAGGAAGTTTTATGGGTGCTTTATCAACTGTATCTGCTCCACAACTAGGAGCGGCAGCCATCAAAGGCGCTTTAAGTAAAATAAATCTTGATCCTAATTTAGTTGACGAAGTAATAATGGGCAATGTTGTTCAAGCGGGTGTAGGCCAAGCTCCTGCAAGACAAGCGGCCATTTACGCTGGATTACCTACAACTGTTGCTTGTACAACTGTTAATAAAGTTTGTGCTTCAGGAATGAAAGCCGTGATGCAAGGTGCACAAGCAATTATGGCAGGTGATGCCGAAATAGTTGTTGCGGGCGGAATGGAAAACATGAGCATGATTCCTCACTATTTACATTTAAGGAATGGATATAAATTTGGTCCAGCATCCATGATTGACGGCATGCAAAAAGATGGATTGACCGATGCTTACGATAATAATGCCATGGGCGTGTGTGCGGACTTGTGTGCAACGCAATATAATATTTCAAGAGAAGACCAAGACAACTACGCTATTCAATCATATGAGCGTTCTGCAAAAGCTTGGGAAAACGGTAAATTTGATAATGAAGTTGTTCCTGTAGCTGTGCCTCAAAGAAAAGGTGACCCAATTATGGTTACAAGAGACGAAGAATATACTAATGTAAAATTAGATAAAATACCTGCTCTTAACCCTGTTTTTTCCAAAGACGGGACAGTAACTGCCGCTAACGCTTCAACAATAAATGATGGCGCAGCTGCTGTAATATTAATGAGTGAAGAAAAAGCGATTGCTCTTGGTTTAAAACCTTTGGCATATATTAAAAGTTACGCTGATGCAGCTCAAGAGCCTAAATTATTCACCACTACTCCAGCAAAAGCTTTACCAAAAGCGTTAGAAAAAGCCAATCTATCAATTACAGATGTTGACTTTTTTGAATTTAATGAAGCATTTGCAGTGGTAGGATTAGCCAATTCTCAAATTTTAGGCTTAGATAATGATAAAGTAAATGTAAATGGTGGTGCAGTTTCATTAGGCCATCCGCTAGGCTGTTCTGGTGTTAGAATTATCATTACATTATTAAATGTTCTTGAGCAAAACAACGCAAAAATAGGTGCTGCAGCAATTTGTAATGGTGGCGGTGGTGCTTCTGCCATTGTTATAGAAAGAGCATAAATAATCATACTGTTAACAGTTGATATTGGATATATTCAAAATCATCCATTGTCAATTTTCAATTATATTTTGAATGTTTGGAATTTGTAATTTAGCCAATATCCCACTGAGATCTGAACCTAGCGACAGAAGCGAAATTGTTTCTCAAGTTTTATTTGGAGAGCATTTTGAAGTTATTGAACAACTCAAACAGTGGTCTAAAATTAAATTACAATTTGACAATTATGAAGGTTGGGTGGATACCAAACAATTTCAAATCATTTCGGAGATTGAATTCCAACAATTGTCTAACGATGCTATCGTTTTAAATGCAGATTTGGTAGAATATGTTTCCGCAGCAAATAATTTGTTAATGCCCATTCCGTTAGGCGCCTCATTATCATTCTTGAATTATCCTGAAATTAATAAAGATAATTTTGATTTTGAAGGTCTTAAAGTAAGCGGTATCAAACCAAAACCAAGTATTATTAATTCTGCATTCATGTATCTTAACGCACCTTATCTTTGGGGCGGTAAAACACCCTTTGGCATTGATTGTTCGGGCCTTACCCAAATGGTTTATAAACTCAATGGGTATAAATTACTAAGAGATGCGTCATTGCAATCTGCTCAAGGTGAGGCTTTAAGTTTTATTGAAGAGAGTGAACCTGGAGATTTGGCTTTTTTTGATAATGAAGAAGGTAAAATCATTCATGTTGGCATTATTATGCATGACAATTACATCATTCACGCCAGCGGAAAAGTGAGAATTGATAGACTAGACCATTTGGGTATCTATAATGCCGAAACCAACCGCCATACTCATAAATTAAGGGTGATTAAAAAAATTATATAGTCAAAAAAAAATTCCGCTTTTAAAGCGGAATTTTTTTTATTTTTCAAACTGTTTTAGGGTCTTTATAATTATCGAAACACAATCTAATAATTGTTCTTCATTCATTACTAAAGGTGGCGCAAAACGAATGATATTACCATGAGTAGGCTTAGCTAATAATCCATTATCCCGCAAAGCCATACAAATGTTCCAAGCAGTATCACTTTCTTCAGTATCATTAATCACTATAGCGTTCAATAAACCCCTACCTCGAACTAATGAAGCAATAGAACTTGCCTTAACAAATTCTCCTATTTTTTCTCTAAAAATACGACCTAACTTTCTAGCATTTTGAGCTAAATTTTCGTCATCAACAACTTCAAGTGCTGCAATAGCAACTGCCGCAGCTATAGGGTTACCACCAAAAGTAGAACCATGTTGTCCTGGCTTAATAACGTTCATAATAGCATCATTTGCTAACACTGCCGAAACAGGATAGGCACCGCCAGACAGTGCTTTTCCTAAAATAAGAATATCAGGCGTGGCATAAGTAGATTGTCTTTCGCAATGATTTTCACAATTACAATTGCCACAAACTGCTAAAAGTGAGCCAGTTCTAGCAATACCTGTTTGAATTTCATCGGCAATAAATAATATATTGTATTGGTTACAAAGTTCTTTTGCACGCATCATGTAATCATCTGCTGGTGTATAAACGCCTGCTTCACCTTGTATAGGCTCTACAAGAAATCCTGCAATATTTTTACCGGATTGCAATGTTTTTTCTAAAGCATCTAAATCGTCATAAGGTATTTTAATAAATCCAGCTGTGTAAGGTCCAAAGTTTTTTCGTGCATTTTCATCATTTGAAAAAGAAATAATTGTAGTGGTTCTGCCATGAAAATTGCCATCACATACAATAATTTGTGCTTGTTCTTCCTCAATTCCTTTTACTTCATAAGCCCATTTTCGGCATAATTTTAATGCGGTCTCAACGGCTTCTGCACCAGTATTCATTGGTAATACTTTGTCAAAATTGAAATATGCTGTCAAGAATTTTTCATAAGGACCTAATTTATCGTTATAAAATGCACGTGATGTTAATGTTAGCGTTTTTGCTTGTTCCATCATTGCATTAACAATTTTTGGATGACAATGACCTTGATTAACCGCAGAGTATGCAGAAAGGAAGTCATAATATTTTTTTCCTTCTACATCCCAAACATAAACACCTTCTCCTCTACTTAATACAACTGGTAAAGGGTGGTAATTGTGCGCTCCGTATTTGTTCTCGGTCGCAATAATTTCTTCTGAACTTATTTTTTCTAAAACTGACATTGTGAATATTTTATAATAATTGTTTAGAATTCCTTCTTTGGGAGAGAAATCATCCGTATAAATACAAAAATAGACATAAAAATATGATTTTTATAAATGGAAAGATAATTTAGACTCGCTCTATCTTTTTTTTTAAAAATATTTTGAATTATTTTTTAAAAATCATTAAAATGCTATGCTTGTAATTTAAATTTGAAAATAAAAAAAGTAACAATTGAATATGAATTTCAAAAAACTTATTTTTGCGCTATGGGTAAAAAGAATACAGACAAAATAGTTTTTGATCATATAAAAGTGCTTGATGCTGGTGCAAAAGGTGTTTCGGTTGCAAAAGCGCCAGATGGCAAAGTAATATTTATTCCTAATGTGGTTCCTGGTGATGTAGTAGATGTGCAAACTTTCAAGAAAAGAAAAGCATACTACGAAGGAAAAGCAGTACGTTTTCACGAATTTTCAGAACATAGGATTGAACCTATTTGTGAGCATTTTGGTGTTTGTGGCGGATGCAAATGGCAAAATATGAACTATACGCAGCAACTTTTTTACAAGCAAAATGAAGTTAAAAATCATTTGCAGCGCATAGGTAAAATTGAACTTCCAGAGTTTGAACCTATTTTAGGTTCTGAAAAACAATTCTTTTATAGAAATAAAATGGAATTTGGTTTTTCTAATGCAAGATGGTTGACCGAAAAAGAAATTGAAAGTACCGATGATTTAGGAAATAGAAATGCACTTGGTTTTCATATCCCAAAAATGTGGGATAAAATCTTAGATATCACAAAATGCCATTTGCAGGAAGATCCATCAAATGCAATAAGAAATGAAATAAGACGGTTTGCAAACGATAATAATTTGTCTTTTTTTAACCCAAAAGCGCATGAAGGTTTCTTGAGAACTTTAATGATACGAACAGCTTCTACAGGAGAAGTTATGGTGCTTATTCAGTTTTTTGAAGAACAAAAAGAAAACAGAGAATTGCTTTTGAATTTTCTTTCGGAACGTTTTCCAGAAATTACTTCGCTACAATATGTTATTAATGGCAAGCCTAATGATACCATTTATGACCAAAAAGTGGTTTTGTTCAAAGGTCGTGAGTTCATTTTAGAAGAAATGGAAGGTTTGAAATTTAGCATTAATGCAAAATCATTTTACCAAACCAATTCTGATCAAGCTTATGAATTGTATAAAATTACTAGAGAATTTGCAGGTTTAACTGGCAATGAAGTCGTTTATGACTTGTATACAGGAACAGGAACCATCGCACAATTTGTATCTAAAAGTGCTAAAAAAGTAATAGGTGTTGAAGCCGTTCCCGAGGCTATTGCTGATGCAAAAGAAAATGCAAAACGAAATAATATAACCAATTGTGAGTTTTTTGTAGGTGACATGAAAGTTGTTTTTAACGAAGCTTTTATTGCACAACATGGCAAACCAGACGTTATTATTACCGATCCACCACGTGATGGTATGCACAAAGATGTCATTGCACAAATACTTGCAATTGCTCCAGAAAAGGTAGTTTATGTAAGTTGCAATTCGGCCACACAAGCGCGCGATTTAGCATTAATGGATGAAAAATACAAAGTTACTCGTGTGCGACCAGTAGATATGTTTCCGCAAACGCACCATGTTGAAAATGTTGTACTTTTGGAAAGAAGATAAAAGTATTTTAAATTTTGAAAGAAAATTTTAAATGAAAAAAAGCTATTGGATTACAACTGCGATACTGTTTTTGGTTTTGAGTCTCAGCTGCGAGAAAGATGATATTTGCGATCCATCCACTCCTACAACTCCAAGATTAGTTATTCAGTTTTTTGATGCCGCAAATCCTGCAGTAGCAAAAGCTGTTGGCGATTTAAAAATTGTAGGATATAATGAAGATGGCACTACCGTTTTTAATGATTCACAATCTTTTACAGTAAATGATACTATTGTAGGAATTCCTCTTAGAAATGTGGGTAATACTACAAAATTTAATTTTACACTCAATTCATCTGACACTGTCTTAAAAAGAACTGATACACTCCAATTTAACTACAGTCACAATGATATCTATGTAAGCAGGGCTTGCGGTTTTAAAACTATTTTTGATTTAAATGGTACTGCTTTGAGTCCATTTATTTTGAATAATGATGAAGCAAATACAATTGGAAACTGGATCACTCTTTTTGAAATAACACAACCTAACATTAATGATGAAAATGAAACACATATCAAAATATATTTTTAGTATACTATTGGTTTTGTGTTCCTTATCAATACAATCTCAAGAAAAAAAGAAAGACAGCCTAATTGCTGTTCCAAAAGTTGAAAGATACGGATTGAGAGTCGGTGTCGATTTATTCAAACTTACGCGCTCTTTTTATGACAAAGATTACAAAGGTTTAGAAATTGTAGGCGATTTTAGAATCCGAAAAAAATATTATCTCGCAGGTGAAATAGGCAACGAAAATAAGACTACAGATGATGATAAAATCAATTTTACTACAAAAGGAACGTATTTTAAAGTAGGCTTTGATTATAATGCACATGAAAACTGGCTTGATCTTGAAAACATGATTCATATAGGCATGCGCTACGGTGTAAGTACTTTTAGTCAAGAATTGAACAGCTACCAAGTTTACAATCCCAACCCTTATTTTGGAGAAAACCCCACTGTGATAGTTGCTAGACCTTATGGAGGTCTTTCTGCCCAATGGATTGAAGTGGTTATAGGTGTAAAAACTAAAGTATTCGATAATATATTTGTAGGCTTTAGTCTAAGAGCCAACAGACTCGTATCTAATAAAAAACCAGGTGATTTTGATAACTTGTATATTCCTGGTTTTAACAGAACGTACAATGGCAATTTTGGTGTAGGCTTTAACTATACTGTTTCCTATTTATTACCCGTTTACAAAAAGAAAAGTTTACCTAAAACTGATGTAAAAAAAGAGACAAAAAAATAATTATTTGATTTCTTTTATTCCTTTTAAAAAAATCCATTTCATATACATTTTTTCACCTTCATTGGTTTTAATTGTTTGAAATTTTGGTGCAAGCAATGTACCTATCACAAAAGCGGTAACAGGAATCCAAAATCCAGATAGATTGGTATAAGCGTCTATCAAAAATCGAAACAAAATAAACAAAACTGCAAAACTCAACAATTGGTATAAAAACGATTTAGTTTTTAAACTCATTTTTTAAATATTTAAATTAAATTTCAATAGTTTGAAATTTTGTTCTTTTGCTTCCTTCATACATTTCGTATTTTACAAGTCTCGCTTCTAAACTTCCGTTAAAAAGTTTGATTTTTCTAGAAGGTTTAAGCCCTACAAATTTCAAGGCTTCAAGATTAGCTGTAATAAACCATGCATTTGTTCCTGGATAACTTTTCTTTAAAGTATCACCTATATTTTTGTAGAATTCTTCCATGTGAATGTCTAATCTTTCATCATAAGGCGGATTAAAAACCATGTGTAATTTACCATCGGTAGTTTTTTCAGTGTCAAAAAAGTTTTGCTCACTTATGGTAATATATTCATCAAGATTGGCATTCTTGATATTGTCTTTTGCTTTATTAACAGCACTTGGCGCTTTATCAAATCCTTTTATGGTATGATGGAACTCTCTAACTTTTTTGAGTTGTGAGTCTACAATATTGTCAAACAAATCATTGTCCCAATCGTTCCATTTTTCAAAAGCAAATTCCTTTCTATTTATATTTGCAGGAATATTACAAGCGATCATTGCAGCTTCGGCTAGTAAAGTTCCGCTACCACACATAGGATCTAAAAAATCCGTTTGCCCGTCCCAACCAGAAAGTAACAATATTCCAGCCGCAAGTACTTCATTAATAGGTGCAATATTAGTGGCTGTTCTATAACCGCGCTGGTGCAAAGAATTACCAGAAGTATCTAACGCTACCGAAACTTGGTCTTTATCAATATGAATGTTGATTCTTAAATCTGGGAATGCCTTATCAATACTTGGTCTTTGACCTGTACGTTCTCTAAATTGATCTACAATGGCATCTTTACATTTTTGAGAAACAAATTCCGAATGGTTAAAATATTCTGAATGTACTGTTGCATCAATTACAAAGGTTTGATTCGCATTGATTAACTTGGACCAGTCCACACCTAAAATCCCTTTGTATAAAGCTTGTTCGTCTCTCGCTTTAAAAAAATAAATGGGCTTCAAAATTTTTAAAGCAGTTCGCAAAGACAGATTGGCTTTGTACATAAATCCTTTGTCGCCCTTAAAACTTACCATTCTTATGCCCTGCTCTACATCTTGAGCACCTAACATTTGCAACTCTTTTGCTAATATTTCTTCGAAACCAAAAAAAGTTTTGGCCACCATTTTAAAATTGTCCATATGAAATAACCCCTTTAAATGGGGAATTTGTTTAATTGTATTCGGCAAAAATAGTCTAAATTAGCACTTTAATTTGAATTCAAAATAGAATAAATGTCCGATTCCTTAAAACCTACTACAGAAACACCCAATTCAGCAACAAATAACTGGTTCGCCTCATGGTTTGATACTCCTTATTACCATATTTTATACAAAGACCGTGACCATACTGAAGGACAATTGTTCATGGATAACATTACAGGTTATTTGAACTTGCCAGAAAATGCAAAAATATTAGATTTGGCTTGCGGAAAAGGAAGACATTCTATGTATTTGAACCAATTGGGTTTTGACGTTACAGGCGCTGATTTATCTGAAAATAGCATTATTGAAGCTAAAAAATCTGAAAATGCCAACCTGCACTTTAAGATACATGACATGAGAGTGTCTTTTGAAGAAAAATTTGATGCCATTTTTAATCTTTTTACAAGCTTTGGCTATTTCGAGAACGATGAAGACAACTTAACAACCTTAAAAGCCATACAAGAAAGCTTATCTGAATATGGATTTGCAGTCATTGATTTCATGAATGTTGCACAAGTGATCAAAAATTTGGTTCCAGAAGAGGTGAAAATAGTTGATGGGATTGAATTCAATATCAAACGTTTCCATATTGATGGTCATATTTATAAAGAAATAGACTTTGAAGACAAAGGGCAAAAATTTCACTTTACCGAAAAAGTAAAAGCATTAACGCTCAACGATTTTGAAACCATGATGGAAGAAGCAGGTATCTTTTTATTAGATATTTTTGGGGATTATAAATTGAAAAAATTTCACAAAACAGAAAGTGAACGCTTAATCATGATTTTTAAATAAATGAATTATTTATTACCATTATTATCGGTCTTAATTGGCTATGTTTTGGCTTTAATTTTAAAACCAAACAACAAAAGTAACCTTAAACTATTATTGGCATTTAGCGGGTCTTTCCTCCTGTCACTAACTGTCATGGATTTGCTTCCTGATCTTTATGAGTCCCATGATTCAAATATTGGCGTGTTTATAATGTTGGGTATTTTGTTCCAAATTATATTAGAATTTTTTTCAAAGGGTGCAGAACATGGGCATGTTCATGGGCATGATAAAATACAAAAGATGCCATGGCTTTTGTTCATAAGTCTTTGTATTCATGCTTTATTAGAAGGTTTTCCTGTGGGACATCACCATGACCTTGCCATTGGTATTGCTGTTCATCATTTGCCTATTGCAATCATTTTGACTACTTTTTTTAGAAACGCCAATCTTGACAAAAAAATTATTTTTGTTTTCATGGTTGCTTTTGCTATTATGACACCTTTAGGAACTGTCATTGCAGATTTTTTCCCTTTTATAAATGATTATTATAATGAAATTACGGCTATAGTCATAGGGATATTATTTCATATTTCATCAACAATCATTTTTGAAAGCAGTGAAGGCCACAAGTTCAATATCGCAAAAGTTTCAATAATAATTTTAGGAATGGCATTGGCTTATTTTATCTAAAATAAATCATATTAGCGTAACTTTGTTAACCAACAGTTTTTTAAATCGAGAAAATGACTTTTACTAAAACCACTGAACAAGCTTCAAAATACGAACATTTAGAAAAAATGTCTGTTCAAGAATTGTTGTTCAACATCAATCAAGAAGATAAAACGGTGCCTTTTGCAGTTGAAAAAGCTTTGCATCAAATTGAAGTTTTAGTTTCAGAAATAATTTCGAAACTAAAAATTGGTGGGAGGTTATTTTATATTGGTGCAGGAACTTCTGGAAGATTAGGAATTGTTGATGCGTCAGAATGTCCGCCTACCTTTGGAGTTGCTTTTGATTTGGTCAACGGAATCATCGCTGGTGGTGATCTGGCCATTCGCAAAGCTGTTGAAAATGCCGAAGACAATACAACTCAAGCATGGATTGACTTACAACTTCATAATATTAATACAAATGATGTTGTTATAGGAATTGCCGCTTCTGGAACTACACCTTATGTTATTGCTGGCTTAGAAGCTTGTAATAATTACGGAATAATTACTGGATGTATTACTTGTAATCGTGATAGTCCGCTATCGAAAACCGCTCGTTTTCCTGTTGAAATTGTTGTAGGTCCAGAATTTGTGACTGGAAGTTCAAGGATGAAAGCGGGAACTGCTCAAAAATTAGCTTTAAATATGATTTCTACCGCTACAATGATTCAATTAGGAAAAGTGAAAGGCAATAAAATGGTAGACATGCAATTGAGCAATGATAAATTAGTAGATCGTGGTGTAAAAATGATTATTGCCGAAATAGATATTACTTATGAAAAAGCAGCTAGTTTGTTAAAAGAATTTGGTAGTGTAAGAAAAGCTATCGATAATCATATAAACTAAAATCATATAATGGGAACCAATAAAGAAATACTTTTTAAAGGAATAAAATATATGGCTTGGGCTTTACCCGCTCTTTTTATAGGCCCTACCGTGATACATTTTGCTTTTATAAACAAGTTACAACCCATTTATTATCTTATTTTGGGTATTGGTATTATAATCAGTATTACAGGAATGTTATTGGTGTTTTTAGGCCTAAAAACAATCTTAAAAAGCATGTTCGATAATTAAAATGGAAAACTTAATTAACATCCAGCAAACTTTTGAGAAAGTAAATCTGATAAGTGAAAAAATCAATAATCGTGAATTTGAAGATTGTGTTTTTAAAAATTGCGATTTTTCTAACAGTGATTTTTCTTCAAATACATTCATGGATTGTGAATTTATCGATTGCAATTTATCAATGCTAGAATTGTCTAACAGTAGTTTAAAGACAGTAATCTTTAATAACTGTAAACTATTAGGAATTGCTTTTAACAAATGCCAAGACTTTTTATTTAGAGTACAATTTAATGACTGTATTCTAGATTATGCTTCTTTTGCTAATAAAAAAATGCCTAAGACTTCATTTCATAATTGCTCTTTAAAAGAAGTAACTTTTATAGGAACCGATCTAACACAGTCTGTTTTCGAAAACTGCAATCTTGAAAACGCTGTTTTTAATGATACACAGTTAGCTTCAGTAGATTTTAGTACTGCCTACAATTACAATATTGATCCAGAATACAATCCTATGAAAAAAGCCAAATTCTCTAACACGGATATTCATGGGCTTTTAGAAAAATATGACATTAAAATTCAATAAACCTATGAACAAACTATTAATATTGCCTTTGCTCCTATTGCTCGTATCTTGTTATAATCAAGAACGCGATTGTAAATCTTATAAAACTGGTAAATTTCAATTTGTTTATGAAGTAAATGGTGTAAAAAAAACTACGCTTTTTCAACGTACAGATAGTCTTGAAATTGAAACATTTGAGGGAAAAACAGATACTTCATCAATAAGATGGGTCAATGATTGTGAGTACATTTTGCAAAAAGTAAAACCAAAAAATATGCAAGAAAAGAAAGCAATTGTAATGAGAATTTTGACCACGTCAAAAAATTCATATACTTTTGAATTTGGAATGGTAGGAAGCGATCAAAAACAAATAGGAACTGTAACAAAACTTTCAGATTTGTAGTTTTTTTTAAATCCTTTCGATAAATTCTTAACATATAAAACTTTAAAATGGAAGTATTCTTAGAACCAAGCGCATGGATCGCCTTGTTGACATTAACATTCTTAGAAATTGTTCTTGGTATTGATAATATTATATTTATCTCTATTGCTACAGGAAAATTACCGTCAGAACAACGAAAGAGAGCAACTAAAATAGGAATGTTCCTTGCTATGTTTATGAGAATTGCATTATTGTTTGGTATCAGTTTGCTCATTGCAATGAAAAAAGCTTGGCTAGTAATTGACTGGAGTTGGTTTTCTGCGCAAATCACTGGACAAAGTATTATTCTCTTACTTGGTGGATTGTTTTTATTGTACAAAAGCACCAATGAAATTAGAGAAAAAGTAGATGAAAAAGGACAGGAAGAAAAAGAATTAAAGAAAACGGCAGCCAAAACCTTTGGCAGTGTGATTTTTCAGATTATTTTAATTGATATCGTATTTTCTTTTGATAGTATTTTAACCGCCGTTGGTATGACAAATGGTGTTCCCGGAGCTATCTATATTATGATTACGGCTGTTATTATTTCAGTTTTGATTATGATGCAATTTGCGGTTCCTGTTGGAAGTTTTGTAAACAAACATCCTTCTATTCAAATATTAGGATTAACATTTCTAGTACTCATCGGATTTATGCTAATTACAGAATCTGCGCATCTTGCAAATGCTTCCTTCTTTGGCAATCATGTTGATGTAGTACCAAAAGGCTATTTGTATTTTGCTATTTCATTTTCACTTTTAGTTGAAGTACTCAATATGAAAATGACCAAAAACAAGAATAAAATTTCCGATTAATATTTTAATTAAAAAGCCACTTTTAAAAGTGGCTTTTTAATTAATCTAAACTTAAAGTAATTTGGCCATCATCATCTGAACTCAAGTTTCCTTCCGAGATATCTATTTCATCAGCCACTTCAAGATCTTCAGCAATAATTTCAGCAGGTGCTTCAAAAGGGAGTGGGTCAAGTAAATTAATTTGCTTTAACTTATCGGCAGTCAATTGATTACCCAGTGCTTTCAATCCCTTTAACGCAATAAATGATTCTAAATCAACAATCATATTTTCTTTTTGAATGCTTTTGTTTTTTACAAAAACCAACTCTGCAACTGGCCTGTAATCTGTAGCAACGATTTCTAATTTAGAGTTGGCATGCTCAGTTATAAAAATTTCTTCTTTGTTTTCATTTTCGATTAAAAAACGTTTTACATAATACCGTTCTTTTTCTCCATCAAAATAAATAGCTGAAACTGGTTTCTTTGGCACCCATTTTTCAAGAACTATCATGTCCTCGTCAAAATGAGTAGTCAATTCGGGCGTTATTACTTTTAATTTTCCAGATTGAGAAACTACTAATATTTTGTCATTTGGTCTAAACTCTCCTAACAATTCTCCCCTTGCATCAACATTTAATTTTTGAACTGTATCGTCAAACCAGATTTTTCGAGGCAATAATGTTGAAATTCCTTTTTCTTTCAGTTCAATTTTCTTAATCGGATATTTGGTTACCAAGTTGCCTTTTACAGCTCGCCCTTTTATAGCAAGACTGGCAAAATCGATATCAAATTTTAATTTTTTAATACTTCCTACTTGGCGCAATAATATGGTTAAAACTTCGGCTTCACCATTAGGATTGTGAGAGAAATAAAATACTTGAGATCCTTCATTACCATTAGTCAAATCATACAACTTGTCTCTGGTGATGCCTGTTACATTGAAACGTTTGATGTAAGACGGACCAGATTTGCCATCACGGTAAATCATGTTATAGATGGTACGCTTGTCGTTTTTGTCAAAAATATCAATGTGAATAATATCTTTTCCTATAAATTTTTTGTCATCGACCTTACAAACCATCATATTACCATCTCTAAGAAAAACGATAACATCATCTATGTCAGAACAATCCGTTACATACTCGTCTTTTTTAAGACCAGTTCCTACAAACCCTTCCTCTCTATTTACATAAAGCTTTGTGTTTCTTAAAACTACTTTTGTAGCTTCAATATCATCAAAAATTCTCAGCTCTGTTTGTCTCTCGCGACCTTTACCATATTTGTCTTTTAACTTGGTAAAATAAGCTATGGCAAAATCTACTAAATGTTCTAAATCATGTTTTACTTGTTCGATATCTCCTTCTAGAGCGTCAATCTTATCTTGTGCTTTGTTACTGTCAAATTTAGAAATACGCATAATTCGAATTTCTGTAAGTCGCAGAATATCTTCTTCAGTTACAGCGCGTTTCAATAACTTTATATGAGGCTTTAAACCTTCATCAATCGCAGAAATTACTCCTTCTTTAGTAGTTTCTTCTTCAATAAGCCGGTATACTTTTTTCTCAATAAATATACGTTCTAAAGATAAAAAGTGCCATTGCTCTTCGAGTTCACTCAATTGAATTTCAAGCTCGCTTTTTAACAAGCCGACTGTTCTTTCAGTTGAAATTTTAAGCATTTCTGAAACGCCAACAAACAGCGGCTTATTATCTTCAATCACACAACCTAATGGTGCAACAGAAGTTTCACAAGCTGTAAAGGCAAACAATGCGTCAATAGTTTTGTCAGGAGAAACGCCAGGAAATAAATGGATTAAAATTTCAACTTCGGCGGCTGTATTGTCCTCTATTTTTTTGATTTTGATTTTGCCTTTTTCATTGGCTTTCAAAATACTATCAATCAATGTTGATGTATTGGTTGAAAACGGAATTTGGGTTATTACCAAAGTGTTTTTGTCCCATTGCCCAATCTTAGCACGAACACGAACCCTCCCGCCACGCATTCCATCATTATAATTAGATACATCTGCTATTCCAGCCGTCATGAAATCTGGAAAAATGGTAAAAGGCTTGCCTTTTAATATTTTTATAGAAGCATCAATTAATTCGTTAAAGTTGTGTGGCAAAACTTTTGTAGAAAGTCCTACGGCAATACCTTCGGCTCCTTGTGCCAAAAGCAAAGGAAATTTCACTGGAAGATTATTTGGCTCTGCCCTTCTTCCATCATATGAAACGCCCCAATCAGTAATTTTAGGACTGTAAATTACTTCTAAAGCAAATTTAGACAAACGCGCTTCAATGTAACGCGATGCTGCAGCACCATCACCAGTAAGAATATTACCCCAGTTGCCTTGACAATCAATAAGCAATTCTTTTTGACCAATTTGCACCATTGCATCACCTATGCTTTGATCGCCATGCGGATGGTATTGCATGGTATGACCCACTACATTTGCAACTTTATTATAACGACCGTCATCAAGCTCTTTAAGCGAATGCATAATACGGCGTTGTACAGGTTTAAAACCATCCTCAATTGCGGGTACAGCACGTTCCAGAATTACATAAGACGCATAATCCAGAAACCAATCTTTGTACATACCAGTAACTTTTGTAATGGTGTCGTGGCTGTCTTCTGGATTGTCGTAAAAATGTTGTATTCCCTCAGATTGTAATTCACTTTGCTCCTCCTGGTTTATGATATCATCGTCTTCTTCTTCGTCTTTCATGAAAATGTATTCAATTGAATTTAATCAATTTTGTTTATTTTAAAGATTGTATTTTTCTCTACAAATATGCTTTTTTACAAGAACTTTATCACCATTTTTTTCGGTTTTAGTATACGTTTCTGTGCCGCATTCTTTATGATCGTTGGTAAATCTTATAAAAAAGAAACTAACAACACTTAAAACTATTAAAGTTGCAACTAAGCTTATTTTTTTGCTTGTCATTTGGTTTGAATTTATAAAAATTAAATATCAGAATTGAACTTTTTTTACAATTCCATTATCAAAACTAAGATTTAAAAAAGTAGTCTTATTTACATGCATGTTTTTTTACGAGTACTTCATTTCCTTTTTCATCAATTCTGGTTTCTATTGTATCTGTGCATTTTGAATGGTCTTTTGCACAATTCACAAAGAAAACACTGCCGAGTAATAAGGCTACTTTACAACAGGTAGCGATTAAAAAATTTTTTTTCATAAGTAACGGTTTTTGGTTTGGTTTTTAATAGCTTTTATAATTGTTCTATAACATCTAATTCAACTTTTAAGTTATTGATAATAAATTCTTGTCTGTCTGGTGTGTTTTTACCCATATAAAAAGACAATAATTGCTCTACAGAAGTATTTTTATCCATCATAATAGGATCTAAACGAATGGTTTCTCCTATAAAATTCTTGAATTCGTCTGGTGAAATCTCACCCAATCCCTTAAAACGGGTAATCTCTGGTTTTGGCTTTAATTTTTCAATTGCGTTTCTGCGTTCTTCTTCTGAGTAGCAATATATGGTTTCTTTTTTATTTCTAACTCTAAAAAGTGGTGTTTGTAAAATATACAAATGTCCATCTTTAATCAATTCAGGAAAAAATTGTAGAAAAAAGGTAATCAATAACAATCTAATATGCATACCATCAACATCGGCATCAGTAGCGATCACAATATTGTTGTATCGCAAATCCTGCATGTCTTCTTCAATGTTTAACGCCGCTTGCAATAAATTGAATTCCTCGTTTTCATAAACAATTTTTTTGCTCATTCCGTAAGAGTTCAAAGGCTTGCCACGAAGGCTAAAAACTGCTTGCGTATTTACATCTCTGGACTTTGTAATTGATCCAGAAGCCGAATCTCCCTCTGTTATAAACAAGGTACTTTCTAAATACCTGGGGTTTTTAATATCTGGCAAATGCACGCGACAATCCCTCAACTTTTTATTGTGTAAGCTGGATTTTTTTGCACGGTCTTTTGCTAATTTTCTTATTCCTGAAAGCTCTTTGCGTTCTCTTTCAGCCTGAAGAATTTTACGAAGTAGCAAATCAGCAGCTTCAGGATTTTTATGTAAATAATTGTCTAATTTGGTTTTTATAAAATCATTGACAAATGTTCTTACTGATTGCATTCCTGGTTCTGAACCCATATCCGTTGACCCTAATTTGGTCTTCGTTTGGGATTCAAAAACCGGTTCCATAACTTTAATGCTTACCGCACTAACTATTGATTTTCGAACATCCGAAGGTTCAAAGTTTTTATTGTAAAACTCTCTGATGGTTTTTACAATCGCTTCGCGAAAAGCAACCAAATGCGTTCCTCCTTGCGTGGTATTTTGACCATTTACAAACGAATGGTATTCTTCGCTATATTGAGATTTACTGTGTGTAAGCGCTACTTCTATATCATCGCCAAGCAAATGAATGATCGGGTAAACCATATCTTCTTCGGCAATATTTTCGTCAAGCAAATCTTTTAATCCGTTGTCCGAATAAAATTTTTCGCCGTTGTATAATATCGTCAAACCCGTATTGAGATAACAATAATTTTTGAGCATTTTTATTACATACTCATTTCTGAATTTGTAATTTTTAAATATCGCTTCATCTGGAATAAAGGTAACCTTAGTTCCTTTTCTTTTTGTAGTTTCAATAATATCTTCTTCAAGAACAAGATTTCCTGCAGAAAATTCAGCACCTTTTTGCTTGTCATCTCTTACAGATTCTACCCTAAAATAGTTTGACAAAGCATTAACCGCCTTAGTACCCACACCATTTAAACCTACTGATTTTTTAAAAGCTAAGGAATCGTATTTTCCTCCTGTATTCATTTTTGAAACCACATCAATAACTTTCCCAAGCGGAATACCACGGCCATAATCCCTTACTGAAACCGTTTTGTCTTTGATGGTCACTTCGATGGTTTTACCAGCGCCCATAACAAATTCATCAATACAGTTGTCTAAAACCTCTTTGAGTAAAATATAAATACCATCATCTGGCGATGATCCATCACCTAATTTACCTATATACATTCCTGGACGCATCCTGATGTGCTCTTTCCAGTCTAATGAACGGATATTATCTTCGGTATATTGATTTTGTTCTGACATTTTAAAAAGTATCGATTTTGTGCTAATATAACATTTATCAATAGGAATCAAAAGTTAAAAAAACAAAGTTATTAAGAATGATATTGACAAAAAATATTTGTTTTAAAGAAACTAAGACAAAAATTTAAATTTTATAAGTAACAATTGATTTGTTATTTACAAATAGCATCAAGTAGCCTTTTGCTTGTTTGCTTATCGTAATATCAAATTCTGAATAATTACTTCCTCTTTTTAACACCACAGGAACAAATCCTTTTTCACTTGAAATGGCGTAGGAAACCAAATCATTTTTAGGCAGATCTATTATCTTAAAGTTGATTTTATTTGATTTTGAATCACTTAGTATTCCTTTTTCAGGAGTTATGATTTCATAATCTGAAGCGATATAATTGCCATAATACAAAGGTAGCACTGCAAAATCTTCTTTTGTTTTTCTAGTCATTAAATACCTTTCATCATCTGGAAAATGATTCAAGAAAAAAACTGTGGGTTGGGTAAAAAAATAACCATCATTAAACTTTGAAACAAATTTACCCGTGTTTATATCTACACTGCCCGAGGCCCAAGTAACATCGATTAATTGCCACTTTCCATGCACTTTTACCGCATTCCACATGTGATCACTGGCCTCGGGCAAAACACCTATTTGAGTCGGATGTGTTTTTGAAGTTCCTGTAATATCAATACAATCTATTTGGATTAAATCACAAATAGTATGAAACAAAGCGGCGTAATCTTGACAAACGCCTTTTTTTGACTTTAGCGTTTTAAGCGCCATTTCTTGACGAAATTTTAAAAGTTTGGCGGTTTTTTCTGCTTCTGTTCTGTATGAAAAAGCGACTCTAGTAGTCAAACTTTGATTTTTATATGCAACCAAATCATACTTGATATTGAAGGCAATCCAAGTAAAAATCGCACGAACTTTTTCTTCCTCCGTTTTAAAATCAGTATCTATTTTTGAAGCTATAGCTGCAACAGATACAAAAGAAGCAGGATATAATTTTATCTTGCTGTCAACTTTACTAAAATCTTGAGCATTAATAAAATTTACAATAAAAAATAAAATTGTAAAAACTATAATTTTAAGCCGAAATAAATGGTTATTCATATTGATAATGTTTTCAATAATCTTGCCATAAAAAAAATTAAACCATACAGTTTTGTATCACTTTATTCAATTCTGAATCAAAATCGTTATTACTTATTACTCCCTTTTCGATATCAAAATTATCATTAAAATTTGGCAAAGAAAAAGTCCCTTTTATGATTGCTCCATATCTTGGAAAAGCATTTTCTGCAAGTTCCAAGACTGATTTTCCACCTCTTGCACCAGGCGATGTAGCCATTAAAAGCATTGGTTTTTGCTGAAAAACTTTAGGGTTAATTCTAGAACACCAGTCAAATATATTCTTAAAAACTGATGCATAACTGCCGTTGTGCTCTGCTAATGAAACGACAACAAAATCGGCTTCTGCAATCTTATCAAGAAATGCTTGCGCTTGAGAAAGCTTGCCCAATTGGTTTTCTAAATCAACACTAAATATTGGCATTTCAAAATCATTAAGATCTAAAATTTCAACAGTTGCGTTTTTAAAAAGTGTCGTAGCATGTGAAGCCAATGCTTTATTAATAGATATTTTACTGTTACTTCCTGCAAAGGCGATGATTTTCATATTGATTTGTATTTTTTTATGGTTTAATAAAGGTATCTAATCTTTTTTTAAAATAATAAAATTAAGTTTCACTAATTTTTAAATAAAAAATCCAGCAATAACGGGATTGATAATAAGTTTCAAAATGAATTATACGTTAAATCGAAAATGCATAACATCCCCATCTT
Organism: Bacteroidota bacterium; assembly: GCA_031413015.1. GTDB lineage: Bacteria > Bacteroidota > Bacteroidia > Flavobacteriales > Flavobacteriaceae > Flavobacterium. The sequence goes on along the minus strand of JANOEE010000008.1, from coordinate 14,192 downwards.
TAACTATGTATTCTTTGCCCTCGACTTTGAATTTTCCTGCTTCTTTTGCTTTGGCCTCAGAGCCATAAAGTACATAATCTTCATAAGAAATTACTTCTGCACGAATGAACCCTTTTTCAAAATCTGTATGGATGACCCCAGCTGCTTGTGGCGCTGTTGCTCCTATATTTATGGTCCAAGCACGAACTTCCTTTACACCAGCTGTAAAATAAGTCTGTTGTTTTAATAATTTGTAAGCTGCACGAATCAAAACTGAAGCGCCTGGCTCTGTTAATCCCATGTCTTCAAGGAAAACTTGTCGTTCTTCATAAGTTTCCAATTCTGTAATGTCAGCTTCGGTTCCTACAGCAAGTACAATAACTTCGGCATTTTCATCTTTGACTAATTCTCTAACTTGGTCTACGTATGCATTACCTGTAGCTGCTGCATCTTCATCGACATTACAAACATACAAAACTGGTTTTGAAGTTATTAATTGAAAAGTTTCAAATAATTCTTCTTCTTCATAACCTTTTGGTATTACCGTTCTCGCCGATTTTGCTTGTAGTAAAGTTTCTCTAATTCTGTTGAGTAAACCTTCTTCTATTTGCGCTTCTTTATTTCCTGTTTTTGCTGCACGCTTTACTTTTTCAAGTCGCTTTTCAACTGTTTCTAAATCTTTAAGTTGTAATTCAATATCAATAGTTTCTTTATCCCGAATAGGATTTACATTACCATCAACATGAATAATATTGTCATTATCAAAACAACGCAAAACGTGGATAATTGCATTACACTCTCTTATATTTCCAAGAAATTGATTGCCTAAACCTTCGCCTTTGCTCGCGCCTTTTACTAATCCGGCAATGTCAACTATATCTACTGTTGCCATTTGTACACGTTCTGGTTTTACAAGTTCTTCTAATTTTTCAATTCTTGGATCAGGTACGTTTACTACGCCGATATTTGGCTCAATTGTACAAAACGGAAAGTTGGCACTTTGCGCTTTTGCATTAGACAAACAATTGAATAAAGTTGACTTTCCTACGTTTGGTAATCCTACAATTCCTGCTTTCATATTAATTACTGAAAGTTAACCTTATTGTTAACTATTAAAATTTATAATGTTTTAGTTAACAAAGATAAGGTTAATATCTTTTTTATAAAAATTTAATATTTTTTAACAAAATTTAGGGATTTATTTGAAATTAAAGTTATCTTAGCTTTCAATAAAACAAAAAAATTAACCAAATTATTTAATTATTATGAAAAAATTTGCATTGATGATTTTTTTACTCCAAGCAACATTTTCTTTTTCCCAAAAAGAAATTAGCGGGAGTGTAACAGATGGTAAAGGATCGGGTTTGCCCGGCGTAAATGTTACCGAAAAAGGAACTTCTAACGGAACTTCTACAGACTTTGATGGTAAATATAAAATTAAAGTTAACGAAGGTGCTACTTTAGTTTTTAGCTATGTAGGCTTTAATAATATAGTAAGAAGTACAAATGGTGTAACAAAAATTGATGTTATTTTAGGCGACAATAATAGCCAACAGCTAGAAGATGTTGTAGTTACAGGAACGCGTACTGCTCCCCGAAGCAACACAACATCAGCATTGCCTATTGATGTTTTATCGGCTAAAGATTTAAGTTCTACAGGCCAAGCTACATTTGATAAAGCTTTGCAATACAAAATACCATCATTTAACACAGTTCAAACTCCTGTTAATGATGCAACATCTTTACTGGATCCTTACGAAATTAGAAATATGGGACCTAGTAGAACTTTAATTCTTATTAATGGTAAACGTAAAAACTTGAGTGCATTAGTTTATGTACAAACTTCTCCAGGACGTGGAGAAACAGGTGCTGATATTTCTGCAATTCCTACTGATGCTATCGAGAGAGTAGAGATCCTTCGTGATGGCGCTTCTGCGCAATATGGTTCAGATGCAATTGCTGGGGTAATGAATATCATTTTAAAGAAAAATAATTCAAATGGATCCGTTACTGTAAGAAGTGGCATAACTGGTGAAGGAGATGGCGAAATGTTGGGCGTAAGCGTAAATAACGGAACTACCATTGGTGAAAAAGGATTTTTAAACTATACCGTAGATTTTTCAAAAGTAAAATTAGCTAATAGACCTGGCACGGTTGATGCGCAAGGAGAAGCAAATACTTTTTTAAGTGGTTCAGCAGCTGATGTAGCTTTAGTAAATTCCTTTTTATCTAAAAATCCAGATGCAGGTAATATTAATGGATCTCCTGAAACTACAGCTGCTAAATTTTTAATAAACGGTGGTAGTGATTTGAGCGAAAACACACAGTTATATTATAATGCAGCGTATGTGTATAAAAAAGTAAACTCGTTTGCAAATTACAGAACGCCGTACTGGAGAACTCTAGATCCAGCAAATCCTTATTTAGCAGATTTCTTTGGTGATGGTACTGCTGCTTCTTACCAAGGATATGTCCCTACATTTACTGGAGATTTAAATGACTACAATGCAACTTTAGGTTTTAAAAACCAAAAAAATGGTTGGAATACGGATGCGAGTATAACAACTGGTGGCAATAGTCAAATTTACACAGTAACAAACTCACAAAACAGATCTGATATTAAAGATCCTAATGGCGAAAATGTTTACCAAGAAAATAGTCCAATTAGCTTTAAACCAGGAGGTGCGAAATTTAATCATATTGTAGGAAATATCGATATTTCAAAAAATTTATCTGACAAAGTAAGTATTGGTATTGGTTCTGAATTTAGAACAGAAACTTTTGAAGTATTAGAAGGAGATAAAGCCTCTTGGGATGGAATTGGAGCCGATTCATTTGCCGGCAATAGACCAGAAAACTCTGGCAAATGGAATCGTTACAATTTGGGTGTTTACTTTGATTTAGCTTTCGATGTGACCGAAGATTTCTTATTAAATGGAACTATTCGTCATGAAGAATATAGTGATTTTGGTGGTGCAACAGTCTGGAAATTTAGTTCACGATATAAGTTTTTAGAAGATAAAATTACTTTGAGAGGATCTATTTCTACTGGATTTAGAGCACCAACTTTACACCAAATATATACTCAAAAAGCACAATATTCATTTGTTGCAGGACAAGGGATTCAAATTAGTGGTATTATAAATAATATTTCGCCACAAGCACGTATCCTTGGTATTCCGGAACTTGATGCAGAAAACTCTACCAATATCACTATTGGTGTTGGAGCAAAACCATCAAAAAATTTCAATTTCACAGTAGATTATTACAACATTAAAGTAGCAGATAGAATTGTTTTAGGAGACTTTCAAGACACCCAATTTGGTAATGTTGCTTGGTTCTCAAACTCATTTGATTCTAGAACTTCTGGATTGGATTTTGTAGCTAATTATAATAATATTTTAATTGGAGAAGGAAAATTGGGATTCAATTTAGCTGGTAACGTAACGATTCAAAACGAAAGAATTTCTGATGTTACAAACAACTCTTTTGGAGCAACTTTAGACGCATTAACTTTTACATCTAGACCAGACACAAAATGGATTTTGGGTACTAATTATGAAATAGGCAAATTTGGCTTTTCTTTAAACAATACTTATTTTGGAAAAGCTACTTTCAAACAAGATGGACTAAATGCTAATTTAAGAACTGAATTTATTCCCAAAGTTGTAACTGATTTAGGAGTTACTTTCTCTGCAACCGAAAAATTAACTTTAGCATTGAATGTAAATAATTTATTGAATGTTTTACCTGAATGGGAATTCAAAGCTGAAAATGCAGCAGGAACTGCACTAATAAATGATGCAGCAGGCATTAAAGAACAATTTAATTTAATCACTTTCAACGGCCGTTATTCTCAAATGACTTATGATGGATACCATTTTAGCCAATTAGGGACAATGCTTAATTTATCATTGAACTATAAATTTTAATTCTTTAAAATTATAATTTTAAAAGAGCTGTCAATTGACAGCTCTTTTTATTTACAAATGTTTTAAATTATATATTTACTGCATAAGTTTAATTATAAATTAGTTAATCATGGCAAATCTTTATGAAGGGGAAATGGCAGCAATTTTTGATGCTATGTACCAAACTTTTATTAATTATGATGAAGAATTTACTTTTTATAATCACTTTATCCAATATTATAATTGTAAAAATGTTTTAGAAATAGGTAGCGGAACGGGCAATCTAGCCAAGCGTTTTTTTCTCAATAATTTTGACTATGAAGGTTTGGATTACAGCAAAAGCATGATTCAAATTGCACAAAAAAGAAATCCTGAATGTATTTTTATTGAAGGCGATATGAGAAAATTTAATATTGCAACACCTAAGGATTCAATAATTATTACAGGAAGATCAACGAGTTATTTGTTAACAAACAATGATATTAATGAAACACTGTCATCAGTTCACAAAAATCTAAAAGTTGATGGCATTTTTATTTTTGATATCATAGATGCTAATAGATTTATTCCTTTTATAAAAAGAAATAAAATTATTTATCAAGAAGCGCAACACAACAATATAAAATATTTTAGAGAGAACAAATGGACAATTGCATTTTTTGAAAATTTCATGTTAAACTGGAGTGCTGAATATTACAAAATAGAACCTAAAAATGATAAAATAATTAAAATTTTTGAAGACTTTTCTACTGTTAGAGTTTTTACTCAAAATGAAATGGAATTATTTTTATATCTAAATGACTTTAAAATTTTAGAAATAATTGATAGAAAGACCTATGCTTATGATACTTATGTCTTTATTGCCCAAAAAATATAATGTTTTTATAAAATTACATAACATTCTTAAGCAACTGTGAGCTTAATTTTACCGAATATTAATTTTAAAACAAAAGAAATGAAAACAATTTTCATAACCGTATTTGCTTTGATGGTATCATTAAGCAGCCAATCTCAAAATAAAAATGTTACTGAAGTTACTAAAACAACAACCACAACGATTAAAGATTCTGATGGTAAAAAACAACAGGTAAAAAAAGAAAAAGTTAAAGAAGTTCAAAATATCGAACTACAAAATTCTGAATCAACAATGTTGAACAAAGACTTAAAACAAACCCCAATCCAAGTTACATCTACTACACAAATTACAAATCCTGACGGAACAACAAGGACGGTTGATGTTGATAGAAGTTCATATTATGAGTCTAATGGCAAGAAATATAAAATCGACTTAGACGCTTCTGGCTATAAAATTTTGTCTCCAGAAAATGCGCAAGCAGCCATATTAAGAAAAACATCAATAAACAGTTATATCTTTGTAACAAAGGACAAAACTGCGGTAGGCTATTTTGACACAAACGGTAATCTAATTTTAGAAACGTATGATGACAAAACAGATAGTATTATTACAGAAAAATATATTGTTATAAAACAGTAATTAATATTTAAAAAAGCCATTTCAATTTGATATTTTGTCCTCAATTAGTGTCAAACTTTTTGAGGACATTTCAATTATAGAAATGGCTTTTTTATTTTACTTCTTTTTTACTTAAGAATAGTAAATTCTATACTAGAATCATTAAATACCTTATGTGTTTGTTTTTTAAAATCTTCTGGTTTTGCATAAAAGATATTTTCAACAAAAGTTTGTGGATTCAAATCAATTAAAGGAAACCATGTACTTTGCACTTGAACTTGGATCTTATGACCCTTTTTGAAGGTATGAAAAACATCTTGTAACTTGATATTAACCGCTGTTTTTTCATTTGGCACAAAAGCTTCAGGTTTTATAAAACTATTTCTAAAACGGCCTCTCATAATTTCGCTGCGCACCATCATGTGGTAATTGCTCATTTTTAAATAAGGTGCAATCTCTTTAGTTTCTGGCTCATTATTAGGGTAAACATCAATTACTTTTACAACCCAATCCGCGTCCGTTCCAGTTGTGGCAACTTGCAATTTCGCAAGTATATCTCCAGCAAGTGTGACATCATCATTTAAAATTTCTGTCTCAAAAACCAATACATCTGGACGCTTGGCTGCAAATCTTTGATCATCTGTCATGTATTTTCTTGGCGTAAATCCTTGCTTTATATCTTCTGATGAAGGCACAGGTTTTTTAGGATCACTTATAAATTCTTCAAAAGCAAAATTTTTCTTTGCCATTTTTGTCAATTTGTTATCCTGCAAGAAGAAATCTTGTTTCTCCGTATTTTTTGGAGGCCAAGTATCAAATGTTTTCCATTCTTTTCTACCTGTGTCAAACACATAAGCTTCTGGCAACTTGTTTTCTCCTTTTCCGTTTTCTTTTAAGAAATGACGAAAGAAATTGGCTTCAATATTCTTTTGAAAAAAGCCAGAAATACTATCTCCAAAATTAATATTGCCTATTACTTGCTTTGCAGAATTTCTAGCCCAATCACCATGACTCCAAGGCCCCATAACGATTGTATTGTAGTTTTTACTTGTTTTTTCAATGGTACTGTAGGTATTTAATGGTCCAAAAAGATCTTCAGCATCAAACCAACCTCCTACTGTCATTACTGCTGGTTTAATGTTATTTAAATGTTGTAAAAGTCCTCTTTTTTGCCAAAAATCGTCATAGCTAGAATGGTCTTTTAATTGTTGCCAAAACTCATTGTCTTTGTCATAATATTTATCCAAATTAGACAATGGGCCAGCGTTTAAGAAAAATTGATAATCATCATTAGTACCCACATCTGCATATTTGAACCAATCTTCGGTAGTTCTCTTAGTTTTTTGAGGGCCGAATAATGGGGTAACTTTCCAGTAGCTCAATAAATAAGCACCATTATGATGAAAATCGTCAAAAAAGAAATCGGCTATACATGCTTGAGGTGAAACTGCCTTTAAAGCAGGATGATTGCTTAATAATGAGTATGAGGCGTAAAATCCTGGATAAGAAATACCCCAAGTACCTACATTTCCGTTATTATTAGCGACGTTTTTAACCAACCAATCAATAGTGTCATAAGTATCTGATGCTTCATCTACTTCCTTTTTAGATTTTTTATTAGGTATAAAAGCACGCATATTATCATACAAACCATCACTCATGTAACGACCACGAACATCTTGATAAACAACAATATAACCTTCTTTCATCATGGTCTCGCTAGGAGCAATGCTTCTTTTGAACTGATCTGCACCATAAGGTCCAGAATCATACGGCGTTCTTTGCATTATAATAGGATATTTTTTTGAAACATCCTTTGGAGAATAAATACAAGTAAAAAGTTCAGCGCCATCGCGCATTTTTATATGTACTTCTTTTTTAGTATAGTTGTCGAAAACATAGTTTGGTTTTTTATCTTGAGCAATTAATAAGCCCACTATAAAAAGAAATCCAAAGAGGAATTGGTTTTTCATAAATAAAGGTTTTTTAATAATTTTTAAAGATAAAAAAATCCCAACAATTAGTTGGGATTATATTTATTTTTTAAAGTTGGCTATTCCTACTTTAAGCCATTCTAAATATTCTTTTACACCTACATAACTTATAGTAGGTTTGCTTTGATTCAAACTATTTCCTTTTAAATCAGTAAGCACATAAAGTGGTTGTGTATTTGTTTTGTATTTAGTAATCATAAAATCAGTCCACTTATCACCTACAGTTACTATATCAGAACCAGTTGATTTAGATACAAATTGTTCGTTTTTAGGTAAATCAATATCTTCATCAACATACAATGAAATCAATACGATTTCATTGTTTAAAATTGGTAAAACTTTTTCATCAGACCAGACATTGATTTCCATTTTTCGACAATTTACACAGGCATGACCTGTAAAATCTAGCATAATAGGTTTGTTAACAGTTTTGGCATAGGCCAAACCTTTTTCATAATCCGTAAAAAGTACAATTCCATTTGCACCAATTTCTGCTCCATCGGGTAATCTTTTATTTGATGTTGGCGCATTACCTAAAAAACCTCTTGGACTTTCACTATATGTGGGAGGTGGCGGAAAAGCGCTAATTAACTTTAAAGGTGCTCCAAAAAGCCCTGGAATCATATAGAAAGTAAAAGATAAAACCAATAACGCTAATGACAATCTTCCTACAGAAATGTAAGTTGATAGACTGTCGTGGGGTAATGTTATTTTTCCTAAGAGATAAAGTCCCCATACTCCAAAAATGGCAATCCAGATGGCTAAAAATGACTCTCTTTCTAATAAATGCAATTGTAAAACCAAATCTGCATTTGACAAAAATTTGAAAGCCAAAGCCAATTCTAAAAAGCCAAGTGAAACTTTTACAGTATTAAGCCATCCTCCAGATTTTGGTAAAGAAGTCAACCAACTTGGAAACATAGCAAACAACATAAATGGTAAAGCCAATGCTGATGAAAAACCCAGCATTCCGATAACAGGAGCGATACCACCTTTTGAAGCAGATTCTACTAATAAAGTTCCAACAATAGGTCCAGTACAAGAAAATGAAACAATAGCTAATGCCAGTGCCATAAATAAAATGCCAACAATACCGCCTCTATCGGCCTGTTTATCTACTTTATTTGCCCATGAATTAGGCAACATAATTTCGAAAGCTCCTAAAAAGGATGCTGCAAAAACAATTAATAAAACAAAGAAAATTAAATTAAACCACACATTTGTAGACAAGGCATTCAAAGCATCTGCACCAAAAATTCCTGTTACTAATAAACCTAAAACTACATAAATAGCGATAATTGAAATACCATAAAAAATAGCATTTCGCTGTCCTTGAGCTTTAGTTTTACTTTGTTTTGTAAAAAAACTAACCGTCATAGGTATCATAGGAAAAACACAAGGGGTCAATAATGCCGCAAAACCTCCAAGAAATGCAAGAAAAAATATTGTTAGTAATCCTTTTTCACTTTCTTCGTTTGGTTCAGGAATATTTTTTGGCTCAACAATTGTATCTTGTTTTAAAGTATCTACTTTTGCAGTATCTTGAAGAACAACTGTATCTTGAGGTTTATTAACAACAGTAATTTCAGTATTTGCATCTGTTACTATTTTTGGGATAGCAAATTGAAATTTCTTTTTATCACTGATACAAACTTCTTTACAAACCTGGTAGTCTACATCAACTTCAATTTTTGTTGCACTGCTGTTAAGTATTTTTACTTTTTGAATTAAAACTACTTTTTTCTCAAAGAAAACTTCATCGACCCCAAAAACATCATTGAATGCTTTGCGGGTTTTACTTTCGGTTGTTTTGCCTACTAATTGGTAATTACCCGCTTGATTTTTAAATTTTAATTCTAAGGGAAGTGGCCCTCCATCTGGTGTAAATTGAGAATACACATGCCACTCTGCTTCTATTGTACCTTCAAAAACAAGATTGAATTCCATTTTAGATACTTTCTCCGTTTTGGTTTTCCATTTTACTGGCTCTAAAATTTGGGCAAATGCGGTGTTTATAAATAAAAAAGCAAACAGTATAAATAATATATTTTTAATCATAATTCTCTTTGTTGATTTCATAATGAAATACTTATTTTTAATTTTTTTTGTGTAGTTTCTGTAACTTTAAAACGGTCGTCTTGTCTTATTCCTGTTATCCAAACAATTTGGTTATCGGAACACAAGAGCCAAATTTTTTCCTTTTCAATAATAGAAAATTTTTCGTCTTTAAAAAACTTACTTACTTTTTTTGACTTTCCATCCATTCCTAAAGGATAAAAAACATCTCCCGTTTTCCATTGTCTTAGAACCAGTGGATATTGTAATTTATCTTCATCTACAAAGATAGTTGTATTACTAAGATTTGAATTGTCAGTTACTTTACAAAACTGAAGTTTTAAGGGAAAATTAACTTGCTCATGGTTTTGTGAAACCAAAAATTCTTCTTTTTCATTTACGGCATTTTTAGGAGTTAAGATTAAAAAATTCCTGTTTTTCAACAAAATATACTCTTTCGAATAAACCTTTTTACCCGATTCACCCAACACCAAATCATAAATATCTCGCCAAGCTGAAAATCCAAATTCATGCAACCATTGGTACAAATAGGATTTATAGTTGGGCAATTGCAATAATTTTTTTAAATTGATATGAATGTCATCCCCTATTTCCTGTGCCACTTGCTGGTAAATAATTATACTCGCATCTTCAACCATAACAGCCGCTTGCTGTAAATAATCTTGAGTTTGACTAAAGACATTTAGAAAATTAGGATTCAATGCCTTTAAAATAGGAACCAAATCATGTCTTATTTTATTGCGCAAGTATTTATCAGAAGCATTGCTGCTGTCTTCTCTCCAAATAATATTATTTGTTTTTGCATAATTTTCTATAGTTTCTTGGCTAAAAGCCAAAAGTGGTCTTATCACTTTATCATTTTTTGCTGGAATTCCTGTTAATCCTTCAATTCCAGTACCTCTAGATAAATTAATTAGGAAAGTTTCAAGATTGTCATCAGCATGATGTGCGGTAAGTAGATAATCGTAATTTTCTGAAGCCAAAAGTTCATAGAACCAATTGTACCGCAATTCTCGCGCTGCGACTTGAATCGACAATTTGTTATCTTCAGCAAAAGCTATTGTGTCAAATTGAACTGAAAAAAAAGGAAGCACGTTTACATTTGTATAATTTTGAATGAATTTTTGATCTTCAAAACTTTCTAAACCACGCAATTGAAAATTGCAATGTGCCACAGCGATATCAAAATTCAATTGTTGTAATAAATGCAACAACACCATACTATCAATTCCTCCACTTGTGGCTAAAATGATTTTTCTATCAATGAGAAAAGAAAAGTTTTCGGCTAAATGTTTTTTGAATTCTGAAATCATACCCAAAAATAAGCATTTATTTGGTACCAATTAAATCAAAAAAAAAGTAGTTGTAAGCTTAGTTTTATGACAAAACGATAATCATTGCTTGTGCTTTTAGCAAACATTCTTGGTACTCTTTCTCAGGAATAGACTCAGAAGTGATTGCGCTTCCAACCGAAAAAGAAACATATTTATTTTGTTCATTGTACAAAATACTCCTAATTACAACATTAAAATCAAAATCACCTTCTGGATTAAAATAGCCAATGGTTCCACTATACAAACCGCGTTTGGTTTCTTCTAAAGCTTCAATTATTTGCATTGCTGCAATTTTTGGCGCACCAGTCATGCTTCCCATAGGAAAAGTAGTTTTAATCAAATCGAGTGCCGAATATTTATTGTCTAAAGAAGAAGTAACTGAAGAAATCATTTGATGCACTTGCATAAAACTATAAACTTGGCATAATTCTTCTACAATAACGCTACCTTTTTGAGCAGTTTTTGACAAGTCATTTCTAACCAAATCTGTAATCATTATATTTTCAGCTCTTTCTTTTGGGTCTAAAGCCAAATCAATTCTAGATTTTTGATCCTCAATAGGATTTTCAAATCTTTTTGAAGTGCCTTTTATAGGTTGAGAAATAACAGAATTCCCTGTTCTTTTTAGATAACGTTCCGGTGATGCTGAAAGTAAAAAATGTTTGTTATTTTTAAAAAATACCGCAAATGGCGGTTTTGAAATTGCGTTCAATTTATTGAACTTTTGCAATGGATCAATTATTGAGTCAGTTGCAAAAAACTCCATACAAAAATTAGCTTCATAAATATCTCCTCGATTTATCGCTTGAAGCATTTTTGTGATTTTTTCGATATATTCTTGCTGGGAAATTCTCTGACTGATTTTAATTTCAGAAAATGAGATATCATTTTTGAGTACTTGGCTGTTGATTTCTTCCAAATCAAATGTCATTTCATCTTCACAAACATTCAAATATTGTATTTCTAAAGTCGCATCTCGGAGTAAAAATATTTTTTTTGGTTGAAAAAAAAATAAATCAGGAAATTTTAAACCATCAAAATTGTCAGAATTGAGAGCTTCGGTATCGTTTTTTAAATCGTAGGCCAGATAACCAAACAACCAATCTTTAGTAGTTTGCTGATATTTTTTAAGATCTTCAAAACCATTTACAAAATCCGTTTGAATGGATGTAAAAGCATCTACAGCCAATACACAATCATAATTTGAATATTTTTGAGGATAATTATTACTATCAAGAAAAATAATTTCTCGAAATTTTTGCGACCACAACAATAATTTTTCTTTGAATTGGGGCGGAATGTCTTTATAAATAACAGAAGTTCTCAAAAAGTTTGTTTTTTCAAAAATACAATAAACAATATAATTTATTTGTTTTTTGGTTAAAAGTAAAAATGCATTAACCAAAATATTTTTTGTCAATGCATTTTACAAATCTTTAAATTATTTTATAAAAAAGATTTTTTAAAAGTAGGTTTTACCCTTTTCTTAGAAGCTTGTTCATACGCATAGGCAATACCTATAAGTTTAGGTTCAGTATGTGCTGCGCCAAAAAAAGAAAATCCCACGGGTAGGTCATATACCATTCCACAAGGAACTGTAATATGAGGATATCCACTTGCTGCTGCAGGAGTTGTCAAAAAAACATCGCCCCAACGATCACCATAAATAGAATCTATACTACAAGCTGGTCCCATTGTTAAACCACAAATGGCATCTAATTTATTGGTATTAATAACATCATCTAAAATTTTCTTTGTTCCAAAATGACTTTTATTTAATGCTTGCAAGTATTTAGGATCATCTAATCCTTTCTTTTCGTTAGAAGTAATAAGTGTTTCTTGCTTAAAGTACGGCATGGCTTTATCTTGATTAGCTATATTAAAATCTATTACTTCTTTTAAATTTTTAACTTTAGCACTAGAAGTCGAAAGATAAGCGTTCACACCTTGCTTAAATTCATATTGCATCACTTCAAATTCATCACCGCCAAGTTCATTTATTTTATCCAAATAATCAATTTCAATAACAATAGCACCCTGCTTTTTAATTAAATCAATAGCAGTTTGTTGCAATTGATGCATGTATTGGTTTTTTCCTTGTGGCTTTCTTTCTACCCCGATTCTTTTTCCTTTTAAAGCGTTTGCATTCAAAAAAGGCGTATAATCTGTAAAACTTTTACCTTTACTTTCTTTTGTTATTAAATCTTTAGTATCTATACCCGAAAGTACACCCAATAAAATAGCAGCATCTTTTACGGTTCTAGCCATAGGACCAGCTGTATCTTGTGTTTTTGAAATAGGAATAATTCCAGATCTACTAACCAATCCTACAGTAGGTTTTATACCCACAATCCCATTTACAGAAGCAGGACAAACTACAGAACCATCTGTTTCTGTGCCTACTGCTACAACGCAAAGATTTGCTGCAACTGCTACTCCTGATCCTGAACTTGAACCACAAGGATTATGGTCTAATATGTAAGGATTTTTTGTTTGCCCGCCTCTGCTACTCCATCCAGAAGTTGATTGCGTTGAACGAAAATTTGCCCATTCGCTTAAGTTAGTTTTTCCTATAATTATGGCACCAGCCTCCCGCAATTTATTAGCAATGAAAGCATCATTTTGGGCTATGTTACCACTCATTGCTAATGCTCCTGCTGTAGTTTGCATTTTGTCAGCAGTATCAATATTATCTTTAATAAGAACAGGAATTCCATGCAAAGGACCACGAACTTTTCCTTCTTTCATTTCGTTATCTAAAGCTTTAGCAATTGATAATGCATCAGGATTGATCTCAATAACTGACTTTAGTTCCAATCCATTTTTATCTATCGATTCAATTCTTTCTAGATATAATTTTACTAATTGTTCTGAAGTAAATTCTCTTGACTTTAATTTATCATGCAAATCACTTATTGTGGTTTCATTCAGAATAAAATCATCTGAAGAATTGTTATCAGCTACTGTTAATGATTTAGTTTCCTTTGTATTATTACCATTATTACAAGCTGTGGTTAATAATGAAACTATACCCACCGAAGCCAGAGCTGTGGTACTTAAAAAATTCCTTCTTTCCATGTATTTTATTTTATATAGTATTGATTTGGTTATTTTACGAATACTGTATTACAGCATCAAATAAAAGTACAATTTACTCTTTAATTTTAAAATAATTATCAATACATTTTTAATATGAATATTAAAATTACTTATAAAAATAATGATAGCGCATGTCTTTCCTTTCCTATATAAAGCTTTTATCATTTAAAAAAGGATACAAAATAACCCTAATCATAAAGATCAGGGTTTTATAAAAAATTGACGCATCTTTCTTTTCGAACACTTTAGTCCAAAAAAAAAGAGCTTGTCTTTTCAGACAAGCTCTTATAAAAAAAGGCGACGACATACTCTCCCACAAATTGCA
>JANOEE010000007.1:0-121677 GCA_031413015.1 Bacteroidota bacterium | reverse complement strand
ACTTCAAGCAATATGAATATTGTATATAAATCATAATATTTCAGTTTAAAAACTATTAATATCTGTATATCAGTACAATATGTCTATTATCTAAAATTATAATTTAAATGTAAACTAACCGGTTAACAATCTGTATTTATTTATGAATAACAGATAACAATATTGAATACTAAGTATTACATTTGTAGTGCTGTATACATAAATTCAGTTTACAAATGAAAGACAGGATCACGTTACTTATTAAAGCAAAAAATCTGACAGCTGCCCAATTTGCTGATGAAATTGGTGTGCAGAAATCAAGTATATCACATATCCTTTCAGGCCGGAATAATGCGAGTCTCGATTTTATTCAAAAGATTCTTCTAACCTATCCCGAGGTTAATATGGAATGGCTTATGTTTGGAAAAGGTCCATTATTTAAAAGCAATGATACTGTCGTCAAAGCCAGCAATGACGAAAGTTTGAATACTATTCCGCCTCTTGATATAACGCATGTGGATCTGTTTTCTGAACTGCTGCCCAAAAAGAGTACTGATTTTCGCAAGGAAAACGACTTGAGTCAGGAAGCAAAACAAGAGGAAAAATCGAGCCAGGAAGTTTTGGAAAATGAAGAATCTGCTTCAATGCATAAAAACAAAGAAAAGATTCCGATGGAATTACCGGTTAGAAAAGCAGATAATACCAGGGTCAGTTCCGGGTACAACGAAACTGGTACAAGAACAATATTGAAAATCGTAGAATTTTATTCGGACAATTCTTACAGGGAATTTTTTCCCGGGTAATTATGGTCTGTCGAAATGTGAAAAGAAGAAATTGGACTCTAACTGGGCATTTTCATCACTGTCAGAACCATGAACGGCATTTTCTCCGATAGAAGTTGCATAAGCTTTGCGAATTGTACCTTCAGCAGCATCAGCTGGATTTGTAGCACCTATTAAAGTTCTAAAATCCTCCACTGCATTTTCTTTTTCAAGGATTGCTGCTACAATTGGACCTCTTGACATAAACTCTACTAACTCACCATAAAATGGTCTTGCAGCATGAACTGAATAAAATGCCTGAGCATCAGCTACTGTAAGTTGTGTTAATTTCAAAGAAACAATTTTGAAACCTCCATTAGTTATCATTGCTAAAATGTTACCGATGTGTCCGTTAGCGACAGCATCTGGTTTAATCATTGTAAATGTTCTATTTGTTGCCATTATTTTATAAATTTTGGTGCAAAAGTAATGTTTTTTATTGTAACTATTTTAGTAAATCTAGTTTGGAATGCATAAAAACGACTATAAAACTACAATTTCGAATGTAGTGTCGAGCGGTTTAAGTTGTTCAAAGAGTTTTTCTATCAGTACGGTTCCATTTTCAATATAAAATTCTGAAAAATTAGCCTGACGTTCTTGCAAACTTTTATTGGGAAACAATTCATTTTGTAAATCTGTAATTCGTGCTAATTGCTCGCTGTATTTGCGTTTTTGGGCTTTCAGTAAACGTTTTTCAAGATTTTCTAATCCTTTTATTTGTTTTGTTTCTTGCGCATTCACAGCTCCCGTAAAGGAAGGATCTGTTTGTTGTGCAATTGCTTTTAAATGTTTGAATTGTGATTTTAAATGCTCTTTTTGAACTGATAAATCAATATTGAATTTTGATAGGAAAGTAATTTTAGCATTCAACAAATCATTTTGTTTATTGAACAAATCTTTCCACGACAAAGCTAAC
Organism: Bacteroidota bacterium; assembly: GCA_031413015.1. GTDB lineage: Bacteria > Bacteroidota > Bacteroidia > Flavobacteriales > Flavobacteriaceae > Flavobacterium. The sequence goes on along the minus strand of JANOEE010000007.1, from coordinate 119,961 downwards.
TTATCTGCTTTTTTAGTCTGTTTTTCTGTAGCCACAAGTACTGAATTACGAAGTAAAAGTATCGGGAATGTGATTTTTGAAGCATCAAAATAAGATTTCAATTGCAGCCAATAAGCAATTTCTCCACCTCCGCCAATGTAACATAAATTGGGTAAAATTACTTCTTGGTACAAAGGCCTCAAAATTACGTTGGGACTAAATTTCTCGGGATATTTTTCTAATTCCGCCAATATTTCTGTTTTTGTAAATGAAATATTAGTATTATTGACCTTATAAATTTTGTTTTCAAGAACAATTCGTTCTCTTAAATTATCTTCTATGTAAAATAAATTAATGGCTCTAGGATTGACCTGTAGTTTGTAATCTTTTAATTTTTCAGAGGTTTTGGTAACTTTTTCAAAAGAATTTTGATGCAATAATTCTTCTTTAATGTAAGGAGAAAATACTCTTTTTAAGTTAGTATTGTCGGCATCAATGATAACTAAGCCTTTATCTGCAAACAATTCATTTGCTAAAAAACGAGTTGCATCTGCAAGATTATGGTGTTCGAGATATGCTTTTTCGAAAAGGTTTTTAATTTTTATCGCATTGTTTCCTAAACCCAGTTCTGAGGAGAAAATTTCAAAAACTTCTTCTAAACCTCTTGTCGGCAATCGTCCAACTGGTCCAGAGCTGTTTGCATTCCATCTGAATTTTTTCCCTTTGAAGTTAAAGTAGTTGATTTCTTCAAAATCGTGGTCTTCTGTAGCCATCCAGTAAACCGGTACAAAATTGTAATTGGGATATTTTGTTTTCATTTCTACCGAAAGATTAATGGTCGAAATGATTTTATATAAAAAATAAAGTGGGCCGGTAAATAGATTTAGTTGGTGACCCGTAGTAATGGTAAAAGTTGTATTGTGTTTTAAAAGTTCGATATTTTTTGAAGTCTTTTCAGAAGTCGAAATATTATTGTATTGTTTTTCTAGAGTTGCAACTAAAATTTCTCTTTTGAATGTATCATCAGTATCAAAGTTGTTACTTTTTTCTTTAATTTGAGATGTAAAGTTACCGATTGTTGGGAATTGATTGTAAAACTGTTTTAACTCTGGTTTTTGGTCTAAATAATCAATTATAATTTTAGAGAAATACCCAGAATTTTTATAATTTATACAGTCAGTTGGCATAATTTAAAGATGTAAATTTTTTTGTAAAATTAACAAAAAATAAAGATAGCAATTTTTGGTTTAACAAATGGTTGTGAATTGATTTGTGATACGTCGCTTTAATTTTAAATTTCTCGTATTTTTGCACAAACAATTCTTTCTTGAAAACCAAACTTTTTCTTATAACGCCCCCTTTTACCCAATTGAATACGCCGTATCCTGCAACGGCATACATCAAAGGTTTTTTAAATACTAAAAATATTGCTGCGACTCAAGCCGATTTAGGGATTGAAGTTATTTTGAAATTGTTTTCGAAAGAAGGCCTAGAATCTTTATTTCAATCTACAGTTGAACAAGAAATAACAGACAACTCTAAACGCATTATTGCTTTACAAAACGATTATTTAAAAACAATTGATCCAGTAATTGCTTTTTTGCAAGGTAAAAATCCAACATTAGCACTTCAAATTTGTCAGGAAGATTTCCTGCCTGAAGCGTCTCGGTTCTCCCAATTAGAAGAACTGGATTGGGCTTTTGGGACTATGGGTACGCAAGACAAAGCAAAGCATCTCGCTACTTTATATCTTGAAGATATTTCAGATTTTATTGTTGAGTGTATCGATAGTAACTTTGGTTTTAGCCGTTATGCAGAGCGTTTGGGCAGAAGTGCCAATTCTTTTGACGAATTATACCAAGCTTTACAACAAGATTTGACTTACATCGATACTATTTTAATTTCGATACTGAAAGAAAAATTAGAAACAATAAAGCCTAGTCTATTTTTGATTTCTGTGCCCTTTCCAGGGAATTTGTATAGTGCTTTTCGTTCTGCCCAATTTGTAAAAAAACATTTCCCAGAAATTAAGATCTCAATGGGTGGCGGTTTCCCAAATACGGAGTTGCGTTCTCTCTCTGATAAAAGAGTTTTTGAGTTTTTTGATTTCATTACGCTAGACGATGGCGAAACGCCTATTGAAAATTTAATTGAACATATTGAAGGTAAAAGAAATGTCGAAGATTTAAAACGCACATTTACTTTAATAAATAATGAGGTACAGTATGTCAATAATTCTAGTACGCCTGATTATAAGCAATCTCAAGTAGGCACTCCAGATTATTCAGATTTACTTTTAGATAAATATATTTCGGTGATTGAAATTGTGAATCCAATGCACAGAATGTGGAGTGATGGTCGCTGGAACAAACTTACAATGGCCCATGGTTGTTATTGGGGGAAGTGTACTTTTTGCGATATATCTTTAGATTATATTAAAATTTATGAGCCTGTAGCTGCCAAACTAATTGTGGATAGAATGGAAGAAATGATGATCCAAACGGGTCAAAATGGATTTCATTTTGTTGATGAAGCCGCACCACCTGCTTTGATGCGGGAAGTAGCTTTAGAAATTTTAAGAAGAAATATTGCGGTTACTTGGTGGACCAATATTCGTTTTGAAAAGAGTTTTACTAAAGATTTATGTTTGCTCTTAAAAGCAGCGGGTTGTATTGCCGTTTCTGGAGGTTTAGAAGTGGCATCTGACCGATTGTTACAATTAATAGACAAGGGCGTTACAGTGGAACAAGTGGCTAAAGTAACCAGAAATTTTACCGAAGCTGGAGTTATGGTTCACGCTTATTTAATGTATGGTTATCCTACACAAACGGTACAAGAAACCGTTGATAGCCTAGAAATGGTGCGTCAATTATTCGAAATTGGCATTTTACAATCTGGGTTTTGGCACCAGTTTGCCATGACTGCGCACAGTCCTGTAGGTATGTATCCTGAACGTTTTGGTGTTGTAAAAGAGACAGAAGTTATTGGAAATTTTGCTAATAATGATATAAATTATAAAGATAAAACCGGAATAGATCATGACAAATTCAGTTTTGGATTAAAAAAATCATTATTCAATTTTATGCACGGTATTTGTTTTGATTATCCTTTACAAGATTGGTTTGATTTCAAAATCCCCAAAACTACAATTCAACCAGAATTTATTTACGATGCGCTAGAAGCGCCAGAAAATTTTAATACAAAACTTTCGGCAAAAATCATTTGGATAGGAGGAAAGCCAACCGTAGAAACATTTGTAAAAACAAAAAAAGGCAACAGTTGGGAAATGAAAACGTTAACTTTTCACGACAAAAAGGAAAACTTTTCGATACAAACCAATAGTGAAGAAGGCGATTGGCTAGTAGCCACACTTTTGAAAGTGTCGGTAATGCATTCTAAAATCGTAAGTTTTCAAGAACTAAAAAATGATTTTGAAACTAAATTTCAGGATTTTGAGTTATTTTGGTTTTCAAAACCGATAAACACTTTGAGAAACCACGGATTATTGGTTTTATAAAATTATTTTTTACCTTTCTTCTCTATTTTTTCTTTCATTTTAATGAACTTTTCAGTTTGTTCAGGGTTTAAAATGGTTAGAATTTTACTGTCTAGATTTTTCCTAAGTTCGGTTATTTTTTCGATTTTTGATTCTTCTGGAATATCTAGTGCTATAACTTGTTCAACTTTATTTTGATTTTCCTCGAGCATTTTTTTAATTACTGCTTTTTGAAAATCGTCAATTGTTAATTCTTTGTCTAATGTTTTTATAGAAGCAGCGATATAATCAACTTTTTCAGGTTTTTTTTGATCGTTTCTATACTGACCGCTCCCAATACTTCTGTCTACACCGTTATTCAATAACCCTCGTTGTGCATTAGCAAAATTAGCATTGAATAAAAAAACTATAATTGATAGGTAAAATAGATTAAGTTTCATAGTCATAATAATTTAAGTTGCATATAAATTAGTTAAGGCATTAAACTGGTTCTCCGTACAAGTCAAATTCAGTAGCTTCTGTAATTTTTATATTGATAAATTCGCCTGTTTTTACATAATGTTTAGAAGCATCAATTAACACCTCATTATCAACATCTGGACTATCAAATTCAGTTCGGCCTACAAAATGGCTTCCTTCTTTTCTATCAATGATACATTTAAAGATCTGTCCTACTTTTTCTTGGTTCAAATCCCATGAAATTTGAGATTGTAATTCCATTATTTCCTCGGCACGTGCTTTTTTAACTTCGTCTGGAACATCATCTTCAAGCAAGTAAGCGTGTGTGTTTTCTTCGTGAGAGTAGGCAAAACAACCCATTCGGTCAAATTTCATTTCTTGAACAAACTCTTTTAAGATATTAAAATCAGCTTCGGTTTCGCCAGGATAACCAACGATTAAAGTGGTTCTAATTGCCATTCCTGGAACTGCGGCACGAAAATCTTTTAATAACTGGGTAGTTTTTTGCTGCGTTGTTCCTCTGCGCATCGATTTTAAAACGGCATCAGAAATATGCTGTAAAGGAATGTCAATATAGTTACAAATTTTAGGCTCCCGTTTCATAATCTCAAGCACATCCATCGGAAAACCAGTAGGGAATGCATAGTGCAAACGAATCCATTCGATACCTTCAACTTTAACCAAGTTTTCTAATAATTCGCCAAGATTGCGTTTTTTGTAAATATCTAATCCGTAATAAGTCAAATCCTGAGCGATCAGAATTAATTCCTTGACACCGTTTTTAGCCAAACCTTCGGCCTCTTTAACCAGTTTTTCTATCGTTTGCGAAACGTGTTTGCCTCTCATTAAAGGAATTGCACAAAAACTACAAGGTCTGTCGCAACCCTCGGCTATTTTTAAATAAGCATAATTTTTTGGAGTAGTCGTTAAGCGTTCTCCAAGCAATTCGTGTTTGTAATCGGCACCCAATGCTTTCAATAAAGCGGGCAACTCTGTAGTGCCAAAATACTGATCTACATTAGGAATTTCTTTCTCTAAATCTGGTCTGTAGCGTTCAGACAAGCAACCTGTTACAAATACTTTGTCAACAATACCACGTTCTTTTTTATCTGCATATTCCAGAATCATGTTTACAGATTCTGCTTTTGCGTTGTCAATAAATCCACAAGTGTTAATCACCACAATATTCCCCTCTTCTTCATGAACCACATCTTTTCCGCTGGCGCGCAATTGCCCCATAAGTACTTCGCTGTCGTAAACATTTTTAGAACATCCTAGTGTAATAACGTTGATTTTATTTTTCTTTAATGACTTGGTTCTCATATAATTATAATCCTAATTTTTTAGGAAAGTGTGCAAAATTACGACTTTTATTTTTAGGAGCACAAACGTTTGGTGTTTTTATCAACCCATGTCCCGCTTTCCGGCGTATCCACGCAAAAAAAAGCGTGGGATACTTCTTGCAATCGGGGCTATTTATAAAAGCTATTACTATTTATAAACCTTTTTTGAAATAAAAAAGACCATTGTGCAAATGGTCTTTTGAAAATATTTTACTTTAAATTACAATTCAAATACTAATGTTAGCGAAACATTGTCTCTTCTTGAATTGATAATTGCATAATCGGTCAAGCCTTGCTCAAAAAAACTTTGTTGGTAATTTCTTCTCGCCATCGAATAAGCAATATCAAGTTTAGTATCGCCAAAGTTATAACCCAAACCAGTAGTATAATTGTTCAAATCACCAATGGTCTGTTTATTTTTATAAGGACTTTCTTCAAATCTATAACCACCTCTTAAACTCCATTGTTTGATTCTGTATTCTGCACCCACTCTTAATTCATTGGTTCTATCAAAAGTATTGGCAATATTATTATTGACTTGTGAATAATCTGACTGTGGTTTGAACTGCATATTACTGTAATCTTTCATAGTATAATCGATACTAAACAGCCCTTTTTTGCCAAAAATGTAAGCAAAGCTACCCGTATATTTGCTAGGTGTTTGTAGCCTGTATGTTGGGTAAATTATTTTTATTTCTGGATCCGCATAAAAAGGATTTTGGTTCGTTGGGCAATCTGCACAATCTACAAATAAGGTTTGTTGCAATTCATCATTCAAGTTGTACCAAGTTGGCGATTCATAAGACAAACCTACACGGAATTCATTGGTTAATTTTGCAATAGCACCCACTTGAAAAGAAAAGCCTGTGCCATAAGTGTAAAGGTCATTACTAAAATACACTCTTTGAACACCAGTTGCAGGATCATTATTTGTAGCATTATCATAATCTTCATAAAACGTAGTACTTCTTGTATAATCTGAAAAGTGAGAATTCAAGTTAAGACCCAAGAACAATTTATCTTTATATGCTGCTGAAGCGTTAAATGACAATTTACCATTGTATCCAGTTGAAAGAATGTTGTTTTCTTGCAAATAATTTCCTGTAGCACTCAAGCTAGATTCGTACTCGTTATTTGTACTTCCAGCTACGGGATTAATCAAATAACCTTCATAACCTAAATAAGATTGTTGTTGTCTGTAATTTAAAGATTCAAAATTATTGTTAGTTATAGTACTCAAAGGAACACCGTTTGCATAACTAATAAAATAATCGGTAATGTTGTTGTTTGGATTGATGCCTCTAGAAAAGATAGCATTGTTAAAGCTATTTGTATTTTCATAATTAACCGCAAGCGCTATTTTTTTCCAATCACTGGTTTCACTATAATCATTAAAAATCCAAACACCAGCCAGTTGATTCAAATCAAAAGTGTTGTCATTTTCGGTTGTCTTTGTCCCAAAATAATTAGAATTATTGGTGACATTATAACTACTTAATGTTAACGAGGCTTGATTGTTATTGAATATTGCTGAGCCAGCAGGATTAACATTTAATGAAGAAAAATCACCACCTAATGCACCAAAAGCACCACCCATGGCCCTAAATCTAGCCGTTCCGTTTAAATTTTCTTGAGAATATTGTATAGCATCTGAACCATTTTGACCAAAAGAAATAATCGTGATAAGTAAAAATGCAATTTGAAATAGATAATGTTTCATAATATATTATTTATAAAAAAATACCCATGCAATTAACATTTTAAGTCAAAACACAGGTAAATATAATTTTTTAAAAGATTTTAACCTCTTCTACCTCCTCCACCAGAAGATCTTCCTCCACCACCAGATGATGATCCACCACCACTACTTGATCTTGATGGACTTGAAATTCTTGATGGAGAATAATTACTATTATTGCTTCTGCTTGGTGAAACAGAGCGAGTAGGGGCACTATTGTTATTTATGTAATTATTGTTTCGAGTTGAAGAACTATTATTACTACGTCTAACATCACTTCTAGTATATACGTTATTACCGTAGCTATTTCTTCTACCAGCGCTATAATTAGAATTTCTAGAAGTATTTGTTCTTGTACTGTAAGTAGTATTACTTCTTCTGTTTATATTTTGGTAATTAGCATCTCTTCTGCCAGAATAGCTGTTAGAATTATAATTTCTACCAGTATTATTTACTCTAGCTGTAGATCCATTTCTTCTGCCATTACTATATCTTGCATTGTTATAATAGTAATTGTTTCCGTAATAATTGTTATAACCGTATCCATAATTAGATCCATACCAGTTGTTATAACCCCAACCGTAATTAAATCCGTACCAATTGTTATAAAAACCTAAGCCAAAACTTGGCCCATACCAGTTATTCCAACCCCAATTATTCCAGCCCCAGTTGTTATAATAGTAAGGAGAATACCAGCCTGTATTCCAACCCCAATTGTTGTCATAAACATTTACAGTTACGTTGTCAGGATTAGAACCCCAACCAGCATAACCAGTTTGGTAATTTTCATTGTAGCCTTGTTCATTGTCGTTTACAGAAGTGTAACTATCAACATCTGTAAAAACGGTTACAGAGTCGTCGTCATTTTGTAGCGAACTGTAGTAATCCTTATATTGTTGGGTGTCATAATTGTTGTAATTAGAAGAGGTGTTTCTTTCAGAGCCTCCATAAATACCGTCTCTATCGTAATAAGAACTATTTTGATAAGAACCACATGATGTCACGAGCATAGCTATCAACCCTACAATCGAAAAAGTAGTGATTGACTTAGTAGAAGAAAAATAAGTTTTCATATCTATGTATTTTTATTGTTGGACAATACAAAAATAGTTAGTTTTGCTTAACTATTTAGTTAAAATAATTAAAACAATTTTTGTGCCAAACTATTCATTATGAGTAAGAATTTAACAACGCGATCAGAGGATTATTCAAAGTGGTACAACGAGCTGGTTGTCAAGGCAGATCTTGCCGAAAACTCAGGTGTCAGAGGCTGTATGGTAATCAAGCCTTATGGTTATGCAATTTGGGAAAAAATGCAAGCAGAATTGGACAGAATGTTCAAAGAAACAGGCCATCAAAATGCCTATTTCCCGTTGTTCGTTCCTAAAAGTATGTTTGAAGCAGAAGAAAAAAATGCAGAAGGATTTGCAAAAGAATGTGCTATTGTAACTCATTATAGATTAAAAAATGATCCTGACAAACCAGGAAAATTGATGGTTGATCCTAATGCCAAGTTAGAGGAGGAATTAATTGTAAGGCCTACAAGTGAGGCTATAATTTGGTCTACATACAAAGGCTGGGTACAATCGTACAGAGATTTACCATTGTTAATAAATCAATGGGCAAATGTAGTAAGATGGGAAATGAGAACCCGTTTGTTTTTGAGAACCGCAGAATTTTTATGGCAAGAAGGACATACTGCTCATGCAACTGAAAAAGAAGCCATTGAAGAATCTGAAAAGATGATGAATGTTTATGCAGATTTTGCTGAAAATTTTATGGCAATACCTGTTGTAAAAGGCATAAAAACCGAAACCGAGCGTTTTGCTGGTGCAGAAGAAACTTTTTGTATTGAAGCTTTAATGCAGGACGGCAAAGCTTTACAAGCTGGAACATCTCACTTTTTAGGACAGAATTTTGCTAAAGCATTTGATGTTAAATTTGCAAATGCCGAAGGTAAACAGGAATACGTTTGGGGAACGTCATGGGGTGTTTCTACACGCTTAATGGGTGCTTTAGTAATGACGCATTCAGATGATCAGGGATTGGTTTTACCTCCTAATTTGGCACCAATTCAAGTTGTAATTGTGCCAATATTTAAAACTGATGATGAGTTTGAAAAAATAAGCGCTGTAGTTGCTGAATTGGTTGATCAATTTAAAAAATTGAAAATTGCTGTAAAATTTGATGACAGAACTACGCAAAAACCAGGTTTCAAATTTGCGGAATGGGAATTAAAAGGAGTACCCGTGAGAATAGCTGTTGGTCCAAAAGATCTTGAAAATGGCACTTTTGAGATTGCTAGACGCGATACTTTTTCAAAAGAAGTGGTTTCTAAAGAAGGTATTGTAAATTATGTTAGCGATTTATTAGAGCAAATTCAAAAAGATTTATTCAATAAAGCCTTTGATTATAGAAATTCTCATATCACAGAAGTAAATAGTTTTGAGGAGTTCAAAAAAGTTTTAGACAACAAAGGAGGTTTTATATCAGCCCATTGGGATGGTACAGCCACTACCGAAGAGAAAATTAAGGATTTGACCAAGGCCACCATCAGATGTATCCCTTTAAACAGAGTAGAAGAGACGGGAAGTTGTGTTTTCACTGGTAATCCTTCTGCAGGAAGGGTATTTTTTGCTAAGGCTTATTAAAAATATTTTAAAAAAAATACTTCAGCTATTGCGCAAATAAAAAATAGTTGTATTTTTGCATCCGCATTAGAGAAGCAGGCCCGTTCGTCTATCGGTTAGGACGCATGGTTTTCATCCATGTAAGAGCGGTTCGATTCCGCTACGGGCTACAACTTAGTTGTAAATTTGTTTTATAAAATAAAATTTTGTGTCTCAATTTTTTATTTTATTAGTTAAAACTGAAGTGATTGATTTTTGATCATGGGATGTTTTTCTTTTTTAACTAATTAGTAAATCAATAAAGTTATTACAATTTAAAAAAAAACAGAATAAAATGGCAAATCATAAGTCAGCTTTAAAAAGAATAAGAAGTAACGAGAAAAGAAGAGTATTAAACAGATACCAACATAAGACTACTCGTAATGCGATTAAAGCATTAAGAATAGCAACCGATAAAGTTGATGCTACATCAAAGTTGTCTGCGGTAATCTCAATGATTGATAAATTAGCCAAGAAAAATATCATTCATGATAACAAAGCTTCTAATTTAAAATCAAAATTAACAAAGCACGTTTCTAAATTGTAATTTATTACAATAGTAAATATTAGAAAGCCTTCAAATTTGAAGGCTTTTTTATTGGTTTATCTTTTCTGAAATTAGTGCAAGCACTTCTTTAGTTAGTGGTTTAGGAAGAAAATCTAATACCATAGGGAAGTTTTTAGATTTCCTAATATCTTTAGGATCTATTGATGAGGACAATAATATGATTTTTGCCTTGCTGTAATTGGTATAAAAATTAGAGTTGAATTGCTCTAAGAATTCCCATCCATCCATTATGGGCATATTAAGGTCTAAAAGTATCAACAATACTTCTTTTGAAGATCTGTTTTCGTTGATAATATCCATTCTACTTAAATAATCTAACGCTTCTTGACCGTTAGTTGCAGTAACAATTTCGGTAGCAAAATTAGCTTTTGAAATTACCAATTTTGATAATAACAAAGCTATAGGATCATCATCTACACATATTACTTTTTGTAACATTATTTTTTGTTCTTAAATCTTAAAATAAATTTAGTTCCTCTATCTACTTCGCTTTCGACTGTTATTGCACCGCCCATACCTTCAATTAAGGATTTAACGAGATAAAGACCCAGTCCTTTACTATTAGGATAATTATGAAAACGCTGGTATAGCCCAAATATTTTTTCTTTATATTTCTCTAAATCAATTCCTATTCCATTATCTTCAAAAATCAAAGATGTAAAATCCTCATCTTTAATAGTTGAAATAGAAACTTTAAGTTCTCTATCTGCAGATCTGTACTTTATAGAATTACTTAATAAATTGAGTAAAATACTCTCAAAATAGGCTTTGTTTGTATATATAACTTGATTTTCATCTATATCAGTAATGAATTTAGGATTAGAATATGTCATTAACGTGCCTATTTGACTGATGGTGTTTTTTAAGGAATCAGCTAATGAAATGTTTTCTTTTTCGATAGAAAGGTTGTCTCTAATGATAACAACTTTACTTAAATCTGAAATTGTTTCGTTTAAAAAATTAGTGGATTTTGAAAATCCATCGATGATCGAAATCAATTCTTTATTTTCTATCGGAATTTCTTCAACAAGCTTTAAAAGGCCTATTAAATTTGATAATGGTGCTCTTAAATTATGTGAAGTTATATAGGAAAACTGACGCAAATCTTTGTTGTTTTGTGTCAATTCATTAATAAGCTGTTCTTTTTCTTTTTCTTGCTTTTTTTGTTCAGAGACATCTCTTTGTATAGAGATCCAATGGGAATGTTCATTGTCTGAATTATAAACAGGAATGACAGAGAATCTTACCCAATATGCTTCACCATTTTTTTTAACGCTTAGTGTTTCTGTGTTGCATTCAATTTTTTCTTCAATACATTTTACAAGTCTTACTAATTCAGGATTTGTAAATCTATCACCATAAAAAAAGACAGGAGATTTCCCTATTACATCTTTATATTCGTATCCAGACATATTTGTAAAAGCTTGATTTACAAAAACAATTTTAGGAATTTTGAATTCAGAAATATCAGCGTCGGTAATTACAATGGCATCTTTTGTATTAGTAATAACCGTTTCTAAAAGTTTTAATCTTTGTTCTTCCTTTTTTTGATTGGTAATATCTTGCATCGCACCAATCATTCTTGAGGGTTCTCCATTTTCGTCTAAGACTAAAAAACCTCTGTCTAAAACGAATTTATAACTTCCGTCTTGACATTTAAAACGGTATTCATCTTGCCATTTTTGTATTTTATGTTCTAAAAAAGAATATAATTTGACTGACATTTTTATACTGTCTTCTGGGTGAATTCGTTCAAACCACCATTTTGAATTGGTTTCTACATCCTCTTTTTTATATCCAAAAACAGTAAAAATCCCTTTGTTCCAAGTAAATTCATTTTTGTTTATTTTCCAGTCCCAAATTGTATCACTTGTAGCTTTTGCCACAATATCATAGCGCAGTTTAGATTCCTCAATTTCATAATTTGTTTGCTTAATTTTTTCAAATGTCTCAATATTTTTGATTTCGTTTTTAAGTATAAAATGCCTGACAATCATAACTATTGCTATCGTGTAGCAAATCTCAGTAATGATATAAATTAAATATAAATTTTTTGAATTATTATTTTTTTCAATTAATTTAAGGCTTGCAAGTGCAAATATTACAGAAATAAAAACAAGGATATTGGTTATTTTGTTTGCTTTGCTTTTCATTACTCAAATATAAAAAAATAATAGTTACAACGTTAACAAAATAAAAAAAGCAGGTTCTAAAAGCTATAAGGTTAATAGCTTGAGGGTTATTAAAAAGTTAACACACTTTTTTTATGATTTTTTATGTCAAAATAAAGTGTACCTTTGCAACTTCAAAAAAATACAGATGGAATCTATTAGAAACATTGCAATTATTGCCCACGTCGATCACGGTAAAACCACTTTGGTTGATAAAATCATGTACCATTGTCAATTATTTCGTGATAACGAAAATACAGGTGACTTAATTCTTGACAACAACGACTTAGAGCGTGAAAGAGGTATTACCATTACTTCAAAAAATGTTTCGGTTCAATATAAAGGTACAAAAATCAATATTATAGACACTCCTGGTCACGCAGATTTTGGTGGCGAGGTAGAACGTGTATTAAACATGGCTGATGGAGTTTGTTTATTGGTAGATGCCTTTGAAGGGCCTATGCCACAAACACGTTTTGTATTACAAAAAGCGATCGACTTAGGATTAAAACCTTGTGTTGTAATCAATAAAGTTGATAAAGAAAATTGTACTCCTGAAGAGGTGCACGAAAAAGTTTTTGACTTAATGTTTGAATTAGGAGCAACCGAAGAGCAATTGGATTTTCCTACTGTTTATGGTTCTGCAAAAAATAACTGGATGTCTGACCATTGGGAAAATGTAACAGATAATGTTGAAGCATTATTGGATATGGTTATTGAAAATGTACCTGCGCCTAAAGTTTCTGAGGGTACACCACAAATGTTAATTACTTCATTAGATTTTTCTGCATTCACAGGACGTATTGCTATTGGTCGTCTTGAAAGAGGTGTCTTAAAAGAAGGAATGCCAATTTCATTAGTAAAAAGAGACGGTACTATCACTAAATCAAGAATCAAAGAATTGCATACTTTTGAAGGACTTGGTCGTAAAAAAGTGCAAGAAGTTATTGCAGGCGATATTTGTGCCATTATCGGTGTTGAAGGTTTTGAAATTGGTGATACTATTGCTGATTTTGAAAATCCAGAAGCATTACAAACCATTGCTATAGACGAGCCTACTATGAGTATGTTGTTTACAATCAATGATTCTCCTTTCTTTGGTAAAGAGGGTAAATTTGTAACCTCTCGTCATATTAGAGACCGTTTGCATAAAGAATTAGAGAAAAACTTAGCAATGAAGTTAGGTGAAACTGATTCTGCAGATAAATTCATGGTTTTTGGCCGTGGTGTTTTACACTTATCGGTTCTTATTGAAACAATGAGAAGAGAAGGATATGAATTACAAATTGGTCAACCACAAGTTATTATCAAAGAAATTGATGGTAAAAAATGTGAGCCAATTGAAGAATTGACAATCGATTTACCAGAAACACTTTCTGGAAGAGCGGTTGAGTTTGTTACTATGCGTAAAGGTGAAATGTTGAGCATGGAAACGAAAGGTGAACGTATGATTGTAAAATTTAATATCCCATCTCGTGGAATTATTGGATTGCGTAATCAATTATTGACTGCTACTGCTGGTGAGGCGATTATGGCACACCGTTTTATAGGATATGAGCCTTACAAAGGAGAAATTGCTGGACGTAACAAAGGTTCGTTAATTTCTATGGAAAAAGGAAAAGCAATTCCTTATTCTATCGATAAATTACAAGATCGTGGTAAGTTTTTTGTTGAACCAAATGCTGAGATTTACGAAGGTCAGGTTATTGGTGAGAACTCTCGTGGTGATGATATGTGTGTGAACGTAACAAAGGAGAAAAAACAATCTAACGTTCGTTCGTCTGGGAATGATGAAAAAGCAAGAATTATTCCTCCAATTATTTTCTCATTAGAAGAAGCGTTAGAATACATTCAGAAAGATGAATATGTTGAGGTAACTCCAAAAAGTATTCGTTTGAGAAAAATATATTTGACAGAAACAGATAGAAAAAGATTTAAATTTTAATTTTTTTTAGGCACCATAAAAAAACCCATTCTTTACGAATGGGTTTTTTGCTTCATAATTTATTACGAACAATTATTATGATTTTTGTTCTTTATTAAAATATACCAAATAATAATACATTTGTTTTTCCTCATCCCAGCCTTTTTCTACATACTTTTCGGCACTTTCAGGATTAATAAAATCTAATTTTATTTGTATGTGCGTATCCAAGTTGATTACATTTTTTATAGATTTTCTGGCGTCAGAAACTGCTGCATTAGCAATAGGGAATGACGTTACATCTTCAATAGAATATTTTTCGCCTTTGTCTACTTTATAGTTTTTAAACTCAGGAATCAGCTCTGGATTGTCTAGAACTTCATTAAGAAAATTGGTTTCTTCAAACTGATCGTTTTTAGCAAAATAGTTTACAGAGCGGTTCATAAACATTACTTCTTCCTTTTTGTCCTCGGCAGGAAAAACGACATCTTTTGCAAAACCTTGGCAAAATTTCAAATACTTTTTTGTTATAAAATTTTCATCCTGAAAAGCATCTACCGAAAGGAAATGTTCTAACCAGTAACGTGCATCATAACGGTTGCTGTCTACAGTCAGGATTTTGTAACCTTCTTCTTTCTTGTAATTAAAAATCAAACAACCTTTGTCGAGTTTGCTCAAGTTGATGCCTTGTTGCAAAATCATTTCTAAGTGGGTTTCTTTTTCTTCAAATTGCAAAAAATCAGTTTGCATTTCACTTTTAAAAATACCTATTGCGTCTACAATATTGTTGTCAATATTAAGATTGGTTAGATAAGTTACATAAACCTCACCATTTTTAATATGCGGATGATTGGATTGCTCAAACAAATGTTTGGTTATTTTTTTTGAAATATCATGCATATTGGTAGGATTTTCAAAAGCTTCTGTCGCAAGTTTGAACATATCGTTGTAGTCCAAATCTACTTCATGTGCAAACTGAAAATAGTTTTCTTCTTTTTCGCGAAACGGTTTAAAAAAGTATTCTTTCATCAGCGGCACAATTTCATCATTCAATGAAAATGTTTGTTCCGATAAAAATAGAGGTTCGTTCCGGCTTTTGTTTCCTACTCTGTGAATAGAAAGCGATTCGATATGGGTATTGTATAAGTTGATCATGTTTTTTTTAGATTGGAAGATTGTAATATTTGGAAATTGAAAATTTAAAAGTTGTGAAGTAAAATCACGCTAACATGAATAGTTTGAAAAACACAAAAATGATTTTTAATCTTTAAAACTATGTCGCTTTGGATCTTTAAAGCTTTTCGGCTTCGGGGAAAAAACTAATTCCAGTTTTCTTCAAAGCCAAAATCTTCAAAATTATCACCTCCGTCAAGCATGTCTAAATCATCTTCATCATAATCATCTTCGAACTCAGCATAAACATCTGCATTTTCTGCTTCAAAAGATTTTTCGATAGATTCATCTGGCATTATACCATGAGAAAATAGCAGGTTAGGGTAGATCAAGCCTATTTCCTGTTCTTCGATAGAAGCCAGTTCAACAAGAAATGTCCACATGTTTATAAAATCATACACATAAATTATTTTAGTATTTTCGGCATTCAAAATATCCGAGAGTACATAATCACTCATTATTTTTTGTTCGCCTATCACATCGCCAGTATCAAAAAGCGAAATTTCTTCTTCTTGATTCCAAGTTTCATCACAGGTATAAAACGAGGCAACTTCCATTCCGTCAAAACCAAAAGCATTAAAAATGGCGTTGTGTAAATCTTCTAAAGTATCATCTTCAAGTATCGCTATATCACGAAAAATATCCTCTTCTGCATCGAGAATTACTCTGAATTTATAAACCATAATCTTATTTTTTATTGAAAGGTCAAAGGTAAAATATATATTCAGTTTTGACTCAAAAAGTAATTAACAATCTTGACTTTTATTTCATTTTGAAACTTATGGATTACAACCTAGCCCAGATAGCAGCGGTATCCCACGCAATTGCGAGGAACGAAGCAATATCGTGGATAAAGCGAATAGCTGGAAAAAGCTCCTAAAAAAACCGAAAACAAACAATAATTAACTATCAACTTTTTTTTGTAAATTTGCACTCCAAATAAAGGATTAAAAAAATGTTAGACAGACTTCAAATAGTAAAACAACGTTTCGACGAAATCTCGGATTTAATCATCCAGCCAGATGTGATTTCTGATCAAAAACGTTACGTACAACTGAACAAGGAGTATAAAGATTTAAAAGCGCTTGCCGAAAAACGTGACGAATACGTTACGATTATGGGTAATATTGAAGAAGCGAATGAAATTATAGCCGACGGTAGCGATGCAGAGATGACAGAAATGGCAAAAATGCAGCTTGATGAGGCCAAACAAAGATTACCAGAATTAGAGGAAGAAATCAAATTCATGTTGATTCCTAAAGATGCTGAAGATGCTAAAAACGTAATGGTAGAGGTTCGCGCCGGAACGGGTGGGGATGAAGCCAGTATTTTTGCGGGAGATTTGTTCAGAATGTATACTAAATATTGTGAAGGTCGCGGTTGGAAAACTTCTGTTGTTGATATGAACGAAGGGACTTCTGGCGGTTTCAAAGAGGTAATTTTTGAAGTTACTGGAGAAGATGTTTATGGTACTTTGAAGTTTGAAGCGGGTGTGCACCGTGTACAACGTGTGCCACAAACGGAAACGCAAGGTCGTGTACACACTTCTGCAGCTACAGTTATGGTTTTGCCAGAAGCGGAAGAATTTGATGTTCAAATTGATATGAATGATGTACGTGTAGATTTTTTCTGTTCATCAGGACCTGGTGGACAATCGGTTAATACGACCAAATCAGCAGTGCGTTTGACCCACATTCCAACTGGTTTAGTAGCGCAGTGTCAAGATCAAAAATCACAACATAAAAATAAGGACAAAGCATTTGGCGTTTTGCGTTCTCGTTTGTATGAACAAGAATTGGCTAAAAAACAGGCAGAAGATGCAACAAAACGTACGTCACAAGTAAGTTCTGGCGACCGTTCTGCAAAAATCCGTACGTATAATTATTCTCAAGGTCGTGTAACTGATCACAGAATTGGGATGGATATTTTTGATATGGATGGTGTTATGAATGGTAAAATTCAGAAACTTATTGATGAGTTACAACTGGTTAACAACATGGAAAAACTAAAAGAAGCAAGTGAAGTTTTTTAATCAAAATAGATGCTAGAAGAAAGAAAAAAGATACCATGCTAAATTATTTAGGATGGTATTTTTTTTAATTCAAATTAATATTTTAAATAAAACTTTATAATTAAATAGAAAGCAATGACTACCAAGCAACTAATAGAACAAATCAAAATCAAAAAATCATTTCTTTGTATAGGATTGGATGTTGATTTGGATAAAATACCTGAAATTTTATTAGATACAGAAGATCCTATTTTTGAATTCAATAAAAGTATTATTGATGCCACGAATGCCTTGTGCGTTGCTTATAAACCCAATACCGCTTTTTATGAAGCGCATGGTGTAAAGGGTTGGATTGCTTTGCAAAAAACAATAAACTACATCAACGAAAACTATCCTGAAATTTTTACAATAGCCGACGCAAAACGTGGCGATATAGGCAATACGTCATCTATGTATGCCAAAGCTTTTTTTGACGATTTGAACTTTAATGCTGTGACAGTTGCTCCTTACATGGGCAAAGATTCTGTTGAACCTTTTCTCGCTTTTAAGGACAAGCATACCATAATGTTGGCTTTAACATCTAATGAAGGCGCATTTGATTTTCAGACGCTGAATACAGATGGAAAGCAATTGTACCAGCAAGTGATTCAAGTTTCTAAAACTTGGAAAAACGCACAGAATTTAATGTATGTTGTAGGCGCTACCAAGCCAGAATATTTTGCAACCATTCGTAAAATTATTCCAGATAGTTTCCTGCTTGTTCCTGGCGTAGGCGCTCAAGGCGGAAGTTTAGAAGAAGTTTGTAAATTTGGCTTAAATGATAACATCGGTTTGTTAATCAATTCTTCAAGAGGCATTATTTATGCTTCTCAAGCCTCAGATTTTGCAGAAAAAGCAAAAGTAGAAGCTTTTAAAATCCAGCAAGAAATGGAAGTCATCTTAAATAATTACAAATCAAGTTAGTAAAAAGAGATTTATAATCTACAATAGATTACAACAAAATTACTCTTAAAACCCTTGTTTTATAACAATGGTTTGCTGAATTTTGGCATTCAACAAACTAAGAAATGGACAATACGCATTATATCAGTTCTAATGTACTCACGTTAGAAAATCTACAAGAAATTATTGTTCAAGAAAAAAAAATTGCCCTTTCTGAAGAGGCTAAAGTAAATATCCAAAAGTGTCGTGACTTTCTTGATCATAAAATGTTATCTCAAAAAGAACCAATTTATGGCATAAACACTGGTTTTGGTTCTTTGTACAACATCAAAATTTCTGATGAAAATTTAGTTCAACTTCAAGAAAATCTCGTAAAATCGCATGCTTGCGGAACAGGAGAAGAGGTGCCACACGAAATTGTAAAATTGATGCTTTTGCTCAAAATACAATCTTTAAATTATGGCTATTCGGGCATACAGTTGTCAACCGTAGAGCGATTGATAGATTTTTATAACAATGATATCTTACCAATAGTTTATACCCAAGGATCTCTAGGTGCTTCTGGAGATTTAGCACCGTTAGCCCATTTATCTTTGCCTTTGATTGGAGAAGGTGAAGTATTTTTTAACGGAAAAAAAGCCGCTGCAAAAGATGTTTTGGCTCATTTTGGTTGGGCACCTATCGTTTTGCATTCAAAAGAAGGTTTGGCGTTATTGAATGGTACACAGTTTATGAGTGCTTACGGCGTTCATATTTTGATAAAAGCCTGTAAATATTCGTATTTGGCTGATTTAATAGGCACAATTTCATTAGAAGGATTTGATGGTCGCCAAGAACCGTTTAATGAATTGATACATTATATCAGGCCTCATAAAGGACAAATTGTAACGGCTCAAAGAGTAAATGAGTTTCTCGAAGGCAGCGAAATAATAAGCCAAAAAAAACAACATGTTCAAGATCCATACTCTTTTCGGTGTATTCCTCAAGTTCATGGTGCTACAAAAGATGCTATAGATTATGTAAAAAAAGTTTTCAAAACTGAAATCAATTCAGTTACTGATAATCCCAATATATTTATAGAAACCGATCAAATTATTTCGGGAGGAAATTTTCATGGTCAACCTTTGGCTTTAGCCTTAGATTTTCTAGGTATTGCACTTTCTGAACTGGGAAGTATTTCTGAAAGAAGAACGTATCAATTGATTTCTGGTTCACGCAATTTACCAGCTTTTCTGGTGGATAATCCGGGATTGAATTCTGGTTTTATGATTCCACAATATACTGCTGCAAGTATCGCAAGTCAAAACAAGCAACTGGCTACTCCATCGAGTATTGATAGCCTAGTTTCTAGTAACGGGCAGGAAGATCATGTAAGTATGGGTGCTAATGGCGCAACAAAAACTTTACTAATCATGGAAAATATTGAGCGTATTCTTGCTATCGAATTAATGAATGCTTCACAAGCCCTACATTTTAGAAAACCCTTAAAATCGAGTGATTTTATCGAAATGTTTTTAAAAACCTATCGTGAAGAAGTACCATTTGTTACTGAAGATCGCATTTTACATTATGATATTAAAAAAACGATTGCTTTTTTAAACAGTTTTGAAATCGACGAAAACTTATACATTTGATAAATTTTTAAAAATACCGTAAAAACACCCTTATTTTTCATGTTAATAATTTATAGTTTCGCATCAACAAACTACTAAATTTTAGATGAAATGAAAACAATTAACAATAGTATTTACATAAAATTTATTTCGGCATCATTATTATTAATTGCTTCTGTAGCTTCGGGTTTTGGTTATAAATATTACACTGAAATTAAAAAAACAGAGCAAATTCTTAATAATGAAAAGAAGGTTATAATTGATGAATTAGAAACTTCAAAAGAAAATTTTGAAATTGCTATAAGCGAAAATTCATATATGAAATCTGAATTAGTAATTGAAAGAAGGAAAATAGAAAACCTTTTGCAATTAATAAACACCACAAATGTTGATGCTGCAATGATTCTAAACTTTAAAAAAGAAATTACAAGATTGAATAATGTAGTAGTAAAACTTCAAAAACACAATGAGCAGTTGATTAAAACCAATAAATTGTACAAAACCCAAAGAGACAGTACAATACTGATACTTGGTAATTCAAAAAAGTACAATGACACACTCATTAAGATGAATAAAGAATTACAAAAAACATCTAAATCTGTTTCAAAATTATCAGTAATAAATCTTGAGGCTCATACTTATAAACACTGTAAGTCTGGCGAAGAAGTATTAACAGAAAGAGCAAGAAAGGCTAATCTTTTAAAAATTAGTTTTATCATTGTAGGCAATAAAGCTGATCAGAATCTTAAGAAAAATTATTATGTACAAATTATTGATAGCAAAAACAATATACTTGGAGAAAACAGTTCAGTCACTTTTGGCAATTCTATATTAAGTTATAGTTATTTAAGTACTGTAAAGTTCGATACGGAAATATTAAATGTTACAAATAATTTAGAGTTAAAGAAACCAGAAAAAGGGACTTACAAAGTTAATGTATTTGATAAAGGCAAATTAGTTACTGAGACCACATTTACTTTGGACTAAAATGATATTTGCTTTTATTATCTATATTTTGATAAATTTCATTGATGCACAAATCGAAACAAAACATTTTAACGTAAGTAATTTTATATTTCGAATTTGTATTTTTGAAATTATATTAATAGAGAAAGATGAAAATTGTTATATCACCTGCAAAGTCCTTGAACTTTGAAAAATATTTGCCATTACAAACGTTTACTAAAAGTAGTTTTATAAAAGAAAGCAAGATTGTAAACGCAGTTGTAAAACAAAAATCACCAAAAGAATTGTCTGAACTAATGCATATTTCAGACAAACTTGCGGACTTAAACTGGCAACGTAATAAAGCATTTAAAACCCCTTTTACTTTAGAAAATGCACGCCAAGCCATTTATGCCTTTGACGGAGACGTTTATACAGGTTTAGACGCTTACACACTTCCTATTGAAAAAGTAGAAATACTACAAAGCAAGTTAAGAATATTGTCTGGATTATACGGTTTGCTTAAACCACTTGATTTAATTCAGCCATATCGCTTAGAAATGGGAACCAAATTACCTGTAGGTGAAAACAAAAATCTCTATGATTTTTGGAAATCAAATATCACTAACGCTTTAAATAAAGAATTAAAAAAAGGAGAATTGTTTGTGAACTTAGCGAGTACCGAATATTTTTCGGCAGTTGATATTAAAGCATTAAAAGTTCCTGTGATTACTCCAGATTTCAAAGACTACAAGGACGGAAAATTAAAGATGATCAGTTTTTTTGCAAAAAAAGCTAGAGGAATGATGGTGCGTTATATTATTGATACTAATGCTGAAACTATTGATGATTTAAAAGGTTTTAATTACGAAGGATACCAGTTTGATGCGAATTTATCCAAAGGCAATAATTTAGTTTTTACAAGATAGAGTAAACAAAATCACCAATTGTATTAGTGCATTGCTTCAGAAATGTCAATCTTGTCTTTGCCTTTTTTTATCATTAATACAAATGGTATGCAGCATAAAAAAAGGATGCCCAACCACATGAAAATATCCATATAAGACAAAACCGAGGCTTGTTTCATAACTCCATAATCCATTATTTGGTAAGCTTTTGCTAAAGATTCACTCGCGCTAAAGCCTTTTGACATAAAACCTTTTTGCAATAACACCACTCTTTGCTGAACGGCAAAATTACTTGTGTCAAGGTGAGAAACCAAATTTACTCTGTGTTCTTGATTGAATCGTGCAATAAAAGTCGTGATAATTGCAATACCAAAAGAACCACCTAATTGTCGCATCATTCCAGTAAAAGCAGCACCTTCTCCTATATTTTTTCCTTTTAAAGTAGACAATGACAATGTGGTTATAGGAACAAATAATAATCCTAAACCAATTCCTCTAAGAATCAATGGCCAAAACATATGTTCTACACCAGTGTCAGGTGTTATAACATTGTACATCCAAAAAGAGAACCCAAAAAACATTAAAAATCCCAATGCCACCATGTAAGATTGCGGCACACCGCGTTGGATCAATTTGCCTATGATAGGCATCATGATTCCAGTAGTTATAGAACTAGGAATTAGTATTAAACCCGCATCGGTAGCGCTCCACCCTAAAATCGATTGGGTATAAATAGGAATGATAAATGTGGAACCATACAAACCGAAACCAAGAATAAAACACATAATGGTTCCTACTCTTAAATTACTGTCTTTTAAAACACTAAGATTTACTATTGGATACTTGTAACTAAGCTCTCGCCAGATGAACAAAAACAATCCTGAAACGCTTATAATACTTAAAGTAACTATTGTATTGTCATTGAACCAATCATCTTGTTGACCATGTTCAAGTACAAATTGCAAAGAGCCTATAAATGTAGTAAGAAAAAATATGCCCCACCAATCTACTTGACTTGCAGATAGTTTTTCGCCATATTTAGGACTTCTCACAAAAAATAAAGTCAAAATAGTTGCAATTATACCAATAGGAATATTGATATAAAAAATATAAGGCCAAGAAAAATGATCAACAATATAGCCACCTAAAGGTGGCCCTAACGTAGGGCCAACAATTACACCCATACCATAAATGGCTTGTGCCATGCCTCTTTTTGCAACGGGATAACTTTCTGTAATAATGGTTTGTGCAGTAACCAATAAAGCACCTCCACCCAAACCTTGTATAAAACGAAAAGCTACTAATTCCCAAATATTGCTTGCATTGCCACATAAAAAAGAAGAAATCGTAAATATAATTATAGAAGCGGCAAAGTAATTTCTACGACCAAACTGCTGTGAAAGCCAACTCGTCATAGGAATTACAATAACATTAGCAATAGCATAAGCAGTGATCACCCAAGCCACATCATTGAGTGTGGCACCCAGACTGCCTCTCATATTGTTTAGCGCTACATTTACAATTGTTACATCTACAATTTCTAGTAACGCGCACAGTACAGCAGTAACTGTAATTATTACTCTTCTAAAACCGTATTCGACTAAACTGTCTTCTGATTGGACCATTTTTATATTTTAGATTTATAAATAAAGTATCAAAATCTTAATAATCTATCTTTATTCTAAATGCTTATTTTTTTAAAAGTACATCTACAGCTACATTCATACCCGAGCGTAATTTTTTCATCTTCTCTTTATCATTCGTATTATCTAGACTTATTTTTACTGGCAATCTTTGTACTGTTTTAACAAAATTTCCAGTGGCATTATCTGGCGGAAGCAATGAAAATCGTGATCCTGTGGCAGGAGAGAAGGAAGCTATTTTACCTGTAAAATCAGTATCTGGAAATGCATCTACTTTTACAATTACCTTTTGTCCAGCAGTCATTTTGTTAAGTTGTGTTTCTTTAAAATTTGCAATTACCCATGTTTCTTGATTGTTGATGATATAAAAAAGGGATTGTCCCGGTTGTACAAATTGCCCTGGTTGGATACCAATTTTAGATATTTGGCCATCAATCAAAGCTGTAACAACGGTGTAGCTCAAATTCAGGTTTGCTGCTTCAAGCATTGCACTCGCACGCTTGATGTTTGCAGCGGCAACTTGGGTTTGTTTGCTTGATACATTAGATTTTGCTTCTACAACAGATTTTTGATAAGTACTTGCTTTTTCCTGCTGTTGTAAAATTCTCAATTGACTTTCGGCTTCAAGTTTTGCAGCGAGTGCTTGTTCATACTGCTGTTTTGTTATAGAACGGTTTTTATATAAATTATTATAACGATCATAATCGCTAGTCACTCTGCCCAAACGTATTTTTGCTGTTTCAATATTTCCTCCTGCCGATTGTACATTGGCATTTGAAACTGCAACATTTGCTACAGCACTACCAATATCAGCTTTTGCAACTTCATAACTGCTTTCGGCGGAAGCCAATGCAGCTTTTGCATCTGCAACTTTTACTAAATAATCGTTTTGATCAATTGTAAAAAGGGTATCACCTTTTTTTACAAAATCATTGTCTTTTACAAAAACTTTAGTAATGTAACCTGTAACTCTAGGAATTATAGGATTCATATTTTTTTCTATTTGCGCATCATCGGTCTCTTCATGAGATTGCGAGTGGACGTATTTGTAAGTACCGTAACTCCCGATTGATAGGATAAGAACGATAAGTATGATTATAAATTTCGGATTTGTTTTTTTCTTTTCCATCTATAGTAATTTTATTTTTTTGAAAGATTGAATGATTCGGTCAATTGTCCTGAAACAGAAAGCACTTGGTAATATTTTTCAATTATATTGGCTTTTGTATAGGCTTGGTTTATCTTTGAATTGAGTTGCTCCACGTCGGCTTCTAGCAAATCATTAGTGTCAGATAAGCCATTGTCGTATTTGTCTTTTGTAATTCTATAATTTTCCATGGCTTGCGCTACAGCTTCTGTATAAACCATTTCTTGTTTAATAGCTAAATTATAGTTTTCTAATGCTTGTTGCACTTGGATTTTTATATTATCAGTTAAAATTGCTTCGGTTTGTTTTATTTCTAAAGCTTTGCTTTTTGCAACTTTGACTTGCTTGTCATTTTTAAAAATAGAGGTCAAATCATAAGCTACTCCTACACCAAAATTCATCGCACTTTTTACGGTAATTACATTTTGTAAGTCAAGAGTTGTATAACCAGCAGTTAAACTCAAACTTGGGTAATAGTCACTTTTTGCAATTTTAATATTGGCTTCAGTAGCTTTTTTTTGAAAATTTATAGCTTTGAGATCGTTTCTATTTAGTAATGCTTGTTGCTCGTCTTTAGGAACGTTAGGCATTAAAAAATCTTTGAATTCGCTTTCGTCAACAAAAATTTGGGTATCAAGAGGTAATTTTAATAACGTAATCAAATAGTAATTAATAATACTCACATTTTTATTGGCCTCATCTAATGACAATTGTACTTTTGAAACCTGCAGTTGTGCCTTGAGCAAATCATTTCGGGCAATAAGGCCGTTTTCTTCCATTGCTTTAAAATCAGTTACACGTTGATTGGCGCGAATTAGATTTTCTTCAAAAAGGGAAATTGATTTTTGGGCTTTGTACAATTCGGCATAATATTCAACTACTTTTATAGCTACTTCCTCCTTTGTGTTAGCAGCCATAGCATTTTCTGATTCGTACAAATTTTCAGAAAGTCTAATACTGTTCTTTATTTTAAATCCAGAAAATATAGGCATATTAGCATTTAATTGACCAATTACAAGTTGGTTCACCTTTGGCGTTGGTGCAGGTGTTGCATTGGGATCTGAATTTGCATTTTGAAGTTTAAAATCAACCGAAGCATTGGCTAATTTTTGAAATTGCCCCGAAGCCTTTAAATTAGGATACAGGTTGTTTTTTACAGTTTGTAGTTCATATTTTTTTGTTGCTACTTTCGTATTTGCTAACATTACTTCATTGCTCTTTGTAGTAGCAATATGAATTGCTTCATCAAGTTTTAAAGTTGTTTTTTGTTGCGCAAAAGTTCCAAAAATGACAATAAAAAAGATACTAGAAAACCATAGTTTTTTATTTCTCATAAATTAAAAGTCCTTTGATTGTTTGTTGAATGTGATTTGTTAAATCGGTTTTTATATAATTGTCAAAATCAGCTTTTGTATGTAAATCTAAAATTTTTTCAAAAAATGATTTGTTGCTGTAAAAGTGAAAATAAGTACCTAATATTGTAGGAGTTATAAGGGGAATATTGATTTCTTTTCTAAAAATATTTTGAAGTTGACCTTCTTCAATAATTTTTTTTAGCGAGGATAAATTACTTTTTTTAACTTCAGTAAAAGCTTCTAGGTCCAAAGTCCTTTTTTTAAAAGTAGTTTCAAAATTAAGAATTTGATACATGTGCCTATTGTTATCAATCTTTTCGATGTAGAGTGCAATAAACTTTTCTATTTTTTGCCAAGGCGACAGCTCTTGCTTATATAAATTCTCTAATTTTATTTTTAAATCAGAAGTTCTAAAAAGAATTAACTTTTCTAACAAGCGTTCCTTTGAGCCAAAATAGTAGGAAACCATAGCAATATTAATCTTGGCTTCTTTTGAAATATTCCTGATAGAGGTGCCATCAAAACCTTTCTCAGCAAACAACCTTTCGGCTACCTGTAATATTTTAATTTGCTTATCGTTAAAATCAGTCATAAAAACAATAAAATTTTAAATCTGATACAAAATTAAACAATTGTTTAATTCAAACGTTTGTTTGATTTAATTTTAACATAAAAAAAGCTGCCCAAAGGACAGCTTTAAAATATTTGATAAAAATTACTCTTCTAATTTTTCAAATTCTTCTTTACTCATTTCGCCAGAGTTAATTTTTCTTAATTCATCCATGTGGGCATTAATATAGGCATCAATTTCAGGATTAAATTTCTTATTATCACGAGCCATTTTGTAAGTTCCGTTTAAAACCCCAGCATAATAGTAAAAAAAGTTATAATCAAAATCTGCGGCTTTCAAAGTATATTGTCCTAATAACCATCCTAAACGCACAGCAGAACGTCTTTGTGGCGGCGTACCGTGGTGTCCTGGGTTTGTAGTCCCATAATCACCAATAGCGAATGCAAAATCATAAGCAGGTGCAATAGCAGCAAAACTAGTGGCATTATAACCAGTAGGTCTTCTTAAATAGTAACCTGAAAAACCGTCAGCTTCTAGTTCATTTGGTCTAACAGTAGATTCTTTAACAGAAGGTAAGTTGTAAGTGTATTGTAATTGATGACCAAATTCGTGTGCCAAAATCATAGCAGGTACAATTTGACCTTTTGATAAAGCATCCTTGTAAATTGCTTCGCCAAAATAAATTTTTCTTGGACTACTCCCATAAGAAATAGCATTATAGGTTGAACCTGGATTAGTAGCATCTTTTACAAATCTTAAGGTAACCACTGCTTGTCCAAAAACACTTGCAATTTTTGTGTTTTGGCTGTTAATAAAATTAGTTTGTGTAGTGTTTACAATAGTAGTACTTAATACTGCAGATGAACTCCAATTGCCATCAACATAACTACAATCTTTGTTGAGTAATGAAGGTTGTTCTACAATTTTACTTTGAAATTCTTGAGTTGTTTCATTATCATCTTTGCTACATGCAAATAAGACTCCTATTGCTAATGCTGAAACTAAAAATACATTTTTTGTTGTTTTCATTCTAAAATATTTGGTTTGGTTAATAATTTGTTAAAAATAGTAAATATTATTATAATTCACTAAAATATTGAGAATAATATAGTAATTTTTATTTTTAAGTATTGAAATAACATTTAATTTAAAAAAAAATATTTTAAAGATGGGTCTTCAATTGCAGATTTAGATAATAGTTTTTATAAAATTTTCAATACTCCCTACACCGTTATTGGTCAGGTTTTTAATAAATGCACTACCTATAATGGCACCTTTTGCATAAGTTGTTGCTTGGTCAAAAGTAGTTTTGTTGCTGATACCAAAACCTACAATTTGAGGGTTTTTAAGATTCATATCAGCAATTCGTTTAAAATATTCTTGCTGGTTGTCACCAAAATCACTTTGATTTCCAGTAACACTTGCAGAAGAAACCATATAAATAAACCCGTTTGATACAGAATCTATGTAATTAATTCTTTCAACAGCGGTTTGAGGTGTAATTAAGAAAACGTTTATCAAACCATGTTTTTCAAAAATGGCTTTATAATTTTCGGCATAAATTTCAACAGGTAAGTCAGGGATTATGAGACCATCAATACCGATTTCAGCACATTTTTCACAAAAGGCTTCAACTCCATATTGTAGCATTGGGTTAAAATAGCCCATAATAATTAATGGAATTTCAACAGTCTCTCTTATGCCTTCTAATTGTTTGAATAACAAATTTGTTGTCATTCCGTTGTACAGAGCTTGTGTAGAACTTTCCTGAATTGTAGGTCCGTCTGCCAAGGGATCACTAAAAGGCAATCCTATTTCAATCATATCCACGCCATTTTTTTCTAAATCTTTAATCACTGTTACGGTATCATTAAGATTGGGATAACCTGCCGAAAAATAGATGGAGAGTAATTTTTTATCCTTTTGTAATTTTGAATTAATACGGTTCATTTTCTATAATTTAAAATAATCAATGTAAGTGTTCAGGTCTTTGTCACCACGCCCAGATAAATTAATGACAACAATATCGTTAGGCTCAAACTTTTTAACATCAAGAACGGCAAAGGCATGTGCTGTTTCAATAGCAGGAATTATACCTTCGGTTTTTGATAATTTTATTCCCCAATCCATAGCATCTTCATCGGTTATTGATATGAATTCGGCTCTTTTTGTATCATATAAATTAGCATGCATTGGACCTACGCCTGGATAATCCAAACCTGCAGAAATAGAGTAGGGTTCAGTAATTTGTCCATCATCGGTTTGCATCAACAATGTTTTACTACCATGTATGATGCCTACTTTTCCTAAAGCAGATGTTGCAGCACTTTCACCCGAGTGTACTCCTTTTCCAGCGGCTTCAACAGCTATAATTTTTACTTCTTTTTCATCTAAAAAATGATAAAAAGTCCCAGCTGCATTGCTTCCACCACCTACACATGCAATCACATAATCAGGGTTTTCTACACCTTCTTTCTCTAATAATTGTTGCTTGATTTCTTCAGAAATAACCGCTTGAAAACGCGCTACCATATCTGGGTAAGGATGAGGACCTACAACTGAACCAATAATGTAATAAGTATCTATTGGATTGTTGATCCAATCCCGAATGGCTTCATTTGTTGCATCTTTTAATGTTTTTGAACCAGATGTTGCAGGCCGCACTTCGGCACCTAGCATTTTCATTCTGGCTACATTTGGCGCTTGGCGCTTGATATCCACTTCGCCCATGTAAACAATACATTCTAGCCCCATTAATGCACAAACTGTTGCGGTTGCAACGCCATGTTGTCCTGCTCCAGTTTCGGCAATAATTCTTGTTTTACCAAGTTTTTTGGCCACCAGAATTTGTCCTATGGTATTATTGATTTTGTGTGCTCCAGTGTGGCACAGATCCTCTCTTTTGAGATACACTTTTGTGTTGTATTCCTTTGACAAGCGCTCTGCAAAGTAGAGTGGCGTAGGACGTCCTACATAATTTACAAGTAAATCCATGAACTCTTTTTTGAAGGCAGGTTGCGCACTGATTTTTAGATAATTCTGACGCAATTCTTCAACATTAGGGTACAACATTTCTGGAATGTAAGCACCTCCAAATTCTCCATAAAATCCTTTTTCGTTAACGTGATAGCTCATTTTTATTTTTTTTTTAGTTTTCAGAAACGCAAATAATTGCGTCTTTGCATAATGATACATTTTTTAATCCCGGAGCAGTTTCAAATTTACTGTTTACATCAATTGCATGGATAGGTAAATTTAAATTTTTTATATTTTCTAATGCTTGAATCCCAATACCACCGCTCAGGAAAAATGGTTTTTTAGAATTGTATTTTTCTAATATTGTCCAATCAAAAGTGGTTCCGTTACCGCCTCTTAAATCTCCTTTTGTGTCAAACAGAAAATAATCAACCATGATTTCAAAAGCTTTTAATTTCTCAAAATCAAATTCGGTCCCAACAGAGAAAACTTTAATGATTTCGATATTTTTATTGTCAATTATTTTTAACTCTGAAACCAAATTGGTTATGAAATCTGGATTTTCATCGCCATGTAATTGGATTATATTTAGGTTGTATTGTTGAATCTTGCTTATGATATCTTTTATCGAAGCATCCACAAAAACGCCCACTTTCTTTATGCTTTGAGGAAGTTCTGGTATGGTTCCTTCAAAAAAGCGACTCGATTTTTCATAAAATATAAATCCCAAATAATCAGGGAGCAAGTCACTTACTTCAAGTATATTTTCTGAGAATTTCATCCCGCAAATTTTGATTTTCATAACTTATAATTTAGAAATAAATTCTTTTGCGCTTTCGCCAACATTATTGGTTTTCATAAAGTTTTCACCAATCAGAAATCCTTTGTATCCATAAGGCTTTAACTCGGAAATTGCTTCAATGGAACTGATACCGCTTTCAGAAACTTTTACAAAATCATCAGGGATTTGGTGTGCCAATTCCTTGCTATATTCAAGACTTACTTCAAATGTTTTGAGACTTCTATTGTTAACACCAATCATATTCAAACTGGGCATGATAGATTTTTGCAACTCTTCTAGATTGTGAACCTCTAACAACACCTCTAATCCTAAAGATTGCGCAAAAGTTGATAAATCTTTTATTTCCTCACGGGTTAAAACTGCAGCAATCAAAAGAATCAAATCGGCTCCATTTGCTTTGGCTTCTAGAATTTGGTATTCTTCTATTATAAATTCTTTTCGCAAAAGCGGAATATTAACAGCTGCTCTTGCCAATAATAAATCGTCTAATGATCCACCAAAATATTTACCATCGGTTAACACCGAAATACCACACACTCCCGCATCCTGATAGCCTTTGACCACATCCTCTACTGATAATGAGTTGTTAATCATAGGTCTTGATGGAGAACGGCGTTTGTGTTCTGCAATAATTCCAGAATTGCTGTTTTTAAGATTGTACGATAATGAAATTGTTCTTCTAGAAAAAAGTGCTGACTTTTCTAATTGGGATACAGGAACAACAGATTTTTTAAGAATAACTTCTCGTTTTTTATCTAAAATTATTTTTTCTAAAATATTCATTATGGGTAAATTCTAGTTGTTAGATTTATAGTTTTGACTCAGAGCTTGTAATTTTTTTAAAGCAGAAAGCCCTCTTCCTGTCATTAAGCTTTCTTTAGCAAGTGCAAAGCCTTCCTGAGGAGTAATGTTTTGCACAGTGGCTATTGCCATACCTGCATTTGCACAAACCACATTATTTTGTGCTTCGGTTCCTTTACCAGAAATAATATTAATGAACAATTCAGCTGATTTTTCTATCGTGGTTCCGCCTTCAATTTCATGTTGTGATAAGGTATTCACGTTAAAATCTTCAGGTTTTAAAATCATTTCTGCATTATTGGAAATGGTTTTTGTATTTCCTGTGAGCGATATTTCGTCATAACCGTCTAAACTGTGCAAAATCGTGAAATTTGTATTTGTATTTTGGTACAAATACCCATACATTCTTGCCAATTCGAGGTTAAAAACACCTACCAATTGGTTTTTTGGAAATGAAGGATTGACCATTGGTCCTAAGATATTGAAAAATGTTTTTACGGCCAGTTCTTTTCTTATAGGCGCTACATTTTTCATAGCCGGATGAAACAACGGTGCATGCAAAATACAAATGCCGCTTTCATTAATACATTTTTCTAGAAAATCTTTGTCACTACTAAACTTAATGCCTAGTGTTTCAATAACATTGCTGGATCCAGAAATAGAAGAAACACCATAATTACCATGTTTAGCGACTTTTATACCTGCTCCAGCTGTGACAAAAGAAGCTAAAGTAGAGATATTAAATGTATTTTTTCCGTC
The DNA here is from genome assembly GCA_031413015.1 of Bacteroidota bacterium. Classification (GTDB taxonomy): domain Bacteria; phylum Bacteroidota; class Bacteroidia; order Flavobacteriales; family Flavobacteriaceae; genus Flavobacterium. The sequence continues at coordinate 87,968 of JANOEE010000007.1, read as the reverse complement.
ACCGCCTGTGCCACATAAATCTATAGTGTTGTACTGAGACAAGTCAATAGGAATGCAGAGTTCTAACAAAGCTTCTCTAAAACCGGCAAGCTCTTCTATCGTAATATTTCGCATCATGTAAACGGTCAGAAAGCTTGATATTTGACTGGGATTGTATAATCCGTTTGAAATATTGACTAAAATTTCTTTGGCTTCCGTAAGCGAAAGTATTTCGTGATTGATAAGTCTGTTGAGTATATTTTTCATTGTTTTGAATGGCTAATTTTTGAAATATTTAGAAATTTAGGAAGGATTGTTAACCCAGTTTTCTAATATTTTTTTTCCGTTTGGAGTCAAAACGCTTTCTGGATGAAATTGAACGCCACGAATGTCAAAACTTTTATGTCTTAATGCCATAATTTGTCCATTGTCATCTACAGCAGTTATTTCTAAATCTTTAGGAAAATCATCGGTACTTACAACCCAAGAATGGTATCGTCCTACTTGTATTTGCTTTTCTAAACCTTTAAAAAGTATTTCGTCATCAACAATAATATTGATATTTGTAGCAATGCCATGGTACACTTTTTCAAGGTTGATAAGGCTACCACTAAAAACTTCTCCTATGGCTTGTTGCCCTAGGCAAACGCCAAGAATACTTTTTTTACCTGCATAGACTTTAATCACTTCTTTGAGTAAACCCGCTTCATCTGGAACTCCTGGTCCTGGCGAAAGTACAATTTTATCAAATTTTTGCAATTCATTGATGTCAAATTCATCATTTCTGTAAACGGTAACTTCGCAATCTAAATCTTCAAGATAGTGAACTAAATTATAAGTAAAACTATCATAATTGTCTATAACTACTATTTTCATTTTTTATTTAATTGCTAGTTTTTAAATAGATTCTGCAAGTTCTAACGCATTGTTTAATGCGCCTAATTTGTTGTATACTTCCTGCATTTCGTTTTCTTCGTTTGAACTGGCAACAATTCCAGCTCCAGCTTGGTAATGCAATTGATGGTTTTTGCTCAAAAAGGTACGAATCATAATCGCATGGTTAAAGTTACCTTCAAAATCCATGAAACCTATTGCGCCTCCGTAAAAACCACGGTTTGTTTTTTCATACATTTCTATAAGTTGCATTGCTTTGTGTTTTGGTGCGCCAGAAAGTGTTCCTGCAGGAAAAGTATCGGCTACGACTTGCATTGTTGTGGTTTTATCGTGTAATTGACCTGCCACTTTTGAAACCAAATGTATTACGTGAGAAAAAAATTGAACTTCTCTATAATTTTCTACTTTTACGCTGTGGGCGTTTCTGCTCAAATCATTTCGTGCAAGGTCAACAAGCATAACATGTTCTGCATTTTCTTTTTGGTCTTCCGACAATTCTTTTGCTAAAACGGCATCTTGCTCATCATTGCCAGTACGTTTGAATGTTCCTGCAATAGGATGAATTTCCGCTTTTTTATTTTTTACAACCAATTGTGCTTCTGGTGAAGAACCCATAATTTTGAAATCACCATAATCAAAAAAGAACAAATAGGGTGAAGGATTGATACTTCTTAAAGCGCGGTAAACATTAAATTCATCTCCTTTAAAACCTTGTGTGAATTTTCGAGAAAGTACGAGTTGAAATACGTCTCCACGAAAACAATGTTTTTTTGCTAAGGCTACATTGTTCTTGAAATCTTCGTCAGTGAGGTTAGAAAATTTAGTTTCAGTTTTTGTAAAAGAATAGGAAGCAAAATTTCTGGTTTGAAGCAATTGCTCAATTTTTTCTATATTGTTTTCGTTATTAATAGTGTGGCAAAATATATAGGCTTCATTTTTAAAATGATTGATAGCAATAATGTTTTGATATACAGCATAAAAAATATCTGGAATTTTAAGATCTCCTTGTTTTTTTTGAATGTCTATTTTTTCAAAATAACGAACAGCATCATAAGAGATATAGCCAAACAAGCCATTGTTGATGAATTTAAAATTATTGCTTTCTGACTTGAATTGTGATGCAAATTCTTGAATTTCATTAGCAATATTTGTGTGTACATTGATTGAAGTTTTTACCGATTCGCCATCAGGAAAAGTTTTGTAAATGGTTTCATTTTCTACTTTGATAGAAGCAATGGGATTGCAACAGATGTAGGAAAAGCTGTTGTCATTTGCATGGTAATCACTGCTTTCTAGCAATAAGCTGTTAGGAAATTTGTCGCGAATTTTTAAATACACGCTTACTGGTGTAATGGTATCTGCAAGGATTTGTTTGTATTGAGTTGTAAATTTATAGGTTTTCATATTTTGTAATAATGCTATAATTTTAATTTTTGTATGATTTGAATTTTAAAATCAAAAAGGGCTTGTCGTGATGACAAGCCCTTTTTGATATCTAGTTTTTAAAATATACTAATAGGAAACTTTTTCACGACGTTTGACGTAAACTGCTCCACCACCAAGTATTTTTTAAAATTGAGTTCATTTTAGTTGTTTAGAAGTACAAATGTATTAATTTATTTTTCAGTTGCAATAGGTTAAGGTTGTTTTTTTAAAGTTTATGATTTGTTGAACTATTGTTAGATTATAATTTTATTTTTTGCGAGAAGGATAGCAGTGAAAATCCCAAGCTTCTTTGCTTGGATTGTAACGAATAGCCTGACCCTTGTGGTCTCGCCCAAATTTTATAAAAACAAAAACCCTAACAATTTCTTGTTAGGGTTTCGTCTTTTCATAGCAATTGTTCCCGTAATATTAGAATTTTAGATCAACAGTTAAGTCAAATTCATCAGAAATAGCATTGTCTCCTAAGTTGTCAAAAAAGCTTCCTGATCCGTATTTGATATCGTATTTAGTTCTGTCAACTTTGAAAGCTGTAGTTGCATTGTTACCGTTTACATTGATGTTGAATGCAACAGGATTTGTTTTTCCTTTGATTGTTAAATCAGCAGTTACAGCGTATACATTATTTCCTTTGTCAGCAATAGTTTTGAAAACTAAAGTTGAAGTTGAAAACTTAGCCGTTCCAAAAAAGTCATCAGCATTTAAATGTCCTTCAAGTTTTTCTTTTCCTTGACCCGCTTTTAAATCGGTTACATTTATTGAGTTCATGTTAATTGTAAAAGAACCTCCAGTTAATTTTTTTCCTTTGAATACTAGTGCGCCTTCTTTTAAGGTTACAGTTCCTTCATGTTGTCCTGTTATTTTTTTTCCAACCCAGTTGATTTTGCTTTTTGCAGCGTCAACTTTTTTTGTTTGTGCAGTTACTGTTGCTGCTGAAAATGCTACTAATAAAGCAAGTGCAAGTGTTTTTAAGTTTTTCATTTTAGTAAATTTTAAGTTATTGATTAGTAATTATAGTATGATAAACAAATCTTCGTTTGATTTTCTAACTTTTTTGTAGTGCTGTGTGGCATCTTCTACATGACGGTAACCCACTGCTGCTACTAGTACTGCATTAAGATTTAATTTGTCAAGACCAAGGATTTCATTGAATTGTTTTGGAACAAAACCTTCCATTGGTGTAACATCAATTTTTAATTCGGCAGCAGCATTTAATAGATTACCTAAAGCCAAATAAGTTTGTTTTGCAGTCCAAATGTTTTTAACTTCTTCTGACAATGGCATAATGCTACCTTTCATATAATCACCATAGCCAACCAAAGCACCTTGAGGTAGTCCTCTGGTTGCTGTTGCGTTGTCAAGATAAGCGTTAATATCCTCTTCACCTACAGTTGTTTGACTTGCAAAAACGATTAGGTGTGATGCATCAACAATTTGTGTTTGTCCGTAAGCAGCTGGTTGTAATTTTGCTCTTAATTCAGTATTTTCTACAATGATAACTTTGTACAATTGTAGTCCGTAAGAAGAAGAACTCAATCGAATTGCTTCTTTAAGAAAAGTTAGATCTTGGTTGCTTATTTTTTTTGTTGCGTCAAACTTCTTTGTTGCATAACGCCAGTTTTGATTTTCTAAAAAATTGCTCATATTTATATAATTATTGTTTGTGATTTCTAAATTTTTCTAATAATAGATTTAATGTTTCTAACTCATTCGAGGAAAGATTTTCTGAAAAATTGGTTTCATGTTCTATGACTTTAGGATCAAGTTCTGCTAATAAATTGAGTCCTTTTTGTGTAATAAGAACATCTATTTTTCTTCTGTTTTCTGGACAAACTTTTCGGGTAACCAGTTCCTTAATCAATAATTTATCTACTAAACGGGTTGTATTACTGGTTTTCGCAATCATGCGTTCTTGAATAAGGCACATATTTGCGGGGCAACCTTTTTGACCTCTTAAAATTCTCAAGACATTGAACTGTTCACCCGAAATATCATAAGGTTTTAAAACTTCATTGAACTTGTCTATAATGGTGTTTTGGGTATACAAAATATTCAAAACAGTCCTTTTAGGAAGAGGTATGGTAGCGTTGGATTTTATGATTTCTTCAATTGTCATAATCGTCATTACAATATTTGTAGCTACAAATGTATAACAATTCATATTTGTATATACAAACGTTATGTTATTTTTATGTTAAATAATTATTCGTGATTTCCATTCCTTTTAATTATTTTTGAAAAAAATTAAAAAATGAATTTATCACAACAAGATTGGGTTTACCAATTGGCATCAGATAATAACGCTGTTATTCTTGATGTTCGAACTCTTGAAGAATTTGAAGAAGGCTATATTGCAAATGCAATAAATATTGATGTTTTAAAAGGGCAAGCATTTGTTTATGAAGTAGAAGTATTAGACAAAAGTAAAAACTATTATCTGTATTGCAGAGCAGGTTCAAGAAGTGAAAACGCTTGCAATATGATGAACCAATTGGGTTTTGAAAACACCTATAATTTAATGGGCGGAATGATGCAATGGCAAGGCGAAGTGGTATATCCTTAATTTAAAAACATTTTTGTTAATAATTGTGATGCTTAAAAAAACTTTGGTTTTTAATTTGAAACTAGAACAATTACTTTATACATTTGCACCGTAAAATGAAAAAATCAAACCATAATATGATGCTGTTTTGCTGTAACACAATGTGTTGGGAGCAAATGATTTATTGTATGTAATGGCCTAAAATATTTTTGATACATCAAAAGCCTTTCATACTATTTGAAAGGCTTTTTTTATTGCACTATTATACATTTCAATAAAATCTCTCAATATTTAAAAACAAAATTATGCTTAAAAAATCTCTAGAACTACTCAAGTTAGAAGCAACACAAAGCGGAAAAAATACCTTGAAGCGGACTTTAGGACCTGTTAATTTAGTAGCGATAGGAGTAGGTGTTATTATTGGCGCAGGACTTTTTTCGCTTACAGGAATTGCTGCTGCAAATAATGCTGGTCCAGCAGTTACTTTATCATTTATTATTGCGGCTGTTGGTTGCGCTTTTAGTGCTTTGTGCTATGCAGAATTTGCTGCTATGGTTCCAGTGTCGGGTAGTGCATACACTTACGCATACGCCACACTTGGCGAACTATTTGCATGGATTATTGGTTGGGATTTAATTCTTGAATATTCAGTGGGTGCGGCGACAGTAGGTATTAGTTGGTCCCAATATTTGGTAAAATTTCTTGAAAAATTCAACATTCATATTCCGCCACAATTGGTACAATCACCGTTTGAAAGTGTAACCATGCAAGATGGTTCAATTGTTACCGGAATTATTAATCTTCCAGCAGTTTTAATCATTGCTTTGATTACTTCTATTATCATTAGAGGTACTAAAGGGTCAGCAATTTTTAATGTGATTGTAGTAGCATTAAAGGTAGGAGTTGTTATCGTTTTTATAGGTTTAGGATCGCAATATATAGATCCTTCAAATTACCAACCTTACATTCCTAACAATACAGGAACATTTGGAGAGTTTGGTTGGAGCGGTGTATTGCGTGGTGCTGGTGTCGTATTTTTTGTATTCATAGGATTTGATATTGTAGCTACCATGGCTCAAGAAACTAAGAATCCACAGCGTAACATGCCCATAGGAATTTTGGGTTCCTTGATTATTTGTACCATATTATTTATTCTGTTTGGCTATGTGATGACTGGTCTTGCTAATTATACCGAATTTGCAGGAAGTGCAGCTCCTGTTGTAGTAGCTATTGCTCATACGCCATATGTTTGGTTAGGTGTAGCCATTATTTTGGCCATATTAATAGGATATACTTCAGTGATTTTAGTTGATTTATTAGGGCAGTCCCGGGTTTTTTATTCGATGAGTAAAGATGGGCTTTTGCCAAAAGTATTTTCAGAATTGCATCCAAAATTTCAAACCCCTTATAAATCAAATATTGTTTTGTGTGTGTTTATAAGTCTATTTGCAGGATTAGTTCCTATAAGTATTGTAGGAGAAATGACAAGTATAGGAACATTATTAGCTTTTGTAATGGTTTGTTTAGGGATTTTAATATTAAGAAAACAACAACCTAATGCGGAACGCCCTTTTAGAACTCCATTTGTACCACTTGTCCCAATTTTAGGAATTGTTACCTGTTTGGTTATGATGTTTTCGTTGCCATTAGACACTTGGATTCGTTTGTTTGCTTGGTTAGCCATTGGTTTTGCAATTTATTTTTTCTACGGAAAGAAGAACAGTGTACTTAGAAAACAAACCGAAAATAACAATCCAACCGAATAAAGAATTACCAAATTTATAAAAAATGAACCCGTAACAATTATTGAATTGGTTACGGGTTTTTTTATTAGTATAATTTATAATTAGTTATCGATTTCATCAATTGAATGAATTTCTAAACGCAAGCGGACTCATCGCAACTTTACTTTTAAACAATTTATTAAATGATTGCGAATGTTCAAAACCCAATTCATAAGCAATTTCGCTTACAGATAAGTTGGTGCTGGTTAGTTTCTCTTTCGCTTTTTCAATTAATTTAATGTGTATGTGTTGTTGGGTGTTGCTTCCCGTCAAGTTACGTAACATATCGCTCAAATAACTTGGTGAAAGGTGCAATTGTATCGCCAATTTACTAACAGTAGGTAGTCCTAAATCAGAATTAGTATCAAAATAAGTATTCAAGAGCGTGTCAAATTGAGTAAGTAAATCGCTGTGAACCATTTTTCTGGTAGCAAACTGTCGGCTGTAAAAACGATTGCAATAGTTTAATAATAATTCCAGATTAGAAACTATAACATCTTGGCTAAAATTATCAATTCTGGCTTGGTACTCTGTTTTAATATTTTGAACTAAACTTTCAATTGTTTTTTCTTCCTCTTCAGAAAGATGCAGCGCTTCATTGATGTCATAAGAAAAAAAGCCAAAGTTCATAATTGATTTTCCTAAACTATAATTTCGTAGCAAATCTGGATGAAATAATAATGACCAACCGTCTTTATTTCTATCTCCGTCATCATCAATATTTATTATTTGATTAGGCGCAACAAACGACATGGTTCCTTCATCAAAATCATAATAATTTTTGCCATATTTCATTTGGCCTTGAAAACTTCGTTTGATTGTTATGTTGTAAAAATTCAAAACAAAACGTTCCTTCTCTTCTTTGGGAATTGTTACCGCATTTTTGTGATCAATCAATGTAATGAGCGGATGCAAAGGTTTGGGCAATGACAACAACTGGTGCAGCTCCGTTACTGAATTTATTATTTTAACCCCTGTTGTATTTGTTTTCATCTCACTAATTTAGTTAAAAAAGCACCAGAAAAAGCATTCAAAATATTCTGGTGCTCTGTTAATTTATATTGTTAAAAAATCAAAACCATCAGTACTTCTATCTGCTGTCATGACTTCAATAACATTGCCTGGATATTGTGGTATGAGTTGCGATACTTCATCAAGTTGTTTTAATTCTTCTGAAGTAAATGTAACTTCAACTGCTTTTAAATTGTCTTGTAATTGATGCTTTTTTGTAGCACCAATAATTACACTCGTTACTGCTGGCTGATGTATTAACCATGATAAGGCCAATTGTGCCACCGAAACATTTTTTTGTTCTGCCATCGGATACAAAATATCTAAAATGTTATAAGCCCTTACTTCATTAAAAGGAGGAAAAGGAAAATTGTTCAATCTCCCTTTTTCGGTTTGCAAATTTCTTTTGTATTTACCAGAAAGCAAGCCACCACTAAGCGGACTCCAAACCATAAGTCCTACTTTTTGATCATTTAATAAAGGAATAATTTCTCTTTCAATATCTCTAGTGTCCAATGAATAATTGGCTTGTAATGAAGCAAATCTGTTGAGGTTATTGTAATCCGAATAACCTAGACACTTCATTAAATGCCAAGCAGCCATATTGCTTGCGCCAAAGTACCTGATTTTTCCGCTTTTTACTAAATCGTCTAAAACTCGAATTGTTTCTTCGATAGGCGTTAATGGGTCAGAAGTATGAATTTGGTACAAATCAATATAATCCGTTTTCAACCTCTTTAAACTGGCTTCTACTTCCTGAACAATATGTTTTCTGGACAAACCCCTGTTATTTTCTCCAGCGCCCATTGAGCCTCTTACTTTAGTAGCCAAAACCAAATCATCTCTGTTTAGTGCCAAATTTTTTATAGCCTGACCAATCATCTTCTCAGATAATCCTTCTGAGTAAATATTAGCAGTATCAATAAAGTTAACACCAGCTTCGGTTACAATTTTAATTTGTTCATCAACTTCGTTTTGGTCTAAATTTCCCATGTAATTAAAGAATCCTTTTCCGCCATAGTTCATTGTACCTAGTGCAATTGCCGAAACTTTTAATCCCGTTTGACCTAAAATTTTGTATTTCATCTTTAATATTGTTTTAATTGAAGTACAAAATTCAGATTAAATTAAAGGTCAAAAGTTTTCAAAATGCGGTTTTTTGTAGTTGAAATGAAGCTTAAAAAGTAAAGAAAGACAACTTTTAGTTTAATCTAAAGAATATTTTTTATGATTTTGAATGGCAGTAAAAATAAAAAACCCTGTAAAATGAATATTTCACAGGGTTTTTTGTGGAGTCGGGGAGAGTCGAACTCCCGTCCAAACAAGCAATTAACAAACTTTCTACACGCTTATTTCCTGTTTGGGTTTTCGACGTTGGGCTAGGACAGAAACAACCACCAAACGCTTATCGTTTTAATTTCGAAATGACACCAACGCTTTATCAAATCTAGGTTTAAATTTACGATTCACCTTTATCGACCACTATAAACCAAAGCTTTCGAGGTAAATCCTGCTTTCCTATCTAATAGGAACTAGGCTAATCTTACTATGATTCAGATTATGCAGCAAGAGCGTAGTTTCCTTCGCCGTGTATGTGTTTTGAAACCTTTTATTAACGAGAATTGTCCCAGTTCTCGACGTGCTTACTTATCAATTCGACTTGCTGTCAAAACCAGTCGACCCCAAATAATTTTGAATTTTGATTTCAAAATTGGATTGCAAATATAACGCTTTAAAATCATTCTATTGCTAGATCTTGGTAAAGTATTTAATGCTTATTCTTCTATTTCTTCTTTATCAATTTTAAAAGGATAATCACCAAAAATAGGCGCCAATTGTCGCACTTTATAAGTATTCCTGCTGAATTTATTAGACAATGCAATTATTGTAACGTTTTCATTTTTTAAGGATATAAAGGAAGAAGTGTTGCCATGCCACCAGCCATTGTGAAAATAAAAATTTTGTCCAGTTTCCCAGTTGATCATTCTAATGCCTAGTCCGTAATTTTTTGTACCGCGTTTTTCGTTGCTGTATCCTTTGTAAACGGCCTCACGTAAATCTTTATTCAAAAATTCATCACTAGTTCGAGCCAAATCAAATTTTAATAAATCTCTGGGTGTGGAGTATATATTTTTGTCCCCATAAATCGCATCCAGATAATCTAAACCTATTTCTACGTTATTGCCTTTGTACGATGGTACCGAAGATTTATTGTCACCATAATAATCATAAACATAAGTGTTTTTCATTCCAAGTGGCTCAAAAACTATCTTTTTCATAGCTTCTATATAACTCAATCCTGTTATTTTTTCTATGATTAATGCTAAAATCGCGTAGTTGGTATTACAATAGGTAAACCTGGTATCTGTAGGCGATTCTAATTGTATATTTTTTTCTAAAAGCAAGTTTAAAATATCTTGATTCGTCAGTATTTTTTTTCGGTCCCAAACGCCTTCATCTTCTGTAAAATACGCATAATTTCGCATGCCACTTCGGTGATTAAGCAATGTTTGAATGGTTATTTCGGTGTAAGGAAATGTTTTTAATATTGTATTTACTTTTTGATCTAAATCTATTTTTTTAGCATCTATTAATTCTAAAATTGCTGTGGCAGTGAGCACTTTACTTACAGATGCAATATGTATGGGTGTGTTGTATTTTATTGTGGTTTCTTTATTTTTATTAGCGTAACCTTGGTATTTTTCAAAAATGATTTGGCCATTCTTGGCGACTAAAAAACTAATATTACTCGTAGGTTTCCATGTTTTATGACAAAAATTAGACAAATAAGCTTTTTTAAAAGCAACATATTCAGCAGACAATGGATTTTTTTTTCCGCTGTGCGGAGTCATTTTAGAAAAAGTATCAGTTGTTTTTACATTATTTTCAGAATATAAATTACTGCTTTTTTTTTGGTTACAACCTATTAAAGAGGTAGCGATAATTATAATTTTAAAAAAATTATGTAGATGAGAAAAATTCATTTTAATAAAGGCTTGTTATACAAATATAGCCAAAGATATAATGTTTTAAAATCTCTTTTAGTAAAGCTTTTTAATGGTTGTTTGTAATGTAAACCGCAACTAATTATAATTCAGTATTTAAAATAATATTTTGTAGAGGTTATTTTAATATTATTTTTTTGTTTGCAAGAATTGTAAAAGTTATATTTGTAACAATTTACAATACGTAAGTTATAATTATAAGTTTTTAAAATATTTATTGTTCCATTATAACAATAAAAAAGAAACCAATCATCTAAAAATCAATGAAATTCGGAATAATAAAAGAAAGAAAAAATCCACCAGATAGGCGTGTTGTTTTTACACCAGAGGAATTAGTGCGACTTAAAAAAGAACATCCTGAAGCGGAGATAAAAGTAGAAAGTTCTGAAATCAGAGTTTTTTCGGATGCGCAATATGCTGATTTAGGTATTTTAATTTCAAATGATATTTTAGATTGTGATGTGTTTTTTGGCGTTAAAGAAGTTCCTAAAGATGATTTGATACCTAATAAAAAGTATTTTTTCTTTTCACATACTATAAAAAAGCAGCCTTACAACAGAGCACTTTTACAATCGGTACTCGAAAAAAATATCGAATTGTATGATCATGAAACCATTGTTGATGCTACCGGAAAACGTTTAATCGGTTTTGGTCGTTATGCAGGAATCGTGGGGGCTTATAATGGTTTTCGAGCCTTTGGTATCAAGTTTGAACTTTTTAATATTCCTAAAGCCAATACGCTCAATAGTAAAGAGGATTTGATTGTAAAGCTTAAAAGACAAATATTACCTCCTATAAAAATAGTACTAACTGGTAGCGGAAAAGTGGCAAATGGTGCTAAAGAAATCTTAGATGGCATGAAAATCAAGCAAGTTTCGGTAGAGAATTACTTGACAAAAAAATATTCGGAACCGGTATTTGTTCAAATAGATGTTTTGGACTACAATAAACGAATTGATGGCACAATAAAGTCGCAAAGTGATTTTTATGACAACCCAAAAGAGTATATTTCTGATTTTGAGCGTTTCACAAAAGTATCTGATATTTATATGGCAGGACATTTTTATGGTAACGATGCACCAGTTATCCTTTCTCGACAAATGTTATTGGCAAATGATTGTGCAATAAAAGTAGTTGCTGATATTTCATGTGATGTCAACGGACCTGTGGCATGTACCGTGAGAGCATCTACAATTGCAGAACCTATTTATGGTTATTTACCCCTTGAGGACAAAGAAGTCGATGTGTTTCATCCAGCAGCAATAGTAGTTATGGCTATAGACAATCTACCTTGTGAATTGCCAAAAGATGCAAGTGAAGGTTTTGGAGAAATGTTTATGGAGCATGTTGTTCCTGCTTTTTTTAACAACGATAAAGACGGTATTTTACAAAGAGCAAAAATGACCGAAAACGGTAAACTCACACCAAGATTCAAATACCTTCAAGATTATGTAGACGGAAAAGAATTAAAAAATGTCTTGACTTAATCAAGGCATTTTTTTTTATTTTTCAAATCAAAAATCAATTTATGAAAACCGTATTTTATTGATACTTAATTTTAATTGAAACAATATTAACAGAAAAATCAGCATTAAGAATAGATTTAAAGTTTCGATTTCAAATTTTTTAAATAACGCAAACGTTGTAATTTTGGAAAAAATGTACTTAAGAAAACGTTTTCGTTAATAACTATTTTTATATTCTTATTAGTTATTTTTTTATAAATGTATATTTATAAAAAAAACAGAATAATATATTTCTTTTTATTTGATATTTAATGTTATTTTATTGCATAATCAACAAATTTATTATACCAATCAAACCAAACAAACTATTTAAACATGAGTTCACAACAAACTAAAACCAATTGGGCACAATTTATTCCGCTAGCAACAGTATTCTTTTTTTGGGGATTTGTTGCAGCAAGTAATGATATTTTAATTCCAGTTTTCAAAAAAGCTTTTAATTTATCACAAGTAGAAAGTCAGCTTGTTTCATTAGCATTTTACATTGCATATACTGTGGGTTCACTACTATATTTATTAATTTCATATTTGACTAAAGGCGATTTAATTAATAGAATTGGATATAAAAATTCTCTTGCGTTAGGTTTAGGAATTTCGGCATTAGGAACTTTATTGTTTTATCCAGCAGCAAATACAGGTTCTTTTCCGTTAATGTTATCGGGTTTATTTATAGTTGCACTTGGGTTTTCATTACAGCAAACTGTTGCAAATCCTTTAGCAATTGCTCTTGGACCTACAACCACTGGTTCGCAACGATTAACTATGGCTGGAGGAATTAATAATCTTGGAACCACCATTGGACCACTTATCGTAAGTTTTGCAATATTTGGTTCGGCTACTTCTTCAAATACAAATATGAGTATAGAAAGTGTTAAAATTCCTTATTTAATTTTAGGAGCAGCATTTTTACTGGTTGCGGTTTTATTAAAATTTTCTTCATTACCAGATAAGCCTGCAGCTATTGTAGAATCTGAAGCAGAAGCAAGTTCTTCTAGAAGTTCGGCACTAAAATACCCACAGTTAATTTTGGGAATGATTGCCATTTTTGTTTATGTGGGAGTAGAGGTTTCTACAGCTAGTAATTTACCAGCATATATGGAGAAAAATTTAGGCTTTTTAACTAAAGATGTTGCGCCTTACATTTCACTATATTGGGCAAGTTTAATGATTGGTCGTTGGACTGGAGCAGTTGAGGCTTTTACAGATAATATGAGTACACAAAAAATACTTCGTTTTATTGCACCTTATTTAGCATTTGGAGTTTTCTTATTGGTTAATGCCATTGCAAAACATGATTTAACACCTTTTTATATTTATGCTTTAATAATTTTAGTATTAATTGCTGCAGATATTGCAAGTAAAGGAAATCCTTCAAGAATGTTATTGATATTTTCTGGATTGGGAATCTTAGCATTGTTAGTAGGAATGTCAACTAGCGGAATGGTAAGTGTTTACGCATTTACAAGTGTTGGATTATTTTGCAGTACACTTTGGCCATGTATTTTTACATTAGCCGTAAGCGGATTAGGAAAACATACAAGTCAAGGAAGTAGTTTTTTAATTATGATGATTATGGGTGGTGGATTTATTAGCTTATTACAGGGATATATTGCTGATATTACAACAATTCAATCTAGTTATATAGTTGGAGTTTTATGTTTTGCTTATTTGGCTTTCTATGCTTGGAAAGTTAGCGGCATATTAAAATCACAAGGAATTAGTTTTGATAAAAAACTTAGTGGAGGACATTAATTATTGTACTAATATTTTAAAAGCCCAATTATTTTCAAATTTATTGGGCTTTTATTTTTAAACATTTGTCTTGCCGTAAAATAGAGCCAAATAAAACGCATCAATTTTGTAAAACATCCAATAAATTCCTCGGTTGTGTGAACCAAAAGTGACTAAGCTTGTCCCTTTTAAATTATGAATTGCGCAGAAAATAGAACGTAAAATCTATCAAAAACAGATGCCACCCAAAAATATCATACTCAATGTAGAAAGACAGTTGTGCAATGGTTTCTAAATTTTGGTAATTTTGATTGGGTAAATTAAAATTATGAAAAATATGCCAAAATCTTTATTGCAAAAGTTATTGAAGCCAAAAGTCAAAGTTAAGCTTCTTGAAAAGCAAAGAATATTTTTAGAAAAACAAACTTTTTAGCCAATAAGAAATCCACCATATTTGATATGTCAATTAATATTTCAAAAAAAATAACAACAAAATACTTTCTATAAAACTCTCAAATGGAAGTTAGCCCAACTCAGCAAATAAAACTTCCGAATCTAGTTCTTTTTAGTTCTACTCTAAAATAGTATCATAATATATATATGATATTTTAATTTTTTTGCCAAGTTTACAATTACTTTTTTACAGGGATTACATTTTATAAACAAATTTTCAAAAAAAAAGTCCTGTAAATTAAAACAGGACTTTTTAGTTTTTTATGAATGAAAGTTAATTTATAATCATACGTTTTACAATTCCTTCCGAAGTTTTTACTATGTAAATACCTGATGCTAATTTTGAAGTGTCAATAGTTAATGCTTCATTTTGAGATTGAACTAGTTTTCCTGAGAAATCAAACAACTGATAGTCAGCTATTCTATTGAAATATACAATTCCTTTTTTGCTTGGATTTGGAAAAATAACGAAAGTTTTTGGTTCATTTTTAAAATCATTTGTACTTAAAGTAGTAGTATTTACCTCAAATAAAGATATAGTTCCACTAATTTCATTAGCGACAGCTACATAATTTTTACTATTTGGACTGTCTGCTGCTTTGATAAATGTAACACCTTCAGGACCATTGTCGCCACCATACGCAGAAATTGTTCTACTATTTTTGTAGTCTACAAATTTAACATTGAGAGGATTAGTAACATCATAAACCATAACACCACCAATTCTTTCAAGAGTAATAAAAGCAAAAGTTTTTCCAAATAATTCTGCTAAGGTTACACCTTCTGGTTCAGGTCCTTTGGCACGACTTCTATTTTTTGAAGTATTTGTTCCATGATCTGCATTAAAAATAGAACTAAATGTTGGATTTAAAGCGGTGTATTTTTCAAAATCGTCACCGCTATCATAAACTAAAGCTTTTGTTGTAGCATTGAAAATAGAAAAAGAGCGACTTCCTAAAGAATATAATTCTTCAAATTGTGTATCAGCATCCGTGTTTCCATTTAAATTGGTTACGCGCATTCTACCTGCATTATTACTAGATTTTAAAATAGCACTATTTGGAAAAACTGTTGGGTCTAAAATGTATCCGGCAGCTCCAACAGTGGTTCTTTCGTTTAAACCCATATATTCTTTCTCGTCACCTTCATTGGCTGTAACCAAATAATTGGTACCTGATACTGAATAGTTAGCCACACCATCTGGTATATAATATGATTTTATGGGCCAATTGGCAATTAAAACTTGACCATTATTATCCGAAATATCCATTCCGTTTCCTGGAACACTAACATCTTTAGTTCCTAAAGCCCATATATCTGAATACGTGTTGGTTGTCAAATTTATTTCTGCAATAGCATTATTTTCCTGAATAGTTACCCAAGCTTTTTGCGAATCTGCACTTACTGTAATATATTCTGGTTCAAAATCTTGTGATAGTGTACTCGTTGATTTGGTTTTACGAATTCCCGAAGTAAGTAATGTAGCCTCTTGTGAATTGTAGCCTGTGAATAAGAGCGTTGTAACATTTGCTTGGGTTAAAGCTGGAATTCCTCCAGAAATATTAATAATAGAAACCGAACCTTCAGGGTCAGTAGTGTAAGCATCATTTGGTTGGCCTTCATTTGCGGTTAAAACTTTTGAACCGTCTGGTGTAAACGTAATCATATCTGGTAATGCACCAACTGTTACTTGCTTTAAAAAATTTCCATCGGTATCAAAAAATACAACTGTGCCGTTATTTTGTTCAACCACATTTGGCGAAGCAACTGCTACAATTCCGTTTTTAACGGCAACACTTGTTATTCCTCCATAAGGCGTCATATCAATAGAAGATATAAGAACCAAATTGCTAGGATTTGCAAAATTGATAATTTCTAATCTTTTTGAAACTGCGCTAATAGTGAACAACCTTTGAGAAACAGGATCGTGAACAACTATTTCGCAAGTGCTTACTCCAGCACCAGAGGGATCAAAACTACCTACATAATCTAGTGTAATGTCATTATTAGGAGCAGGAGCTACCGTTTCGTTATCTCTAATGTATATAGTTGTTGAAGGATTGGTTCCTAGAGTCATTCCGGTTGGATTCTCTAAACTCAAAACAAAATATTCTGAATGTTGTTCTACCAGTAAATCATCAACAATAGGAATAATAATAGTTTGAGAAGTAGTACTAGCCGAGGTAAAACTTAATGTTTGTGTCGATAACGTAAAATCTGAGGAACTTGCCGTACTGAATGGTGCAACTTTTACAACCAAATCTATAGAAGATGTTGTAGGACTTGTTAATGTTAATACAACATTTAAATTTCCTTGATTTTCATTGCTCACAATAAAAGCTGATGCAAATGAAATGGTTTGTCCCCAAGAATATGTAATTGAAAATAAAAAAAGAAATACAAGTAAACTTCTTTTTAATGTGTAAATTTTTGACATAAAGTTGTTTTTAAGTTGATTAATCAAATTTCATTATAAAAGTTTAAAATAGTGCCAACTTAAAAACAACTAATGTTTAATTTATAATTACAGATGTTAATGATTTGTAAATCATTTGTGAAGAGGGGGATTTATTAAACAAAAAATGGTTAAAAAGCAAATTGACTTTCTAACCATTTTCAAATTGTTATTTTTCTATTTTAAATTCCAGCTACAATTGCCGAAAAATCTTCTGCTTTTAAAGCTGCGCCACCTATTAAACCACCATCTACATCAGATTTAGAAAAAATTTCTTTTGCATTCTCAGGCTTCACGCTACCACCATAAAGAATACTTACATTTTCCGCAACCTCACTTCCATAGGTTTTAAGAACAGTTTCTCTAATAAAGTGATGCATTTCTTGAGCCTGTTCTGGACTTGCAGTTTCTCCTGTTCCTATTGCCCAAACTGGCTCATAGGCGAGGATAATTTGTTCCCAAGCTTTTTTTTCAATGTGAAACAAACCATCTCTAAGTTGGTTTTCAACTACATTAAAATGATTTTTTGTTTCTCTGTCTTTTAGTTCCTCACCGAAACAGAAAATCACTTCCATATCATGTTTTAACGCTGTATTTACTTTTGAAGCTAAAAGCGCATCATTTTCATGAAAATAAGCCCGACGTTCAGAATGACCTATGATAACGGTATTCACTCCGATACTTTTTAGCATATCTGCAGAAATTTCTCCAGTAAAAGCACCGCCTTCTGCTTGGTGCATGTTTTGTGCTGCTACATCAATATTAGTAAATTGCAAATGTTCAACTGCTGAGGATAAGTTGACAAACGTAGGCGCTACAATGATTCTTGCTTCTTTATCCGAAGGTAATTTGTCTATCAAATCGTTTAATAAATCTTCGGTTTCTTCTGCATTTTTATGCATTTTCCAATTTCCAGCAACAATCTTTGTTCTCATTTTTAAAATATTAAATTGATTTTAATGTAGCGTCTATTTTTTCAAAATCAGTTTCAATGGCTCGGTACAAAACAATTTTTCCAGCTTTGTCAATAACCATGTATCTTGGAATCCAGTCCAGATCAACTGATTTGCCAAAAGTTCCCTTCATTCCGTTTTCATCATTTACCCAATAATGATCACCTTTCAATTCATGCTTTTCAATACCCAGTTTCCATTTTTCTGCGTTTTTATCTAATGAGATGAACACATAATCAACATTAGGGTTGTTAGCTTGCAGCTCTTTTAATTTAGGCATTGCCTTTACACAATCACCACACCAAGAAGCCCAAAATTCAATCACAACTGTTTTGCCTTTGTGCTTGTTTAATATTTGTTTAAGAGTTACTTGTTTAGTAGCTGTTGTTTCTAATTTTCCTGCAAGCGCATCTTTAGAAAATTCCGTTTTTTGTGCCATCGTACATGAAATTGTAGTAATAACTATCATTAAGGACAAGAGTATTTTTTTCATATTTTTTTTTTATTTTTAACAAAGTTACAAAGCAATTCAATAAAGTTTCATAAAGATTTATTAAAACTAAAGCCGCTTATAATTTAAGATCGGCACTATCGTTATGATGTAATTTTTGGATAATGAAACCTTCATTGATGATTACTAAACTTGGATTTGCTCGCTCGATTGTTTTAAGAGCAATTGCATCACAAAAATAGAAATCAAAAGTAAAACCGTACTGTTTTTTTGCTTGCTCAATTTCTTCTGGAGAGGAAGCGGTCATTGCAATCACTTTATATCCTTTTGCAATAGTTTTTGTATTAATTTGCTCCAGTTTCTTTAAACCTTCAATATCTGCTTTTGCCAAATCATAAGTTACAAATACAAGTAATTTGGGCAATGCTAAAAATTCTGCTTTATAATCTGTCCCGTCTTTGTCCATTGAAAAATCATGGATAGGCGGTACATAACCTTCAACAATAACTTTGTCTTTTCTATCAACAAATACTGCTCCTTCTGGCAGTTGCATTAAATCTTTTTCGGTAAATTCTTTATCAACGCCGTTGACTTTATAAATAAAAACCATTTCTACAACAGATTTTTTTGCTCCAGGAGGAACAATCATTCCGTCTACAATATTATTACCTACTTTAAAAGGTCTAAAATCGATCAAAGGCAAGTGGTTCATTACCCAATATCCCATGAAACCAGAAAGAACGACACTTAGAACTACCAATGAATTTGTTATGTTTTTTAAAAATAAAGGTTGTATTAACTTTTGATTTAAAAATAGAATCAGTATCAAAACAAGCAATACAATGTCTTTTGTAAAGGATTGCCAAGGAGTAAGTTTTAGAGCATCACCAAAACAGCCACAATCTTTTACTACATTAAAATAAGCAGAGTAAAAAGTAAGAAAGGTGAACATCACTATTAAAATCAGCAAACTCCAAACGGTGAACTTTGTTTTAAATCCCACAAGTAACATGACACCTAAAACTACTTCAAGAATTACTAAAAATATTGATAATGCTAATGAAAAAGGCACAAAAAAAGGCATGTTAAAAACAGGCTCACTAAAATATTCGGCCAATTTATAAGAGAATCCCACGGGATCATTGAGCTTTATAAGTCCTGAAATGATAAACAAGAGTCCAACAAAAATTCTCGAGAATTGTGTAATAATATTTTTCATAATAAGATGAGGTACAAATTGTATGTAAAGTTATTTTTTAAAATCCATTAAAATTAAAGCAAAAATAGCGTAATTGATCATATCCTGATAATTGGCATCTATACCTTCAGAAACTAAAGTTTTGCCTTTGTTGTCTTCAATTTGTTTCACGCGAAGTAATTTTTGTAATATCAAATCGGTTAAGGAATTAACACGCATATCACGCCAAGCTTCACCATAATCATGGTTTTTTGCCTCCATTAATTCTTTAGTTACTTTTATTTTTTGGTCATATAAAGTGATAGCATTTGCAACTTCAAGATCTGGTTGGTCTACAACGCCCAGTTCAAGTTGGATCAACGCTATGATTGCATAGTTGATGATTCCTATAAATTCACCTGTTTCATCTTCATCAATTTTGCGAACACTATTTTCTTGTAAACTTCTAATTCTTTGTGCTTTAATAAAAATTTGATCTGTTAAGGATGGCAATCTCAAAATGCGCCAAGCACTACCATAATCATTCATTTTATTGATAAATAATGTGCGGCATATTGCAATTATGTTATCATATTGAAGAGAAGTATTGTTCATTATTGGTGTATATTTGTATCAAATTTTTTCAAAAATAAACTATTTTTTAATAGTGAATGCCAATAATTACAACATTTTTTGAATTCTTATAACTCAAAAATTTAAAGTTTAAAACCTAAAAATGACAATAAATTGCAAAGGAAACTTAATTGATTTGACTGTGCCAAAAGTAATGGGAATTTTGAATATTACTCCCAATTCTTTTTTTGATGGCGGTAAATATTCAAACCATGACTCTATTTTACAACAAGTTCAAAAAATGATAACCGATGGGGCCACTTTCATCGATATTGGCGCTTATTCTAGCAAACCTAATGCTGAATTTGTTACCGAAAATGAGGAAATTAAGAGAATTCTACCTATTGTAGATTTGGTTTTAAAGCATTTTCCCGAAACAATAATTTCAATTGATACTTTTAGAAGTCAAGTGGCTCAAATTTGTATTGAAAACGGCGCTTCAATAATCAATGATATTTCGGCAGGAAATCTTGATGATAAAATGTTTGAAACTGTAGCAAAATTACAAATTCCCTACATCATGATGCACATGAAAGGAGATCCGCAAACCATGCAGTCATTGGCTCTATACGATAATATTGTAAAGGAAATTCTTTTTTATTTTTCTGAAAAAATCAATAAGGCAAGAAGTCTGGGTATTAATGATTTGATAGTTGATCCAGGTTTTGGCTTTGCCAAAACCATAGCACATAATTATGAAGTTTTACAAAAATTAGAGTTGTTTCACATGCTGGATTTACCCATACTTGCCGGTATTTCAAGAAAATCAATGGTATATAAAACAATTGATTCTTCGGCACAAGAAGCACTGAATGGTACTACCGTTTTAAATACAATAGCATTGACAAAAGGTGCCAAAATATTGAGGGTTCACGATGTGAAAGAAGCGGTAGAATGTGTAAAATTGTTTACTGCTGTTGGGATTTGATTCTAAATCCAAAATGTATCTTTATTGGTGATGATAAGGTTCATTTTTTAAAATCGTGAAGCCTCTGTACAATTGTTCAATAAAAAAAAGGCGGACCATTTGGTGAGAAAAAGTCATCAATGAAAGCGATATTTTACCATTTGCTTTTGCATAAATGGTATTTGAAAACCCATAAGGACCACCAATTACAAAAACCAATGTTTTTATACCAGAATTCATTTTTTTTTGCAACTCTTCCGAGAATGCTACACTAGAAAATGTTTTGCCGTTTTCATCCAATAAAATCAGTTGGTCAGTCGCTGTAATTTTTGATAAAATCAATTCACCTTCTTTTTCTTTTTGTTGGCTTTCCGAAAGATTTTTTACATTTTTGATATCTGGTATGATTTCAAGCTCAAATTTGATGTAAAAGGACAATCTTTTGGCGTAATCTTCAATTAGTAATTGTAAATTTTTGTTATCGGTTTTGCCAATAGTTATGAGTTTGATATTCATTTTTTTGTTTTAAAATCCCAAAGTTACAAATCATAACAATCAAGCTGTAAACTTTTTGAGATATGACAAATATTTTGTCTTCCTTATTTTAGTATTTTAGCTTTTTTAAAACAACACAATGCCAATATTTATTGATCAATTAGGAGTTGCTCACACTTTTGAAACCAGTCCTAATAGAATTGTTTCTCTTGTACCATCGCAAACAGAGTTGTTGCATGATTTAGGATTGGAAGAAAAAATCGTGGGGATTACAAAGTTTTGTATTCATCCGTACCATCTTAAAGCGACCAAAAAGATTGTTGGAGGTACAAAAAGCGTACATTTTGAAAAAATAAAATTACTCAATCCTGATATTATCATTTGTAATAAAGAAGAAAATACTCTTGATATAGTCAATTCTTTAAAGGAAATTGCTCCAGTTTGGGTAACTAATATTGTTACCATTGAAGACAATCTAGAAATGATATTACAGTTCGGAACATTATTCAATTGCAGGATTGAAGCACAAAAATGGACTGATAAAATTAATTTTGCTTACCAAGATTTCAAGCAATTTATAAAAGAAAAACCCCAATTAAAAGTGGCCTATTTTATTTGGAAAAACCCATTTATGGTTGCAGGTTCTGATAATTTTATCAATGAATTATTAAAAATCAATGGTTTTAAAAACATTTATGATAAAAATAATGCAACTGCATCTCGTTATCCGGAAGTTGAACTCAAAAAAATGCGTTTAGACGGAGATCCTGATTTGGTTTTTTTATCCTCAGAACCTTATCCCTTTAAAGAGGAGGATGCTTTTGAAATAGGAAGATTTACGCACCATGCTAAGACAGTTTTTGTAGACGGTGAAATGTTTTCTTGGTACGGAAGCCGTATTTTAAAGGCTTTTGCTTATTTTAAAATTTTACATGAAAAAATATAAAGTTGTTCTATAAAATTTATGATTTTCAAAAACAATTATTTTATTTCAAAAATCATACATTTACAAAAAAAAATCTGGTGATTAATTATTCTGTTTACGAAAATAATAATAGTAACGAGTGGGTGACCTTTGTCCATGGCGCTGGCGGAAGTTCGTCCATTTGGTTCAAACAAATTCGTGATTTTCAAAAGCATTATAATGTTTTACTACTTGATTTGCGTGGTCATGGCAACACAAAATCTACTCTAAAAAAGGCTTTCAAGCAAAAATATACTTTCTCGGCTTTGGCCAATGATATTCTTGAGGTTTTGGATCATTTACAAATAAAAGAATCGCATTTTGTAGGTATTTCACTTGGCACAATCCTTATCAGACAACTGGCAGAAAACAATCCGGAGCGTGTAAAAAGCATGATATTGGGTGGGGCGATTTTAAAAATGAATTTTCGTTCACAAATCTTAATGAAACTGGGCAATGTTTTTAAATATGTTTTGCCTTATCTGGTTTTATACAAGCTATTTGCATTTGTAATAATGCCTAAAAAGAACCACAAACAATCCCGTTTGTTGTTTATAAACGAAGCCAAAAAATTGTACCAAAAAGAATTTATAAAATGGTTCAAACTTACTGCAGAGATTAATCCAGTGCTCAAATGGTTTCGCCAAGTAGAGCTTAATATTCCAACGCTATACGTAATGGGAGAAGAAGATTATATGTTTTTACCATCAGTAAGGCAAGTGGTAGAAAAGCATTATAAATCCTCAAAACTGTTTGTAATTGAACAATGCGGTCATGTTGTAAATGTAGAAAAACCAATCATTTTTAACGAAGCTGTGATTGCATTTCTAAATAATACCAAATAAAAAAGCTGAAACTCTCAATTTCAGCTTTCCTAACTTTAACTAACCAAACCAATTTAACTCAATTTACTTTGCAAATATCAGATAATTGTTAAGTTATGTGTGTTAAGAGTATGTTATATATATGTTACTGATTATTAATTTTTTACGTTTTAAAACAGGTGTATTTATATAGGTCATAAACGAGTTAAATTAATTCAATCATTTTCGGTCCTGTAATGTAAAAACTCTTTTTAATAAGTCTGATGTTCTCGCATTAATATTGGTTCTAATGTCCTTTTCTTCTACAGCGACCATTTTAAAAACACCTTTCATAGCTTCATTTGTAACATAATCTTTTAAATCAGGATTTACTTTATTCACAAGAGGAATAGCGTTGTATTTTGTAATGATGTTAGACCAAACTTTATCTGCGCCCACTTTGCTCAATGAATTTTGTACAACAGGACTAAATTTGCTATACAATGCTGATGTTGTCGAATTTTGTAAATACAAAGTAGCTGCGTTATCGTTTCCTAATAATATATTTTTTGCATCAGTAAAAGTCATATTTTTTACAGCACTTACAAATATAGGAGTGGCTTCATTAACGGCATCTTCAGCAGCACGGTTCAATACTTTTAAACCTTCATCTGCAAGTTTGCTCAAACCAATGCTTCTTAATGTTTTATCAACTTTTTGTAATTCTGTAGGCAATAAAATTTTAACAGCTTCATTTTTAAAAAAACCATCAACCGCAGTTAATTTAGATACTTGTTTTGAAATTCCGTTATTCAAAGCTTCTTTTAAACCAGCGGCTATATCTGGATTTCCAATAGTCCCTAATTGTGGATATTGATTCGCTATTTGTTGCAATTCGGCGCAACTAAAAAACAATAAGATACTGGCTAAAACGGTAATTTTTTTCATGGTGTTATTTTTATTTTAGAACTTAAGCAAACATCCTGCCATTTAAAAATAGTCTTAAATTAACGAAATATAAAATCAGGATGTTTTTTATTTAAAATTACGAATAGAAAAGAATAAAATTAGATTATTAAAACATTAAATTTTTTAAGAATTTCGTAAATTGCACACTCAAAATTGACATTAAAATAAAAATGGAACAAGCAAAACCTTACATTCCTGTAAATAAAGTAAGAATAGTTACTGCAGCATCATTGTTTGATGGTCACGATGCAGCAATTAATATAATGCGTAGAATTATTCAATCTACTGGTGTTGAGGTAATTCACTTGGGTCACGATCGAAGTGTAGAAGAGGTTGTAAATACTGCCATTCAAGAAGATGCAAACGCAATTGCAATGACTTCTTACCAAGGAGGGCATAACGAATATTTTAAATACATGTACGATTTGCTTCAAGAAAAAGGAGCAGGACATATCAAAATCTTTGGCGGCGGCGGCGGCGTTATTTTACCAACAGAAATCGCAGAACTTCAAGCTTACGGAATTACAAGAATTTATGCTCCAGATGACGGTAGAGCAATGGGTTTACAGGGAATGATTAATGATTTAGTAGAACAATCAGATTTTGCAGTAGGAGATATTTTGAATGGTGAAATTAATCATCTTGAAGAAAAAAATCCAACGGCAATTGCCAGAATTATTTCATCTGCTGAGAATTTTCCTTTGGTTGCAAAACCAGTTTTGGAAGCAATACATCTAAAAAACAAAGATTGTAAAACGCCCGTGCTTGGGATCACTGGAACAGGTGGATCTGGTAAATCATCTTTAGTGGATGAGTTGGTAAGACGCTTTCTTATCGATTTTCCTGAAAAAACAATAGGGTTAATCTCAGTAGATCCATCAAAACGGAAAACTGGTGGTGCTTTATTAGGAGATAGAATCCGTATGAATGCTATTAATAACCCAAGGGTTTACATGCGTTCATTAGCAACAAGACAATCTAATTTGGCTTTATCTAAATATGTTGCAGATGCTATCCAAGTTATCAAAGCAGCACAATATGATTTAATTATTTTAGAAACTTCCGGAATTGGTCAATCAGATACCGAAATCATGGATCATTCAGATGTTTCATTGTATGTAATGACGCCAGAATTTGGTGCGGCAACGCAATTGGAAAAAATTGATATGTTGGATTTTGCCGATTTGGTAGCATTGAACAAATTCGACAAGCGTGGTGCACTAGATGCAGTTCGTGATGTAAAAAAACAATACCAGCGCAATCATAATTTATGGGATGTGGATCCAGATGGTATGCCAGTTTATGGTACGATTGCCTCACAATTTAATGATCCAGGAATGAATACGCTTTACAAAGCAATCATGGATAAAATTGATGAGAAAACAGCATCTGATTTAAAATCTACATTTACTATTACGCGTGAAATGAGTGAGAAAATATTTGTGATTCCGCCACATAGAACACGATATTTGTCTGAAATTGCCGAAAATAATCGCAAATATGACGAAACTGCTCTTTCGCAAGTAGAAGTAGCTCAAAAACTATACGGGATTTTCAAAACCATTGAAAGTGTTACTTCAATAATTCCTATATTAACTAAAGCTGGAATTGACGAATCTATTTTACAATCAAAAGATGAAGATAGAAATGAGTTTTTAAACCTTTTGGTAAAAGAATTCGACAGAGTAAAAATGAATCTCGATCCGTACAACTGGGAAATCATTCTCACTTGGAACGAGAAAGTAAATAAATACAAAAATCCATTCTACACTTTCAAAGTACGTGATAAGGAAATAAAAATTGCGACACATACTGAAAGTTTATCACATTCCCAAATTCCAAAAATCTCATTGCCAAAGTACCAAGCTTGGGGTGACATTTTGAAATGGAACTTGCAAGAAAATGTACCAGGAGAATTTCCTTTTACTTCAGGATTGTATCCATTCAAACGTGAAGGCGAAGATCCAAGTAGAATGTTTGCTGGAGAAGGCGGACCAGAAAGAACCAACAAACGTTTTCATTATGTTTCTGCGGGATTGCCAGCAAAAAGGCTTTCTACCGCTTTTGATAGCGTGACTTTATATGGTAATGACCCACATGTTCGCCCCGATATTTACGGAAAAATTGGAAATGCAGGCGTTTCGATTTGTTGTCTGGATGACGCTAAAAAATTATATTCGGGTTTTGATTTAGTTCATGCCATGACTTCGGTAAGTATGACAATTAATGGACCAGCACCTATGTTGCTTGGTTTTTTTATGAATGCCGCTATAGACCAGCAATGTGAATTTTATATTAAAGAAAATAATCTTGAAGTAGAAGTTCAAGAGAAAATAAACGAAATTTACAAGAAAAAAGGAATTACTAGACCAAGTTACCAAGGAGAAATTCCTGCTGGAAATAATGGTTTGGGATTAATGTTGTTGGGTGTTACAGGAGATCAAGTTTTGCCTATTGAAATTTATAACGAGATAAAAATCAGAACACTTTCTCAAGTTCGTGGAACGGTTCAAGCCGATATTTTAAAAGAAGATCAGGCACAAAACACCTGTATTTTTTCAACTGAATTTGCGTTGCGATTGATGGGCGACGTTCAGGAATATTTTATAACGAATAACGTTAGGAATTTTTACTCGGTATCTATTTCTGGATATCATATTGCTGAGGCTGGAGCAAATCCGATCACGCAACTCGCTTTCACGCTTTCCAATGGATTTACTTACGTGGAATATTATTTAAGTAGAGGTATGGATATTAATGATTTTGGCCCTAATTTATCCTTCTTCTTTTCTAACGGAATTGATCCAGAATATGCTGTCATAGGTCGTGTGGCTCGTAAAATTTGGGCGAAAGCCATGAAAAATAAATATGGTGCGAATGAAAGAGCGCAGATGTTGAAATATCATATTCAAACTTCGGGACGTTCGCTACACGCACAAGAAATTGATTTCAATGATATTCGTACGACATTACAGGCTTTGTATGCGATTTATGACAATTGTAACTCGTTGCATACCAATGCTTATGACGAAGCCATTACAACACCGACAGAAGAATCAGTACGTCGTGCAATGGCGATTCAGTTGATTATCAATAAAGAATTAGGTTTGGCTAAAAACGAAAACCCAATCCAAGGTTCTTTTATTATTGAAGAATTAACTGATTTAGTAGAAGCTGCAGTTTTACAAGAATTTGATCGTATTACCGAACGTGGTGGTGTACTTGGCGCAATGGAAACCATGTACCAACGCTCTAAAATTCAAGAAGAAAGCTTGTATTATGAAACGTTGAAACATACAGGAGAATTTCCTATTATTGGTGTAAATACGTTTTTGAGTTCTAAAGGTTCTCCTACCGTTGTTCCTGCTGAAGTGATTCGTGCTACCGAAGAAGAAAAACAATACCAAATTGAAATGCTCAATAATTTGCATCAATCCAGTCAAGATAAAGTGACGATGCATTTGAATACTTTACAAGAAGCTGCGATTAAAAATGAAAATATTTTCGAAAAATTAATGGAAGCTACTAAAGTTTGTTCTTTAGGACAAATTACAAGCGCATTGTTTGAAGTAGGAGGGCAGTATAGAAGAAATATGTAGTTTTTAGATTAACTCTAAAATTTGAACCTTTCAGAAATGGAAGGTTTTTTTATTCAAATAAATCAGTAAAAAACACCGTCAACATAAAACCAAATACCATTGTCTAATATAAAAGTAGATTTTTCATGATGCATTTGAAGATTGAAATCATGGTCTAAAAAATAAGCTTTGAATTCTACTGTTGTTGCGGTTGTATCAATGATTTCAAGTTTTACCCATTTATTATTTTTTGACCAATCTAGTATGTCACTTTTTTTATAATTTTTACGAGTGGTTGGATGTGTGGTTGTAATTAAATAATCTATGGCTTGTGTAGCATAAGCACTAAATCTTGAACGCATTAATTTTTCGGGATTTGGTGCTTTTAGATTTCCATTAATATAAGGTTTGCAACAAATTTCAAAAGGAGTAGTAGTGCAGCAATAACAATTTTGTATTTCCATTTTTAGCAATAAATTTAATTATTACTTGGCGTTATTGCTTTTATATACAATTGATTGAGTAAAACTTGAAATTGACTTAGTATTATTAAATCTTCATCTTCACCAGAAAGATCAAGTAATTCATCAAGTAATTCGCTGGCCTCGGCTAATTTAATATTGGCTTCTTGGTTTTTTTTATCGCCTATTAAATCAATAATTTCCTGAACCTTATTTTTGAGATAATCTAATTTATCGTTTTGCATACTTTTAATTTAGTCGTTTGGCGTGTTATTTTTTTCATTAAATTTTTTCAAAATGGCAGTCAGTCTTTCTTTTCTAAGAATTTCGGCTTGTTTTGCCTTGTCCTGCGCTTTGTGTAATTTATCATTGTGTTTCTTGATGTTGCGCTCGTTGTTCCGTCCCATTTTAAACTATTTTATCAAATTTTAAATAACCTATTTGCATCTTATCGGTTTCTAATAAAGTTTCAGATTTTATTAACTGAATAGCATATTTCTCTTTATAAGTAGCAGGTAAAATATCAGCTACATTATAAATATCATCAACATCA
The DNA here is from genome assembly GCA_031413015.1 of Bacteroidota bacterium. Lineage (GTDB taxonomy): Bacteria > Bacteroidota > Bacteroidia > Flavobacteriales > Flavobacteriaceae > Flavobacterium. Next base: position 59,201 of record JANOEE010000007.1, on the reverse strand, counting down.
ATGCCATATTTGTCATCAATATGCGATGTTGCTCCTTTAAAACCACAATGTTTGTAAAATGTGGTTTCCTTAGCTTTTTTACTAGCTTCTGCTAAGGTTTCAGCAACGGAAAGTATTTTATAATGGTATTCTTCAAATTCATTTTCTTTATACCCGCCTAGATTGATAAAAAATAACTTTTGATCACTTGATTTTTCACCTTTATCAATAATTTGTACCTTATAATTATCAACATGGGTTACTTCGCGCCAAGCATCAATGTGTATTTTGCCTTTGGCTTCTGGCCAAAAAAGATTCATTTCGGGAACCAAATCTTTTAAGGAATTAGCGATGCCAAAAAAAATATCGTGTTGTTCAGTGTATCTACCCTCGGGTTTGCAACCCAGCATTATCATGTATAATTTCATATTTACAAAAGTAATAGAAATTATTTTTAATAAATTTTTTATAAAAAACTATTTTTGGTTTGGTTTTTGGAATAGTTTTATAAATCAATTAAAAATAAATATTATGAAACGTATATTTTTACTTTTAGCAGTTGTTACAGTAGGTTTTTTTCAAAGTTGTGTAGGTCCTGAGGGAGTTCCTGGTCAAGATGGCACATTGGTTTCTGAAGTTTTTGAACTAAGAAATGTAAATTTCACATTAGACTTTAATGATGAATACACGATTTACAGGACTTTGAATCCTAGTATTTTAGATTCAGATAATATTTTAATATACAGGTTGTCAGGAACTATTGATCCAAACACTCCAATTTGGCAGTTAATTCCTAGAACATTGTTTTTGCCACAAGGGGAATTAGACTATGATTTTGATTTTAGTAAAGAAGATTTTACAATTTATGCAGGAGGAAATTATGATGTAATAGATTCTCCTAGTTATATTAACGATCAAACTTTTAGAATTGTAATACTTGCAGGTGAATTTTCTAACAAAGGCACACAAGCAGTTGATTTTAAAGATTATAATGCAGTGATTAAAGCTTACAATATTAATGATACTAATGTAAAAGTCATTAAATAGTTAGTAATTGCATAAACAATAAACGCCTTGAAAATTCAAGGCGTTTTTTGCTATTTTTCTTCTTCGTCAACCATGTGCGATTTTGAATAATTCCGCCATTTTTCTATAACTTCCTGCATGTCTTGTGGCAATTGTGTGTCAAAACGCATCATTTCTCCAGTTGTAGGATGCACAAAACCTAATGTTTTTGCATGCAATGCTTGTCGAGGCAATGTTTTGAAGCAATTGTCTATAAATTGTTTGTATTTTGTAAATGTTGTCCCTTTTAAAATTAAATGACCTCCATAACGCTCATCATTGAATAATGTATGACCAATATGTTTCAGGTGTACACGAATCTGGTGAGTTCTTCCCGTTTCTAACTTGCAGGAAATCAAAGTAACATAACCAAAGCGCTCTAAAACTTTATAATGGGTAATTGCTGGTTTGCCAATTTCTGGATCAGCAAAAACTGCCATTTGCATGCGGTCTTTAACGTGACGGGCAATATTACCTTCTATAGTTCCCTGATCTTCTTTTACATTTCCCCAGACTAATGCAATATATTCTCGTTCTGATGTTTTGGCTTCAAATTGTTTGGCCAAATGTGTCATTGCTGCTTCTGTTTTTGCAACTACTAAAAGTCCTGATGTGTCTTTGTCGATGCGATGTACTAAACCAGGGCGTTCGCTACTATTCATTGGTAAATTCTCAAAATGATAAGCTAGCGCATTGACTAAAGTCCCTGTGTAATTGCCATGTCCTGGATGAACAACCATACCTGGTGATTTATTTATGAGTAACAATGCCTCATCTTCATAAACAATATCTAACGGAATGTTTTCAGGATCAATTCGGTTTTCATATGGCGGATGCGACAACATTATGGTTACAACATCAAATGGTTTTACCTTATAATTTGACTTTACAGGAATATTATTCACATAAATATCGCCGTTAGTTGCTGCATTCTGGATTTTGTTGCGAGTTGCATTTTGAATAAGATTCATCAAAAATTTATCAATTCGCAGTAACAATTGTCCCTTAGGCACCTCAAACCGAAAATGTTCAAATAAATCGTCTTCTAATTCTATTTCTGGGGTGTTTTCTGTATTCATCTATTCTGTAGGTGTGTCCGTACTATCAATTTCTTCAAGGTCTTCTTCATCAAATCCTACTTTTCCATCGCCTACCACTAGGTCAATTTTAGAAGCCTTCAATACTTTATCACCTGGTTTCAATTCTTTACCATTTTGTCTCATTTCAAGCACCATATCTTTACCTATATAAGGTTTATAAGTAATTTCTCCAACTTCTAGACCTATTGATCTTAATGAAGGTTCTGCTTGACGTAAGGTCTGCTCAATTAAATTAGGGATTCTAACGGCGGTAAAACCAGAAGAATTGATTTTGATATAAATTTTGCGTCCTTCTTTTACTTTTTCTCCAGCAACTGGGTCTTGTTTTACTACTGAAAATTTAGGGAAATCAGGATTAAAATCTGTAGTGTCTAATAATTCATAATCCAGATCTAAATCGTCTAACTTTTCTTCGGCTTGATCTACACTCAATTTGCTAAGATTGGGAACTGTAATTTCTTCGCCATGGTTTGTGGTAAAACTGATCCAATTCAATAACAAAAAAACCAATGCTAAAATAATTACTAAAGCAATAATTAGTTGTGTAAAAAAAGCTTTACTCGAAAGATATTTGCCTAAACTCATAAAAAATGTATTTACAGCAAAGATATAAAAATACTTAAGGCATTTGGTTTCAAAAAAAATGATAATTTTGTTTGACTAAACAAACTTTAGTCTTGCTTTCGTCAAGACCAAATCAAATACCAATAAAATGAAAAATATTGCCATCATAATGGGCGGCTATTCTAGCGAGTATAAAATTTCGCTTACCAGCGGAAATGTAGTATACCAATTCCTAGACAAAACAAAATACAACGGTTTTAGAATTCATATTTTTAAAGAAAAATGGGTTTATGTAGATGAAAATGAAGCCGAATTTCCTATCGATAAAAATGATTTTTCAGTAATGGTAAATGGCACAAAAATAACTTTTGATGCTGTCTTTAATGCCATTCATGGCACTCCAGGAGAAGATGGTTTGATGCAATCGTATTTCGAATTATTAGAGATCCCACAATCTTCCTGTGATTATTACCAAGCCGCACTTACTTTTAACAAACGTGATTTGCTTTCGGTTTTAAAACCTTACGGCATACAATCAGCAATATCCTATTATTTAAACAAAGGAGAAAAAATTGATACCCATGAAATTGTGAAAAAAGTGGGCTTACCCTGTTTTGTAAAGCCCAATAAATCAGGTTCAAGTTTTGGAATTTCAAAAGTGAAGACTCTAGAAGAATTGCCTACTGCTATTGAAGTAGCTTACAAAGAGGATAACGAAATAATTATAGAAAGTTTTCTCGATGGAACCGAAGTTTCTGTAGGAGTTATTAATTACAAAGGCGAAATTACCGTTTTGCCTATCACAGAAATTGTTTCTGAAAATGATTTTTTTGATTATGAAGCCAAGTATTTGGGCAAATCTCAAGAGATAACGCCTGCTAGAATTTCTGAGGCAATGACACAAAAGGTAGGCGCAATTGCAAAACGCGCTTATGAAGTTTTAAAAATGAAAGGCTTTTCGCGAAGTGAATTTATCATAGTAAATGACGAATCTTTTATGCTCGAAATGAATACCATTCCTGGGTTAACGACTGAAAGTTTGATACCACAACAAGCAAAAGTAGCTGGAATTTCCCTAGAAGATTTGTTTACAAATGCAATCGAATTGTGTTTAAAAAAATAATTTTATGATCACAGTTTTTGAATGGGACAGACTGCTTTTTAACGGCTTACCACTCCATTTTCTTTTTGAAGTCATTTTTCGAACTACAGTTATGTTCGTTGTTTTACTTATTACACTAAAATTAGCTGGGAAACGTGGTGTAAAACAACTTTCAGTTTTTGAAACGGTAATTATTATTGCATTAGGATCTGCCGCTGGTGACCCTATGTTTTATGAAGATGTTGCCATAATTCCTGCCATAATTGTTTTTACCGTAATCATTCTTTTGTACCGATTGGTCACTTGGCTTACTGGAAAAAGCAAAAAATTTGAAGAATTTATCGAAGGCAAAACCGAATGTATCATTAGTGAAGGTAAATTTTCAATTGAAACTTTTAAAAAAGAAAGCCTAGCGCAAGACGAGTTTTTTTCAGAACTAAGAGTAAAATCCGTAGAACATTTAGGACAAGTAAAAAATGCTTTCATGGAAACCACAGGTGAAATAAGTGTTTTTTATTTTGAAGACATTGACGTAAAATCTGGATTGCCTATTTTACCTTCTGCTTTCAATTCAAAAAATAAAACTATTATATCTGAAGGACTTTATGCTTGCGCTTTTTGTGGCAATACCGAAACTTTATCCATCGGAAATGCAAAATGTAACGTTTGTAAAAAAGACGAATGGGTCAAAGCCATAAAAACACTCCGAAAAGCCTAATTTTATTCTATTTATTTACTAATTTTGAAATTGCATTACAACATTTACAATGAGAAAAGCCATATTTCCGGGTTCATTTGACCCCATAACTTTAGGTCATTATGATATTATAAAAAGAAGTATTTCGCTTTTTGATGAAGTTGTAATTGCAATTGGGATCAATGCCGAAAAAAAATACATGTTTTCACTTGAAGACAGAAAACGGTTCATAGAAGAAGCTTTCGCCGATGAACCAAGTGTTTCAGTTGTAACTTATGAAGGTTTAACGATTGAATTGTGTAAAAATTTAAAAGCGCATTTTATACTCAGAGGTCTTCGAAATCCTGCTGATTTTGAATTCGAAAAAGCCATTGCCCATACGAACAGAAGATTGTCAAAAATAGAAACTGTTTTTTTACTCACAGCCGCAAAAACATCTTACATAAGTTCAAGTATTGTGCGTGATGTAATTAGAAACGGCGGCGAATATGAGATGTTAGTTCCTGATTCAGTTAGGGTTAAGTAGTTGATTAGATTACTGGGGTATTGGCTTCTTTTTGGATTTAAAAATTAATTGCTAGTAGCTAAAAGCTTATCGCTTGAAGCTAACAGCTATTCCTCTTTCTTAATCACTTTTCTGGCAATTTCTATTTTAAACTTCTTGCCTTTCATCTTTTCATCACGAATGTTGGCAAGTAAATCTTTTACTTTATTGAATTTTACCGCTGCAAAGGATATAAAATCTTTGACTTCAATCAATCCTAAATCACCTTTTTCCAGTTTTCCTTTTTGAGAAAAGAAGCCCACAATATCAATTTTATTAAGCTTATTCTTTTTTCCTCCACTAATATAAACTGTTTGAAATTCTGGAGGTTTTGGTAATGAATTGGCATTTTCTACTTTCAAAACTTCCATTCCGTAATCAATATAATCTGCTTTTTTTTCGCTTTCGTGCGCAATAATATAAGCCGTTCCGGAAGCCAACATTCGTGCAGTTCTTCCGTTTCTATGTGTAAATTCATCTTCTTTTGAAGGCAAATGATAATGAATCACATGCTTCATTTCTGGAATATCGAGTCCGCGAGCGGCTAAATCAGTGGTAATCAAATAACTTACGCTTCCATTTCTAAACTGAATCAAAGCACGTTCTCTTTCATCCTGATCCATTCCGCCGTGGTAATAAGTGGCATAAATCCCTTTTTCATTCAGCGTATCACTAATTCTCTCGGCAGCATCTCTATGGTTGCAAAAAACAATGGCCGATTCCGATTTCAAAGAACAAATCAAATTGAACAAACTGTTTATCTTGTCTTTTTCTTTAGAAACCACCATTTTCATGGTAAGATTTGTTTTTTCTTCGTCTTGAGGAATAAAATCTAAGATCGTAGGATTAACAACTCTGGTATATTTTGGAATTTCAATATCTGAAGTTGCAGAAACCAAAACGCGTTTGTTGAGTTTAGATAACTTGCCTATTATAAAAGACATTTGCTCGTGAAAACCCAATTGAAGCGATTTATCAAATTCGTCTAAAATCAATGTTTGAATTTTATCAGTTCTAAAAGTAGCTCTGTCAATATGATCTGCAATTCTACCCGGAGTTCCTACCAAAACAGCAGGTGGATTACTCAAATTTTTAATTTCAGTCTCGATAGAATGGCCTCCGTAACATACATTTACTTTGTAATCCGTTCCCATTTTTTTCCAAACCTGCTCAATTTGCAATCCTAATTCACGAGAAGGCACTAATATTAAACATTGTACAGAGAGTATTTCTGGCTGCAACATTTCGAGAACTGGCAATAAAAAAGCTAGTGTTTTTCCTGAACCTGTAGGCGAAAGTAATAAAATGTTATTGTCATTCAAGATCGCATCTTGTGCTACTTCTTGCATTTCATTCAAGCTTTCTATGCCTAAATTCAATAATATATTGTTAGAATGGTGTTTCTTGTTCATTTTGCAAAGGTAATTTTTAATTGTGAGTTATGAATTTTGAATTATAAATTTTCGTTCATTAATCAAAACGCACCTTTTAATACTATCATTTCTTTACGAATCTAAAAAAACCTACATTTGAAATTCAAATTTTAAAACCGAAATATGAGATTTTTCAAATTCCTATTTTTACTACTCTCTATTCATTCATTTTCACAAAAGAAAAACAATTACGATACATTTTTCGAAAAAGGCAACGGCAATCAATCGGCCACTTACCAAGAAACAATAGCCTATTTTCAACTTTTAGCCAATGATTTTGATTCGATTGAAATAAAAGAAATGGGCCTGACTGATAGTGGAGTACCCTTACATATTGTAATCTTTAATCCCGAAAAACAATTTGATTTCGATAAAATTCAAAAAAATAAAGCGATTTTACTCATCAACAATGGCATTCATGCAGGAGAACCAGATGGTATTGATGCCACCATGCTATTGTTTAGGGATTTGGCTTTGGCCAAAATTAAAATTCCTAAAAACACCGTTTTGGTAACCATTCCTGTTTACAATATTGGTGGCGCATTGAATCGAAATTCGACATCAAGAGTCAATCAAGATGGCCCTGAAGAATATGGTTTTCGAGGCAACGCAAGAAATTATGATTTGAACCGTGATTTTGTAAAATCGGACACACGGAATACTAAAAGTTTTGTATCGATTTTTCATACCGTAAATCCAGAAGTCTTTATTGACAATCATGTGAGCAATGGCGCTGATTATCAGTATACATTGACTTATATTATGACGCAACACAACAAATTAGGAACAGTTTTAGGCAATTACCTCAATACCGAAATGATGCCTTGGATTGTAAGTGATTTACAGTCAAAAAAAATAGTAACAACGCCTTACGTAAATGCTTGGGGCGCCACGCCTGACAAAGGTTTTATACAGTTTTTTGAAAGCCCACGATTTGCAACGGGTTACATTTCCTTATTCAACACCATTGGTTTTGTGGTAGAAACACACATGCTAAAAAAATATGCGGATCGTGTAAAAGCAACATATGATTATATGGTTACAACCATCGATTTTACAGATAAAAATTATCAACAAATTAAAACCTTACGTTTAAAAAACGAAGAGCAATTTAAGCCCAAACAAAAATATACTTTAAGATGGGTGATTGACAGTTCAAAAGTTGCTATTATTCCGTTTTTAGGCTATGAAGGCAGTTATAAAAAAAGTGATGTTACAACTGGAAACCGATTGTTTTACGACAAAACAAAACCTTATAAAAAAGAAATTCCTTACTACAAAGAATTCAAATCTGTAAAAGAAGTTGTCATCCCAAAAGCTTACATTGTCCCAAAAAGTTTTTGGACAGTAATTGATTTGCTAAAAAGCAATAATGCTACCTATACTCAACTTAAAAATGATACTATTATTGAAGTAGAAAGTTATAAAATCGCCAATTATAAAACTACAAACGCAGCGTATGAAGGTCATTATTTGCATAATAATACAAGTATTAGTTCTAAAATGGTGAAAATGGCTTTTGCCAAAGGTGATTACTTGTTCTCAACAAGCCAAAAAGGAGTTAAGTATTTATTAGAAACATTAGAACCAGAAGCCATAGATTCTTTTTTTAACTGGAACTTTTTTGACACGATGCTACAACAAAAAGAAGGCTATTCTGATTATGTTTTTGAAGATTTAGCTGCCCAAATTTTGAAGGAAAATCCAAAATTAAAATCCCAATTGCAAGAAAAAGTAGCTTCAGACAATACTTTTGCAAAAAATCCCAAAGCACAATTGGATTGGATTTATAAAAATTCGGTTCATTACGAAAAAGCACATTTACAATATCCAGTTTACAGAATATTAGATTAAAGAAAAGCGCCTTAAATGAGGCGCTTTTCTTCTTCAAATAACAACTTTATATTTTCATAGGAATTCTTTAAGGCATCTTGAATTTCCTCTGGATTAAGCCATGCTACTTTTTCAATTCCTTCTTCTAGTTGGCCTAATGGTATGCCTTCAAAACTCGTGCGCATCTCAAACCAATGGGTAATCTTGAGTTTATAACATCCGTTTCTTTTAAAAATATGATATGTTTTTTGCAATTTATCTGTAATAACAAGTTTGTTTACACCAGTTTCTTCCTCCACTTCACGTAAAGCAGTATATTCAACTTCTTCGCCTTTTTCTATTCCGCCTTTAGGCAAATCCCATTTTCCGTTTCTAAAAATGAACAAAACCTGATTTTTTTTGTTGTAAACAAGCCCTCCACCTGCTTTTTGAACTGGCATTTTGGATTTTAGCGTTTTCAGAATTTCTTTTTCGTCAGGATGGTATAAATACGCTTTTTGAATTTTATTTTGAAATATTTTAACGATAATCTGCTTTATATCAACACTTTCTAACAAAAATAAATGAAAATCAGTCTCCTTGAAGATTTCATTTGTCAAAAAAAGTGGTTTGTCGTTCACAAAAACTTTATACATTTGTAGTATGATTTTTAATAAAGATACAGCCAGCAAAACTGCCGAATTGCTTTTACAAATAAATGCAATTAAATTGAATCCAGGAAATCCTTTTACATGGGCATCAGGATGGAAATCGCCTATTTATTGTGACAACAGGATAATTCTCTCATTTCCAGTGATAAGAAATTATTTGAAAGATGAATTTTCTAAAAATATTGAAAAACAATTTGGCAAACCTGATGTAATCGCTGGTGTTGCAACAGGAGCAATAGGAATAGGATTGCTTGTAGCCGAAGCACTTGCGCTACCATTTGTATATGTAAGGCCAGAACCTAAAAAGCATGGCAGACTCAATCAAATTGAAGGTTTTTTGCAAAAAGGGCAAAATGTAATTGTAATTGAAGACTTAATAAGCACAGGAACTAGCAGTTTACTTGCTGTTGAAGCCTTGCGCGAAGCAGGAGCAAATATCAAAGGAATGGCGGCTATTTTTAGTTATGGATTTGATGTCGCAGAAAATAATTTTAAAGATGCGAACGTAGACTTGTTCACTTTAAGCAATTACGAAAATTTATTACCACTCGCGATTGATAAAAAATATGTGACCGAAGAAGAAGAGCAAACGTTGCAAGAATGGCGTTCAAACCCATCAACATGGGGTGTAGAAGTTTAATCAAATTATTAATTTTAGAATAATAAAAACATAAATAATGAATTTAGAAAGTCAAAAAGTTATTGTAGAAAAAACGGCCCAATACCTATTTGAGGCATTATCAGATGTTAGAAATTTTGAAAAGTTAATGCCAGAAAGCATATCAAAATTTGAAGTTACAGGAGAAGATGCTTTTATTTTTGGGTTAAAAGGAATGCCTGAAATCAAACTAAAGATGAAGGAAAAGGTAGCGACTTCAAAAATTGTTTTAGGAGCGGCAAGTGATAAATTACCTTTTACACTAACTGCAAATATCAATCCGGTTAATGAAAACGCAGCTGATGTACAATTGCTTTTTGATGGTGAATTCAATGCCATGATGGCCATGATGATTAAAGGTCCTATTGGAAAATTTATCGAAACACTAGCCGAAAACATGCACAAACTATAATAGTTTTAAATATAAAAAATAATGTTTGAGCATCATACAATAGATGTTCAAATATTATTTTTAGTACAACATCCTAATCTCTTTTATTTCAAAAGAAACTATTTCATCATTTTCTAGCATTAATTGCAACCGTCCTTCTTTATCAACTTCCTTTACAATTCCCATAAAACGAATGCCATTATTTTTTTCAAAAGGCATAGGAACATTTATTTTAAACAAGCTTTCGTTGTATTTTTTCCATAAAACATCAGATTCATTATTCAATACCCTTGCAATATTCAATTTTACTGAAGCCACTATTTTTTCTATAAATACCTCTTTATCAAAGCTCTTCCCCATAATCAACGCCAATGACGATGCGTGCGGTAAATCAATAAAATCCAACTGGTTTAAGTTAAGACCTATGCCAACCACTGAGTTAATTGCTCCATTCGATTTAAAGGTATTTTCTATAAGTATGCCAGCAATTTTCTTGTTTGCTGACAATATGTCGTTAGGCCATTTTATAGATATTTTAGGAACATTTAGTTGCTCTAAAACTGATAAAATGGACAAAGAAACAGCAACATTCAAGTTATAAATTTGATTGATATCCAATGAGGCATCTTTTATTAAAACACTCATTGTAAGGTTTTTACCTTTTTCAGACAGCCATTTTGAACCCATTTGACCTTTACCATTGGTTTGTTCTTCTGTGGTTACAACTGTAAAATTTTCTACAAATTGACTATTTGACAAAGCTTTAAGAAAATCATTGGTAGAATCTATGGCATCGAGTTTGATTAATTTCATTCGATATTTAATTATTTTTTATTTAAGGTGCTAATTTGGTTGCCTGTCAATGCTTAATTTTATGCGTTACTCAAATTTAAAATATTAAAAAATTAGAATAAAATAAAACAATATTTAATCTTGTGTTAAGGTTCAAAATTAATGACAAAAAATGGTAACTTTGCAAACTTATATAAAATTTATAAATGACTAAAAAAGGAATAAATAATGATGATTTACTTTCAAATATCATCAAAGGAATAGAAGAAGTAAAAGGAAATGACATAGATATTTTAGATTTAAGAGCAATAGATAATTCGGCTTGTGACTACTTTATAATTTGCAATGGAAACTCTAATACTCAAGTTAGTGCAATTGTAAATTCTGTTCAAAAAACTGTTTCAAAAGAGATGAAAGACAAACCCTGGCATGTTGAAGGCATGGAAAATGCTGAATGGGTTTTAATGGATTATGTAAATATCGTAGTGCACGTTTTTCAAAAACAAATTAGAGAATACTATAATATAGAAAGTCTTTGGGGTGATGCAAAAATCACAACTATTCAAAATAAATATTAAAAATGGCAAAAGATAATATTCCAAATCCGAATAAATTAAAATTAGGTCCATGGTTAATACCTGGAGCTATCGTTTTGTTTTTTATAATTTTCAGCTTGGTAAATGGCGGAACAAGTTTTGACAAACCTGCAGAAATATCATCATCAAAGTTCAATATTTTTCTTGAAAACCGTCAAGTAGACAAGGTAATTGTTTACAATAAAACCCAAGCAGAAGTTTATCTTACCGCAGAAGCTTTAAAGGATAAAATCCATGCAAAAGTGTCAAAAAACATGTTGGATCAAGCTAATAAAGGTCCTCATTATACCTTTGATATAGGTAATGACGAAATTTTTCAAAAAAAACTAGAAACTGCTGTTGGTGAAAAAAAATTAAGAGATTTTAATTTTTTACCTAAAAGCAATTGGGGCGAAATATTTGTAGGACTACTTCCTATTATTATTATTGTTCTCATTTGGATTTTTATCATGAGAAGAATGTCTGGTGGGGCAGCAGGTGGTGGTGGCGGTCAAATTTTTAATATTGGAAAATCTAAGGCCAAATTATTTGACGAAAAAACAGACATAAAAACCACATTCAAAGATGTTGCAGGTTTAGAAGGTGCAAAAGAGGAAATACAAGAAATTGTAGAATTTTTAAAAAATCCAGAAAAATATACCAATCTTGGAGGAAAAATACCCAAAGGTGCATTATTAGTTGGACCTCCAGGAACAGGAAAAACATTATTAGCAAAAGCAGTTGCTGGTGAGGCTAAAGTACCTTTCTTTTCATTATCTGGTTCAGATTTTGTTGAGATGTTTGTAGGTGTTGGTGCTTCAAGAGTAAGAGATTTGTTTAAGCAAGCTAAAGAAAAGTCTCCAGCAATTATTTTTATTGATGAAATTGATGCTGTGGGTAGGGCTAGAGGAAAAAACAACATGTCGGGCGGAAACGATGAAAGAGAAAACACATTAAACCAATTACTGACTGAAATGGATGGTTTTGGGACCAATTCTAATGTTATCGTCCTTGCTGCAACAAATAGAGCTGATGTTCTTGACAAAGCTTTAATGCGAGCAGGTCGTTTTGACAGACAAATTTTTGTTGATCTTCCGGATATTCGCGAAAGAAAAGAAATATTTGAAGTGCATCTTGCACCTCTTAAAAAAGTAGAAGGATTAGATACAGATTTTCTAGCGAAACAAACACCAGGTTTTTCTGGAGCCGATATTGCAAATGTATGTAATGAAGCTGCTTTAATTGCTGCCAGAAACAATAAAACTGCTGTAGATAAACAAGATTTTCTTGATGCTGTTGATAGAATTGTAGGTGGATTAGAAAAGAAAAACAAAATAGTTACACCGGACGAGAAAAAAGCTATAGCCATACATGAAGCAGGACATGCAACTGTAAGTTGGATGCTAGAACACGCTGCACCATTAGTAAAGGTAACTATAGTTCCAAGAGGACAAAGTTTAGGAGCTGCTTGGTATTTGCCGGAAGAAAGATTAATTGTTAGACCAGATCAAATGCTTGACGAAATGTGTGCAACAATGGGCGGAAGAGCTGCTGAAAAAGTAACTTTTAACCGAATTTCTACAGGCGCATTGAGTGATCTTGAAAAAGTGACCAAACAAGCACGAGCCATGGTTACCATTTATGGATTGAATGAAAAAATAGGAAATGTTACCTATTATGATTCATCAGGACAAAGTGAATACAATTTTTCTAAGCCATATTCTGAAGAAACTGCAATGGTAATTGACAAAGAAATATCTATATTGATTGAAAGTCAATACCAGCGTGCAATTCAAATTCTTGAAGACAACAAAGAAAAACTAAATCAACTGGCAGATATTCTTATTGAAAAAGAAGTTATTTTTAAAGATGACTTAGAAAATATCTTTGGGAAAAGACCTTTTGATAAAAATTTGCAAGAAGAAACTACAATTTAAAATAAATTTTTTAACGCTTTTTTAAAAAAATCTTAACCCAAAAACTTTTTTGAGTTAAGATTTTTTTACCTTTGAACTGTATCTGTTTAAAAAAAACAGGACTTTCAATCATTTATATGAGTCTTTTTAGAAAATTTTTTGGAACAAGTAATGATTCATCTAGCGAGGAAGGTCAACGTGATTTTAGTATTTATGCTCCAGAACAAAAAGTGCCTATTGATGAATTGTTTACTAGAAATTTTAAAAAAAATGGGGGTAAATTTTTGTATTGCGAAACAATGCAAGAAATCAAAACCCATTTTGAAGATATCTTAGAGGAAAACGACTGGTTCGAAAGCGATGTTATTTGCCACGATTCTCAACTATTTTCAATTTTAGACGAAAATAAATTAAACTATAAAAGACCAGAAGATGCTAAATTTTTATTCTCTACTTGTGAAGGTTTAATTGCTACAGAAGGATCAATATTATTTTCTTCATCGCAAATCAAACAATATCGACCTCACGAACTACCAGCGAACATTATTATATTTGCAACTGCAAGTCAAATACTTGAAAATAAAAGTGATGGTTTAAGACAAATTATAAAGCGCTACAAAACTGATTATCCTACAAATATTACTACTATAAAATACTTTGAAAAGGCAAAAGAGGAAGATTTTTTGAACTACGGTAGTGTTGCTAAAAATTTATATTTGTTGCTTTTAGAAGACGTTTAATATGAACGAAACACTCAAACGAGCAATTTCTGGTGCTATTTACATTGTTTTACTAATAGCAAGCATTTTATATTCAACCGAAAGTTTTTTTATTTTGTTTGGTATTTTTCTTATTATAGCTGTTTATGAATTTTGTAATTTAGTTAAAATTAATACTATTTTTCCAATAATATCAGCTTCAATATTTTATACGACAATATCTTTAATAAGTTTTTTCAAGAATGAAACAGAAGTTTTTATTAGTAACCTTTTTAATAAAAACATTGTAATTGAAGTAAATATAAACCAGCTGAATTTGATTTTTTTGGTAATAACGCTTGTAGTTTCTTTAAAATGTATTTTGTTTTTATTTTATGACCGAATTCAAAGTGTTAGTATCTCTTCTAAATACTTATATTTGTTAGGGTATATCATTTTACCTTTTGTTTTCATAACTAAAATATCATTTGGAATCAAAGATTATAATCCAAAAATTATAATTGGTTTGTTCATTTTGATTTGGACAAATGATACCTTTGCTTACATTGTAGGTAAATCTATAGGAAAACACAAATTATTAGAGCGTATTTCACCTAAAAAAACTATTGAAGGTTTCATAGGAGGAGTAATATTTGCAATTATAGCGGGTTATTTAATTTCAAAATATTACATAAAGCCTAGTTTAAATTTTAGCGATAGGTCAGTTCTAATTTGGATTTCTATTGCAATTATTGTGGGGTTCTTTGGAACTATAGGCGATTTAATACAATCAAAATTTAAAAGAATTGCTGGAGTTAAGGACAGCGGAAAAATAATGCCTGGTCATGGTGGCATACTAGATCGTCTAGATAGTGTTATATTTGTAGCACCTTTTGTATATTTATTTTATCAAATTTTAAACTATGTTACATTTTCATAAAGAAGGAGCAAAAATTATTTTAATTGCCTGTTTTATTACAGTTGTTATTGTAATCGGCGCAAGCGAATTGCTAAAAGACATCTTTTGGTTACAAAAAGTAATACAAGTAACAGCTTTGTTGCTCTTAATAATTGTTTTGCAGTTTTTTAGAAATCCAAACAGAAGTTTGGTTGTAAATGAAAACCAAATTATAGCTCCAGTTGACGGAAAAGTAGTGGTGATTGAGGAAGTTTTTGAAGGTGAATACTTTAAAGACAAACGATTGCAGGTTTCTATATTTATGTCACCAATAAATGTGCATGTAACGCGTTATGCTGTCAGCGGTCGTATTAATTTTAGCAAATACCATCCAGGCAAATTCCTAGTAGCTTGGCACCCAAAAGCGAGTGAAGAAAATGAAAGAACTACGGTTGTTATAGAAAATAAAATTTTTGGTGAAATAATGTACCGACAAATTGCTGGAGCCTTAGCCAGACGAATAGTAAATTATGCACAAGAAGGAACCCAAGTAGTTCAGGGAGATGATGCGGGTTTTATAAAATTTGGTTCAAGAGTAGATTTGTTTTTTCCGTTAGGAACTAAAATTAATGTAGAACTTAATCAAAAAGCAAAGGGCAACAGAACTGTAATTGCCGTAAAAGCTTAATGACAGAAAAAAACTTAGATATACGTTTTCAAGAAGCCGTTGCAATAGCCGAAAGTATTCCGCAGGCTTCATTGCCTCAAGATGTACAATTGAGGCTATATGCATATTATAAGCAATCAACTTTTGGTACCATTGACTACAATAGTTCATCGAACTATGATTTAAGAAATGCTTTTAAGACAAATGCCTGGATGCAAATCAGCCACCTTTCAATTGAAGAAGCTAAAGAACGTTACATAGAAGCCATTCACTCCATTCACAAAAAATAAATTTACAACACATGAAAAAGACAAAAATAATGTTCCTGTGTTTTTCATTATTCATTGCATTGCAATCTTGTAATAATAAAAAACTTACTGAAGTTGTAGAAGTTCCGCTTCCTACTGCCGAAGAAAAACTAACTATCGGTCATCCAGATGATATTAAGGCTGATGAAGGTAGTTTTGACTTACTAAAATTACCTTACACTTATGATGCGTTAGCACCAAATATTGATGCACAAACAATGGAAATTCATTATTCTAAACATTATCTTGCTTATACTAATGCTTTGAATAAAGCCATTGCAGGCACTAAATTAGAGAAACTAACTATTGAAGAAATTTTAACTAAGTTAGATGTTAACAATCTTGTTTTTAAAAATAATGCTGGAGGTTATTACAACCACAATATTTATTGGGAAAGTATGGCGCCAAAAGCTGGTGGTGCACCGCAGGATACAATAGCAGGCGCAATTAGAAAAGATTTTGGTTCTTTTGATATTTTTAAAAAACAATTTTCTGAAGCAGCGAACAAATATTTTGGTTCTGGTTGGGCTTGGCTTATTGTAGATAAAACAGGAAAACTCCAAATTACAACTTCTAACAACCAAGACAACCCATTGATGCCAGGCGCATTAATTCCTGGGAAACCTATTTTAGCAATTGATGTTTGGGAGCATGCTTACTACCTGAACCACCAACAAAAAAAGAAAAATTATATTGATGCTTTTTTTAATGTCATCAACTGGAAAAAAGTAGGCGAAAAATACGAAGAAGCTATAAAAAAATAATTTTTAAATCTTAAAAAAAAAATTCCCAAGTTTAATAGCTTGGGAATTTTTTTATTTTAAACTTAAAAGGCTTTGCTCCAGTGTCGCTATTTTTGATAAAGCATCCGCCTGCTTTTGTCTTTCTATTCCTAACACTTTTTCGGGAGCGCCAGCAACAAACTTTTCGTTTGATAATTTGGCTTCGACCGATTTAAGAAAACCTTGCGTGTATTTCAATTCTTCTTTAAGCTTTTTAATTTCTACATCTATATCCACATTTCCAGTAATAGGAATAAAATACTCATTTGATTTTACTCTAAACGATAAGGCACCATTTACTTTATCCAAAATATATTCTAAAGACGTTAAATTTCCTAATTTGGTCACAACCGAATCAAAATAAGTTGAAACTTTATCATTATTTATTGCTTTCAGTTCAATTGCATCTTTAAAAGGAATATTTTTGTCTTTTCTGATGTTTCTAATTCCTGAAATTACTTCGATAGTATTTTCAAAATCAGAAATTATATCCGCATTAAACGGTTTTAATTCTGGCCAAGTTGAAACAATCAAAGCTTCTTCTGGAGTTCTTTTAGCTAATAAATGCCAAATTTCCTCTGTCAAGAAAGGCATGAAAGGATGTAACAATTTTAAATTACTTTCTAACATTTCAATTGCTTTTGCAAAAGTTACACTATCTATTGGTTGTTGGTACCCTGGCTTTATCATTTCAAGAAACCAAGAACAGAAATCGTCCCAAACCAATTTATAAATCCCCATCAGGGCATCAGAAATTCTATACTTTTCAAAATTGTCTTCTATTTCAACTAAGGTTTGCTGCAATTTTGCTTCATACCATTCAATAGCTACTTTTGAAGATTCTGGTTGTGGAATAGTTGTTGAAACTTCCCAACCTTTGATTAATTTGAAAGCATTCCATATTTTATTAGAAAATGCTTTTCCTTGGTTACACAATTCTTCATCGAACATAATATCATTTCCCGCAGACGCACTCAAAAGTAATCCTACACGAACACCATCGGCACTAAATTTTTCGATTAATTCTAATGGTTCAGGAGAATTTCCTAATGATTTAGACATTTTACGTCTTTGTTTATCACGAACCAAACCTGTCAAATAGACATTTGTAAATGGTTTTTTGCCCGTATATTCATAGCCAGCAATAATCATTCTTGCTACCCAAAAAAATAAAATATCTGGACCTGTTACTAAATCATTTGTTGGATAATAGTATTTAAAATCCTGACTTTCGGGATACATAATTCCACCAAAAACAGATATTGGCCATAACCAAGACGAAAACCAAGTATCCAGTGCATCAACATCTTGTCTTAAGTCGGAAGTTTTAAGTTGGGAGTTAGAAGTTTTTTCTTTGGCCAAAGCCAAAGCATCGACAATGTTCTCAGCGACAACAAAATCTTCCTTTCCGTCACCATAATAAAAAGCAGGGATTTGCTGTCCCCACCATAGTTGGCGAGAAATATTCCAATCACGGATATTGTTTAACCAATGGGCATAGGTATTCTCAAACTTTTTAGGGTACAATTTTATTTCTGAATCTTCAAGAACTGCTTTTATTGCTGGTTTTACTAAATCCTCCATTTTCAAAAACCATTGGTCCGATAATCTAGGTTCGATTACGGCTTTTGTTCTTTCAGATGTACCTACTTTGTTTAAATGTGCTTCGGTTTTTGCGAGAGCACCTATCGTTTCTAGTTCTTTAGCAATAGCTTCACGCACAACAAAACGGTCTTGTCCTTGATAGTGCAATCCAAAACTATTTAATGTAGCATCTTCATTAAAGATATCAACAATTTCAAGATCGTGTTTTTCTCCTAATGCTTTGTCATTTACGTCATGCGCAGGAGTTACTTTTAGACATCCTGTTCCAAATTCAACATCTACATATTCATCTTCGATAATCGGAATTACTCTTCCACATATTGGCACAATTGCCTTTTTACCTTTTAAATGAGTAAAACGCGCATCATTTGGGTTGATACAAATGGCAGTATCTCCAAAAATAGTTTCTGGACGTGTGGTTGCAATTGTCAAAAAATCTTCTGAACCTTCAATTTTATAGTTTAGAAAATATAATTCTCCTTGTTGCTCTTCATAAATAACCTCTTCGTCAGACAACGTGGTTTTGGCCTCGGGATCCCAATTGACCATGCGGTAACCCCTATAAATCAAACCTTTGTTGTATAAATCAACAAAAGATTTAATTACAGATGCCGACATATCAGGATCCATAGTAAATTTAGTTCGTTCCCAGTCACACGAAGCGCCTAGTTTTTTTAATTGATCTAGAATTACACCACCGTACTTATCAGTCCATTCCCATGCATGAGCAAGAAATTCTTCACGGGTTAAATCATTTTTATTGATGCCTTCGGCTTTTAATTTTGCTACTACTTTTGCTTCGGTAGCAATGGATGCGTGGTCTGTTCCTGGAACCCAACAAGCGTTAAATCCTTTGAGTCTAGCACGACGTATTAAAACATCTTGTATGGTATTATTCAGCATATGACCCATGTGCAAAACGCCAGTCACATTAGGCGGTGGGATTACAATAGTATATGGTGTTCTATAGTCAGGTTCTGAATGAAAATAATTGTTTTTCATCCAATATGCATACCACTTATCTTCAATATTTTTAGCGTCAAACTGTGCGGGAATTGTCATATTATATTATTCGTTGATCTGATTGTTATTATTTTTATGCTGTAAAAAAAATTAAAAAAAACCTATGGTTTAAATAATAGCCCTGATTGAAGTGTAAATCCTTTTTGTTTATTTTTTTAAACAAAAAGATTGCAACGAAAAGCAGGAAAATGGATAAAAAATTGAACCAAACCATTTGCTCCTAAAAGAACAAATTATTTAATGGTATGTTTTTTGTAATTGGTACAAAAGTAAATAATTAAAGGTGTATAAAAAATTAAGAATTAATAATTTGTACATTAATTAAAACAAACTAAATTTACTTAAACAAATTAATTTTTGAGAAATGAAAAAACTATTACTATTATTACCAGTTATGATTTTTACTACTTTGGGCTTTGCTCAAACTGGTCCGAAAATTGAATTTGTTGCGAAAGACAATACTATAGATTATGGTTCTGTTTATAAAGAATCTGACAATGGCATTCGTTATTTTGAATTTAAAAACACAGGAAATGCTCCATTAATTATAACCAATGTGCAATCTACATGTGGTTGTACTATACCATCATATCCTAAAACCCCTGTAATGCCCGGTCAAACAGAAAAAATAGAAGTGAGGTATAATATGGCTCCAGGACCTATTAGAAAAACAATTACTGTAGAATCTAATGCAGTGAATCATACTGGTGGCCAAGTGGCTCTTAAAATTAAGGGTGAAGTTCTTGTAAAAAAAGAAATCAACGTATTAGAAAAAAAGAAATCGATAATGAGTCAAGATTAAATAAAAAAGCGACCTAAATGGGTCGCTTTTTTATTATTCATTTTCTATTATTAAAATTTCTACCCTTCGGTTTGCCATACGTTCCTGTTCTGATTTTTCTGGTAGAGGGAATAATGGGGAAGTACTGCCAAATCCTTTATAAGACAAACGATTGCTGTTGATTTTACTCAATACCAAAAAATTATAAATTGCTTTTGCACGTTGTGTAGACAAATTTGTTTTATCAACTGGACTGCAGCACAAATGACCTTGAATGTCAATTTTTAGTTTTGGGTTGTTTTCTAAAACAATCAATAATTCATAGAGTTTACTTTTTGATTCTCTTAAAATTGCAAAAGTGTTCAATTGAAAATTTAAGTTTTCTAGTTTGAGTTTTTCGCCTGCTTTTGCAACATTTACTTGGTTCATAAAAACAGTATCTAACTTCATCTCAGACGTGGTTCCGTTAGGGTTTTCAAAAATCATTTTATCTGGAAAATTAGGTGTGGCTTTTCGAGTGATTTCGTCGGTTTTAATTCCTAAAATTTCATTTTCTCTGGACAAATCTTGCTGTAGAATGTAAAATAAAGTTACTTTTCTATTATCGGCTTTATTTTTTGATAATTGGTGTTGTTCTCCAAAACTTCGGGTCTTGAAATCATCTCTTATTTTTAATTGATTTTTTATAATTTGATAAACAAAATCGACTCTTTTTTGCGCCAAAGTGTCGTTAAAAGTAGTGCTTCCATCCTCATCACAAAAACCATATACCCCTACGATTTTTATTTCTTTATTGTCATTGATCCAGCTGTTAAGCTTTTGAGATTCATTGGCTTTTAAATCAAATTTGTTGCTCTCAAAAAAAACAGAAAATTGTTCTTGAGAATAACACAACGAAATTTTAAAAAGAAATAGAACTATTGTTAATAACTTCATTTTTATAAATATAGTTTCTTTAAATCTAATACATTTTTTAAAATGTGACAAAAAAAATCCTATATTTTATTAAATATAGGATTTCAAATAAAGATGATTTTGTTTATTTTGTAAACAATAATTCTCTGTATTTTGTCAATGTCCAAGATTCATTATCTACGAGAAGTTCTAATTTATCACAGTGTTCTCTAATGATTTCAAAATAAGGTTTTACTTTATCACAATAAACTTCGGCCATTTTTTGTGCATCTGTCAAAGCATTTGCTTTTTTTCTCGCTTCAGTCATTTCTTCTACCTTAGTATTGATGCCTTCGATGTGACCTGAAATTTCTCTTATAAGTACAATTTGCTCTTTTCCTATTTTTTCAAATTCATTTCCAAAAATTTCTTTCAATCCTTTTACATTATCAATCAATGTATTTTGGTATTGAATGGCTGTAGGAATCACATGATTTCTAGCAATGTCGCCTAAAACTCTCCCTTCAATTTGGATTTTCTTAGTATATTCTTCTAATTCAATCTCGTAGCGGGCTTCAACTTCAATATGATTCATAACATTCATTTCGCTGAATAAATCAAGTGCTTGACTTGAAACTTTGGCTTTTAAAGCTAAAGGTGTTGTTTTAAAATTACTCAAGCCACGTTTTTTTGCTTCTTTTTCCCAAGCATCGCTATAACCATCCCCTTCAAAAAGTATTTTTTTAGATTGTTTGATGTATTCACGCAAAACATTAAAAATAGCATCATCTTTTTTCATGTCTTTAGTTTCAATTAAAACATCAACTTCTTTTTTGAAATCTTTAAGTTGTTTGGCAACAATTGTATTTAAAGTTGTCATTGCATTGGCACAATTTGCTGAAGAACCTACTGCTCTAAACTCAAATTTATTTCCTGTAAATGCAAATGGAGAAGTTCTGTTTCTATCTGTGTTGTCAAGTAAAACATCTGGAATTTTACCTACTACATTTAATTTTAAGTCTGTTTTTTCTTCAGGAGATAACTTACCCGCTGAAACACCTTCTAACTCCGCTAAAACTTTAGTAAGTTGTTGCCCTATAAATACAGAAATAATAGCTGGTGGTGCTTCATTTGCACCCAAACGATGGTCGTTTGTAGCGGTAGCAATAGCCGCTCTTAATAAAGTTTCGTAGTCATTTACAGCTTTGATAGTATTAATAAAGAAAGATAAAAATTGTAAATTGCTCATAGGAGTTTTACCTGGACTCAACAAATTTATCCCAGTATCAGTAGCAAGTGACCAGTTATTGTGCTTTCCTGAACCATTTACGCCTTTAAAAGGTTTTTCATGGAAAAGTACTTTAAAGTCATGTCTTTCAGCTACTTTTTGCATTACATCCATTAATAATGAATTGTGATCTACTGCTAGATTTGTCTCTTCAAAAATAGGTGCCAACTCAAATTGGTTGGGTGCAACTTCATTGTGGCGTGTTTTTACAGGAATGCCTAAATACATGCATTCTTGTTCTAACTCACGCATATAATTTAATGCTCTTGTAGGTATTGATCCAAAATAATGATCGTCTAACTGTTGGCCTTTTGCAGAAGTATGTCCTAATAAAGTTCTTCCTGTCATTAAAATATCTGGACGTGAATTGGCCAATGCCGTGTCAATCAAAAAGTATTCTTGCTCCCAACCTAAAGTTGCGGTTACTTTTTTTACATTTTTATCAAAATACTTACAAATGTCTGTTGCTGCTTCATCAACGGCGTTCAAAGCCCTTAATAAAGGTGTTTTATAATCTAAAGCTTCTCCTGTATAAGAAATAAAAACTGTAGGAATACATAAAGTTGTACCAAAAATAAATGCTGGAGAGGTAGGATCCCAAGCTGTATAACCTCTTGCTTCAAACGTATTTCTG
Organism: Bacteroidota bacterium; assembly: GCA_031413015.1. Lineage (GTDB taxonomy): Bacteria > Bacteroidota > Bacteroidia > Flavobacteriales > Flavobacteriaceae > Flavobacterium. Next base: position 36,324 of record JANOEE010000007.1, on the reverse strand, counting down.
ATACCTCCGTTAGGAAAACTGGAAGCATCTGGCTCTTGTTGTACTAATTGTGCACCACCAAATTTTTCTACAGGATCGCTACCATCATAAGAAGTTTCAAAAAAGGCATCATGTTTTTCAGCAGTAGTACCTGTTAAAGGCTGAAACCAGTGGGTATAATGAGTAACACCTTTAGAAAGTGCCCATTCTTTCATTCCCATAGCGATATAATCAGCTAGTTTTCTATCAATTTTAGTTCCGTGCTGAACAGCATCCTTAACCCCTTTGTGAGCATCAGAAGTCAAAAATTGCTTCATAGCTTTGTCATTAAATACATTAGCGCCAAAAATGTTAGATTTTCTGTCGGCTTCTTCAAATTTAACCGGTTTTCTGTTTGATGCTTCTTTTAAAGCTTGGAAACGAAATGTTGACATAAATATTAATTTAAAGGATTAAACCCCTATTATTTTTATGCAAATATATAAAATTATTGTAATTAATAATTTATAACCTATAATTTTTAGGGGTAAATAAATAATTTAATATAAATCTATTTATTGTAGTAATTTTAAAGATTAAACTATTCCCAATAAATTATACTAAGAAACATCTCTCATTTGTTTGAATAACATAACCTTTTAGCCAGATAATATAATTTTAATCAATTCATTTTAAATATTTTTACTTTTCTGATAATAGGCATGTTATGATTAAAGTTAACAAATTAGGGATTGTACTTCATAAAAGAGCATTAGACTTTGAAATTGAAGGCGTGCTTAATCCTGCAATTGTTTATGAAAATGATACAATTCATATGTTTTATAGGGCTGTCGCTAGGGGCAATAGGTCTACAATAGGTTATTGCAAATTTAGTGATCCCGTAACTGTTCAAGAACGTTATGATTATCCAGTAATCACTAGCGAATTCAAGTATGAAAGCCATGGTGTTGAAGATCCTAGGATTGTAAAAATTGATGATTTATACTATCTCACCTATTGTGCTTATGATGGTAATAATGCTTTTGGTGCATTAGCCATTTCAAAAGATTTAAAACATTTTCACAAACAAGGCATTATGGTTCCACAAGTAAAAGGGGATCAGTTTAGAGAATGGCTCAATTGCAGTGAGGATATTAATGATAAATATTATCATTTGAATATGAGTAATAATTTGATTTGGGACAAAAATCTAATTTTTTTTCCGAGAAGGATTAAAGGAAAACTGGTTTTCTTACACCGTATAAAACCAGGAATGCAAATCGCGTCTGTAAATCATTTGAATGAACTCAATGCTGCATTTTGGAAAGACTACATAATCAATCTCGAAGATCATATTCTTTTAGACCCAAAATGCAAACATGAATTAAGTTATATAGGAGGAGGTTGCCCTCCTATTGAAACAAAATTTGGTTGGCTTTTAATATACCACGGTGTTCATGATGTTGTAAATGGTTATAAATACACTGCTTGTGCTGCATTATTAGAGTTAGAAAATCCTTCTAAAGAAATTTCTAGATTGCCCTATTCTCTATTTGAACCTGAAGAAGAATGGGAAATAAAAGGATACATTAATAACGTGTGTTTCCCTACCGGAACGGCATTAATTGATAATATTTTGTATATCTATTATGGTGCTGCCGATGAAAGAATTGCATGTGCATCTGTTGACATAAACGATTTATTAGATGAACTATTGAACCAATAAAACCATACCATACATAACCTAAATAAAAATGAACATGAAAAATCACAAAACCTATAATGAAAAATATGAAAATTTAAATTTGTCTTCGTTTCTTGCGAAAGACTTTTTTTTAGACGAGAAGAATGGTTTTGATAAAAATATATTACCAGAAATATTGGTAATTAGCTCCTATCCACCAAGAGAATGTGGCATTGCAACTTATTCCTATGATTTAATCAATGCGCTTAATGATCAATTTGTATACTCGTTTTCTATCAAAGTTTGCGCACTTGAGAATGAAAACGAAAATCACAACTACCAAGATGAAGTTAAATATGTTTTAAACACTTGCAACTCTAATTCTTACACCATTTTAGCCAATAAAATTAACAATGACGATAACATAAAAATTGTTTTATTGCAGCATGAGTTTGGTTTCTTTTGTGATAATTCAAATGATTTTAATACATTCATTACTACATTAACTAAGCCATTAGTTGTTGTATTTCATACTGTTTTGCCAAATCCTAATAGTGATTTAAAACAAGATGTAACACATTTATTAAACAACAGTTCGGGAGTAATTGTAATGACAAACAATGCTGCAGAAATATTAAAAAATAATTATGATGTACCTGAACAAAATGAAATTGTAATTATTCCTCATGGCACCCATTTAGTTCCCCATCTTAGTAAATCAAAACTTAGAGAAAAATACCGACTCGGCAACCGAAAAATACTTTCTACTTTTGGGCTTTTGAGTTCTGGCAAAAATATAGAAACTACACTTGATGCTTTACCAGCTATTATAAATACAAGCCCTGAAGTTCTTTTTTTAATTATAGGAAAAACACATCCTACAGTTGTTAAAAAAGAGGGCGAAAAATACAGGTATTACCTTCAAGACAAGATTAACGCACTAGGTTTACAGAAACATGTTAAGTTCATTAATAAATACTTACCATTAGACGAACTTTTAGAATATTTACAACTTACTGATGTTTATTTGTTTACGTCTAATGATCCTAACCAAGCCGTGAGCGGTACTTTTTCTTATGCATTAAGTTGTGGTTGTCCCGTGATTTCTACTCCTATTCCTCACGCAAAAGAAGTTTTATCTTATGCATCAGGAATTATAATTGATTTTGGAAATTCCCAACAATTAAGTGAAGCTGTCAATAAACTTTTGTTTGATGTAAAACTGCGTTTGAATATAATTTCAAATGGTTTGCACAAAATTACTTGCACTGCTTGGCAAAATTCAGCAGTAGCGCATGCAAAATTTTTACAACATATTTCAAGAAATCAAATAGAACTCCACTATAGGAATCCCGAAATCAATCTAGACCATATCAAAAAGATGACTACCTATTTTGGTATGCTACAATTTTCTAACATCAATCATCCTGATATTAATTCTGGTTATACTATAGATGACAATGCTAGAGCTATGATTGCCATGTGTCAGCACTACAAAATGACTAGAGATAATAATGATTTATTGTACATAAAAATTTACCTCAACTTTATTGCTTATTGTGAGCGCTACCAAGACCAGTTTGTTAATTATGTAGATTATAAAAACAAATTTACCGAGCAAAACAACACTGTTAATCTTGAGGATTCTACGGGAAGGGCACTTTGGGCAATGGGATATTTAATTTCATTGTCTGCAATTTTACCTTCAGAATTAACCTTAAAAGCTACTCAAATTTTTGAAAGAGCCATCCAAAATTTAAACAATTCGCATTCACCTCGCGCAATGGCTTTTGCAATAAAAGGCATTTATTATTACAACCGAACTATAAAAAATGAATCTACTATTGCTATTTCGGAAATGTTGGCCAATAGATTGGTACAAATGTACCGCCATGAATCTTCAGAAACCTGGAAATGGTTCGAGAGTTATCTCACTTACGCAAACAGCGTATTACCCGAAGCATTATTGTGTGCTTATACCATGACCGATAACGAAGTTTATAAAAGTATTGCAAAAGAATCCTTTGATTTTTTGATCGAAAAAACATTTACAACTACTGCAATAAAAGTAATTTCTAATAGGACTTGGCAAATGAAAGGTGAAGAAAATAAAGATTATGGAGAACAACCCATTGATGTATCCTACACTATTATTGCGTTAAGAAAATTTCATGATATTTTTAAAGACAAAAAATATTTAGCCAAAATGGAAATAGCTTTCAATTGGTTTTTAGGCAACAATCATTTGCAGCAAATTGTTTATAATCCTTGTACTGGCGGTTGTTTTGATGGTATTGAAGAAAATAATGTAAATTTAAACCAAGGAGCAGAATCTACTGTTAGTTATTTAATGGCGCGAATGATGAGTTACAAATACTTTGGGAATGAAAATAATATATATAGCAAACGCAAAGTAAAAAGTTTCAAATTAGCACATGAATAAATTTAAAATATAAAACTTATTTATTAAAACATAGGCTAATAACAAATCAAATGCTTGTATAAAGTAAACAATAATCAAAACCTGTAAAACTAAAACCTGCATTAAAAACATTTTTGATGCTGTTTAATCTATTTATTTTTTTCTAATAATCTTTATATCTTATTTAGGACTATCCGAATCTAAAATTAGTCAATAAGATGTTAATAACTTAGCCACTTAAATAAGCGTTTTTAAAAGATATTAAGTCTCGTTTATATATATTTGTCTGTTAAACAAAAAAACATTCAGAATAACATTTATATGAGCGAGGAAATCAATAAAAACAATTATTCAGCAGATAGTATTCAAGCATTAGAAGGGATGGAACATGTAAGAATGCGTCCATCTATGTACATAGGAGATGTAGGTGTTCGTGGTTTGCACCATTTGGTTTATGAGGTCGTAGATAATTCAATTGATGAGGCAATGGGTGGCCATTGTGATACCATTAGAGTAGATATAAATGAAGACGGTTCGATTTCGGTAGAAGACAACGGTCGCGGTATTCCAGTTGGAATTCATAAAAAAGAAGGCGTTTCAGCATTAGAAGTTGTAATGACTAAGATTGGCGCAGGAGGGAAGTTTGACAAAGATTCTTATAAAGTTTCTGGGGGACTTCACGGCGTAGGGGTTTCCGTTGTAAATGCGTTATCAAACCATCTTAGAGCTACAGTACATAGTAGCGACGGAAAAGTATATGAGCAAGAATATGAAAAAGGAAAAGCACTTTATCCCGTTAAACAAATAGGTGAAACTACAAAAAGAGGGACAATTGTTACTTTTTATCCTGACCCAAGTATATTTACCCAAACTGTAGAGTATTCTTACGATACTTTATCTGCACGTATGCGTGAACTGTCTTATCTTAACAAAGGAATTACAATCACTTTTACAGACAAAAGAGAAGTTGACAAAGAAGGTAATTTTGTTTCTGAAATCTTTCATTCTGACGAAGGTCTTAAAGAATACATTCGTTACCTGGATGGAAACCGTGAGCCAATTATTGCTCATGTAATTTCAATGGACAATGAAAAAGGCGAAATTCCTGTTGAAGTTGCCTTGATTTACAACACCAGTTATACAGAAAATATTTTTTCTTACGTTAACAACATCAATACGCATGAAGGTGGAACACATTTACAAGGATTCAGAACAGGTTTAACAAGAGCCTTAAAGAAATATGCAGATGCTTCTGGAATGTTGGATAAATTGAAATTCGAAATTGCTGGAGATGATTTTCGTGAAGGACTTACCGCCATTATTTCTGTAAAAGTTTCAGAGCCACAATTTGAAGGTCAAACTAAAACCAAATTAGGGAATAGGGAAGTTGTTGCGCCCGTAAGTCAAGCAGTGAGCGAAATGATAGAGAATTATTTGGAAGAAAATCCAAATGATGCCCGAATTATAGTTCAAAAAGTGATACTTGCGGCTCAAGCACGTCATGCGGCTAAAAAAGCTCGTGAAATGGTGCAACGCAAAACCGTTCTTGGCGGTGGCGGATTACCAGGTAAATTATCAGATTGTTCAGAGCAAGATCCTGCAAAATGCGAAGTTTATCTTGTCGAAGGAGATTCAGCAGGAGGAACAGCAAAACAAGGTCGTGATCGTGCTTTTCAAGCTATTTTGCCATTACGTGGTAAAATTTTGAATGTTGAAAAAGCAATGCACCACAAAGTATTCGAAAACGAAGAGATTCGAAATATTTTTACAGCTCTAGGCGTCACAATAGGTACTGCAGAGGACAGTAAAGCTTTGAACTTAGAAAAATTGCGTTACCATAAAGTAATTATTATGTGTGATGCGGATGTCGATGGTAGTCATATTTCTACATTAATTTTGACATTTTTCTTTAGATTTATGAAAGAATTGATTGAGGAAGGCCATGTTTACATTGCAGCACCACCTTTATATCTTGTTAAAAAAGGGAACAAAAAAGAATATGCTTGGAACGACAATCAGCGCGATATAGCTAATGAGAAAATGGGTGGTAGTGCAGCCATTCAGCGTTACAAAGGTCTTGGAGAAATGAATGCAGAGCAATTATGGGAAACTACAATGGATCCTAATTTTAGAACCCTTCGCCAAGTAAATATTGATAGCCTTGCAGAGGCTGATCGTGTTTTCTCAATGTTGATGGGTGATGAGGTGCCACCAAGAAGAGAGTTTATAGAGAAAAATGCAGTTTATGCAAATATTGATGCATAATTTATAATTTTAGACACAATACAAATTACAAATCATCAAATAACATTTATATGAAAGTTACAATAGTAGGTGCTGGAAATGTAGGCGCCACATGTGCAGATGCAATTGCTTACAGAAGAATTGCTAGCGAAATAGTTTTATTAGATATCAGAGAAGGTTTTGCTGAAGGCAAAGCGCTTGATATTATGCAAACCCAAACTACTTTAGGATTCAATACAAAAGTATCGGGGAGCACAAATGATTACTCAAAAACAGCAGGAAGTGATGTAGTGGTTATCACATCTGGAATTCCAAGAAAACCAGGAATGACCCGTGAGGAGTTAATTGGGATTAATGCAGGAATAGTAAAAACTGTTGTCGAAAATGTTTTAGTACATTCTCCTAATACAATTGTGGTTGTAGTTTCTAACCCTATGGATACAATGACATATTTGGCTTTAAAAGCGACAGGATTACCAAAAAATAGAATTATAGGAATGGGTGGCGCTTTAGACAGCTCTCGTTTCAAAACCTATTTGTCACAAGCTTTGAATAAACCTGCAAATGATGTTTCTGCAATGGTTATAGGCGGTCACGGTGATACTACAATGATTCCTTTAACTAGATTGGCCTCGTATAATGGTATACCAGTTTCTGCATTTCTTTCGGAGGCACAATTAGACAAAGTTGCAGCGGATACAATGGTAGGCGGTGCAACATTAACAGCACTTTTAGGCACATCAGCTTGGTATGCTCCCGGTGCATCAGTTGCTTATCTTGTAGATAGTATTTTGAATGACCAAAAGAAAATGATTGCATGTTCTGTATTCTTAGAAGGAGAATATGGTCAAACAGATATTTGTATGGGTGTTCCTTGTATCATCGGTAAAAATGGTTTAGAAGAAATTGTTACAATTGACTTGAATGATTTAGAAAAAGCTTTATTTGCTAAAAGTGCAGATGCAGTAAGAAGCATGAATGATGCTTTGAAAACAGTTTTAGCGTAAGTTTTTTTACAATATATAGAGAAGACTGCAAGTTTGCAGTCTTTTTTTTGAGATTAATCAATAAATAAATTGGTTAATCTTTCGGTAAATTATATATTTGCTCGTTTCAAAAAAAGGAAGTATTTCTATATTTTGAAAACACACAATAAAACTATAAATTTTATTTATTTTTAACAAATTAGATAATAAAACACAAACAAAATTAATTAATTTTTAGTAATAATGCAGAATAGAGGACTCGTTAAATTTTTTGCAATTTTATTTGCATTGGTAAGTATTTACCAACTTTCTTTCACATTTGTGGCAAGTAATGTTGAAGGCGATGCAAAAGCATTTGCAAAAGGGGATAGCAATAAAGAAATTACCTATTTAGATTCAATCGGGAAAGAAAAGGTTTTTTTAGACTTTTTTACATATGATGATGTAAAAGAAAAAAAGATCAACAAAGGGCTTGACTTAGAGGGAGGAATAAATGTTATCCTTCAAATTTCTGTTAAAGATATTATAAAAGGATTGGCTAACAATTCTAAAAATGCTGTTTTCAACAAAGCGTTAGTTGATGCAACTAAAAATATTAAAGGAAATCAATCTTATATCGATGCCTTTTTTAATGAATTTGAAGCCAATTCAAACGGGACAGTAAAATTAGGTGCTCCAGATATTTTTGCTAACAAAAACTTAGCAGATGAGGTAAATTTTAAAATGACTGACAACGAGGTTGAAAAAGTTATTAGAAAAAAAGTTGACGAATCGGTAGCGAGTGCTTTTGAAGTATTAAGAAAGCGTATAGATAAATTTGGGGTAACCCAACCTAATATTCAAAAATTAGGGGAAACAGGTAGAATTCTTGTAGAACTTCCTGGGGCTAAAGATGTAGATCGTATCAAAAAATTATTGCAAAGTACTGCACAATTAGAATTTTGGGAAACATATAAGGTAGAAGAAATAGGTGGTTTCTTAATGACAGCTAATGAGTCATTAAAAAAATCTGAAGTTGTTGTTAAAAAAGAAGTGAAGGCTGTCGTTAAAGATACATTGACAGATTTATTGGCTGACACAAAGGATTCTACTGATGTAGCAGCTGAAAATAATCCTTTATTAGGTAAAATTATTGCTCAAGGTGGTGGTCCTATTTTAGGAATATTTTCTGTAAAAGATACGGCAGTTGTTAATGGATATCTTAAAAGACCAGAGATCAAAATTTTACTACAAGGAGACCAGCGTTATGCTAAATTTGTTTGGAGTGTACCTTCATCTATTGTTGATGAAAAAACTAAAAAAGAAATTGAAACCGTTGAACTCTACGCTTTAAAAGGAAACAGAGATAACGCTGCGCCTATGAGTGGTGGTGTTGTAACTGATGCAAAAGATGATTTTGACCAGTCTGGAAAGCCAGCTGTTTCTATGCAAATGAACGGTAAAGGAGCAAAGATCTGGGAAGAATTAACAGGTAAAGCTTACACTCAAAAAAGTAATATTGCCATTGTTCTTGATAACATAGTTTATTCTGCACCAGGGGTTTCTAGCGGACCAATTTCTGGAGGAAGATCTCAAATTTCTGGAAGTTTTGACATTGCACAAACTAAAGATTTAGCAAATGTCCTTAGAGCAGGAAAATTACCGGCTTCGGCAGATATTATTCAATCAGAGATAGTAGGACCATCTTTAGGTCAAGAAGCAATTGACAATGGTGTAAACTCATCATTAATAGGATTGTTATTGGTATCACTTTGGATGATTATTTATTATGGTAAAGCTGGTGTTTATGCAAACATTGCATTAGCGGTCAACTTACTATTTTTATTCGGAATTTTAGCTAGCTTAGGTGCTGTACTTACATTACCTGGTATTGCTGGTATCGTTTTAACAATGGGTACAGCGGTAGATGCTAACATTATTATTTACGAACGTGCAAAAGAAGAATTACGTTCCGGAAAAACGATTGAGGAGGCCATAAAAACTTCATTCAGTTGGAAAGGTGCTATGCGTTCTATCATTGATGCTAACGTAACACACATATTAACAGGTCTTGTTTTATTGGTTTTTGGAACAGGTCCTATTCAAGGTTTTGCTACAACGTTACTTATTGGTATAGCAACTTCATTGTTTACATCTATTTTTATTACAAGAATACTTTTAGACTGGAGTGTAGCTAGAAACAATAAATTGTCTTTTGTAACGAGTTTGTCTAAAAACTGGTTTACAGGATTTAATATAGATTTCCTTAAATACAAGAAAGGATTTTATGCTTTTTCTATAGCAGTAGTAATTGTAAGTGTAATTTCATTATCAACCAATGGTTTGAACTATGGTGTTGACTTTGTGGGTGGAAGAACTTTTCAAGTTCGTTTTGATAAAGCAATACCTACTGATGAAGTAAAAGAAGAATTGTCTAAAGTTTTTGGAAGTGCTGTTGAAGCTAAAGTTTTTGGAGAAAAAACACAGCTTAAAATCACTACCAAATATAAAGTTGCTGAGTCAGGAATTGAAGCTGATAAAGAAGTGAATGCGAAGCTTTATGAAGGTTTAAAAAGACACTATGGCGCTGATATGACTTATGATAAATTTGTAAATTCTTATGATGGCAAACAATTAGGAATTGTACAAGCTTCAAAAGTAGGGCCTACAGTAGCAGAAGATATCAAGACCAATTCTTATTGGGCCGTTCTTGGTGCAATGTTAATAGTTTGTTTGTACTTGATGATAAGTTTTAGAAAATGGCAGTACAGTTTAGGTGCTATCGCGGCTGTTGCGCATGATGTGATTTTTGTACTAGGGGTTTACTCTTTGTTCTGGAAATATGCTCCATTTGGTATGGAAATTGACCAGCATTTCATCGCTGCAATACTTACCGTTATCGGATATTCTATGAATGATACCGTTATTGTATTTGACAGAGTTCGTGAATACTTAGGTGGTAAAAAAGTAAAAGGAAACTTTAATCAAATTGTAAACCAATCTATTAATAGTACAATGTCAAGAACTTTAAATACATCTTTGACTATGATTATGGTACTTTTGATCATGTTTATTTTTGGTGGTGAATCAATTAGAGGATTTATTTTTGCCATGTTAATTGGTATTATAATAGGTACTTACTCTTCATTATTTATTGCTACTCCAGTTTTGTGTGATACAATTTCTGACGCGGAGCACAAAAGAATCGAAGAAGAGCACAACGCATAATTATTTATTGAAATATAGTAAAACCCGAATGGCAATCATTCGGGTTTTTTGTTTTATAAAAGAATGTTTTTAATATTAAGTAAAATGAAAAGCATTACAATAGCATTAGATTGGACGCCCAATTCCAATCATACTGGTTTTCTTGTTGCCAAAGAATTGGGTTTTTATAAGGAGTTGGGAATCGAAATTGATTTGCTAGATCCAAGTATTGACGATTACGAAATTACTCCTGCAAAAAAGCTGGCATTGGGTTTTGTAGATTTTGCCATTGCACCTTTAGAAGCGTCATCAGTTTGAGAATTAAAGAAAATCTAGTAAACGTAAAAGCTGTTGCTGCAATTTTAAAAGAAGATTTAAGCGCAATAGTCACACTTAAAGCTCCCCAAATAAATAAGCCATCACAATTAGATAGAAAAGTTTATGCTTCCTACAAAGCGAGATATGAAGATTTTATCGTCAATCAAATGGTTAAAAATGATGGTGGTAAAGGCGATATGAAACTCGTCTATCCAGAAAAACTGGGAATATGGAATACTTTATTAAACGGAATTGCAGATGCTACTTGGGTTTTTATGAATTGGGAAGGCTTGGAAGCCAAAAATAAAGGAAAGCGCCCAAATATTATCGAATCATGTCACAAAATTAGATCTTTAAAATATTGAATTGTATCAAAGTCAGTTGTTAACAAATACTGCTTCAGGAACAACAGAAAATTGGGAAGAAATGGATTTTGATAAAGTTCAAGGACTTATACAATGGCTCAATAGAACAGGATTAGAACAAAAGATGTTGGATCCTTATTTACTTTTTACAAATGAATTGCTACAAAAAAGCCAGAAAGTAATTTCTGGCTATCTGTAGATTTGTTATTTAAATAATTTGTGGTTTCCTGGCTCTCAGCACAAGTATAAAGCCAATAATTACAAAAGGTATGCTTAGCCATTGTCCTGTGGAAAAAGTACCTAAATTACTTTCAAAACCACCTTGACTTTCTTTTACAAATTCAACTACAAATCTTATTGTCCATAGTAAAATTAGAAATAAGCCCAATAAAAATCCTTGTTTTTGTCTCATGTCTGTTTTCCAATAGCCATAAAATAATATTAAGAACACAAATAGATAACCAAAGGCTTCATACAACTGTGTTGGATGTTTTGCAGGAACCTGTTCTAAAATTGTTACAAATTTAGGATCGTTAATAATAGCACGATAAGCTGCTTTAGGATCAGTAAGACCTGTAAGTTGTACCGCTTCTCTTTCTGTAAATTGATCTCTAATAAAACGAATTCCGAATGATGAAGTGGTTTTATGACCTATAATTTCTGAATTGAAAAAATTACCCAATCTCACAAATATGGCGCCACTCGCTACAGGGATTACCACACGATCAAGTAGCCATAGCAATGGTCTTTTCATTATTTTTTTACTAAAAAAATACAAAGCAATAAAAATGGCTATTGCGGCACCATGACTTGCTAAACCTGTAAAACCTGTAAATTCATAACCATCACCACTTTCTCTGATGGGAAGCATTATTTCCATCAAATGTTCTTTGTAATATTCCCAATCATAAAAGAATACATGACCCAAACGCGCTCCTAAAAGTGTTGCAAAAACAGTCCAAATAAACAAGCTGTCTAACTTTTCTACTGATTCGTTTTCTCTGTCAAATATTTTTTTCATGATATACCAACCCAATCCAAACGCGATTACAAACATCAAACTGTAATAGCGAACTACAAAAAATCCTAAATCGATGCCTTCTGATGGATTCCAAATAATATTGAGTGCGTGTATCATATTTTATATAGTTTGTTTTTTAGTTTGGTAAAAATAGAAATTTGATTGTAACAATTGTTAAATTTCTGGTTAATGTTTATGAAGACAATCGTTATTTTTTCGATTTTCGTTTTCATTGCGTTTCGGGACGGGATCATAACCTGTTTTGCCCCAAGGATGACAGCTTAAAATGCGTTTTAAACCTAAATAACCACCTTTTAACACGCCATGTATTTGTAAAGCCTCGATCATGTAAGTAGAACAAGTCGGTTCAAACCTGCAGGCTGAAGCTGTAAAAGGCGATATGGCCGATTGATAAAACCGAACTAAAAAGACAAATGGCGCAGTTGGTTTCAAAATATACTTTTTTAAAGACTAAAAGAAGTACCTTCTTTTCCATCTTTTAACTGAATACCCAGTGCAATCAATTGGTCACGAATAGCATCAGACATGGCAAAATCTTTATTGGCTCGAGCGTTATTGCGCATTACAATAAGCATATTAATTACACCCTCAAGTTTGCTATTGTTGTTATTTGCTTTTTTGTCTTCTTCAAGACCTAAAACATCAAATACAAAAGCGTGCATCGCAGCCGAAAAATTATGCAAATCATCAGCATTCAAAGTAGCATTACCTTCTTTTAGTAAATTGATATATTTAACCCCTTCAAATAATTGTGCTATCAAAATAGGAGAATTAAAATCATCGTTCATCGCATCATAACAAGCTTGTTTCCAAGCTGTAATATCAAAGCTAGAAGTAGACCCAGCGGTAATATCTTTTAAACTACTCACAGCTTCCATCAATCTGATATACCCTTTTTCGGCAGCAACTATAGCATCATCCGAAAAGTCCAATATGCTTCTGTAATGCGCCTGAAGCATAAAAAATCGCGCCACAGATGCAGAGAAAGCTTTACTCAAGATCGTATTGTCACCCGTGATTATTTCTCCTGGAAGAATATTGTTTCCAGTAGATTTTGACATTTTTTTGCCATTCAATGTGAGCATGTTGGCGTGCATCCAGAAGTTTACAGGAGTATTATCTGTACAAGCTTCGTTTTGTGCAATTTCACATTCATGATGTGGAAATTTTAAATCCATTCCGCCCCCGTGAATATCAAAATGATTGCCCAGATATTTAGTACTCATTGCAGTACACTCAAGATGCCAACCAGGGAAACCATCGCTCCATGGTGAAGGCCAACGCATAATATGTTGTGGTTCGGCTTTTTTCCAAAGTGCAAAATCTTGTGGATTTCTTTTGTCAGTTTGACCATCAAGATCACGTGTATTGGCAAGCATGTCTTCAATATTACGGCCGCTCAATTTACCATAGTGATTGGTTTCATTGAACTTTACTACATCAAAATACACAGAACCATTGGCCACATAGCCTATACCTTTATCAATAATTTTTTTTACAATTTCAATTTGCTCAATAATATGTCCCGTTGCAGTAGGTTCAATACTCGGTGGCAAAAAATTAAAAGCGTTAAGAATATCGTGAAAATCTAAAGTGTAGCGTTGTACGATTTCCATAGGCTCCAGCTTTTCCATTCTTGCTTTTTTAGCAATTTTGTCATCACCATCATCCACATCGTTTACAATATGACCTACATCAGTAATATTTCTTACATAACGCACCTTGTAACCCAAATGCAATAGGTACCTAAAAATCACATCAAAAGACATAAAAGTCCTAACATTTCCTAAATGCACATTGCTATAAACTGTAGGTCCGCAAACATACATACCCACATTTCCTTCATTGATAGGAACAAATGTTTCCTTTTCTCCAGAAAGAGAATTGTATATTTTTAGGGTCTGACTTTTATATAATGCCATCTGAAATTGTATTTATTTTTGTTTTTTTTGGAGCTTTTCCCGCTTTTCGTTTCAATCCACACAAAAAAGTGTGGGATTTTCTCTTCAATCAGGGCTATAAATTTAGAAATTACTACCTTAAAATTTAGTGTCTAATTTTATATAATCAAGAAACTCTCTTCGTGTTTGTTCTTCTTTAAATTTACCACCAAACTCAGAAGTTACTGTGCTGCTTTCAATATCTCTGATGCCTCTTGAGTTAACGCACAAATGTTTGGCATCAATTACGCAAGCTACATTTTCAGTATTCAACACTTTTTGCAATTCTTGAACAATCTGCATTGTAAGTCTTTCTTGTACTTGAGGTCTTTTTGCAAAATAATCTACAATGCGGTTCATTTTTGATAAGCCTACAACCCTTCCGTTAGAAATATATGCAATGTGCGCACGACCAATTATAGGTAGTAAATGGTGTTCGCAAGTAGAATACAAAGTAATATTTTTTTCAACAAGCATTTCCCCATATTTGTAATTGTTATCAAACGTGGAAGCGCTAGGTTTTTTTTGAGGATGTAGCCCACCAAAAATTTCTTTTACAAACATTTTAGCCACGCGATTAGGAGTTCCTTTGAGACTATCGTCTGTCATGTCCATTCCTAGTGTTGTTAAAATGTTTTCTACATCTTTTTTTATTAATTCAATTTTTTGTTCATCAGTAAGTACAAAAGCATCTTTTCTAACAGGATTGACTGCATTTGTTGCGATATGATTGTCTCCAATTTCGTCTAAAAAATCTTCGTTTTTGCTCATAAATAATTATAAAGTGATAGCATTTTTTTGTAGTGCAAAGATAATTAATAATACTAAAAGAATTGATATAAGTACGAATGAGATTTAAAAACTTCTTTGCCCATAAAATTATTTAAATAAAAAAGCTCTGAATAGTTTAAAATTATTCAGAGCTTTAAAAAATATTGTGTTTGAATTATAGTTTGTTATAAACTTTTATCGCTTCTTTTAGAATAGTTACACTTTTAATTAAATCTTCTTTTTTAAGCACATAAGCGATACGAACTTCATTTAACCCTACTCCTTGAGTCGAATAGAACCCTGCGGCAGGCGCTACCATTACCGTTTCTCCATTCAAATCATAAGTTTCAAGCAACCATTGGGCAAATTGATCTGCATTATCAATAGGCAATTGCGCAATACAATAAAAAGCACCTTTAGGTTTGGCCACTTTTACACCTTCAATTTTATTTAATTCTGCTACAAGTGTATCTCTTCTTTCTCTGTATTCTGTTATCACTTCGTCAAAATAACTTTGCGGTGTGTCTAATGCTGCTTCACTTGCAATTTGTGCAAAAGTAGGCGGACTTAATCTTGCCTGAGCATATTTCATAGCAGTTGCCATTAATTCTTTATTCTTTGAAACAATACAACCTATTCTTGCGCCACACATACTGTATCTTTTTGAAACAGAATCAATCATAATGGCATGTTCTTCTAATCCAGGAATATTCATCACAGAGTAATGAATGTCTCCATCATAGGTAAATTCTCTGTACACTTCATCGGCAATTAAAAACAAATCGTGCTTTTTTACTAAGGCAGCAAGTTGCATTATTTCCTCTTTTGAATACAAATAACCAGTAGGATTTCCTGGATTACAGATCAAAATAGCTTTGGTTTTAGGGGTAATCAATTTTTCAAAGTCAGCAATTGGAGGCAAAGCAAATCCAGTATCGATAGTCGAAATTACTGGAACAACTTTTACACCAGATGCTGTTGAAAATCCATTGTAATTGGCATAAAATGGCTCTGGAATAATGATTTCATCATCCACATCCATAGTGCTTCCCATAGCAAAAAGTAAGGCTTCTGATCCACCAGTTGTAATGATAATATCGGCTACATCAATAGGCAATCCATGGTTTTTGTAATATTGGGACAACTTGGTTCTGTAACTTTCAAATCCTGCAGAATGGCTGTATTCTAAAACCTTGATATCAAGATTTTTTATAGAATTCATAGCAACTTCGGGCGTTTTTATATCTGGCTGCCCTATGTTTAAATGATAAACTTTGTGACCTTTTTTCTTAGCAATTTCAGCGTATGGCACCAATTTTCTTATTGGTGACTCTGGCATTTGTTTTCCTTTATTCGAAACTTGTGGCATTTTTTATTTTTTTGATATACAAAATTCCGAATTTTTTTATAAAGTGCCAATACTTTTGCTTTATATATTATGAAAATAGTATTTATATGCACTTTTTTTTTATTTTTATTGAAATTTTAGGTATGAAGCTACTTTTTCGCATTGTATTATTTTTATTTTATTTCTCATCTGTGAATGCTCAGGAAGGTTTTTTGTTTATAGAAAATAAAAGTAAAGTAAGTATTCCTTTTAAACTGATCAATAATTTGATAATAATGCCTATTCGGGTTAATGGTGTAGAGATGAGCTTTTTGTTAGATACAGGTGTTGATGAAACCATCCTTTTTAGTCTTGAAGATAATGAACAAGTAGAGTTGTTTAATGTAGAAAAAATAAAGCTAAGAGGTTTGGGCAGTCAAGAAGCCATTGAAGGGTTAAAGTCAACAGGAAATAGTCTTACCATCCCTGGACTTATTAATAAAAACCAAACCATTATTGTAGTGCTAGATGAAAGTTTTAATTTTTCATCAAGTTTAGGTATTCCAGTAAATGGTATTATAGGATATCATTTTTTCAAAAATAATTTGGTTGAAATCAATTACGTTAAAAAAAAGATCATTGTACATAATGATAAAAAATTTGACAGCAAAAAACTCAAAAAGTTTGAAAAATTTGATATTAATATCGAGAAATCCAAGCCCTATATTAACACCGAAGTTCTTGTAGACAATCAAATTACAAGTGCTAAATTGCTTATTGATACTGGTAATAGCGATGCGATTTGGATTTTCCAAGATATTAAAAATGGTATAAAAGTACCTGCGAAAAACTTTGAAGACTTTTTAGGAAGAGGATTTAGCGGTGACATTTTTGGGAAGAGAGCTAGAATTCAAAAATTCAGTATTAAAAATTTTGCTTTCTATAATCCTTTAATCACTTTTCCGGATTCAAATTCTATTAAAAATGTTAGAATGGTAGATGATAGAGTAGGATCAATAGGTGGTGAAATTTGTAAGCGTTTCACTGTTTATTTTGATTACAAAAATGAAAAAATCTTCCTTAAAAAGAATGGTAATTATAACAATCCTTTTAATTTTAACATGAGTGGTATTGTTTTATACCATTCAGGAGTAAAATTAGTCCAAGAAGAAAACACAAATATCAAAACAAAATCTACATTAAGTGGTGTTAAAATAGATTTTGGAGAAAAGGAAGTGAGTCTTAAATATAAATTTGAACTCAAACCTGTTTATGAGGTTTCAAATATCAGAAAAGATTCACCTGGTGAACAAGCTGGATTAAAAAAAGGTGATATCATAACAATAATTAATGGCAGTAATAGTTACCGTTACAGCCTTCAAGAAATTAACGATATCCTAAAATCTGAAGATGGTAAAACCATAGAAATTGAAGTGGAAAGGAATAAAAAACTGATAAAATTTAAATTCAAGCTCAAGAATTTATTGTAAAACGGTTATGTATCAAGCAATATAAATCTTGTTATGCCTTTTTTTTATGTTTATCTTTGCTCACACAACTACACAATACCATTTATGAGTTCTGATACAAGTAAACGATATGCACTTCGAGGCGTTTCTGCTTCAAAAGAAGACGTTCACAATGCCATAAAAAACATTGATAAAGGATTATTTCCACAAGCTTTTTGCAAAATTATACCTGATTTTTTGACAAATGACACTGACTATTGTATTATCATGCATGCAGATGGTGCTGGTACTAAGTCATCTTTA
Source organism: Bacteroidota bacterium (assembly GCA_031413015.1). GTDB lineage: Bacteria > Bacteroidota > Bacteroidia > Flavobacteriales > Flavobacteriaceae > Flavobacterium. The sequence continues at coordinate 18,309 of JANOEE010000007.1, read as the reverse complement.
GCCTACATGTATTGGAAAGAAACTGGAGATATTTCGGTTTGGAAAGGCATTGCACAAGACGCTTTGATAATGAATATCGATGACTTGTTGTGCGTAGGTGCAACCGATAATATTTTGCTTTCCTCCACAATTGGCAGAAATAAAAACCTAATTCCTTCAGAAGTACTTTCGGCAATTATAAACGGAACTGAGGAACTTATTGAAGAGCTAAAAACCTTTGGTGTAACCATACATTCTACAGGTGGAGAAACTGCAGATGTAGGCGATATTGTGCGAACAATAATTGTAGATTCGACTGTTACGGCCAGAATTAAGCGTAGCAATATTATCAATAATGCCAATATTAAATCAGGAGATGTGATAGTTGGTTTGGCTTCTTTTGGTCAAGCCAAATATGAAAAATCTTATAACGGCGGTATGGGAAGCAACGGATTGACTTCTGCGAGGCATGATGTTTTCGACAATTATTTGGCACAAAAATACCCAGAAAGTTTTGATGCTAATGTTCCAAAAGAATTGGTTTATTCTGGAAAAGTAAAATTGACAGATGGTGTTAAAGATGCTCCTATTGATGCTGGCAAGCTTGTACTTTCTCCTACAAGAACCTATGCTCCGATAATAAAAAAGATTTTAGAAAAATACACACCTAATGAAATTCATGGAATGGTGCATTGCAGTGGTGGCGCTCAAACAAAGATCCTTCATTTTGTAGAAAATCTTCATATCATAAAAGACAATCTCTTTGCAGTTCCGCCCTTATTTCAATTGATACAAGAGCAATCTCAAACCGATTGGAAAGAAATGTACCAAGTTTTTAATTGTGGGCACCGTATGGAAATTTATGTTCCTCAAGAAATTGCACAGGATATTATTGCAATTTCTCAATCATTTGATGTTGCAGCACAAATTGTAGGTAGAGTAGAGGATCACCATCATAAAAAACTCACTATATCAAGTGAATATGGTGTTTTTGAATATTAATTAATTTGATATATATAATGTACGAACTACTTTTTTGGAAATACCTAGAAGGCATTTATTTGAACCATCATGAAGTTTACGAATCTTTGTTAGACGATGAACAAGTGCCAGGTTTAGAAGCGCTTCCTACAGCAGTGATACTAAACCGAATTACAAATACTTTTTCAAAATGGGAGAAAGTAGATAAGAACAGCTGGCAAAATACTGATGGCAAAGGCGCTTTTCAAATAAAAACAACTTTACAAAGCGTCAAAATTGATTGTTATGGCACCGAAGGCAAAACAATGGATGTTTTAGTAAACATTCTTGAAGAATTCAAATGTCCGCTTTATGATCCTCAAGTTCCTGCGCGTTATGACGAAATGACCGAATAATACAAAGACAATTTTCTTTAAAATAATAAAATGTAAATATGAAAATAAATTTAAAATACGGCATTGACCAACTTGTTTTTGGGATGAAACAAAACGATGTCACATCAATATACGGCAAGCCAAATAAGGATTACAAAGATGAAGATGATAATTTGATTTTTCTGTATAACAATCATAAAATGCGCCTTACATTTTACAAAGACGAGGATTTTAAGCTAGGATATATTGTAGCTTCTGGAGCAGAACTTGAACTTTTTGGAAAAAAAATAATAGGAAAAAAAATAGAAGAAGTAAAAAAAGAACAGTCACAAAACGGACTTGTAAAATTTACACAAGAATCTTTTGATACTTTTGAAAATTATTTTAATGAAGAATCTTGGATTATTTTTCAAACTGAGTTTGAAGAAGTAGTAAAATTTGAGATTGGCGCTATAATAAACCAAAAAGACGAGTTTGACTGGAAATTTGTAAAAAAATAATTCGAAAGTTATAGACAAATAAAACTAAACTGTAAAATTAGAATTCTAAATTATTATCAAATAAACCAAATAAGTTTGAGGGTTTATTTAATAAATATTTTCATTGTTTAACATTCGTTGCTTTCGGTCGCTATGTTGATCATCATTTACAATAAACTTTAATAAAATATATTTAAATAAACTTGCACAAGTGTTTTTTTTTGATTTGCTTAAGATTAAATAACTAAAAAAAAACGTACAAAAAATGAAAAAATTAATTTTTAGTGCTTTAGCGTTAATGTCGTTTGCAGTCTCAACTTTTGCAAATGAATCTAAAGTTGAAATTGCAACTGAAGTTCAAGTTGAAACAATAACTGTATTAAATGATCGTTCTGGTTCTTACACTTATGTTGATTCGTGCGGAGATGAATATACTATTAATTGGACTTGTACAGGTGAATGTAGTATTACAACTGTTATAGCAGCACTTCAAACATGGGAGCGAGAAAATACTTGTGGAGCAGGTGGTACTACAAGCAATTGGCAAGAGTAATTAAATGAAATTTAGTAGTTGCTAAAGTCAAGTTTATAAAATTCAATTTAATTTAATATTACTTTTAAACAGAAGGCTGTCATACAATGCAAGGCAGCCTTTTTAATTTAAATATATGAAATATTTTATTTTTTTATTATTATTTTCTCATTTGACATATTCCCAAAAAGCGGATGGTTATATTGATTATCAATACATTCATAAAGTAGATCTAGCTGATAAAGCTAAAATTAGAAAAGCACAGTTTAGGATGTTTTTTACGCCAACAAAGACTTTTGCTTATAATCTCGACACTTTTAACAGAACACTTCAAATCGCAAATGAATTAGGCGACCAAAATACAGAATTTAAAGATGAAAAAAATCAAATCAAACCCAAAAACTTCGAAATTCTTGATATACAAAATCAAGTGTTTAATTCATTTGAGTTTAAAAATATTAGTTATTTAGTAAAAGATATTGTAAAACAAGACTGGACTATCTTAGAAGATAAAAAACAAATTTTAAACTACAATTGTCAAAAAGCGATAACCACTTTTAGAGGAAGAGATTATGAAGCTTGGTTTACTATAGATATTCCTGTACAATTTGGACCATGGAAATTAAATGGTTTACCAGGAGCTATTTTGTTTGCTATTGATAAAACGGGAGATGTAGCATTTACTGCTATAAAAATCAGTATTACACAAGTTGACAATATAGTAGAAGAACCTTCAAATTATGAAGTAGTTACAAAAGAAAAATTTGCTGAAATTAATGACAATTATACTAGTCAGATTAATACTAATTTTAAGGTGACCAAAAATGGAGAACAATATGTACCAGTTCCAAGAATTAAAAAGAAAATAAATAATCCAATTGAATTACAATAATGAGTTGATAATGAAATTGTTTTATAGCTTATGCGCTATCTTTTTTTATTTTTTATTAGTTTAACTTTTGCACAAAATCTTTCGATAACTGGCAAAGTTAGTTACTTAGATATTCCAGCGAATGATGTGTTGATATACATTGTTCAGAAAGATAATAATACTATCAAGAAATTTACAAAAACTAATCAAAAAGGTCTTTTTAATTTCGAAATTGAAAAAAAATTTTTTTCAAATCATGAAATTCTAGTCAAAAGCCTGCGTTACGAAACTATTACTTTTCCACTACTTCAGACTCAAATTTTTTATGAATTCAAACTTTCCGAAAAGGCAAGAATTTTAGATGAGGTTGTCGTAAAAAGAGATTTACTTGTTCGTAAACAAGGTGATTCTATAAAATATAAACTTAGAGATTTTGCTAATCTTAACGATCGTAAATTAGAAGATGCTTTAAGAAATATACCCGGATTAGAAATTGATGGTAATGGAACCATCAAATACCAAGGTATGTCATTGTCTAATTTTTATATTGAGGGTGATGATATTTTATCTAAAAATTATAAAATTGCTACACAAAATTTTAACACAGAGATTATAGATGAAATACAAATACTCGAAAATAATCAACCAATTAAAATATTACAAGGAAAGGTAATTCCAAAAAATGCAGCTCTAAACATAACATTAAAAGGGGAATATAAAAATATTTGGATTCATAATTTAGATTTAGGAGCAGGTATTCCAAATCTTTACAAATTAAATTACTTCAATACACTTATTTCCAAAAAAATAAAAATCATCAATGTATTGAAATTTAATAATGTAGGGCAAGATCTTAGTACTATGTTTGCCAACACAGAATTTAGTGATATTTTTAATAAATTTGAGCTGAATTTTAGAGAAAATATACTTTCAGCATCCAATACCTTATTACCTCCGTTGAGTAAAAATAGATTTGAAAATAGAGTATTCGCAGCTAGTACAAATACATTCTTTAAATTGAATAATGATGTGGATTTTAAAACTAATTCTATTTTTTATAATGATTTTAACCCATATCAGGTAAATAATATTACAACTTTCAATATTGTTGATACAGCAATCGGTTTTATTGAAAATAATAGTTTTTCAAAAAAAGGCAATTACTTTATTCAAAATAGTACTGTTAGAAAAAACACAAATGCGATTTACTGGACTAACGATTTTAAAGCAGAATTATACAAGGAAAAAAGTTATTCTGAACTAAACAATGCAAATAACACTCAAGATCTTAGGAACCATTTGTTCCAGTTTACAAATAAATTTAATGTTATAAAAACAATAGTAAATACGCTTTTTAACTTAAATTCGTATTTATATGTTGGAAGTCTTAAAGACGAGTTAACTATTAGGAAAGGTCTTTTCCCAAATCTTTTAAACAACAATGTAGACTATTTTTCTACAAATCAACTCATTAATAATAGGATTTTCTTTTTTAAAAATGCGGCAAATTTTAGTTATTCTAAAAGATTATGGAAATTCCAGTCAGAGTTTACAAATATATTTTCAAATAGAGATAATAATACTGACTTATCACTTATACAAAATAGTGGTGATGTAACATTATTGCCAGAATATTTCAACCAGAACAAGGCGATATTTAGTAAAACCGCTGTTTTAGGAAGAATAACTTTGAAAACAAACCAACTAAAATGGGAAACGTCCATTACACCCACATTTTATAGTTTCATTTCACCTAATAAAAAAGATGTATTTGCAAAGGTATTTCAAACTGAAGTGGAACAAAAATTTGGTAGAGAAAACCTATTCAATATTGAATATTCATTTAACAATGTTCCGACAAATGTTCTTAACAATTATCAAAATTATTATCTGCTGAATTTTAGAAGTTTTTACAGAAATCAATTAGATTATTTTCAAACGGACAGTCATAAAATAGCTTCAAGACTTGTCTTGCAACGCACATCAAAACTTCTTTTTATCAATTTAGATTTTGAAAAAACTTTTAACCGAGCAAATTTTATAGGATCCAATAGTTTTTCTTCTGCATCAAATAGATTTGAATATATTTTATTTGATAACTACAACAAAAAAACAAAAGTTGCTCTTAGCATTTCAAAGTATTTTTTTAGATTAAAATCAAATTTTAAAATAAATATCAACTACAATTTTGTTACTCAAAATCAGCTTAATAATGTTATTTTAATTCCGTTTGAAAACGAAAATCAAGAAATTCGATTAAACTTTAACCCTAAATTTTTTAAAACTATTGGTTTTACTTCCGAATATTCTTTTCAAAAAAACACCAATAAAAATAAAAATACAGGGTTTAAAAACCAAGTTATTTTTCATTCTAGTAAAAATAACTTTGACGTTAATTTTACAGAAAAATTTTCGCTTAGACTTTCAAACGAGTTTATACAGTTTAGAAATCTTAATAAGAATACAAACCATTATGTAGACGCTTTTTTAAATTATAAAAATCCAAAATCTAAATTTACACATGAATTAAAGTGGTCTAATATCTTGAATAGAGACAAATATAGTATTCAAAACAATACAGAATTTGTCTCAAGTGAGACAACTTTTTATATTAGACCTCAAAATTTATTGTTATCGATATTTTATAAGTTTTAAATAGTAAGTCGAACCAGTCTGATTTACAATAAATTTACAATCATCTGAGTCAAGGATTTAATCTAATCAATATTTTTTATTTCAAATAATTACGTTTAATAATAATTTACTTATCTTTTTATAATTTTTTTAAAGTGTTTTATTCCATTTATGTCTAATTGAATTATGTAAATGCCTTTAGAAAAAGACGCTAACGAAAGAGATGTTTTTTTGCTATCAATAGTATAATCTGACACGAGTTTTTCTCCAACAATGTTATAAACTGAAACGGTTGCTATTTGATTCAATGAAAAATTAATTACATCAGTTGTTGGATTAGGAAATATTTTTAGAGCAGGTAAATCTTCATTAAATACACTTGTGGCTAATGTTGCGCAATTTTGCCCCGAAGGAATTCCTAATACTGTATATCCAAAACGATGATTAAAAGGTACACAATGAATTAATACATACTGAAAATCATTTAATTCAACATTTGATGGGACATTAAAAGTTTGAACTCCCGAAATTTGAGTAAGAAGGTCACTTATTATTAAATCTGTACTAGGATTATAAAAAGCGGTTTTGCAAAGTACTACACGTAGTCCTGGTCCATTTACTGTAGAAAAATTAGACCCTAAAGTCACTTGTTTTATACCATTAGTTTGAAAAATGATGGTTGCAGCACCACTAGTAGGCGTACTTGAATCATTAGATATAAAATTTCCAGTACGCATACATTGCGCTAAAGTTAACGGAGTCGCTAGCAGGTACATTGCGATAAAAAATAAAATTGAATTTTTCATGTTATATTTTTTATTTTAATGGTGTTAATTTTTTAGTTGTTATTTATTCCAATTTTGGTTGGCTTTTTCAATTCTGTTTTTTTGGTCTTTAAGCCATGCTTCTTTTGTTTCTAAATTGTAATTGAGATACAATTTATTGTCAACAATCGTAAAAGCATTTGGTTGTATAGGTGCTTCATAACCTTCAGACATTCCGTAAGCACAATAACCACCATATTGAGGCAGGTATTGGGTTGGATTTTTTAGAAAAGTTGTTTTATTATTTTCTGTTGAAAAATGATAAACAGCATCTTGAAAAGTGGTAGTAATTTTGTCACTACCTTTTATGGACTTGCTACTTTCAAAATAAGCCACAGGATCATACCCTTGAATAGCTATATTTTTCTCTGTATTTAAATGTTTTGCACTTTTTGAAGTTTGCGCGAATGTTGATGCCGAAACTACAGCAATCAATAAAATTAAAATTTTTTTCTTCATTACATTTTATTTTTAAATTATCTATTTTGATAAAGCAAAAATAAATCAGTGCGAAAACTAAAATTGTCGGCTACTATACAAACCTGATAAAAAAGCTGAAATTTAATTTATTCCTCTAGCAAAACCTACAGTTTCACGATACAGTTGTGGCGAAACATCGGCATTATTCTTAAAAAAACGACTAAAATAATGCTCGTCATTGTAACCGAGTTGAAACGCAATTTCTTTAATAGTCTTATTGGTTAGATATAACTCTCGTTTGGCTTCAATAACAATACGTTCAGCAATTAGATTTGTCAATGTTTTATTAAAATGATTTTTAGTAATTGAAGCTAATGCTTTTGGCGTAATATTTAACATATCTGCATAATCACTGGCAGAATGCTTGGTTGTAAAATGCAACTCGATGTAATTTTTTAAATTTTGAAGAATGAAAGGTATCGTATTTTCTTCACCTAAATTCAACACATTTGGTTGTTGTTCTTTTTTTAAACGTGAAGCCGTAATTAGCAATATTTTTAAGTAAGATGTCAATAATTCATATTGGGCTAAGGCTGGATTGTGCATTTCAATTTTGATGTTTTCTAAAACCATATCAAATGTATTTTTAGCTATTTCATCTATAGTTACATAAGGTGGTTCGTAAATATTATTGAATAAAATTCCGTTACAAGCTACCTCTTGATGGTGTTTTACAATACAAAAAAAATCGGGATGAAATTGTATGGTAATTCCTTTAATTTCAGAATTATCATACAACATAAAAGGTTGATAAGGTGCAAATGCCAATAATTGACCTTCATTAAAATCATATTCAGAGAAATCAACTTTTACTTTTCCGTTTCCTTTTTGAACCCAAATTAAAGTGTAATAATTCAACCGTTGAATGTGGTCAAAACAAGAATTGCTTTCAAACGAAAAAAGTTTAAAGGCAAGGTTTCCGTTTTGAGGATTGACTAAGGTAAAAGTATTTTTATCGGTCATTATTCAAAATTCTTTCGTTCTCTTCAATTTCCAAATCATTGATACTAGCAAAACGTTTTTGCATTAATCCGTTTGCATCAAATTCCCACAATTCATTTCCGTAAGCACGAAACCATTGTCCATCGTGATTCTGGTATTCATATTCAAATCGCACTGCCATTCTATTCTCGCGAAAGCTCCAAAGTTCTTTTTTGAGTTTGTAATGCAGCTCCTTATCAAATTTACGATTTAAAAATGCCTTAACTTCTTCACGACCATTAATAAATTCGGTTCTGTTGCGCCATTCGGTATCGATTGTATAAGCTTGAGCAATTCGGTCAACATCTTTACTATTCCAAGCATCTTCTGCAAGTTGTACTTTTTGTAGTGCCTTTTCCATAGTAAATGGCGGCAACGGCAATTTTTGTTCTACTGATTCCATAGTTATTGTAAAAAGCAAACCAACTCTTTATGAATTGGCTTGCTAAATTAGAAATTATAAAGTTGATGCTAGAGGAAAATCAACCGGAACTTTAGTCAAATTATGCAAATAATTCATTGCCGTTTTCTCACTTATTTGAAGAATCAAATCAACTAAATTTTCATTTGTATAGCCTTGTGCAAAAAAAGCTGCTACTAAGTTTTCATTAGCATTTCCTCTTGTTTGTGTAATTTCGGCAGCTAATTGAACTAAAGCATTCAATTTAGAATCTGTGCTTTTAGCTTGTCTGATTTCTAATAATTGTTCATCTGTAAAACCATTCATTTTACCTAAAACTAAATGGGCGCTTTGGCAATATATACAATTGTTTACTTGGCTCACGATTAGATTTACGGCTTCTTTTTCTTTATTAGATAACGATGTTTTAGAATTTTGATACGCTAAAAACCTTTCTAATCCATTATTAGAATAGGCAATAGTTGCATACAAATTAGGTACAAAACCTAAAGCTTTTTCTAAATTATCAAAAATTACTTGATTGGTTGAAGAAACTTCTTCTCTGCTTGGAACTGAAAATGTTGTTGTAGTCATTATGTTTTTATTTAAAATTAACTGTCTTTATTGACGCTACAAAGATGCGACAGCGTTTGAAGATAAAAAATGGATTATATTCGCAATGTGATGGACAATTTTCTTAAATTTTTCTGGACATAGTTTTAATTATAAATTGGTGACGTTTTTATTGTTTCAAGAATTGTATCAGGATTCAAGTAACGCTCTTTTTTAGGTTTAAATTGAATATTATCTGCGCCTCGCCAATAGTCAATTTTTAATTTTTCTCTTACAGATTTACTCCAATCTAATAATTGATAACCTAAACCATGATTAATACAAATATTATCCGTTCTGGTTTCAAATTTATCAACTTGTTTTTTAGAAAAAATTTGAATGAATAAAAGGTTACTCATTTCACTAAAACCCTTGGTCAAATAATCAGAAATATGAGAAAGTTCGTGACCTAAAACACCAATTTGAGCATTAAAATTTAAGTTTTTAAATAATATTGGTTCTAATCTAGAATTGGTCGCTTCGCTAATTGTTATAATGTATTTTCTACTTTTTGCCGATTGTAATAATCCAAATAGTTTTGGTTTTGCAGAAAGTGGCGTATTTGTTTTTTTTAATCTGAACTGGATTATTTTATTTTTAAGTTCAGGAAAATAAGAAAGCGCTATTAAAACTTGAGTTTCATATATGGCTGGAATAATTTTGTTTGTTCCAAACTCATTTCGTAATTCAACTAATCGTTCCGAGGAAACGGTATATTCATCAAAAGTTTTTACAACTTTTTGTCCTCTTGCATTTATTGAGAAAGTAATTAATACTGACACAAACAATATATGTTTCACAGTTGTTTTCATAGTTTAGCACCCATTTTGTAGTCTACACTAAATGTTTGTATTAAAATAAATTATAGTAAATCATTATCAGTTTTACTAGAATAATCACTTAAAAGCCAAGTAAGAAAAACCAAAATTGCAATACCAAAATAGAAGTTTCTTCCCAATTCATTCTCAACTTCTCCCAAATAAAATGCTACACCAATTAATACAAAAGAAACTATTAGCTCTATAAACCCATGAAGTTTGAAGGATAAAATCTTTATTAAACCATATTTAAAATTAGTAATTAACGTAACTGATAAATGAATAGCCCCTAATACATAAGTAAATAATGATGCAATTTTACCAAGGCCAAAAATAGTTGGTGACAAAAATAAGAATAGAACAAAGATGTAATCTATTAGTCCGTGTATTTTAGAATTTAATATTTTCATAATGTTTATTTCAATTAGTAGAAAACACTTTTTTACTTTCCTGCAAATTTGTTTTCAAGTTTATTGTATTATTTTAACAAAAAAATATTAGAGAAGTGCTTTTGATTTCTTTTACAAAAGCACTTTCTAATACCTAAACAAAACAATTAAACTAAATTATTAACCAAATAATTATTTTGTAAAACAGTCATTTTATAACTGTTTTTGAGATGTGTTAGTATGTCTACAGCAACCTCTTTCTTGCTTTTTAAAAGATAAGTGTGCAATGATAAATCTTTATCTACAATAGCAATTTTATTGGTGTCATAACCAAATCCTTCGTTAACATTAGGAGAATTCATGACCACCAAATCAAAGTTTTTCTTTTTTAGTTTACTAATGGCGTTTTCTTGAACATTATTAGTCTCTAGTGCAAAGCCAATAGATTTTTGATTTTGACGTTTAATTTTTCCGAATTCAAAAGCAATATCAATATTTTTTTGAAGTGCTAAAGTAGTTTCGTCTTCGATTTTCTTGATTTTTATATCAGAAGTTAGTTTTGGAGTATAATCGGCAACAGCTGCACAAAAAATGGCAATATCAATAATTTCAAAATGCTTTTTACAAGCTTCAAACATTTGTTGACCACTCAAAACAGAAACGATTTTATGTTTTGGGAATGATGTGGTAATTGTAACAGGACCACTAACTAAAATAACATCTGCGCCCATTTGATGCAAAGCTTCCGCCATTGCATACCCCATTTTTCCGCTACTTTCATTGGAGATATAACGAACTGGATCAATGTATTCTCTTGTAGGTCCTGCAGTGATTAGTATTTTTTTGTTTTTTAGAGTGGTTTCCATAAGAGTTGTTTATTTAGTAAATTTAAACTGTTTACAAAATGTGTTTTGTCGGCTACTTATCAAAATTGATTTTTTATAATGGCTATTTCAATTACCTTTCAATATTTTAGCACGTCTTATTTATCTGCTAAAAATAGCATGGAACCCGAATTCATACAGTATCTCAAACCTGTAGGCTGTGGACCATCGTCAAAAACGTGACCCAAGTGACCTTCGCATCGTGTACAAACGATTTCACCTCTAACCATTCCGTAACTTTTGTCAATAACTTCGGTTACTCTATTTTTTTCGATTGGTGCATAAAAACTTGGCCAACCTGTTCCTGATTCAAATTTTGTATTTGAAGAAAATAACGGCAATTTGCATCCTGCACAAAAATAATTTCCTTTTTCGTGGTTATCGTAATAATCATTTTGATAAGGTGCTTCTGTACCTTGTTCTCTTAATATATAGTATTGATTTTGAGAAAGTTCTTTTTTCCAATTTGCATTTGTTTTTACAACTTTTTTTAGAGAAGTATCTTTTAACGACAAACCTTCTTGAACTGCAATTGGTAAGGCTTTCAATTTTTCTTTTTTTGCATCTAAGCAAGCGACTAGTAGCATAAATAAAACTGGAAATAATACGATTTGATAAACTGTTTTCATAATTTTAAGATTTAGATTTTAATTTGCCTTTATAGTTTTTTTTAAATAAGTTGTATCTAGGAAATGATACATTTTGAACATAAGGATTATCTGGATGTTGTTTCACATAATCTTGATGATAATCTTCGGCGCCATAAAAATCAGAAAGTGGAAGTATTTCTGTAACTATTGGTCTTGAGAAAACTTTATTAAGTGTAAGTTCTTTAACTTTATTTTGGATAATAGACTTTTCATTTGCATTTTTATAGAATGCAATTGAGCGATAAGCAGTTCCTCTGTCTGGGCCTTGCTGGTTTGGCGTTGTAGGATCTTGAGAAGAAAAGAATATATTTACCAATTCTTTAAAACTGATAACCTTTGGATCATAATATACTAAAATTGCTTCGGCATGACCAGTTCTATTAGTTCCTACTTGTTCATAAGTTGGATTTTTTGTAGTTCCGCCACTATATCCTGATATAACAGCTTCAACACCAACAACTGCTTCAAAAATGTGTTCACTACACCAAAAACAACCTTCGGCAAAAACCGCAATTGCTTTACCAGGTTTTGCTTCTGTCGATAATTTTTTAGTTTGTGCGTTTGAATTGCAACTGTTCAAACTCATTATTAACAATGAGTACGCTAGAATTTTAATTTTTTTCATATTATTTTATTTATTTAATTATTGATTTTGTTCCCGATATTATTTGTCCTGTTTTTGTGTTTTGTAAATAAGCAACAATTTCAAAATCAGAAGAAAGCCAATTTGATTTAAACTCAAAACTGGTTTTGTTATTTAATTTTTGTGAAGTTGGAATAGTCATAAAATTAAAAACAATATTGTAGTTGGTTTGTTTTAAACCGCTATTTTCTCCTCGTTTAATATTGGTAAGTTCCTTTTTCTTTACCAATGCAACATTAACAACTGTATTAGGAACATAGGAATTTAATTCATATTCCACATTCAATTGCTCTTTAGCTATGTTTTGTTTTTTAATTGAAATGCTGTTTTTAGTTTCCAAAATCAGTTCCTTATCAACAAGTTTTTTTATTTGATTTTCGTTACTGCCTACGAGTTCGTGTTTTCCATTAATGATTATTTGAGGTGTGTAATTTCCTTGAGCATTTAATTGATTAGCATAGTTGCGTTGTCTTTCTGTAAATTGGGCTTTACTAAATGGATCTTTCCATCCTATATAATTCCAATAATCAACGTGAAATGACAAAGAAATTATTTTTGGATTGTTTTGTAAAGCATACTTGGCCAAAACGGCATCTGCAGATGGGCAACTACTGCAGCCTTGTGATGTAAATAACTCTAGTACTACAAAACCATTTTTCTCGGTTTTGATTTCTTTATTCCCTAAAACTTTTTTTAAGGTAAAACTTGATAATCCGATGAAGATTATTACTAAAATTGTTTTGACTATTGTTTTGTAAATTAAATTTTTCATAGCTCTTTATTTTTATAATACAAAGCTACATCGATAAGAAAATTGTAATTGTCGTCTATTTTACAATTAGATACTTTTGGGAGTTAATTAACATTAAATTCAGTAATGTTAGTATTTATTAATGACTTAATTATTGTTATTTTAAATTCATTAATTAGTTGTGCAGCATGTATATTAGCAGAAAATAATTTAAAAAAAGAGCATCACCATATTGATACACCCACGCTTCTATAGTTTTTATTTTTGCGTCACTACTTTCCATTATATTTAAGTCGTAAGGGTTGATAGATAGTCTCAAAGATGAAAACACTAAAAACAATAATATATTCAGTAATGAGTAAAAGTCTGTTTTCTTTGAATGGAAAAACGCTGTATGCAAAATAACTCAAAATAATTGCAAAACTCCAAACAATCGGAAACTTGTAGTTCGTAAACACACTTAACAAAACCAGATTAATTACATACCAAGGATGAACGGTTGTAGAAATAAATAAATACAATGTAATAATCATCAACGAATGAACTGCAATTTTTTCAACTGAATTATTTTTCTTCACAAAAGTAAAAAATAGAACAATTGCAATCGTAATTATCGGTGTAATTTTTCCTATGGTATGTATGATATTGTATCCTTTTACATAAAAACCAACTTCTCGAACCAAATAATATATACTTGCATTGAACTCAAAATTAGTAAACCATAGCGAAATGGTTTCTACATAGTTACTTACAAGCTTTACATTTAAAAAAGGTAGAAAAAAAAGCACGTTCAAACCAATAATTAAACTATAAAATAGCAGGCTTTTTTTAAATCCCAAATACTTGAAAAACAATGGCAAAAGCAATAACGGCAATAATTTTACAGAAATTGACAAGCCAATTAAAACGGCTGCAATCATCCATTTATTTTGAATTAAATAATATAATCCTGCCACAAAAAAGAACAACATAACAACCTCAAAATGAAGATTTCCTGTACATTCTAAAATCACTAATGGATTTAGAAAATACCAAAAAATATTTTCAGTATTTTTGTTGAAATGAGTGAGTATTTTTCGTCCGTAGTAATAAATACCAATATCAGCTAGAATGATAATTATTCGTAAAACAATCGTCGAAATTAGGATTGATTTTCCTCCAATAAAAGCCGAAATAATAAAGAATAACTGATTAATTGGAGGATAATTTGAAAAATGTGAAGCACTTAAACTTCCCATTTTATCATACAAAAAGTCAGCGTTCTCAAAAGAAACAATCGTATTTATAATAACTTCTGGCTTGAATTGATAGGGATTAATTCCTGCTAAAATACCATTTCCATCCCAAATAAATCGGTAAAAATCTTGAGATAAAGCTGGTGTCGAAAATAAAAATATAATGCGATATAAAATGCCAATCTTAAAGAAAGTCTTTTCATATTCCGGAGTTTGCAGCAATAATATCAAACCAAAAAAAGCCAATGCGTATAAAAAAAGCAGCAAATAGAATTGTTCTCTTTCAAAAAAATAATCTAAATAAAAATAAGCAAATACACTTATTATGGTAGCTATGTAAATTTGATATTTTGCAAGAAAAGCATCCAAATTATTTTACTTTAAGTGATTGTACAAACACATAGCTGTAGCCAAAAAACAACATTAAATGTAAGGGGAATAAAGCAAAATCGTTCAATTTAAAACCGATGTACAAACCAAAAATGAAATATAAAATGAGTAAACCTTCAATAATTGTGTTTTTCGAAATAGTTTTAGAAATATAAATATTCTCTTTCCATCTTTCTTTCAATGCCTCAATATTAAACTTGGGAGTTCTTATAAATTCGCTTTTCTTTCCTAATAAACCTTTTAAAACCGCAATCGAATTTTGAAATGAAAAACCCATTGCAATCGAGTAAAACGTAAAAAACATACCGATGTATTTAATGAAATTCTTAAATCCACCACCTTGTAAACTTTTGTAGGTAAACCAATAACAAATAAAGAAAATTATTGATGTAACGATAAAGAAAATCATTATGTCAAAATACAAACTGATGTGACTGAAATAATTTTTCACAAAAAGCATTGGTACACTAAAAAGGGCCATGGTAAAGATGCATAAAAACATAGAACTGTTTAGTAAATGCAGTACTGCATGAAACTTTGTCTTGTTAGAAATTGTTTTTGAAGTCAATACTTTTGAACCCATTTTCATAAAATTTTCTGCTCCGCCTTTGTTCCATCTAAATTGTTGTGAACGTGCCGCGCTAATAATTACTGGTAATTCGGCTGGAGTTTCTACATCCTCTAAATAAATAAATTTCCAGTTTTTGAGTTGTGCTCGGTAACTCAAATCTAAGTCTTCTGTTAGCGTATCACTTTCCCAATTTCCTGCATCGATAATACACGATTTTCGCCAAACTCCCGCCGTGCCATTAAAATTAATGCAATGTTGTTTAGAGTTTCGACCAGTTTGCTCTAATGTAAAATGTGCATCGAGTGCAAATGCTTGAATTTTTGTTAAGGTGGAATAGTTTCGATTGATATGACCCCAACGCGTTTGCACAACGCCTACTTCTGAGCTTTTAAAATTGGGAATTGTATTGAGTAACCAATCAGATTTGGGCATAAAATCGGCGTCAAAAATGGCTATATATTCGCCCTTTGCAATTTCTAAACCTTCTTTTAAAGCTCCAGCTTTAAATCCGGTTCTAATTTGTCTGGTAATGTGTTTTATATCCAAGCCTCGATTTGCATAATAGGTAACTAAATTTCTAGTCAAAATGACACTGTCATCTGTACTGTCGTCTAAGACTTGAATCTCGAGTTTGTCTTTTGGATATTCTAATTGTACGATATTATCTAGTAGTCGTTCAATTACATATTTCTCATTATAAATAGGTAATTGCACAGTTACAAAAGGAATTTCTTCTGGATTTGAAAAATCAAATTTTTCAATTAAAGGAATTACTTTTTTACTGTGTAGATAATTTAAAAGCAAGTTCAATTGCGCCAAACTATAGAAGAAAATTAATAGAATAGCAATGCTATACACTACGAGAATTATGTAAGAAAGTACTAAAATCATTTTATTTTTTTAACGTATATTTTACAATCCAACCTATAATTTTTATACCAGCCATAATGGTTCCTTTTACTGTTCCCGATACTTTTGAAACCCCAATTCGGTTTTTATAACGAACCGGAATTTCTACATAACTCATTTTTTGTTTTAGCACTTTCAATTGCATTTCAACTGTCCAACCATAAGTTTTGTCCTCCATTTGAAGCTGCAATAATTTATCGTATTTAATAGCTCGAAACGGACCCAAATCGGTAAACTTTGCGTTAAAAAAAAGCTTCATTAAAAACGTAGCCAACCAGTTTCCGAAAATTTGTTGTGGTGTCATAGAACCATTTTCGCGTAAGTTTGAAACTCTTGCACCAATTACAAAATCGATATTATCATTTAAAATTGGCTTAACTAGTCGTATTAATTCTTCAGGATAATCTGAATAATCACCATCGAGAAAGACAATAATATCGGGTTTCATTGCTTGTTTTGAAATATAATCCATTCCTTTTAAACACGCATATCCATAGCCTTTTTTAGTTTCAGAAAGTACTGTTGCTCCAGCATTTTTAGCAACTTCTTCCGTTTTATCGGTCGAATTATTACTGATTACAATAATTTCGTCAACTAGTGATGGTATTTCATTAATTACTTTGGCAATAGCTTTTTCTTCATTGAAAGCAGGAATAATTACTTTTATACAACTCATTTTATTTATTGGTGTAAACTATTCCTAAACTTAATCCTTTTTCTTTTCTAACATTTCTTCCATCTAAGGTTTGAGTTAGTAAAGTGCTAATTCCAAAATTGTCATTGAACTGATAGTAAACGTTCGCACTCAAATTAGTAAAATTTACTCTATTATTAGCAAAAGCGGATAATCCGCCTTGTTCAAAAAATTCATCTGAGAAAATATCATTGCCTTTTTCAGAATTTTGAATGGTCAATCTCACATCTGCATACCATTTTGATTTGGCATAACCCAATTTAAAATTAAATATATTGGCATCTGGAGTGTCATATTTGTCACGACTTTCTTTAAAACTTCGTGCATATAAAACTTCTGTAAACCATCCTTTTTTTATTTTGTATTGCACAATTGCAAACGGATTTACAATGGTAAGACCGTGACCCAAAGCAATAATTCCTTGCTCAGTGTAATTGGTTAATGGCGTTGAAAAACCCAAACCAGAACTAACGGTTAAATAACTTGATTTGTATTTTTTAAAAACCAATCTAAAATTAGCATTAAGTTCAATATCCTGAAATCCTTGTTGTGATGGTTTATTGGTCACTGGATCAGGTGCATTATTTTTATTATAAATGTACAAATATGGAACGTTTGCAGAAACATAAAACCAATCTTTGAATGAATAATTAGCAAACACATTTATAATTTGAGTATCAATAGTTTCAAATTCTTGAGGTACAATATCTATTAATTCTTCGCCTGCATACAATTGCTTACCGTTTTTATAAGTAAAATTTGAAGCAACAACTAATTTCCCTTTTTGATTAAAAAATCCTGAAACGGCATATTGACCATAGTTTTGTTGAAACACGAAAAAGAAAAGAAGTACTAGAATATCTTTCATTTTTGAGACATAAAATAGTTTACTATTTGATAGTTTTTTCAACACACGTTTTGCTATCCGCGAGGGTGGTAAGACTGTGGGTGCCGGTGTGGTAACGAAGATCACTGCGTAAATCTTGTATGGCAACTGCTGCAAAAGCTCCAAAGAAACCGAAGAAACCCTCGGTGAGTGGGAAGGCAGCTGTCGCTCAACCAGGAGGTGTTGAACCTAAGCTTCGCATCCGGGTGCGCGCGTACGAGCACAAAATCCTCGACCTCTCCGTGAAGCAGATTATGGACACCGCGCATCGCTTTGAAGCGAAAATCGTAGGCCCTGTTCCACTTCCCACTGAGATAAAGCGTTGGACCGTCAACCGCTCAA
>JANOEE010000006.1:0-200503 GCA_031413015.1 Bacteroidota bacterium | reverse complement strand
TTTAATTTCAAAAGCTTTATAAACCAAGTCTTTCAATTTGGTAAAAGCTTTTCGTGACATTAGACCTAAACCTGGTCCAGAAAGTTTTGTTACTGGAGCAATACAACCATTCAATTCTTGCAAAGCGTTATTGGCAGGATGAAATAGAATTAAACTTCTGTTTTTTACTCCCAAAACCTCTAAATGCCATTGAAATTTCTTGCTGTATCGTTTTCTTATAAAATATTTCCCTTCCGGAATGCAGGAAACTTTCGTTTCGTTATTCTTCCAAGGCAATTCAATGGTTTTACAAATAAATTTGCCCTCGCATTCGAGTATTCCGTTAGTTCCATCAGGGAAATAAGTTCTCGATAGTATTAAAACCATCTTACAATCCGCTCACTTGTACCAGTGATAGTGGGTTGTATGCACCGTTTTTAAGAGCATACATTTGACCATTTACTTCTTGGTAAAACTCAACTCCAAGAGCCAAAAACAAAGGTTTTGTGCTGGCAGCAGTTACCGTATTGGTTTGCGTAATAACCGCAGTCGCCACAAAATCCCAAGGTAAAATTCCAGTTTCTGAATTTTCAACCACAAAAGTTTCGGCTTCAAAATCAACCTCTGCACCAGCAGAAATAATTTTAAAATGTGTTGTTCCGCTTGGTGCAGCAATCATATTCGCAGGAATAAACGAAGCTAATGTAACTTCAATTACACCAGTTACACGGTCGATAGTTGCCACAAAAGGAGCAAATAAACTTATTCCCAATTTCCCACGGATATTGAATTCAAATCCAGCCAACAATTCCGCTTCACCATCGATGATGTTTCGTAAACCTCTTTCGCTCACTAAATCGGCTTGTAAAACCTTAACCATCGATTGTGTTAAACGGCTGACCATTCTACCATCGGCAGAATTCAAAAGCAACGCTCTTAATGCCGTTCTCAATATCTTGCCAGCCTTTCCAGCTCGTCCAAACTCTGAACCATTTTCTCGTGTTCTTTGAAACGCAGGATCACTTGCAATTCTGCTCGCATCGATTCCGCCTTTTTCACGAGCCAAATGTCCGTCTTGGGTTTTGTAAAAAGTAATATCGCCGATAGTACCTTTCAATTTAATTATGCCTTTCTGTCTTGCCATAATTTCTAAAATTTAGATTTATAATTGCTCTAAATCATCTTTCTGTTGCAACATCTTCCGATTGATTTCGGACAAAGTTTCAATCATAAAATCCAATTTTCAAAAAGTGAATGTCAAAAACGGTATTAAAACGGCTATAATTACCTCATTTAATCACTTAAAATTTCAGTTTTTTGAATAGATTTGTAAATTATATCAAGTAAGGTTGAGGTATAGTAAAGGCATACCATAGGTATAGATAATGTATTAATTTCTGAAATTGTGATAGCAAGTAACACTAGGTTATGTATATATCCAAAAGATGTGCAACGGATTACAGGTAAAACATATAGACAGGCGAGATTTTATTTGAAAAAGATAAAAGAGAACCTCAACAAAACTCCAAATCAATTAATTTCTATCGAGGAATTTTGCGAGTTTTCAGGGCTACAAATTGAACAGGTTTTACGTTGTATTATCGATTAGGTTTTGATGCTTCTATGAAGCTCTAAAGTAGCTTTATATTCTTTAAAAACTAGTTCATTAAGCAGTTCAAATAATAGTGTAAACACTTGGTTTATATAGATATATTGATTAATTTTACGTCAATATCATTTAACGTTCTTTACTGGTTTTTACTAGTGACCTATTTAATGACCTATCGAAATATATTACAGCTAAACCCTTATGGATACTGACTTTAAGAAAGAAAAACAAATCCCTCTTTCTCCGCAGAAAACCCCGTAAACTTAGTGTTTACGGGGTTTTTACTTTTTAGGTGTAATTTGAGGTGTAAGTCTCCTTCTTTTTATAAAATCAAAACCATCCTCAAATAATAAAAATTGATTGCTTTTTTTAATAATGAAATTAAAACTATTAATTTTAAATAAATTATTTGTACTTTTGAGCGTACAATATTTTGTACACTTAAAATTAAGACTATGAAAGCTATCACAATTTCAACATTAAGGAAAAATATCAAAAATTATTTTGATGAAGTATCTACTTCATCGGAAATGATTATAGTACCGAGAAATGAAGAAGAAGATGCTGTAGTTATTATGTCCATTAGAGAGTATAACTCTATTACAGAAACTCAGCATTTGCTTTCAACTAAATCAAACAGAAGAAGACTTTCTGACGCTATTGAACAAATAGAAAATGGAAAGTTAACTACTTATAATCTTGACGAAATGGAGATTGTTTAAAATGGATATAGTTTTTACAGATAATGCTTGGCAAGATTTTCAATATTGGTTGGAAACAGATATTGACACTGCTCTAAAAATTAAAGAGCTATTGAAATCAATTAGACAAAATTTATTTACTGGAATTGGGAAGCCAGAACCATTAAGATATGATTTAAAAGGTTGTTGGTCTCGTAGAATTTCTGGGGAGCATCGGTTAGTTTATAAAATTTCTGGTACAAAGGGGAAAGACCAAAAATGTTTTGTTCTACAATGTAGATTTCATTACGATGATTAAATTTTACAAGCGAAATATTGACAGGTATTTCGAGATATAGAAAAACAAAAAAACCTATAAACATTAAATTTATAGGTTTTTTATTTGCGAGAAATGGTACGTTTAAATACTAGCTTTATCAAGCTTATCAATCTCCTTCAGATATTTTTGTCTTACTGCTTCTACTAATTCATTAATAAAGTCAGTTTTTGAGAAATAAACATCCTCAGACATTTTATATAAAATGTAGTTGTCAATCCAGTTTTTGTTTCTAATTGTTGTAACTACCGAAGTTCGATTAACAATGCCCTTAGACTTCTGTTTTCCGCCCCTGTAGTATCTTCTATTTAACGGTGTTTCAGAATCTACTTGAGGATATTTATCTTTTAAAATATTGATTCCTTCTTTAAACAACGCTGTCAAGTTATATCCCATATCATTTTCATGGACAATTTTATGATAAATCAATTTCTTAAATAAAGCATTGGAATCTTGCTGTAAATCAAATGCATAGGTTGTTTTTTCATCTGGTACTGATTTCAAATTTTGTTCAATAAAAGCGTTCATTCTTTTTCGAAATCTAAAATAATCAAATTCAAATTCTTTCCACTCAATATCTATTTCCGATAGGAAAGGATTTACTTCGATTTTTCTTTGAGCATTTAGCTTAGGATCTAGCTTTGAAATAAGAACGCTCTCTAACGCATTCATGTGCTCATGAGAATTACAAGTAGTATATAAAATCTGATTTACTTCAAGTAATTTTTGAATGTTTATGAGTCCGTGCCCTGGAGTAGATAAGTCAAAATGCTTACTAATTCTGGACTTCAAATCTGTCGACTTTCCAATGTACAAAGGTTGATTTTCACTGTTTAAAAACTGATAAACATGGTTGTCTTTTTTCATGATTTTTTAATTTTATTCGTTAATTATTGATTTTGCTTCGTCTACTATTTTTAAGTAATTTTCTGCCATTATTTGATCGCTTACTGGTATTTTAGTATTAATCCACTCCCCTTTTATTTCTTGCCTGCTGAACTGTGTTTTTAAAAATTCTCTGGGTGTTCCTTCTGCAATTATTCCGTAAAATTCACCTTGGGATAAATTCACTAAGTCCGATATTTTAACTCGGTTTCTTTCTTGTACATTTTCACTTGTGCCGGTATTAGTATTGCTTCCTAAATGAACAAACTGGCCACTGGTTCCGCTGCCATCGGTTTTTGAAATAAATGTGCGGTCTTCTTTAGAAAATAGGTTCTGGACCATCTCAGCCGTCTTGCCGTTTGTAATTCTTCCAAAAAATTGATTCCCGAGATTAGAAATAATCACTTGCGCTTTTTCATTTCCGTACTTGTCCGCTAACTGGCTATAATCTTGAACTCCGAATATTGTTGCTATCTTGTTGGACCTTGCTGTTGCTGGAATTGATTCTATATTAGGAATGAATATTGTTGGGGCCTCATCAAGGAGAATTACAGATTTTTGCTGATTAGGTTGGTTCATTTGTCTTAATGCTACTGAAATGATTAATGATATTGCCGGTGTATATGATGTTGGCAAAGTACTGTCGTTTCCTAAACACAGAAACGTTGGATTTTCTTTATTGTTTAAATGCAAATCGACGTCATTACTCGAGAGAATCCAAAATATATCGTGAGAATTCAAACCCGATAAAGCATTTTGCAAGGTCGATAACATGCCCGCTACTGTTCGCTCTGCTCCTCTCTCGATACTTTCACGCAAACTCGCTACCATTCCTCCAGCTTCAAAATCTTGTGAAATCTTATCAATTAAAACATCAATTGGGCTGTGCAGTATCAACGAAATTGCATGTGGAAGCGTGCAATATTTCGGGTGCCGTCTTAAGTACCAAATTACTCCTGCAAGGATCATTTTAGCATTGCTAATCCAGAAATCAGGCTTCTTTATCGACTCAGGCAATAGATTATTTAAAATTACCTGCGCATACTCCATTGCTATGGCGCTCTTGCTTAAATAATTTGGATCAATAGGGTTAACTCTGTCACTGAGTAAAGGTTGCTTAAAATCGACATTTTTGACTTTTATTGCAGTGTTTTGATAACTCAAATAAATTAAATTTGTCAATTCATTTTTAAAATCATATAGTATCCCCGTAAACTGCTTATTACCAATTTGTTGTATAATTGGTTCGAAAATAGAGGCGCTTTTTCCACTGCCGGCACCGCCCTGAATGTATATACCGCGATACGGGTTTTCGAGGTATATCTTTCCGTTAATAGTTTCAAATACAAAACTATCAGGATTTATTTCTTTTTCGGACTTTTTATTAAATACTGCTAGTTTAGGCTTCTTATTTTTCCTTTTATATTTAATTAAATACCCAGCGTATAATATAATAAGAACGATCAACGTCAAAACAATTTCTTCTCTATTGGCTTTAAAATTGCTGCCTACAAACGAAAAAAACATGAAAAAAATAAGCAACAAAATGGCATTGTTGACTATTGTAGACCTTAAAACCCCTGGCCACTTTTTTTGTTTGGCAAAATAGAACGAAATATAAATAATTGATAAAATCAATAATACAGCCACTAAGCTTTCTAAATCAGATAATTTCACGATGAATTTTAAGAAAAAACGTAAGAAATTATTATATTCTTTTCCTATAATGCTAGTTGTAGCTTCATTTTGTAATTGTAAAAAATCATAATTATCAACGAATAAATTGGCTATTCCAAAAAATAGTAAATGCACTTCATTTAAAATGATTGAAAAGAAAATACAGAAAAAGATAACCTTTTTTACAATGTTTAGAAATGTACCTAATTCGCCCATTTTATAGTTTTAAAAATTAAAAATAGTTGCATTATTATAGTTGTAGCTAAAAGAAAATATGTGATTAATCGGTGCTTTCTATTCTCTGATTTTTGATAGCTGTGGATCGTTTTAAGCCGTGATAGTTGTTTTTCGAATAAATTGTTCCAGTGCTCTATGATTTCCTCAAGTCGGTCTGTTTTGATTGAGATTTGTTCCGCTCTTTCAATGGTGTTTGAAAACTCCTTTATAAATTCGGATTGTTTAGAAACTAATTTATCTAATTTCCCAACCTCTTCGCTTATTATTTCTGATATTATTTCTGCGTTTTTGTTCATCTTTCGTTGTCTTTGTTAAAGGTTTTGTTTTCAATTTGTTTCTCCTCTGATTTAGGAAGATCATTCCAATACTGTTGTTCGCCTATTCTAAAATTTTCTATAATATTATCTTGAATTTTACTGTGTTCTATGTGTTCCTTTAATGACATTTTTTGCTTAAACAGTGGTTGTTTTTCTTTTCCTAAACTTTTAGGCTTTCCTTTTGTTACTGTTTTTTTCAAATCTTGTGCTAATCCTAAATCTTGTTTCTTGACTACTGTTTTTAAAGTTGTGTTCAACTGCTTATCTAAATCATTTTTCAAACCTTGTTTTACCAAATTTCCTATACTCATAGATCGGTTGATTTCACTTGCTTTAAAATCATTTTTAGTCTCTGAATCTAGAATCCTAAAACCTTGTACCTGGTCTTGTTTATTGATTGTTGGCTTAACTTCAAGACCTTTTAAATTCATTTGCTTTATATAATTACTAAAGGTTTTGGGCCTTTGAAACATTACGTCTTGATGCTTTTTGTAGACGGAGTTTTTAAGTTCTTTGAAATTAAGTTTCTCATTACTAATTCTCTCATACATTAAATCGCGAGCTGAAACTAAACCCTTGTCTTTTGCAATTTGATCTGCAATATGATGCGTTTTTTTGCCTATGAATGAATCATTATATGCTTTACCTTTATCATCAATTCTATTGACATACAGATGAATATGAGTATGATTTCTGTCTTTATGAAGATATGCTATATGCTGATGCTCTTTTAAATTCATTTTTTCTAAGTAGTTTTGGGTTATTTGCTTAAAATCTTGATTTGTCAATCTTCTACCATCATCAGGGTCAGGACTTAATACTACTGAAATAGTATTTAATTTTGTGTTACTATTGAGATTCTGATAAACTTTAAATTCTTGTTCAATATCATATCCCGAATTTCCAATTAATTTGTTTCTTGAAATTTCTTGAGAACCTTCTTTTTCTCTTCCATAATCAACCGCATTTGAAGTATGTCCTATGCATTTAGCCTTCCCTACCATTGACGAAAATTTTTAAAACTAAATCTGTGGCTTTTACAGTTTTCATTATCTGATTTGCAAACTGAGAATCTTTATCTTTTAGTAAATTATTAATGTGAACAAAACTGGTTCTGATATAATGCAGGTTTTCAAAAGCTTTGATTTCCTCTGCCGAAAAAATTGTTTTATCTCTTCTTTCAAGAGCAACCAT
Organism: Bacteroidota bacterium; assembly: GCA_031413015.1. Lineage (GTDB taxonomy): Bacteria > Bacteroidota > Bacteroidia > Flavobacteriales > Flavobacteriaceae > Flavobacterium. Next base: position 193,588 of record JANOEE010000006.1, on the reverse strand, counting down.
TCTGCAATAATAAGCCGTAGAAGTTTTTCTTTCTTTAGCCTTTTTTTCAATAATTTTTTTCTCCATATTAGTTACTCGGAACATGACCGTTTTAACTCTGTTAGTCATAATTTTACAATTTGATTTTAAGGCCTTGTGACCAACGGGAAAAAGGCAAGATTGTTTGGAGCGTATGCGGAGAACACATCTTGAAATTCCTAACTTTATAAATATATTTTGCGTTCATAAAACCTCTAATTGACATACCGCAAACCACTCATTATAGTCTTTGAATCCTTTAAATATTGCTCTACAATCGACGGCATTCTCAAAATTTTCTAGTACAATGTTGGTGTGTTTAGTTCCTGCATCGTCGTTGTCCAAATACAATTCAATGGCTTTGTACTCATTCAAAATCGAAATATTTTTTTGAAGTAATGCAACAGAATTCAATATTAAAAAATCGGAATCTTCGCTTATTTCTTGCTTTTGAACAAAAGATAAATAGTCAAAAAAGCCCTCAAAAATCCGCAGCATTTCATTATTATTTTTTATGTGGCTTATGTCTTTTGTTCCTAAACATATTTTGGCATACTTACTTCGAATTTCAAAACCTCCTGAATCATTTCTGAATCCGAGTGCAAAATATTTTTTGTCTTTTATGGAATAATGAATTTCTTTTAAATTTGAAACTTTTTCATAATTTGTAATTCCTCTACTTTTTAAATATTGGATTAGTGCCAAATGCTGAACTGGAATTATTTTTTCGATTTGATATGATTTTTCTTGATCTGTTTCAGTTTCAAAAATTTGCTTTTGAAAAGAAGAAAGAAGAAGGGTATCAAAACCCTTAAGGTAAATTAAAGCTTCACTTATAGAACAATTTGAAATCTTTAATACTAAATCAACACTATTTCCACCACATGCGCTGGAATGGCAGTACCAGCGGTTAAGAAGGGTATTTATCTTAAATGAAGCAGTTCGTTCATCTTTTGAAAATGGACTTTTGAACCACAACTCTGTACTACTAATTTTTTGTGTTGTTAATCCCATTCTATATAAAATTTGCTCTACTGGTATTGCCTTCGCTCGTTGTATATTCATTTCAACTAGATTAGATTGGTTATAATATTGTTCGAAAACTTTTACATTAGTGTGTCCTAACATCGTAAATATTGAGTTTTTTGTTTTTTTTATTTTCATAATTTCTAAATCTTTTTAAACTTTTTTTGATGATTTAACTTACCCTCCTACCTAAATCAATGTTTACAAGACTTAACGTATTTTTTCATTCTTACCTTAACCCTAACTACTTACCTTTTTTTTTTAGGTAACTTAGGTAACTATTAGGTAAGAGTAATTTTATATACTTACCTAATGGTAATGAGCTTAAAAAAAGGAAAATTGAAAAAATTGGTAAGTAGGTAAGTACATTGTTCAATTTTCTATATTATGATTAAAAGGTGAGTCTTTAAATTTTGGCTTTGCTAAATAACCATACACTTGGCGCTTACTGTTTTTCAGTCGAGTATATTTAAATCCTGCTAATGCTCTACCAATTTTTTCTCTATTTATCTTCAAACCTAGCGGATAGAGTTCTTTGATAATATCTGTTGCAGTTCTAAAATCTGAGTTTGATTCTGATTTATCATAATAAGTAACTATCATTTCTTGCTCAATGCTTAATGATATATACCTTTCATTTCTAACTTCGTTTTTTTCTATATCTTCCGGAGTCAATTCAGGATTATAATTTTTCTTTTCAAAAGCAAGAAAATATGCCTGACTCCAAACATCATCGATATTAAGTTCTTTTGAATAATTAAAGTTTATTCGTCCTTTTACATCAAAAACTATCCATCTTACATTGCCTGTTTCGTCTGTTAAAAAATCTGTAAGATTACTGGACCCGACAAAGGAGCAAATTCTATTAAGCAGTTGACTCTTTTTTTGATAAGGGAGTCTATCATTAACCGTCGTTTTTGAAAAAAATGATTTCAGTGAATTGATATCTGTTTTTCCGAGCAGACTTAATTCATCTAAATTAACAATCAAATTTGTACAAAGTTTAACTCGACTGTCCTTATCGATACCTATATCTTCACTTATAAATCCCGACAAAACGTTAGGGATAAATGACCTTAAGTAAGTGCTTTTACCGCAATGCTGGTCACCGTTCGATAAAACTATACAATGCTTATTTATTTTGTCTTTGGTTAGTGCGCATAATACTGCTCGAGCAAACCACTTCTCTAAGTGATAAGCATAAGCTTCGTCGTCATTAGTTTTTACATAACTAGCCAATTTCTTTATATAGTCGGTTTCTTGGTCCCATTTTTTTAAATTCTTGAAATATTCTTCAACAGGATTATAAAACTCAATCCAATCTGATTTTATTAAAATTTCTAATTTTGAAACAGGGATGTCAACCCCCGTTTTTATTAGTTCTATTAAAAGTGAATTTAAATTTAGAGTACTCCAAGTCTCTTTATTTTTTAAAGTAATTTCGTAATCTAAAGCAATAGAATTAAAACGTAAAGTGTATTTTGCATCAATGTATTCCAGTGCTTTGTCATATATCGTGTTTGAAGGTTTATCACTTTTATATAAAATTGTGTTATTGTCCATAATTATTTTAGATTATTACGGAGATACTGGCTATATTTGCCAATAAATCGATAGATTTTAATAGGCGTAAATGACTTTTGACGAGGGAATTACGCTTTTTTTTATTTTTTAATTTCTGTGTATATAAATAGATAAGACACTATCGTTATAACACCCACAATAAGACCGATCATTCTTAAAATTAGATTAATATTATTGGCAAATAGGAACATCAGTTCAGCTATTATTAATGAAGCTAAAATAACCGCTATCACTGCTCTATGTTTTTTGTATTCCATGATTTTAATTTATTGAGTTAGTACAAGATTAGTTACATAAAAAAACAAGCGTAGAACTAATGTTCTATACTTGTCTTTTATATTTTAGAGATTTAACTTCGTTTAGACTGTCAAATAATTCCGAATGAGTTAGAAGTATTCTTCTACCAATTTTAGTGGCTTTGATATTACCTTTTAGAATGTGGTTACTAACGGTTTGCTTGTCAATTTTAAGAATTGAAGCTGCTTCGCTAACCGTGTAAAGTTTAGATGTTAAGTCTTCTGTAGACTTATTTGAGATTTCCTTAAGAAGTACTTTAATTTCATTCAATTCTATTTGAATGTTGTCGAATGGATTAACAGTTTGCATATTACAATGAGTTTTAAATTCATTGCAATGTTATATTTTATCTTTAGTCAGGGCTATTAAAACTTATTCAATTTATTCAATTGAAAAACTATTGAACACCTGCTAATACTTCGAATATCATAAGATCTAAATATTCGCTATCAACTTTTAAATTAATTTCTTTATTATTGTTGAATTTAGGAATGTATTTAGGTTTACTGTACATTGATTTATCTGTTTCTAAACCAAAGATTTTATTTGTTAGTTCTACATATGCTTTAATTGTAAATTCCGTTTTATTCCTCTTTATAATATCTCTTTCAACTAAATAATGATAAAAATATGTTGGGTATTTTTGGTTATCATCAAATATCCATTTAAAATTTTTATCTAAAATATTATTTGCAATTGCTTTAGCCTTAAATTCTTCAAACTTACCTTCATTAAAAAAAGATTTTAATTTTTCTTCATCTGTAATAATCTTTGTACCTACTTCTTTATTCTCATTAGCTCTTGGTTCATTATTTTTAGTTTGAGATTTGTCAATAATGTTTTTAAGAATTTGAGTAAAAAAATAAATTAGAATAATAAAAGCTATAATTATTCCAACTGCAACATACTCATAAAAGCCTTTAAGTACATATTCCTTTATGAAATAAAAAATTGTAATTCCGAAAATAACAATTATTATTGACATGCCAGAAAACATAAAAGTAAATTCATCTTTTTTACTTTTAAATGGTACAGGATCATTGTAAAATGATTTGAATTTGCCAAAACATTTAAAAAATATATTCATTTGTTAATCAATTTTTTTTAGTGGTGTTTTATCTATACTCCAAACCGTTTGCATAAAGCCAACCTTCTCGTCTGTATTTGGCTTGTAATATTGATTGAATACCTCTAGACTTTTATGTCCTGTGTAACTCATAATTACTTTATCAGGTATTTTATTATTTTTCATAATCGTTATAAAACTTCTTCTGGCCGTATGGCTCGAAACTCGTTCATATAATGGAGAAATTGTTTCTATGATTTCTTGACCTAATTTCTTTGTCTTTTTTATTTCATCTGTTAAACCAACTCGCTGAACCAATTCTTTGATGTAATCATTAAACTTTTGATTTGTAATTTTGGGTAAACGATAATCATATTTTTTTAAGATATAAGTAGAATAATCATTTAATGGAATTGATAGGGTTTTATTATTGTCTTTGACGTCTCTTACATTAATAAAACCGTCATGAATATCACTTTTCTTTATTGTCGAGTAATTACTAAAACGCATTCCAGTAAAGCAACCAAATACAAATAAATCTCTAACTTTTTCTAGACGAGGATTTTGACTAAAATCATATTCAAAAATTTGAATTACTTGTTCCATTGTTAAGGCCACTTCATCAGTAATTTGTTTTTTGATGTTTTTAAAAGTTTTGAAGTCTGTTTTGTATGTGTAATTATTATCAAACGCCCAATTAAGAAACGTTTTTAGTAGTCCTAAATTTCTACTCAAAGTATTAGTAGAATGTTCTTTAACAGTTATACAGAAAGTTATAAATGAATTATAAAATACTTTATCAATTTTATTCAAGTGCAATGCTGTTTTTGAATAATTTTGATACTGTTCTAAAAGCGTTTTGTTATACTCGTAACGTTTTATTGTAGATTCAGAATTTGCGTCATCTGTCCTATCGATTTTTTTCATTTCAAGAAAAATATCGTAAACCGAAAAGAAATTATTCGATTGGGATTTGGTTTTTTTTAAATTCCTTCTCAAATTCCCCTCGAATGTTTTCTATGGTTATTTCTTGATTTGAGTTTCTGTATCGATTAGTTATTTCAAGAAAAAAATTAGAGTACCGATCTAATTGTCTTTTTATAGTACGCTGCACTTCCGCCTTCGCAGTTCTTCCGTTTAAGTTACTCGGTTGAATATTTTTGAAATCCCAATCTGATGGATGAATAATTTCTCCAGTCGAATAAATAAATTTCTTTCCTTCTTCTTTAAAATAGGCAACCAATCTTATTGAGGTTTCAGAATCTTTACTAGGTTCCTTCAGATTAAATGTACTTTTCATAAATGATTTTTTTACACTAAAATATATCTAAAAATTGATGGGTGTAATTTTAGGTGTAAACAAAGGTATGATTTAATGTTATTATTGAGCAATATTGGATATAAAAATTTTAATTAAATACACTTATACCTATGTTTTTAAGTAGTTTACCTAAATTATCACATAAAAAGTTCAATAACCTCTTTCTCCGCCAGTTGTTAAACAAAGGGAATCAAAACCTCGTAAATCATAAGATTTACGAGGTTTTTTCGTTTCTAGGAATATCAAAATATTCATTTAATCTCAAACTTAGGTGTCTTTTGAGGTGTCATTAAATTAATAATTATTTAGTTACGCCCAATAGGTTAATAATAAGTATTAACAAGAATTAAAAAAATTGATTTTTGAAATCCTTTGACCTTCCAAACTTTAACAATCTTTTAAATTAGTCGCTTATTTTTTTATTTACTTTTGTATTATAAATTATTTCATGAGAAAGCTTTTCATCATATTGTTAGCCATAATAGGATTTATTATATCTCCTGTGATTTCTCATGCATGTAATGTAAATATCAAAAAGAAATGCTGCAGTAAAGAAATGTCCTCTTCTTCTGATGTAAAAAAATGTTGTAAAGACAGCAAATCCAACAAAAACACCCCTAATAATTGTGATGGGAAATGTAAAAACGCTTGCTCCTCTTCTAGTGTTCATATCGCTTTTATAACATTTACGCATACTGAATTAAGTACTCCAGTTTTTAGTTTTTATGCTAAAAAAGAAAAAATTTATACTACAGAATCATTTGTCTCTTCTAATTTTTATGCCATTTGGCTTCCGCCCAAAATAGGATAATTACACCTTAGATAGCTAAAATTGCGATTTATTTAATCGTTTTACGTTATCTCTTTTCTAATATCATATAGGCTTTTACAATCGTAAGTTAGTACTAAGTGATTACAAAAAAATAATCCTAAAATATTAAAAATGAAATCAATACAAAAAATATTGATAGCAACAATTATGTTGTTATCATTCACAGTGAGCAATGCTCAAATTAAAAATGCTAAAATTGAAACCCTAAAAGTTTATGGTAATTGTGGGATGTGCAAAGCCAATATTGAAAAAGCTGGAACTGCTAAAAAATTATCAAAAACAACGTGGGATGCTTCTTCAAAAATGGCAACTATTAGTTATGATCCTAGTAAAACCAATATTGATGAAATACTAAAACGCATTGCACTTGTAGGTTATGATAGTGACAAGTATTTAGCGCCAGACGCTACTTATGATGCGCTACACAGCTGTTGTCAATATGATCGTGATGCAAAAAATGGTGAAAAGTTAAAAGCAAAACCATAACAACCCTATGACACATACCTATAAATTGACAGGAATGACATGTGGTAGTTGTGAAGCAAAAGTAAAATCGGCACTTTTAAGTATTGATAATATAGCTGATGTTACCGTTTCTAAAGAAAATGAAACGGCAACTATTGTAATGAACAAGCATGTGGCATTATCTGAGCTTCAATCGGTATTGGATAGTAAATATACAATTACTACTCATGTTCAAAGTGAAAATGAAGAACATAAAGCATCGTGGTTTTTTACCTACAAACCTATTTTGCTTATATTTTTCAATATATCTATAGTAACTTTTATTTCTCAAATACATGAGTTAAAAATAGACTACATGCTAGCCATGCGTCATTTTATGGCAGGATTCTTTTTGGTTTTCTCCTTTTTTAAGTTGTTGAACCTTAAAGGATTTGCAGAAAGTTATACCATGTATGATGTAATTGCAAAAAAAATTCCGTTTTGGGGCTATTGCTACGGCTTTTTAGAACTGATTTTAGGAATTGCTTATTTGGTCGATTTTTACCCGTTAGTTACAAATAGTATTACGTTTATAGTAATGTCAATAAGTATTATTGGAGTTTTACAATCTGTACTTAACAAAAAGAAAATACAATGTGCTTGCTTAGGTGCCATCTTTAATCTGCCAATGAGTACAGTAACTATTATTGAAGACGCTCTAATGATTGTAATGAGTGGCGCAATGATTCTAAAAATAATTTTATAATGAAAAAAATAATATTCCTACTCGGTTTTATTGCTACAATAACTGTGGCGAATGCCCAACTCAAACTGGGCGATAACATTCCTGCAATTACCCTTAAAAATGAATCCGACCTAAATGTGGATGTAACAAGTTTTAAAGGCAAAATAGTATTAATTGATTTTTGGGCTTCGTGGTGTGCGCCTTGTAGAGCAGCCAATAAAAAATTGGTTCAACTTTACAGTAAATACAACAAACAGAATTTTGAGATTATAGGTATTTCAATAGATAAGAATAAAAAAATGTGGGAAACTGCATTGACAAAAGACAAAATTAATTTTAAAAAATTAATTGATTCTAAAGGATTTGATGCAAAATCAGCAGCTATTTTTGGTGTTGAACAATTGCCTGCTTCATTTCTGTTTGACAAAAACGGAAAACTTGTAGCAATCAATCCAACAGAATCAGAAATTATCAACTTAATAAAAAAATAATATGAAACTATTAAATAAAATATCAATTGTAATGGCCTTATTGGCAACCGTAATCTCGTTTTCACAAATACAAAAGGCCGAAGTAATCGCAACGGGGCTAACTTGTTCTATGTGTTCTAATGCGATTAACAAACAATTCAAAACACTAGCCGAAGTAGATAGTGTAAGCACAGATCTTAATACCAATACTTTTACTGTGTATTTAAAGAAAGACAATACCATAAAGCCTCGCGTTTTAAAAGAAAAAGTAGAAAAAGCAGGCTTCTTTGTTGGTTCTATGGTAGTATCAGTCAATTTTGATAACCAAAAAATTACCGATAATGCAACCATTAAAAAAGATGATTTATCATTTATTTTTATTGATACAAAAGACAAAACCCTTAACGGAAACACGCAGTTGAGAATTCTTGACAAAGGGTACATCACTCAAAAAGAGTATAAAAAAATGTCAAAATCATTTTCTAAATATGCGACTTATGGTGCAGAAAACGAAGATGATTATCATTTAAAAACTTTATAATGAAATATTCATTTTTATTTTTTTTATCTGTATTTACTTTACAAATGCAATCACAAGAGTTGTTTGTGGTAACAGAGCCCGCAAGTAACATGCCAACAGGTTCTGTGGGCGTTAGAATGGCGCAATCATTAATGAAAGAACAATTTAAGCCTGGCTATAATTACCATTTAATGCCCGAAGTGATGTGGGGCGTTAACAAAAATTTGATGGTTCATTTTGCAGCATTTGTGAGCAACAGAAGCAACCAATTAATAACCGAAGGTGGTAGTTTTTATGCAAAATACAGGTTCTTTTCGGTAGATGATTTGCACAGTCATTTTCGCATGGCGGGTTTTGGGAGATACAGTTTGAATAGGGCTGATATACATCAAGAAGAAATTGAAACCATGGGTCACAACACTGGATATGAAACTGGACTAGTTGCAACACAGCTTATTAATAAATTGGCCATAAGTGCTTCTGCCAGTTATGAAAGAGCGTTAGACAACAATCCTGATTATGATTTCCCAGAAACACAAAGCAACAGCGCAATGAATTACACACTGTCCTTTGGCCGATTGATGTATCCTAAAAAATATATCAGTTTTAAACAGACCAACATTAATTTAATGACTGAATTTTTAGGTCAGCGTTTGAATGAAAACGGTAAATCTTATCTCGATATCGTGCCATCCATCCAGTTTATTGTAAACAGTCAAGCCAGAATTGATGTTGCTTACCGTAAAGAACTGTACAGTAACATGTTAAGAACGGCTCCTAATGGTGTGTATTTAAAATTAGAATACAATTTTTTTAATGTTACAAAATAATAGTACTGTAAATTACACAACTTAAACTATAAAATTCGTAACATTTTGATAATAAATATGTTGTAATATTAGTAAGTAGAAATACATCTACAACTAAAATAAACATAATGAAAAATATACAATTAAGTATCGAAGCTTGTTTAGCCTGTATGGTTGCTTGCGAAAAATGTGTTGATGGTTGTTTATCAGCCAAACATCATTTAGAGTGTGTAAAATTGTGTCAAGATTGTGCCGACATTTGTGCATTATGTGCCCGATTGTGTGCTAGAGGTTCTCAATTTGCCGATGCACTTTGTGCATTGTGTGTAGAATGTTGTGATGCGTGTGCAACAGAATGCAATAAACATGAAATGGAAAGTAGTAAAAAATGTGCAGAAGCTTGCAAAAAATGTGCAGAGGCTTGCAAAATGTAAAAAATAATCAATCCAATACTAAATACTTAATGATTAGAATTTAGTGTTGTTTTAAAATGAAAAAAAATGAAAAAAATAATTTTATCAGTACTAATATTAACTTTTGTAACAATCTCTTGTAATCAAAAAGTTAAAGAAAAAGGAACAGTAGATACACACATGATGAATGATGATTCAGAAATGATGAATGGAGATACCGATATGAAAACCCACGCTTGTTCAATGCATCCAGAAATTGAAGGAATGAAAGGCGATAAATGCTCTAAATGTGGTATGGAATTAACGGAAAAAACAACTAAAAAAGAAGTGGACACAAAAATTTATGCTTGTCCTATGCACCCAGAAGTGCAAGGCAAATTGAATGATAAATGTTCAAAATGCGGAATGCCTTTAACTGAACCAGTTCCTGAAAAATAGCTGACTAAGTTTAAAATTTCGCCCATTTAATAAATCAACTTTGCAATTCATATTGCGAAGTTGATTTTAATTTAATAAACTAATGACACACAAATATAGAATTACAGGAATGAGCTGTAATGGTTGCAAGTCTAAAGTTGAAAAAACATTAAATGCAGTTGATGATGTTCAAGCAACCGTTTCTTTAGAGACAAATAGTGCTTCAATTGCTATGCAAAAACACATTTCAGTTTCTAAATTTCAAGAAATTCTTTCCTCTGTTGGGAATTATACAATTTCAGATTTTGATGAAAAATTTTCAAACAAAATTGTAAAACCAATTACTAATTCCAAAAACGATACTTCCAATTATTCAGATAATAAAACGCCAAAATACCACTGTCCAATGCATTGCGAAGGCGATAAAAATTATGACAAAACTGGAGATTGTCCTGTTTGCGGAATGAATTTAGAAAAAGTGCACGAGTTAGAAAGTTCAAAATCCTTGTACACTTGTCCAATGCATCCTGAAATTATCCAAGAACATTCAGGTTCGTGTCCTATCTGTGGAATGGATTTGGTGCCAATAAATCCAAGTGATTCTGAAGAGCAGAAAACGTACAAAGATTTAGTGTTTAAAATGAAAATCGCAACGGCTTTTACCGTGCCTATTTTTATAATTGCCATGATGGAAATGCTGCCAAATAACCCAATACATAGAATACTTCCGGCAATATATTCCAATTATGTACAACTTTTTTTATCACTCCCTGTAGTTTTCTATGCGTGTTGGATGTTTTTTGTTCGTGCCTATAAATCCATAATAACTTGGAACTTAAATATGTTTACACTTATCGGAATTGTTGCTGGTATTGCTTTCATTTTTAGTTTAGTCGGATTATTTTTTCCAGATATTTTTCCAATAGAGTTTAAAAATCATAACGGTTCCGTCTCACTTTACTTTGAAGCTACAACTGTAATTTTAACTTTAGTATTATTAGGACAATTACTCGAAGCCAAAGCACACAGCCAAACCAGTGGCGCCATTAAAGAGTTATTGAAATTAGCACCAACAGAAGCTACTTTGGTCATCGATGGAAATGATACAATAATATCCATTCACGATATCAAAAAAGGTGACTTATTGCGAGTAAAACCTGGCGATAAAATTCCAGTTGATGGAAAAATAACCGATGGCGAAAGCAGTATAGACGAAGCCATGATTACTGGAGAACCAATTCCTGTAGACAAAAAATTAGACGATAATGTAATTGCTGGAACCATAAATGGTAACAAATCGTTTGTAATGGTTGCCGAAAAAGTAGGTTTAGAAACGTTACTTTCGCAAATTGTTAAAATGGTCAATGATGCCAGTAGATCAAAAGCTCCAATTCAAAAATTAGCAGATAGTATTGCAAAATATTTTGTACCAATTGTAGTGATTACTTCGGTAATTACATTTTTTGTTTGGGCAAAATTTGGTCCAGAACCAGCATTGGTTTACGGATTTATAAATGCCATTGCCGTATTAATTATCGCTTGTCCTTGTGCTTTGGGTTTAGCAACACCTATGTCGGTTATGGTTGGCGTTGGAAAAGGTGCACAATTAGGCGTTTTGATAAAAAATGCTGAAGCTTTAGAAAACATGAACAAAGTAAATGTGCTGATTACAGACAAAACTGGAACAATAACTGAAGGAAAACCATCAGTTGAAAAAATATATTCGGTTACTAATGAGGAAGATAATTTGTTGCAAAACATCGCTTCCTTAAATCAATATAGCGAACATCCATTAGCGCAAGCAGTAGTGAATTTTGCGAAAACCAAAGCCATTTCATTAATAGAAGTAAAAGATTTTGAAGCCGTTGCAGGAAAAGGAGTCACAGGAACTGTAACCAATAAAAAAGTAGCATTAGGAAATAAAAAATTAATAGAACAAGTAAAAGCAACTATTTCTGATGATTTAGAAAACAAAATTATTGCCGAACAAAAGCTTGGGAAAACGGTTTCTTATATTGCTGTTGACGGCGTTGGCATTGGTTTTGTAGCGATCTCAGACAAGATAAAAGAAACAAGTGCAGCAGCCATTAAAGAGTTACTGCGCCAAGGTGTTGAAGTTATCATGGTTACAGGCGACAATGAAAACACCGCAAAATCTGTAGCTGCAGAACTCGGATTGAGTTCATTCCTTGCTGGTGCATTACCAGAAGACAAATTAAACGAAATAAAAAAACTACAAGCGCAAGGGAAAATCGTAGCGATGGCTGGCGATGGAATAAATGACGCACCAGCTTTGGCGCAAGCCGACATTGGCATCGCGATGGGAACAGGAACAGATGTTGCCATTGAATCTGCAAAAATAACTTTAGTAAAAGGCGATTTGCAAGGCATTGTAAAAGCTAAAAATTTAAGTCACGCTGTAATGCGAAATATCAAACAAAATTTATTCTTTGCATTTTTCTACAATATTCTAGGAATTCCAATTGCTGCAGGCGTTTTATTTCCATTTTTTGGAATTTTACTTTCGCCAATGATAGCGGCTTTGGCAATGAGTTTTAGTTCCGTTTCTGTAATTGTAAATGCTTTGCGTTTGAGAAATTTAAAAATTTAAAAATGAAAATGAAAATAGCATATATAATTGTATTTCTCTGCATACTTAATTTTGCAAATGCGCAAGTCAAAACCAAACAACAAACATTCTACACTTGCGTGATGCATCCCGAAATCCATTCTCCAAAACCTGGAAATTGTCCAAAATGTGGAATGGTTTTAATCAAAGAAAAATCAAAAACTACAAAAAAAGTAGTGGTAAAAAACCAAACTGTAACCAAAAAAGTTATTTCTGAAACCAAAAAAGAAGTTCCTGAAACTAAAAAAGAAACCTCAGATTTACCTATTCAAAAATCAGTTCCAGAAATCAAAGTAAAACCAAAAACTATCTCTAAAACCGTTCGTTACGATTTATATGTTCGCGATACCATTGTGACAATCGGCAACAAACCAAAACGTGCTATTGCTGTAAACGGTCAAATTCCGATGCCAACATTAACGTTTACCGAAGGTGATATTGCTGAAATTTATGTACACAACGAATTGAACGAAAGCACCTCATTGCATTGGCACGGATTGATGTTGCCCAACAAAGAAGATGGCGTTCCGTATGTAACACAAATGCCTATTGAACCCGGAACGACGTACAAATATTCCTTTCCAATTATCCAAAACGGAACACATTGGTACCACAGTCATTCGGGTTTGCAAGAACAAATAGGGATGTATGGTTCTATGATTTTAAATAAAAAACCAGAAGATGAAAAGTTTCGAGAAGGCATCGACGATTTGCCAACAATTCCAATTATTCTAAGCGAATGGAGCGATATAAATCCGAATAATATTCATAGAATGTTGCACAATGCGACCGATTGGTTTGCTATTAAAAAAGGAACTACTCAAAGTTATGCTGAAGCCATTCGTGCCGGACATTTTAAAACAAAAATTGCCAACGAATGGAAACGAATGAATGCCATGGATGTGAGCGATATTTACTATGAAAAATTTCTAATAAATGGTAAAAATGAAAGTCAGCTATCGGAATTTAAAACTGGCGATAAAGTGCGTTTGCGAATTTCAAATGGTGGTGCATCAAGTTATTTTTGGTTGACTTATGCTGGCGGAAAAATCACCGTTGTGGCTAGTGATGGCAACGATGTTGAACCTGTTGAAGTAGATCGATTGCTCATTGCAGTTTCAGAAACCTATGATGTCATTGTTACCATTCCAGCAGCTAAAACTTCCTATGAATTTTTAGCAACTTCTGAAGACCGAACAAAATCCGCTTCGATATATATCGGCGATGGCGTCAAACAACTTACTTCACCTCTTCCCAAATTAAAATATTTTGAAGGTATGAAGATGATGAACGATATGATGAAAATGAATGGCGATTTAGATGATATGGGAATGAAAATGTCCTACAATCAAATGGATATGAATGTGGTTATGTATCCTGAAATTACTGGAGAAATTGAGAAAAAAGAAAATAGAGAAGAGAAAATAGAAGAAAAAGGTAAAAAGAAAATGGATCATTCTAAACACGCAATGAATGATATGAACATAACTGAAAACGATTATAACAGCAATGAACTTTCAGACATAACAACATTAAATTATTCGATGTTAAAATCACCTTTTAAAACCAATCTTCCAAAAGATGCTCCAGTTAAAGAATTACGATTTGAATTGTCTGGAAATATGAACCGCTATGTGTGGAGTTTAAACAACAAAGTGGTTTCTGAAACCGATAAAATCTTAATTAAAAAAGGTGAAAATGTTAGAATTACATTATACAATGGTTCTATGATGCGGCATCCAATGCATTTACACGGTCACGATTTTAGAGTTTTGAATGGTCAAGGCGATTATGCACCACTAAAAAATATTATCGACATTATGCCAATGGAAACCGATGTAATCGAATTTAATGCCAATGCGGAAGGCGATTGGTTTTTTCATTGTCATATTTTATATCATATGATGGCTGGAATGGGACGCGTTTTTAGCTATGAAAATCAAGCTGCAAATCCGTTAATTCCGAATCCAAGATTAGCACAAAGAAAATTATTTGGCGAAGACCGAAAATTTCATTTTATGGGCGAAAATGATTTTGCTACTAATGGAAATGACGGAATGATAATGTTTAGTAGTACGCGTTGGAGTATTGGAACCGAATGGCGATTAGGATATACCGATCATCACGGTTACGAAACTGAAACACACATTGGAAGATATCTCGGAAAAATGCAATGGTTGATGCCTTTTATAGGATTTGATTGGCGTTACCGAAAAATGGATGGCGAAATGGAAAAAAATCTTTTCAATCAGTCCAATACTAAAAACAATCGAGCCGTTTTTAGTGCAGGTTTTGAATATACCATGCCAATGTTAATAAAAGCGCAAGCCGAAATTTTTACCGATGGGAATTTTAGACTACAATTTGAACGAATGAACATTCCAGTTTCTAAAAGAATAAGAATGGATTTAATGTGGAACACTGATAAAGAATATATGGCAGGATTGCGATATATTATTAAACGAAATTTTAGCGCCCGATCGCACTATGATAGTGATATGGGATTTGGTATTGGAATAAGTTTGAATTATTAAAAAAGTTTTATTTAGTTTTTATCTTTGTAAAAACAGAAACAATGGAAAATAATAAATCGCATTGGGAAAATGTGTTTGCAACTAAAAATTCAAATGAAGTAAGCTGGACACAAAAGTATCCAACTACAGCAATAAATTATTTGAAAGATTTGAAACTACCTAAAACAGCAAATATTATTGATATTGGTGGCGGTGATAGTAACTTTGTTGATGCTTTAGTTGAAAATGGATATGAGAGTATTTGGGTTTTAGACATATCTGAATTTGCATTAGAAAAGGCAAAAAAACGGTTAGGAGAAAAAGCCAATAAAGTACATTGGATTGTTTCTGACATAACAGAATTCAATACAGATATTAAATTTGATTTTTGGCACGATAGAGCAGTTTTTCATTTCCTGACAGAACAGGCAAATATCAATAAATACATTACAATAGTTAATAATGCTATAGCTGATAAAGGTAACTTTCTTTTAGGTACTTTTTCTGAAAACGGACCACTTAAATGTAGTGGATTAGAAATAAAACAATATTCAGAAAATACTATGAAGCAAAGTTTTAACCAAAGTTTTGAAGCTATAAAATGTTTTACAGAAAACCATACAACACCATTTAATACCGTTCAAAATTTTCAATTTTGTGGATTTCAAAAACGATAGTCTGTAGAATAAAAATACCCAGATAATGACTTAAAAATTAATACAGTACGGATCTGGAGTTGTGTAAATGTGAATTATTAATAAAATTCGATTTTTCTTCAACATTGAGTCGTTACTTTGTTATATGAAAATTTTAATAATAGAGGACGAAATTGAAATTGCCGCAAGTATAAAAAATTACTTGAACACTAATGATTTTATTTGTGAATCGGTAGATTCCCTAAAAACAGCCATCGAGAAAATTGACTTGTATGCTTATGATTGTATTTTATTGGATTTAATGCTAACAGATGGCGATGGATTTAAAATTTTAGAACGGCTCAAACAACAAAATAAAACAGAAGGTGTCATAATAATTTCTGCTAAGGACACTTTAGAAACTAAAATCGAAGGACTGACTCTTGGAGCAGATGACTATTTAACAAAACCATTCCATTTATCGGAATTATTAGTAAGAATTCAAGCACTAGTTAGACGCAAACAATTTAACGGAAATAATGTAATTGCATTTAATGAAATTGAAATTGATACGATAAGCAAATCGGTTAAAATCAAAGGCAACAAAATTGAATTCACAAAAAAGGAGATGGATTTATTGCTATTTTTGATAGGCAATAAAAACAAGGTATTGTCAAAAAGTGCCATTGCAGAACATTTATCAGGCGATATGGCTGATATGCTAGACAATCATGACTTTGTGTATGCACACATAAAAAATATGAAAAAAAAGCTCAAAACTATGGGCGCTACAGATTATCTAAAATCAGTTTATGGAACAGGATACAAATGGGAAGACCAATAAAAAACTACTTCAAAAAACGCTAAACTATTATTTTATCTATGCTGTGCTAATATTAATCACAGTAGGTCCAGCATTTTATATCATTTCTAATTTTTTTTATGAAAATGATGCCAATGAGGATTTGTATACAATAAAAAAACAATTTGATACATTCACAAAAGACGATTTAACGATAAAAGACATAACCGTTTGGAACAAATTCAATCGGGATGTAAATCTTCAAAAATTCAATGGTGTACAAAAAGACAGTTTATTTGATCATAGCTATTATGATGCTCTTAATAAAGAAAATGAACCGTTTAGAGTACTTACCTCGCCCGTAAAAATTGAAAACAAATGGTTTACTTTTTCGGCCAAAATGAATATGGTAGAAAAAGAAAATTTGATAGGCAGTACAGCAATTCTTTTTATCTCATTATTACTGTTACTCATCATTGGTTTTTTTATTATTACCAGAATAATTTCAAAAAAATTATGGCAGCCATTTTATGTGGCGTTGGATAAAATGGAGCAATTTGAAATTGATAAATCTACCTCAGTAAAATTAATCAAAAGTACCACCCAAGAGTTCAATAGATTAAATAGTGCTATTGATAACTTAATTCATAAAAACAGTACTATTTATCAAAGTCAAAGAGAATTTATAGAAAATGCGGCGCATGAGTTGCAAACACCTGTTGCGATTTTTAAAGGGAAATTAGAAAACATATTGCAAAGAAAAGACCTCAATGCAGCACAATTTAAATTGATTGATGATTTAAATAATACAACTACAAGATTGGTGAAACTCAATAAAAATCTATTGGTATTATCAAAAATTGATGGTAATACTTATATTGAAATTGAAAAAGTAAATTTAAAAGATACCATCAAAAATCAATTATCGTTCTTTAGTGAACAAGCACTTTCAAAAAAATTAAGCATTACAACCGATTTATCAAATGAGGTGGTTGTCAATTCAAATCATTTTTTAGCAGAAATGTTAATCAGTAATTTATTTTTAAATACCATCAATCACAATGTATTGAATGGTACAATACACATTAAACTTACTGCTGAAAAATTGATATTCTCCAATTCTGGTGCACTTGTGCCATTGCAAACTGAAAAAATGTTTGAACGTTTTTCTAAATCTAATCCAACTGTTCAAGGAAATGGTTTGGGATTATCTATTATTAAAAAAATAGCAGATACAAACCAGTGGACGATTAACTATCATTTTATAAATGGATTGCACACCTTTGAAATAGTATTTTAGAATTCAGAATTTCTTCAAATTCCATTTGTACTTTTGACTATTAAAATTGAAAAAGATAAGATACAATGCGAATTAAAATCCTCCTATTCGTTTCCGCTTTACTACTATCAGTAACAAATTCAACAGCACAAAACAAATTTGTTACGCTTTCGGGGAATATTAAAGACAAAAGCACAAAATCGCCTTTGGCATTCGTAAATGTGACTTTAAAAATTTTAAAAGACACTACTATAATTGCTGGAACAATAACTAATCATGAAGGTAGGTTTTCATTGGAAAATATAAAATCAGGCAACTATATTTTAGAATTTTCATTCATTGGATATAAAACCCGTAAACAATCCGTTTACATCGGTTCTCTATCGGAATTTTTAGACCAAGGCACTATAGAATTAGAGGAAGATAGTACAATTTTGCAGGAAGTACGGGTTGTAAATAAATCAAATACTGTAGGAGAGAAAATGGATAAAAAAACGTTTTCAATGGCTGATAATATTAATACAAGCGGTGGTTCGGTATTACAATCAATGCAAAATTTACCCGGTGTTACAGTACAAGACGGAAAAGTCCAGATTAGAGGAAATGATAAAGTAACGGTATTGATTGATGAAAAGCAAACTGCATTAACAGGTTTTGGCAATCAGTCCGGTTTAGATAATATTCCAGCTTCAGCAATCGATAAGATTGAAATCATCAATAATCCATCAGCTAAATATGATGCCAATGGTAATGCAGGAATCATCAATATCATTTACAAAAAAAATAAAAAAGAAGGTTTTAATGGTAAAGTAGGTTACACCTCTGGTTTAGGTGCTTTATGGGAACGAAAAGAAAATTTGCCTACCATACGACCGCAATATGCCTTGACGCCAAAAGTGAATCCCACATTAACCCTAAACTACCGTAAAAATAAAGTTAATGCTTTTTTTCAAGGAGATTATTTGTACACTGAGACTTTAAATAAAAATGAGTTTGTTACAAGAAATTATAATGATGGAACCATTATTCACCAACAGTCAAAAAGAAACCGAAACACCCATTTCACCACAATTAAATCTGGAATTGATTGGAATATTGACGATTACAATACGTTAACAGTTTCGGGTTTATTTGGTTCAGAAAAAATTATTGACAATGGTGACCAACCGTTTTTTAATGCAGATTACTCAGAACGATTGCGACTTTGGCAGTTTTTAGAGGATGAATTAAAAACTACTGTGATGGGAACTGCCGCCTACCAACATAAATTTAAAGAAGCAGGACATTTATTAAATATTGGGTTCAATTATACCTTTCACAGAGAGGACGAAAAATATTTTTTTGATAATATACTACCCAATTCAAGCGGCAAAGATGCCTTTAAACTGTTATCCGATGAAAGCGTAGTAGATGTTAATATCGATTACATAAAGCCATTAAAATACGGTCGAATTGAAACAGGTTTAAAATTTAGGAACCGAATTATTCCTACCAACATGCAATTCTTTCCAGGTGCAAACTCGCCTCTAGATGCGAGCGCAGGCGGCGAAGCAACATATGAAGAAATTATTCCCGCAGCATACGGAAACTACATTTATGAAAACAATAAAATAGAAGCCGAAATTGGGTTGCGCTTAGAATACTTGGATCTTGAATATGAAGTGAATCCTGACCATCCAACCTACAAAACAGATGGCTATTCTTATTTTGAACCATTTCCTAACTTTCGCTTTGCGTATAAAATTAATGATGATAATAAAATATCATTATTTTACAATCGCAGAATTGACAGGCCTAACGAAGTAGATATTCGAATATTCCCAAAATACGATGATGCAGAAATTATAAAAGTGGGAAATCCTGGATTGCGTCCACAATTCACGAACTTAATTGAGTTAGGTTATAAAAGAAATTTAAAAAAAGGGTATTTTTACTCTGCCATTTACCATCGTTTTGCTAATGCTACCATTACAAGAATAGCCTCTACTGTTCCTAATAGCAATTTGATTTACGCCATCTTTCAAAACGTAAATAAAAGCGCTAATACGGGAGTTGAAATGGTAATTTCTCAAGATGTTGCAAAATGGTATTCTTCCAATCTCAATTTTAATGCCTATTACAATCAAATTGGTGCATTTACGGTTCAAAATTTATACCCTGAGCCCAATACTTTTTCGTCAAACAAAGACGATGTATTTTCAGGAAATATTAAGTGGAACATTACACTTGTCTAAAAAAGTAGATGCGCAGTTAACAGCAATATATTTGGCTCCAGATATTATTCCGCAAGGCAAAATAAAATCGCGCTTTTCAATTGATTTAGGAATAAAAAAATTAGTTCAAAATGGCAAAGGAGAATTCTTTTTAAACGCCACCGATATCTTAAATACATTGGTAATCAAAAAAGAAATTCAAGGGCAAGAATTCAATTACACCAGTAATGATTACTATGAAACACAGGTTTTTAGATTGGGTTACAGTTATAAATTCTAAAAATATTTAGCTTAAGTCTAAAATTCAGTATTTATTCTAAATTGGTTTACACCTTTGACTATTATTAATTTATAAAATAGTAGCAATGAATAAACTAATTATGTTCAAAAAAATTAATATATCACCTCGTTACAGTTTACTTTTTGCATTCATTTCATGGTTTCTAACATTCTCGTTCATTTTGCGCATATTACTTATTATATGGCAACATGACGAAGTTGCCTTTAATGTATTTACACTTGTAGGAACCTTGTTAACTGGGTTGTTTTATGATATTGGAACAATAAGTTTTTTTGCAGTACCTGCATTATTTTATTATTTTATTATTCCTAACAAATTTATTGGCTCATGGGTGGATAAAATTTTAGTTTGGTTTTTCACCTCGCTAACCATTTTTATATTAGTTTTTACATTTTTTGCAGAAATTACCTTTTGGGATGAATTTAAAACGAGGTTCAATTTTATCGCTGTAGATTATCTAATATACACGCATGAAGTATTGGGTAATATTCAACAGTCCTATCCATTACCATTGCTCATTTTTGGAGTTATGGCGATAACTGCAGGTATACTTATTATTATTTATAAACTTAAGTTTATTAAAAATACATTTCATTCAAAAGCAAGTACTAAAGACAGAACAATTACATTATCTGTTGCAATTGTAATAGGATTATTTTTCAGCTTTTTCATCACGAACAATCAAGCAGAATGGTCTAAAAACAGATATAATGCAGAAATATCAAAATCAGGGATTTATTCGTTTTTTGCAGCTTTTAGAAACAATCAAATGGTTTATAATGAATTTTATACCGCTGTTAATGATAAAACAGCATTTGATATTATTAGAAATAAATTAAAAGATGAAGAAAGCCAATTCAAATCAGATGGATTATCAATTCATAGAACCATAAAAAATAATACACAGCAGGAATCAAGTAAAAAAAATGTAGTATTTATATTGGTTGAAAGCTTAAGTGGTAGTTTCATGAAAGAGTTTGGTAACAAAAAAAACATTACTCCTTTTTTAGACAGTTTAGCACAAAAAAGTGTGTTTTTCAATAATTTATATGCCACAGGAACCAGAACCGTTCGAGGTATGGAGGCCATGACGCTTTGCATACCGCCTACGCCTGGACAAAGTATTGTAAAAAGACCTGAGAACCAAAACCTGTTTACAATTTCGAATGTTTTTAAAACCAAAGGATATGATTCTAATTTCTTTTATGGTGGCGATGGCTACTTTGATAATATGAATGCTTATTTCGGTGGAAACGGATTTACTATTTATGATCGTGGTCGTGGTAGTGTATTGAGCGATAAGATTAAAACCACACGCAATAACATTAATGATGATGAAGTAACCTTTGAAAATGCGTGGGGTATTTGCGATGATGATATTTACTCTAAAATGTTGCAAGTGGCTGATGAACATTACAAAAACGACAAACCATTTTTCAATTTTGTAATGACAACTTCCAACCACAGACCCTATACTTATCCTGATAATGCTATCGATATTCCATCAGGAACGGGTCGTGCAGGCGCAGTAAAATACACTGATTATGCCATAAAAAAAATGTTTGAAAAGGCCAAAAACAAACCTTGGTTTAAAAATACTGTTTTTATAATAATAGCCGACCATTGCGCTAGCAGTGCAGGTAAAGATGAAATAGATGTTGCCAATTATCACATTCCAGCGTTTATAGTAAATTTTCCTGAAGAACTGAATCAAAAAGTTACTAAGCAATGTTCTCAGATAGATGTTTTCCCAACCTTTTTTTCAATGATGAATTGGAATTATGATAGTGATTTTTTTGGAAAAAATGTATTTAATCCAAACTTTGAAGAGCGCGCATTAGTAGGAACTTATAGAAAATTAGTCCTAATGAAAAATGACAAAGTAATGATTCTATCTGACCAAAAAAAGCAAGCTTTTTACACCTGGAATAAAACAGATAATAGTTTAAAACCGTTACAAATGAATAAATCCTTTCTTAATGAAACAATATCTTGGTATCAAACTGCTGATTATCTTTTTACTAATAAATTACTCAATTAAATGATTGGTATACATTTTATAATAAATCCCATTTCAGGCAATGGGAAACACAATCTTTACAAAAAATTTTTAAAAAATCATTTTCCTGAACCAGCATTTGAAATTGAAGTCCATTATTCACAATATAAAAAGCATGCCGAAGAATTAACAAGATTTGCCGTTACTCAAAATCCAGATTATATTATCGCCTGCGGAGGTGACGGAACTATAAATGAGGTTGCTTCTTGTTTAATTAATACAAAAATAAAACTGGGCATAATCCCTGTAGGATCTGGTAATGGTTTAGCTGGTAATTTAAATATACCTATAAATGTAGATAAAGCCATTGCAATTATTAAAACTGGTATTTCAACCATAATTGATGTAGGAAAAGTAAATGATCATTACTTTTTTAGCAATATGGGAATTGGGATAGACGCTTTAATTATTAAAAAATATGAAGATTATAAAAAAAGAACCCTTTTTTCCTACGTCAAAGCTTCATTAGCATCCAGTTTCACATTTCATCCAAATCTTACGCATTTAAAAATCAATGCACAAACTATTGACTTAAAACCTTTTTTGCTGTTTGTTTCAAATTCTAATGAGATGGGATATGGTATGAGTTTAACACCCAAGGCGCGTTTAAATGATGGTTGGTTAGATTTAATGATAGTTCCACAATTAAATATCTTAGAAAAGATAAACTTTGGGGTTTATGTATTGTTTAATAAAGTGACTAGTTTTAAAAAAGCTCAGCATTCACTTATTCAAAAAGTAAGTATTGCTATTCCACAAAAAACATATATTAATATTCAAATTGATGGAGAGTACCACTTTTTAAATTCCAACAGTATCGAAGTGGAAATCATAAAAAATGGACTTCAGGTATTGGTTTATAAATAGTAAATTTATACTCTTTATTAACTATAAAACCAACTATTATGGAAATAAAAAAAAGTATCGAAATTCATAAAAACCAAATGAGCAAATCAGAACATGTGGCCATATGGATTACAAATAAAGTGGGCACGGTAGGTTTTTTACGATTATTTTTCTTTGGACTTTCATATGGTTAGGTTGGAACATGTTTGCACCATTAAAAATGCGATTTGATCCATTCCCTGGTTTTGTTTTGTGGTTGTTCATTTCAAACATGGTTCAAATTTTTTTGTTGCCACTCATTATGATTGGTCAAAATTTACAAGGCAAACACGCTGAAATAATTAGTGATAATGATTACCATATCAATTTAAAAGCTGAAAATGAAATTGCCCAATTGAAAAAAGACCTTCAAGAAATTAAAATACTTTTAAAGAAACATTTAAAAGAAAATTGACCTTTCAAAAAATCAAACAAACTAAAAACTTTTAATTGAAATTCTTAGTCCTACAATAATAAGGCACAAAGCCAATATTTTTATGATGTTTTGACTCTTAATTCGATGCGAAAAATAGGCCCCCATTTGGGCTCCAGGTATTACTCCTATTGATAACAAAACAACCATTTGAATCACGTTTGAATCATTATAGTTACCATCAATAAGGTGAACAATTACGCTTACGGTGGCCATTACAGATAATATAAAATGTGACGTTGCTGTAGCAATGTAAACCGGAAATTGTAACCAGTGTACCATTGCGGGAACATGAATAATCCCACCTCCTATCCCTAATAAAGGAGAAATAAATCCTACAAAGATGCTTATAGCAATACCCTTACTCATTTTGTAGCTGTAGCGGTAGTTAATGCCGGTTTTGTCTACTAAATGTTGTTGTTTATATCCATCTTGAATACCAGTATTTTCGCGCTCTAATTTTCCTTTTTGGGTTTTGAAAATCAAAAAAACGGCCACTAAAATCAATAAAATTCCAAAAACAGCATTAAAAAATGATTTCGGAATATACTGAACAGTTAGAACACCTAAAATAGAACCCGGAATAGTGTACAAGGCAAATATTACACCAGATTTATAATCAATTCTTCCAGATTTTGCATATGCAAATGTACCAGAGATTGCATTTACTGCAACCACAGCAATAGAAATTGCCGTAATAGTTTCGGGACCCAGTTCGGGGTAAAATATAATAAGTAATGGTACTAAAATAAATCCTCCTCCAGCACCAATTAAAGTGCCAAAAGTACCTATTATAAACCCTGTTAATACTAATAAAAATAAGCTTTCCATTCAGTATTTCTTTTTCAAAAACAAATATCAAAATTATATTTTGATAATTTGATAAAAAAATGTTATTCCTCAATTAAACTTTATCGCTTCATCTCAGTCAAAGAATAAAATAACTAATTTAAAATTCATAAATATGAAACATATAAAATTAATTTTCACAATCTTAATTGTACTAATAGCAGCAACAAATACAATTACTGCACAACAAAAAATGACTTTGTCTCAAGATCAAAAAGAAATGATGAAAGAACAATCTAAAAAGAATAAAGAACGTTTGGCACTTTCAGAAGAACAAGAAGTAGCATACAAAGAAATCAACAAAAAATATGCTGAAAAATTAAAAACCTTAAAAACATCTGAGGAAAATAAAAGAGGAAAACTCAAAGCATTGAAAAATTTACAAGATAATAAAAATGCCGAGTTAAAATCCATATTATCTGCCTCACAATACAAAACACATTTAGAAATACAAGCAGAAAGAAAAGCACAAATCAAAGAACGCAAACAACAACAAACAGAAACGGATCACATTGAGTAATAATATTTATTAAATTTTTAAAACAATAATCATGAGAAAATTAAATTATTTTTTGATTGCTATTTTAATTATAGCTACAAACAATTCAAATGCACAAGAAAAAGAAGCCGATTTTACAGGTGATAATTTTAGTTTAGAAGGAGCTCTGGCTTTGTTTAAAAAATCAAATTCACTTGAAGAGTTTGAAAAATTATTGAACCAAGAGGACAATAATGTCAATAATTTAGATTTGAATAATGACGGAAATATAGATTACATAACAGTAAATGATATTAAAGAAAATGATACCCATGTAATTGTTTTGGGCACCTATTTAAACGAAAAAGAAAAACAAGATATTGCTACAATAGGTATCGAAAAAAATGGGAATGAAAGCGCCATACTTCAAATAGAAGGAGATGAAGAACTGTATGATGTTAATACAATTGTAGAACCATTTGATATTGAAGAAAAAGCAAAATCTTCTCAAAAAGGTGGACCATCAGTCCCAGAAATTTTTACTACAAGAGTTGTAGTTAACGTTTGGTTTTGGCCATCAGTAAGGTTTATTTATAATCCACGTTATGTAGTTTGGGCATCACCTTACCGCTGGAATAGGTATCCAAGAAACTGGAAACCATGGCGTCCTTACAGACATGCCGTATTTTATGGAAGAACAGCGCCACATCGTGTTTATTATAAACGCACCCCAACACACAGGGTCTTAGTAGCAAGAAAAGCCTATTTGCCTAAAAGAAGAACTACAACTGTTGTTGTACGTAACAATCGTAAGACAACAGTAGTTCATAAAAACAGACGCGGTGCTGTCAAGGTAAAAACAATAAGAAAACCAGCAGTTAGAAAAAGATAATATTGTTTAAAATTTAATCTTTTATCATGGATAACAACACACTTTGGTCATTGCGATTAGGATTTTCGGCAAAACAATCAGAAAAAATAAAAAAAATGGGAGTCCGTTCTTTTTTAGAACGTTCTTTTGATAGCAATCCAAATATGGATTTAGGTAATCTTTTAGCAAACAGTCCAAAATCTTCCGAAGAGTTAAAAGCAATTCGTAACAAGCTAAAAACCCAAAGTATCGAAGAAAAAAAAGTGTTGCTTAAAAATGAAATCCAAGTTTCGAATCTAATGAAAGCCACTTGGATTGATAAAATGTATAACGATGATTTGCCACTTCTCGAAAAGATGACCCTATTTTGGCACAATCATTATGTAGCAACTTATCAAAAGGTTAAAGTAAATTATTGGATTTATCAACACAATCAAATTTTGAGAGAAAATGCTTTTGGTAATTTTAAAACACTTACTAAAAAAATCATACAGTCTAATGCAATGGTGCGTTATTTAGACAATACCGACAATCGCAAAGGTAAATATAACGAAAATCTAAGCCGAGAATTGTTAGAACTATTTACTTTAGGAATAGGAAATTATACTGAAGATGATATAAAAAACGGAGCAAAAGGATTAGCTGGCCTAGGACTTGGAGAAGAAAATGCAATTTACAGACCCTTTTTTGAAAACAAAGAACCATTTACTTATTTTGGTAAAACAGGGAATTTCAAAGTTAACGAAATGATCGATATCATTTTTGAACAACTCAAAATTCCATATTTGATTACTCGCAAAATTCTTAAATATTTTATTTACGATTCTCCAAAAGAAGAATTGGTTATTTATTATGGCAATTATTTTAAGAAAGTCGACTTCGAAATAAAACCACTTTTGATCAAAATTTTTACAGAAGAATATGAAAAAGAAAATGCAGGTTCAAAAATAAAAAATCCACTAGAATATATTTTGCAAGTAATGCATGAATTGAATATTGAAAAACCAAACAGCAAATTGATATCCTTTTTTTGCAAAGAACAAGGTATGGATTTGTTCAATCAGCCCAATGTAAAAGGTTGGATTGGTGGCAACTCGTGGCTTACTTCACAAATTTTTTTACAACGCAACAACACAGCAGATTTGCTTTGTAACGGAAAAAGCATCAACCGAAGATTCGACAATATTGATCCAATAATGTCTAATAAAAATATAATAGTTCCCATTAAAATTTTTTGGAATAAAAAAGGAAACAACAAAGACATAATCTCAGAATTAAAACAAAGATTAATTTTTGAAACTAACCCTCAATTACAATTAGACTTTGAGGAAATGCTGAAATACGATTTTAATCCTAACACCGATGGTTCAGAAAATGCAGTACTTCGACTTTTTAATTTTATGATAAAAACACCTGAATTTCAATTGATTTAAGAAAAAAGATAAAAATCCTAATTGCTAAAAATATATTTTTATGAACAGAAGAAATTTTTTATCGCTAACAGGAACATTTACAGCAGGTTCACTCCTATTGCCTGATTTTCTGCATGCCTATGGTTCACAATCAAATTTAACAATCGGAGAGCAGTGTTTGGTTTTTGTACAACTCAATGGTGGTAATGACGGACTTAATACTTTTGTACCATTTGAAGATCCTATTTATTATAATTTAAGACCTAAGATAGCCCTTTCAAAAGACGAACTTATTGGTAAAAATCAAGGTATGGCCTTTCATCCAGCATTACAAGGTTTTGCGACAATGCAACAAAATGGTGATTTGTCTGTCATTCAAAATGTGGGTTATCCTGAGCCTGTACGTTCTCATTTTCGCAGCCAAGAAATTTGGCAAACTGCGCCTACAAATCAAGAATATTTAAATGAAGGTTGGCTGGGTCGCTATCTAGACGCACATTACAAAGAACATCATCCTACTGGTGCAATAAATTTAGATAGTATTGATAATTTATCTTTAAAAGGGCAAGAACCCAATGCGATTACTGTGAAAAATCCGAATCGGTTTTTCTCTAAAAACCAGAATGAGAACAACGTGAAATTATCGGATAATCCACAATTAGATTTTGTTCGAAAAATTGCCAACTCTATTTCCGAAGGATCTGACGAAATTCAAAAAGCTTTAAAAAAAGCTACTGCTCCAGATGTTGCATATCCTAAAACAGAACTGTCAAAAAATTTAGAATGGATTTCAAAATTGATAAAAGGTGGCTTAAATTCTAAGGTTTATTATACTTCACTGGGAAGTTTTGATACACACGACAATCAATTGGCACTTCATAAAAATAAATTGACTGATTTAAACGATGCGCTTTTTAGCTTTTATCAAGATTTAAAAAATGCAAAACAATTACAAAATGTAACCATCGTTGTTTTTTCTGAATTCGGAAGACGAGTCAAAGATAATGGTCGAGGAACAGACCACGGAACTGCTGCGCCAATGTTTATAATTGGAGGTAATAATAAAGCCAAAATTATAGGTAACAATCCTAATTTAAGCGATTTAGACAATGGTGATTTAAAACATGAAATCGATTTTAGAAGTGTTTATGGATCCTTACTTCAAAATAAATTACAATTTGATCATACAAAAATTGGGATTAAAAATAAGCCGCTCGAGGGTTTATTTTAAATTTTAACTTTAACAATTTCTTGATTGGTGTTGTATCAAAAGAACAAAGCAAAATGTTAACTTTGTGCTTTGCTTAAAAATATGCTAGAAACTGACAATAATATTGAAGTACTGGGCGCTCGCGTTCACAATCTTAAAAATATAGACATTAAAATTCCTCGCGAAAAACTTGTAGTTATTACAGGACTTTCGGGCTCAGGAAAATCATCATTGGCTTTTGACACAATTTATGCTGAAGGGCAACGCCGTTATGTGGAAACTTTTTCGGCGTATGCACGTCAATTTCTTGGTGGTTTAGAGCGCCCAGATGTTGATAAAATTGATGGTCTTTCACCTGTAATTGCTATCGAACAAAAAACAACCAGTAAAAGTCCACGATCTACAGTAGGCACCATTACAGAAATTTATGACTTCCTTCGTTTACTATTCGCTCGTGCAGGTAATGCTTACAGTTATAATACGGGAGAAAAAATGGTTTCTTATTCTGATGACCAAATCAAGGAACTCATCATAAAAGATTTTAGCGGAAAACGAATCAATATTTTAGCACCGATTATCAAAGCCCGAAAAGGGCATTATGCAGAATTGTTCCAACAAATTGCCAAACAAGGTTTTATAAAAGTCAGGATTGATGGTGATGTAAAAGACATAACTGCCGGAATGAAACTCGACCGTTACAAAACCCACGATATAGAAACAGTTATTGATAGAATGGTGATTGAGCAAACGCCCGATATCGAAAAAAGATTGACCGAAAGTATCAATATTGCCATGTACCAAGGCGAAAATGTATTGATGATTCTTGATCAAGACTCTAACGAAATAAGGTATTTCAGTCGCAATTTAATGTGTCCTTCAACAGGAATTTCATACCAAAATCCAGAACCTAATTTATTTTCTTTTAATTCGCCTAAGGGAGCATGTGACCATTGTAATGGTTTGGGTACTATTAATGAAATCAATATTAAAAAGATAATTCCTAATCCTAAACTGTCAATAAAAGCAGGTGGTTTTGTCCCTTTGGGCGAATACAAATCCACGTGGATTTTTAAACAATTAGAAATTATTGGAGAAAAATACAATTTTAAAATCACCGATGCTATCGAATCCATTTCTGAAGAAGCAATGGAAATGATATTAAATGGCGGAAAAGAAAAATTTACTGTTTCCTCAAAAAATTTAGGCGTTGCTAAAGAATACAAGATAGAATTTGAAGGCATCTCGCATTTTATCAAAAATCAATTTGACGAAAGTGGTTCTGCATCCATAAAACGTTGGGCAAAAGACTTTATGGATGAAGTAAAATGCCCTGTTTGCGAAGGTTCGCGACTCAAAAAAGAAGCTTTGTATTTCAAAATAAACGAACAAAATATAGCAGATTTATCAGGTATGGATATTGCTGATCTTACCAAATGGTTTTATGATTTAAACAACCATTTATCTGGAAAGCAAAAAGCCATAGCCACAGAAGTTATAAAAGAAATCAAAGACAGATTGAACTTTTTAATGAATGTAGGCCTCGATTATTTGTCATTGAGCCGAAGCTCAAAATCGCTTTCTGGTGGAGAAGCACAACGCATCAGATTGGCAACGCAAATCGGTTCACAACTAGTAGGTGTGTTGTATATTTTAGATGAACCAAGCATCGGGTTGCACCAGCGAGACAACGAAAAACTGATTCATTCATTAGAACAATTGCGCGACATTGGCAATTCTGTAATTGTTGTAGAACATGATAAAGACATGATTGAACGTGCTGATTATGTTATTGATATTGGTCCAAAAGCAGGAAAATATGGTGGCGAAATTATCAGCCAAGGAACGCCAGCACAAATACTCGCAACCCATACCATGACAGCAATGTACATGAATGGTGAAATGAAAATTGAAGTGCCTATAACCCGCCGAAAAGGCAATGGAAAATCATTGAAACTTACAGGCGCAACAGGCAATAATCTCAAAAATGTTTCGATTGAATTGCCTCTTGGCCAAATGATTTGTATCACAGGCGTTTCGGGAAGTGGAAAATCGACTTTAATCAATGAAACCCTTTACCCTATTTTAAATAACTTTTATTTCAATGGCGTAAAAAAACCACAACCTTATAAAAAAATTGAAGGTTTAGAACATATTGATAAAGTAATTGATATTGATCAAAGTCCTATTGGTCGAACGCCAAGATCCAATCCTGCAACGTATACGGAGGTTTTTACAGAAATAAGAAGCCTTTTTACAATGACTTCAGAAAGCATGATTCGGGGTTATAAAGCCGGAAGATTCAGTTTTAATGTCAAAGGCGGACGCTGCGAAACCTGCGAAGGATCTGGGGTGCGCACGATTGAAATGAATTTTTTGCCCGATGTATATGTAGAATGTGAAACTTGTCAGGGCAAGCGTTTTAACAGAGAAACCTTAGAGATTCGTTACAAAGGAAAATCTATTTCGGATGTTTTGAATATGACGGTAGATGAAGCGGTTCCATTTTTCGAATCAATTCCTAAAATTTACAGAAAGGTCAAAACCATTCAGGATGTTGGTCTGGGTTATATTACTTTAGGACAACAATCTACCACACTTTCTGGTGGTGAAGCGCAACGCATTAAATTAGCGACCGAATTGTCTAAAAAAGATACAGGAAACACCTTTTATATTCTTGATGAACCCACAACAGGCTTGCATTTCGAAGATATTCGGGTGCTTATGGAAGTCATTAATAAGCTGGTTGACAAAGGCAATACCATATTGATTATTGAGCATAATATGGATGTTATAAAACTGGCAGATTACATTATAGACATAGGTCCTGAAGGCGGAAAAGGTGGCGGAAAAGTCGTCGCAAAAGGAACACCTGAAGAAGTGGCTAAAAATAAAAAAAGTTACACAGCACCATTTTTGAAAAAAGAATTACTTTAGTTTGTTTTGTTTCCAAATAATTATTTGGAGCTTATCCCGCTATTCGTTACAATCCACGTAAAACACGTGGGATTTTCACTACTATCGGGGCTAAAAAATAGATTTTAAACGCACATAAAATTAAAAAATGAGATTAGAAGATTTTGATAACGATGAAGATAAAATCATTCAAGACCGATTAAAACAAAAAACTTGGAACGAAATAAGAACCAATGACAGTTGGGCGATTTTTAAAATCATGGCCGAATTTGTTAATGGTTATGAAGCAATGGGTCGCATAGGACCGTGTGTGTCTATTTTTGGTTCCGCAAGAACAAAGCCAGACGACCATTATTATTTGCTTGCCGAAAAAATAGCCTTCAAAATCAGTAAAGCAGGTTATGGCGTAATCACTGGAGGCGGTCCAGGAATTATGGAAGCTGGCAACAAAGGGGCACATTTGGGTGGCGGAACTTCTGTAGGTTTGAATATTGAGTTGCCTTTTGAACAACATTACAATCCTTACATTGACAGAGACAAAAACCTGAATTTTGATTATTTCTTTGTGCGCAAAGTAATGTTTGTAAAATATTCTCAAGGTTTTGTAGTAATGCCAGGTGGTTTTGGCACATTAGACGAAATGTTTGAAGCCATTACTTTGATACAAACTAAAAAAGTAGCCAAGTTTCCTATTATCCTTGTAGGTCGTGACTTTTGGTCAGGATTGATGGATTGGATAAAAACAGTTCTCGTTGAGAAATACAATAATATAAATGCGCAAGACTTAAATCTTATAAAAATCGTAGATACAGAAGATGAAGTTGTTGAAGTATTGGATAATTTTTATAAAAAATACAACCTAAGTCCTAATTTTTAAATAAAACCATATCCTCCAAACGTTGAAAGTCTTTAAAGTTTTTTTGTTTTGTTTGTTTTGTTGTTTTTTTTCAGAACAACTTTTTGCCCAACACCATTCTAAAATGTCTGTTGAGGTCAATTCTGAAAAAAAAATATTGACGGTACAGCAAGAACTTATATTTTACAACCAATCTGGCGATACGATTAAGAAATTGGTGCTCAACGATTGGAACAATGCTTACAGTTCAAAAAAAACACCTTTAGCAAAACGTTTTTCTGATGAGTTTATCAGAAATTTTCATTTGGCAAAGGAGTCAGAACGAGGTAGTACAAATAATATTACAATTATTGACCAAAACAAACTTTTCTTAACTTGGTCCAGAACTACCGAAAATCCTGATCTAATTGAGGTTGATTTGCGTAACGATGTTTTGCCTAATCAAAAAATAATTTTACAACTGACTTATTTAATCAAATTACCAAGCGATAAGTTTACAAAATTTGGTTACGGAGAAAATAACAAAATGTATCTTAAAAATTGGGTTTTAACGCCTGCAAGATATCAAGAAGGTCAGTTTATAAAATACAATAACAACAACTTAGATGATATTGCAAATGGCAGTTCTAATTTTGATATAGAAATTAAAATTCCTGAAAAATTAAATTTACAATCAGATTTAGATCAAGTAACTTACAACATCTTAAATGGTTTTAAAGTTTACGAGCTTTCCGGAAATAACCGAACTGATTTTAATCTTTTTATCAATCCAGATAATGAATTTCATTCCTATAAAAATGATGTTGTAGAAGTAGTTACTGATCTTAAAGACAACAACCTTACCGATGTACAAAAAGCGATTTTAATTGATAAAATAGTTCGTTTTGTAAACGAAAATATTGGTCAATTTCCCCATAAAAAAATCACAGTTGCGCAAGCTGATTATGAACGCAATCCTTTTTATGGATTGAACCAGTTGCCATCGTTTATAAGTCCTTTTGCTAATGATTTTCTGTATGAAATAAAATTTTTAAAAACCTATCTCAACAATTTTTTAAAAAGTAGTTTAACTACTAATGCCCGAGAAGACAACTGGATTTATGACGGTATCCAAGTAAATACTATGATGAAATACATTTCAGAATTTCATCCTGAGAGTAAAATGATGGGAAGCATTTCTAAGCTTGGAATTCTAAAAAGTTACAATATTGTCAATCTGGATTTTAACGAGCAATACAGCTATTTTTATATGCTCATGGCAAGAAAAAACCTAGACCAACCGCTAGGCGATTCTAAAAATAAGTTGATAAAATTCAATGAGCAAATTGCCAGTAAATACAGAGCTGGCTTGAGTTTTAATTATCTTGATACTTACTTAGAAAAAAATATAGTAAAAAAAAGCATCAAAGAATTTTACACGCTTAACCAAGACAAACAAACCTCAAGAACAGATTTAAAAATCATTTTAAATAAAAATGCAAATAAAAATATCGATTGGTTTTTTAATACCATTATTGATTCTAGAGCTATTGTTGATTATAAGTTTGAAACTGTTACAAAGACTAAAGACAGCATTATATTTACTATAAAAAATAAAACGGGTACCACTGTTCCAATTCCTGTTTATGGTTTTAAAAATAAAAAAGTAATTTTTAAAAAATGGTATGAAAATATCAGCACAGACAGTACTTTTACAATTCCAAGGACTGATATTAATAAAATTGTAATCAATTATAATAATGAAGTTCCAGAATACAATTTAAGAAACAACTGGAAATCACTCAAAGGATTTTCTCCAAGCAACAGGCCATTTAAGTTTGTATTTATGAAAGATCTCGAAGATCCTTATTACAATCAAATATTATATGTGCCTTCTATAACCTATAATTTATATGACGGATTATCGCCTGGATTAAGATTTCATAATAAAACCATTCTCGACAAACCTTTTCTTTTTGATATTAATCCAGCCTATTCAAGCAATACAAAATCATTAATTGGTGCATTTTCTTTTTTAGTCAATCAAAACAATCGTGATTCAAGACTTTTTAACATAAAATATTCGCTGGGAGGCTCCTATTTTCATTATGCACAAAACGCAACTTATTCAAAAATAAATCCAGCTGTATATTTAAGATTCAGACCCGTTGATCTACGAGACAATAGAAAACAGTTACTTATTTTAAGAGAAGTATTAGTAGACCGAGAAAAATCAAATTTAAGCATTAATAGTACTAACGAAAACTACAATGTTTTTAATGTTAAATATATTAATACGAAAACAGAAGTGACGGAGCATTTTAATTTTTTGAGCGATTTTCAAATTTCGAATAAATTTGGAAAACTGGCCTCAGAAATCGAATATCGAAAACTTTTTCAAGACAACCGCCAAGTAAATTTAAGATTGTATGCGGGAACGTTTATTTTCAACAATACCAATTCTGATTTTTTTAGTTTTGCACTTGACAGACCTACAGATTATCTTTTTGATTATAATTATTATGGAAGATCCGAAAATAGCGGTATTTTTAGTCAACAACTTATTTTATCCGAGGGTGGTTTTAAATCAAAGTTAGCAACTCCTTTTGCAAACCAATGGATTGCAACACTTAATGGAAGCTTCAATATCTGGAACTGGATAGAAGTTTATGGCGATCTGGGTTTTGTTAAAAATAAATTGCAACCTGAAAAATTTGTTTACGATAGTGGTATAAGATTCAATCTTGTAACTGACTATTTTGAATTGTATTTTCCTGTGTATTCTAATAATGGTTGGGAAATTTCACAAAAAAATTACAACGAAAAAATTAGATTTATTGTTACACTTGATCCTAGAATACTTGTCAATCTTTTTACAAGAAAATGGTTCTAAATTTTAATAAACTTACATTTTACTGTCATTTTGTTAAGTAAAGACATTTAATTTTAAATTAAATGCACCAAATCAATCTTTTGCACTATTTTATTTATCAATACTTAAATTATATTTATTTCATAGTATTATGAAAATAGATAGTTTTTAATTAAATTTGTTTCTAGAACAAAAGAAAGCCATTATGACACAAACAGCCACAAATGCCGCAATATCATTTGAAGATTTCAAAATTGAGGTTTTAAATGATTATAAAATTGCCATAACGAGTAGAGAATGCAGCTTGTTGGGCAGACGAGAAGTTTTGACTGGTAAAGCAAAATTTGGGATTTTTGGCGACGGAAAAGAAATTCCGCAACTAGCAATGGCTAAGGCGTTTAAAAATGGTGATTTTCGTTCAGGATATTATCGTGATCAGACATTTATGATGGCTATTGGCGAGATGAATATCCAACAGTTTTTTGCGGGATTGTATGGTCATACAGACATAAATCACGATCCTATGAGTGCTGGACGCCAAATGGGTGGGCATTTTGCAACCCATTCGCTTGACGAAAATGGCAATTGGAAAAACTTAACATTACAAAAAAATTCAAGCGCTGATATTTCACCCACCGCAGGACAAATGCCACGTTTGTTGGGATTAGCTCAGGCTTCAAAAATTTATAGAAATGTAAATGGAATCAATAATAAAACCAACTTTTCTATCAATGGTAATGAAATTGCTTGGGGAACTATAGGGAACGCTTCCACTTCAGAAGGTTTGTTTTTTGAAACCATAAATGCTGCAGGAGTGTTACAAGTTCCTATGGTAATGAGCGTTTGGGATGATGAATACGGAATTTCAGTTCATGCCAGACACCAAACTACAAAAGAAAATATTTCGGAAATTCTCAAAGGGTTTCAACGCGATGAAGCAAACAACGGTTTTGAAATATTTCGTGTAAAAGGTTGGGATTATGCTGCCTTAATTGATACCTATCAAAAAGCTGCACAAGTAGCCAGAGAAGAACATGTCCCGGTTTTAATTCACGTTCAAGAATTGACACAGCCACAAGGCCATTCTACTTCGGGTTCACATGAAAGGTATAAAAATGCGGATCGTTTAGAGTGGGAAGGCAATTTTGACTGCTTGCGCCAAATGAAACTGTGGATGATTGCGCTAAATATTGCCACTTCCGAAGAGCTTGATGCAATAGATAATGAAACTAGAAAAGAAGTTCTTGCAGGAAAAAAAGCAGCTTGGACTGCCTTTGTAACTCCTGTAAAAGAAGAACAAAAAGAATTGTTTACTTTATTAGAACAAATTGCAAATACAAGTGATAATAAAGTTTTTATTGCAAAGCATGCAGCCGAACTAAATGCCATTAAAGAACCAATAAGGAAAGATATTTTAATCGTTGCTCGTAAAGTTTTACGACTTATTGTTAATGAAAATGCTCAAAAAGAGCTAGCACAGTGGATTACAAATTATATTGAAAAAATCCAGCCTAAATTCAGTTCGCATTTGTTCTCACAATCCGATAGTAATGTTTTTTCTGTTACAGAGGTTGCTCCTGTTTATGATGAAAATGCAGAAGAAGCAGATGCAAGATTAATACTTCGTGATAATTTTGATGCTATTTTTTCTAAATATCCTGAGACATTAGTTTTTGGTGAAGACGCAGGAAACATTGGTGACGTGAATCAAGGACTAGAAGGCATGCAGGAAAAATATGGTGAACTTCGTGTTGCCGATGTTGGTATTCGTGAAGCAACAATTTTAGGACAAGGAATTGGTATGGCCATGAGGGGTTTGCGCCCTATTGCAGAGATTCAATACTTGGATTATTTGCTTTATGCCATACAAATAATGAGTGATGATCTTGCAACTTTGCAATATAGAACCCGTGGCAAACAAAAAGCACCATTAATTATTAGAACCAGAGGCCATAGATTAGAGGGTGTTTGGCATTCAGGATCACCTATGGGCATGATTATTAATGCCATTCGTGGTATTCATGTTTTGGTTCCTAGAAATATGACTAAAGCAGCTGGTTTTTATAATACTTTATTAGAAACCGACGAACCGGCACTAGTAGTAGAATGTCTTAATGGTTATCGTTTAAAAGAAAAAATGCCGACCAATTTAGGGGAATTTAAAACCCCAATAGGTGTTGTAGAAACCATAAAACAAGGTAAAGATATAACTGTTATTTCTTACGGTTCAACATTAAGATTGGTAGAACAAGCCGCAAAAGAATTGTTAGAAGTAGGAATTGATTGTGAAATAATTGATGTTCAATCATTATTACCATTTGATGTTAATCATGATATTGTAAAAAGTGTTGCAAAAACCAACAGACTTTTAGTAATTGATGAAGATGTTCCAGGTGGCGCTTCTGCATTTATTTTGCAACAAATTATTGATGAACAAAAAGGGTATCAATATCTTGATAGTCAACCACAAACATTAGCATCCAAAGCGCACCGTCCGGCATATGGAACCGATGGAGATTATTTCTCAAAACCATCAGCAGATGATATTTATGAAAAAATTTATGCGATGTTAAGCGAAAGCAATCCTAGTAAATACCCAAGTTTATACTAGTTAATTTATTTTAGTTTTTAGAAATCCCAATCATTTTACAGATTGGGATTTTTTATTTTGAACTTTTACATATACTTTTTATATTTACATTTGAAATCTAAATGTAAACTATGGAAATTTTAAATTTGCCAAATCACTTTAAAACGAATGCTTTATCACAAAATGATGCGCTCTATATTCATTATTTTGAAAGTGAAATGCATGCCCAAAAAACTAAAATCACATTAAATAATAATTTGTTTAGTTTTCTTGTAGAAGGCACTAAAGAGATTTATTACAATGATGAATATCAAACTATTGGTAATACAAATTTTTTATTAGCCAAATCAGGCAATTGTTTAATGACCGAGCAATTATCTGATAATAAGCAATATAAAAGTATTTTGTTTTTCTTTGATGATACTTTTTTAGAAAATTTTAAACTCAAACATAAATTACTTTTTGCCAATTCAAATTCAAAAAAAGAAACACCTTTTTTGAGTCTAGTTTACGACAACTACATTATTGATTATATTAAATCGTTACAATATTTTTTAGTCACTTCTGAAAAACCTTCACAAACCATTTTGCAAATAAAGTTAGAAGAAATTCTTTTTTATCTTATCGAGCGCAATGGTACTATCATATTAGATTTCTTAAATTCAGAAAAAAAAACTAAAAAAGATTTCAAATTTAAAAAAATTATCGAGAACAATATATTTTCGAAATTGGGTCTGGAGGAACTGGCGTTTTTGTGCAATATGAGTTTGTCTACCTTTAAAAGAGAATTTCAAAAAACATATGGTACACCGCCAAGTCGCTGGTTTCAGAACAAAAGATTAGAACAATCTGCAGCACTTTTAAAATTAAAACAAGAGAGACCAAGCGACATCTATCACACTATTGGCTACGAAAGTTTGTCTAGCTTTACGCAATCTTTCAAGCAAAAATTTGGTATCACTCCAAAACAATATCAATTGCAACATAATTGAGCTTTTAAATATATTTTTTGAACTTTTACCAACATTATTTAAAACTTTAAAACAATAAATTTGTATCCATAATCTATAAAGTTTTTGATATGAAAAAATTATTATTGTTAGTTTCCATTTTTACAATGCACAGTGGATATGCACAAACTTTTACTTTAAAGAGTAATGAAATAAGCGGGCAATCTACTAAAAAACAAGAGTTCAATGGTTTTGGTTGTTCAGGAGAAAATGTTTCTCCACAATTGTCTTGGGCAAATGCGCCAGAAGGAACAAAAAGTTATGCAATCACGATGTACGATCCAGATGCTCCTACGGGAAGTGGTTTTTGGCATTGGGTAGTTTTTGACATTCCGTCAAATATTAATGAATTGGTTTCTAAAGCAGGAAATGTGAGTTTAAATTTGGCTCCAAAAGGTACCATACAAAGCAAAACAGATTATGGCACTAACGGTTACGGCGGTCCTTGTCCTCCGATGGGTCATGGTTTTCACCAATATATCTTTACAATACACGCTTTAAAAGTAGACAAGCTAGGTCTTGATGCCAATACAAATCCTGCAATTGTAGGTTTTTATCTGTGGCAAAATACACTTGCAAAATCTTCTATCGTAATGTATTACAACCGATAATAAAATTATCCAAAACATATTACTAATAATTAATTCAAAATAAAATGAGTCTTTCGTTACAACAAGCAGAAGCTGCAATTGCAGCAGCAAAAATAAAAGCTGAACAAATTAATACAAAAATGGACATTTGTATAGTAGATGCTGGTGCAAACCTAACGGCATTTGCAAGAATGGATGGTGCATGGATTGGTTCAATAGACATCAGTCATAAAAAAGCTAAAACATCGGCATTTTTTACAATGAATACTGCTGATTTAAGTGCTGCTGTTCAACCAGGAGCGCCTTTATTTAATATAGAACATTCTAATGGAGGTTTAATTACTTTTCCGGGTGGTGTGGTGATTAAAAATGCGAACGGTGAAGTCATAGGCGCCATAGGAGTTTCAGGAAGCTCAGTAGAAAATGATCATGAAGTAGCTCTCGCAGGAGCTGCAGCTGTAAAATAATTTTTTTTCTAATAATAAACATAACGTTCTAGAAGCAATTCTAGGACGTTTTTTTATGGACTGCATTTTATCTCAGCTAAATAATTTTAGAAAGAAAGACTTTTTTCATAATTTAAAGTTATAAAGACATTCAAAATTTTTAAAGTTGGTTTTTTTTAATTTATTTTAAACTTTATATAAAAACAAACCATGACTGCATTCGAAAATTTTTTAAATAGTATTGAAAACGTAAATGTTATAAACAGTACAATCCCATACAGTAAATACATTCCTATTGATTTGTCCGTTGCAAATCAGAAATTAGAAACAATTGATTCTTCAGAGGATTTTGATAAATTCATCAATAATTATTTATCTCAAAATAATGCTGATGTTGCCTACGGAGGTTATAATGAAACTCGAAATTTATACAAAAGAAGCACTATTTTTAATGAAAATAATATTGAAGAACGCAACATTCATATAGGTTTAGATTTATGGATAAACGCAGGAACTCATGTTCTTGCCGCGCTTGACGGAAAAGTACACAGTTTTAATTTTAATACTGGTTTAGGAAATTATGGCCCTACAATAATATTAGAGCATACTATTGAAAATGTTTTATTTTATACTTTATACGGTCATTTATCGTTAAAAAGTATCGAAGAAATTGAAATTGGAGATGTTTTTAATAAAGGTCAAAAAATAGCAGTATTAGGCGATGCAACTGTAAATGGAGATTATGCACCACACTTACATTTTCAGATTATAAAAGACATCCAACAAAATTTTGGTGATTATCCGGGAGTTTGTTCAAAAAATGATTTAGCATATTATTTAGACAACTGCCCTAATCCTAACTTGTTGCTTAAAATAAAATAGCGCTATGAAAAAAATCACATTACTATTATTTGTCTTTATGTTATTCAGCTGTAAAACCAGTGTTTTTGCTCCAAAAATTGTAAAATTATCTACTAATGAAGTAGCTGCTGCCGAAAAAAATAAAGCTTATGAATTGGGTAAACGAATACTTAACAGCTGCAATACCTCAAGATTTAAGCCCTTTACGACCGCTGAAGCCACTGAAACTGTTATTAAAAATATTACACCCGAAAAAATTTCTAGAACTTGTCAAAAATTTCTATTGAAGTACGGTGCGTTCAAAGACATAGAATTGGTAGAAATTATTCAAAATAATGCTGAAAAAACTAAAATATTCAGATACAAAGCCATTTATGAGAAAAAATATATTGTCAAAGAATTACAAGTAACAATGAACCAAGACAATAAAGTAGCCGCAATTAAATCTACAGATTGGAGCGACCTTTACAAACCATAATTGCTCATAACTCTCCTGTTTTATAAAGAACTAAAAAACAATAAATGAAATTAAAACTATTTTACTTTTTTGCATTGCTACATTACTCCCTATCTGTTAATGCCCAAGAAAAAATAAGCGTTAACGGAGGGACTTCATATATTGCAACGCCAGTTTGGACTTTCTTTTGTGAAGATTATGCCTATGCAGGTGAACTGAAAGTTCAAATTGCTAAAACCGATAAAGGTGGGATTCTTAAATTATCTACTTCCGTAAGCAACAACAAACTCAATATAGGCGAAAGGGTTTATCTCATTTTAAAAGATGGTTCCTATATATATTGCAGTGACAAAGGGACAAGAACAAATACAGAGAACGAAACCAGTTCTTTTTTTAACTTAACAGTTGCTGAAATGAATAAACTCAAAACATTTTCAATAGCAAATATTCGTTTTAAAATCATTGGTAAAAAAACGATATTTTCAAGTCAAACAGGCTATTTCACTGCCAATAATAAAAAGCAGTTTTTTGACCCCGCTGATAAGTCCGTTAATAGTTTCGAAACAAATATTGCCATTTATTCATTGTATAAATAATTAATAATGAAGCAAAATGAACAAGTAATCGAGGAGTTTTATGCCGCATTTGCAGCGCATAATGCAAAAACAATGGCGAGTTGTTATCATGAAAACATACAATTTATGGATCCAGTTTTTGGAGTTCTAAAAGGTAAGGATGTAAATAAAATGTGGGAAATGCTTATCGAAAGAAGCAAAGGAAATTTGCATATTGCTTTTTCTGATATTCATAGTAAAGGCAATTCTGGTAAAGCCAAATGGATTGCAACCTATAATTTTAGTAAAACCAATAGAAAAGTAATCAATACTATTTATGCAAAATTCGAATTTCAAGATGGTTTGATTGTTCGCCATACCGATCATTTTAATATTTGGAAATGGAGCCAACAAGCATTAGGAATCAAAGGACTACTTTTAGGTTGGACTGGTTTTATGCATAAAAAAATACAACAACAAGCTATTGCTTCGTTGAATAGATTTAGCAAATAATTTTTAATTTAAAAATAAATTATAAAATTTCAAATACAAAGCTTAAAATAAACAATCAAGTGACTAATCCTAAATAATATTTTTAAAATCAAAATCCCAATCAGTGTTTTCATTATACCACAATTGTCCTTGATTTACTGTAAGTGGACAATCAAAATTATTAGTATACAAAGCGCCGGTTCCAAGTCCTTGTGGCATTGTGTTTTTTTGCAAAAAAGTCCATTGTGCAATTGCATTGAGACCTATGTTGCTCTCTAAGGCAGAAGTAATCCACCATCCTATTTTGTATTTTTCAGCAAGATTTATCCATTCCTGTGTTCCCTTGAAACCACCAATAAAACTCGGTTTCAAAATGATGTATTGTGGCATTATTTGTTGTAGTAAATTTTCTTTTTCTTCAATAGAAATAAGCCCTATTAATTCCTCATCTAACGCAATAGGAAAAGGAGTTGTTTTACACAATGCTGCCATAGTGACAGTATTGTTTTTTGCAATAGGCTGTTCTATGCTATGCAATTCAAATTCAGATAATTGATTCAGCTTATTTAAAGCTTCATTTGATGAAAAAGCACCATTAGCATCGACCCTAATTTCAATTTGTTCTGAACTAAAATTTTGACGAATATAGCGCAATAATTGTAATTCTTTATCAAAGTCTATGGCTCCAATTTTAAGTTTAATACAACTAAATCCGTCAGCTAATTTCTCCTCAATTTGTTGCTTCATATATGCAGCTTCACCCATCCAAACCAATCCATTTATAGGTATTGAACTTTTTCCGTTTGTAAAATGGGAAGGGAAAAGTAAAAAAGGTGTATCGCTTTCTAAAGATTGAAAAGCCATTTCTACGCCAAATTGTATCGATGGAAATGCTATTAAATGATCCCAAAGTTGGTCTCTTCCTAATGTAATGTTTTGGCAAGTCCATTGCAATTTTTCTTCATAATCTGGTCTGTCATCAATACTCAAACCACGAAGCAGTCCGCACTCACCTATGCCTCTCTTTCCATCTTTTTCCAGAACTATAAACCATGTTTCTTTATGGTTCATAATACCACGAGATGTACCCGAAGGCTTCTTGAAATCGAGAATATATTTGTGGTAGGTTGCTTTCAAACAATTTATTTTAAAATTACACAATTTAGAATTTTCAATCTTCAATTGATTTTAAAATTCGGTCAAAATTATTGTTTTGAATGCCTGCTTTTTTAAAATTCAAAAAATCCTCTTTGGTTCTATTTTTCCAACTCTGCAAAGCAGTTACATTTTGCAACTTGTATTTGTTATGCAATTGTTTTGCAGATTTGTAATCATTATTTAATAAATAGGCATGCGCCAAATTGATTTTTACGAGCAATTCAGCATTATCCATTTTTTCTCCTTCTTTTAGGTACTTTATTGCTTTATCAAATTGTCTGGTATAAATGTAATTGATTCCAATATTTGAATAATCGACAGCTGTAGCCTTATTATCATTTATAATAGTAAGAAAGTTAGAAATAGCTTCGGTACGATTGCCTTTGTCCGTATATGACAGTGCTTTTTGTCTCAAATTATCGTAAATCGCAGTTGCTGTTCCGGTTTCTGTTTTACAATTGTTTCCTAGATCGTTTAAAATCTTGCTCTTTTCAATCGCTAATAATTTCTCAAACTCTTGAAACTTATATTCTTTTTGAAGTTTCTCTAAAATACAAACACAAAAATCATCTGAATTAGGAAGGTTTTTTACCAAATCAGAAGTTTTACATTGACTGATTATTTTTTTTCTATTCTCAAGATTCCAGCCACGGCTCAGTTTATTATCTACCCATGGCACGATTTCTAAGATTATTTTCTGGTTCATAATCTAGTTTTTACTTTCAAAACCAAACCATAAATTATTAGAATTGTTTTTCAAACACATTGATTTATCAATAGAAAGCAATTTTGCATCTTTACTCACAGGGTTATTTTGATACAAACAGGCTTTGTCTATTTTACCATCTTTCTTGTAGTTTGAAGCAAAATCAGCGTTAGAAAAAACTGCATATTTGCATTTGTCATTTCCAGAAACATTTGAGAGAATAAAGACTGCACCCGCTGAGCCTTGGCTAATGCCTGTGGGATCAGGAATGGCTTTTAATACAGAAACCAAACTACTCGCTAGCTGTTGGTTCTCATCAAGAAGTGTTATTCTATAAACTATTTCGGTTGTTCCTACAGGAAAATCTTCCGATTTAATTACTATTCT
The DNA here is from genome assembly GCA_031413015.1 of Bacteroidota bacterium. GTDB lineage: Bacteria > Bacteroidota > Bacteroidia > Flavobacteriales > Flavobacteriaceae > Flavobacterium. The sequence goes on along the minus strand of JANOEE010000006.1, from coordinate 149,186 downwards.
ATCTCTGGCTGCAACCGAAACTTCTTTGATAGTAGCACGGTCTTTGTCCCAATAACCATCTTGCTGTGAAAATGATGTATTTACCGCAAACAATACAACCGATAATACCAAGCGTTTTATATTCATTTTGCTTTTCAATTTTAATGAACGACTTATATTTTTATCCATTATTGACCAATAAATCTGAAATAAAGAAAATCATTGACAATGATAAGAGTACTGCAACTGCAAATGTAGAAAGGGCTAATTTCTTTAATTCTGGATCTAAATCCTTTGGAATTTGGTTTTTAGAAACCGTATTCAAATGTTTCACTAAAGGAATATAGGCCAATAAAAATAAGTATTGATCAAACTTAAAATGATTGATAATCGCAAATAATACAATCAAAACCATAGCACTAATGATTAAAAAATAATGGTATTTCTTAGCATTGTTGCCTCCCATTTTTACGACTAAAGTATTTTTGCCTACTTTTCTATCTGATAATTCATCCCTCATATTATTGAGATTCAAAACGCCAACACTTAAAAAGCCAATTGCAATTGCTGGTAAAAAAAGTGCGTAATCTAACTGTTTTGAATGCAAAAAATTAACACCTAAAGTACTCACCAAACCAAAAAATAAAAACACAAACAAATCTCCATAACCACGGTAACCATAAGCAGTATTTCCTACTGTATATCTAATGGCTGAAGCTATTGCTAAAATACCCAAAAGCAAATACAACAACGAATACCCCAAGTTAGTGTCTCTGAAAGCATAATAAATTAGCAAAACTGCTGACAGTAATGTAAGCAATGATGTAATAATTATAGCACGTTTCATTGCTGCTGGTGAAATTGCGCCGCTTTGTATGGCGCGCATAGGCCCTACTCTATCTTGATTGTCTGTCCCTTTTATGCCATCGCCATAATCATTTGCAAAATTAGATAACACTTGCAAACCTAATGTTGTAAGTAATGCGAGCCCAAAAACCGACCAACTAAAAACCTCCGTAGGTGTATTTATAACATTCGTAGGCCTTAATGCATAAATACTTCCCACAATTATCCCAGAAACCGATAGTGGTAAAGTTCTTAATCTTGCAGCTTGAATCCAATGTTTCATTTGTTGTTTGGTTTTGTAATTGTTAAATTAAGCGGCGTTTGCATTTACATCCAGTTGGTATCAGAAGTTTCAATTTTATACAACCACAAATTTACATACTCCCTTATTTGTTCATAATTGCCCAACTGAAAAGCCAGATTGCCTCCAGCGGTGTGTAAAGTTACGGAACCTATATTTAATTTTTTGTGCCAAAACAGTTGTGATGTTGTAATGGCCTGAATTTTTGAAGGCTCAATGATTTCATTGCTAATATCCCAAGCGCCACTTTGTTTGATAATAAAATTCTCGTTGATAAATAATTTGTTGTTTTTAAATTTATAAATTTGAATCAAACCGATAAAAACTACATAAATTACCGCAAAATAATCCCAACTTGTTTGCTGATAATTAAAACTTCTAAATACCAAGTAAATTGCAACGGGAATAATTATTGATAAAAAAATAGCAAAAACTAATTTTCTAAAATTAGGTCGTAATGCAATACCTTTTTCGGGAATTTTATGAAAAAGCAATTTTAAAATTTCGTCTCTTTCTATTTCATTGCAACCCGGTATTTCAATTGCAGATTTGCGTTCCTCCATTTCTCCGCTTGTAGCTTGCTTGATTTTTATTTGTAAAATATGCATTTTCTTTTGGAAATAATTTCTAGAAACTGTGGTAATCTGAACTTTTTCGGGTTTTATAATTGTAGCTTTTGTGTTCAATAACCCAAAGGAAAGCAACAAAGAACCTTTTTGTTTTGTGATTTTAAAACCATAATATCTAAAAATGATTCTTATCAAATTCATTGCTAAAATGATTGTAAAAAACAACAGAACAATTACAGGAATCATTTGTGTTAATACATTATCATTCAAATAATTGTCTATTTGTGCTTCATTTATCGATTCGTCCCCTATAACATTTTTTAAATTTTCATAAGCCGAAACAAAAAATGCCAAGAGTATTAAAAAACTTCTTATATAATTAGATGTGATTCCTACTTTAACCAAACTCAAAAAACTTATTTTTACAAAAGGATATTCTTCTGTTTGTTGAGTAAATGTATTTTCTAATGTATCCTCACTTACAATTTTATCAAAATTATTTTCAAGCAAACGTGCCTTTAAATCCAGAGCCAATTCATGTGAAATGGCTTTGATAGCAACTTCTTTTTTATTGGAACCTGCAGTATCAACATCTAGCGCATGAACCCCAATAATTTTTTGAATAAATGACTGTTTGATATTAACTTGCTGAATTTTTGAAATTTGGATACTGGTTTTTGTCTTATTTAATATCCCATCAGTTATAACAAACTCTTGATTTTCATGGTCTAAAAAAAAAGTAAAATTCAGGTATTTTAAATAAGCTATTACTCCACTAATGATTAAAAACACTAATATTCCTAATACAAAATATACCATTTGGGTTTCTTTGAATTTAAAAACCCAAACCAAAATAATGGGCCAAAAAGCTTTAGCATACTGCCTTACCGAATCAAAAAACATGATTAAAACACCTACAATAGATTGTCTTTGTGGTTGACTAAAGTCGGTCTTCATTATAATTGTTTTTGGATTTTCCCCATCAAAAGCTGTTTGATATTCTCTGCCTGTTCTTTTTCAAGACCAGGAATTTCAATATCACTAGATTCTCCTCCAGCAGTAAAAATTTCGATTGTTGTCAATCCAAAATATCTGGAAATAACACCTTCGTGCAAAGCTACATGCTGTACCCTGTTGTAAGGAATTACGATGGTATTAGTGGCTAAAATACCGTGTTTGTAGATTACATCATGATTTCTAAAGGCAAAACCTTTCTTTGCAAACGAAATAACAGAAAAAAAAACCAATAATCCAGAGATTAAAACAATTGTAATTCCTAAAAGTAACCAAATGGTATTAGAAAAAATATCAGGTTTTATATATGAAACGATCGCTGGAGCAATAGCCAACAATGCAATAATTAAAGCCAAATTAATACCAATAACTCTTATATATTTAGGATGTAAATTTGAAAAAACTACTTTTTCAAATCTAGGCAATTGGGTTGTATCAATGGTTTCGTTTGTAAAATTTTCCATGCAAAAGATTTTTTAAGTTATAATCAAAAAGTTAAAGTTCAATGAACATAACTTTAATATTCCTAAGCCTTATGGCAACCATTTCTTTTCAAAATTAGGTTTTCTTTTTTCGAGAAATGCATTTCTACCTTCTTTAGCTTCTTCAGTCATATATGCAAGTCGTGTGGCTTCACCAGCAAAAACTTGCTGGCCTACCATTCCGTCATCGGTTAAATTCATAGCAAATTTTAGCATTTTTATTGCCATTGGCGATTTTCCCAATATTTCTTGTGCCCATTCGTAGGCGGTATTTTCGAGTTCGTCATGCGGAATTACTGCATTGACCATTCCCATTTCAAAGGCTTCTTGTGCTGAATAGTTTCTACCAAGAAAGAAAATCTCTCTTGCCTTTTTTTGTCCTACCATTTTAGCCAGGTAAGCAGATCCATAACCACCGTCAAAACTTGTCACATCGGCATCAGTTTGTTTAAAAATAGCATGTTCTTTACTGGCTAAAGTCATATCACACACCACATGCAAACTGTGCCCGCCGCCTACAGCCCAACCTGGAACCACTGCAATAACAACCTTTGGCATAAAACGTATCAAACGTTGTACTTCAAGAATATTCAATCGATGTTGGCCATCGTCGCCTACATAGCCTTGATGACCACGGGCATTTTGATCGCCACCACTACAAAAAGAGTAAACACCATCTTTGCTAGATGGCCCTTCGGCAGAAAGCAACACAACGCCTATTGAGATGTCCTCTTGTGCGTCATAAAAAGCTTGGTACAATTCCGATGTAGTTTTAGGTCTAAAAGCATTTCTAACATTTGGTCTGTTAAATGCTATTCTGGCTACACCATTATATTTTTTATAAGTAATATCTTCAAATTCTTTGACTGTTTCCCAATTTATATTTGGCATATTTGTATTATTTTAGCGTAAAAATAAAGCATTTTTTTAAGATTTTAATCCATCTGAATTTAAAATAATGAAAACATTTGCATCTTCAAAGAATATTTATACTTGCTCCTTTTTGTGGATATTTGTTGTTTTCATGACAATTGTTCCTTTCGTAAAAAAAGTAGATAATAACGAGCCTCCTATTTATATCTTTTATGTTATAATTGCAGCAATAATTGTAACTACCATTTGGATATTATTAGATACTAAGTACATAATCAAAGGGGATTTACTGCATTATTATTCAGGACCATTTAGGGGAAAAATTAATATTCAAAGTATCAGAAAATTAGAAAATGATACTTCTTTTTTTAAAAAAATCATACTAAAACCATCGTTGGGAACTGATGGTTTTGTAGTTCATTATAATAAATTTGATGATATTTATATTTCTCCAAAAGACAAAAAAGCTTTTGAAAATGAAATACTAAAAATTAATCCTAACGTGATTGTTATTCTTTAACCAAATATATTCCGTCTTCCTTAATTTCTATCAATTTATCTTTGTATAAAGCTCCGATGGCTTTTTTAAAAGTCTTTTTACTCATTTTTAAAACTGTTTTGATATCCTCTGGATGAGAATTGTCATTCAATCTTAAAAATCCGCGGCTGGCTCTCAATTCGTCAAGAATCTTTTCGGCATTTGGTTCTACATTTTCATAACCCTGGATTTGTAAGGTAACATCAATTTTATTGTCAGGACGGATATTTTTTATATAACCACGCAAACGATCACCCGTTCTTATTGCATCATCATATACTTCATCCTTGTACAACAAGCCTTTGTGTTGCTCATTTATGATAACATTAATTCCTATTTCGGTAATGTGTGAAACGATTAAATCTACTTCTTCAAATTTTTCAACAGTAAGATTATCATTGCTTAAAAATTGATTTGTTTTACTAGAAGCCACCAATCTATTCGTTTTTTCATCCATATAAAGATAAACCAAGTAACGCTTTCCTTTTTCCATAGGTCGTGCTTGCTCTTTAAAAGGAACTAAAATATCTTTTTCCATGCCCCAATCCATAAATGCGCCCACTTGATTGGTGTAATTCACTCTAAGCAAAGCAAACTCATTTAATAAAATATAGGGTTCTAAAGTAGTTGCAACGGGACGTTCTTCATGATCTAAGTATACAAAAACTATAATTTCTTCGCCAATTTCAAATGCATTGGGAACATATTTATTGGGTAAAAGTATGTCGTGAATTCCTTCTGGATCTTTTGTTGGGTTTCCTAAAAACAAACCCACTTTAGTATCTCTTAAAATGGTAAGCGTATTGTATTTTCCTATTTCAATCATTTCTTAAACTTTCTAAGCGGTAAAGATACAAAGATTTTATTTTACACTTTTTTGTGAATAATTGTGATATCCTAAACCATAAATGATTTAGAATTATAAAATAAAGAGATTTTTAGTATTTTTGATAAGTAATGCAATTTTATACTAACTAATTTTATGAAAAATATACTACCAAAACTTATTTTATCCTTATTTACTTTATTTACAATCTCTGTTTTTTCTCAAACCACCATTGATGATCCCGAAATCAAAAAAATGGTTGCTGATGTGAAAACAGAAAATCTAGAAAAAATTGTTAGAAAGCTAGCTTCTTTTGGCACAAGACATTCTCTTAGCGATACAAAAAGTAATACGAGAGGAGTTGGTGCAGCGCAACGTTGGGTAAAATCGGAATTTGATAATTATGCTTTGGCCTCTGGCGGAAGATTAACATCTACCATTGATTATTATTGGGTCAAAGCCGATGGAAGACGCATTACAAAAGATGTGAAATTAGCCAATGTTATGGCGGTGCTCAAGGGTACAGATCCAACAGATGACCGCGTTTTAATAATAAGTGGACACCTTGATTCTCGTGCAACCGATGTTATGGACGGGAAAATTGATGCACCTGGCGCTAATGATGATGCTTCTGGTGTTGCAGCAATGATGGAAATTGCTCGAATAATGAGTAAAAAAGAGTTTCCTTGTACGATTGTTTTTGTTGCTGTAACTGGCGAAGAACAAGGGCTTCTTGGAGCAAGACATTTAGCAGATTCTGCAAAAGCTTCTGGGTGGAAAGTCACTGCGATGTTAAACAATGACATTATTGGTAACAGTTTATCAAGCGGAACGGATTTGAGAGAAAATACTAAAGTGAGGGTTTTTAGCGAAACCATTCCATTTTTAGAAACAGAAGATGAAACAAAAATGCGCAAAAGTACCAATCGTGATAATGATAGTCCTTCTAGACAATTGGCACGCTATATCAAGACTGTTACAGATCAATATGTCGACCAGCTTGAAGTTACATTAGTTTATAGAAACGACCGTTTTCTTAGAGGTGGTGATCATACGCCTTTTAGCCAAAATGGATTTTCTGCAGTACGTTTTTGTGAAATGAATGAAAATTTTGACCAGCAACATCAAAATGTAAGAGTCGAAAACGGAATTCAATACGGTGATCTACCCGAGTTCATGGATTTTGATTATTTAAGAAAAGTATCCTGTTCTAACTTGGCTACACTTACCAATTTGGCTTTGGCGCCAAGATCACCTCAAAATGTAGGTATTGAAGTAAAAAACATTACCAATTCTTCTACTTTAATTTGGAAAGCGCCTGAAGGCAAAGCTCCTTTTGGTTACAAAATAGTAATGCGAGAAACCGCAGCGCCACAATGGGAAAAAACGTTTTTTGTCAAGGATACTCAAGTTACAATTCCTTATTCTAAAGACAATTTTTTCTTTGCGGTACAATCTGTTGATGAAGCAGGACATGCAAGTTTAGCTGTTTTCCCTGTGCCTATTCGTTAAAAATATTCAATTTTTATAAAAAAAAACGCCTCATCAGAGGCTTTTTTTGTTGGTTTATTTATACCAAATTATTAAAATAATCTAATAAAATAGTGTCGTTACTTTTAGTAGGTGTGAAAATTTCTAAAATAGAAGGCTTATCGTTTTGATTGTAAAAAGCAATTAGTTTTTCGGATAAACTTTTTTCATCGCTTGCTATACTGTAATTCAGATTGTGCATTTTTGCAAGACTTTCTCCAGTCAAACAATGTGAAGTTTCAAAAAATGTATTAAAAACCGGTAATTCCTCATGACCAGGTAAAATTCTAAAAATACCACCACCGCCATTGTTAATCAATATTATTTTAAAATTTTTTGGGATGTAATTGTTCCACAAAGCATTGTTATCATAAAAAAATCCTATGTCTCCTGTAATAAAAACAGTTTGCTTTTTATTAGCAAAAGCCGCTCCGATAGCTGTAGAAGTACTTCCATCTATTCCGCTGGTTCCGCGATTACAATACACTTCAATTGAAGGATTGATCTCTATTAATTGTGCATACCGAATGGCCGAACTATTGCTGATTTGAAGCTGACAACCTTTTGGTAAACCTAAGATTACTTTTTCAAAAACCTTAAAATCTGAAAACGGAATTCTTTGCAAATACAAATCATGTTTTGATTGGCGCAACTTTTTTATTGCTTGTCCTGTTTCAAAATAATTGCTGTCAATTTTATTTGTAAGTGGTAAAAAGTCATTTAAGAAATCATTTGCATCGCATTCAAAATGCTTTGTCAAAGCATTAAAAGTATCATAAGCACGCAAAGAATCAATATGCCAATGGTGTTTGGGCTTGTAATTTCTTAAAAATGCTTTGATGCGTTTTGAAACTATCATTCCGCCAAAAGTGACTAAAATTTCCGGCCTAAAGCTTTCAAAATCTTCCCTTAAAAGTGGGGTAATTATGGTATCTATATTATTAATAAATGTAGGATGATGCAAATTTGAAGTCGTTTCTGTAAAAACTACTACGGATGGATCTTGGGCTAGTTTTTCAATATTGGCTTGACTAATATGATGGGGTTTATCAACGCCTACAAGAATCATTTTTTGCTTTGTATTGCTCCAAATAGCTGCAAATATTGCTAAATCTTCCGTATTATTTTCTATTTTTGATATTAGTGGCGCAAATATCTTTGGTGCAACCAATAAGCTATCAACTGTTTGATACAAAGGTTCTTCAAATGGAGCGTTGATATGAACAGGGCCCTTTTTATTAAATGCAATGTTTATGGCTTCATTGATTTTAAAATCATTTTCCTCTGAAACCATTTCTTTCAAGTTGGCATTGTAGAGCGAATGATTGGCAAAAACATTTTCCTGACGAATGGTTTGTCCGTCTCCTATATCAATTTTTTCTTGAGGTCTGTCTGCCGAAATTACAACCAATGGAATTTGGCTATAAAAAGCTTCGGCAAAAGCAGGATAATAATTCAATAAAGCGGAGCCAGAAGTACAAACAAGTGCGACTGGTTTTTTAGTTTGTTGCGCAATACCTAGTGCAAAAAAACCTGCCGAACGTTCATCAGCTATACTGTAGCAATTAAAGTTGGGATTGTTAACAAAACCTATTGTCAATGGTGCATTTCTAGAACCTGGCGAAATCACTATTTCGGTCAAACCTTTTGCAAGACAAATTTCAATAATACTTTGTGCAAGAGGTATTTTGGGGTACATCATTTTATATAATTTCTGATATACAAAGTTACAAAGATGCTAGGCGATTTGCCCTATTTTTAAGATGGTTTTTCTTAATTTTGGACACAAATAATCCAAACCATGCAAATCGAAATCAGAAAAGCTACTCAAGAAGATTTACCTGCTATTTTAGCAATTGTAAATTTTTCTATTTTGCATTCTACCGCTATTTATGATTATGAAATAAGAACACTTGAGGAGCAAAAAATTTGGTTTGAAGATAAATTAAAGGCAAGATATCCTGTTATAGTAGCAACGATTGACAATTCAATTACCGGTTTTGGTTCTTATGATGCCTTTAGATACAAGGCTGCTTATCAATTTACAGTAGAACATTCGGTTTATGTTTCAGAGGAGTATAAAGGAAAAGGAATAGGCAAAGTATTGCTCGAAAATTTAATTGAAACTGCAACTACTAATGGATTTCACACTATGATTGGTTGTATTGATGCGGAAAATGAGGGCAGTATTGCCTTTCATGAAAAATTTGGATTTATAAACACAGGTTCAATAAAACAAGTGGGGTATAAATTTGACCGTTGGTTAGATTTGGTTATCATGCAATTGATTTTGAAATAAAAAAAGGAACCCAATTTTAGAGTTCCTTTTATAAAATATTATTTGATAAAAAATTATTCTTTTATCCAAGCAACGATTGATGGATCAGTAGGAACAACTTTTGATAAAAGTACTTTTTCCAACTCACCATTTTCATTAATCAAATACTTTTGAAAATTCCATTGTACTTCACTATCCTCTAATCCGTTTTTAGATTTTTGAGTAAGAAATTGATAAATTGCATTCATATCACTTCCTTTTACTGAAATTTTCCCCATCATAGGAAAACTTACACCATAATTTTGTTGACAAAAAGCCCCGATTTCTTCATTAGTTCCTGGCTCTTGTCCGCCAAAGTTGTTGGCTGGAAAACCTACTACTACAAAATTTTGGTCCTTGTATGTTTTATAAAGCAACTCTAAATCTTTGTACTGTTTAGTATATCCACAATTTGAAGCTGTGTTTACAACCATTATTTTTTTACCTTTTAGCGTAGCAAAATCAAAAGTTTTTCCGCTTAAATCTTCTACTTTAAATTGATAAATGTTCTCTTTTGCCATGGTATTTATTGTTTCTTGTTGAGCAATCTCTTGGGTTTGATAGTTTACTGATGCTACATTTTGTGCATGATTTTGACAAGCCGATAAAAAAATTGTGGCACTTACAGCTAATAATAAATTCTTCATAATTTTTTTTAGTAAAAATAATCAAAAACAGTCATAAAGCGTATTTGACTGTTAAAAAAACGAATTAAATTTATGTTAAAAAGTAATATTTAAATTAAAAAAAAATAGCAAACTACTGTTAATTTTTATGTAAAAATACCAATAATCTATCATTATTGGTAAAATTATTGGGCTTGTTTGCTTAGTTTTGTAACAACAAATCCTTAAACTATGACACAAGAAGAATTATTACCATTAGTTTTGAAGAAAGATGATAAAGCTTTTACCATATTATATGACATGTATTCTAAAAACCTTTATGGTGTTATTTACAACCTCATAAAAGATAAAGAAGAGGCCGAAGATGTTTTACAGGAAGTATTTGTAAAAATTTGGAAAAACATAGAAACTTACAACGAAACTAAAGGAAGATTTTTTACATGGATACTCAACATTGCCAGAAATACAACTATAGATAAACTAAGATCTAAGGGCTTTAATAACAGTCAAAAAAACCTATCTTCTGATAATTTCGTACATCTGTTAGATGACAGTAACAAACTTACAAACATGATTGATACAATTGGAATTCAAGAATTTGTAAAGAAGTTAAAGCCTAAATGTATCCAGATAATTGACCTACTATTCTTTAAAGGATATACGCAACAGGAAGCTTCGGATGAGTTAGAAATTCCCTTAGGAACTGTCAAAACCCAAAATCGAAATTGTATTAACGACCTAAGAAATTTTTTACAGGTATAATGGAAAATAAAGAATATTTAGAATCAGGAATATTAGAACTTTATGTTTTTGGTAACTTGTCTCAAACGGAAACTGAAGAGGTATCTAAGATGGCAGCAACTCATCCCGAAATAAAAGAGGAGATTTTGTCTATAGAAAAAGCAGTTATTAGCCTATCATATAGTATGGCGCCTTATTTATCGGCTTCAAATTACAATACTGTCAAAGACAAACTCATTGCTAAGCACTCAGGTGTGATTGATATGAAACCAAAATCTAATTTTTCAAATTACATAGGTTGGGCAGCCGCAATAGTTTTGATGATTGGTACAGGTTATTTTTACAATCAAAATTTAGAAGCTAAAGAAGAAGTAGCTCTAGTTCAAACCGAAAAGTCTAAACTACAAAAAGATGTAGCCGGTTTAGAATTACAAAACAAAGAAACTGAAAATGTACTTGCTGTTGTGCGTGACGAAGCAAATACCGTGATACAACTTGGCGGACAAGCTGTAGCTCCAGAAGCCAAAGCAAAAATTTACTGGAACAAAGTAACCGAAGTAGTTTATGTTGATGCAAGCGGACTTCCAGAACCTCCAGAAGGAATGGAATACCAGATTTGGTCGCTTAAATTAAATCCGCTTACACCTACAAGTATTGGTATGTTGGCTGATTTTAAATCGAATAACGCTAAAATATTTGCAGTTGAAAATACAAGTGGTGCCGAAGCATTTGGTATTACTTTAGAACCTAAAGGAGGTAGTACTTCTCCAACAATGGAACAATTGTACACGTTAGGAAAAGTTTAAAAATATAACTTTAAATAAAAAAGGTTCAACTTTAATTGTTGAACCTTTTTTTATGTTTTAAAAAACTATTTACTCAAAAACTTTTTGTTTTTAAAATAAGAAAATAATGCCAGCACTGTAACCATTGCCAGTGAATAATATACAAAGCTTGGTGTAACAACTTTATCCCCACTCGCATAAGAATGCAATCCTGTGAGATAAAAGTTGACTCCAAAATAAGTCATCATAATAGAATAAAATGCAAAAATACTCATGACATTATAAATCCATTTGCCTCGCAACGCAGGAACAAATCGAGCGTGTATTACAAAAGCATAAATCATAATACTGATCAAAGCCCAAGTTTCCTTTGGGTCCCAACCCCAATACCTACCCCAGCTTTCATTGGCCCATTGTCCTCCTAAAAAATTTCCTATGGTAAGCATTACAAGACCAATTGTCAATGCCATTTCGTTAATATAAGTAATCTCTTGAATGTTCAAATTCATCTTTGCTTTGTTCTTTTCATTGGTAAACAACATCAATAACAAAGAGACAATTCCTAAAACCATTCCTAAGGTAAACGGACCATAACTTGCAACAATTACTGCAACATGAATCATCAACCAATACGAATTTAAAACGGGTTGCAAATTAGCAATCGCTGGATCCATCCAGTTCCAATGCGCAATCATCAAAATCATTGCTGCAACAAATGTTCCTGAAGCTACTGTTAATTTTGATTTTCGGTCAAAGGCCAAAGTAAAAAACATCGTTGCCCAAGCTACATAAATCATAGATTCATAAGCATCACTCCAAGGCGCATGCCCAGAAATATACCACCTTGCAATTAATCCTAATGTATGCATCGCAAACAATATTCCTATTATTATATGAAATCCATTGATGACAATACGTATGGCTTTCTTTTCAAAAAAGATATTTATTATGGTAAATAGTAGCATTAATACACCAGTCGACATGTATAAATAATACAAATTCTTAAAAATATCGTATTTGTTGTATGCAATCTCCGAATTGATTTTTTCGTCTGAAGGCCTAACTTCGCTACCAAATTTCTTTTGGTAATTTTCTATTCCTACAACAAGTGAATTGGCAAGTGTATAATCTTTTGTTTCTGATGCTTTTACCAATGCATTCATGTAGACTGGCAATACATTTTTTATAGTATCTAATGCTGAACCAGTAGTATGGTTGATTTCTAGATAAGAAACCCATTTGTTATTTTTATCCTTTGGAACTGGAAAAATTTTAAGAATGCTTCCGCTTAAGGCCGAATTGAGCAAATTAACTTTACGATCCGTTTCTATGAAATCTTTTTCAAAATTAGATGGTACTGCTGCTTTATAAGCCCTATCTAAATAAGGAGATAGTTTGTAATTGCCTCTTTCGTCAAAAAAACTTTTGAAAGGAGCGTATTTTTCGCCTTTCGCAATGCCTATAATTTTTCTGATACTGTCATTTTCTTTTTTGATGTAAATCAAGGGTACTTCAAACCAAAGTCTCGGATATTGTGACATTGACAAAAATACTTGATCAGAATTCAAATCCTTATAAGCATCTTTTTTACTTACTTTTCTTAACAATTCTGAAGAAAATGTGTTGATAGGTTTCATCCTACCGCGCTCATCTTGAATTACAATTTGGCCAAACTTACTAGCATGTTTCGTATCAACCGTATATTTAGTAATTATGGAATCGATTGCTTTTTGCGATAAAGCATCGTTGTGATCATGTGATTGAGAAAATCCGGAAAAACTGAAAAACAAAAACAATACGGTAATTAATTTTGCCTTTTTATTTTTTACGTTTTCTAATTTTCTTTTTATATCTGCAAAGCGAGAATGTTTCGTAAAAAGAATAGCCATCATCCCAAAAAAGAGAAGAAAATACCCAATATAGGTAATCCAAGTGCCCCAAAAATCATGATTCACAGATAAGATAGTTCCTTTTTCATCTTCATCAAATGAAGATTGAAAAAGTCTAAATCCTTTATGGTCTAATACATTATTCATGAAAATTCTGGCATCAAAATTTTTGTCTTTATCAAGAACCGTAACTTTGCTTTCAAAAGCAGAATAACTTTTTTCTGTTCCTGCATATTTTTCGGCTATAAAATCATTTAATTTCACGCTAAAGGGTAAAATATAGGTTTTGCTTCCGAAAAAAAGTGTGTAATCTAATTTTCCTAATTTAAAAGATTGCGGTTCTCCCATTTTTCCTCTTGAACCCACAAGTGTGACTTCTTTTTCTTGACCTTCTGCAATTATTTTTACTATAAGAGCGTCATCTGTAGATTTATCTTTGTAATCATTGTTAGATTTAAAAATCTGTTTGCCTTTAATTGCCACTTCAGGAAAAACAAATTGTGCACCACCCATATTATAAAGCGAGCGCAACATTAAAGGTTGTGGTTCATTCTTAACTACTTTACCTTTAAATTTATCAGCCATACGCATAAAATCACCATCAAAAGGTGCTTGAATCGTATATTTTTCACCTGCTGTGTTAATATTGATTGCGCCAGCAGTAAACTTATTTAATGAATATAAAATATTGTGAATATTTTGAACTTCTCCTGCCTTCAAATAATGATCATGGCGTGTTCCATCTCCAGATTCAACCATTTTAAGATAAACAATACCATTTTTATCTTCAGTAATAGTATCTTTTGCATTCATTATAAAATCTTTGTACTCAATTTTAAATGGTATTTGGTCAAAATTATCTTTGATTGTAAAATCGTTATTTACCGCTGGAGAAAGCAACAAATTCTTTTCGATGGTTTTGCGTCTCATTCCGCCTTGGTATTCTCCATCTACAAATACTGTCAAATAAGTTTTATCCGAAAAAACTTGATTAGAAGAAGCCCCTTCGCGAATAGGCATCATGCCTTCATAACTGATATATCTTGTTACAGCCGCACCAATTAAAATCAAAACAAAAGAAAGGTGCAAGGTTAAGGTTGCCCATTTTTCTTTTTTATAAAGTTGATAACGCTTGATATTACCAAAGAAATTGATTAGAAAAAAAACATGAATCAACTCAAACCACCAAGCATTGTATATCCAGATTCGAGCAGTATCAGTATTGTAAGCATCTTCAATAAAAGTCCCCACTGCCATTGCTACAGCGTAACTTAAAAACAAAACAGCCATTAAGCGAGTTGAAAAAAAAACTGATTCAAGAAAATTTAATATTTTTTTATCCATTATATAGGAATTATATTTTATAAAAGTGGCACAAAAGTACGCAAAATAGTTAGGATTTTAAGCAAACAACAGTTCGTCAATTCTTAAAAGTTATATAAATTTTAAAAAAAATATTAGTAATGAAACTAAACTATTTTTCAATAATTTTGTAATATGATTACAATAAGCATAATCGGATCTGGAAATGTAGCGCAACACCTCATACAAGCTTTTACAAAAAGCGAAAATATCCGTTTATTACAAGTTTATTCTCGAACCAAAAACAATGTCACGCACCTACTCGATTTAGATTGTATTGTAGATGATTTTGAAAATTTGCTTCCTGTAGATTTATGCATTATTGCCGTTTCTGATGATGCTATTGCAAAAGTTGCCGCACAGTTACCGTTCAAAAACACTTTGGTTGTTCATACTTCTGGGGCTAAATCATTGGATATTTTAAACCATGATAATAGAAAAGGAGTATTTTATCCATTACAAACATTTTCTAAAAACAAAGCCATTGATTTTAAAACAATTCCTATTTGTTTAGAAGCAACAACTATTGCTGATATGCTTCTATTGAAGAAAGTGGCACATTCGATATCCGAAAGTGTCTACGAAATCAATTCTCAACAAAGGAAATCTTTGCATGTTGCTGCCGTTTTTGTTTGTAATTTTACCAATCATTTGTACCAAATAGGTGCTGAAATTTGTAAAGAAAATGAGCTGTCTTTTGAAATTTTAAAACCACTAATTGCAGAAACTGCTCAAAAAGTAATGACACTTTCACCTCAAGAAGCACAAACTGGTCCAGCAAAACGAAACGATGCAGAAACTATTGCTTCACACATCCATTTTTTATCTCACGAAAACCAAAAAAATATTTACCAATTACTAACACAATCAATTATTGATAATGGCAAAAAGTTATAAAGAAATAATGAACGATATTACCACCTTTATTTTTGATATAGATGGCGTTCTTACCGATAGTTCTGTTCACATTACACCCACTGGCGAAATGCTCAGGGTGATGAATATTCGTGATGGTTTTGCAATGAAAGCCGCTCTTGAAAGCGGTTATAATGTTTGTATTATTTCTGGCGGCAGTAATGAAGGTGTTCGCATCAGGTTGAGAAATCTCGGTATCACAGACATACATCTGACGACACCTGATAAAGTAGCCACTTTTAAAGAATATGCAGCACTCTACAACATAAAACCTGAACAAGTACTTTACATGGGCGATGATATTCCGGATTATCATGTGATGCAACTAGTAGGTTTGCCTACTTGCCCGCAGGATTCCAGTCCAGAGATTAAAGCAATATCACAATACATTTCTCATAAAAACGGCGGAAAAGGTGCTGTTCGTGATGTAATTGAACAAGTGATGAAGGTTCAAGGCAAATGGAATACTTATTTTAATGGAAAGTTTGATTAAATTGAAAACTTAAAATAAAGTGAAAGGTTTAAAGTACTTTAAGTCTAATAAAGTCTGACTTTTATCATTCAGCTTTAACTTTCGACTATAAAGCTTACCTTTGCACCTCAATATTTTAAAATGAGATTACACAGAAATTTAGTTTACACCACAATCGATTCTCTAAATGCGATATTTAATGAAGGAGAATATGCTGATAAAGTGGTCGCCAGAGCATTAAAAAAAGACAAACGTTGGGGAAGCACAGATAGAAAGTTTGTAGCCGAAACCATCTATGAAATTGTACGTTGGAAACGTTTATATACAGAAATTGCGGAAGTTAAGGAACCATTTGATAGAGAAAATCTTTGGAGAATTTTTTCTGTTTGGGCTGTACTACGTGGTTACCCTATTCCTGATTGGAAACAACTTGAAGGTACACCAGAGCGCAAAATAAAAGGACGTTTTGATGAGTTATCAAAAACCAGAGCTTTAAAAGAATCTATACCAGATTGGATGGATCAACTTGGTGTTAAAGAGTTAGGTGAAAAAGTTTGGGCAACTGAAATTGCAGCTCAAAACCAACCTGCAAAAGTTATTTTAAGAGTCAATACTTTAAATACAACAAAAGAAAAACTTCGAGCTATTTTAATGGATTTGAATATTGAAACCGATTTTCTAAAAGACCAGCCAGATGCTTTGGTTTTAAAAGAAAGGGCCAATGTTTTTTTAACCGATGCATTTAAGCAAGGCTTGTTTGAAGTTCAAGATGCTAATTCACAGTTGGTAGCTGCTTTTCTTGATGTAAAACCTGGGATGAGAGTTGTTGATACTTGTGCAGGTGCTGGAGGAAAAACATTGCACTTGGCTTCTTTAATGGAAAACAAAGGACAATTGATAGCAATGGATTTGTACGAAAGTAAATTAAAACAATTAAAACTTCGTGCTAAAAGAAATGGTGCTTTTAATATTGAATATAAAATTATAGATTCTACAAAAGTGATCAAAAAACTGGCTGAAAAAGCGGATAGGGTTTTAATTGATGCACCTTGTAGTGGTTTAGGCGTTCTAAAAAGAAATCCCGATGCCAAGTGGAAACTGCAACCCGAATTTATTGAAAATATAAAGAAAGTTCAGGCTGAAGTGCTAGAAAGTTATTCCCGAATTGTAAAACCAGGAGGCAAATTAGTTTATGCAACCTGTTCTATTTTACCATCAGAGAATCAAGAACAAGTTAATCGTTTCTTAACAACTGAATCTGGTAAAAACTTTACTTTTATCGAAGATAGAAAAATATTAGCGAGTGAATCTGGTTTTGACGGATTTTACATGGCTCTACTAGAAAGAAAAACAACTTAACAATTTAAAATGAAGAAAAATTACTCAATTGCATTATTACTTTTTACAATTATAAGTTTAGGACAAACAGGAGCTCCTTCATCTTATTATGATGGTTTCAACTTTAATCTTACTGGTGCTGGTTTAAAAAATGCTTTGGCAACAAAAATTTCTGAAACACATACTAATTTTTTGTCTTACACACCAGGTGTATGGGAGGCTTCTAAAGTAACTGATTTGGATCCTAACAATACAAATAATGTTTTATTAGTATATGGTTTTGAAAATGGAACCGATGGATCAGTTACTAATGATAGGTCAAGAAGTAAAACAAATAATGGTGGTAATAGCGGACAATGGAATAGAGAACATGTTTATGCTAAATCCTTAGGAACTCCTGCATTGCTTGACGGTGGTTCAGGAGCAAATAGTGATGCTGGTGAAGATGCACATCATTTAAGACCATCAGATGTACAATGGAACAACAGCCGTGGTAATTTAAAATTTGCTACTGGGTCAGGAAATTCTGGACCAGTTACTAATGGATGGTATCCAGGAGATGAATGGAAAGGTGATATTGCCAGAATGATGATGTATATGTATTTAAGATATCCTACACAATGTTTACCGACTAATGTAGGTACTGGTACAAGTGTTGTTTCAGATACAAATATGGTTAACTTATTTTTACAGTGGAATATTGAAGATCCTGTTTCAGCATTTGAAGATGCCAGAAATACTTACCATGGTGATAAAAATAACACTTATGCTCAAGGCAATAGAAATCCTTTTATAGATAATCCATATTTAGCTACGGTTATTTGGGGTGGAACTGCTGCACAAAACCGTTGGCCTAATATGTTCCTTTCATCAGAGAGCTACAGTTTTTTATCAAGAGTAAACGTTTATCCAAACCCGTCAAATAATAAGACTATTAACATTCAATCTGAAAATAATATTGATAGCATTGAATTAGTCAATATTAATGGTCAATTGATGCAGTCTATAAAAAACCCTGTTTTTCAAAACAATACGTATACATTGACTAATTTACCTCAAGGGTTTTATTTGTTAAAATTAACTTCTGAAAATCAATCTATTACTAAGAAAGTGATTGTAAACTAGTCGGTATTATTTTTTAAATATTCAAATCCTATTTTGAATTTATACATAAAAAAACTCCCAGAATTGGGAGTTTTTTTATGGCTTTTTAATAACATATTTGTAAATCCATGCTAACGTAAAAGTAGGTATGAAATCTGTAAAGGCAAAAATTTCTTCTAAAAAAGAAAAAACACCACCTATCTTTCCTACGCTACCTTTATACATCCACATCATTAATAACCCTGAAATTGGTGCCCAGATTACATCTGAAAATTCTCCAATTAATGGTACCGAAAAAGACAACATTCCAATCGTATCGAACAATATACCAAGAATTAAATCTCTTGTTTTATTGTCCGTTACAATAGTATCAACATTGATATTATTATTCATTGTGTTTGATTTTCAAAACAATGCACAAATCTAATGCCAATTATTTCTCTGGTTTGATCATATTGAAAAAATCGTTTCTATTTTCTTTTTCATTAAAAATACCACCGTATTGAATTGTAGATGTAAAACTAGATTCATGTTTGATACCTCGGCTAGAAACACACAAGTGTTTTGCCTCCATAACTACAATTACATTCTCGGTTTTCAAAGCTACTTTTAACTCATTAAAAATTTGCATTATCAGTCTTTCTTGTACCTGTGGACGGCGAGAATAATAATCAACAATCCTATTTAACTTTGATAATCCTATTACTTTTCCGCTAGAAATGTAACCAATATGTGCTTTACCAAATATGGGTAAAAAATGATGTTCGCAAGTAGAATTAAATGTAATATTTGCCTCTACCAGCATTTTATCATAATGGTAATTATTTTCAAAAACTGAAATCTTTGGCTTATTTTTAGGATCTAATCCGCTAAATAATTCTTGTATAAACATTTTTGCATACCTGTGCGGAGTGCCTTTTAAGCTATCATCAGTCATGTCTAAACCCATCTCTTCCATAATCGTGTGAAAATGTTTTTCAATGGTTATCATTTTGTCTTCATCAGATTTTTCAAAGGCATCTGGTCTTAATGGAGAATCTGCAGAAGTCATTTGATGGTTATCACCAATTATTTCAGACAATTCTTTTTCTGTAAGTGTGTTCATGTATGGGTAAAATTAATTTTGTTGTATGCTTTTTACAAAGCTGTTGTATGTATTATTTTAGTGCAATCTATTTCTTTAATTTGTCTTTAAAGCCTTGTTTTAATTTATTAATTTTTGGTGTAATCACGTAACTACAATAAGATTGATTTTTATTACGGCTGTAATAATTTTGGTGGTAATCTTCAGCTGCATAAAATTGAGGTGCTGGAGAAATTTTTGTAACAATTGGACTTCCAAAGGTGTATGCAGCAGTCATTTGTGCTATATAATCTTCTGTGATTTTTTTCTGCTCCTCATTGTGATAAAAAACTTCACTCCGGTATTGTGTACCTACATCTGCACCTTGTCTGTTTAAAGTTGTAGGATCGTGTGTCGCAAAAAATACTTCAAGCAATTCACCAAAACTGATTTTTTTTGGATCAAAGGTAATTTGTGTGGCTTCGGCATGACCTGAGCTTCCAGATGATACTTCTTCATAAGTCGGATTACTTATTGTACCGCCTATGTATCCTGAAACTACTGATTTTACTCCGTCTAGCTCTAAAAAAACAGCCTCGGTACACCAGAAACATCCGCCTGCAAATGTTGCTATCTCTTCATTTTTTTCTATTTCCATTTTTACTGGTTCTTTTACTTGTTGAATCGTTCTTTTTTCTCTTGACTGGCATGAAATACAAATTAAAGCCAAAAATGTTGCAAAAATCTTCTTCATAAAATTATTTTGTTTAACAAATGTACAAAATAATTAAACAAATAAATTCGTTTAACGTAATATTATAATTTCATGTACGAAAGTTTGTCCTTTTAAAGATTTCATTATAGTCAAAATCTTTGTTTCTTTGTGAAAATTGTTTCAAATGATTGTTGCTAAAAATATTCATAAATTTTATGATAAGTTAGAAGTACTCAAAGGTGTTGATTTGCATATTCAAAAAGGTGAAATCGTATCTATTGTAGGAGCTTCTGGCGCAGGAAAAACTACTTTGCTTCAAATAATAGGTACGTTAGACAAACCTACTGTTAATAATGGTGCAATCCAATTATTAGTAAACGGAAAAGATGTTGTTAACATGAACGATAAAACTTTATCTAAGTTTAGAAATAGTGAACTTGGATTTATTTTTCAATTTCACCAGTTATTACCAGAGTTTACAGCATTAGAAAATGTTTGTATTCCCGCATTTATAGGTGGTAAATCTAAAGCTGAAACTGAAACAGAAGCAAAAAAACTTTTAGATTACTTGGGACTTTCGCATAGAATTAATCATAAACCAAGTGAACTGTCTGGCGGTGAACAACAAAGAGTTGCAGTAGCCAGAGCCTTGATCAATAAGCCTGCAATTATTTTTGCCGATGAACCGTCGGGAAATCTTGATACCCAATCTGCCGAAAATTTACACCAATTGTTTTTTAAACTCAGAGATGAATTAGGTCAAACTTTTGTAATTGTAACCCATAATGAAGAATTTGCAAACATGGCAGACAGAAAGCTGACTATGGTAGATGGATTAATCAGTTCTTCAGTTTCCTAATCACTACATTGACCGAATGAATTTTTCTGAATTAAAATCTTTTCTTGACGAAAAAGTTACACTTTACAACAGTCCCAATTTTATTGAAAGTGATCCTATCCAAATCCCGCATCTGTTTACTTTAAAAGAAGATATGGAAATTGCTGGCTTTTTGAGTGCAACCATCGCATGGGGTAATCGAAAAATGATCATCAAGAACGCACACAAAATGATGGATTTGATGGGCAATGCCCCTTATGATTTCGTGATGTCGCATAACGATAATGATTTAGATAAACTGGCTTTTTTTGTACACAGGACTTTTAACGGGACTGATTTTATCACTTTTATTAAAGCACTTCAAAATGTTTACAAAAAACACGGTGGCCTAGAAAATATTTTTTCAAGAAGTTATCCCAATTTGAGCTTTCAAAACAACATACATGAATTCAAAAAAGTCTTTTTTGAGATTGAGCATGAAAATCGAGTTCAAAAACATGTGTCTGATCCTATGAACAACTCGGCAGCAAAGCGTATTAATATGTTTTTGAGATGGATGGTGCGACAAGACAATAAAGGTGTTGATTTAGGCATTTGGAAAAACATCTCACCTTCAGTTCTCTCTTGTCCTTTAGATGTTCACTCTGGCAATGTCGCTAGAAAATTAGGTTTGCTTACCCGCAAACAAAATGATAGCAAAGCTTTAGCAGAATTGGATTTAAAACTTCGCGAATTGGATCCTTATGATCCTGTAAAATATGATTTTGCACTCTTTGGTTTGGGTGTATTTGAAGGTTTTTAAATATTAAAACACGATTATAGATTTTATAAAATTAGAAGCTATACTTAGGTCAAAAATTATTCCTTTCAAAAAACGTATATTTGCAAAAAATTAAGGCAAATGACTACTTTTGAGCAATTCAATCTTCCCAAATCTGTACAAAAAGCAATAGATGATTTAGGATTTACAACTCCTACTCCTATACAGGAAAAATCTTTTGCTGTTATTATGTCAGGTCGTGATATGATGGGAATTGCACAAACTGGTACTGGTAAAACTTTTGCCTACTTATTACCATTGCTTAAATTATATAAATTTACCCCAGGTCATACCCCTAAAATTGTGATCTTGGTTCCCACGCGCGAACTCGTTGTTCAAGTGGTTGAGGAGGTAGAAAAATTGACCAAATACATGTCCGTTCGTACTGTAGGAATTTACGGAGGTGTGAATATTAATACACAAAAAACAGCTGTTTATCAAGGTATTGATATATTGGTAGGCACTCCAGGTCGTGTTATGGATTTGGCCTTGGACAACGTAATTCGTTTTGAAGATACTGCAAAATTAGTCATTGATGAATTTGATGAAATGCTCAATTTGGGTTTTCGAGTTCAGCTCACTTCGATTTTAGCGATGATGCGAACCAAGCGCCAAAATATATTATTTTCGGCTACAATGACCGAAGAAGTTGATAAAATACTAAATGATTTTTTTGATTTTCCAGAAGAAGTAAGTTTGGCCGCATCAGGAACACCGCTTGAAAATATAACACAAATTACCTACAAGGTTCCTAATTTTAATACTAAAATCAACCTGCTCAAATATTTGTTATCCAATAATGAAAATATGAGTCGTGTTTTGATTTTTGTGAACAACAAAAAAATCTCTGACATGCTTCATGAAAGTATTGATGAAGATTTTGAAGGACAGTTTGGCGTTATTCACTCTAACAAATCTCAAAATTACCGTTTGAGTACCATGGCTTCTTTTCAAGAAGGCAATTTGCGCGGTATTATTACTACAGATATTATGGCACGTGGGCTTGATATCTCCGATATTACACACGTTATTAATTTTGAAATTCCAGAGTTTCCAGAATTGTACATGCACAGAATAGGAAGAACGGGTCGTGCCGATGCTACAGGAACAGCCATAAGTTTTTTTACGCCTCGTGAAGAAGATTTCAAAATTGAAATTGAATTGTTAATGAACAGAGAACTTAATATTGAAACTTTTCCTGAAGAAGTTGAAATATCTCTTAAATTAATTGGTCCCGAAAAAGACAAACAGCCTATTAAATTTTTAATGAAAAAGCCAAAGCTAGAAGGCGATGGTGCATTTCAAGAAAAAGCAAAAAAGAATACCAAAGTAAATCTTGGTGGTCCTTCAAAAACCAAAAAGAAAACGCACGGTTCTGTAAATAGAAACATGCTCAAAACCAGAGACAAGAAAAGAAAAGACAACAAATAAGTCCTTAAACCTTTTTTTTGATTAAACTCAAAAAAATAAAGTTAGGTCTCGAAAGAAAAGCTTCTTAAGCCTGAAATAATTTGTGATCAAAAAAAATATTTTTTTACAATTCAAATTGTAGTTTTTTGTGATTTAAAATTAAAAGTACACTTTCAAAATAATAAAAAGTAGTATTTTTGATAATCAAAGTACAAACCAGAATGCAATTTAAACATCCAGAAATTCTTTACTTCCTTTTCTTGTTGATTATTCCAATTTTGGTTCATTTGTTTCAATTGCGAAGGTTTAAAAAAGAATATTTTACAAATGTGCAATTCCTAACTGCACTTTCTATACAAACCCGCAAAAGTTCGAAGCTAAAAAAATGGTTGTTACTAGTAACCCGATTGCTTATTCTTACTTTTATTATTCTCGCATTTGCACAACCTTTCTTTGAAGCCAAAAATAGTAATGAAAAAACCAATGAAATGTTTATTGTTCTTGACAATTCCTTTAGCATGCAAGCCAAAGGCAAAAAAGGAGAATTGTTAAAAAGAGCCATTGAAGATTTGTTGACGCATGTTCCAGAAAACCAAAATTTTTCATTGATTACTAATGCTGAAAACTTTTGGAACACCGATATAAAATCCATTCGAAAAGAACTGCAAAGCCTTAAATACAGCGCAACACCATTTGAACTTGACAATGTAATTGCAAAAATAAAATCGCGTAAATCTGCTTACAATAAAGACGTTATTATAATAACGGATGCCATAGATTTAAAAGAAAAACAACTTAAAAGTATTGATAACTCATTAAAAACTTTTTTTGTGGTTCCTGAAGCAGAGCAAAAAAACAACATGGCTATTGATAGTGTTTATATCAATCAATCGCTAGACAAATTTTATGAAATCAGCATCAAATTGTCCGTTTACGGCGATGGTTTAAAAGAAACGCCCGTTACACTTTATAACAATGATAAGCTTATTGCAAAAGCCTTGACAAAATTTGAAGGAAGGCAAAAAACAGTCAATTTTACCATTCCTAAAGCACCTTTTAATGGCTTTGTAGCCATTGAAGATAACGGATTATTGTATGATAACACATTGTATTTTAGTATTTCTAATACAAAGAACCTCAGCGTTTTGAGTATTGGTGATAGTGAAAAAAGTATTTTCCTTTCAAAAATTTATAATGATAAGGAATTTAAGTACAGTAATTTTGAAGTTGCCACTTTAGACTACAACCTACTCGAAAAACAAGATGCCATCATATTGAACGAACTCGATAATATCCCGCAAGCATTGCAAACAACTTTAAAAGTGTTTGTAGAAAAAGGTGGCAACGTGGTCATCATTCCCTCTTTAAAAAATGACCTTGCTAATTTGAATGGTTTTTTAGGGAATTTTGGCAATCTGCAATTCAGAAATATTGAAACCAAAGATAAGTTAATCACAAAAATCGCTTTTAACCACCCGCTTTATGAAGGCGTTTTTGAAAAAAAAGTTGATAACTTTCAGTATCCTAATACAAAGGCTTCATTTGTTCTTGCAAACAATAATGCGGCTGTTTTAAGTTATGAAGACCAGGCCTCTTTTTTATCAGCAATTCAGAAACCACTGGGAGCGTTATATGTTTTTAGTGCACCTATAAACAAGCAAAATTCAAATTTTCAAAACGCACCCTTAATCGTACCTACGTTTTACAAAATGGTTCAAAATGCACAAAAAACAGGCGTTAGTGCATTGACTATAGGCAAAAATAAACCTTTAATAGTTGATGCAAACATCGCTAAAGATGAGATTATTAATTTAAAAAACACAGCGCCAGCATCAACGGAAAGTTTTATTCCAGTGCAACAAATTTTAAACGATAAAGTAAAACTTACGTTTTATGACATGCCACAAGAAGCGGGTAATTTTGCTGTTTTAAAAGAAAA
Source organism: Bacteroidota bacterium (assembly GCA_031413015.1). Classification (GTDB taxonomy): domain Bacteria; phylum Bacteroidota; class Bacteroidia; order Flavobacteriales; family Flavobacteriaceae; genus Flavobacterium. The sequence goes on along the minus strand of JANOEE010000006.1, from coordinate 123,894 downwards.
AGAATTTTTAAAACACATTAGTTTTAATTATGACAGAACCGAAAGCAACCTAGTAGATACTAATAAGGAATTTTTATCGGATTATAACACTATTGAATCAATAGAATCTGTTTTTGACAAAATACAATCCGACAGAACGGACGATGAAATTTGGAAATGGTTTGCTATTTTTACATTGTTGTTTCTAATTGTTGAGCTTTTGGTTCAAAAATTTGTCAAATAAAACAGCCCTCATAAAACATATTATATGAAATTAATCATTAGAGCAGCTAAAGTAATAGACCCTAAAAGTAAATTCCACAATCAAGTCGTGGATTTACAAATTGATAATGAAACCATTGTCAAAATTGGACCTTCATTAGCCTTTATTGATGGTTATCAAGAAATTAAGTTGGATAATTTGCATGTTTCTCAAGGTTGGTTTGACAGCAGTGTTTCATTAGGCGAACCGGGTTTTGAAGACCGAGAAACAATAGCCAACGGATTAACGGTGGCTGCTAAAAGTGGTTTTACAGCCATTGCCCTACAACCTAACACCTACCCTATTATTGACAATCAATCACAAATCAATTTTGTGAATACCCGATCAAATGGTTTTCCAACCAATTTGTATGCTATTGGCGCATTGACAAAAAACAGTGATGGCAAGGATCTAGCAGAAATGTTTGATATGAAAAATGCAGGTGCAATAGCATTTGGTGATTATTCAAAAAGTCTAGAGAATGCCAATCTTTTAAAAATTGCTTTACAATATGCCCAAGATTTTGATGGATTGGTAATCACATTTTGCCAAGATGAAGCAATCAAAGGCAATGGTGTGGCCAATGAAAGCGAAACTACTACCCAATTGGGCTTGAAAGGCATCGCAACATTAGCCGAAGAACTGCATGTGTCAAGAAATTTATTTTTATTAGAATACACAGGCGGTAGGTTGCATATTCCTACCATTTCCTCTGCAAAATCATTACAATTGATTCAAGAAGCAAAAGCCAAAGGATTACAAGTAACGTGTAGTGTCGCTGTGCACCATTTGGTCCTCACCGACGAAAAACTACATCAATTTGATACCAGATACAAAGTTGCGCCACCATTAAGAACCGATGCGGATAGATTGGCATTGATTGAAGGGGTAAAAGATGGAACAATCGACATGATTACCTCAGACCACAATCCTATAGATATTGAACACAAAAAGATGGAATTTGATGGCGCTAAAAATGGCACGATAGGTTTAGAAAGTGCCTTTGCTGCATTACAAAATGTTTTACCACTTCAAACAATCATAGAAAAATTCACTAGTAGTAAAGTAATTTTTAAAATTCCTAATGCAACGATTAATGAAAATGAAACTGCTAATCTTACACTGTTCAATCCAGAGGGAGATTGGGTTTTTACAAAAGCGGCTATTTTATCAAAATCTAAAAATACTTCGTTTTTAGGTAACCAAATGAAAGGGAAAGCATACGGAATTTATAACAAAGGAAAATTGGTTTTAAACCAAGATTAAATCAATAACTTAAAATGGACAATAAAACAATTGAAGACGGTAAAACCGCAGCAATAACTACTTATATATTAGGAATTGGCGTTTTTATAGCCATGTCAATGAACGCGGAAAGTAAAAATAGCTTTGCATCTTTTCATATTCGCCAAGGATTGGGTATTACACTTACTTTTATCTCGCTAGGCTTAATTATTAGTAACTTTAATAACATTATGATTGCCGCGCCCATGTGGATTTTTATTTTTGTATTATGGAGTTATGGTATTATTACAGCTATAAAAGGCGAAACCCGACCTATGCCATTGCTAGGCAATTTTTTTCAAAAAGCATTTAAAAGCATATCCTAATTACAATGAAATTATCTTTAGAACATCTTGTTAGAGCACCAAAAATAATATTAGATAAAAACCCACTATTGTTGTTGCTTCATGGTTACGGCAGCAATGAAGAAGATTTGTTTTCGTTTGCAAGTGAACTCCCAGACCATTATTATGTAATTTCGGCGAGAGCCCCTTATGATATGCAATATGGTAGTTATGCTTGGTATGCAATCAATTTTGATGCGGATGAAAATAAGTTTTCTGACCATGAACAAGCCAAAACATCACGTGATATTATTGTAAAATTCATAGATGAGCTTGTAGCAAATTACCCTATTGATGCTAGCAATGTTTCCCTTATCGGATTCAGCCAAGGAACGATATTGAGCTACGCTGTGGCACTTTCCTATCCGGAAAAAATAAGCCGCGTAGGCGCATTGAGTGGTTATTTGAATTTAGATATTGTTGCAGAAAATTACCAACAGCATAAATTTGATAATCTAAAAATGTTTATTTCCCATGGTACTGCAGACCAAGTGATTCCTATTGACTGGGCTAAAAAAGCACCTGGTGTTTTAAACAAATTGGGCATAAACACTATTTATAAAGAATACCCTATAGGACATGGTGTAAGCCCACAAAACTTTTATGACCTTAAAAATTGGCTGGAAGATTAAATAAATTGTTTGTAATCAAAATTCCATTGAGCACAAATGCTCGATTTAATAAACTGTAAATAGAGGAAATAAAATTATTAAAAAAACAAAAAAATCCGAAACACAATCACAATAATTGTATATCAGATTTTTAATTCTTTAAAATTACTTTATGATTTAGGATAAATCATGGTTTCTACAACTTCAAAAGAAACAGTTTCATCTGCATTAATAAAATATTTTAAAAGTACCTCTCCCCAGATATCGCCATTATTATAATCAGCAATAATCCATCGGTTGTTCAATACCTTAACTTTATTGATAATGAATTTTTTACCATTCATTGGATCATAACCCGTGTATGGATTACCATTTGGGTTAGTGTTAAAATCCAATAACTTATCTTTTAATAACGGAATCAGTTTTTCAAAAGGCAAATATTTGCCAGTTTTTTTGTCTTCAAAATATTCCTGTGCTCGATCATTATTTTCTAAAGAAAAATAATCGGCATCGGCATTTTTTACCAATAACGCATTAATGGTATCATTGTATTTGGTGCTTAATTTATCATAATTGGTTTGTTCAAATTTTACTTGACTGCTCAAAAACATATAAGTAAATAAATTAGTAAGGACAAACAAAATAAGAAGGTAAAGCATTATTGATTTCTTCATTTTTAAAATTGTAAAGGATTATTAAATTGTAATTTCCAAATTATCGTAGGCCAAAAATACATTTTCTGGCAAGTTGCTTTGAATCGTTTCATGAAAACCAAAAAGGTGACTAATATGTGTAAGGTAAGTTTTTTCTGGTTGTACTAATGCTATAAAATCCAAGGCCTCTTGAAGGTTAAAATGAGTATTGTGTATTTCATTTCTGAGTGCGTTGACAACCAACACCTTTAATCCTTTGAGTTTACTAGTTTCTTCGGGAGCAATGGTTTTTACATCAGTGAGATAAGCAAAACCATCAATCCGGTAGCCAAAAACCTGTAAATCACCATGCATCACGTTAATAGGAACAATGGTTTTATTTCCCAATTCAAAAGAAACATTATTGACAACAGTATTCGTTTTTACTGATGGAGCACCAGGATAACGGTTTTCAGTTTCGAAAACATAACCAAATCTTCTCTTTAAATTGTCAATTACTCTCTCATGCGCATAAATAGGAATTACACCTTGTCTAAAATTAAAAGGACGTATATCGTCTATTCCCGCAGTATGATCCGCATGCTCATGTGTAAACAAAATGGCATCTAGTTTTGCACAATCAGATTGTAACATTTGTTGTCTAAAATCTGGTCCACAATCAATTACAAATGAAAAAGACTCCCATGTTATTAAAACAGAAACCCGCAAACGCTTGTCTCGAGAATCGGCGCTTTTACAAACAGGATGCTCACTCCCTATAACGGGAATGCCTTGAGAAGTTCCTGTACCTAAAAAATATACTTTCAAGTTTGAAATTTTATTACAAAAATAAGATTATTATCTTTTATCAACGTGCTATTTTATTAACTTTGTACACTAGTTTACCCACTTTTAATATGGATACTGAAATAAAACTCAAAGGTGATAAAATCATCGAACAGATTCCTTCTATAAAGGACAAGGCATTACGAATAAATTTAAACGAAAACATTTACGGAACTTTTGCTGAAATTGGCGCAGGCCAAGAAACAGTAAGGCATTTTTTTAGGTCTGGCGGTTCTTCTGGAACTATTGCAAAAGCAATGTCTGCCTATGATAAAGACTTTAGTGATGCCATTTATGGTATTGAGGAAGATGGCCGCTATGTTACCGAAAGTCGTTTAAAAAAAATGCTTGCCCATGAAGAAAACCTAATTGAAGGACGTTTGAGTAGAGAAAAGCATCCTAACAAAATATTTTTTAGTTATGCAAATACTGTAGCTACAATAGATTTTGCAAAACAATTCAAAGGTCACGGCTGGGTAGGTATTCGTTTTCAAATTGAGCCTGATGAAGATTACAATGAAATCATTATCCACATTCGATTTAAAGAAACCGATGCGCGTTTGCAACAAGAAACCCTTGGAGTTCTTGGTGTAAATCTAATCTATGGTGCATTTTACAAATACAATGACCCTAAACGTTTGTTGCGTTATTTGTATGACCATCTCGACAAAGACCAATTGGAAATAGATACCATCAATTTCTCAGGGCCACGTTTTGCGGATGTAGACAACAGGTTAATGAGCTTGCAATTGGTAAAAAATGGCATGACTGATGCTGTAATGTTTGATCCGCAAGGCAATAATATTTTACCTGCTGCAATTCTTTACAAAAAAAACATATTGGCACTAAGAGGAAGTTTTCGTCCGGTGACCAAAGTAAATATGGACATGTACGAAAAATCATTGAAGATTTTTCTTGAAGAGAGTAAAGTTGAAAAAGACAACACGCTTGTTATTTTTGAAATTACGCTTTCTAATTTACGTTCAGATGGTGAGATCGACGAACGTGATTTTATGGACCGTGCGGAACTTTTGTGTTCGTTGGGACAAACTGTTATGATTTCAAATTTTCAAGAATATTATAAAGTAGTTGAGTATTTCTCTAATTATACTAAGGCCAGAATGGGATTAGCGATGGGTGTTAACAATCTTGTAGATATTTTTGACGAAAAATATTACCGTCATTTAAGCGGTGGTATTTTAGAAGCATTCGGAAAATTATTTTACAGAGATTTAAAAGTATTTCTGTATCCAATGATAGGTGAAAATGGCGAAATCATTGATTCTAAAAATTTAAAAGTACATCCTCGAATGAAGGAATTGTACAAATTCTTTAAACTCAACGGAAAAGTTGTTGATATTGATGATTTTGATCCACACACGCTAGAAGTGTTTTCTCGTGAAGTATTAAAAATGATTGGCAACGGAAAACGAGGATGGGAAGTAATGTTGCCGAGTGGTATCGCTGAGTTGATTAAGGAGCACCAACTTTTTGGTTACGACCCTAATAAAATATTAGAAGGCAGTAATTAAATATCAATAATATTTGCTGTCTAAAATTAAAAACAAAGTTCAGAAAAGTGGTTATTAAAACCACTTTTCTGGACTTTTAACTTTTTAGCAAACAATAACTTACAATAAAAAACCTTATTTTAATATCTGTGCAGCGTGCGCTTTTGTCTTTACATCTGTAATAACTTCTTCAATAACTCCGTTTTCATCAATTACAAAGGTAGTTCTGTGGATGCCATCATATTCTTTACCCATAAATTTCTTTGGTCCCCAAACGCCAAAAGCTTGAATTACAGCCTTGTCTTCATCTGTAAGTAACGGGAAAGGAAAATCAAACTTTTCTTTGAACTTGGCTTGCGCTTTGTGAGGGTCGGCACTAACGCCGAGTAAAGCATAATTATTGGCTTGAAATCTTTCAAAATTATCTCTTAAATCACAGGCTTCGGCTGTACAACCTGGCGTATTTGCTTTTGGATAAAAGAAAACCACTAATTTTTTTCCAGTATAATCAGATAATTGGTGTTTTTTTCCGTCTTGGTCCAGCGCAGAAAATTGTGGTGCTTTGTCCCCTTTTTTTAATGTTGTCATTTTAATTGTTACATTTTTGCATTAATAGAATATGATAAATTTATTTTTCTGAGCCAATTTTAAATCAAATTTTTCTTAGAAATGACATTAGGCACATTGAAATAATTGCTTTAATTTTACTCAAATAAAAGTATTCAAATTTAAAGAAATGACCAAACAAGAGCGTGTAACATTTGTTATTAATACGTTAAAAGAAAAATATCCCACCATTCCCATTCCGTTGGACCATAAAGATCCTTACACTTTGTTAATTGCTGTTTTACTTTCGGCACAATGTACTGATGTTCGTGTCAATCAAATTACAACTTTGCTTTTTGCCAAAGCTGACAATCCGTTTGATATGGTAAAAATGTCTGTCGAAGAAATTAAAGAAATCATTCGACCTTGTGGATTATCCCCCATGAAATCAAAAGGAATTCATGGTTTATCACACATATTAATTGATAAATATAATGGTGAAGTGCCACAAAGTTTTGAAGCATTAGAAGCCTTGCCAGCTGTAGGACATAAAACCGCTAGTGTGGTAATGTCGCAAGCTTTTGGTTTTCCTGCGTTTCCAGTAGACACGCATATTCACAGATTGATGTACCGATGGAATTTAACCAATGGAAAAAATGTAGTACAAACCGAAAAAGATGCCAAACGCCTTTTTCCAGAATCCGTTTGGAACGACCTTCATTTGCAAATCATTTGGTACGGTAGAGAATATTCTCCTGCTAGAGGTTGGGATCTTGATAGCGATATTATCACTAAGACCATTGGAAGAAAAAAAGTTATAGATGAATATTACAAAAAAAATCCCACTAAAAAATTTTAGTGGGATTTTTTTTAATTAGCTATGGTTTCAATGTTCATTTTACCCGCTTTGATATAGCTTAATGCTTTAGAGTAATTCAATAAAAAAGAAACAATTTCTTTTTTAGGTTCCATTTTAGACGCAACAGTTTTTTTATTTAAGTAGATTTTTGCCATAATAGTTGTTTGTTTATAAAACAACGTAGCAAATTTCTAAATATTGTTAATTCGTTAATATAATTTGGTGCTTGTCAATAACTTTTCTCAAATTCATTAACGCATAACGCATTCTTCCTAAGGCTGTATTGATACTAACGCCAGTGAGTTCGGAAATTTCTTTAAAACTCAAGTCTTGATATATTCGCATAACGAGTACTTCTTTTTGATCGTCAGGAAGCGCCTCTATAATTCTTTTCAAGTCTTTTTCAACTTGTGTGGTAATCATTTGACTTTCAATAGTGGGCGTATTGTCTGTAAGAATAGAAAAAATAGAAAATTCTTCTGTTTCTCTAAACATGGGCATTTTTTTGTTGCTTCTAAAATGATCAACAATTAAATTGTGTGCAATTCGCATTACCCATGGTAAAAATTTACCTTCTTCATTATAAGAATTGGATTTTAAAGTTTTGATGACTTTAATAAAGGTATCTTGAAATATATCATCAGAAATGGCCCTATCGGCAATTTTCGAATATATAAAACCGTAAATTTTTGATTGGTGTCTTTTGATTAAAGTAGCAAGAGCATTTTCGTCACCTGCTATATAACTTTTAACCAACAATGCGTCGGGGATTTGAACATGAGCCATAAAATTGCCTTTTAGTTTTGGATAAATAGGGATTTTCTAAAAGTAATTTTACGTGATAGGCAAATGTTAAATAAAGATTAATTAATGATCAAATATAATATAATGTTTTTTGATTTTGCAATATATTTTTAAAAATTAACACTTTTGACACAATAATTTAATTTTTCTTTAATTAAATTTTTTTTTAAGTTATAATCTTAACCTTAAATTGAGAATTGGCTAATACTGGTTTTCAAAATCCAAATGATTACCTTTGTGAAAATTCAATTTTTTGCTATGAAAACTGATATTTCTCAACTTGACCCAAAGAAAAACATAATTATCAAAGGTGCTCAAGTACACAATTTAAAAAACCTTGATGTTGCCATTCCTAGAAACAAACTGGTTGTTATTACTGGGCTTTCTGGCTCAGGAAAATCAAGTTTGGCATTTGACACTTTGTATGCAGAGGGCCAGCGCCGTTATGTAGAAAGTTTATCATCCTATGCCAGACAATTTCTTGGACGATTGGACAAACCAAAAGTAGAATACATCAAAGGAATTGCTCCTGCAATTGCAATTGAACAAAAAGTAAACACGACAAATGCAAGGTCAACTGTAGGCACTTCAACCGAAATTTATGATTATTTAAAATTACTATATGCTAGAATTGGTAAAACCTATTCCCCCGTTTCTGGCAAGGAAGTTAAAAAAGATACCGTAACTGATGTTGTAAACGAAGTTAAAAAGTTTGAAGTTAACAGCAAGTGGTTGTTACTTGCACCTGTTTATCCAGAAAAAGGCCGAACGATTGAAGAAAAACTAGGAGTTTTATTGCAACAAGGTTTTGCGAGAATTCTAGTTGACAATGAAATGATTCGTTTAGATGAATTGGCTGATATAAAAATTGGCAAAAAAGAAGTCCTTCTTGTTATTGATAGAATCGTTGTTAAAGAGGAGGAAGAATTTTACAACCGACTTTCGGATGCTATTCAAACTGCTTTTTTTGAAGGCAAAGGCGTTTGTTATTTGCAGGAATTGGACACTAAAAAACGACTTACTTTTAGCAATAAATTTGAATTAGACGGCATCTTTTTTTTAGAACCTAATGTTCATTTGTTTAGTTTCAACAATCCGTACGGCGCTTGCCCTATTTGTGAAGGTTATGGCAGCGTAATTGGTGTCGATGAAGAATTAGTGATTCCTAATACTGCTTTGTCTATTTATGAAAATGCGGTTTATGCATGGCGTGGCGAAAGCATGGGCTGGTACCGCGACCAATTGGTCAATTCAGCCTATTTGTTTGATTTCCCTATTCACAAACCTTATTACCAACTCACCGATACACAAAAAGACGTGCTCTGGAAAGGCAACAAACATTTTACAGGACTGAATGATTTTTTTAAAGAACTCGAAGAAAAAAATTACAAAATACAAAATCGTGTTATGCTTTCTCGTTATCGCGGTAAAACCAAATGTTACTCTTGCAAAGGAAAACGATTGCGGGTAGAAGCCTCGTATATAAAAATAGACGGAAAAACCATTTCAGATTTGGTTGATTTGCCAATTAAAAATTTGACTGAATTTTTTGAGAAATTAGAATTGTCCCGATTTGATGAAAAAGTTGCCAAACGTTTGTTAATTGAAATCAATAACAGATTGCGTTTTCTGGTAGAAGTTGGCTTGAATTACCTGACTTTAAACAGGAACTCTGCTTCGCTTTCTGGTGGTGAATCACAACGAATCAACTTGGCCACGTCACTCGGGAGCAGTTTGGTAGGTTCTATGTACATTTTAGATGAACCAAGTATTGGTTTACACCCAAAGGATACCGAAAGACTAATAAAAGTTTTGCTTTCTCTTCGTGATTTAGGTAACACAGTTATCGTAGTCGAACACGATGAAGATATTATGAGAGCTGCTGATATGATTATTGACATTGGACCAGAAGCAGGAACTAATGGCGGCAATTTAGTCGCTCAAGGCGATTATGCAACCATTTTAAAATCAACTTCACTCACAGCACAATACTTAAATGGTGATCTAGAGATAAAAGTCCCTCGGATAAGAAGAAAATCTGGAACATATATTGAAATTCTAGGTGCACGAGAGAACAATTTGCAAAATGTAGATGTTAAATTTCCGCTAGAAATGTTAACCGTTATTACAGGTGTTTCTGGAAGTGGTAAAAGTACTTTGGTCAAGAAAATACTTTTTCCTGCAATGCAAAAAAAACTGGATGGTGTAGGCGAAAAAGCAGGACAATTTACAGATATGCGTGGTTATTACCATAAAATACAACATATTGAATATGTAGATCAAAATCCTATTGGGCGAAGTTCTCGTTCTAATCCAGTGACTTATATTAAAGCTTATGATGATATTAGGGATTTGTATGCCAAGGAAAAATTATCTAAAATTCGCGGCTATTTGCCTAAACATTTCTCTTTTAATGTCGATGGCGGTCGTTGTGAAACCTGCAAAGGCGAAGGTTCCATAAATGTAGAAATGGTTTTCATGGCAGATGTCTCTTTGCCTTGTGAAACCTGCAATGGCAGACGCTTTAAAAAAGAAGTTTTAGAAGTACAATTTGAAGGAAAAAATATTGACGATATTTTAACCATGACTATTGATGATGCAGTTGCATTTTTTGCAGAAGCAAAACAAACAAAGATTTCTCAAAAACTACAACCTTTACAAGATGTTGGTTTGGGTTATGTACAGTTAGGACAATCCTCTTCTACCCTTTCTGGTGGTGAGGCGCAGCGAATAAAACTGGCTTCATTTTTAGTAAAAGGCGCTACTAAAGAAAAAGCACTTTTTGTTTTTGATGAACCTACAACAGGTTTGCATTTTCATGATATCAAAAAGTTATTGACTTCATTTGATGCTTTGATAGACAAAGGCCATTCGATAATTGTAATTGAACACAATCTAGACATGATAAAATGTGCCGATTGGATTATTGATTTAGGTCCTGAAGGCGGCGAAAACGGTGGTCAAATTCTCGCTATTGGCACACCAGAAGAAGTTGTAAAGAATAAAAAATCGGTTACTGGGAAATATCTAAAGGAAAAATTAGTTTAAATCTTTTATTTCATTACTGTTTTTTATTTTCCTTTTGTGTAAATCCTTAGCTTCATCAATTGAGTGCGAAATCTGTAAACTTTTTTCATTTTTTGTCAGTTGACTTAAAGTAACATAATATTTTTGCAATATTTTTATTTCTGATTCTGATAGATCTTCGATATCTATTAAACGATTACTTGCAAATTTATGTGATGCAACAAGCTCATTGAGCTTTAATTGCATTGCCATAGCATCTTTGTTTTGTGCTTTTTGAATTAAAAAAACCATTAAAAAAGTGATAATGGTTGTTCCTGTATTGATAACCAATTGCCAAGTTTGTGAATAGTTAAAAAATGGCCCACATAAAGCCCAAATCAAAATTATAGAAAATGCTATTAAAAAAGCAGGAGTACTTCCTGTAGCTTTTGTGACTCTTGATGCCAAATTTTCAAAAAAACTTATTGAATATAATTTATTTTCCATTTTAAACTAAAATTAGATTTATAGTATTTTAAATGTAGTATTTAAAAAATATAAATATGAGGTTATTAAGATTAAGTTTTAAACTGATAAAAATTTCATGACACTTTACTTGAAAATAAAGGGTTTCTGAGTTTATAATACCATTTAAATATAAAAGAATATTTTTTTGGCACGCAAATTGGAATTAGCTTCATAACCTTGAAATTTTAAGGTAACGCGAAAGCTGAAAAGCGCAAGAGTAGGCAAAATATAAATGATATTGATTATGAAAAAAATTACCCTTTTAGTAGCTAGCATTTTTCTGGTAGGAAGTGTAGCGAATGCTTCAGAATTAATCAATTTTTCTGATGACAGAAGATTTCCAGTTAGTATTAATAATGCCGAACCAATTGTTTTTGTTGAAAGAGGCGTTGAATTTTATGTATTTGCAGACGGACAATTTGATTTTAATACAAGACCATCTAAAGGCGATTTATATTATAAAAATGGTAGAAGAAGTGTAAATAAAACATTTGGCGCTCCAGCAAATAACCGCAATTTTGGTGTTAAAATTGAACATGATAATTTAGGCAGAATACGCAGAGTAGGAAATGTATTTGTAAACTATGATGCCAATGATAGAATCAAAAGAATCGGGTCAGTTTATATGTCTTACAATAGATTTGCGCTTTCTCAAGTAGGTGGACTTAAAATTGTTTATAACCGTAGAGGACAAATAATAGATTTTGTTGGAGCAGTAAAAGGTTACAGTTACAATAATGACCATCAAGATGATAATTATTATGGAAACCAACAACAAAACAATGGTGGAAATAATAATGATGATGATTATTACTATTACAGAACGGATGGGTCAAAAGCAAAAATTGAAGACGACAAAAAAAGAAAATAGAGATATGGTTAGTTAGTTAAATGGTTAGGTTTTGTTTGTAAATCCCGTTAGTATTTGTGCTAGCGGGATTTTTTATTTTAACAAAATAGCCAATTTTTCGGTCAAATTTTTTCTAGAATAATGTTGCAAACCTACTGCATGAGATTGTAAATTTCCGGTAAGAAACTGATTGTAATAATTTAATATGGTTGCTTTTAACTTTTCTTTTTCCGTATAATCTGCAAAAACGCCAGTATTGGTTTCGATAATAATTGAGGCAAAATCTGAACCTAAAGGACCTATTGCAATTATCGGTCTTTCGGAAACCATATATTCAAACAATTTACCAGGGATGATGCTTTTAGTATTTTCAGAATCAATTTCTATCAGTAATAAAACTTGAGATTTTCTTTGATGCTTAATCGCTTCTTGATGAGAAACATAGCCCAAATTATTCAAATACGGATTTAAGCCAAATTGAGAAATCGTTTCTAAAACTTCCTGACTTACTGTGCCTATTAGTTTTATTTCTAAATGGTTTCGAAATTCTGGTATCTCATGAATTACTTCCTTTAAACTTTGCCAAAGGATTTTAGGATTTCTAGCTGATAATAATGAACCAATATGCGCGATACTGAACTTAGTATCTGACATTTGCTTCTCTACTTTTTCAACATCAAAGCCATTTGTAATTACTTCAATGGGTTTGTTGGTCAATTGTTGAAATTCACTTTTGGTTGTTTTACTTGTAACTATAATTGTATCTGCAGTATTCAGAACAATTTTTTCTAATTTTTTATGCTTTCTTTCAGCATAATGAGACAATTTTAAATCCTTATGATAACCAATAGTTGTCCAAGGATCCCGAAAATCCGCTAACCATTTTACATTCAATTTGTTTCTTAATTCTAAACCTATTAAATGCAAACTGTGCGGAGGACCCGAAGTTATGATTGTATCAATTGCGTTTTCTTGTATGTATTGCTTTAAAAATTGAACGGAAGGTTTTACCCAAAAAACACGGGCATCTGGTATAAAAAGATTGCCTCGAATCCATAATAATATTTTATCTAAAAGTGTCTGCTTTTTAGTATTGGGAATAATTCCAGAACTTATTTTTTTGGTTCTATTTTTCGAAAAAAAAGAAGCCAATTGATACGGCTCAAAAATTGTTTTTCTTAAAATTATTACCTCTTTTGATACTTCAGAAACCAATTGATTGTCTACAATAGGATAAGTAGGATTGTCTGGGATATAAACTATGGGTTGTATACCAAAGTCAGGCAAATATTTTACAAATTTAAGCCAACGTTGTACACCAGGACCACCAGCTGGAGGCCAATAATAAATGATAATTAAAACTTTATTATTTTCCAATTAGGAAGTAATTTTACTTGATTTTATATCTACAAAAAACAAAATACAGTTTTTGTACAATCCCCTTGAGATAAAATATAAAGCAGGTACTGATGGAAATATTAAAATAAATCTGAATTTATAAGTATTGAATAGATAAATACCAAGCAATGCTCCTATAATCAAACCTAAAAAAAAGAGCATGAGCAAAATCTGCTGAAAAGATTTTAAATGTAATAATTCTTTCATCGTTTTAAAAAATATTTTTATTATTTAATTTCTCCAACTCTTCAATATCTAGTTGGTCTTTTAGTCTATTAGCTGCTTTTTTGGCAACTATCAAATTGTCATAATCGATAAAAAATACTGGAATCCCGTCAATATCTATAACGTTTGCTTTTTCTAAAAGTGATTTAAAAGGCTTGTGTTCCAGACCTTTTACTGAAGTCATGATATCCAATCGAAAATTAATATTAAGAGCGAACTCAGTCCAACCTAGTATAAATTGCATATCAATAATACTTTCGAAATCGCCTAATCCCATTTGTTTAATTGCTTTTCTTAAATTTTCGCGATTAGCTATTGTATCTTCAATAAAAATATCAATATCGCCAGTATTTCTCCCGTAACCATATATATTCACAGCAAATCCACCAATGGTTAGATAATTTACATTATTTTCTGATAAATGTCTCCAAACATCTGTTATTGTTTTGTGCATATCCATTACAAACTATTTTGATTTAGAATATTTCTTAGCGGTTTTTAATAGGTTAGAAAGTTCAATGATAGCGATCAATTTTTCAAAACGTTGTTGGTAGGTCAATAGTCTTGCTTCTTCAAGATATCTTGCTTCCATTATTGTTGGATTTGCGTGATTTAATTTGACTTTCCCCATTTCAATTCAAAATTAAATTCTTTTCACAATTTATTAGTATCTAATTTACAAATAAAATTTTATGCCACAAAGGTAGTTTTCTTTCTTTCAAAATAAATCCCAACCGCTAATAATAACAACATTATTATAGAACTTATCAGCGCAATTGTACTACCAGTTTTTACAACTTGTGGTTCAAATTTAAATGCAATAGTATGCGTTCCTGCAGGTACTTTCATAGCACGCAAAACATAATTTGCTCTAAAATGGATGCTTTTTTGACCATCAACGTATATATTCCAGCCTTTTGGGTAGTAAATTTCAGAAAAAACAACCAAACCATCTTTTGAATTAGTTGTAACGTATTCAATATGATTGGGTTTGTGCAATTTCAATTTTATAGTTACTGCGCTGTCTTTTACAAAATTGCTAACATTCAAATTTGGAAATTCTTTTTGGTTCACAATCACCGTATTTTTCAAATTCGTTGTTTGCAAAGCTTTCATTTCTTCATCTGCAGAACTAACTAATTTTACATCGTTTACAAACCAAGCACTTCCGTTTGCGAATGGATTTTTTATGGCAACCTCTCCATTTTCTGTCGGAACAATAACATACTTAACATTCAACATGTCCAAAACTGGAATATTTTTTGTCAGAGAAAGGGTTTCTTGATTGATAGAATTTCCTAAATCAGCAAGGTTTTTATCAATTTGATAATCAAACAATTGATCAAATCGTCTTGGTCTTACAGCACTGTAACCACCTACTGATTGATGAAAGTAAGAAGTTCTGGCTTGTAACCTACCTTGCACCTCATAAACCCTGTAATTAGTAGTGTCATTAAGAATTTCTAAATCAGTTGGAGTTGGTTGAAAAGGCTCATTTACTTCACGCTTGCTTACAAAACCTTTTGTATCAACATAATTTTTATCAATTAAAACCAAATCACCTACCATCAATACACCAACTAAAACTACAGTAATTGTTTGCGATAGTCTGTTCTTGATAGCCAACCATAAAATGCCGGCTGATGCCAAAATTAAAAATCCTGAACGCATCAAATCAGCAACAAACATGCTTTCTCTGTCAGCTTTTAGCGCTTTTATAAAATCGGTACCAAAGTTAGGATCTTCTGTTTGCTGACTCATCATTTTTAATAATTGTCCGTCAATACTTCCTGAAAAATCAAAAAATCTTTTAAAAATAAATAGAAATACCATTAATCCTAAAGCAATTGAAGCCGATTGCCATAAAGATTTCCATTGCATTGCTTTATCAGATTTAAAGAAACTCTGTAATCCCATAATGGCTAAAACGGGCAAACACAACTCTAAAACAACTTGTATCGAAGAAACTGCTCTGAACTTATCGTACAAAGGCACATAATCAATAAAAAAGTCTGTTAATAAAGGAAAGTTTTTTCCCCATGACAATAGCAATGAAAATATAGCACCTGCTAAAAATGCGTATTTAATTTTTCGATTATCAGTGTAAAGACACAAAATAGATAGAAAAAAAACAATGGCTCCAATGTAAGCTGGAGCTGCTACGATGGGCTGGTCGCCCCAATATGTGAGTCCGTAATTGCTAACAAAAGAAT
This sequence comes from Bacteroidota bacterium, assembly GCA_031413015.1. GTDB lineage: Bacteria > Bacteroidota > Bacteroidia > Flavobacteriales > Flavobacteriaceae > Flavobacterium. The sequence continues at coordinate 107,996 of JANOEE010000006.1, read as the reverse complement.
TCGCTTCTTCCGCAGAAGCGCCTTTTCCTTTTATAAATTCATGAAGGTTAGAATCCTCTTTGAGTTTTTCTGAATTGGAACCTCCAAACAGCCTGGGAGCAAACAAATTCAAGCTTTCTGCAATACCATAACTGTATTCGGTTATGTAATCATATTTCATTGAAGAACTGGTTTCGTTCTTTGTACCATCAGGATTAAAGGTCAATTCACTTTTACCCCTAATACTAAAATCAGCATATTCTGCAGTGGCTAAAATTCCAGTTGCATTGGCACCAACGGCAATAATTCCTGAAAAAAGAAGAATTACAATTGCTAAATACAAACTTTTAAAATCTTTTTCCTTGAGCAATTGATATGCAAAATAAACTGCAATTGCTATCAAAAGTACCAATAGATAATAGGTCATTTGAAAATGATTGGCATTGATTTCTAATGCGACCGCAAAGGCAGTTAATAATCCTCCTAAAATAAATTTTCGTTGAAAAACTAAAATCACTCCTGCTACTACTAATGGCATGTATGCAATAGCATGGGCTTTTGCATTGTGACCTACCCCTAAAATAATTATCAAATACGTTGAAAAACCAAAGGCCAAAGCACCAAAAAAAGCTTTAAGCGGATCTGTTTTTAATACCAATAACAAACCGTAAAAACCTAGAAAGTATAAAAATAAGTAATCAGCAGGACGTGGTAAAAAACGCAATAATCCATCAATTTTTTTAATATAATTGTGAGGATAATTGGCACCCATTTGATAAGTTGGCATTCCACCAAAGGCAGCGTTTGTCCAGTAAGGCTCTGATTTTTCGTTAGCTCGAAAATCATTTTGCTCTTTTGCCATTCCTGTATATTGTGCAATATCAGATTGGTACAGTGCTTTGCCTTGTAAAACAGGATAAAAATAAATTAAGGAAATTAAAACAAAGCCAATTAAAGCTAATAAATGGGGATAAAATTTGTTAAGAATTTTCATTAATGTAGTTTAAAGTTAATGCTTAATTACTAATGTAACTTGAGCAGTTTACTGCAAACTTAATCAATTTCTTCATAATCTACATACTCTCCTACTTTTTTGGTTTCACGAGGTTTTGTAGATTTTGCAGTATCATAAATTACTTCATCTCTAGATTGAGATTGGTTATTTTGATTGGTGTTGTTGTATTGTTGCTGGAAATTTTGTTCGGCTTTTTGAACTACTTTTTTGACTAAAACAGGGAGGAATAATTTTGCTAAAAATCTAAATGCATAGTAAAAAAGTAAAATATAAAAAATAGTTTTTATAATTCCGTTAAAGGATGCTTCTTGCATAACATAATAATTTATGTAAAAATAAGAAATCTTGCATTCAAAAATAAATTATCATTCTTAAATAAATAATAAATTATATTACTTTTGGTTTTTGTATTTAATTGTATAACATTTAAAAACTATAAATGGACAAAAATTATTCAGTATTTAGAAGATATCCAACAATAGAATTAGCTAAAGAATTTGAAAGCTTATTAAAACAGAATGATATTGATACTCAAATAGTCGATAATATTGCACCAGTTGATACTTCCTTTTCAGGAAATACTTTACAAAACCAATATGAAATTAAAATCCAAATATCCCAATTTGAAAAAGCAGAAAAAGTTCTTAACAATAATGCCGAAAACCTAATTGACCAAATTGAGATTGACCATTACTTATTTGATTTTACAGATGAAGAATTATATGAAATTCTATTAAAATCAGATGAATGGAATGAACTTGATTATAAATTAGCTCAAAAAATATTAAAACAAAGAGGAAAATCTATAGATGCAGAATTGCTAAATGTTCTAAAAAGACAACGACTGGAATCTCTGGCTAAACCTGAAGAAAATCAAAAGCCATGGATAATTGCAGGTTATATCTTTGCAATACTTGGTGGACTTTTAGGTATTTTTATAGGTTACTCATTATTTAACTCAAAGAAATCATTACCAAACGGTCAAAAAGTATACTCGTATAGTAGAGAAGATAGAAAACATGGAATAAATATATTTTATACTGGTTTGATTCTTTTTCCATTTTATATAATTTTAAGAATTATTACTCAAATATAAAAATTAAATAAGCGTTTAAGTAACTTAAAATTTAGTTAGATTGATATTTATTAATTAGATTTTTTCGTTCAAAATTATTCTTTTTAGAAGTACAGACACCTAAATACCAAAACTTTAAACCTATAAAAAACCCTTCAAAATGTTTAAAACCAATTCGTTTCTTAGTTTACTGGTACTATTTATCATCAGTACAGCAAGCGCCCAATATACTGATGTAATTAATTCTAACCGACCAGGAGCATCACAATCTGCGTTTGCGGTTGGAAAAAGTGTTTTTCAAGTAGAATCTGGACTGTTTGGGTTGTATGAAAAACACCAATTATTAGGTACAGAAGCCAGTGGTTTTGGAGGTGAACTGGATCTTCGTTACGGACTTTTTAAAGAACAACTTGAACTAAATTTAGAGCTAGATTATCGTTTTGATTATTATAAAACTGCATTAGGCACAGAAACAAGAAATGATGTAGAAAAATTTATTATTGGAGCCAAATACCTGCTTTATGATCCTAACAAAAATTACAAACAAAAACTAAATATTTACAGTTGGAAAGCAAATAACAAGTTTACTTGGAGACAATTCCTTCCCGCATTAGCAGTTTACGCAGGTGCAAATGTTAATTTAAGTAATACTTTTACGTTTAAAACTGACCCTACAATTAGCCCAAAACTCGTTCTTGTGACACAAAATCAATTTTCAGGAGGATTTGTAGTAGTTACTAATATTATTGCTGATAAGGTAACTACTGATTTCCCAAGTTATGGTTATGTTGTAACAGTAACAAAAGGTTTTAATTACAGATGGTCCGGTTTTATTGAAAATCAAGGCTACATAAGTGATTATTATTCTGATGCAATTTTGAGAGGTGGCGCTGCTTTTTTAATCAACGAAGATTTACAAGTTGATGCTTCCGTTTCTACAAATTTTAAAAATACACCTTCAGTTATTTTTGGTGGTGTAGGTGTTTCATGGCGTTTTGATAAAAATTACAAAAGTGTTTTAACGCGAATTGGAAAAGCTAAATCTGCTAAGTCAAAAGAAAAAAAGCTAAAGAAGAAAAAAATAAAAAAGATAAAAAAATAAAGCTGAGGCATAAAATACAATGATTACTATAAAAGAAGCCATAACAAAAAAAGAATTAACGGAATATGTAAAATTTCCGTTTTCACTATATAAAAACAATCCTTATTGGGTGCCACCAATAATTGCAGATGAGTTAGAAACTTTTGATAAGTCAAAAAATCCAGCTTTTGAAAATGCAGAAGCAAAATTTTATTTGGCTTATAAAAACAATACAATTGTAGGACGAATTACAGCAATCATCAACTGGAATGAAGTCAATGACCAGCAAAAAAGCAAAGTGCGATTTGGTTGGTTCGATACAATTGATGACATAGAAGTCACTAAAAAGTTATTAGAAAAAGTATATGAATTGGGCAAGAACAACAATCTATCTTATGCCGAAGGCCCTATGGGATTTTCTAATTTAGATAAAGTAGGTGTTTTAACCGAAGGTTTTGAAGAGATTGGCACTATGATTACTTGGTACAATGCGCCTTATTATGCAAAACATTTTGAAAAATTGGGATTTGTAACCGAAAAGGAATATCTCGAAAATAAGTTTCCATTTAAAAATGTAAAACTAGAACTTTTTGATAAAGCGCAGGAATTAATAAAGAAAAGATACAAGTTAAAACCTGTGAATTTCAAATCAACAAAAGACGTGATGCCGTATGCTGATAAAATGTTTGATTTGTTCAATGCTTCTTATGCTAACTTGTCTTCATTTGTTGCCATTTCCGATGTTCAAAAAGCGTATTTTAAAAAAAAATACATGAGTTTTATCAATCCTGAATACATCAAGTATGTTGAAGATATAGAGGGTAATCTGGTAGCATTTGCTATTGTAATGCCTAGTTTTTCTAAAGCGTTACAAAAAGTAAATGGTAAGTTATTTCCTTTTGGCTTTTTAAATTTATTAAATGCCAGAAAAAACAGTAAAGACGTTGTTTTTTATTTGATAGGTGTGCACCCAGAATACCAGAATAAGGGCGTAACAGCCATTTTATTTAAGGAATACCACACTACTTTTACTGAAAAAGGAATTGAAAATTGCATAAGAACTCCAGAATTAGCTGACAATACTGCCATACATTTACTATGGAAAAATTTTGATCCTGTGATTCATTGCCGAAGAAAAACCTACAGAAAAGAACTCGATTAATAAAAAAATCCATCAATTAATTTGATGGATTTTTTATGTAAGTAGAAATATTATTTTATAAATTCTATTTTTTGGACTTCTTCTGCGTTGACACTATCAAAAAATCCTTGCTCTTCCATCCATTCATCACTGTAAACTTTGCTCATATAACGAGAACCATGGTCTGGCAAAATAGCAATTATATTACTGTTTTCATCAAATTCTCCTTCTTGTGCATATTGTTTTATTGCTTGAATAACTGCTCCTGAAGTATAGCCTAAGAACAATCCTTCTTTACGAGTCAATTCTCTAGTAGTGTGCGCACTTTCTTCATCAGTTACTTTCATAAATTTATCAATCACATCAAAATCCGTTGCCGATGGAATAAGATTTTTTCCTAAACCTTCAATTCTATAAGGATAAATTTCGTCATTGTCAAACTCTCTTGTTTCGTGGTATTTTTTTAATACAGAACCAAAAGCATCAACTCCTAATATTCTAATATTTGGATTTTTTTCTTTTAAGTACTTCGCAGTTCCTGATATAGTTCCACCTGTTCCGCTACAAGCAATAAGATGTGTAATTTTACCATTAGTTTGTTCCCAAATTTCTGGACCAGTAGATTTGTAATGCGCATCAATATTTAGCTGATTGAAATATTGATTGATATACACTGAACCTTTTGTTTCTTCATGCAGTCGCTTGGCAACATTGTAATAGGAACGTTCATCATCAGCAGAGACATGCGCAGGACAAACATACACTTTTGCCCCTAAACTGCGCAACATATCAATTTTATCTTTAGAAGATTTAGAACTTACAGCAAGTATACAATTATAACCTTTAATGATGCTAACCATTGCCAAACTAAAACCTGTGTTACCAGATGTAGTTTCTATAATTGTATCTCCAGGAGAAAGAATACCTTTTTTTTCGGCTTCTTCGATAATGTACATAGCAATCCTATCTTTAGTAGAATGTCCAGGATTGAAAGCTTCTACCTTAGCGTAAAAATTACCTTTGAGACCTTCGGTAATTTTTTTTATTTTGATAAGTGGTGTATTGCCTATTAATTCAAGTACGTTGTTATAAGCTTTTATTTCTTCTTTCATAAAAAAATAGTTAGTCAAGGTCTTTTTTTGATGTTTTATTGACCTCAAAACCCTGCAAATTTAACAAAAAAATTCTAATTATTTTTGAATTTTTTCTAAATCTAGTAAAAAAGTAAACTCTTTTGCTAATTCTTTTAAGGCTTCAAATCTACCTGAGGCACCGCCGTGACCCGCATCCATATTCGTATTTAGGTACAATACATTTTTATCGATTTTTGTAGCCCTTAATTTCGCAACCCATTTTGCGGGTTCCCAATATTGTACTTGAGAATCATGCAATCCGGTTGAAACATACATGTTAGGATATGCTTGTGCAGTGACATTATCATAAGGAGAATAGGATTTCATGTAATCATACGACGTTTTTTCATTCGGATTTCCCCATTCATCATACTCGCCAGTAGTTAACGGAATTGAATCATCTAGCATTGTGGTAATTACATCTACAAATGGAACTTGGGCAATAACACCGTTGTACAATTGTGGCGCCATATTCACTATTGCTCCCATTAATAAACCTCCTGCTGATCCTCCTTCGGCATACAAATGTTCTGCTGAAGTATATTTTTGAGCAATAACAAATTTTGAACAATCAATAAAATCTGTAAAAGTATTTTTCTTTTTTAATAGTTTCCCGTCCTCATACCATTGTCTTCCTAAATCTTCGCCGCCACGAATATGAGCAATAGCAAAAATAAATCCTCTGTCAAGTAAACTCAAACGTGTAGATGAAAAATAGGGATCCATAGAATATCCATAAGAACCATAAGCATAAAGCAATAATGGGTTTTTACCGTCCTTTTTTAAATCTTTTTTATAAACCATCGAAATAGGGACTTTTGTTCCATCGGTTGCGGTGGCCCAAACCCTTTCTTCGATATAATTGTTTTTATCAAAATTGCCTCCTAAAACCTCTTGCTCTTTCTTTACAACTTTAACTTTGGTTTTCATATTAAAGTCGATTACTGAAGATGGCGTTGCCAATGATTGGTAACCATATCTTAAAATAGCTGTATCAAAATCAACGTTTGTAGAAGTATAAGCTGTATAAGTTTCAATATCAAAAGGCAAATAATAAGCCCCAATCCCACTCCATGGCATGACTCTAATTTTATTAAGCCCATCACTTCTTTCTGAAACCACTAAATAATCTTTGAAAATTTCAATATCCTCAAGCAACACATCGCTTCTATGGGCAATTACATCTTTCCAATTTTCCTTGAGCGTTGCATTTTCTGGCGTTTTCATCAATTTGAAATTCGTTGCTTTATCTATATTTGTCAATACATAAAAGCTATCTCCATAATGAGAAATACTGTATTCTAAACCGCGTACTCTTGGTTGAAAAATCTTAAAATCACCTTCTGGTGTATCTGCTAAAAGGGTTCTGTATTCGGTAGTCAAAGTACTTCCAGATTCGATTACCAAATATTTTTTAGATTTTGATTTGCTAATATCTACGTTGTAAGTATCATCTTTTTCAAAATAAACCAATTCATCATTTTTTGAATCTGTTCCTAAAACATGCTTAAAAATTTTATCAGAACGTAATGTTTTTGTGTCTTGTTTAGAATAAAAAATAGTTTTATTATCATTTGCCCAAACGGCACTTCCTGTTACATTTTCTATTTTGTCAGTTAAAATCTCACCCGTTTGTAAATTTTTGACTTGGAGCTTGTAAATTCTTCTCCCTACAATATCCACTGCGAATACGGCAAATTTATTATCAGGACTAATTGTCATGCCGCTCAATTGAAAAAATGATTTTCCTTTTGCAAGTTCATTACAATTGAATAAAATTTCTTCTTTGGCCTCAAAATTGCCCTTTTTTCTTGAATATATAGGGTAATCTTTGTCTTTTTCGGTTCTGGTAATATAATAATAACCATTGTACAAATAAGGAACAGATTCGTCATCTTCTTTTATCCTGCCTTTCATTTCAGCAAACAGCTCTTTCTGAAAATCTTTAGTATGAGCGGTCATTTTATTATAATAATCATTCTCCTCATTGAGATAGTCAATTACTTCTGGATTTTCTCTATCGTTTAACCAATAATAATTATCAATCCTCACATCACCATGTTTTTCAAGGGTTTTAGGAATTATTTTAGCTACTGGAGTAGGAATATTTGCTGCCATTTTTTGTTCATTTTTTTTATCACACGAAGTTGCAAAAATAAGACAAAGGCTTCCTAAAATGATTGTGTTTTTCATAAAATAATTTGTATTAATAACAATGCAATTTAATAAATTTGCAGTATAAACAATTTTAAAATTATAAACATGTTTGGAGACTTAATGGGAATGATGGGGAAACTTAAAGAAACCCAACAAAAGATGGAGGATGCAAAAAAACGCTTAGACACTATTATCATTGATGAGCAAAGTACTGACGGTTTATTAAAAGTGTCACTTACTGCAAATAGAAAAATAAAAGCTATAACAATTGATGATAGTTTACTGGAAGACAAAGAACAACTGGAAGATTATTTGTTACTTGTAATTAACAATGCTATTGAAAAAGCTACTGCAGTAAATCAAGCGGAGTTAGATACCGTTGCAAAAGTTGATATGCCTATGATTCCAGGTATGGAAGATATGTTTAAATAAAAAGTGGGGTGTTTGTTATTAAAAAAACACCCCACTTTATCTTTAAATTATTGTTTGACAACAATTCTTTCTAATGTTTCCAGCACATAACTGTGCATAACTTCCCGGTAATCTAAATGGGTTACAATTCTTAATTTTCCGTGACCCATAGAACTAATATGAATGTTACGTTCTTTGAGTTTTTCAATCAATAAAAGCTCATCTAATCCTTTTTTTACAGAAAAAATTAAGATGTTAGTTTCAATTGGTTCTACTTTCTCAATCCAATCAAGTTTTTGCAAAACCGCGCCTAATTCTTTGGCACGTCGGTGGTCTTCAGCCAATCGTTCCATATTATGATCGAGTGCATAAATTCCGGCTGCGGCCAAATAGCCAACTTGCCGCATTCCACCACCTAATATTTTTCTGATTCTCAAAGCTCTTTTTATGGTTTTGCTATCAGAAACCAAAACCGAACCTATTGGCGCTCCTAATCCTTTTGACAAGCAAACTGAAATGGTATGAAAAATTTTACCGTAATCTTCAGGATTTTCATTTTTAGCCATTAGTGCATTCCAAATTCTAGCGCCATCAAGATGAAATTTCAAATCATTAGCATCACAAACTTGTCTGATTTTCTTCAATTCTTCCATGTCATAACAAGCACCACCACCCTTATTGGTTGTGTTTTCTACACAAACCAAACTGGTCATAGGACTATGTATAAAATCTGGTAAATTGATAGCGCCAGCAACTTGTTCTGCTGTAATCATGCCTCGATTGCCATCCAGCAAACAACAAGAAACTCCGCTATTAAAAGAGGCGCCCCCACCTTCATAATTAAACACATGGGCCCATTTGTCAGCAATTAACTGTTCCCCAGGCTGAGTATGCAACTTTATAGCCGTTTGATTGGCCATGGTTCCTGACGGAAAAAACATGGCGTCTTCCATACCAAACATTGCGGCAACTTTTGCTTCAAGTGCATTTACCGTAGGATCTTGTTTATAAACATCATCACCTACTTCTGCTTGAAACATATATCGTAACATTTCTTGTGAAGGCTTCGTAACTGTATCGCTAATTAAATTTATTTCCATATTGTCAAAAGGATATCTTATTTTTGCACACACAAAACTACAAAATTTATGACAAATACCGAATTAATAAAAGGTATTGTGGAGCGCCTTGGTGCGTTGAGGAGGTATCTTTGACGTCGATAAAAAACTAATTGAAATTGCTAATGAAGAAGAAAAAACATTCGCACCCGATTTTTGGAACAATGCTAAAGAAGCCGAAAACCGTATAAAAATACTTCGCTCCAAGAAAAAATGGGTCGAAGATTATGAAAAAGGCCTTGAAATGGCAGATGAGCTTCAACTCGCCTATGATTTTTACAAAGAAGGTGCGTTTTCTGAATCCGAATTGGACGATTTGTACCAACAAACCAATACTCACATTGAAAATATCGAGTTCAAAAATATGCTTTCGGAAGAAGGTGATAGTTTGAGCGCGGTGTTGCAAATAACAGCTGGTGCTGGAGGAACAGAAAGTTGTGATTGGGCCGAAATGTTGATGCGTATGTACATGATGTGGGCTGAGAAATATGGTTTTAAAATCAAAGAACTTAACTTTCAAAAAGGCGATGCAGCGGGAATAAAGACGGTAACAATCGAAATTGAAGGTGACTATTCCTTTGGTTATCTCAAAGGCGAAAACGGTGTTCACAGATTGGTACGCATTTCACCATTTGACAGCAATGCAAAACGACATACTTCTTTCGCATCCGTATATGTTTACCCGCTAGTTGATGATACTATTGAAATAGAAATTAATCCTGCTGATATTGAAATTATTACAGCACGTTCAAGTGGAGCTGGTGGTCAAAATGTAAATAAGGTTGAAACCAAAGTACAATTGACCCACAAACCCACAGGAATACAAATTCAGTGTTCTGAAACCCGTTCTCAACATGACAACAGGAATCGCGCCATGCAAATGTTACGGTCTCAATTGTATGAAATTGAATTAAAAAAACAGCAAGCACAACGCAGTGATATTGAAGCTGGAAAAATGAAAATTGAATGGGGTTCACAAATACGAAATTATGTAATGCAACCTTACAAACTCGTAAAAGATGTACGTACAGGCTATGAAACAAGTAATGTTGATGGCGTAATGAATGGCGAGATTGATGCATTTTTAAAAGCATTTTTGATGATGATGGGTCAGAAAGAGGTGTAATAGTTTTAAGTCCTATGAATTTATTTTACTGCATATCCCAACAATGTTATGAAACTTGTTGGGTTTTGTTTTTTAGTATCTTAATTACCTTAATGTTACAGTTATTTTTATTGCTAAATTATTGATTTTGAGAAACAATTTAGAGCTTTTTATTGTCAGCAATTTATATAAATACAGTATGTTTGCTTCAGTAAATAATTTCTAAAAATATTTAAAATGAATAAAATACTTCCAGAAAAATATAAGCATCCCTATACTTTTAATCCAAAATACAAAAAATCAGCCGTATATTTCTCGATGGAATTTGCCATTGATCAATGTTTAAAAATATATTCAGGAGGCTTAGGTTTTCTGGCTGGTTCGCACATGAGAAGTGCCTTCGATTTGAAACAAAATGTTGTAGGGATTGGAATTTTATGGAAAAAAGGATATTACGACCAATTCAAAAAAGACGACCTTTCGATGGGCGTTCAATTTCAAGAGAAAATTTATCATTTCTTGGAAGACACTAACATAAAATTTACCATTAAAATTAATAACGCCGATGTTTGGGTTACCGCTTATTATTTAAATCCAAAGACATTTGGCACCGTCCCAATGTTTTTTCTTTCGACAGATTTACCTGAAAACGATTATCTAGCACAATCAACCACTTTCCGATTGTATGATTCAGACCCAGTTGCCAAAATTGCACAAACAATGATTTTAGGTCTTGGTGGAGCAAAATTATTAGACGCATTAGATTATGATCCCGATGTTTATCATTTAAACGAAGCGCACGCAGTTTCCTGCGTTTTTCATTTATTCAACAAATTTAAAAGTATAGAAGCTATTCGAGAAAAAATGGTTTTTACAACACACACTCCAGAAGAGGCTGGGAATCAAAAACACAACATTCACTTGTTGAATTCTCTAAGTTTTTTTGATGGAATTTCATTAGAAAAAGTGCGTGAAATCACCGGAATTTACGATGATACTTTCAATCATACTTTGGTCGGACTTCGTTTAAGTCGTATTGCTAACGGTGTTTCAAAACTACATGGAGAGGTTTCTCGTGCAATGTGGACAGATTATCCACGAATTTGTCCAATTATTCATATTACTAATGCTCAAAACAAGAAATATTGGGCAGATCCTTGGCTAGACGAAGCTTTTCAAAATAAAGATAGAGTAGCCTTAATTAAAAGAAAAACGAGATTAAAAGCAAAACTTTTTGAAGTTGTGGCAGACCAAACCGGGAAAATATTTGATCCTAAAATCATGACTATCGTTTGGGCAAGACGATTTGCTGATTACAAACGTCCCGATTTAATCACCAGAGATTATGATCGATTTATCAAGATTTTGTCCAATACTGAAAAACCTGTTCAAATCATCTTTGCGGGAAAACCATATCCAATGGATTATGGAGCAATTCACAATTTTGACAAACTTACTCATATCAGTAAAAAAATCAAAAACATGGCGGTTCTTACTGGCCATGAATTAAAATTATCCCGACAGTTAAAAGAAGGAGCCGATGTGTGGTTAAATAATCCAAGAGTCACTAGAGAAGCTTCTGGAACGTCAGGAATGAGTGCCGCTATGAACGGAGCTATCAACTTTTCGACTAATGATGGTTGGATTCGTGAATTTAAAGATTTGAATAAAACCCAAAATTCTTTTGTATTACCAATTGTTAATCATAACCTGACAACGCATCAACAGGACCAAATGGATTTAGAAAACCTACTTGCAATGCTAGAAAACGAAGTGCTTCCGTTGTATTATGATAGTCCAAAAAAATGGTGGGATTTAGTTGAAACGAGTATGAGCCAAGTGGCACCATATTTTGAATCCGACAGAATGGCTGATGAGTATTACAAAAAGTTATACAAATAAAAAACAATTATTAAAGCTCATGTACAAAATTAAATTAGCTTTTTTTACAGCAGATTTTCAAATTTTGTAAAATTCTTTGACGTCTTTACTCTGAATGATTTCTGATACATTAAGAGAAAATTATTCGAAGGATTAATTAACTATTTCTAATAGAATATCGATTTGTAAGTCTAATGTACCTTGTTATCTGCAATTCATTAGGAATTTCGTCGTAAATTCATTTTATTTGATAAATATCACAAATAAAAATTATGAAATCCTATTCCATTCAAGAATTAAACGAAGTTTTAAACGGCACCATTGTTGGTGATTCAGCGGTAAAAATTACTGCTCCAGAACAATTAGAATTGGCCAGTGCTTCTGAGATTTCTTTTATTGGAAACAAAAAATACGAGAAATTGTGGGAAACCTCAAAAGCTTGTGCTGCGGTTGTCAACGAGGATATTTCGATTGAACCTGGTAAAAATAGGGCTTTTATAAAAGTCAAAAATGCTGATTTAGCAATGTCTCAAGTCTTGGAACTTTTTGCTCCACCTACTCCACAATTCTTAGTAAATATTCATCCTACCGCAGTAATTGATACAACTGCTACTATAGGAAATAATACAAAAATAGGTGCAGGTTGTTATATTGGACCAAATGTAAAAATTGGCGACGATGTAATTATATATCCTAATGTTACTGTTCTTGATGAAAGCAGTATAGGCAACAGAACAATTATATGGTCAGGAGCTGTGATAAGAGAACGTTGCCATTTAGGAACGGATTGTATTGTCCATCCTAATGCCTCGATTGGTGCCGATGGATTTGGTTTTAGACCTTGCACAGAGCGAGGATTGGTAAAAATTCCTCAAATTGGTAATGTAATTATTGGTAATAATGTAGAAATTGGTGCTAACTCATGCGTAGATCGAGGTAAATTCAGTTCTACTGTTTTGGGCGATGGTTGCAAAATTGATAATTTGGTTCAAATAGGGCACAATAGTAAATTAGGTAAATTTTGTATAATGGCGGGAAATAGCGGACTCGCAGGTTCTGTAACTTTAGGTAATGGTGTTATCATTGGCGGAAGCGCTTCGATAAAAGACCATACAACAATAGGTGATGGCGCAATTGTAGGCGCTGGATCAGGTGTTACGGGAGATATCGCTGCTGGTAAAACCATGTTAGGCTATCCCGCTGTAGAGGCTCGTGATGCGCTCAAACAATGGGCAATATTAAAACGACTGGTTAAAGATTCTTACAATAAATAACAAAAAAATCCTGTTTTCACAGGATTTTTTTTTATAATCGATATTTTTTAAATACTAAAGGAACAGGCTTAAGATAAAATAAATTAAAGCTGCTAAAATACCTGAAATAGGAATTGTAAGTACCCAAGCCCAAATTAAACTTACTGTTACGCCCCAACGAACTGCTGAAACACGTTTAGTAAGACCTACTCCTATTATCGAACCAGTAATAGTATGCGTTGTACTTACTGGTATTTTTAAATGCTCTGTAAAATATAAAGTTAAAGCACCAGCGGTTTCTGCGGCAACACCTTCAAAAGAGGTTACTTTTGTGATTTTTGAGCCCATCGTTTTAACAATTTTCCAACCACCGCTTAACGTTCCTGCTGCAATTGCTGAATAACAAGCTAACGGAATCCAATCTGGCATAGTTCCAGAATTATCACCGTTTGGTAAAACTACATTCAACCATCCTGGCAACGCTTCTTGAGCAACGCCACTGGTATTGATGTAAACTGCCACTGCTGCTGCTATAATACCCATTACTTTTTGAGAATCATTACCACCGTGACCAAGACTAAATGCGGCTGATGATAACAATTGCATTTTTCGCAACCAAGAGTTAGATTGGCTGTGACTCAAGCTACTGAAAATCAAACAAAATGTACTTATAGATAATACAATGAAGGCCACTAAAAACCATTTTATATTGTGCGATTCAAAAACAACACTCCAAAATTGAGAATCAAAACGAGGTTTTTTAATTTCACCAAAATATACCATTTGCTTTTCTACAAACCAAATGGTCAAGGCCATTAATGATAATGTAAAAATCTTTGGGAAAATACTTTTTTTTGAAGAGTTTAATAACCAAATAGAAATTAAATAAGAAGCCAAAGCACCTAATAATGGGGCTAAAACTATAAAAGCAATCACTATTAAAACTCCAGATGGCATCCCGCCATCTTTTCCAGCATTGTACCATGATACAACGTCAAAACCAGCGTGAGCGATTGCTGCACCTGCAAATCCTCCTATTAATGTGTGTGAAGAACTTGAAGGAATTCCTTGCCACCAAGTCAATAAGTTCCAAATAATTGCTGCAATAACTCCAGAAAGTATGACAACAAGATTGATATCCATTGTTTTTGCCGTTTTTGCAACGGTATCGGCTACGCCAAAACCAAAAACCCAATACGCAAGAAAGTTAAAAAAAGCGGCCCAAATTACTGCTTGTAATGGAGTCAAGACTTTTGTTGCCACTACAGTAGCAATGGCATTTGCAGCATCGTGAAAACCATTTATATAATCAAAAATTAAGGCTAGAACGATAATAAGTATAAGTAACGTCATAAATATAACTTCAAAATGAAATTGATGGTTTTAAGAGTGCTTTACAGAAATTGATTCTAAAACACTAGCAGCATTTTTACACTTATCCGCAGCAGTTTCTAAAACAGATAATACTTCTTTGTATTTCAAAATATTTTTTGCATCTGTTTCATTTTCAAATAAATCAGCAACTGCTTTATCGTAAACCGTATCAGATTTATTCTCTAATTTATTTATTGTAGCACAAGCGTCAGTTATATTTTTAATATTTTTTAAATTGCGTAACTCTCTGACAGCAACATCAATATTTTGACAAGCTTCTAGATTAATTTCGGTTAATTTTCTTATAGATTTTGTGATTTTATCAACATGGTATAGTTTCATTCTGCTAGAAGCTCCGTGAATGTTACCTGCTACGTTATCAATCGAGGTAATTAATGAATGTATATCTTCTCTATCAAAAGGTGTAATAAAATTTCTACTCAATTCAAGATTGGTTTGTCTTGTTATACTTTCTCCTACTTCTTCGAGTTCATCTATTTTAAGAAACAAAGTATTTCTTTCATTTATAGGTAAATTAACAGCTTCATGAAGTGTAGAAGCCATAAGTATCAAATTGCTACTGGCTTGTTCGAATAAAGGAAAGAATTTTTTATCTTTCGGAACTAAGAATTGAAATATACTATTTAAAGACATAATAAAAGTTTTTTACGGTGCAAATGTATCTTTCATTTGTTAAGTAAACATTAAATTAACATCAATTACCTGTAATGAGATTAATATGAAATTGTATTGCCTATGCCACTTTAAAGAATCATTTATATTTCAATCGTTTTCGTATTTTAGCACTCACAAAAATTTAAAATTAAAATAAAAGGTATCTTTAAAAAATATCCTAAAATCACAAACTATAAAATGGACATTAACTTCAATAAAAACGAAGACCACAACAAACTTTTATTATCAGATTTAAAACAAAAATTTTCAAAAGTCAAACTTGGTGGCGGGGAAAAACGCATCGAAAAATTGCACGCAGAAGGCAAAATGACTGCCAGAGAGCGTATTGACTTCTTACTTGATGAAAAAGCTAAATCTATAGAAATAGGGGCTTTTGTAGGAGAAGGCATGTACAAAGAACACGGCGGTTGCTCTTCTGGTGGCGTTATTGTAAAAATTGGATATATTGCTGGCAAACAATGTATTGTGGTGGCTAATGATGCTACTGTAAAAGCTGGTGCATGGTTCCCAATTACAGCAAAAAAGAATTTGCGTGCACAAGAGATAGCCATGGAAAACCGATTGCCAATTATTTATTTAGTAGATTCTGCTGGTGTTTATTTGCCTTTGCAGGATGAAATTTTCCCTGATAAAGAACATTTTGGACGCATTTTTAGAAACAATGCCTTGATGTCAAGCATGGGTATTACGCAAATTTCGGCAGTTATGGGAAGTTGTGTAGCCGGTGGTGCTTACTTGCCTATTATGAGTGATGAGGCTATGATAGTCGATAAAACAGGTAGTATCTTCTTAGCAGGAAGTTATTTAGTCAAAGCTGCTATTGGTGAAACTATTGATAATGAAACACTTGGAGGAGCAACAACGCATTGTGAGATTTCGGGTGTAACCGATTATAAAGCTAAAGATGATAAGGATGCTTTAAATAGAATTAAAAGTATTCTAAGCAAAATAGGTGATTTCGATAAAGCTGGTTACAATCGTATGAAGGCCGAAAAACCAGCTCTGGAACCAAAAGATATATACGGAATTTTACCAAAATCACGAGCTGACCAATATGACATGTACGAAATCATAAAACGTTTGGTAGACAATTCGGAATTTGATGAATACAAAGGCGATTACGGAAAAACCTTAATCACAGCATACGCTCGCATAGATGGTTGGGCCGTAGGAATTGTCGCAAACCAGCGTAAAGTTGTGAAAAATGCCAAAGGCGAAATGCAATTTGGCGGTGCGATTTATTCAGATTCGGCGGATAAAGCGACACGTTTTATCTCAAATTGTAACCAAAAGAAAATTCCTCTGGTTTTTGTGCAAGACGTTACAGGTTTTATGGTAGGTTCAAAGTCTGAGCATGGTGGTATTATAAAAGATGGTGCTAAGATGGTAAATGCAGTTTCGAATTCGGTAGTACCTAAGTTTACAGTAATTGTTGGTAATTCTTACGGCGCAGGAAATTATGCCATGTGCGGTAAAGCTTATGATCCAAGATTAATTTTTGCTTGGCCAAGTGCTGAGCTTGCAGTAATGGGCGGCACACAAGCGGCAAAAGTTTTGGCGCAAATTGAAGCTTCTTCGCTTAAAGCAAAAGGAGAAGTCATTGATGAAGTAAAGGAAAAAGAATTATTCGATAGAATAAAAGCACGATATGACGAACAGGTATCACCTTACTATGCAGCTTCTCGCTTATGGACCGATGCTATCATTGATCCTATCGATACGAGAACTTGGATTTCTATGGGAATTGAAGCGGCCAATCATGCACCTATTGAAAAGAAGTTTAATTTAGGCGTAATTCAAGTTTAAGTTTTTTTGGGCGTGCCCCAAAATTGCTTCGTCGTTCCTCCTCGGCACTTCGGGTCAGGCTTTTCGGCTTTATCTTTTTTCGTGCCTCAAAAAGGATACCGCCTCAATCCTTCACGCAAGAAAAATAGTAAACGAGAAAAATAAATTGGTATAATTCATTAACAGACCAATACATCCCAATAAATAGCAGGTATTGATTTATAACAAAATAATTGTATTTTGGCTAAGAAAATATAGCTAACATCTATCAGAACAATCTACCTTAAACTGGGTAGCTTTGGGTGATTTTGTCAGAAAAATATATATATGAGTTGTAGGATATTTTAAAAAACAGGCGGTCAAAAACTAATAAAAATAAATTCTAATTCGACGCCTAAAACTCTTAGTGGAGTAATCGGGAAAATTTAAAAAATTATGAAAAAATTAATTATGATTGCTTGTTTAATCTCATTAAGTTCTTGCGTTAACGACACACCGAAATGTGATGACAAAGAAATTAACCAAACTGTTATTTCACTATTAACAGAAAACAAAAATGATTTAACAGATAATAACGGAAATTCTGTAGGTTTATTTTTCAATAATGAAAATGATGGAACAATAAAAAATATTATGACTAAATCAAAAGATAACGAATTAAAAATTTGCAATTGCGAAGGTACATATCAGGATACAGTAATAATTGGTAATATTAACTACACAGCCCAAAAAAATTCTGAAGGAGAAATTATTGTAAAAATTGAAAATGCAGGACCTTTTGAATTACAAGCATTTAAGAAAATTAAAAATGAATTAAATTTAAAATCATTAGAATAAACAATTAATTATAATATTATGCATAAATATTACAACCCAAAGTATGTTAATAGTCCAAAGGATTGCATTTCAGATGTGCAAGTAATATACGATGGTAAAACATATCCAAATTACTCAATTGCAAAAATAAAGTGGTGTGGAAAAACAAAAATTGCAATTAGATATAATGTAAATCAAAGAGAATGGAATAATCCTAATAAAAAAAACGGAAACATTATATGTGTTGGCGAACCAAATTCAAGAGGTTACGCTACTTGGTTTGTATTACCAAGTGATATTATACAAAGCCTAATATATGGAAATTGTCCGTTTTTAGAAGAATTAAAAAAAACTTTAGAAATTATAGAAATTGAAAATAAACAATAAAACCAATGTCAAACTTAAAAAATTACTTCTGTGCTATATGCATTGCCATGAACTCTCAAAGTTTTTGTCAAGAACAAAAGACTTACATATCAGAAGATAAAAAGTTAATTTATGAATATTATGAAAATTCAGAATTTGAAAGGATATATAATGGTAAATTTGAAAATCAATATTTCGATAACACAAGTACCAAGTCATTTTTGAGAAAAGCTCGAGGACAATACAGTGAAAATAAAAAAATAGGACAATGGTATTATTATCTTAGCGATGAAAGTGATTGGAGAAACATAATAATTGAGGAATATTTTGGTACATATAATAATGATTTAAAAAATGATCTTTGGACTATAAAAATAAAATCTGAAAAAAAAACATTTTATGATCAAACAATAAACATAACTTTTAAAAATGATACAATTGTTGGAGATATAGATTTTTCGAATTTTAAACATAGTAGTATTAGTGCAGGTTACAAAGGTCAATTGGATAGTTTAGGAAGATTTAATGGTATTTGGCAAAAAAAAACAAATTCAAATGAAGAAGATATTATAGAATTTTATAAAAATTTTGTTATAAAGATTCTAAAAAGAGATTTAGAAACAGGAAGGATATATGAAAAATATTTACCAAACAGAGAACTAATAATTAATAAAATTGATGAAATATATTTAAATAAAATAAACTTAAATAAATGTGAACCTGAATATTACTGTGAAGGGAAAGATTTATTCAGATTTGAAGAAACTAATTACGGTTATCAACTTATTTGGCAATACGCTCACGAATTTTTTCCAATTAAACATCGGAATTATAGCGATAAAAACCCAGAAGGTTTTATTTATAATAACCCTAAATTTCTTTTGATAAGAATATCAGATTATAGATTTGAAAGATTCATGAAATAAAAAAACATCCTACAACAGCCGTTCCTATGTAAAGCATTATAAAGTTATTCACAACTTTTAAGAGGGTTATATGTTGGTTATTTTTTTTTATCCGAAAAACAAGTCTTTATTTAACCCCCACCGCCCAGATATGCCGAAATCGTTACCTTAGAAATGTTTTCTGTACGCACAAAGAGAATACAAAAAAACAGCCAACAGCCTGTTTTCTTTATCACACTATCAAATCCCACCTTAAAAGCCTTAAATTCCAGCCTCAAAGCCTCAACTTCCAAGCTAATAACCTAAAATTCCACCCTAAAAGCCTCCAATTCCACCTTAAAGACTTCAAAATTTAAGTTAATAACCTCGATTTTCAAGCTAAAAGCCTCAAAATCGAGGCTTTTAGGGTGGGTTATTACAACATTAAACGTATGGCGAGATAATTAAATTTTCGGTTTGCTACTCTTGCGGGCAAAACGCTCGCTTAAATCCTCATATATGGGTTTTGCAGTCGCTACACCTTTGCTTTGAGCTTCCTTAACCGAGCCATAATAAAACAAAGCTTGTTTTATTGCCTCGCTACCGGCTAGCATAACAGTGTCGGAAGTGTCTGTATACAGTTGTTTCGCTAAATTGGTAATGGCGTTAAGCTGCGTTACTACAGCTTCGTCTTTTAGAAATTCGGGTTTGTCCATATAGCTGGGCACAAATTCTGGGTTAGTATCTACATACGATTTTATTTTTTGAACTGTAGCTACTGTTTTATCGCCCATTTTGTACATATCCTGCCGCTGCTTCGATGTTAAACCCTGTAAATAAGGAGCAAGCAGTGTTTTGCACTCTTGCAATTTTTGGGTTACTTCACTAATTACTGTAGTAGGAATTTCGATGCTAATTTGATTTTGAAGACTCATAATTTACATGGTATTTAAGTTATTAATTACAAACGAATATATAGATAAATATATGTAAAAATATCTGTAAGTTAAAGTTTAACAAATGAAGTGGGAAAACCGTAAATGCGTTACCTATAATTTGTTTAATTTTACCCTAACAATTATATTAAAACTAAATTCAGTTTTTTTAACGAGTTAGTTTTAAAATTTTAAAGAAATAATTGTAACAAAACACAGGTATTCACTAATAATTATAATTAGTAAATATTTATTTCTAAAATTATGAAAAAAACACTTTTATTTTTCCTTTCCTTTTTGGGTTTCAATCAAATTGAAGCGCAAAACTTCACCCGAAAAGACAGCCTTTTTGGAGGATTGCCTTTTGAAAGAACAAGTTTTGATGTATTGCGCTATGATTTGAATATCAAAATCAATCCTGATGAAAAATCAATTGAAGGTTATAATGACATCACTTTTAAAGTGGTTGAAAACACCTCAAAAATCCAATTGGATTTGTTTGATAACATGCAGGTGGACAGTATTGTTTTCGATAAAGAAAAACTTAAATACAATAGAGAATTTAATGCCGTTTTTATAAATTTTGCGACTGTATTAAATAAAGATTCCCAACAAAAACTCACCTTTTATTATTCTGGCAAACCTAAAACTGCAAAAAATGCACCTTGGGATGGCGGTTTTGTATTCAAAAAAGACAGCAACAACAAAGACTGGATAGGCGTTGCAGTTCAAGGAACTGGCGCTAGTTTGTGGTTTCCTTGTAAAGATTCTCAATCGGACGAACCAGATTTTGGCGCAACAATAAAAGTGGCGGTTCCTAATGGTTTGATGAACGTTTCAAACGGGAGATTAACGGGTAGCGAAGATTTAAAAAACGGTTACACACGCTGGAATTGGGAAGTTAAAAACCCGATTAACAGTTATGACATCACGATAAACATTGGCGATTACGTTCATTTTGGAGAGAATTACAAAGGCTTGGATCTCGATTATTATGTTTTGCGTGAAAACGAAGTACTTGCAAAACAACAGTTTGAACTGGTAAAACCCATGATGGATTGCTTTCAGACTAAATTTGGGGAATATCCTTTTAAACAAGATGGGTTTAAATTAGTCGAAAGTTCTTATTTAGGTATGGAGCATCAAAGTGCTGTGGCTTATGGGAATAAATACAAGAAAGGCTATTTAGGAAATGACTTATCCGGCACAGGAATTGGGCTTTTGTTCGATTTTATTATCATCCACGAAAGTGGTCACGAATGGTTTGGCAACAGCATCACTTCAAAGGATATTGCAGACATGTGGATTCACGAAGGATTTACTTGTTACACCGAGTCTGTTTTTTTAGAATGCCAATATGGTTATGAAAAAGCACAACAATACATCAACGGACTAAAATATAACATTCAAAACGACCAACCTATTATTGGTCAATATGGCGTGAGCAATGAAGGTTCTGGCGATATGTATTACAAAGGTGCTTTGCTTTTGAACACAATTAGGAGTATCATTAACGATGATGCAAAATGGTGGCAATTGCTTCTAAATTACAGTAACACTTTTAGACATAAAATAATTGACACACAAACAGTTGTTGGCTTTTTCAATAAGGAAACTGGTATGAACCTTACCCCAATTTTTGACCAATATTTAAGGTTCAAAGATATTCCTGTTTTAGAAATCAAGAAAACGAAAAACAAACTGGAGTACAGATGGAAAGTGGATGTGACTGATTTTGAAATGCCAATTGATGTAAAACACAAAGGAAAAACCATACGTTTGCATCCATCCAATAAGTGGAAGAAAAGTACTTTTAATATCAAAAACACAAATGAGGTTACCATACTTTTAGACCGTTATTTGATCAATGTTGTTGCCAATTAATTTCAGTTGGTTAATAAATTATTGATAACTCTGTTTTGCAAATCCAGATCAGAAAGCTATTATGACTAATTTTAAAAGAAAATGGATACAAGAGACCAATTTCTAAAAGATTTTCGTGGCGAAATGCTTGGCACTATCAGTTCTCAATCTTCAGCGGATGAGTTTTTTCAAAATCAAACGTTACGTCCTATTTTAAAACTTCAAAATGATTTGTTTGTAGCAGTTTTTAAAAATTACATTGCCAAGAGTAAGACTGATTTTTTCAACTTCAACACCGATAAAAAATTACAGTTTATTGAAAATAGCATTCAAAGAGACATCAAATTCAGAAATTCATTAAAAGGAATTGTGATTGGGTTATTTACTACTGATGAATATTCCAGATACATTCAGAACTCTTCTTCATTGAACAAAAGAATGATGGCCATGCTTGTTGAAAGACTCAAAAACCAAGTACAATTATTTGAATTGCAGTTGTAAAAGGGTTAGTAGCAAGTTTTCTCAACAAGAAAAAAATAATATTAAAACACATAGATGAAGAAAATATTAGCATTACTAATTATTTCTTTTTGCATTTTCAGTTGTAAATATTTCAATGTAAGCCCTGTAAATGGGATTACAACGAAAAATTTAAGCAAAAAACCTCTATCAAAAGATTTTATTGGAAGATGGAAAATCGATAGCCATAGTTATGGCTTGATTGGTAAAGAAGGATATAAACATAAAAATGTTGAATTAATCATTAAAAATAATGGAAGTTTTGAAGCAAAAAATTTTCCAAATTTTATAGATGCTTTCTCTGAAAATAAAATTAAAGATTACATAAATGCAGAAGGTACATGGAAAATTGGAAAAGACTTTGATGATGAAAAATGGGTTTTAGATTTGAATTTTGAACAAAGCGAATCATACAGAGATGATTTATCCGTTGAATTTGAACTATATACAGAAGAAGAAAAATTAATTTTGTGGCATTTTATTGGAGATCCAGATTCGGGAGAAAGATTATTATTCAAAAAAAAATAAAACTTATGATACACATTAATACAAGTCAATATATTTTGTCGAATCAGCAAAGAAAAAGTAAAGACGCGAAATTTTTAAATGATTTTGCAGAAAAAGAATTAAGTTTTTCGAAAATCTCATTGGAAAGATTGTTAAGTGATATTCTAATAGAAATTAACAGCGAAATAATCTTAAATTTATCATTACAAAGAAATTTTAAATTAAAAATTGATTACTCAGAAATAAGTGATAAGAGAGAAATGAAAATTATAAAAGCTTATTTGTTGGAAGATGAAAATTCTTTTTGGAATACAATATTAAGAAACTAAATAGGCATCCACTAAGAGCTATTTATATTAATATCTAATTCTATGTTCAAATAGAAATAAACTGAATTCAAAGTTTTATGTTAAAATACATTACTATACTATAAGTTACTTCAAAAAAAAGGAAGCAAATGCTTCCTTTTTTATTTCTCTCTGCTTTTTAAAACTTTGACCACATCTTCAAGGTAAAAACCTTTTGCCTGCAATAATATCAAATAATGAAACAGCAAATCAGCGCTTTCACTCAAAAATAAATCATCATTACTATCTTTTGCCTCAATAACAACTTCAACAGCCTCCTCACCTACTTTCTGTGCCATTTTATTGATGCCTTTCTCGAATAATGAGGCTACATAACTTTTATCTCCACTAGCATTTTCTTTTCGGGCTTGAATAGTACTTTCTAATTTTGATAAAAATCCATACTCTTGCGTGTTTTTTTCTTGCCAGCAATTGTCTGCACCAGTATGACAGGTTGGCCCATTAGGTTGCACTTTTACTAAAAAAGTATCTTGGTCACAATCAAGCGCAATACTTTCCAGATTTAAAAAATTACCACTTTCTTCTCCTTTTGTCCAAAGTCGGTTTTTTGAACGGCTAAAAAAAGTAACTTTTTTGCTTTCAACTGTTTTTTCGTAAGCTTCTTGGTTCATATAACCCAACATCAAAACATTTTTTGTAACGCTGTCTTGAACAATTGCAGGAATTAAACCGTCGTTATTTTTATTAAAATTGATTTTCATAATTTATAATCGTATTGGGATATTATTATTTTTAAGTTCTAGCTTAAGCGTTGGAATTTCAATTTCTTGAAAGTGAAAAACACTTGCTGCAAGTGCTGCATCGGCTTTGCCTATTTGAAATGCATCGGCAAAATGCTGTATTGTTCCCGCACCACCAGAAGCAATGATTGGGATATTAACGAGTTCAGACAATTTTGCCAATGCTTCGTTTGCAAAACCATTTTTTGTACCATCATTATTCATTGAAGTGAACAAAATTTCTCCTGCACCTCTTTTCTCTACTTCAATTGCCCAATCAAATAAATTGTATTCCGTAGGGATTTTTCCGCCTACCAAATGTACAATCCATTGTCCGTCAATTTGCTTGGCATCAATGGCCACAACGACACACTGGCTGCCAAAAGCATTTGCCAAATCATTGATCAATTGCGGATTTTTTACTGCCGATGAATTAATAGAGACTTTGTCGGCTCCATTTTGCAATAAAATGGCAACATCTTCAACAGAAGCAATTCCCCCACCTACTGTAAACGGGATATTTATTGTGGCCGCCACTTTGCGGACCAAATCGATTAATGTCTTTCTGCGTTCTTCGGTTGCCGAAATATCCAGAAAAACCAATTCATCCGCACCTTCATCTGAGTATTTTTTTGCCAGTTCTACTGGATTTCCAGCATCTTTTAAGTCTAAAAAATTAACTCCTTTTACTGTTCTTCCATCTTTAATATCAAGACACGGAATGATTCTTTTTGTTAACATTATAAATTAAGTATAAAGTATTAGTTTTTAAATATTTTTTAAATTGCTTTTGGTTTTTATAATTATACTTTTTACTAATTTCAAAACTTCTATACCATCATTACTAATACTCAGAAATTCTTCATTATTGATATAATTTGTAGCGTTTAAAAGTTCCAACCAATACAAAGTTTCATCTGCTTCTTTTTGAGAAATACTCATTTTATGAATAAAATCTGCTTTGCTCTCAGCATTTTTTGCTTCTCTAATATTTGCACCTATAGATGTACCTGATCGCAAAATTTGCTTACTCATCACAAATTCACCTCTACTTTTTAACTCATTATGTAAATTCACAATTCTAATAGCAAAAGAAAAACTCTTAATTTTAATAATATCTTCATTCATATTTTAAACTTAATATTTAACACTTAACATTTTATACTTAAAGTATAACTTTCCAATTGTTTGAGCGAAATACGATTTTCATAAATGGCTTTACCAATGATTGTTCCTTCGCAACCCATTGCTGCAAGTTGTGGCAGCTCATCAAATGTTGAAATGCCGCCAGAAGCAATCAGTTTGATCCCTGAAACTTGCTCTAAAATTCTTTTGTACAAATCAAAACTTGGTCCTTCTAGCATGCCATCTTTTGCAATATCGGTACAAATAACATAATTTATTCCGTTTTTTTGATAGGCTTGAACAAAAGGTATTAAATCTTCCTTGCTTTCTTCTAACCAACCGGAAACTGCAATCTTTTCGTTATTGGCATCGGCTCCAAGAATGATTTTTTGAGAACCATACTTATTAATCCACTCTTGAAACAATTCAGGATTTTTAACTGCAACACTACCGCCTGTTATTTGGTTAGCGCCACTTTCAAAAGCAATTTTCAAATCATTATCCGATTTTAAACCACCACCAAAATCAATTTTCAAACTGGTTTTTGTAGCAATTTGTTCAAGAATTTTATGATTTACAATTGTACTAGACTTAGCGCCATCAAGATCTACCAAATGCAAGTATTGAATGCCGTGGGCTTCAAATGACTTGGCAACTTCGAGTGGGTTTTCGTTGTACGTCTTTTGAGTACTGTAATCGCCTTTTGAAAGTCGGACACATTTTCCGTCAATAATATCTATAGCAGGAATTATTCTCATGTAGTTAGGTCTTAAAGTTTAAATGTCAAAATGTATTAAAGTAATCCAATTTGTTAGGATTATAAATGGTTTTAGCTTATTTGTTGTTATTCAACTGTGCGTTAGGGATTGAAGCGGCATCCTTTTTTGTGGGTTTTTAAGCCATAAAAAAGATATAGCGCAAAGCCCGACCACGCATTTTTTGCGTGGTAACGCCCCGATTATAATTTTAAAAAATTAGATAGTATTTGTTCTCCAATTTTTCCGCTTTTTTCGGGATGAAATTGAACGCCATAAAAATTATTTTTATGCAAAGCCGTGACATATTCTTTTTCATAATTGGTATGAGCAATGGCTTCGGCACAATTGGGAACATAAAAACTGTGGACCAAATACATGTATTCATTTTCTGAAATATTTTCAAAAAGTGGCGATTTGAGATTGTAAATCTGGTTCCAACCCATTTGAGGTACTTTGACTTTATTTGTGAACTTGATCACATCAGTATCAAAAATCCCCAATCCTTTAGTATTGCCTTCTTCTGAGGTTTTACACATCAATTGCATGCCCAAACATATCCCTAAAACAGGTTGTTTTAGTTTCGGAATCAAAGTGTCTAAACCACTTTCTACCAATTTTTTCATTGCAGAACTGGCTTCACCTACACCTGGAAAAATTACTTTATCAGCTGCTAAAATTTCTTGAGTATCATTGCTTAAAACACCTTCAAAACCCAATCTTTCTAGCGCAAATTGAATACTTTGTATGTTGCCAGCGCCGTAATTTATAATGACTATTTTCATATTTTTTGTTTAAAGTTTAATGTTTAAAAGTTTAAAGCCTTATCATAACTTTAAACCTGAAACTTTAAACTAGAGTAACCCTTTCGTACTTGGTAAAATCATTTTTTCGGCATCACGTTTTACAGCAGCTTTAATGGCTTTGGCGAAAGCTTTAAAAATAGCTTCAATTTTATGGTGCTCATTAAAACCTTCGGCTTTGATGTTCAAATTGGCTTTTGCACCGTCAGAAAATGATTTGAAAAAGTGGAAAAACATTTCTGTAGGCATCTCTCCTATTTTTTCTCTCTTGAAAGGCGCTTGCCACATCAACCAGTTTCTTCCTCCAAAATCAATAGCAACTTGTGCCAAACAATCGTCCATTGGCAAACAAAAACCGTAACGCTCAATACCTAATTTATTACCTAAAGCTTTGGCAAAAACTTCTCCAAGTGCAATGGCTGTGTCTTCGATTGTGTGGTGTTCATCTACATGTAAATCTCCTTTTACATTAATTTCTATGTCCATTTGACCATGACGCGCAATTTGATCTAGCATGTGATCGAAAAAAGCAATCCCCGTTTCGATTTTACTTTTACCCGTTCCGTCAAGGTTCAAATTGATATAAATATCCGTTTCATTTGTTTTACGAGTGATTGTAGCTGTTCTATTTTCTAGTTTTAAAAACTCATAAATCGCTTGCCAATCTGTTGTTTGTAAAACTATTGTATCATTTAATAAGGCTTCATTTTCAGTGGTTTCAGATTTTCCTAAATTGACGTCATTAGCAATAAAAATGGCTTTTACACCCAAGTTTTTAGCCAATTCTATATCAGTCATTCTGTCGCCTATCACTAATGAATTGGCCAAATCGTAATCAGGATTATCGATATACTTTGTCAACATTCCTGTTCGAGGTTTTCTTGTAGGCGCATTATCAGATGGGAAACTTCTATCTATAAAAATTTCGTCAAAAACAACTCCTTCGTTTTCAAAAGCTTTTAAAATAAAATTTTGGGTTGGCCAAAAGGTATCTTCAGGGAAACTATCTGTACCCAAACCGTCTTGATTCGTAACCATTACCAACTCATAATCGAGTTCTTTAGCAATTTTACTCAAATACTGAAAAGCTTTAGGGTAAAACTCTAGTTTTGATAAACTGTCGAGTTGGTAATTTTCGGGTTCGAGAACAATTGTTCCATCACGATCTATAAATAATATCTTTTTTGCCATTATAATGATTGTAAAATAGTAATTAGTTTGTCATTTTCTTTTTTTGTACCAATTGTTATTCTGAGGCAATTATTACACAATGGTTGTGTGTTACGGTTTCTTACTACAATTCCTTTTTCGAGCAATTGATTGTACCTTTTTGTTGCATCGTCTACGCGAATCAAAATAAAGTTAGCATCAGTAGGAAATATTTTTTCAATGAATTCAACATCTTTCAATTCTTCTAAAAATAAATCTCTGCTTTTTTGGATCATTTTAATCTCATTAATGACCAAATCATTTTTCAAAATGCGCTCCAATGCCTTTTCCTGCGTCAGAATATTAACATTATAAGGTGGTTTTATTTTGTTTAAAACAGCAACTATTGATTCTGAGGCATATAAAATTCCTAATCTTATGCCCGCCATACCAAACGCTTTTGATAAAGTTTGGGTGATTATTAAATTAGGATAATCATTCATTTCTTGTAACCAACTTTCTTTTTTTGAAAAATCAATATAGGCTTCGTCAATAACTACCAAACCATTGAATTTTTGAAGCAAAGTAACAATACTTTCATCCGAAAAAGAATTTCCTGTAGGATTGTTAGGTGAACACAAAAAAATAATTTTAGTTGCATCATTAACCGCTTCAAGAATTTTATTTACATCTGGCTGAAAATTATCTTGTAATAATACTTCTTTATTTTCTATCGCATTCAAATTGGCCAAAACCCCGTACATCCCATAAGTAGGTGGCAAAGTTATTACATTGTCCTTGTTAGGCTCGCAAAAGGCACGAAATAATAAATCCAAAACTTCGTCGCTTCCATTGCCTAAAAGTATTTGATTTTCCTTTACTTTCTTTATTGCTGATAACGCTTTTTTAGCGGTTTTTTGTTGTGGGTCGGGATAACGATTGACCCCATTTTCAAAAGGGTTTTCATTGGCATCAAGGAAAATCATTTTTTGATCAAAATCTTTGAACTCATCTCTAGCCGAAGAATACGGTTGCATTTTGATAATATTGGCTCTCGTTATGTTATTAATATCGAAATTACTCATAGTTAATATTCAAAGATTATGATTTGTTATTTAATGATTGCAATCGAAGTGATACAGCATTTTTATGTGCTTGCAAACCTTCTGCCTCAGCCATCATTTCAATTATTTTTCCTATGTTTTGAATGCCTTTTTCAGTTATCTTTTGAAAAGTCATTGACTTAAGAAAACTATCTAAGTTGACACCCGAATAATTTTTTGCAAAACCATTTGTAGGCAAAGTATGATTTGTTCCTGAAGCATAATCACCCGCACTTTCTGGAGTAAAATTACCAATAAATACAGAACCTGCATTTTGAATATTGTTTACATAGAAATCATCGTTTTTTGTACAAACGATGAAATGTTCTGGACCGTATTCATCGATTAAATCAAGTGCGACTGCATCGTTTTCTACATAGATCAATTTAGAATTTTCAATGGCTTTTGCTGCAATTGCTTTTCTTGGCAAATCATTAATTTGGGAATTAACCGCAGCTTCAACATCATCAATAAATGCTTTTGAAGTGCTTACTAAAATTACCTGACTGTCGGTTCCATGTTCGGCCTGGCTCAATAAATCAGAAGCTACAAAACTCGGATTGGCACTTTCATCTGCAACAATTAATAATTCTGATGGTCCAGCTGGCATGTCGATTGCGACACCAAATTGCGTTGCCAATTGTTTTGCAACTGTTACAAATTGATTTCCAGGACCAAAAATTTTATACACTTTTGGGATAGAAGTTGTACCAAAAGTCATTCCTGCAATGGCTTGGATTCCGCCTACTTTTAAAATTTTTGTCACACCACACAGATTAGCCGTGTATAAAATGGCAGGATTGATTTTTCCAGTTTTGTCGGGAGGAGAACACAAAACAATTTCGTTACAACCTGCTATTTTTGCAGGAACTGCAAGCATTAAAACCGTAGAAAATAATGGAGCCGTTCCGCCAGGAATATAAAGTCCAACCTTTTGAATCGGTCTTTTTTCCTGCCAACAATTTACGCCTTCGGTAGTTTCAATTTCAATTCGTTGTGTTTTTTGGGCCGCATGAAACTTTTCAATATTTGATTTTGCTTGTTGAATTGCTGCTTTTAAATCGTCCGAAACTGCTGCAACTGCTTGGTCAATTTCTTCAGTTGTAACTTGAATTTCATCTAAAACTATGCCGTCAAAAAAGGAAGTGTATTTACTAATGGCTTTGTCTCCCTTGCTTTGCACTTCTTTAAAAATTCCTTTTACGGTTTCTTCAATATTTTCGACAGTTTGGGTGGGTCTTTTTAAAATTGTAGCCCACGTCTGTTTTTCTGGATTGTATATTTTATTCATTTTAATGCTAATTATAATTTATAAAACCATTTTTTCTATCGGACAAACTAAAATACCTTCGGCTCCAGCCTCCTTGAGTTGTTCAATAACTTCCCAAAAAGTATCTTCGTCAATAACAGAGTGCAAACTTGACCAACCTGTTTGTCCTAGAGGCATTACGGTAGGGCTTTTTAAGACTGGTAAAATTTGGCTCACTTCTTCAATTTTATCATTGGGCACATTCATCAAAATGTATTTTGAATTTCTGGCTCTAAGTACAGATTGTATTCTGAATTGTAATTTATTTAAAATGGTTAGGCTTTCAGGTGAAATTTTTGGCGAAACCGCTAAAACAGCTTCACTTTTAAAAATGACTTCTACCTCTTTTAAATTATTTTTGAACAACGTACTTCCACTTGAAACGATATCAACAATGGCATCTGCCAAACCAATATTTGGCGCAATTTCAACCGAACCAGAAATTTGGTGCAACTCTACGGAAACATTTTTCGAGTTAAAATAGTCATTGACCGTGATGGGATAAGACGTTGCAATTCTTAAACCGTTAAGATCTTGTATCGAATTGTATTCAAATGATTTAGGCACAGCAACAGAAACTTTGCATTTCGAAAAGCCCAATTTTTCGACAACTTTAATAGTTTTGCCTTTTTCAATCAACAAATTATCACCAACGATAGCAGCATCAACCACGCCATCAATCAAATATTGTGGGATATCCGAATTTCTTAAATACAAAACTTCAAGAGGAAAATTAGCCGCTTCGGCTTTGAGCTGGTCATTGCCATTGTTGATGGCTATACCACAATCTTTTAAGATTTGAATGCTGTCTTCATTAAGACGACCTGATTTTTGAATTGCAATTTTTAAAGTACTCATTTTTTTATTTAGTTTATTTGAAAGAGTACAACATTTAGGTAAATAAAAAACCCGCTTGATGTACTCAAACGGGTTTTTAGAATATTGTGATTTACACGCATACCATTAACACATCGCCTGAGAGCAAATATGTAAATGATGATGATGCAATTGATTTTCAAACATTTTATTAAAATTATTTTTGCAAAGATAAACGTAAAAAAGTTTAGTAAACAAACTTTTCTTAAAATTTATGAATTGTTGAGCTTTTTAATTTAGAATGCTAAAATAAATCTATAAAATATAAATTTACAAACTACTCTTTATCAATATTTTGAATTGTATTTTCTCTAATTTCTGTATGGCGAATTTCTCCACCTGAAGTTCCAACACTTTTTGATAAAACAACTGCAATCAAAGCCGCTAACAAAGTAATAATAGAAAGTATTTTTGCAAATTTATGTCTTTTTAAAGCTGCGATTAAAGATAAAAGTGATAAAAAAGCTGTTGCGTACAATACTAAAGCCAATTTCTCGGCTAATTCTTCGTGTTCATGAATTATTGCTTTGCCTATATTAGGATAATCTTCTACAATTTCCTCTGCGCCCTCACCTGTATACATCGCAAAAAAACCAAAAACAGCAGCCACAATAAATAGTACAAAAGCAGTATTTTTTATTGGATTACTTTTTAAAATGAGTCCCGCAATTAATATCCCTAAACCAAATAACATTCCTAGTATTGGAAAATGATTGACTAATAAATGTAAATGGGCATCGTTCATGTTTGTAGGTTTTGATTGTGAATATTGATTTTATTTTCAAATATAGGAATTTATAATAGCTAACAAAATAATTTATTTTAAAAAAACTTTTATAACATTCCGTTGTATTTTCTAATAAACCATTCTGCAGCGAGGGAAATTGCTAACAAAATGAGCAACAAAGTACTATCGATCAAAGCTATTTTTTTTACAATTGCTTTTTGTACTGCTTTATAACTTTGGTCTTTTAAAAGTAACTCAATCAGATTATCAATTTGATTGGGTAAAATCACATTTCCTTGCGTTTGTTCGGCCAATTGGGTCAATTTTGAAAGGTCTGGATTTACGAACTGCTTTTCAATATCAAAGTCTAAAATTTCAAAATAAGAAGCATAAGTTGTTTTTGAATTCAACTCTTTTATCGAAAAATCATATTTTCCTGCAGCAAGACCATCTAGATTTACTTTAAAAGAATTATTGCCTTTTAACAAATCATAGTTTTTAGTTTGTTTGGTTTTCTTGTTAGTAACTGCAATTGTTAATCTTGCTTTTTCGTCAAACTCATAATTTTTATTGAAAAATTCAGCATTGATAGTTATTGCTTCTCCAGAATTATAAAAATTTTCATGATTGACAACCAAGGCTTTTTTTGAGGCATCTGAAGCCAAAAATTGAATGGTTTTATCTATAAAAACATCAAATTTTTCAAAAGATTTATTTTCTACATGACTTTGTAAACGCCATTTCCAAATATTTTCTCCTAATAAATAAGCAGCACGTTGTCGTTGATTTTGAGCAAAAGCTAGCAACGGTGAATTGGTAGCTATATTTCTAATTTTTGATGAAAGCAAAACAGTTACATCACCATTTGTAGTAATTGTTCCAAAAGCGTTTTGCAACGGAGGAAATTGTTCAAAGCCAATATTATCTAATGCAAAAAGATTGAATTGTGTATTAAAACCTGCAAGATAATCTTCTCTTTGATTGCTCATTTTAAAGACCAAATTCTTTTGTTGTTGGTTCAAAAAATTAAAATCTGTATTGGTACCTGTAATGATAAAAGTATTGATTCCAGCAGTTGCATTACTTTCAAAAAGCGACTTGAATTCAGCTGTGGGTTGGTACAAAATCAAAACATTAAAGTCTTGTAAAACTTTGATTTCATTAGGTTTTATAATAGTAACTTTGCGTTGAGCGTTGGTTTCAATTGCTCGTTTTAAAGCGCCAATATCAGGATGATTGATGGCTGATACAATAGCAATATTTGTTTTCTGATCGATCACTTCAACAGCAAAATTCTTAAAATTATTGTACGTGTTTTTTTCTGATTCGCTTGATGTTAAAGCTGCTTTAAAAATTTGTGAGCCAATAATATCAGCAGGCAACAGCAGATTGATCACCACCGATTTTTTTGAAGCAGAAAAAGAAACCGCTTGCTTACTTAATACATTTTTTCCTTGGGTAATAGTAAAATTTGCAGTAATATTTTTATTGCCAGAATAATTTAAAAAAACTTCTACTGGGAATTTATTTTTGTGAAAAGCGTATTTATTGACATTGAGTTGGTTGATTTTTAAATCTAAAAAAGTAGTCGTGTCGCCTAAAACAATCGGGTAAACCTTATTGTTAGTATCAAAGCTATAGGTGTAATCATTTCCTGAAGTTTGATTACCATCTGTGATAAGAATTGTTGGAAAAGTTTGGTTTTTGTTGGTACTCTTGAGATTTTGAGCTACCGCATCAATATTGGTTTGCAACCCTTTAAAATCAAAATTTTCAGAAGGCGCTACTTCCGTATCAAATTTATAGGACTGAATATCAAATTTTTCTTTAAGTTGTGAATTTGCAATTAGTCGTTTGTAGACTTCTAAAGCCGTTTTATCCGCTTTTAGCTCCTTAACAGAACTGGAGTTATCAACAACAATTGGTAAAGGTGTTTTTTGGATTTCAAAAGTGTTTCTGGTAATTTTTGGATTAATGAGCAATAACAAAATACCAGTAACAGTAAAAAAACGCAAAAAAGCCAAAAGCAAATTGATTTTATTATTGCTTTTGGCTTTATGAATATATTGATAAAATGACAATACAGCCGCTATCACAATGGAAAGCAATAATAATAAAATGGTGTTTGTTGTCATTTATTTTGTTTTCAACTTAATATTTAAAGAATTATTGATTTAAAAATTCATTAGTTTTTTTATTTTTTAACAACTTAATAATAAATAAAATTATTGCTAAGATTTGAATTGCCATACCTATAATTAATAATAAATTCCCAGTTATAAAACCAATTTCAATATGTGTTATTTTGAATAATGCACCTATGATATTGTAGATTAAACCTATAAGAAACAATATGATTGTATGCTTATTTTTCATTTTCAAATTGTATTAAAAATTTTAAATAAATAACTAAACTAGCCCTGATTGTAATGGAAATCCTTTTTGTTCTTTTTTAAAAACAAAAAGATTACAATGGAAAGCAGGAAATAGCTTCAAAAAAAAATTAAGTTAACATTCCGCCGTCAACATTGATGACCTGTCCTGTTACATAAGCGCTCATTTCTGAAGCTAAAAATACACAAACATTAGCCACATCTTCGGTAGTTCCGCCTCGTTTTAAAGGAATTCCATCTCTCCAACCTTGGACTACATCGTCATTTAATTTGGCAGTCATTTCGGTCTCAATAAATCCTGGAGCAATTGCATTACAACGAATATTGCGCGATCCTAACTCTAGCGCTACTGATTTTGTAAAACCAATAACTCCTGCTTTTGAAGCTGCATAATTGGTTTGACCCGCATTGCCCTTTACTCCTACTACAGAACTCATATTAATTATAGAACCTGATCTTTGTTTCAAAAAGGTACGTTGGATGGCTTTTGTCATATTAAAAACCGATTTTAAATTGACATCGATAACTTTGTCAAAATCTTCTTCGGACATGCGCATTAAAAGATTGTCTTTTGTTATACCCGCATTATTTATTAAAATATCGATGGTTCCAAAATCAGCTATAACTGCATCTACAAAAGTCTGTGCTTCATTAAAATCGGCAGCATTAGATTGATAGCCTTTTGCTTTGATACCCATACCGTTCAATTCTTTTTCTAATGCCAAAGCAGATTCTGCAGAAGCGCTATAAGTAAAAGCAACATTAGCGCCATGTTTTGCAAAAACTTCAGCAATTCCTTTACCTATTCCGCGGCTTGCACCTGTAATTATTGCTGTTTTTCCTTCGAGTAATTTCATATATTTTAGGTTTGTTTGTTTATTTTGAATTACAAATATAGATTATTTAAGGGTTTTATAAAATTTGTAACATAAAAAAAGCTCTTTGAATAAAGAGCTTTAATACATAAATTTAAGTTTTAGAACGCAACATTCCATCTTGGCAAATGTCCTGTTTCATCAAGAAAGTTCTGTAAAATTTGTCCTTCGATGAAAGTAGGAATCGCTTTTGTTTTTTCGTTAAAGGTATCATACCAGAACACTTCTAGACTTTCAATATTTTCTAATTTCATTTGTGCTGGCCATGAATATTTACGACCTGTTTTTGCAAATTGATGACCGTTTACAATTTTATCATACAAACCACCATTTTTACTTTTTAAAGTCCCGTCATTTTGAACCGTACCAGTAGAACCTACCATTATCAGATTTTTATCTTCAGCTTCAATTGCGTAGACAAGAAAAACGCCACTCGCGGTTTCTGATGCGTTACATACTGTTTCTAAATTATCTTCTGTTGTGAAGGTGAAGCTATTACTGACTTTAAATTTTTTTAATTCTTTATACATTGTATTCTATTTATTGTTTAGTCGATTTTTAGAAAGTTAGTATTAGCTAATCATCGAAAAACCATTTTGATTTCAAAAAAATACCCCACGAAAACCGTGAGGCATTAGTTGGTATATTTTGTTTTTGGATTTATCCTAAAACTTCTTTTACTTTTTTTCCTATTTCTGCAGGAGAGTCTACAACGTGTATACCGCATTCTCTCATGATGCGTTTCTTGGCTTCAGCAGTATCATCTGCACCACCTACTATTGCACCCGCATGCCCCATTGTTCTACCTTTTGGTGCTGTTTCACCAGCAATAAAACCTACAACTGGTTTGCGATTACCATCTGCCTTGACCCATTGTGCAGCATCAGCTTCAAGCTGACCGCCAATTTCTCCAATCATTACAATACATTTGGTTTCATCATCATTCATAAGCAATTCAACGGCTTGTTTTGTTGTGGTACCAATGATCGGGTCGCCACCAATACCTATTGCTGTTGTGATTCCTAAACCTTGTTTTACAACCTGATCAGCTGCTTCATAAGTTAAAGTTCCAGATTTTGAAACGATTCCTACTGTTCCTTTTTTGAAAACAAAACCAGGCATGATACCTACTTTAGCTTCACCTGGTGTAATTACTCCAGGACAGTTAGGACCTATTAGCGTACACGCTTTGTTCTTAATATATTCATTTGCTTTGATCATGTCTGCAACAGGAATGCCCTCTGTAATTGTAATAATTACTTTGATTCCTGCATCAGCAGCTTCCATAATTGCATCTGCTGCAAAAGCTGGTGGAACAAAAATAATTGTAGTATCAGCTCCCGCTTGATCCACTGCATCTTTTACAGTATTGAAGACAGGACGCTCTAAATGTGTTGTTCCCCCTTTACCTGGAGTAACTCCACCTACAACGTTTGTTCCGTATTCAATCATTTGCGAAGCGTGAAATGTACCTTCGCTTCCTGTAAAACCTTGTACAATTATTTTAGAATCTTTATTGACTAAAACACTCATGATGTATATTTTAAATTGTTTTTTTGAAATAATGTGACAAAAGTAAGGTTTTGAAAGCTACTTTTAAAGCTTTTTAATCAAAATAATTTAAGACAATTGGCTCATTTGAAAACCACGAAATAATTTACCGTCTTTGATTTCCCAAATCACCATAAAATGCGCTAAAAGCATTTCTTCTCTAGGATTTTCAATAGTTTTTACAAAGTGAGCATACTTTACCGAAACAGTATTTGTGTTCTCTAAAATATGACTAATTTTTACTTTTGAACTAATGTAAGCTTTATTCAATTCATTTGAAAATGCTACAATAGCATCGAAATTCATTTGTATAAATCCCTTACTTGAATTCCAATCTAGTAAAACCTCTGGATGAAGAAATGTTTTAATTATTTCTGGATTTATAAGTGCATCTGATTTATAAAAATCTTCAACTATTTTTTTAGCATCCATATTATTTGAGTTTGTTGAGGATTTCAGGGATTTTTTTGATATTGGCCAATTGTTTTAATTTTTCTCTAGATTCTTCTATCGGTGTACCAAAATAAGTTTTTCCACCTTCAACAGATTTGGTTACACCTGTTTGTCCTAAAATTATGGCTTTTGTACCTATCGTAATCCCACTGGTTGTTCCTACCTGACCCCAAATTGTAACCTCATCTTCTATGACAACACAACCTGCAATCCCAGTTTGTGAGGCAATCAAACATTTTTTACCTATTACAGTATCGTGACCTACATGAACCTGATTGTCAATTTTTGTGCCTTCGCCAATGGTTGTATCGCCTGTAACTCCTTTATCAATAGTACATAGCGCTCCAATACCTACATTGTTTTCTATAATAACCCGACCGCCAGAAATTAACTGATCATAACCTTCTGCTCTTTTTTTGTAATAAAAAGCATCTGCTCCAAGTACTGTTCCTGAGTGAATGATTACGTTATCACCTATTATTGTATTATCGTAAATTGCGACATTGGCATGAATCAAACAATTTTTACCAATTGTAACGTTATTACCTACAAAAGAATTAGGTTGGATAATTGTTCCTTCGCCTACTTTGGCAGAAGCCGAAATAGAAGCATTAGCAGCTTGAAAAGCTCTGAAATGAGTGGTCAATTTATTAAAATCTCTAAACGGATCATCCGAAATTAATAATACTTTTCCTTGAGGACAATCTACTTCTTTGTTTATAAGCACAATAGTTGCTGCGGATTGCAAAGCTTTGTCATAATATTTAGGATGATCAACAAAAACAATATCTCCAGGTTCAACAACATGAATTTCGTTCATACCGTAAACCGAAAAATTTTTGTCGCCAACAAATTTACAGTTAAGCAACTGAGCAATTTCTTGTAAGGAATGTACTTTTTGGAATTTCATTATTTACTCTTTTACACGTTCCATATAAGAGCCTGTTGCAATATCAATTTTAATTTTGTCACCTTCATTGATAAACAAAGGAACATTTACCGTTGCACCAGTTTCTACTGTAGCTGGTTTAGTAGCATTTGTAGAAGTATTACCTTTGACTCCTGGCTCAGAATACGTAACTACTAAAACTACAGATGCAGGCATATCTACCGAAAGTGGTAAATCAGTTTCGGTGTTGATACTGATCATTACATTTTCTCCTTCTTTTAATAAATCTGGTGAATCTAAAATGGCTTTGTTCAAAGAAATTTGCTCAAAAGACTCTACATTCATAAAATGAAATAATTCTCCTTCTGGGTATAAAAACTGAAATTTATGATTCTCAACACGAACTTCTTCTATTTTATGACCTGCAGAAAAGGTATTGTCTAATACTTTTCCGTTTGTAAGACTTTTCAATTTGGTTCTTACAAAAGCAGGTCCTTTTCCTGGTTTTACGTGAAGAAATTCAATGATTTTATAAATATCGTTGTTGTATTTGATACACAATCCGTTTTTAATATCTGATGTAGATGCCATTGTTATTTTGCTTTGTGCAATAGGCTTTAGGCTTTAAGCTTTTAAGCGATTGCTGTTGTTATTGATTTATTGTTTTTAAATTTATAATTTTAAAAGCTTAAAACTTACAGCTTTTTAATAATTTCCAGAATAGCCCTTCATGACTCCTCGTGATGAATTTCTAATAAAATCTAAGATTTCATCGCGTTCAGGAGTTGCTTCCATTTCGCCCTCAATTATGCCAACTGCTTGAGAGGTATTATAATTTTTTTGGTATAGAATCCTGTAAATTTCTTGAATTTCTCTGATTTTATCAGTTGAAAAACCCCTTCTTCTCAATCCTACAGAATTTATTCCTACATAAGACAAAGGTTCTTTTGCCGCTTTTGTGTACGGCGGAACATCTTTTCTTACTAATGAACCCCCAGAAATCATTGCATGATCGCCTATATTGATGAATTGATGAATAGCCGCTAATCCTCCAATGATTGCATATTTACCAACAGTAACATGACCTGCTAGTGCTACACCATTAACTATAATAGCATTATCGCCAATATGACAATCATGAGCAATGTGAGCGGTAGCCATGACCAAACAATTGTTACCTAATGTAGTTTGACCAGAAGCAATAGTACCTCTATTTATTGTAACACATTCTCTAATGGTACAATTGTCACCAATTATAGCTAGAGAATCTTCGCCACCAAATTTTAAATCCTGAGGAACTGCTGAAATTACTGCTCCTGGAAAAATATTACAATTCTTTCCTATTCTTGCGCCTTCCATAATGGTGACATTTGATCCTATCCAGGTACCATCGCCAATAACTACATTATTATGGATGGTTGTAAAGGGTTCTATAACAACATTTTTAGCGATTTTAGCGCCTGGATGAACGTATGC
The DNA here is from genome assembly GCA_031413015.1 of Bacteroidota bacterium. Taxonomy (GTDB): domain Bacteria; phylum Bacteroidota; class Bacteroidia; order Flavobacteriales; family Flavobacteriaceae; genus Flavobacterium. The sequence continues at coordinate 68,331 of JANOEE010000006.1, read as the reverse complement.
TAACGGTTGATTCATCTGTTTGTTTTTGATTTATAGGTTAGATTAAAAAAACGTAACAATACTAAGGAATTATTATTGTTAAGGTCAATCTATTTATTGTTTTTTTGCTATTTGCGCCATCAATTCGGCTTCAGCTACTAATTTACCATTAGCGTATGCGTTTGCCTGCATATGACAAATGCCTCTGCGTATTGGTGTTATTAATTCACATTTGAATAATAATGTATCGCCTGGTAAAACCTTATGTTTGAATTTTACATTATCAATTTTCATAAAAAATGTCAAATAATTTTCTGGATCTGGCACAGTACTCAAAACCAAGATACCTCCTGTTTGTGCCATAGCTTCAACTATTATGACGCCTGGCATTACTGGAGCTTCTGGAAAATGTCCTACAAAAAAACTTTCGTTCATTGTAACATTTTTCATACCTACCACATGACTTTCAGACATTTCAATTATTCTATCAATGAATAAAAAAGGGGGTCTGTGCGGCAAAATACTCATGATTTTATGAATATCCATCAGCGGTTCTTGGTACAAATCAAAAACTGGAACGTAGTTGCGTTGTTCTATTTTAATAATCTTAGCCATTTTTTTCGCAAATTGAGTGTTTACAAAATGTCCTGGTTTATTAGCAATTACTTTACCTTTGATTCGAACTCCTATAAGTGCTAAATCTCCTATTATATCTAATAATTTATGTCTTGCTGCTTCGTTAGGATAATGCAAAGTCAGGTTGTCTAAAATACCATTTGGTTTAACCGAAATTTTATCTTTACCAAAGGCTACTTTTAAATTCTCCATTGTGCTTGCAGAGATTTCCTTATCTACATAAACAATTGCATTGTTCAAATCGCCTCCTTTAATAAGCCCGTTTTCTAAAAGAGATTCTAATTCATGTAAAAAACTAAAAGTCCTTGCATCTGCAATTTCGGATTTAAAATCTGATATACTTTTTAAAGTTGCGTTTTGTGTTCCTAAAACTTTTGTGCCAAAGTCTACCATTGTGGTAATTTGATAATCGTCATATGGCATCATGATGATCTCACTTCCTGTGGCTTCATCTACAAAAGAGATTACTTCTTTAACAACGTAATATTTTCTTACAGCTTCTTGTTCTACAACACCTACACTTTCTATTGCTTCGACAAAATATTTTGAAGAGCCATCCATAATTGGTAACTCTGAAGCGTCTAATTCTACAATAATATTATCTAAATCACAACCTACAAATGCTGCTAATACGTGCTCTGGAGTTTGAATTTTTACACCTAATTTTTCTAGATTTGTTCCTCTTTGTGTATTGACCACATAATTGGCATCCGCCTCAATAACTGGTTGTCCTTCTAAATCTACTCTTACGAATGTAAATCCGTTATTTACAGGAGCAGGTTTGAATGTCATCTTAACTTCTTTTCCTGTATGAAGGCCTACGCCCGAAAGGGAAATTTCGTTTTTGATGGTTTTTTGTTTAACCATTGTTTATAGTTTTATTATTCGTTTTTATTAACTTTTCTCTTCAACTCTTCTAATTCTTTTACAATTTTAGGCAAATTTTTAAAATGTACATAAGATTTGCTAAAATCAGTATAGCCAAAAGCTGGCGAACCTTGAATTATGTCATTGTCCTTTATATTTTTACCTATTCCTGCTTGTGCTTGAATACGAACGTTATTGCCTATCAATAAATGTCCTGCAATTCCTACTTGACCGCCTATTATACAGTTCTTACCTATTTTTGTAGAACCTGCAATACCTGTTTGAGCTGCAATAACAGTATTTTCACCAATTTCAACATTATGGGCTACTTGAATTTGGTTATCTAGCTTTACCCCTTTTCTAATGATGGTTGAACCCATTGTTGCCCTGTCAATGGTTGTTGCTGCACCCACATCTACATCGTCTTCTAGAATAACATTACCTATTTGTGGAACTTTAGTATAACTACCATCGGGATTTGGTGCAAAACCAAAACCGTCTGCACCTACAATCGCGCCAGAATGTACTACACAATTATTACCTATTAATGATTCTGAATAAATTTTAGCACCAGCAAAAATAGTTACATTGTTACCAATAACTACATTATCTCCTAAAAATGAATTAGGATAAATTTTTACATTATCACCTATAACTACGTTATTACCTATGTAACTAAAACTTCCTAAATATAAATTCTCACCATATTTTGCATTCTCAGAAACAAATGAAGGTTGTTCAATACCGTTTTTATTGTTTTTGACTTTGTCATAAAATTCTAAAATTTTTGTGAAAGCACCGTAAGCATCGTCAACTTTTATTAATGTTGTGGCTAATTTTGCTTCTGGAACAAAAGAATTATTAACTATTGTTACTGAGGCTAATGTGGTATATATATAATTTTGGTACTTAGGATTGCTTAAAAAAGTAAGTGATCCGTTTGTACCTTCTTCAATTTTTGATAATTTAAAAACTTCTGCGTTAGGATTGCCTATTACTTCACCTTCTAAAATGTCTGCTATTTGCGCTGCTGTGAATTTCATCTTGACAAAAATATAAAAAATAGATTTTAATTGTTAATTTTTGGTAAGTACTTTTGGAAAACATATATAAAACTTGGTTACTGGTTTTGTCAAAGCTTTCAAATTTAATTGATCTGAAGCCGTAACAACGTCCTCAATTGATTTGTCTTTTTTGAGAATCCTTATTGGCTCTGCTTCTTTATCATATGCCTGATTTTTTATTTTTCCTTTAAAAACAAAATAGCTTGCATCAGTAATGGTTATATTTTCATGTTTTGCAAAGGCCGAAATATAAACATCCGCATCATCTTGTGTGAATTTTTCATCATTGATTTTGATTTTTAATAAATCCCTATTAATGATCATTTTACTCAACGTACTTAAAACGTAATCATCATGATTTTGCCAATCCTTAAGCGCACTAATAATATCATAATCATCAAGTTGTGCAAACTTATTTAAGGTGTCTTGTTCAAAATTTTCCAAATCTACTTTGTTTTGCATAAAATACAACAACGAAGAACTACAGTTCAAAACAACGCCTTTTTGAGTAAGTTCTTTTGCTCTTTTTAGAATTTTGGTCAAAATCAATTCGGCAACGAAACTCGTTTTATGAAAATAAACCTGCCAATACATTAATCTTCTAGCCATCAAGAATTTTTCGACCGAATAAATACCTTTTTCTTCAATGACTAAAATATCATTTACCACAGTCATCATTTGGATCAATCTGTCAGAGTTGATATTGCCTTCGGCTACGCCCGAATAAAAACTGTCTCTTTTGAGATAATCCATTCTGTCCATATCTAATTGACTAGAAATCAGTTGTAACATGAATTTCCTGTGGTAATCACCTTTAAATATCTGGATTGCTAAACTTAACATACCATTAAATTCTAAATTCAATTGATTCATAAACAACAACGAAATGGCTTCATGATTCACATCTTCCACAATGCTGTGTTCCATGGCGTGAGAAAAAGGTCCGTGGCCTATGTCGTGTAACAAAATAGCAACATACAACGCACGTTCCTCTTCTTTAGAAATTAAAGTACCTTTAAATCTAATTACTTCAACGGCCTTTTGCATGATATGCATACAACCTAGCGCATGATGAAAACGGGTATGGTGTGCTCCTGGATAAACAAGATAGGACAAGCCCATTTGAGAAATACGCCGCAAACGCTGAAAATAAGGATGCTGAACTAAATCGTAAATTAAAGTATCTGGTATGGTAATAAATCCGTAAATAGGATCATTAAGAATTTTTAGCTTATTGATTTCGCTCACTTATGATAAATAATAATTAAAGTTGTAAATGTAAATAATTATGCATGGCAATTGTAGTTGCAATAACCTTGTAGCTTTTAGTTTTCTGGCTTAAGATTTGCCAAAGCGAAATTCCTAGTTTTTTTAGGATATTTATTATAAGTCATGTCACTAGGATTTACAATTACGGTTTTTACTGTAACTAAATCGCCTATCGTAAAGTTAGCAGCTACCATTTTATAATCCAATAAAATTTCGCCACAAAAATAATTACCGTTTTCATCTTTCTCGATATTTCCTGTGTAAATACCTTTGCTTAAAATTTTATTATCAGTTTCTTTTGTCATGTTTATTTTTTGCAAATATAACAGTATTTATGATTTGTAAAGGATAAAAACCTTTCAAAATAGGTTGTTTCTAGTTTTAAAGATATTGATTATTGGCTCATTTGTGCCAAAATGTTTACTTTTGAATATGAACACAGCAATTCATAGTAAAAGAAAAAGCATAAAAAATACCTTTTGTGTTTTTACTGAAGTGGATCAGGAACTTATAGCTAACAAAAATCCAGACTATAAAAGCAATTCTGGAAGCACCTACTTTTATACTAATGATGGCGTTTTCAGACTGTCAAACCATTGGGGAAGAGCAGCAAATTCTAAATGGCGTTTGGTTGGAAATAAAAATTCAACAGCTAAGACAAGACTAGGTTTTGCTTATTGGGATGCATTTCATCCTGATAATGAAACTGAGAAATTGTATTTTATCGAAGTTGATTACAAAACACAAACTGTAAATTATAATCATAAAAACAATTTATCTAAACAAAATAAAGCAGTTTTAAGAACAAGTGAAGCAACTGCTAAAACCATTAAACAAATAAGACAATTGTTTACAGATTACAAATGGACAAAATATTACAATATTGAAAATATCCAACAAATAGTGATAGATCAGCTCCTCTTTTCTGAAAAAAGTTTAAGTCATATTAAAAAATCACTTTTATAATAACTATCGCATAAATTAATAGTTAATGTTGATTTAGAATCATTTCATTAATAAAAGTTTTATATGGATACTAAATGAATAACTTTATCAAGAAACCTTAGTTCTCAAGTACATCTTTTAGGAATGATAATTTATAATATTAATTCCTGCTTTTTGGGTAGATGATATTATTATGATGATCAAAAATATGCTGTAAATTATACAACCACGCAAACACCAATAGAAAAACAACATGATTTTTAATACCAAATGTATGCTAAACATGAATCAATAATATAAATCAAAGATTTTGTAAATATTTTTAAGGAAACATTCCGGAGATTGAGCCAACGCGATATTACAATTGATATATCAAAAAAGGAAACCGAAAAAAATCTAAACAATTCCTCTGATTTAGTTTAATACAGAACAATCAATTGCTTAATTTACTTACATAATTTCACACGATTTACTTTCCCACACGAGCAATATAAAATCATTTACAAACTTGGTTCTTACAATTGATTCTGATTAAGAAAAAAATGAATTGGTACAATTACTTAAAACCGTTTCTCGTGATTTAAATAAAAACCTTTTAAATTTAAACGATGTAGTCAAAATTCAAACCAATAGGAGTTTGACAATAGAACCACTAAATCTCAAAAACTACAAAGAGAAAACCATTAATGTTTTTATACAAACAAACTCAATTAAATAAACCATAATTCCTAACAACCCTCGTGATGATGTAGTGTTCAATTACAAAAAACCAAATAGATATTATGGGCGGAAATGTAACTGAAGATAGCAAACCAAATTTAGGAACTACTTTCAAAATTTATTTAAAAAAAAATTGGACTTTTAGATATATTTTTTGTGCTTTTCATAAGTTTTTTACACAAAATATTTTACGATATTTGTAATGCTAATAAAAAATAATCATGAAAAAGTATTTATTTCTCACAATTGCGGCTTTCCTTTTATCTGTAATCGCTAATGCGCAACTCAAAGCCGTTGCCTACAAAGATACCGAACTTAAACTAAACGGTTTTTCGGTAACTCCAAAAAAAGGTTCTAAATCAAAACCTGGTGTTTTAATTCTTCCAGCTTGGAAAGGGATTGATGATCATTCAAAAAAAACTGCCGAAAAACTTTCAAAAATGGGTTATTATGCTTTCATAGCTGATATTTATGGTGAAGGTAATTATCCTAAAAATACACAAGAAGCAGGAAAACAAGCAGGATATTACAAGACTAACGTTGCTGAGTATCAAAAAAGAATTGCACTAGCACTTGAACAATTAATCAACGCTGGGGCAAATCCTGATAATATAGCAGTAATAGGCTACTGTTTTGGTGGCACGGGAGTTCTTGAAGCAGCGAGAGCTAATTTCAAAGTAAAAGGTGTAGTCGCTTTTCATGGCGGACTTGGTAAAGATGAGACCAGAGCTAATAATCCTATAACTACAAAAGTATTGGTTTTACATGGCGCAGATGATCCATACGTGCCACAAAAAGAAGTATTAGCCTTTCAACAAGAAATGCGTGATACAAAAGCCGATTGGCAGATGGTTTATTATGCAAATGCAGTTCATGCTTTTACCGAAGAAACCGCAGGAAACGACAATTCTAAAGGTGCAGCTTACAACGAAAAAGCAGCAAAACATTCATGGGATCACATGAATATATTTTTTAATGAAATACTAACAAAATAATTTTAAACCCATAAAAAAACCTATTTCTAAATATCAAACGATGAAAAAAATAATTTTTCTTATACCAGTTATTTGTTTAAACATTAGTTGTTCGGGTCAAAAAGCAGCTCAAACAGAAGCCGATGTTGTAAAATACATGAAAACTATTACTGATAGCGAATTAAAAAGTCATCTTACAATTGTAGCTTCTGATGAAATGGAAGGCCGTGAGACAGGGACAGATGGACAAAAAAAAGCTGGTAAATACTTAATTGATCAATATAAATTAGCAGGAGTAACTTTTCCTAAAGGAGCCGAAAATTATTACCAAAAAGTGCCAGCCGATTTTATGAACAAAAAATATGGGGAAAATTTATCAGATTCAGAAAACATTTGGGCATTTATTGAAGGGACAGAAAAGCCAGAGGAAATTTTAGTAATATCAGCACATTATGATCATGTAGGTATGAAAAATGGCGAAGTATTCAATGGTGCAGATGATGATGGCTCTGGAACAGTTGCCTTGTTAGAAATTGCACAGGCATTCCAGAGTGCAAAAAATGAAGGTTTTGGGCCTAAACGTTCTATCCTTTTTCTTCATGTAACTGGTGAAGAACATGGTTTACATGGTTCTCGTTATTATTCTGAAAACCCCTTGTTTCCTATTGCTAATACCATTACCGATATCAACATTGATATGATAGGCCGTCGTGACGATGATCATGCTAAATCTAATAATTATGTATACTTAATTGGCGCAGACCGACTCTCAACAGATTTAGATAAAATTTGCGCAGAGGCCAATAAAAAATATGTAAATCTTGATTTAGATTATAAATTCAATGATCCTAAGGATCCAAATCATTTTTACGAACGTTCAGACCATTATAACTTTGCTGCAAAAGGTATTCCTGCTGTTTTCTTTTTTAACGGAGTGCATGCAGATTATCACCAAGCCAGTGATGAAGTTGATAAAATTGAATTTGATGCTTTAACAAAAAGGACTCAACTAGCTTTTGTTACCGCTTGGGAACTTGCTAATAGAGAAAATCGTCCTGTAGTAGATAAATCAGGGAAATAAATTTTTAATTAAAAAAGTAAAAATATGATAACAGTAGGACTTTTAGTAAGAATAGTTGCTAAACCAGGAAAAGAACAAGTTGTTGAAGATTTTATAAAAAATGCTTTACCGCTTGCAATTGCAGAAACAGAAACAGTAAACTGGTACTCTTTTAAGATCAGTGAAAACACCTTTGGTATCTTTGATACCTTCGAGGCTGAATCTGGAAGAGATGCACATTTAAATGGGAGAATTGCCGAAGCATTAATGGCAAACGCTAGTGAACTGCTTGCGGTGCCGCCAGTGATTGAAAAAATCCAAATTCTTTCATCTAAATAATATGTATAACGCTAAAAGTCCTGTTTAAACTAACAGGACTTTTTTTTAAAAAAAATTATTTAAAATATAATTTCTATAAAAGTATTGAAAAGTGATTGCTACATTTGCAAAAAAATTGAAATGTCAAATATATATTTAGGATACCATTTTATAGTTGAACCAAAAGAATTAGGTTCAGAAATTCTAGTTGCTGAGCTAGGTGAACTTCCATTTGAGAGTTTTATAGAAAGTGATTTTGGCATTGTTGCTTATATTCAAAAACAATTTTGGAAAGCAGACATTTTACAAGATCTTCATATAATAAATTCCCCTGAATTTGTAATATCATACACAATTGAAGAAATAGACCAAGTCAACTGGAACGAAGAGTGGGAAAAAAATTTCGAACCTATTAATGTTGATGATAAATGCCATGTGCGTGCTCCTTTTCATGTAAAAACTGATGCGCAATATGATATTGTTATTGAACCAAAAATGAGTTTTGGTACAGGACATCATGAAACAACACACATGATGATCCAGCATTTACTAGAAATTGATGTCACGGATAAAAAAACCTTAGATATGGGTTGCGGAACTGCAATTTTAGCAATTCTTGCAGAAATGAAAGGTGCACAACCTATTGATGCTATTGATATTGACAACTGGTGTTATCTTAACGCCATAGAAAATGTCGAACGCAACAATTGTAAGCATATTACCGTTTTTGAAGGTGATGCTACTTTGCTTGTAGATAAAAAATATGATTTAATTATTGCGAATATCAATAGGAACATATTGCTCAATGACATGCAAACGTATGTTGATTGTTTGAATCCAAAAGGAACTATTTTATTTAGTGGATTTTATGAGGAGGACATTCCGTTTATTGATGCATCTTGTACAGAAAAAGGGTTGGCTTATGTTAAAAAATTTCAAAAAAATAATTGGGTTTCACTTAAATACGTAAATTAGATTATTCAAACCTATAAAACTTTAGGCTTTTAAAATTTTAGAAAACTAATAATTTAAAAATGAGTACAATAGAAAAAGTATTAGAAGAAGTTTTAGCTAGTGAATCCATAGGAATCAATAACGAAATTGTTTTGTTTAATGATGATGTAAATACTTTTGACCACGTAATTGAAACTTTAATCAGAGTATGTAAACATTCTACGGAACAAGCTGAACAATGTGCAATTTTAGTACATTATAAAGGCAAGTGTACGGTAAAAACTGGTTTACTTGATGAACTCAAACCACAATGTTCCCAGCTACTTGAAGCTGGTTTAAGCGCTCAAATTATTTAAAATAAATCCCGATGTCCTCGGGATTTATTCTTTGTATTATTTGCAATACTAGCTATATTAAGTTTTACATTAATTTAAATTATATCTTTAACTATTGATATATCGCAAGTATGAGTATTTTTTTACGTTTTTTTTTATTTTTAATAGTCGCATGTCCGTATTTAGTAGTTTCGCAAGAACTACCTTCAATTATAAAATATAGTGCTAGCGCCTATAATGCTGGTAATCAAAACTGGATGATTGACCAGAATGATAAAAACTATATTTATGTAGCAAACAATGAAGGATTAATGGAATACAATGGTGCAAATTGGACTTTATATCCATCGCCTAATGAAACCATAATAAGATCTGTAAAAGTTGTGGGTAAAGCCATTTACACTGGCTGTTACATGGAATTTGGCTATTGGATTAAAAACAACAAAGGAATTCTACAATACACTTCCTTGAGCCAAAGAATAAAAAACCAATTAATTGATGATGAACAATTCTGGAATATCATTGATTATGACCAATGGGTGATTTTTCAATCATTAAATAGAATTTATATTTATGATACAAAAACAAAGGCATTTAGAATTATTACTCCTGAAAAAAATATTCTAAAAGCTTTTAAAACCAATAACGGAATTTATTTTCAAACCATAAATGATGGAGTTTATGAAATTGAAAATGGAAAAACCTCTTTAGTCATAGGTTCTAAAATTATTAAAGATAAAAAAGTACTAAATATTTTTTCTTTAAAAGAAGGTTTACTTATTCATACTCAATATGATGGTTTTTATAAATACGCAAATGGACAGCTAACAAAATGGTCAACATTAACCGACAGTTTATTAAAGGCTACAAGCATTTATACGAGCATACTTTTAAGCGATGGTAATTTTGCATTGGGTACAATTTCAAACGGAATTTTTATACTCGATCCCGCGGGAAAGGTAAAATACCACATCAATCAAAATAAAGGATTAAGTAATAATACTGTTTTATCACTATTTGAAGACAAACAAAAAAATTTATGGATGGGACTTGATAATGGTATTGATTGTTTAAATATTACATCTCCTTTTAAAACTTTTTTTGATAAAACGGGGATTCTTGGTACAGTTTATTCTGCAATAATTTTTGAAAATAAATTATATGTAGGTACTAATCAAGGTCTTTTTTATAAGAATAATGATACCTCAGATGATTTTAAATTTATAGAAGGTACAAAAGGCCAAGTTTGGTCTTTATTTAAACATGACAAAACTTTATTTTGCGGTCATGATTCAGGAACCTTTATAATAAAAAATCTAAAATCTAAACTGATTTATAGCGAATCTGGAACCTGGAAATTTGAGGCTTGTTCGAACCAAAACAATACCCTTTTTCAAGGAAATTATTCTGGCATTAGTGTTTTAAGTAAAACTAATAATGGCTGGGAATTCAAAAATAAAATAAAAGGATTTGATTATTCTTCTAAATTTTTTGAAATAATTAATAGAGAAATAATCGTAAGTCATGAGTACAAAGGGATTTTTAAGCTAGTCTTGAATAATGAGTTTTCAAAAGTTACTAATGTAAAAAAGTATAATTCTCCCTCAAAAGGAAAAAATGCTGGATTAGCAAAGTTCAATAATAATATCCTTTTTGCAAATAAAACCGGAATTTACAAGCTCAATAAAACCACGAAGCTTTTCGAAAAAGATGCAGTTTTAAGCCAAATCATTCAGAAAGATCAATACCGATCTGGGAGATTAATTGTAGACAATTCAAACAAATTATGGGTTTTTACAAGAAATAATATCAATTATTTTACATCAGGAAAACTTAGTAATGTTCCTAAGTTAAATACTATTTCTATACCTAATTCGCTAAACAATTCAATGTTAGGTTATGAAAATATTGTGTCAATAGGCAACAACAATTATTTAGTTGGGACCACAGATGGTTATTATTCTATAAATACAAACGAACTTAATTTTGAGAAATTCTACATCAATTTAAATAGTATATCAAAAAATAAAGCAAACGCAAGTTCAATAAATATATCCCTTAATGAAGAAACTGAAATCGAATATCTATCAAATAATTTAACATTTAATTTTAGTGTACCAGAATACAACAAATACATTGTTGCGGAATACCAATATATTTTAAAAGGCTATTATGAAAACTGGAGTGATTGGTCAAAAAAACCTAGTGTAAGTTTTAAAAATTTACCATGTGGTTCTTATGCAATGAAAATCCGTTCCCGAATAGGAGCATCACTTTCAGAAAATACAATAGTCTATAATTTTACCATCTTAAGACCATGGTATTGGACCCATATCGCCATTATAATTTATATCATTTTAGCATTTACTATGGCTTATTTCATCAATAAATCTTACAAGTCTTATTACCAAAATCAAAAAAATAAGCTAATCGATGATAACAATCAAAAGCTAGAGTTGAAAGAAATGGAAGTACAACGGCAAATGCTGAAAATAAAGAATGATCAACTTGAGCAAGATGTTTCCAGTAAAAATAGAGAATTAGCAGTGTCAACAATGAGTTTAATCAAAAAAAATGAATTGCTTACTAATATAAAAGATGATTTAAAAAGAACAGAAGATACCTCTAAAAATATCAAAACAGTAATAACTACAATTAATAAAAACATCAATGAAGAAGATACTTGGGATCTTTTTAAAGAGGCATTCAATAATGCAGATAAAGATTTTCTTAAAAAAATGAAAACGGCACATCCGTCATTAACTCCTAATGATTTGAGGCTTTGCGCTTATTTAAGACTTAACCTGGCTTCAAAGGAAATTGCTCCTTTACTCAATATTTCTGTAAGAAGTGTAGAAATAAAAAGGTACCGTTTGCGCAAAAAAATGGATTTACCTCATGCTCAAGGACTTGTAGAATACATACTTTCTGTTTAAAATGCCTATACATTAGATCTATTTAACTATACATTACCACAACAATAACGTTGTATAACAAGATTATTAACAATTATTTAAAAAAAATAATTTTAACAATATCAGTACATTAGTTGTTTTTATTGGTTTTTGTTGTGTTAATACGAATAATCATGTGCTTTTTTTACATTGTATGTTTTTTGTTGTGGTGTATTTTGAATTATTATTAATTAAGTAGGTTAATTTTATAATTCACAAAATATATAAATATGAAGTCAAATTATTTACTACTTGTATTGCTTCTTACTTCTTTTTTGGGTTCATCCCAAATTTATGATGTTGGAGGAGTAGTCAAAGAAAAACAATCAGGATTATCCATTCCTGGCGTAAACATTCAAAGTAAGGATGGTAAGAAAGGAACTATTTCTGATTTAGATGGAAAATTCACTTTAAAAAGTGTACCATCTGGAACTACTTTATTATTTACTTACATAGGATTTCAAAACTTTGAGTACACCGTTACTTCAAGTAAATCTAATATTGAAATAGCATTAGAAGATGATACAAAAAATCTCGATGAAGTTGTTGTAATAGGTTACGGAACACAAAAGAAAAGAGAAGTAACCGGAGCAGTTTCAATAGTTGACAGTAAAACACTCGAAATACTTAAACCTATAAAAATTGAGCAAGCATTACAGGGCACAGTTTCTGGAGTAAACGTAACAACACAATCTGGCTCACCAGGAGCTGCGTTAGACATTCGTATTAGAGGAATTGCCACTAATGGAGAAAACAGACCTACAACTATTATTGATGGATATATTGGAGAGTTAGGTTTATTAAATCCTAATGATATTGAAACCATTACTGTTTTAAAAGATGCGCAGGCAGCTATTTATGGAACAATTGGTGCTAACGGTGTTATTCTTGTGACAACAAAATCTGGAAAGAAAAATTCAAAAACAAAAATTGCATACAACATTTATACAGGATTTCAAGAAACATCAAGAACTTTACCTACTCTTGATGCTACTGAATATGCCCTTTTGTTAAACGAAAGTTATGCAAATGGTGGTAGACCTTTACCATTTTCGGATGTTTCGGGATTGGGCAAAGGAACCAATTGGCAAAAAGAAATTTTTAGCACAGGTGTTCCAATTATAAATCATGACATTTCCATTTCAGGAGGATCAGATAAAATCACTTATTCAGTAAGTGGCTCTCATCTTGATCAAGAAGGTATTGTAGGCGAAGATAAATCTGGATTTTTAAGAAATACAGCGAGAATATCATTAGGAGCTGAGGTAACTGAAAAGTTAAATGTAAGAACTAATCTAATTTATACTTATTTTAACAGAAAATCTTTAAACGAAAACGGTTTAGGATCAGTACTTTTTAATGCCTTGAATACACCCGCTACATTATCTCCTTATGATAATAATGGTAATTTTACTTTAGTCCCTAACACTACAGGATTAGGGATTGAAATTATAAATCCATTGGCACAAATTGCCAATACCTACAATGATTTTAATTTTAAAAAGATAAATGGAAATTTCGGCTTAGATTATAAATTATTCAAAAACTTTGTCCTTTCTAGTAGTATAGGTTTTAATACATCTAATAGTGAATCTAGAGATTTTGCAAAACAAATTAGCTATGGCGGGAAAGTTTTTGATGTACAAAGAAGCAGAGTTTCTCAAAATGCAATAAACGATAATAATTATTCATTCGATTTATATGGAACCTACACAAAAAAAATAGGGGAAAATCATAAATTTATTGGCGTTCTTGGTACCACCATCTTTAAGGAATTTGGAAATGGACTATTTGCTACTGGCTTTGATGTTCCTAATAATTCATGGGAATTTGCAGATATTTCATTAACAACAGGAATATCAAATACAAAAACAAATGGATCTTATAGCTATGATGAAAGAAGACTTTCCTATTTTAGCAGGTTGCAATATGATTTTAAGGGCAAATATTTATTTTCTGCAATATTAAGAAGAGATGCTTCGACCAAATTTGGCCCTAACAATGCAGTTGCTTACTTTCCATCATTTACAGCAGGCTGGGTAATCTCTGACGAAAGTTTTTTTAATAAAGGAAAGTTCATCAACTTTATGAAATTAAGAGCCAGTTATGGCACTTTAGGCAATGATCAGATAGGGAATAACCGATACTTAGGTTTATTAAATGGAGAAGCTACTTATGTATTTAATACTCCTATAAATGGACCTCTTACTGGTAATCTTGTAAATGGTACTGCTGTAGGAAATATACCCAATCCTGATATAAAATGGGAACAAGCAAGAAAATTTGATGCAGGTCTAGATTTTAGATTGTTTGGTGATAAAATCAACATAGTTACTGATTATTTTATTGATACTAGAAAAGATTTATTAATATCAAATATTCCTGTTTCTGGAATTTTTGGAACTAGTGCGCCAGGAGCTGGTTCGCCTACAATTAATGCGGGAACAGTAAGGAATTCAGGATTTGAATTTGCTATTGATTATAAAAATAAATTTTCAGATAAATTTTCAATAAATGTAGGATACAACATTACCTTCTTGAAAAATGAGGTGCTTGAGGTTATTGGAACTGATTTTATTCCAGGCGGAGCATTTGGCGTAGGCCAACAAGCACCTTCAAGATTTGAAGAAGGGCATCCAATAGGCTATTTTTATGGCTATAAAACTGATGGTATATTTCAAAATCAAGCTCAAGTTGATGCGCATCCTTCTCAAATTGCATTAGGTGCAAATGCTGCTCCAGGTGACATTCGATTTAAGGATGTAAATGGTGACGGTGCAATTAATGCAAATGATAGGACGGAAATAGGTGATCCTATTCCTGCAGCAACAATGGGATTCAATATACAATTCAATTATAAAAACCTTGATTTTGCTGCCTATACTTTTGCTTCAGTTGGCAATGATATGGTAAGAAATTATGAACGCACACTTTCTGATGTGAACCGTTTGGATTATGTTTTAGACCGATGGACAGGTGAAGGAACCAGTAACTCAGTTCCTAGAGTTACCACAGATGCAACAGCAAATACAATTTTTTCTGACTATTTTGTAGAAGATGCGTCTTACATACGAATTCAAAATATACAATTAGGATATTCATTAAATCAAAAACATTTAGACAATACAGGAATTTCTAAATTACGATTGTATGCAGCTGTCAACAACTTGTATACTTTTACAAAATACAAAGGTTATGATCCTGGCGCATCAAGTGGCGCTCCTATTGGTGGCGGTATTGATAACGGATTTTATCCTATCCCAAGAACTTTTATACTAGGCTTAAACATTAATTTTTAATTAAAATACGATGAAAAAACATATATTTTACTTTGCTTTGAGCATCTTAACATTATCTTTTATTACGATTTCTTGTGGTGATGATTTTGTAAATCGAGAACCTGTTTATTCTATTGATTCTGAAAATTATTTTAATTCTAAAGAAGAATATGAAAATGCATTAATAGCTGCTTATGATATTTTACAATCTACATATTTAAATGTTTTATTGGGAGAAATTGCCTCTGATAACACTTTAGCAGGAGGAGAAAGCCAAACAGATGTAGTGGGTTTCCAACAAATAGATGATATGATTCACACATCAGTTAATAGTGATTTAAAAAATATCTGGGATTGGATGTTTGCTGGGGTACAAAGAACAAATTACATCCTTGAATTCAAAGAAAAAACAGCCTTTGAAGGTAAAAACCAACTCATAGCAGAAGCTAGATTTTTAAGAGCTTATTACCATTTTGAACTTGTAAAATGGTTTGGTGGTATTCCATTAAAAGGTGATGCTCGTTTCAAACTTGGTGATGAAAAAATCATTCCACGTGCAACTAAGGAGGAAGTATATACTTCAATTGAAGCCGATCTTATTTTTGCTTCACAAAATTTATCCCAAACGCCTTCACAAATTGGAAGGGTTACTAAGGGAGCTGCTTTAGCATTATTAGGCAAAGCCTATTTGTTTCAAGAAAAATACACCCAAGCTGCAACAACTTTTGAAACTTTAATAACTACAACACCTTACACGTTGGTAACTGATTACAATTCTATTTTTGAAGAAACTGGAGAAAACGGAACTGAATCTGTTTTTGAAGTACAATATACAGATCTTGAAGGCGCTGGATTTACTTGTTTACAATGCAGCGAAGGAAATGTAGCTGTAGGTTTTAGTGGTGTTAGAAATTATAACGGAACATTATTTACTTCTGGTTTTAGTTTTAACGTACCTACTAAAGCTGTTTTCGATGCTTTTGAAATAGGTGATAGAAGACGAGACGTTGCTATTTTAGACATAGAAGCTTGGGCATTAAGTACAGGGGCTAGTTTTGGAAAAGGTAATGAACATACAGGTTATTTTAATAGAAAATACATTCCTAGAAAAAGAAGAACAGATGCTGAAGGTGATTTAAACCTCACAAACCCTAACAATTACAGAGCCATTCGTTATGCTGATGTATTACTTATGGCAGCAGAAGCTTACAATCGTGGTGGCATTGATGATAATAAAGCACGTACGTATTTGAACCAAGTGAGACGCCGTGCATTTGGTGATATCAATCATGATATTTCAGCATCTGGAGCTGCGCTAACTGATTTTATTTTAGCAGAAAGAAGAACTGAGCTTGTAGGCGAAGGACATCGATTTTTTGATTTAGTAAGAACCAATAGAGCTGCAGCTTCAATACCAGCTTTTACAACTGGCAAAAATGAATTATTCCCGATTCCTATTGAAGAAATTCAATTTTCTAACGGCAATTGGCAACAAAATCCTAATTATTAATAATTTAAATAATATGAAAAACTTAAAATATTTATACAGTTTTATCTTATTTACAGCAATTTTAGGCTGTACACAAGATGATGGTAGTGATGGCGTTTTACAAAATATTACTGCACCAAAAAATGTTTCGGCATTATTGACCATTTCTCAAGACAATTCGGGCAACGTAACCATACAGCCTGATGGAGAAGGCGTTACAGCTTATGAAATTTATTATGGTGATGGTACTTTAACTCCTGGAAAGTTAGGTCCTGGAGAAAAAATAAACCATAAGTACAAAGAAGGTGTTTATACGGTAAAAATTGTTGCTTCAACACTTAACGGACTTAAAACCGAAACAACCCAACAATTAACAGTATCATTTGTAGCGCCTACTGAAGTTGAACCTACAATAACCATAGGAAGTAACAGGTCAATAACTGTAACTGCAAAAGCTAAGTTTGAAACTTTTTTTCAAGTTTTTTATGGAGATAATCCCGGTCAAGTACCTGTAGAATTTATGGAAGGTCAAACTGTAACCCATACTTATGCTTTGCCAGGAACTTACACAGTTACGGTAGTAGCCCTAAGTGGTGGAGTAGCAACTACAGTAAAAACACAAACAATAACTATAACAAACCTAGTTCCAGCTCCTATACCTGCCGTTTCAGCAGGAAGCGTCATATCTATGTTTAGTGATACTTATACAAATGTTCCCGTAGATACTTGGAGGACTTCATGGTCACAAGCCAATCTAGAAGATATTAATGTTAGCGGAAATAATGTTAAAAAATACAGTGCCCTAAATTTTGTTGGTATAGAAGCTACAACAACACCAATTAACGCAACAGCAATGACTCATTTTCATACTGATGTTTGGTCATCAGACTTTACAACATTCAAAATTAAATTGGTAGATTTTGGCCCTAATGGAATCTATGACGGTGGAGATGATAAAGAACATGAAATAACAATAAACAATCCTGCTAAAGAAACATGGGTTAGTATAGATGTTCCGTTAAGCGATTTTACTGGTTTAACAACAAGAGCACACATAGCGCAGCTTATATTAGTTGGTGCACCCGCAGGAAACACAACTGTGTATGTAGATAATGTATATTTTTATAATAATGCTACTACAGTAACCGCCGCACCTACTCCTACTTTACCAGCTTCAAATGTAATTTCAATGTTTAGTAATGCCTATACAAATGTTGCTGTTGATACATGGAGAACCTCATGGTCAAGTGCCACTTTAGAAGATATTTTAATATCAGGCAATGCAACTAAAAAATACAGTGCGCTTGACTTTGTGGGGATCGAAACAGTCTCATCTCAAATTAATGCAACTGCAATGACTCATTTTCATACTGATGTTTGGTCTTCTGACTTTACAACCTTTAAAATTAAATTAGTAGATTTTGGACCTAATGGAATTTATGACGGTGGAGATGATAAAGAACATGAAATAACGATTACATCACCCGCACAAGGTTCATGGATAAGTTTAGACATACCGCTGAGTTCATTTACAGGTTTAACCACAAAAGCTAATATTGCACAACTTATTTATGTAGGTGCACCATCAGGAAATAATACGGTATACATTGATAACGTTTACTTTCATAATTAAAAAAAATTAAAATGAAAAAGTTAAATAATTTTTTAATTCTTCTTGTTTCACTCATTTTATTTATCGGATGTCAAGATGATGATAATACATTTGGAGATATAAATTCTCCAAACGGCCTAGAAGTTAGTGCTGATATTGCAGGTAAAGATGTAGCTAATCCTAACGGTGATGGTTCTGGAACTGTGACTTTTAAAGCTGTTGCTAATGATGCAATTAGTTACAAATATATTTTTAGTGACGGCAGTACAAAAAATTCGCCAAGTGGCGAATTAGAAAAACAATTTACAAAAAATGGAATAAATGTTTATTCAATAACAGTTGTGGCGAGCGGAAAAGCTGGTGTTTCGTCAAGCATCACTTTTGATATTACGGTTTTTAGTAATTTTACAGATCCAGTTGCAGTACAAAACTTAACTGGTGGAAGTTCAAAAAAATGGTATTGGTCCGCAAGTGAACCAGGACATTTAGGCGTAGGTAAAAACATAGATGCAAGACCCGAAGTAGCAACACAACCCAATCATTTACCAGGATATTATACAGCTGCCGCATTTGAAAAAGCAGGATCACCAAACACAAGTTGTTTGTATGATAACGAGTTAATATTTTCATTGCAAGGCGACATATTAAAGTTTGAATTAAATAATGGCGGCAGAACGTTTTTTAATTCATCTTTTCTAAGTGTTGGCGGAGGTGGTGGCCCAGATGATCTTTGTTTAAACTACAATACTTCTGGTCAAAAAACTGTTATACTAGGTCCTTCAAATTCTGTTGTAAAAGGAAATAATATTCCTTTGCAAACTACAGGAACCTCTATGACAATAGGTGATAATGGATTTATGGGTTATTATATAGGTCAAAATACTTATGAAATTTTATCACTTACAGAAAACCGAATGGTAGTCCGTGCCGTTATGGGCGGTAATGAAGCCCTAGCTTGGTATCATATTTTTACAACAACAAAACCTGTTCAAGGAGGTGGCGGAACAAATGATTTTACAAATCTAATATGGGCTGATGAATTTAATGTGGATGGCCCGCCAAATCCTGCAAATTGGTCCTATAATCTTGGCGCTGGAGGTTGGGGAAACAATGAAGCGCAATATTACACGAACAGCACTGAAAATTCAGTGGTAGACAATGGTGTATTGAAAATTATTGCAAAAAAGCAAACCATTGCCAGTTCCAACTATACCTCGGCAAGACTGGTTTCCGAAAACAAATATGAATTTAAATATGGTAAAATAGAGTTTAAAGCTAAAATGCCTACTGGTGGCGGAACATGGCCTGCTTTATGGATGTTAGGCGAAAATTACGCATTAAATCCATGGCCAGCTTGCGGTGAAATTGATGTTATGGAACATAGAGGCAATCAGCAAAACACAATACATGGTACTCTACATTATCCAGGACGATTTGGCGGAAGCGCAAACACAAATACGAATATTATTTCAAATGCTTCAAGTGAGTTTCATATTTATGCTGTAATTTGGAATGCTGATTCTATACGTTTCTTCGTAGATGGAACTTTATATCATTCTTATGCAAATGTGGCATCTTCACCTTTTAATCTTAATTTCTTTTTAATAATGAACGTGGCAATGGGAGGTACCTTTGGGGGCGCAATCGATTCAGGCTTTACAGAATCAGCCATGGAGGTAGATTATGTGAGAGTCTATCAATAAATAAACTTTAAAAATCAGCTAGAAAATAATTATACTTCCTAGCTGATTTTTTTAATAGAAAACCCTAAAATGAATAAAAAACTTTCATTACTAATAGCGATTTCCTTGCTATTTTTGATATACAGTTGCAATAATAAAATAACTCAAAATACAACCAGTTTCAAAAGTCAAAATAATATTGAAAAAAGAGTAGATTCTCTTTTACAATTAATGACCCTTGAAGAAAAAATTGGTCAAATGAACCAATACAATGGTTTTTGGGAAGTTACAGGTCCCGCACCAAAAGATGGACTAGCAGCCATAAAATATGACCATCTCAAAAAAGGATGGGTTGGTTCTATGCTCAATGTTCTGGGTGTAAAAGATGTTAAAGCATTACAAAAAATAGCTGTTGAGGAATCAAGATTGCATATTCCTTTACTATTTGGTTTCGATGTTGTTCATGGTTACCAAACCATTAGCCCAATTCCTTTAGCCGAAGCTGCAAGTTGGGATCTTGAAGCCATAAAAAAATCGGCACAAATTGCTGCCGAAGAAACTGCTGCTGTAGGAGTAAACTGGACCTTTGCACCCATGGTTGATATTACTCGAGACGCCAGATGGGGACGTGTTATGGAAGGTGCTGGCGAAGATCCATTTTTAGGAAGCAAAATCGCATTTGCAAGAGTACTAGGTTTTCAAGGCAATGATTTCTCTGGAACCAATACCATTTTAGCATGTGCAAAACATTTTGCAGGCTACGGATTTGCAGAAGCTGGTCGTGATTACAATACAGCAGATATAGGCAATTCTACCCTACATAACATGGTTTTACCACCGTTTAAAGCAACTGTAGATGCTGGTGTACGCACTTTTATGAATTCTTTTAATGAAATTAATGGTGTTGCCTCAACTGGAAATAGTTATTTACAAAAAACTATCCTCAAAAATGAATGGCAATTTAATGGTTTTGTAGTTTCAGACTGGGGTTCAATTAGTGAAATGATGGCTCACGGTCAAGCCAAAGACGGAAAACATGCTGCGGAAATTGCAGCAAATGCAGGTTCTGACATGGATATGGAATCCTATTTATATGTAGCCCATTTATCAACATTAGTCAAAGAAGGAAAAGTAAAAGAAACTGTAATCGATGACGCTGCCCGAAGAATTTTAAGAGTGAAATTTGAAATGGGCTTGTTCGAAAATCCATATAAATATTGTGATGAAAATAGAGAAAAAGCAACACTAGGAAAAAAAGACTTTCAAGACGGTGTATTAGATATTGCAAAAAAGTCAATTGTTTTACTCAAGAACCAAAATGATCTGCTTCCATTAAAAAAATCTGGACAAAAAATTGCCGTAATTGGTGCTTTGGCAAATGACAAAAGCAGTCCATTAGGCAGCTGGCGCGCTGCTTCAAAAGATAATAGTGCAATTTCAGTTCTAGAAGGATTACAACAATATGCTGGCAACGAATTGGTTTATGAAAAAGGAGCAGATGTTGCTATTGGCAATCCTATTTTTGGTTCAGAAACACAAATCAATATGACTGACAAGAGTGGCTTTCCTAAAGCTATTGAAGCTGCAAAAAATGCCGATGTTGTCATCATGGTACTTGGCGAAATTGGGTTTCAAACTGGAGAAGGTAGAAGCAGAACCAACTTAAATTTACCTGGTGTACAACAAGAATTGTTAGAAACTATTTATAAAACTAATCCTAATATTGTACTGGTTTTAAATAACGGGAGACCATTAACAATTCCTTGGGCACAAGACAATATTCCTGCTATTGTTGAGGCTTGGCAACTGGGTTCTCAAACTGGAAATGCAATTGCTCAGGTACTTTATGGTGATTATAATCCAAGTGGGAAATTACCCATGTCGTTCCCTAGAAATGTAGGTCAAGTTCCTATTTACTACAATCATAAAAACACAGGAAGACCAGTTTTACCTGAGAAAAATAGTGTTTTCTGGTCGCATTATATTGATGAAGAAAATACACCTTTGTACCCTTTTGGTTTTGGTTTAAGCTATTCTAAATTTGAATATTCAAATTTAAAACTAAGTCAAAATACCTTTTCAGAAAGAGAAAAAATTACTGTTACAGTTTCAATAAAAAACACTAGTAAAGTAGCTGGTAAGGAAGTCGTTCAAATGTACATTCGGGATTTAATAGGAAGTGAAACCAGACCTGTAAGAGAATTGAAAGGTTTTGAAATAGTAAGTCTGGAACCTAATGAAACCAAAACGGTTAGTTTTGAAATTGAAAGTAAATTAATCCAATTTTATACTCTAAATAACAAATGGGAAACAGAAATTGGTGATTTTAAAGTTTATGTAGGTGGCGATTCAAATGCAAGTTTAGAAGCTGATTTTCAATTTACAAAATAGTGTTATGAAAAAAATTATATTAACGTTATTGATCATTAACCTAAGCGTTGCACAACAAACAAAGAGAAAATTAGTTTGGGAAGATAATTTTAACGGCAAAACATTAAACGAAAAAATTTGGAATTTTGAATTGGGTGACGGTTGTCCTAATTGTGGATGGGGCAATAGTGAAAGACAACTTTATACAAAAGAGAACCATAAATTAGTTGATGGCAAATTAGTTATAAAAGCAATAAAAGTTAACGAAAAATATACCTCAACAAGAATAACAACAAAGGCAAAAAAAGAATTTCAATACGGTCGTTTTGAAGCACGTGCGAAGTTGCCTATTGGAAAAGGAATCTGGCCAGCTTTCTGGATGTTAGGATCTAATATCAGCCAAGTAGGCTGGCCTAAATGTGGAGAAATTGATATCCTTGAATACGTAGGCAAAGAACCCGATATTGTTTTTACTTCACTTCATACACAAAATAGTCACGGAAATACTTTTAACACCAAGAAAACAAAGATTGAAAACATTGAAGAAGGTTTTCATATTTATGCTGCAGAATGGAGCAAAGATAAAATCGATTTTTTTGTTGATAATAATTTAGTTTACACCTTTAACCCAAAAAACAAAACAGATGATATCTGGCCCTTTAATCAGCCCTTTTATATTCTAATTAATATGGCTATCGGCGGTAACTTTGGCGGGCCAGAAGTAGACGACACCATTTTTCCCCAAGAGTTCATAATAGATTACGTTAGGGTTTATAAATAAAATTTAGCAAATTTATTTTTTTATTAAAATTCAAGCACATTACTTCATTGTTTTGTGCTTTTTTTAATGTGGTAATTTATCTTTTAAAACACCATAAATAAAGGTTCCAATTAATGCCCCAAACAAAATTAAAACTACAGGAAAAAATCCTGCACCTATCAATATAAAAATTGGGCCAGGACAAGCACCAACTAGTGCCCAACCAAAACCAAAAAACAATCCTCCAATCCAGTATCTTTTAGATCCTTTTTCTTTATCAGCAATAGATATAGTGTTTCCATTAAAGTCTTTCACTTTAAATTTTTTGATCAATTGAATACCAATTATACCTGTAAAAATTGCCGTACCAATGATGCCGTACATGTGAAAGGACTGAAAATGAAACATTTCGTATATTCTATACCAAGAAATGGCTTCAGATTTCGTTAAAATAATTCCAAAGAGAAAGCCTACTAATAAAAATTTTATCAATTTCATAACCTAAAAAATTAATGGTAAAATAAAATGAGCAACAATTAAACCACCTACGAAAAATCCAATTACAGCTTTTAAAGATGGTAGTTGCAAATTACTCAAACCTTGAATGGCATGCCCAGAGGTACATCCGCCAGCATATCTAGAACCAAAACCTATTAAAACACCACCAATAATGAGTATAAAAATCATTTTAGGCGAAGAAAAAGCTTCATTGCCAAACATGACATTAGGTGCTAATTTACCATTAGGCGCATCAAAACCAAGTTGTGCTAATTGGGTTGTAGTTTTAGGATTAATAGTCACATTTGAAGCATCACTTAAATAATGTACAGCAACAAATCCGCCAAGCATTGCTCCTATTGCAACTACTAAATTCCATCGTTGCAATTTCCAATCAAATTTAAAAAAATCAGCATATTTATCTGCTCCAGCCATGGCGCAAAGTGACCTAAGATTAGAAGACATACCAAAAGTTTTTCCGAAATAAATCAACAGCAACATCACTATTCCTATCATAAATCCCGAAAAATACCATGACCAAGTTTGATTTATCAAATCCATAAATATTTATTTTTCACAAAAATAGTGAATCTGAAAGTGGATAAAGTAGGAAATACAAACATTTATAGCTTTACAAATAAAATATTCTGCTTAATTTTGGGAGCAATTAAATTTAAAA
Organism: Bacteroidota bacterium; assembly: GCA_031413015.1. Taxonomy (GTDB): domain Bacteria; phylum Bacteroidota; class Bacteroidia; order Flavobacteriales; family Flavobacteriaceae; genus Flavobacterium. Next base: position 43,888 of record JANOEE010000006.1, on the reverse strand, counting down.
CATGAAAAATTTTACAATTGAAATTAAATGGGCAATAATTTTTACAATTATTTCTGTTTTTTGGATATTATTAGAAAAATTAGTTGGTTTGCATGATATTTATATTAACAAGCATATTTTTTACACAAATCTTTTTGCTTTTCCTGCTATTTTAATTTACGTTTTGGCGCTGAAAGAAAAGAAAAATAATTTCTTTAAAATCAAAATGAATTGGTCGCAAGGCTTTGTTACAGGTATTTTTATATCTTTTATTATCGCATTACTCAATCCGATAGCACAATATATCAGTATGACATTTGTTTCTCCTCATTTTTTTGAAAATGCGATTAACAATGCAGTTACCATGAAAATGATGACACTCAGTGCCGCAACTGACTATTTTAATTTAAAAAGTTACATCATTCAAGGCGCACTTGGTGGTTTATCAATGGGCGTAGTGACGGCAGCGATTGTGGCTTACTTTTTGCAAACAAAAAACTTAAAAAAATAAATCATGAAAATAAAAAATTTGTTGTCTTTTTTAATAATAATTGCAGGTTTTACATCTTGTGTAAGTACAAAATTGACCATAAAAAACATAGATAATAACACACCAGATTTGGTTTTATCTGCTAACAATACCTTTGTAATTACCCAATATTCAAAAGATAAAAACTACGGTTACAATGCGGATTATCCCATAAATATTTTTTACCAAAATACAAAAAACGACACCATCAATCAACCTCGATTTCTAAATGCTTTGGCTGGACCAAAAGGAGAAGCCATTACTTATAAAAAATTAGAAAACTGTTGCCCCTTCCCTACTAAAAAAAGTGAAATGGGTGTGGGATTACTTGACGTATACGAAATCAAATGGAAAGGTCAAGTTAAACCTGTAAAACTCTATTTGAATATCTATGAAAAAGGAATTTTAATGGTACCAATAGGTTTTACATTAAAGAAATAAATTCCTTTAATATTCTATAATTCATAATTCATAATTCACATTTCATAATTACCTTTACACTTTCAAAAAATCATTCTATGAATTTACAAGATATTCCTAAAATCAAACATTTAGACAGTGGCAATTTTTTTCTTTTGGCTGGACCATGTGCGGTTGAAGGAGAAGAAATGGCACTAAGAATTGCTGAAAGACTTGTTAGTATTACTGAAAAACTTAATATTCCTTTTGTGTTTAAAGGATCATTTAAAAAAGCCAATAGATCAAGAATTGACAGTTTTTCAGGTATTGGAGATGAAAAGGCATTACAAATATTAAGAAAAGTATCTGAAACATTTGATGTTCCAACAGTAACTGACATTCATACGAATGAAGATGCAGCAATGGCTGCTGAGTATGTTGATGTATTACAAATTCCTGCTTTTTTAGTGCGTCAAACAGATCTTGTCGTGGCCGCAGCCAATACTGGTAAGGTCGTTAATCTAAAAAAAGGACAATTCATGAGTCCAGAAAGTATGAAACATGCCGTTCAAAAAGTATTGGACTGCAACAATCAAAATGTCATGGTAACAGATAGAGGCACAATGTTTGGCTATCAAGACATGATTGTAGATTATCGCGGTATTCCTACAATGCAACAATACGCCACGACGGTACTTGATGTTACACATTCCTTACAACAACCTAATCAAACGGTAGGAGTTACCGGAGGAAGACCTGATATGATTGAAACTGTTGCAAAAGCTGGAATAGCAGTAGGAGTTGATGGTATCTTTATAGAAACCCATTTTGATCCAGCAAATGCTAAAAGTGATGGTGCCAATATGTTACACCTTGATTATTTTGAAGGTTTGATGACAAAACTTGTAGCGATAAGAAAAACTATAAATACATTTTAATCCAATAAATCTAACATTTTGAAAAATTTTAAATTATTGATTCCATTTTTCTTTTTTGTATTAGTACAAGAAAGTTTAGGGCAAGAAATTTCTGAAAAATATACTGCTCACAACAAAGGAAAAATTTTTGTTTCTTGGGGTGGTAATAGAGGAAGTTATAGTAAGTCTGATATTAGATTTTGGGGTAACGGATATGATTTTACCTTAAAAAATGTAGTGGCACATGATAAACCCAAGGGTTATACTATCGATTATATTAATCCTGCAAGAATGACAATACCTCAAACTAATTTCAGGATGGGCTATTTTATTAATGACCACTACAGCATTGCAATAGGTTTTGATCATATGAAATATGTAATGTCACAAAATCGAACTGTAGATATTAATGGATATTATCAAAATCCGGGTTCCTATGGTGAACTTCAACCTAATAATCAGGTGTTATTAACCGAAGAATTTTTAACTTTTGAACATACTGATGGTTTAAATTATGTAAATACTGAATTTTCTAGACATGATGATGTTTCTGGTTTATTTAAAATTCAAAATACCGATAAACTTCAAATTAATATTACTGAAGGAATAGGTGGTGGTTTTTTATATCCAAGAACAGATGCAAAATTATTAGGATATGAAAGACATGATGACTTTCATATATCTGGATATGGAATTTCAGTAAAAGCAGGTTTGAATATCACTTTTTTAAAATATTTCTACATACAAGGGGAATTAAAAGGTGGTTATATCAACATGCCTGATATTAAGACTACTTACAATAACTCCGACCGAGCTTCTCAAGAATTTTTCTTTTTTCAAAGAATTATTGCATTAGGAGGAATTTTTAAAATTTAAAAAAGTAAAATAAAATTTAAATAGTTACTATTTTTTTATTTTTCTTACTTTGCTTAAAAATCAAGTTCCAAATTAATATTGTAGATTAGACTTAATTTATTAAATGTTACTTACATTTAATTCCTTGTAAAATTTGTTTACTATCATAAAAAATAAATTTATTTAGGTAAATAGATTATCAAATTATTATAGATGATTGTACACAATAATTTTTTAATTTAATCAAAACAACTTATAATTAAGTATAATTAAAATTGTATTCATGGAGTTTAATATATTATTAGTAGATGACCATAAAATGATCACAGATTTCTACAATATGGCACTAGACCAATTAGAAATAAAAACAAAAATTACCACTACTAATTCTTTAGAAGCCGCTTATAATTTAATATTCAATCAAAATGAAATAAACACATTTGATATAATAATTTTAGATTTTAGCATGCCACCTTACATAATAAAAAAAATAAATAATGGTGAAGATTTTGCAAAACAGATTAGATTTAAATTTCCTTTAGTAAAAATTGTTTTCATATCGGGAATTTTAAATTTTTTACAGCTAAAAAATATTTTGAAAAATATTTCTCCCGAAGGCATAATTGAAAAAACTGATATTTCTAACACAAAATATTTTACAAATGCAATCCAGCAAATATTAAATGGTTCAAACTATAAAAGTGAAACCGTAACAAAATCTATTAATGATAATCTAAAAATATTTCAAAAATTAGATGATTTAAATAGAAAAATTATAATTTTAATTTCTAAAGGCATAAAAACGAAAAACATTCCTAATTATTTACATATAACACTAAGTGCTGTCAATAAGAGAAAATTAAAAATAAAGCAAATATTAGAGATTGAGAATGGTACTGACGAGGATATTTTAAATGAATGTAAGAAAAGAGGTGTAATATAAATGATACATTAAAATTTAAAAAAAGGCACAAAAAGTACAGCAATAGTTTTTTTTTAATAATATAAATTTGTGAAAGTTTATAACTTCTATAAGTAAAATCATAATAGTAATATGAAAAGCTGGTGGCCAACAGTCTAATTATTAATGTTTAAAGATATTTTGAAAAGTTGTAATCATAAACAAATTTTAATAAATTATTTATCTATTTAACTATGAAAAAATTACCGAAAAAATTACCGAAAAAATTAGGAATTACTTTATTTGTTGGATTAATGTTATTTACATTTAGTTGCTCAAAACCCGAAACAGAAGTACAAAGTGTGGAGAAGTCTGAGCTCCTAAATTTTGTAAGTAAACAACTAGAAACAAATAACAGTGACATAAAAGTTTTAAGTATATCACAATTTAAACTTGATAATTACGCCAAATATGTAGGGGATAATATAAAAATGTCAAGAAGTGGTAGTGAAGTACCTGAACCTTCAAGCATGCATATTGTAACTTCTGATTTATCTTACGATCTTCACACTGTCCCAGATAGTCAAACACATGCAACTTTATATATCCAAAGCGAAAATGGCGAACTTGACGAAATTTTAGAATTGGAATTATCCGTATACGATCCAATTACTGATTCATATACATATACTTGGACTCTTGAAAGTTCAAGAGGAACAAGAAATAGAAAACTTACATGTCAAGAAGGCGCTGGATCAGTTATCGCAGTTGGAGGTATAATTAGTTTTGGGACAACTTTTGGTTGTATACCATGCGGATTTGTAGGAGGAGCGATTATTGCTTTAGGTTCTATAGGGTATCTTGGATGTGTCGTAACAGGTAATTAATATGGAAAAAAGAGAAAAAAAAGTATTATTTTATTTTGATATCATTACTGTCTTAGGTTGTTCTTTAGTTATTATTACTAAAGACTTTAAACTTGATTTAATAAATGCTATCTTATTCTTAAGTGCAGTACATTCCATATATAGATTAGTGAAAATATATTCTTATAAGTAATATTTTTTTTAGTTAATTTTTTTTACAAAAATTAATTTAATAATAGAATAAGAAAATCGGATTCGTTGTAACGGATCCGATTTTTTTATGGCTTTTTTATTTAGGACTAGACATGCTTTGAATAATCTACAGAAAGTACTGCTTCAATTCCCTTAAATACTTTTCAAATGCTGTGATTGTTGTATGTCCAGTAATCAACATTAATTTGTTTTTAGTGGGAAGTATAGGTTTGTTTGCAATACTAGCGGCTGTGATGTACTTTTCAAGAAGTATCGACTGGAGTAACAATAAATAAACAGTTAAAAAAAACTCGCAATTGATAGTTGCGAGTTTTTTCTATTTTTATATTAAATTTTAATCTATTCCTTTTTGATCAATTAAGTACATTAAAGATGCCATTGTTGCGGCACCTAATTCTAATTCTCTTTTATTCACCGCATCAAATGTATCGTTTGAAGCATGATGGTAGTCAAAATAGCGCTGAGAATCTGGCTGCAATCCTACCTTAACAATTTTATTAGATTTTAAAGGCCCTATATCTACACCCGAGCGTCCTTTGACAAACTTATGAATCAGATAGGGCTCAAATAAATCTTTAAAATTGGCAATTTTATTAAAATTGGCATCATCTGCATCGATTGAAAACCCTCTAGGAGAAAACCCACCAGCGTCACTTTCTAGAGCAAAAATATGATTTTCTTTATTTTTATTAGACAACTCTTCATATTTATTGCCGCCTCGAACACCGTTTTCTTCATTCATAAAAAGAACAACTCTAATGGTATTTTTAGGCTTATAATTTATCTTTTTAAAGATTTCAAGAACGCCCATACTTTGCACACAACCTGCACCATCATCATGAGCACCATCACCCAGATCCCAAGAATCAAGATGACCGCCTACAACCATTATCTTTTCAGGGTTTTCTGAACCTGTAATTTCGCCTACAACGTTATACGATAATACATCATCATAGCTTTTGCAAGACTGTTTGAAATAAAAAATTGCTTGTGGATTTTGCTTTAAAATTTTACTTAATTTCACGGCTCCAATTGTACTTATAGCTGCTGCAGGTACTTTTTCTTCATTTTTAATATCTCCATAATTTGTAGCACCAGTATGCGGTAAATCATCTAATCTCAAATTCATAGATCTTACGATTACTCCAGCTGCACCTAATTTGCCCGCTTCTTTTGCTCCTGTTGATCTTTGATCTACACAGCCACTATAGGCCTTAAAGGTTTCAATAAACTCTGGATCCATTGCTCGGTTAAAAAAAATGATTTTTCCCTTAACTTTTTCGGCGCCTAATATTTTAAGTTCTTCTAAACTTTTGACTTCAATTACATTTGCATTCAAACCATTTTTTGAGGTTGCGACTGAACCTCCTAATGCACAAATAGCAAAAGAAACCATTTGCTTTCCGTTTTGAATGTAAGCAATTTCTTTGGCTCCTCGTACCCATTTTGGCACCATCACTTCTTGCAGGTAAACCTTGTCCAAACCTAATTTTTCAAGCTCTTCTTTTGTATAAATGACAGCTTGTTCCGCTCCAAATGAACCTGATAATCGAGAACCCAATCTATTAGACAAATTGTCAAGCCAAGAATAAGAAGTAGAACTCGTAAGGGCTGTTTTGTAAATAGCTGCTAGTTGTTGTTCGTCTTTTGATTGAGAAAATCCAAATAAATAACTAAATAAAAAAATGAACAAAATATTTTTCATAATGGTATAAATTAAGAAAGCAAAAGATATAAAATTTTTACAAACAAAAAAAGCCCCGAATTGCATCGAGGCTTTTGCTTTTGGGTGAATGACCGGGTTCGAACCGGCGACCCTCGGTACCACAAACCGATGCTCTAACCAGCTGAGCTACAATCACCATTTGCTTAGCGGTTGCAAATATATCATAAAAGTTTTCTTTTGCAAAGAAAAAAAATAAAAATTTATATCAAATCTTCTAAACTATTGACTGCTAAATATCTTTCTACAGTAAAACCTTCGGCATAATCTTTACCTATAAGTCTTCCTAGATCTTGAGCACGATAATGTATGCTATCCTTAAAGTTTTTAGTAGCAATAGGCGTTTCTGGTTCGTTTGTGTTTGGATTATAAAACTGAGAACTGTAGGCTAGAATAGAAGCCAATTTTGTATCTTGAAATCCAGTTATATCGACAACAAAATCTGGTTCAATATTTTTCCATTGAATAAAATGATAGACTAATTTAGGACGCCATGCAGTTTGTAAATTGTCATCAATATGGGTTTGAATCTTAATTAAACCCGATAGAAAACAAGCGTCAGACACCAGTTTACTACCTTTTCCATGATCAATATGTCTGTCTTCGATTGCATTGCACAGAACAATTTCAGGTTGGTACTTTCTGATAATTTTTATAACTTGAAGCTGGTGTTGCTCATCATTAATAAAAAAACCATCACGCATATTTAAATTTTCACGTACTGAAACACCTAGAATTTTTGCAGCTTCTGCAGCTTCATTGTCTCTCATTTCGGCTGAGCCTCTGGTGCCCAACTCCCCACGCGTTAAGTCTACAATACCTACTTTTTTTCCTAATGCTATTTCTTTTGCTAATGTACCGCCACAGCCTAATTCTACATCATCTGGATGCGCACCAAAAGCCAAAATATCTAATTTCATATTATTTTTATTGATTATAATTTAAAACTTGTTTCATAATCATCGATTTATTTACGGTTTCTGTCCATTCGCTTTCTGGATTACTTTGTTTAGTTATTCCGCCACCTATATATAAAACTGCCTGATTGTCTTTAATTTGCATACAACGCAAGTTCACAAATAAATCTGACCCTTGGGTATTTGCAGTGAAATTTTTGTTCAACTCTCCTAGAAAACCGGCATAAAAACTACGGTCATAATTTTCATTCTCAAGAATAAATTTTTTTGCTTCTGCTTTCGGAAAACCACAAACAGCAGGCGTAGGATGCAATATTTGAAGCGCTTCTTTTATATTTGAAACATTTAAAACACCATTTATATCCGTTTTGATATGCCATAAATTACCGGCCTTAAAAGAATATGGTTTTGAAGCATGAATCTCTAAAGTTACTTTTTGTAAATTCTCGACAATAAAATCGGTTACATATTGTTGCTCTTCTTTTTCTTTTTTTTGCCAAATCGGTTCTGTATTATCAATTGCTTTTTGAGTACCAGCAAGGGACATTGTATTAAAGTTATTGTTTTCAATTTTAAGCAATTGCTCTGAAAATGCCCCAAGCCATAATCCTATTTTAGGATGATAAAAACAATACGTAAAAGCATCAGGATAAGTATGCAACAATAATTTATACGTATTGACTAAATTAAATTTACTAATATTTACCGTTTCTTGTCTTGATAAAACCACTTTTTCAAAAACACCGCTATTTATGGCGTCAATACCTTTCTGAATTAATAATTGATGGTTTTGTTTTTCTTGAGAATTAGCAATTGACGGAATAATTGTTTGAAAATTTGCTGTTTCAAAATCAAACTTTTCAATAACTATTTCTGCTTTATCTTCAGGAATTAAAACACTTTGGCTTGAATCGAAATTATTAAAAACAAATCCATTTTCAGTAAAATCTTCTGTTAAGTGTAATAAATCATTTTGCTGAAAAAATCCTATAAGATCATCTTGGTTGGGTTTGTTATAGATAACAAATGGCAATTGTTTTTCCCAATGCTTTTCAATTTTATCAAAAATAGATATCATTTATAAAATTATTTTTTTCTTGGTAAAACCATATTGGTCAATTTACACAACGATATGAGATTGTCGTCTTGGTCTAAAATTTTAATCTCCCATAAATGTATTGTTCTGCCTTTGTGAATGATTTTTGCCGTGGCATAAACCATACCTTCTCGAATACTTTTTAAGTGATTGGCCGAAATTTCAATGCCCCTAACCTCTTCTTCTTTAGTATCAATATAAAGCATTGATGCTGCACTACCTACACTTTCTGCTAGAGCCACGCTTGCGCCACCGTGAAGCAGTCCTAGTGGTTGATGTACAGTAGCGTTTACTGGCATTTGAGCAGTTAAAAAATCAAGGCCTGCATCAATATATTGTATATTCAAGGTTTGCATCAAAGTGTTTTTTGAAACCGCATTACACAATGTTAGTATTTTTTCTTTATCAAAAGTCATTTGTGATTATTTTGATGTAAAAATAACATATAAATAGCAGAGTTAAAACTCCTAATTACAATATTTAAAGCCACAACTGAGTTATATTTAAAGAGCGATTACCCTATAAATATTTTTTACTATTTTTACCAAAAATAAGTTGTGATGCGTCAAACATTTTGTCTTTTAGTTACTATAATTCTAATAGCATTTACTTCTTGTCGTAGTGATTTTAATTTTGAACCCAGTACAGGAAGTCTTCAATTTTCAAAAGACACTGTGTATCTTGATACCGTTTTTAAAAATATTGGATCAAGCACTTATACTCTGAAAGTTTTTAACAAAAGTGATAAAGACATTGCCATTCCCACCATACAATTAGCCAAAGGACAAAATTCAAAATACCGAATGGTTGTTGACGGCATGCAAGGAGATAATGGTAAAGTTTTTAATAATGTCGAAGTGTTAGCTAAAGACAGTTTGTATATTTTTATTGAAACAACTGCCGATGTTGCGGATGCAAATCCTACTGATTTTTTATATACTGATGAAATTTTGTTTGATGTAGGTGTCAATTTGCAAACTGTAGCATTAGTTACATTGATACAAGATGCTTATTTTATTTATCCAAAAAAAGTAAATGAAGTCTATGAAAATGTACCAATAGGACTTGATGAAAACAATACAATTGTAACAATCAAAGGTAGAAATCTGGAACACAATCATCCTGAAAACGGTGATGAGTATATTTTTAAAAATGACAAACCTTATGTAATTTATGGTTATGCAAGTGTTCCTGCAAACGAAATATTGACAATAAATGCGGGAGCTCGGGTATATTTTCACGCGGAATCTGGAATTATTGTACAAGAAAATGGAACACTAAATATCAACGGAACAATATCTACCACAACAGCTCACGAGAACGAAGTCGTTTTTGAAGGCGACAGATTAGAACCGTTTTATAGTGATGTTCCTGGACAATGGGGTTTTGTATACCTAAGACAAGGTAGTAAAGATCACATAATTAATCATCTCACCCTAAAAAATGCTACCGTAGGATTAATTGTGGAGAATAATGCTGGAGCCAATATAAAAATTGACAATACCCAAATTTATGATTGTTCAAATGTGGGGATTTATGCCATAAATGCAAGTATTGCTGGGACAAATATCATAATCAATTCGGCAGGTCAAGCTGCATTAGCTTGTACACTGGGTGGCGATTATGATTTTAAACACTGTACATTTAATAATAACTGGCCAAGTACAAGACAAGTTGCGGTTTTAATCGATAATTTCTTTTTGAACAACAATAACCAACCCGTTGCTTTTGATTTGGTTCAAGCCAATTTTTCAAACTGTATCATTTATGGTTCCAATCAAGTTGAAATGCTCTTGAATAAAAATGATACCAAACAATTCAACTACAAATTCAATAATTGTTTGATTAAATTCAATAACCAATTGAGTCAATTTAGTACCAATCCTTTGTATGATTTTAACAATACCGTTTTATACAATCAATGTTTGATTTCTAGAAACAATTCTCAGTTTAATCCGAAATTTTTAGACATTAATAAAAACAAACTTAATATTGACAATACTTCGGATGCTTTTCAAAAAGGAAACCCTAGTTTTCTGATTATAAATGATATTTTAGGCAATCTTCGTGATTCTAATTTACCTGATATTGGCGCATATACAAATAAACCATTTCCTCAATAAAACAATTATTATTAAAATTCAAAAATTCATTTTTTAAAATTTTTCAGTTTTGATTATTTGTAATAGAAGTCTTTAAATATTTAATTGTTTAAACCAAAAGTCATTATTTTAATATGAAATTGCGTTAATATTAGCTTAACGCTTAGGTAATTATGTTAAAGATTTATTAACATACGGTTTTTTTCAAAGTTTTAGTTTTGACCCGATTTAAAATTGATAAGCAATTTATATCAAACTATCTACCAAACATAAAGCCATGAAAAAAAATTACTTGTTATTATTACTAATACTTTGCACAGTTGGATTTGCACAAATTCCGGCTGGCTATTATAACACATCTACAGGAAGTGGTTATACCTTAAAAACACAATTGTACAATATAATTAAAGGTCACAAAGACAATGGTTATAGCGGTCTATGGACTACTTATAGTACTTCAGATAGAGATGGTCAATATGAAAATGACAATTCAATTATTGATGTATATTCAGAAAATCCTAATGGTGCAGATCCTTATGTTTATAATTTTGGTACGAATCAGTGTGGTACATACAGTGTCGAAGGAAATTGCTACAACAGAGAACACATAATTCCACAATCAACATTCAATTCGGCTGCGCCCTTGGTTTCCGATGCCCATTTTATCCCTCCTACTGATGGAAAAGTAAATAGTATACGCTCTAATTATCCTCACGGAATGGTAAACTCTCCTACTACAACATCAAGAAATGGTAGTAAATTAGGTCCTAACTCAAATTCTGGAATTGCAGCAGGTTACACAGGAATTGTTTTTGAACCTATTAATGAATTCAAAGGAGATATTGCCAGAATGTATTTTTATTTTGCAACAAGATACGAAAACACAGTTGCAACCTATCCTTTTGCCATGTTCAATGGTACGAGTAACCAAGTATTTTCGACTACATTTTTGAATATTCTATTGGCTTGGCACAATCAAGATCCAGTAAGTACTAGAGAAATTGTTCGTAATAATGCCATTTATGCGAGACAAAATAACCGTAACCCTTTTATTGATCATCCTGAATATGTACAAGCCATTTGGGGCAGTCCTACTGGCGGAACAGATACACAAGCGCCATCTACACCAAGTAATTTAATTACAACCTCAAAAACAACAACTTCAGTTGCTTTAAGTTGGACTGGAGCTACTGATAATGTTGGCGTTACAGGTTATAATGTATATGTAAACAATGTTTTAAGAACTACTGTTACTGGTTTGGCTTACAACGTTATAAGTTTGTCACCATCTACAACTTATTCTTTTTATATAAAGGCAAAAGATGCTGCTGGAAATCTTTCATTATCAAGTAATACTTTATCAGTAATCACATCTACAACTGGAGGAACAAGTGCAACAGAACTGTTTTTTTCTGAGTACATTGAAGGATCTTCTAACAATAAAGCCTTAGAAATTACAAATAATACGCCCAATTCAATAAGCATGGCTGCCTACAGTATCAAAAAACAAACCAATGGCGCTGGTGCTTGGAGCGCTGGTTTGGCTTTATCAGGAACATTATTAAGTGGCAAAAAAATTACAATAGTAAATAATTTAATAGCTTCAACATGCTATACAGGAGCAAATATTTCCTCCGCTGCAACAGAAATGACTTTCAACGGAAATGATGCGGTAGGTTTATTTAAAAATGGCGTTTTGATTGATGTAATAGGTACTTTCAACGGAGGAACTGTAAATTTTGCTGCCGACGAAACGTTAAGACGAAAAGCAACTGTAACAGGGCCTACAACAACTTTTAACAAGACAGCACAGTGGGACGTTTATATTACTGATACCTGTAATAACTTAGGAAGTCGTAGCGCAGATCCTACAATTAAAGAAATGCCAATAACGCCATCAAAAGGAATTAAAATATATCCAAACCCATCAACAGGAAATTTTAATATTGATTTTGAAAATGATACCAATCCTTATTCTATAGAAATTTACTCACTAATAGGTAAAAAAATCTACGGAAAAGAAAATGTTACTGATAAGACAATATCACTATCTAACTTTCAAAAAGGAATCTATTTGGTCAAAGTAAACAAAGCCCAAGAATCCTATTCAAAAAGAATTATCATCAATTAATTAAAAGCGGCAAATTGCCGCTTTTTTTTTGTTCTTAATTCAATCTGAAATGATTAAATTTGCAAAACACAATAACTACAACACAATGATTCATTTCTTCGGAAACCAAACCGACACGGTTTTTGCAGTACAATCGCAAAACCCAATCGCTGCAGAAAATATTTCAAAATTAAACTGGCTTTTTCAATCTGAACTTATTTTAGATGACCAGAATAACAAACTAAAATCCGTACTCACGGATTTTTTTGTTGGCCCTCGTGCCACAATGATTACCCCTTGGAGCACCAATGCTGTTGAAATTACTCAAAACATGGGTATCGATGGAATTATAAGAATTGAAGAATTCAAAAAAGTAGCTGCTGATTTTACTGACTTTGATCCTATGCTTTCGCAAAAATACAATAGTCTTGACCAAGAAATTTTTACAATCAATATCAAGCCAGAAGCTATTTTAGAAATCAATGATATTGCAGCTTACAACAAACAAGAAGGTTTGGCTTTAAGTGAAGAAGAAGTAGATTATCTGGATAATTTAGCCCTTAAGATTGGTAGAAAACTAACCGATTCAGAGGTTTTTGGTTTTTCTCAAGCCAATTCTGAACATTGCCGCCATAAAATTTTTAATGGTACTTTTGTAATTGATGGTAAAGAACAAGAGACTTCTCTATTTAAATTAATTAAAAAAACATCCGCTGAAAATCCTAATGATATAGTTTCAGCTTACAAAGACAATGTGGCTTTTATCAAAGGCCCAAGAGTGCAGCAATTTGCTCCAAAGTCTGCAGAAAAAGCCGATTTTTATGAAGTAAAAGATTTTGATTCTGTATTATCATTAAAAGCCGAAACCCACAATTTTCCAACAACTGTGGAGCCTTTTAATGGCGCAGCTACTGGCTCAGGAGGCGAAATTCGGGATCGTTTGGCTGGCGGTCAAGGCTCTTTACCATTAGCAGGAACTGCAGTTTACATGACTTCCTACTCTCGTTTGCAAGAAAACAATAGAAAATGGGAAAACAAAATGCCAGAACGTAAATGGTTGTACCAAACGCCAATGGATATTTTGATCAAAGCTTCAAACGGTGCTTCTGATTTTGGAAATAAATTTGGACAACCGTTAATAACGGGTTCTATTTTAACTTTTGAGCATGATGAGGACAATCGCAAATTAGGATATGATAAAGTGATTATGCAGGCTGGTGGAATAGGTTACGGAAAATTAGACCAAGCCATTAAGAAAAAACCACAAGCGGGAGACAAAATTGTTATACTTGGTGGAGAAAATTATAGGATAGGAATGGGTGGCGCAGCAGTTTCCTCTGCTGATACTGGTGCTTTTAGTACTGGAATTGAACTCAATGCCATACAACGTTCTAATCCAGAAATGCAAAAACGTGCTGCTAATGCTATACGAGGATTGGTAGAAAGTGATAATAATCCTATTATTTCTATTCACGATCATGGTGCAGGCGGACATTTAAATTGTCTTTCTGAATTGATTGAAGAAACAGGAGGATTAATTGATTTAGACAAATTGCCTGTGGGCGATCCTACGCTTTCTGCAAAAGAAATTATCGGTAATGAATCCCAAGAAAGAATGGGATTGGTCATTGGTCAAAAAGATATTGATTTGCTACAAAAAATTGCAGATCGGGAACGTTCCCCCATGTACCAAGTTGGCGATGTTACCGCCAACAATCGTTTTACTTTTGAAACCCGAAACGAAAAATTCTTTTCCGATAAATTTAAAAATCGGGTTCTTGACTTCCAAAGTTTAAATAAAACGAAGGAAAAATCTAAAACTACTGGCGAAAAACCTATGGATTTTGCAATATCTGAATTATTCGGTAGTGCGCCAAAAGTAATTATTACAGACAAAACAATTGGTAGAAAATATGATGATATCATTTTCGATTTCAATATCAAAAAAAATGAATTAGGGCATACTCTTTTTCCAGAATTGGAACAATTGCTTCGACTTGAAGCTGTAAGCTGTAAAGATTGGTTGACCAATAAAGTAGACCGATGCGTGGGCGGAAAAGTAGCCAAACAACAATGCGTAGGACCTTTGCAATTGCCATTGAATAATGTAGGTGTTATGGCATTGGATTATTTAGGCAAAGAAGGTATGGCTACAGCGATAGGTCATGCGCCCATTTCGGCATTAATTGATCCCGTTGCAGGAAGTAGAAACGCTATTGGCGAAGCATTGTCTAACATTATTTGGGCACCAATAAAAGATGGAATAAAAGGCATTTCATTATCGGCCAACTGGATGTGGGCTTGTAAAAATGAAGGCGAAGATGCCCGATTGTATGAAGCGGTAAAAGGCTGTTCTGATTTTGCTATCGAACTAGGAATCAATATTCCGACAGGAAAAGATTCGCTCTCTATGAAACAAAAATATACAGATGGTGATGTAATTGCGCCTGGAACAGTAATTATATCAGCAGGAGGCAATTGTACAGATATTACTAAAGTTATTGAACCTGTTTTACAGAAAGATGGCGGTGCTATTTATTATATCAATCTTTCTCAAGACGATTACAAATTAGGAGGTTCCTCTTTTGGACAAATTTTAAATAAAATAGGCAATCAAACTCCTACAATTAAAAATGCTGATTTTTTCAAAAAAACTTTTAACACTGTTCAGGAACTCATTTTAGAAAATAACATTGTGGCTGGTCACGATATAGGAAGTGGCGGATTAATTACGACTTTACTTGAAATGTGTTTTGCTGATAATCATCTGGGAGCAAAAATTGATTTAAGCAATTTGATTTCTAAAGGAGAAGAAAATACAGAAGCAGCGCTTTTAAAAATCTTATTTGCCGAAAATATCGGAATTGTTTTTCAAGCAAAAACAGATGCTATAGTTGGGGAAAAACTAAAAGACAATAATATTGCTTTTTTTAAAATCGGAAATGCAAATGAAACGAACTTTTTAGAAATTGCAGATTTCAATTTCAATATTCCACATCTTAGAGACATTTGGTTTGAAACCTCTTTCCTTCTTGACCAAAAACAAACAAAAAACGGAAAATCTTTAGAGCGCTATGAAAATTATGCGAATCAAGCTTTAAATTATACTTTTCCAAAACAATTTACAGGAAAAAAACCTGTGATTGATGCTTCAAAACCAAGGCCAAAAGCAGCTATTATTCGTGAAAAAGGAAGTAATTCTGAGCGTGAAATGGCCAATGCTATGTATCTGGCTGGATTTGATGTGAAGGACATTCACATGACTGATTTGATCGCTGGACGTGAAAATCTGGAGGACATTCAGTTTATAGGCGCTGTAGGTGGATTTTCAAATTCTGATGTTTTGGGTTCGGCTAAAGGTTGGGCTGGTGCATTTTTATACAATGCAAAAGCTAAAACAGCCTTAGAAAATTTCTTTAAACGAGAAGACACTTTATCTGTAGGGATTTGCAACGGTTGCCAGTTGTTTATGGAGCTTGAAGTGATTCATCCTGAACACAAAGTTCATGGCAAAATGTTGCATAATGAAAGCCAAAAACACGAAAGTATTTTTACATCAGTAAAAGTTCAAGAGAACAATTCGGTAATGTTGTCAACTTTAGCCGGAAGCACTTTAGGTGTTTGGGTTTCTCATGGCGAAGGAAAATTCAATTTACCTGAAGCTGAAGAAAACTACAATATTGTTTCGAAATATGAACACGAGGGTTATCCTGCAAATCCAAACGGATCGGATTACAACACTGCTATGCTTTGCGACAAAACAGGCAGACATTTGGTAATGATGCCGCACATTGAACGTTCTACTTTTGCTTGGAATTGGGCACATTATCCAAAGGACAGAAACGATGAAGTTTCGCCTTGGCATGAAGCTTTTGTAAATGCACGACTTTGGATAGAGAAAAAATAGATTTTTATTTTATTTCATAAAAAAACTCATAAGAAATTATGAGTTTTTTTGTTTTGTACTATTGATCAGAAGTCAGTTTTTTACCAATAATGCGTTCCATATAATCTTGAACAAACGATTTGCACCGCAGCTCAAGCAGGTTCATTTCTGTATTTCTACTATTTATCAAATTACGAGTTAACGCTTTGTCATTTTTATCGTAAAACCCAACTGCCTTTTTTCCGTCAAATGTACAAATGTAATTGCCACTCATAAATTGATACAAATTAGCAGAATAACGCATTACAAATGGCGGTACTTTTGAATCACCTATCAAACTTCGTCCCCAACTTCTAAAAGATTTTTTGTAACCTATCATGTCTAAAATTGTCGGATAAAGATCTATTTGCTGTGCAAACTCTTTGTTCTCACCTATATATTTTCCGTTGGGTGCATAGATCATCATGGCAACACTATGCTTATTGATCTCCTTTTTGTACTCCTCATAAAAAATAGTATTGCCATGGTCACCAACTAAAACAAAAATGGTGTTCTTAAACCAAGGCTTGTTTTTAGCCTTAGCAAAAAATTGTTTCAGAGCATAATCAGTGTAGCCTATTCCTTCATGAATATTGATATCCCCTTTTGGAAATTTTCCGTTATATTCATCCGGTATTTTATAAGGTTCATGAGAAGATACCGAAAACAAAGTCGCCATAAAAGGCTGCTTTTTTGTACTTATGGTACTGTTGAAATACTGAAAAAAGGGTTCATCCCAAATGCCCCAAACACCATCAAAATCAGCATCATTGTTGTATTCCTTTTTACCATAATAATTATCAATTCCTAAAATATTTCCGTAACCTAAAAAACCCATGGAGCCGTTTGGCGCTCCGTGAAAAAAGGAAGTCGAGTAACCTACACTTTCTAATGTAGATACTAAGGATTCGGTTTTTTGTTTTGGATAAGGTGAAGACGTAAATGCATCTTTAAAAGAGGGAATTCCCGCTAAAATAGATGATACTGCATGTATGGATTTGTAACCGTTAGCATACGCATTAGTAAAAATCAAACTGTGTTGCGCAAGGGAATCTACAAAAGGCGTATATCCTTTGTAATTAGGGATTTTTGTGACTTTATTAAAACTCCCAAAGTACTCTTTAGCATTACTTTCTAATATTAAAATTACAATATTGGGTTTGGTAACAGGATTATTTTTGTATTGCTTGATAGGATAAAGTAAAGTGTCAATTGTAGTCAGACTGACTAATTTTTCCCGTTTAAAATTGTTGCTAAATAACGTTCTGAAAATTGCAAAAGGGGTATTTAAAACCACATCGGCTTGTGTTGTATTTTTTACATACCTACTCGCATCAATCAAATTAATAGGTCTAGTACTTTTTTTAAAATCTCCTCTTACTCCTCCTATACATAATGCGGCCGTAGCTAAAAAACCTATCATAGAGAAACCTAAATATTTTAGTTTAAACGTAATTTTTTGTTCCTCAATACTTACTTTTTTATACAGATAAATCCAGAAAAAAGAAAGAACAATAAACAATACAAATACATGCCAGTAATTGAATAAAAAATTAGTGAACAATAAAGTTTTGTTCGATTCATATTCTAAAGAATCCATAACGGCAATTGTAGAACGACCAAAAGTATATTTATAATAAATAAAATCAACAAAATTAGTCGCTAGAGCAATAAGATTAGTAATGAAATAAAGCCATAACAAGAATTTTTGATATGCTATTTGTGTATTTATAAAAAATGGCAAAATAGACAATATTATAAAGAGTCCATTCACGTATAAAATTGCCGTAGTGTCAAATGCCAAACCATGATAACTAAGGCTAAAAAAATCTGAAACAGAATCAATTTTTATTAGTTTTATGTTATAAAAATAAAAAAAAACACGTGAAAGAAAGTAGAAAAAATAAGCAAGTAAGATTCTATAAAACAATACTTTATACTCTTTCAAACGAAAAAAATTTTGCATGAAACAATAAATTTACATTAAATTAATTTTAAGTTTACAAAGCTACACAAATAGCATTAATTATTATTAACATAAATAAATATTGTGAATGCGCTATTAATTAATTAATTTGCATTAAAATATACAGCAACAAAATGACCAACATTACCCGATTATTTGATTTTCCTTACTATCAAAAAGACAATTATAGTATTCAAGATGCGCTAGTTACAAAGCAAAATGGTACTTGGATTAAAACATCAACACAAGAATATATTGATAAAGCAAACACAATATCGCGCGCATTATTAAAAATGGGTGTGCTTAAAAATGATAAAATTGCCATCATTTCATCTAACAATAGAACCGAATGGCACATAATGGATGTGGGAATTCTCCAGCTTGGAGCTCAAAATGTACCTATTTATCCAACCATTTCCGAAGAGGATTATGAATACATTCTAAACCACTCAGGAGCTATTTATTGCTTTGTTTCTGATGAAGAAGTTTTAAGAAAAGTGAACCAGATAAAGCAAAATGTACCACAACTTATTGAGGTGTTCAGTTTTCATGAAATTGCAGGTTGCAAAAATTGGAAATCATTACTAGAATTAGGAGAAAATAAAGAGAACCAAGATATTGTAGAAGATAGAAAAAACAATGTTTTTACAGATGACTTGGCTACAATAATATATACTTCTGGGACAACTGGAAGACCAAAGGGCGTAATGCTTTCTCATAAAAATATTGTTTCAAATGTACTTGATAGTGCAGCAAGAATTCCTTTTGAAGCAGGAAAAAGTCGTGCACTAAGCTTCTTGCCTATTTGTCATATTTATGAGCGTATGGTTACTTATATATATCAATTTTATGGTTGTTCTATATATTTTGGTGAATCAATTGAAAAAATAAGTGACAATATAAAAGAAGTGAAACCTTCAGTAATGACAGGGGTCCCACGTCTTATAGAAAAAGTCTATGAAAAAATTATCGCAAAAGGAAGCGAACTTACAGGCATAAAAAAGAAATTGTTTTTCTGGGCCATAGATTTGGGTTTGCGATACGAACCTTATGAAGCCAATGGTTTTTGGTATGAGTTCCAACTCAAAATTGCAAGAAAATTAATTTTTAGCAAGTGGAAAGAAGGTTTAGGTGGCAATCTTGATTTAATTGTAAATGGTAGCGCAGCATTACAACCCAGATTAGCACGTGTTTTTGCAGCTTCCGAAATTTATATTATGGAAGGTTACGGTCTTACCGAAACTTCTCCAGTAATTGCCGTTAATGACCTTAGAAATCGAGGTTTTAAAATTGGAACAGTAGGTAGAATGATCGATAACGTAGAAGTTAAAATTGCCGAAGATGGTGAAATTCTTTGTAAAGGACCCAATGTAATGATGGGTTATTACAAGGACGAAGTTTTGACTAATGAAGTTCTTGTTGATGGTTATTTTCACACAGGCGACATTGGCGAAATTGACAATGAAGGTTTCCTTAAAATTACCGACCGCAAAAAAGAAATGTTTAAAACCTCGGGAGGGAAATACATTGCACCTCAATTATTAGAAAATGCTATGAAACAATCAAGATTTATAGGCCAAATTATGGTTATTGGCGCAGGCGAAAAAATGCCAGCAGCCTTTATACAACCTAATTTTGATTTTGTAAAAGAATGGGCGGTTTTGCATAAATTATCGCTAGGAAGTACAAATGAAGAAATATGCCAAAATCCTAAAATCATAGAAAGAATTGACCAAGAAATTGAAACATTGAATCAAAAATTTGGCAATTGGGAAAAAATAAAGCGATTTGAGTTAACACCGGATATCTGGTCGGTTGAAGATGGTCACCTTACGCCTACAATGAAACTCAAGCGTAAAATTGTAATGGAAAAATACCAAGATTTGTATAAAAAAATATACAACTAAATTTTTATGACCAACCTTAAATTTTCAAAACATGAACGTTAAATCTTTAGTTTACATTACATTGAGCGGTTTTTTATTTTTTGGCTGCGACCAAAAAGTAAAAACTGATACAATCAAAGATAATTATTTGGATTTTTCTCAGCGTGATGACCAAGATACAAGTGGTATAAAAATGATTCCTATAACTACTCCTGTAGGAAAATTTAAAGTTTGGACAAAAAGAGTCGGCAATAATCCTAAAATTAAAGTATTACTGCTTCATGGAGGTCCTGGTTTGACTCATGAATTGTATGAATGTTTTGATGGTTATTTTCCTAACGAAAGTATAGAATACATTTATTATGACCAGTTGGGTTCTTATTACAGTGACCAACCTAAAGACAGTAGTTTATGGACAAACGAGCGTTTTGTGGAGGAAGTAGAACAAGTTCGTATAGCATTAGGCTTAGATAGTTCTAACTTTTATTTATTAGGACAATCTTGGGGCGGTATTTTAGCAATGGAATATGCATTGAAATACCAAAAAAATCTCAAAGGACTTATCATTTCAAACATGATGGCAAGTGCGCCAGAATACAATAAATATGCAGAAGAAGTTTTAGGACCACAATTACCTCCAGAAGTTTTTAGTCAAATCAAAACCTTTGAGAAAAACAAAGATTATACAAATCCTAAATATACCGAGCTGCTTTTTAAATATTATTACACAGAACACATTTTAAGAAAACCTTTAAACGAATGGCCAGAAGCCATTAACAGATGTTTTAAACATATTAATCCTAATGTATATGTTTACATGCAAGGACCTAGTGAATTTGGAATTACGGGTAATGCTTCTCTGAAAAATTGGGACATCAAATCAAAATTAAAAACCCTAACAATTCCGACACTTTCCATTGGTGCAAAATATGATACGATGGATCCCAAACATATGGAATGGATTGCTAAAGAAGTGCAAAACGGTCGCTTTTTATTTTGTGCAAACGGTAGCCATCTTTCCCAATATGATGATCAAAAGACGTATTTTAATGGACTGATTCAGTTTTTAAAGGATGTAGACAATAGAGCATTTTCAAATAAATAATTTTCCTCCCAAAAATTATAACAATCTAAATTGTTAGTAATTTTAACAATCGTTCAAACATTTTAATCATTTTTTTTATAATTTTATTGGACTAACCAATTAAATTAAAACCAAAATGAATGTAAAAAAATTTTTATTATCAGGAATTATAGGAGGAATAGTATACTTCCTTTTAGGATGGTTGTTCTATGGCATTGTTTTCAAAAGCTTTTTCCCTTCTGATGGAAAAGAAAATATGCTTTTTATTTTCTTAGGATGTATGACTTTTGGATTTTTTGTATCTTATATTTTCACTAAATGGGCTTCTATTTCAAATCCTAAAACAGGCACAAGAGCTGGAGCTGTTATAGGATTATTTCTGGCTCTTTTTTCTAATTTTTTTATGAATGCTATGGTTGCAGTTCCAGATTATAAAATCATGGTAATGGATGTTGCAATAACTACAGTAATGTCAGCTTTAGTTGGCGCAATCACTGCACTTGCTATCAGTAAAATAAAATAAATAATTATTCGATATTATAGTATCAAAGCACAAATAATTCTGTTTGTGCTTTTTTTATTAAATACTTTTTCTCCAGTTGAAAATTTTAATAAAAATTATTATTTCAAAAAATAAATCCTACTACTCTTTATAATCAAAGGATTCTGCAAAAATATCATATTTCAAAATAAAAATATTAAAATACTATGCGTGCATAATATTTTTTACTATATTTGATTTCCTTATCGTAATTATGAAATACAAAACAATAGATTATATATTAAGAGCGACTTGGCAGGCCGTGTCACGCATGTACAATGAAGAAGCTTCTAAATATGGAGCAACAATGGCCACAGGATTTGCATTATTAAGTATTGATAAAGAAAATGGAACTCCTTCTACAACCTTAGGGCCAAAGATGGGAATGGAAGCAACAAGTCTCACAAGAACATTAAAATCTATGGAAGACAAAGGCTTAATTGTCCGAAAAAAAAATCCAGAGGATGGTCGTGGCGTCTTGATTTATCTCACTGAATTTGGTAAAGAAAAAAGAGAATTATCTAAAAATACGGTTTTAAAATTCAATGAAACTGTAAAACAACATATTTCTGATGAAAAATTCCAACATTTCCTTGAGGTTTCAGAAATAATAAACGAATTGATTCAAGAGAAAAATATATTCAATAACGCAAACGTTAACGAGTTAGTTGAGCAAACCGAAAAACAAACCTAAACAAAATATGAAACGAACAATTAAAAAAATTGCAGTAGTTGGATCCGGAATTATGGGATCTGGTATTGCTTGTCACTTTGCCAATATTGGTGTAGAAGTTGTACTTCTAGATATTGTACCAAGAGAACTTACAGAAGCCGAATCAAAAAAAGGATTGACTTTAGAAAGTAAAATTGTTCGCAATCGGTTGGTCAACGAACATTTAGCAAATGCCTTAAAATCGAAACCCTCTCCTATTTACAACCAAAAATTTGCAAGCAGGATCACAACGGGAAACACAACCGATGATATGGCAAAAATTGCCACTGTTGATTGGATTATAGAAGTTGTTGTAGAGCGACTTGATATTAAAAAATTGGTTTTTGAGCAAATCGAAAAATTCCGTAGACCAGGAACTTTAGTTACTTCAAACACTTCTGGAATTCCTATTCATTTTATGAGCGATGGAAGATCAGAAGATTTCCAAAAACACTTCTGCGGAACGCACTTTTTTAACCCTGCGCGTTACTTAAAATTATTCGAAATTATTCCTGGTCCGCAAACTTCGACTGAAGTTTTAGATTTCCTCACAGTTTATGGAGAAAAATTCTTGGGCAAAACTTCGGTCGTGGCCAAAGATACTCCAGCGTTTATTGGAAACCGTATCGGAATTTATGGGATTCAAAGTTTATTTCATTTGGTGAAAGAAATGGGATTGACCATTGAAGAAGTGGATAAATTGACTGGTCCCGTTATTGGTCGACCAAAATCAGCTACTTTCCGTACTGTCGATGTCGTTGGATTGGATACTTTGGTGCATGTTGCCAACGGAATCTACGAAAACTGCCCAAATGACGAGCAACACGAGTTGTTTAAACTTCCAGAATTCGTCAACAAAATGATGGAAAACAAATGGTTGGGAAGCAAAACAGGTCAAGGTTTCTACAAAAAAGTAGACAGAGATATTCTATCATTAGACTTAGATACTTTAGAATATAGAGCTGCTAAAAAAGCTTCGTTTGCTACTCTTGAATTGACAAAAACCATCGACAAACCCATCGATCGTTTCAAAGTTCTTGTAAAAGGAAAAGACAAAGCAGGAGAATTCTACAGAAAAAGTTTCTCTGGAATGTTTGCTTATGTTTCGAACCGTATTCCTGAAATCTCAGACGAATTATACAAAATTGATGATGCCATGAAAGCGGGTTTTGGATGGGAAAATGGACCATTCGAAATTTGGGACGCCATAGGTGTTGAAAAAGGAATCGAAATCATGAAAGCCGAAGGTTTATCTCCCGCAGCTTGGGTTAATGATATGTTAGCAACTGGAAATACTAGTTTTTATACTGTAAAAGAAGGAGCAACTTATTTCTACAATATTCCAACAAAGACACAGACTAAAGTTCCTGGTCAGGATTCATTTATTATTCTGAACAACATTCGCGAAACCAAAAAAGTGTGGAGTAATAGCGGTGCTATCATTCAAGATTTAGGAGACGGGATTTTGAATTTAGAATTCCAATCTAAAATGAATACTATTGGTGGTGATGTTTTACAAGGCATTAACAAAGCAATTGACTTGGCTGAAAAAGAATACCAAGGATTGGTTATCGGTAATCAGGCAGCAAACTTTTCTGTTGGAGCAAATATCGGAATGATATTTATGATGGCTGTAGAGCAAGAATATGATGAGTTGAATATGGCAATCAAAATGTTCCAAGATACCATGATGCGCGTACGTTATTCTGGAATTCCAGTTGTAGTTGCACCACACGGAATGACTTTAGGCGGTGGTTGCGAAATGAGCATGCATGCAGACAAAGTAGTCGCTGCTGCAGAAACGTATATTGGTTTGGTGGAATTTGGCGTAGGTGTAATTCCTGGCGGTGGTGGTTCAAAAGAAATGGCATTAAGAGCTTCAGATTTGTTTCGTAAAAACGATGTGGAACTGAATGTATTGCAGGAATATTTCTTAACCGTTGCTATGGCTAAAGTATCAACTTCTGCACATGAAGCCTTTGATTTAGGAATTTTACAACATGGCAAAGATATAGTGGTTGTGAACAAAGACCGCCAAATCGCCGAAGCTAAGAAACACGCTTTGCTTATGGCAGAAGCTGGATATACACAACCAGTTCACAGAAAAGATATTAAAGTATTAGGTAAACAAGCGTTAGGAATGTTCTTAGTAGGAACTGACCAAATGCAAGCAGGTAAATATATTTCTGAACATGATAAAAAAATTGCTAACAAATTGGCTTATGTGATGGCTGGTGGTGATTTATCCGAACATACATTTGTCTCTGAACAATACTTACTAGATATCGAAAGAGAGGCATTCTTGTCACTTTGTACAGAAAGAAAAACATTAGAGCGCATCCAATTTATGTTAACCAAAGGGAAACCATTAAGAAATTAATTATTTTAAATTATAAATGTTGAATTTTAAATGTTTCAAAAAATATTTAGAACAACAACCAATTTAAAATTTATAATTCAAAATTTAAAATAACATTTATGAAAACAGCATATATAGTAAAAGCATACAGAACTGCCGTGGGTAAGGCACCAAAAGGAGTTTTTAGATTCAAAAGACCCGATGAGTTGGCCGCAGAAACCATTCAGTTTATGATGAATGAATTGCCTGATTTTGACAAAAAACGTATTGATGATGTTATGGTGGGTAATGCCATGCCAGAAGCAGAGCAAGGTTTGAACATGGGACGACTGATCTCTCTTATGGGATTAAAAATTGAAGATGTTCCAGGTGTAACCGTAAATCGATATTGTGCATCAGGATTAGAAACCATAGGAATGGCAACTGCAAAAATCCAATCAGGAATGGCAGATTGTATCATTGCTGGCGGTGCCGAAAGCATGAGTTTCATCCCGATGGGAGGTTATAAACCATCTCCAGATTATGCTGCTGCAAAAGCAGGAAACGAAGATTATTATTGGGGAATGGGATTAACAGCTGAAGCAGTTGCTAAGCAATTTAATATTTCTCGTGAAGACCAAGATGAATTTGCTTTTCAGTCACACAATAAAGCTTTAAAAGCACAAGCCGAAGGTAAATTTGATAATCAAATTGTTCCTATAACAATTGAACAAACATTTATCAATGAAAACGGAAAAAAAGAAACCAAATCGTACGTAGTAAACAAAGATGAAGGACCTAGAGCTGGCACATCAATAGCAGCTTTATCAGGATTACGACCAGTTTTTGCTGCAGATGGTAGTGTTACGGCAGGAAACTCTTCTCAAATGAGTGATGGTGCTGCTTTTGTTTTGATTATGAGTGAAGAAATGGTAAAAGAATTAAACATCACTCCTATTGCACGTTTAGTTAATTTCGCTTCGGCTGGTGTTGAACCAAGAATTATGGGAATTGGACCTGTAAAAGCAATTCCAAAAGCATTGAAACAAGCGGGACTAACATTGAATGATATTGATTTAATTGAATTGAATGAGGCATTTGCATCACAAGCACTAGCAGTAACTCGTGAATTGAATTTGAATCCTGCTATTATTAATGTTAATGGAGGAGCCATCGCATTAGGACATCCTCTTGGTTGTACAGGAGCAAAACTGTCTGTTCAATTATTTGATGAAATGAAACGCAGAGGTAATAAATACGGTATTGTAAGTATGTGCGTAGGTACTGGACAAGGAAGTGCTGGGATTTATGAGTTGCTATAAAAAGAGACAAGAGTAGAGAAGCAAGAAAAAAAGAGACAATAGTTTATGAAACATAATTTTAAGAATTTGAAAATTTGGATTCTTGCAATGGATATGACAGACGATATTTATAAACCAACGTCAACTTTTCCAAAAACTGAAATCTATGGATTAGTGAGCCAAATGAATCGGTGTTCTGTTTCGATGCCCTCCAATATTGCTGAAGATTCAAATAGAGGTAATAAACATTTTTCAATATTATTTGAATATTAGTTTAGGTTCATCATTCGAGTTGCAAACGCAATTATTAATAGCTTGCCAAAATGATTATCTGTCAAAAGAAAAAACAGAAGTAATTGAAAATAAAATAATAGAGTTTCAAAAAATGACTACAAGTTTCATAAGTAAGTTAAATAATAATCTTTCTTCTTGAATCTAGCGTCTGAATTAAACATTTAAAATTAAAAATATGGAAGATTTATTAACAAAACAGGTTACACGAGGAGGACAATTCCTAGTTAAAGAAACAAAATGCGAAGATGTTTTTACACCAGAAGATTTTTCTGAAGAGCAGTTAATGATGCGCGATTCTGTAAAAGAATTCGTTGACAAAGAAATCTGGCCTTACAAAAACCGATACGAAAAGAAAGACTATGCTTTTACTGAAGAAACCATGCGTAAAGCTGGCGAATTAGGGCTTCTAGGTGTAGCAGTTCCCGAAGAATATGGCGGATTAGGAATGGGGTTTGTTTCTACAATGTTAGTTTGTGATTATATTTCTGGAGCAACAGGCTCGTTTTCAACTGCTTTTGGTGCGCACACAGGTATTGGTACTATGCCAATTACTTTGTACGGGTCAGAAGAACAAAAGAAAAAGTATGTACCTAAATTAGCTTCAGGCGAATGGTTTGGTGCTTATTGTTTAACAGAACCAGGAGCTGGATCAGATGCCAATTCTGGAAAAACCAAAGCTGTTTTATCAGAAGATGGGACGCATTATAAAATCACTGGACAAAAAATGTGGATTTCGAATGCAGGTTTTTGCTCGGTATTTATAGTTTTCGCAAGAATTGGAGACGATAAAAATATTACAGGTTTTATCGTAGAAAATGATGCGTCAAACGGAATCACGATGAACGAAGAAGAACACAAATTAGGTATTCGTGCTTCATCTACACGTCAGGTTTTCTTTAATGAAACTAAGGTTCCTGTTGAGAATATGTTGTCAGAAAGACAAAACGGTTTTAAAATTGCCATGAACTCTTTAAACGTGGGTCGTATCAAATTGGCAGCTGCATGCCTTGATGCACAAAGAAGAGTAATTTCTGGTGCAATAAATTATGCAAATGAAAGAGTACAGTTTAACACTCCTATTGCTCAATTTGGTGCAATCCGTTCAAAATTGGCTGAAATGGCTGCTTCATGTTATGCAGGAGAAAGCGCTTCATATAGAGCTGCTAAAGATATCGAAGACAGAATTACTGCCCGTCATGAAGAAGGTGCAAGTCACCAAGAGTCAGAATTGAAAGGCGTTGAGGAATTTGCAATTGAATGTTCTATTCTTAAAGTAGCTGTTTCTGAGGATGTTCAAAACTGTGCCGATGAAGGTATTCAAATCTTTGGCGGAATGGGTTTTTCTGAAGACACACCTATGGAAAGTGCTTGGAGAGACGCTCGTATTGCTCGTATTTATGAAGGTACAAATGAAATTAACAGAATGCTTTCGGTAGGAATGTTGATTAAAAAAGCAATGAAAGGACACGTAGATTTACTAGGTCCTGCAATGAAAGTATCAGAAGAATTAATGGGAATTCCCTCATTTGACACACCTGATTATTCTGAATTGTTTGCCGAAGAAAAAGAACTGGTTAAAAACTTAAAGAAATCTTTCTTGATGGTTGCAGGAAGTGCGGTTCAAAAATTTGGTCCAGATTTAGACGCACACCAACAATTATTAATGGCTGCCGCCGATATGCTTATCGAAATATATATGGCAGAAAGTACCATCCTTAGAACTGAAAAATTAGCTAAAAAAGAAGGCGAAGAAAAAGTAAAAGAGCAAATTGCAATGGCCAAATTATATTTGTACAAAGCAGTAGATATTGTAAATCAAAAAGGTAAAGAAAGCATTATTTCTTTTGCCGAAGGCGATGAACAACGCATGATGCTTATGGGTTTAAGACGTTTTACTAAATATACTAATATGCCTAATGTTGTGGCTTTGAGAGAAACCATTACAACAAAATTAGTTGCTGAAAACCAATATTGTTTCTAGATAAAGATAGTTTATAGTTGAATTAATTGTTGAAAACCGTTTTGTTCTTGTAACAAGACGGTTTTTTTTATTATTCTGCTTTTCTAGTAAATCGATGGTTAGAAAGTGTCCTTACCGATAAACACAAACCTATCAAAGTCAATAAAGCAGCCAGAAAAAAACTTGCTCCTGGCAAATAAAATAAACTGTTTTTTGATGTTGTAAATGCAAATAAATTATTCATAATTAATGGTCCAATGATGGATGTCAAACTCATTAAACTCGTTAAAGCACCTTGCAATTCCCCTTGTTCGTTATTAGGGACTTGAGAAGAAATGATACCTTGCAAACCAGGACCAGCAATACCTCCAAGACAGTAAGGAATTAAAAATGCAAACATCATCCAACCATTTGATGCTAAGCCAAAAAGTACCAATCCCAATACAGAAAAACCCATTCCTAAATAAATGGATTTATTTTGTCCTAATTTTGGAATAATTTTTCGAATTAAAAAACCTTGGACAAAAGCAACCAATAATCCCACTACCGCAAGTGAATAGCCTACAATTTCTGAAGTCCACTGGAATTTATACATCGTATAATAAGTCCAATTGGATTGTACCGCATGCGAAGCAATAAATATCAAGACTAAAGAGGCTACCAAGCCCGAAACTATTGGGTATTTTGTCAAATGTTTAAGAGAACTTATTGGATTTGCCCTTTTCCATTCAAAATCCCTACGATTTTCTTTTGATAATGATTCAGGTAAAATAAAATAACCATAAATCACATTGAGCAAAGTCAATCCCGCAGCTATTAAAAATGGAACATTGGTTCCCCATTTACTAGCAACTCCGCCAATAAGTGGCCCTATAATAAATCCCAATCCAAAAGCAGCTCCTATTAATCCAAAATTTTGTGCTCTTTTTTCTGGTGTGCTAATATCCGCAATATAAGCGGTCGCAGTACTGAAACTTGCGCCCATGATACCCGCAATCAATCTGCCTACAAACAACCAAACTATACTGGGTGCAAAAGCATGAAAAATATAATCGAGTCCTAAACCAAAAAGCGATAACAATAAAATGGGTCTCCTGCCAAATTTATCACTCAAACCTCCTAAAATAGGTGAAAATATAAATTGCATTAGAGCGAAAGAAAAAACCAACCATCCGCCATATTTTGAGGCTTCACTAATGCCTAAACCTGTCAATCTTTCTATCAACTTAGGAACTATAGGGATTATAATTCCAAGTCCTATAACATCAACTAAAACTGTAATAAAAATAAATCCTAAAGCGGCATTGCGTTTTTGTATCATTCAAAAATAAAAAAAGTAGTTTTAGTTTTTGGTTACGTTGATGGTAGCCCTATCTCCTGTAAAAAGGTTCCATTGGTTTGAAGTAATAATCTTTCCAGCACTATCATACATCACAAACTCGGCAGTATTAGGACTTGAATATCCTTCATTCAAAGCTTTGAACTGAATTTTATTGAATCCTTTTTGTAAATTAATAACTACTTCTTTATAATCAAGTTGTAGTAAAACTTCAGGCGTAACTAAAATATCGTTAAGAAAAACACTGACTTTATCACCATCAAATTCTCCAAAATCTCGACATACTATTTTTACATAATTACCAGATGTTTTATAATCTCCTAGAAAACTTCCTTTCTCAGCATTAAGCCTGTCCTTTACCTTATCATTTGTATTGACAAACTCATTTTGAGGCGCCATATTTATTGATGGCTGTTTAGGCGCATTCAAATCAGGAAAAAGAGGTGATTTTAAAGGTGCAGGATCAAAAGTAAATTTCTTTGTTGCTGGTGCAATAGGTGTAGTGTTTTTAGATAAAGGTGCAGAAAACTTAGGTGCATTGTTTTTTGTATCAAATTGTGCCGATACATTACTTACAATACAAAACATTGTAAAGAGTATAAAAGTAGACTTCATTATCTTCAAGAATTAAAAATTCAATATTTTTTAAAGGTAAATAAAAAACAAAATATAAAAATAAAATCAATCTAAGTTTTACAATAATTTTAAGAACACATCATTCAAATAGAGTTAAATTGCTTCTTGTAATAATATATTAAAACTTATAAAGAATGGACCAAATCAAAATACTTTGGGTAGATGATGAAATTGATTTACTAAAACCACACATATTATTCCTTGAAAAAAAGAATTATAACATAACTACTTGTAACAATGGTCGTGATGCTGTTGATGTATTTGACGAAGGCAATTTTGACATCGTTTTTCTTGATGAAAACATGCCTGGAATGAGTGGGCTTGAAACCTTGCAAGAGATCAAAGAGAAAAAATCAGCCACACCTGTAATTATGATTACTAAGAGTGAGGAAGAATATATAATGGAGGAAGCCATAGGTTCAAAAATTGCCGATTATTTGATTAAACCGGTAAATCCAAACCAAATTTTGCTTAGTCTAAAGAAAAACCTGGACCATTCAAGACTTATTTCTGAAAAAACCACATTAGATTACCAAAAAGAATTCCGAAAAATAGGGATGGAATTAGGGATGGTCAATACTTTTGAAGACTGGGTAGAAATCTATAAAAAATTGATTTATTGGGAAATTGAACTTGAAAATATCGATGACCAAGGCATGATCCAGATTTTAGAATCACAAAAAGTAGAGGCCAACTCCCTTTTTGGCAAATTTATTGAACGCAATTATGAAGATTGGTTTGCTTCGCCTGTTCGCCAAGGTGCGAGTGCCCCAAAAGCAGAAAAACCCATTCAATCCCATACCCTTTTTAGAGAATTAGTCGTTCCTGAAATCACTAAAAAAGACAAACCCATTTTATTTGTAGTAATCGATAATTTGCGCTATGACCAATGGAAAGTTTTTGAAAGCGTGGTAAGCAATCATTACAAGTTAGAAAAAGAAGTACCTTATTATGCCATTTTGCCTACAGCAACACAATATGCAAGAAATGCTATTTTTTCTGGATTGATGCCGCTCGAGATGGAAAAACAATTTCCGCAATATTGGAAAAATGATGTTGAGGATGGTGGTAAAAATTTATACGAAGCCGAATTTCTTACCGCACATTTAAAACGATTGGGACTTAACATCAAACAAGATTATTTTAAAATCACCAATTATGCCAGCGGAAAAAAATTAGTAGAAAACTTTAAATCATTAAAAAACAACGACCTTGTTACTGTTGTTTATAATTTTGTCGACATGCTTTCTCATGCAAAAACAGAGATGGATGTGGTCAAAGAATTGGCTTCTGATGATAAGGCTTATCGTTCCTTGACATTGAGTTGGTTTAAAAACTCACCTCTTTTAGAAATCATTCAACAAGCGCAAAAACTAGGATTCAAGCTCATAATAACCACCGATCATGGTACCATTAATGTAAAAAATCCTTCAAAAGTGATAGGCGACAAAAACACAAGTCTCAATTTGAGATACAAAACAGGTCGTAGTTTGACTTATGAAGACAAGGATGTTTATGCAGTGCGTGACCCTAAATTAATAGGATTGCCTACTATAAATATGAGCAGTTCCTATATTTTTGCAAAAAATGATTTATTTTTGGCTTATGTCAATAATTACAATCATTATGTAAGTTATTACAGGAACACCTACCAACACGGCGGCATTTCTCTCGAAGAAATGATTGTACCTTTTTTGGTTTTTAACCCAAAATAGTTTTTAAGAACATAAAATTTTAAAACAAATGGAAATCACGTTTTCATTGGCCCAAATTAATGATGTGGCAAAACAAATTATTGAAAACAATCCCCACAAAGTCATTCTTTTTAATGGCGAAATGGGTGTAGGAAAAACAACTTTAATCAAAACATTAGCTGCACAATTGGGCGTTAAAGAAACAACAAGTAGTCCTACTTTTTCATTAGTCAATGAATACAAAACGATGCATTGCGAAACTGTTTATCATTTTGATGTTTACCGACTAAAAAATGAAACCGAAGCTTTTGATATGGGAATCGACGAATATTTGTATTCTGGTGCTTGGTGTTTTATTGAATGGGCAGAAAAAATTCCGAATTTAGTCCCTGAAATTCATACTGTAATTGATATATCTTTGTTGTCAGACGGTCAGCGGTTTTTACAAATGACACAAAACAAATAACATGGAAATTCAAATTATTCCCTATTCGTCCGAATATAAAGAGGCTATAAAAACCTTAAATGTAGAATGGCTGGCAAAGTATTTTAGCATTGAACCTATTGATGAAGTAGTACTTTCTGATCCAGAAGGTCAAATTTTAAACAAAGGAGGAATGATTTTTTATGCCATGTACAATGAAAAAATTATTGGTACCGCTTCCCTATTAAAAATAGATGAAAATACTTTTGAACTAGGAAAAATGGCAGTGACACAAAATGTTCAAGGATTAGGAATAGGGCAATTGTTGCTAGAACACAGTATTAATGTGGCCAAAGAAAATCAAATACAAAAAATCATTTTGTATTCAAATACAAAACTAGAATCGGCAATTCATTTGTATAAAAAATTTGGTTTTACAACAATTCCGCTTAATGATACCATTTATAAAAGATCAGACATAAAAATGGAAAAAATAATTATGTAACGTTAGCTCAATTTTAAATATTTTAAAAACCTATAAATCATCAGTTTTTAAAACTTTTTTATAACTTGGTACAATAATTCACAGCAAGATTTATGTCACTTACCCCTTTTACCAAACAACAATTAATTCCACAGGAAGAAAAATTAGAAATCTCACGTCATAAAAGTGAACTTTTTATAGGCATTCCTAAAGAAACTTGTTACCAAGAACGCAGGATTTGTTTGACTCCAGATGCAGTAAATTCGCTCGTTTCTCATGGTCATAGGGTTATGGTAGAATCGGGCGCGGGACAAAGTTCTAGCTATTCTGACAAAGAATACAGCGATGCTGGCGCAGAAGTTACTCAAGATACAAAAAAGGTTTTTAGTTGCCCAATGCTTTTAAAAGTAGAACCCCCTACGATAGAAGAAATAGATTACATGCATCCAGAAACTATAATAATATCTGCGATACAACTCAAAACCCGCAAAAAAGAATATTTTGAAGCCTTACACAAAAAGAAAATTACTGCACTTGCTTTTGAATTTATAAAAGATGATGATGGCTCCTACCCTGCTGTAAAATCTTTGAGTGAAATTGCAGGAACCGCATCTGTATTAGTCGCTGCTGAATTGATGATTAACAATACACTCGGCAAAGGATTGCTTTTTGGTAATATTACGGGCGTTCCTCCTACTGAGGTTGTAATAATAGGTGCAGGAACTGTAGGGGAATTTGCTGCTAAAACAGCGATAGGACTTGGTGCAACAGTAAAAGTTTTTGACAATTCTATTACAAAATTACGCCGATTACAAAATAATTTGAGCCACAGGATTTTTACTTCAACAATACAGCCTAAATCTTTGTTTAAAGCACTTCGCCGTTGTGATGTTGCCATAGGTGCTATGCGGGGCAAAGACCGTTGTCCTGTTGTAGTTACCGAAAATATGGTAGAAAACATGAAAAAAGGTGCTGTGATTGTAGATGTAAGTATTGATACTGGCGGTTGCTTTGAAACTTCGGAAGTGACCACACATGAAAAACCTACTTTTGTAAAATATGATGTGATCCATTATTGTGTACCCAATATTCCCTCGAGATATTCAAAAACTGCCTCATTATCGATAAGCAATATTATTACTCCCTATTTATTACAAATTGCCGAAGATGGTGGAATCGAAAGCGCCATTCGTTGCAACAACGGTTTGAAACACGGCGTTTATATTTACCATGGTATTTTAACAAACAAAGCCATAGGCGAATGGTTTGATATTTCTAGTAGCGACATTAATTTAATTGTGTTTTAACACTGTTTTAAATTACCTTTGCCAAAAATATTACAATGAAATTTTACCAACGTTTTGCTTACTATATGTTCGGTTTTGTAATCGGTATGTTCTTTTTGTTTATGATTTTAAACGGAAAAAATACTGGTTGCAGTTATTTTCCTAATGCACGAGTCTTAAAGGATATTAGAAACAAACCTTTTTATTATTCTGATAGTGCAAAAATAAAATTGACTCAAAAATGGGTTGACACTGCCGATATTAGAAAAACATTAACCTACGGAGATGTTATTTTTGATAAAAGTAATATAAAAGTTAAAGGAGGAAAATTGTATGTTATAGAAGGTAAAAATTCTAAAAACCAAGAAATTACACTTGAAGTCATCAATTACAGTGACAAAGTATATTTAAAAAATATAAAAAAATAATTTTTTTATCGAATAAATCCTTGCAAATACAAATACTAAACGTATATTTGCAATCCCAATACGGGCGATTAGCTCAGCTGGTTCAGAGCACCTCGTTTACACCGAGGGGGTCGGGGGTTCGAACCCCTCATCGCCCACAAGTTTAAAAACAAATGGTTTTAAAAGCCGATAAATCTTAGGACTTATCGGCTTTTTGCTTTGAAACATATACCAAATTATTCATTCAATCTTAATTGCAAAAAGGCAAAATAGAGACCCTAAAGTCATAGAAATTAGGGTCTTGCTAAATTTTCTTAATCATTACAAACAGTTTTAATAAGAATTAGTTCAATGCTTGTTCAAAATATGTAAATATCACATTAGTAACATTCAAAATCTAATTAATAACTTAATACAACGAATGATAAATTAGAAATAAAATATAGTATTTTTACATAAAAACAACAATGTCCGAAGAATTAAAATATTGGTATTTACGTGATCACAAACTGTTTAGCGCTTTGAGTTTTGCACAAATTAAACAATTATGTATTATTGTTAAATATAAAAATGCAAAAAAAGGAGAAGTTATTTATTTTTCCTCATCTGAATTTCCTAGAATATTTTTGCTAAAAAAAGGACAAATAAAAATTGTGGGAATTGATCAAGATGGTAATGAAACAATCAAAGATATTATTCAAAAAGGAGATTTGTTTGGTGAATTGTCATTAGAGAATGATACTAGTTCAAATGAATATGCAAAAGCGCTAACAGAAGATGTTAGTATTTGTAGTTTTCTAATGTCGGATTTTGAACATTTATTATTACAATACCCCAATTTAGCCTTGTCGTACACAAAATTTGTAGGTTTAAAATTAAAAAACATAAAAAATAATTACTCTGATTTAGTTTCTAAAGATGCAAAAACTAGACTTGTGAATTTTCTTAAAAATTGGGCATTAAAGGATGGAAAATTAGATGGTAAAAAAATGATTATTGAAAATTATTTAACCCAAAATGACATTGCCCAAATTATATGTACTTCGCGACAAACAACAACAATTTTATTAAAAGAATTAGAAGAAAAAGGAATTGTTTACTATGATAGAAAAAAAATTATATTTGATGACATTTCAGTGCTTTAGTAATATGTTTTAATATAAAATTCCACATTCATAATTTGATCCTAATGAATATAATAACCTTTTGATACTGGTTTTAAAATTGATATACAGTATATTTTAATTGTCAATTTTTGTACTTTTTCTTTTATTTCAATAGGTGCGACAACTTCAAACAAAATTTCATTATTTACTTTTTTATCTTAACAATAACAATATAATATTTTACTTTTCTTTCCATAAAATAATATCAAAATAGTGTTTAACTTTTAATAGCAGTTTAAAAAGACTTTACAGCTTTAGTATGAGTTTGTTGCGATTTTTAGGATAAGGCAAAGAGGAAATAAGTAACTTAACGTTTAATTTTAATAAATAAAAATGAAAAAAATCTATTGTTTTTTGATGCTCGGTGTCATCTCTGCTTCACTCTCACAAGAAATAGAAGATAAATCTGTGAAATTTAAATCGCACCACTCTATTAGTGCATTGTTGAGTCATACGATAATTAAGGACGGAATTCGAGACGGTAAAAGCGAATGGATTACATTTCCCTCATTTACATTTGATTACAATTTTATTTTCAGTCCTAAATGGAGGATAGGTCTTCATAATGATTTAATTTTTGAAGATTTCATTGTAGAAACTAATGATAAAGAATTAGAAAGATCAGAACCTATTTCGAGCGTTTTAGTAGGAGGATTTAAACCTGGAAAACATTTTACTTTTGAATCAGGATTGGGTTATGAATTCT
Source organism: Bacteroidota bacterium (assembly GCA_031413015.1). Lineage (GTDB taxonomy): Bacteria > Bacteroidota > Bacteroidia > Flavobacteriales > Flavobacteriaceae > Flavobacterium. The sequence goes on along the minus strand of JANOEE010000006.1, from coordinate 7,132 downwards.
CAGAAAAAGAGAATCTTTTTTTAACAAGAATAGGTACTGAATATTCTTTAGAATTACCTAAAGATTGGGAGTTAGTTGTCAATTTAGTGTATGATGTTAAATGGGATTCGTACGATAGTTTTTCCTTTGGAATTGGGATTTCAAAGTCGTTTGGGGAGTAATTAACTTGTCTTGTCCAGAAATAGGTTAACACAAGTCTTATCTATTATAGCATAAGGCTAATGCAGTTTTACATTAGGCATATGCGTTTTTTATGCACAACCTACTTTTTTGAATTTAATTTTATAGATTACTTTGTATGCACTGAATTACCATAAAAGATTTAAAACAAATAATCTTTTACTTTATTGAAAGTATCTTCTAAATTGTCTTCTGAAAGATACATTGAATTATTGCTAATGCTACGCGGATTGTTTAAAGGAACAAAAGTATTGGCAACGCTTTGCGTTGCTTGCACCTTTTGGGCTTTTTCTGCTTGCAGTGTAGCTATTGGTATTCTGTTTTGTTTGGGTTATAGTTTGGTGTCTTTTGAATGAAGATAAATATCATTTAATTTCGTATTATAATTATATATTGAAAAATTATTCAAATCACTTGAATTGAATTTAAAAATAAAATTTGGTTTATAGAGAAGAGTTGAATCTATTTTGTTATACAAAGAAAATTGTTTGTTTGGTTTTATTGTATCTTTTGTAAATGGAACTATTATTTCATTTACTTGTGAATAACTTGTAAAACAATAAAATAAAATAATAAATATATTTTTCAAAGTATCATAGATTAATAGGTGTAACAATATATCCCTTTTCTTGTAACATTGAAATAAGACCTATTTTAAAATCTAAATGAGCTAATCCAACTGCAATGAAAACAGGTTCATTTGTCTCTAATGCTTTTTGAATTTTAATAAACCAATTAATATTTCTTGTATTTAAAAGACTGTCAAATACTTCAATACTAAAATTATAATTACATTTTTTTTCTTTATATAGTTCATTATAAGTGCAGTTTTTACTAATTGAACCTTTATCTATTTCGTTTAATTTATATATTAATGACGTAACTATTTTTGATTCATCAGCGTTTTTTAAGTATTCAGTTTCAATAAAATTTAAAGTTTCACTTATTTTCTCTAAACCAATAACTTTTTTATTATTTTTTAGAGAATAATTTTTTATAAAACCATCCATTGAAATCTTATCACTAGAAAATTGGTCTTTTAGACATGATTTTTTATCCCAATAACTTTGAACTTTTAAATGTAGTTCTCTATTAGTAAGTTTGTTAGAATTTAAATTGCTGTCAATTATTTCTTTTAGTATTTTTCTTTCCCTATTACTTAAATTATCTATGTAATTGAAATTACTTCTACTATTGATTATTGAATCTTTAGATTCAATATTTTCTAAAAGAACAATAGAACTCTTGTCTAATGCTGAAATTATGGTATTATCTTTCTCAATAAAAGTTTTATCAAATATATGGTTAGTACCTATAATATAACTAATTATTGAATCTTTTTGAATTTTCCAAAAAATTGAGTTTTCTTGTGAATAGATACTATTAAAAAATAATATGACAAAAATTAAAATTATTTTTTTCATTTTAACAATTTTTTAAAAAAGATTCTCAAACAAGACTTTGTTTGAGAATCTTGATTAAATTAGAAATTTATTTTCACAGAAGCGGCATAATATGTATCGCTAGGAGCTCAAAAAGGGTCTTCAGCATCTGGTGTAGTTATTGTAGTCGGCGTTACTTCAACGCTATCTACCCATGAAAACTCATACGTTTTTTCAAGTTCTTCAACTTGAAATTTTTCTAATAATTGATTTTCTAAATTCATTATTACCATTTTATAATTATACAAATATAGTTTTGTTTTTCATTTCGGCATATACTCTATTCCTTCATGTGTCAATTTTTTCTATTAGGTTTATTTTACACTTTTTTCCTGCAATTCGTAGCTACTGAATATTTTAATTTTTATTTTTTTTGCAGTTTGTTGAGCAATGGTTTCCATAAACTCTGTGATAAATTGGTGTTTTTTAATGCAAAATTCCACATTCATAATTTGATCCTACAGCATAGAATAATCTTTTAATACTGGCTTTAGGATCAATATACAGTATATTCCAATTATCAATTTTTTGTACTTTTCCTTTTATTTCAATAGGTTCAGCAACAGCAAATAAGAGTTCATTATTTACTTTTTTTCCATCATTTCCAATAAGTATATAGTATTTTATTTTTTTATCATTTTCAGTTACAAATGCGGGCATTATTCCGCCTTTGATACAATTAATTGCGCAAGAACGGTGCGGTTTTCCTTCGCCAGGATTCATTACACCTAAATAACATTTTGGATCAATAATTTGACCTTTCAAAATTGTATCTCTAGATTGACCTAAAACTAAAGCTGGTATTGTTGTACTATTTTTTATTTTTTTGATATTACCCTTCGTATTCATTAACTCCATTGCTACTTGTCCATCACGCTCAATAATTTTAGCTTGAAGTTGTACATAAATTCTTTGTTCTTGTGGATATTGAGTTAAAAATGTCTTAACATATTCATCAGCGCCAAATTTCCCTTCATTTACTAAAGGATAAAGCACCACTTTAGGGTTTCTGTTTTTGCCTATTTCTAAAACGCGTAACATCGGAAATGGTTTCAATAATAATTCGCCTTCAAATGATAGTGTTTTATAATAATCATAGGAACTAAACCTAATTTTATTAGTTGAAGTACTTATTACAACAATAAAAATTATACTTAATATAAAAAGAGAAGGTATAAAAAATTGCAACGTACTTTTGTACGAATTAGGAATAAGTCCTAACCAGCCAATGAAAAAATCGGTATCTGCCTTTGGTTCTTCATTTGGGATAATTGTAGGTTCAACGGCAGTTCCCTCGGGAAGCGCAATTGGATTTACGTAAATTTTATCCCCAATTAATTTTAATTTATACGTTGCCAACAATTCTGTAAAAGGTTCTGGAGCTTTACCTTCTGCTGGCAAATATTGATAGCCATGCCAAGGACAGGTAATACAACCATCTACAATTTTGCCTTCGCCTAGTGGTCCATTTTGGTGTTTACACACATTATGAACAGCACTTAACTTATTTCCGTATTTAAAAACGGCAATTCTTTCGCCATCAATGGTAACCATTTTGGCACAATTCTCATCAATTTCAGTCGGAGTACAAACATAAACCCACCCCATGTGATCAGTTATGCTTTTTGTTTTATCAAATTTATACTCCTTGTAACCAGAAATAATGTGCAATGACAAAATAGTAACCAAACCTAAAAACAATAAGCAAAATAAAATAGGACTATTTTCATATTGAATGATTCCTAAAACGACATGCATTATAACTAAGGCGTACGCAATATAAACGAGCATGTGCATTGCTTTCCAAATTTTTGGAGAAAGAAAATTAAGCCAAAAATCATGGCTTGTAAATGCCATAACCATTAAAATGATGTAAGCAAAAAATCCTAATACTTGAAAGGGGAAAAATGTTAATGAATCGTAATGCGTATTTGCTGTAAACAGACTGTATAATGGATTGTTTATCCCAAAACCATGAAAAAAGAGAATGGAATACAGTGCATGAACACTTACAATTAGAAACATACTTACGCCTAAATGTCTTCTATTATATAAAATAGGTAAAAAACTTTTGTTTATTCTAGATAATGGGCCAATGGACAAAATAATATGTAAAATTATTATCGCTAAAGTTCCAAAAGAGCGAATTATTATAGTATCAATAATAAGTTGTGGATACAAATACATACTTAAGGAAATAAATCCAGTTAAGTATAAAACAACGAATGAAAGAAAAATAATATCGTATTTTGTTTTGAAAGGGTTCCAGATTATAGGAATATATTGTACTGACATCTATTTAATTTTTTAATATTTTGGAATCCATAAATAACCAAGTATGGCTAAAGTTATTAGTACAATTGCTAATACTAACCATAAAAAGAAATGCGTTTTTCTATACTTTGCAATCATTTTTTTAAATTTTTATAGATTATATATGGCCATAAAATAATACTTCCAGGAAGAATCATAAGCCGGAAAAATAAAGAAGTATCTTTTGCATTATGATCTAAATAATGTACTTTAAAAAAAGCAAACCACAATGCAATTATAATTCCAAGAGCAATGTATAAGTAGAGTAAATAAACTACAATCATCTTAATTTTGTTTTAGTTAATTTAATTTATTTTATTTTATTTTCATGATTATCGTGTTCTAATTCTCTTCCAAGAAAAAAACCTATTACGGTTCGAATTACAATTACCAATCCCAATCTGACAAGGCTTTTTTCGTCTTGGGCAACCATCGATTCTAAAATATCAGCTATGATATAAAAATCCAATCCTAACAAAATATAAGCACCAATATCCAATTTTAATTGTTTAAAATTAGTTGGTATTTCTTTGTTTTCTAACCTGAAACTTTTTATTTCGAATAACCAAAATTTTATAAAAATTTTCACAAAACCAAATAACAAAATAGAAGCACTACAAAGTTGAACTATAAATGCTATTGAAGATATTATTTTTTCGATATTCGTTTCCATTACGAATTATTATAAACTTTTAAAACGGTATCTCTCAATTGTTTTCCAGTACCCGATGCTAAAAAGGCAATACTATCAGCTAGAGTTTCTGTAGAAACCCATTGCGAATAATCAGCATTAGGTGCAGATGGTCTAGTGGCTGGTGTGTCTATAATGCTAGGAACAATAATATTTACAACTGTTTTCTCGTTTGATGAATTTATAAATTGTGCCAAACTATTTAACATTTGTTTTGATAATGTATACGCAAAACAAGTGGCTCCTTTTCCAGGTTCAACCGCTGCTTTTGAACTTACTAAAATGATTTGTCCAAAACCTTGTTTTTCAAAATGGGTTAATAGCGGTCGAACCAAATTGTACGCTGTAAAGAAATTGATATTTATCATTTTCATAATATCCTCGTTGCTCGTACTTTTTATATCCCCAGAGGCAAATCCTCCAACTAAAAGGATAGCAGTATCAATACCATTTTCTCTTTCAAAAGCATCATTTATAAAATTTTCAGCTTCAGCTTCGTTGTTTAAATCAACAGCTTTACTAAAAGTGTTTTCTATATGGTTGTATTCATCGGGTGTTCTACTACTTACAATTAAGGACAAATGATCGCCTCTTTCGGCAAACTTTCTCACCACTTCTTTTCCTAAGTTTCCTGATGCACCAGTTATAATGATAGATTTTTTCATGTTTTTAATGTTTTTTAATTAAAGTAATATTTTAGAACCTCGTAAACTTTGTTAGTATGTTTGTTTCCAGACATAAAACATTGCATCGTTTGGCATTCGCAATTCTTGATTTTGTAAGATTTTCTAAAAATCAGACTTGCAATTAACATTCCGAAAATTGGTGCTGTAAAATACACCCAAAGATTTGTATAATTTCCCGAAGCAAATGCGGAACCAAATGTTCGTGCAGGATTTAAACTCATTCCAGATATAGGCGCTTCAAAAGTGATATAAATTACAAGTAAAACACCAACGAAATAACCAGTATAATTGGCTAATTTTGAAATATTACTCAAAATTAAAACCGATAAAAGCATTATAAACGAAATCAAAAATTCAAATATAAAAGGTTTTAATACAGAGCTTGAAGCAGCCGAGGGAACTGTTACAACATAATTAATATCGGGATGGCTAATGTATTCAAAAAAGAAAATTTTAAATAATAGAACTCCCAAGATGCCTCCAATAAATTGAAAAATAATATAAAAAAAAGCGTCCGAACTTTTCATTCGATCCATTTGCCAGGTGGCTATAGTAACTGCAGGATTCATATGTGCTCCTGAGGCTTTCCCAAAGTTGGAGTAAATTAATAAAATTGCAGTTAATCCCATGGCACAACCCATTAAGAATCGTCTAAAAATGGCACTTTCAACATTGTTTTTTATCCAAAAATCGGGGTGCTCAATAATAATTGCAAAACTACAAGCAGAAACCATGAAAAGGCCTAATGCTAATGCTTCATAACTGTATATTTTCCAATTGGATTTGAAGGTTGTAATCATTTTTAGATTTTAAATTTCTATTTCATTTCCAGTCAATCCAAAATCAATCATTACTTTGATGATATTAGAGACTGACCAGGCTTGTTGCATTGTACCCCTTCCAAGATTTGGTTTTGGGTCTTTACCATCAAATATTTCAGAGATGGAATACAATCCATTTTCGTTATAAAAATGATTTTTCAGCGTTTGGACTGCTTTTACAAACTCATTTTTTACCTTTTCTTTTTCTTTATCACTACTCATGTTGTATTTTGCAGTCCAAAACTCTCCGAAAATAAATGGCCAAACAGTTCCTTGATGATAGGCATTATCTCTACTCCAAATATCACCTCCATAAAAAGGTTTAAAATCAGGATGATTGTCTGCTAAAGTGCGTAATCCTAAATCAGTATAAAGATACGCTTCAACGGTTTTAAAAACCGATTTCTCATCTTCAACAGTTAAAAGACTGAAAGGCAAGCTCAAAGCATAAATTTGATTTGGGCGTATGGATTGATCAACAGAAATAGTAGGTAATACTAAATCATTTAAAAAACCTTTGCTATTAAAAAAATGCATTTTAAAGTTTCCAGGAAAATGATTAATAATAGGCGTTATTTTTTCGTTAATTGACTCCTGTGTTAGAGTTGAAAAGTGCTTGTAAATTTTTAAAGCATTATACCATAAAACATTAATTTCAACAGGACAACCGTGTCTTGGAGTTACAACATAATCACCAATTCGAGCATCCATCCATGTTAGTTGAGCAATGCCTTCTCCTGCATAAATAAACCCTTCGGGCGTGCAATGAATGTTGTATCGGGTTCCGTTTAAATGGTATTCTATTACTTCGGTTAATTGCTCAAAATTATTTTGAATCAATTCTAAATCTTTGAACTTTTCATAATACTCATACAAAACTATAAATAACCATAGTGTGGCATCAACAGTATTAAATTCTGGCTCATCGTTCGGATTATCTGGAAAGCGATTGGGCAACATCCCTTGGTTCAAACTTTTCAAGAAGGTTTCCAAAATCAG
>JANOEE010000005.1:0-79424 GCA_031413015.1 Bacteroidota bacterium | reverse complement strand
GCTTTACCGCGTTCCTTCTTCGATCGCGCCCTGGGCTCCAGGGAGATCTTGAGGCGCATGCCCGTCGCCTGCGCCAATCGTCGCAGCGTGGACAAACTCGGCTTTGCGGTGCCGCTTTCGAGGCGCGCGATGGTGGACTGCGACGTGCCCATCTTCTCCGCCAGCTCGGCTTGCGTCAGATTGGCTCGGGTCCTTGCCGCGATGAGCATGCTGGCGATTTTTTGATTACTTCCTCAGATATATTTGAAGGAGTTTGCTCATAGTGTGAAAATTCCATTGTGGATGTTGCTCTACCAGAAGACAATGTTCTTAAAGTTGTAACATATCCAAACATTTCAGATAAAGGCACATCTGCTTTTATAGTTTTTGCGCCGTTTCTATCTCCCATATCATTTACCTGACCTCTTCGACGATTGATATCACCAACGATATCTCCCATGTTTTCTTCTGGTGTAATCACTTCCATTTTCATGATAGGTTCAAGTACAATTGCACCTGCAGCTTTTGCTACTTCTCTGTAACCCATTCTGGCTGCTAATTCAAAAGAAAGAGCATCTGAATCGACTGGGTGAAAAGAACCGTCTAGTAAAGTTACTTTTAAACTATCTACTTGGTATCCAGCTAATGGACCCACTTTCATAGCTTCTCTGAAGCCTTTTTCAACAGATGGAATATATTCTTTTGGAACGTTACCACCTTTTACGGCATTTACAAATTGTAATCCAACTGGAGTTTTTCCATCAACTACATCTGCTGGTTCAAGTACAAATACGATATCACCGAATTTACCACGACCACCTGATTGTTTTTTGTAAGTTTCTCTGTGTTGTGCTTTTTTAGTAAATGCTTCTTTGTATTCCACTTGAGGCTCCCCTTGGTTCACTTCAACTTTGAATTCACGACGCATTCTGTCAACCAAGATATCTAAGTGAAGCTCACCCATACCTGAGATAATAGTTTGACCCGAAGCCTCATCTGTTCTAACAGTAAATGTAGGATCTTCTTCAGCCAATTTAGCCAAAGCTATACCCATTTTATCTACGTCAGCCTTAGTTTTAGGCTCAATTGCAATACCAATTACTGGCGCTGGGAATTTCATACTTTCTAAGATAATTGGGTGTTTTTCATCACACAATGTATCTCCAGTTTTAATATCCTTAAATCCAACTGCCGCTCCAATATCACCTGCTTCGATATATTCGATTGGGTTTTGTTTGTTAGCATGCATTTGATAGATACGAGAAATTCTTTCTTTGTTTCCTGAACGAGTGTTCAAAACATAAGAACCAGCATCTAAGCGTCCCGAATAAGCGCGGAAAAAAGCCAAACGACCTACGAATGGGTCAGTTGCAATCTTAAATGCTAATGCTGCGAACGGCTCTTTTACATCTGGTTTGCGCAATATTTTAGTTTGATCTTCTTCTAACAAGTCAGCATCATCAGGATGAATTCCTTCGATACCTTCTTTATCCATTGGAGACGGCAAGTATTTACATACCGCATCTAACATAAATTGTACTCCTTTATTTTTGAATGAAGAACCAGCAATCATTGGTATAATTGCCATATCCATAACAGCTGCTCTTAAAGCAATGTTGATTTCTTCCTCAGTAATAGAGTCTTCATCTTCCATAAACTTTTCAAGTAAATTCTCATCATATGAAGCTACTGCTTCGATAAGTATACCTCTGTATTCTTTAACTTCGTCAAGCATGTCTTCTGGAATAGGCACAATCTCGTAAGTTGCTCCCATACCTTCTTCATCCCAAACAATAGCTTGATTTCTTACTAAATCTACAACACCTTTGAAATCATTTTCTTCACCAATTGGCAAAGTGATTGCAACTGCATTCGATTTTAGCATATCACGAACTTGTTGACAAACCATCAAAAAGTTAGAACCTTGTCTGTCCATTTTGTTAACAAAACCAATACGTGGTACACGGTATTGATCAGCCAATCTCCAGTTAGTCTCTGATTGTGGCTCAACACCATCAACAGCAGAAAATAAGAAAACTAAACCATCAAGTACACGTAATGAACGGTTAACTTCAACTGTAAAGTCAACGTGTCCTGGGGTATCAATAATGTTAAAGTGGTATGGCAACGTTTCAGGTAAAAGTTTACCTTGAGTTGTTGGGAAATTCCATTCACAAGTTGTAGCTGCAGAAGTAATTGTGATACCTCTTTCTTGCTCCTGTGCCATCCAGTCCATTGTTGCAGCACCATCGTGTACTTCACCAATTTTGTGTGATTTTCCTGTATAGAATAATATACGCTCAGTTGTTGTTGTTTTACCAGCATCAATGTGAGCAGCAATTCCTATGTTTCTTGTATATTTAAGTTCTCTAGCCATTTCTTAAGAATTAAAATCTAAAGTGAGAGAATGCTTTATTTGCTTCAGCCATTTTATGAGTATCCATTCTCTTTTTAACCGCCGCACCTTCTTCTTTAGCCGCAGCTAAAACTTCAGACGCTAGTCTTTGAGCCATAGATTTTTCATTTCTTCTTCTAGCATAAAGTATCATCCACTTCATTGCCATAGAGATTTTTCTGTCTGGTCTAATCTGCATTGGAATTTGAAATGTAGCTCCACCTACTCTACGACTACGTACTTCTACGTGAGGCATAACGTTTGTTAGTGCATCTTTCCAAATTTCTAATGATGATTTTTCGTCATCTTGCTTTTTAGCTTCTACGATATCAATTGCATCGTAAAATACTTTGAAAGCTGTCGATTTTTTACCATCCCACATTAAGTTGTTTACAAAACGTGTTACCAGTTGGTCATTAAACCTTGGATCTGGTAAAAGTGGTCTTTTCTTTGCCGCTCTTTTTCTCATGTCTTTTCTTTAAAAGATTTTAAAATTACTTTTTAGCTTCTTTTGGGCGTTTTGCTCCATACTTAGATCTTCTTTGTGTTCTTCCTGCTACACCTGATGTATCAAGCGCACCACGCACAATGTGGTATCTAACTCCTGGTAAATCTTTTACCCTTCCACCCCTAACTAATACTATCGAGTGCTCTTGTAGATTGTGTCCTTCACCAGGGATGTATGCATTTACTTCATTACCATTTGTCAAACGTACACGCGCTACTTTACGCATTGCAGAGTTTGGTTTTTTAGGTGTAGTAGTGTAAACACGCGTACAAACCCCTCTTCTTTGAGGACAAGAATCTAAAGCAACCGATTTACTCTTCTTAGTTATCTGAGTTCTTCCTGTTCTTACTAATTGTTGAATTGTTGGCATAATTAATACTAAAAATATATTATATATTAAATTCCCGCTTTTTACGGGGTTGCAAATGTATGAATATTTTTTAATGAAACAAATCTTAATACATTAATTTTCAAGGATATTATTCAAGAAATTGTTTTTTACAAGAAACTGCAAATTTTTACGTTACTTTTATCAAAATTACAATTGGTTTGAAAAGTTTTGGTTATTTAATTGTTTCACTTCTCATTTGCCTGAATATTTCAGCGCAAAAACTCCAGCTTAAAATTACAGCTGCGTCGGAAAATGAACGTAAAATTATAGACTCTATAAATTACAACAACAAACACAATAACCTAAAATCTATAATTGAGGAAGCCAAAATTTTGTCAAAAAAGCTTACTCAGGCTGGATATATTGAAAATCAGGTTATAGGGACTTCACAAACTTCCGACAGCACTTTTGTTAGTAATTTTGACATTGGTAAACAAACAAAATTCATACATGTATATATAGGTAATAAATTAGATTTAATATTACTTAGTATTTTAAATTTTAAAAGTGATACTGCTGTAATAGCCTTTCCAGAAGTTGAAAGTTTCATGAACCAAGCTTTGAATAAATTAGAAAAAAATGGTTATTCTCTATCTAATCTAAAATTAATTGATTTCGAGAAAAAAAACGCTACTCTTTATGCCCAACTTAAAATTGAAACTGGCAACAAAAGAAAGCTTAATGATATTATAATCGTGGGTTATGATAAATTCCCTGAAGGTCATAAAAAAAACATCAAGCGATTTTACAAAAACAAAACATTTAATCTTGAAAATTTAAAAAAACTCAATGCTGATTTTAATAAGTTTAGATTTGTAAGCCAAAAAAAATATCCTGAAATACTTTTTACAAAAGACACAACTAAAGTATATGTCTATTTAGAAAAATCGAAACCCAACAGGTTTGACGGTTTAATTGGTTTTTCTAATGATGACAAAAGCAATTTAAGATTTAATGGATATCTGGATTTACTGTTGGTCAATATTTTAAATTCTGGTGAAGCACTTTCGTTATATTGGAAAAGTGATGGAAATAATCAAAAAACATTTAACATCGACTTGGAACTGCCTTATGTATTTAAATCAAGATTTGGATTAAAAACCAATTTAAACATCTTTAAACAAGACAGTACATTTCAAAACACTAAAACAGCTATTGATTTAGGCTACTTTTTTGATTACAACACTAGAGTTTATATAGGATACCAAGCCACAACTTCAAGCGATATACAAAATCGAAATAACTTTAGTCTCAGTGATTACAAAAACTCCTTTACAACGTTAACATTTGATTTTCTAAAATTAAATACACAAAATGAAGATAATATACTTTTTCCAGAAAAAACCAAAATAAATCTCGAAACCGGTTTGGGTTCGAGAAATTCAAAAACTAATACGAATAAACAGTTATTTATTAATCTCAACGCCAGTCATAAATTTAAAATTAACAATAAAAATAGTTTCAATTTAAAAAGTCAAAACTTCTATTTACAAAGCGATACTTACATAATAAGTGAGTTGTACCGTTTTGGTGGCATCAATTCAATCAGAGGATTTAATGAAAATAGTTTGCAAGCTAATTTCTTCACCTCTTTACTTGCCGAATACCGTTACAATCTTGGACAAACCATCTATGTTCATACTATTACAGATTATGGCTACTTACAAGACACAACCTCGAATAATAATGAAAAACTGCTGGGATTGGGTTTTGGTTTTGGAATTCTAACAAAAAATGGACTCCTAAATCTTGTTTATGCAAACGGGAGCACAAAAAATCAAGCTATAACACTTGCCAACTCAATAGTTCACCTTAGTTTTAAGACTAATTTTTAGATTTATGTGTTAAATATTAAATTTGAGTTAAATTAAATTTGGAATATTAACTTATTATTAAGACTTTTGATTATAACTAAATCAAATTTACATGAAACCAAGATTAACAAATTACTTAGCACTATTGTTAGTGCTGTTTGTGCAAGTCGTTTTTGCACAAAGTGGAACTGTTACAGGAACAGTTTCTGACAACAACGGACTACCTCTCCCTGGAGTAAGTATCCTAGTTAAAGGAACCAATACAGGAACACAGAGCGATTTTGACGGAAAGTTTAAAATTCAAGCAACACCAAACCAAACTTTAGTTTTTAGTTTTATTGGTATGAGAACTAAAGAAGTATCTGCGGCTTCAGCGTCTGATGTTAGACTTCAGGATGATGCAACAGAATTAGAAGGTGTTGTAGTAACAGCCTTAGGAATTTCAAGAGAGAAAAAATCCTTAGGATATGCGACTCAAGAAGTAAAAGCAGCTGATTTGAAATCTGGTACTGCTAACGGTAACTTTATAAACGATTTGTCAGGAAAAGTTGCAGGTGTACAAATTAGAAGAAACAACAACTTCGGAGGATCTACCAATCTTGTTTCCAGAGGTGTAAAAAGTTTAACTGGAAACAATCAAATGCTTATTGTTATCGATGGTGTACCCATCAATAATTCAAATACAAATTCAGCAAGTCAAGCAAATGGAGGCGGAGCTAATTTCGATTATGGAAATGCAGCTGCGGATATTAACCCAGAAGATATAGAGTCTGTAAACGTTCTAAAAGGAGCGGCAGCAAGTGCATTGTATGGTTATCAGGCTGGTAATGGCGTTTTAATCATAACAACGAAAAAAGGGAAATCTGGTAAAAATGACATTGGAGTAACTGTTTCAACAGAAGCTGTAGTTGGAAGTATAGATAAAAGTACTTTTGTAAAATACCAAGATAAATATGGTGCTGGTTACGGACCTTATTATGGGCCTAATGAAGACGCTTACTTTAACGAAGCAGATATAGATGGAGATGGTAATGTTGATTTGTTAGTTCCATTTGGAGAAGACGCTTCATATGGAGCAGCATTTGATGGATCTTTAGTGTACCAGTGGGATGCGTTTACTCCTTATTCACCAAATTTTGGTAAGAAAACGCCATGGCAAAATGCTAAGAATGGACCAATCACATTTTTTGAAACTCCCGTATCATTAAACAATACAGTTTCTTTGCAGGGTAATGATGAAAAGTCAAGCTATATGCTTACTTATTCTAACTTGAACCAAACGGGTTTAATGCCTAATAGTGAAATTAAAAAAAATAACATTAGTGCAAAATTCACTCACAATTTTTCAGACAAATTAACCGCTACAGTATTTGCCAATTATATTGTACAAAATACAGTAGGTAGAAATTCAACTGGCTATAATGACAACATCATATCTAACTTTAGACAATGGTGGCAGACAAATGTTGACATTAAATCTCAAGAAGAGGTTTATTATAACTCGGGAGGTCAAAATGTAACTTGGAATATTAAATCTGATACAAATTTATCACCAGCATATTGGGACAACCCTTATTTCCAGAGGTATAAAAATTACCAAAACGATGGTAGGGATAGATTTGTAGGATATGGCAAACTAGACTACAAAGTTAAAGATTGGTTGACTACAACTGTAAGAATATCTACGGATACCTATTCAGAAATACAAGAAGAAAGAAGAACAAATGGTTCAATCCCAACAAGTTTTGGTATTAATAGACTAGATGAAACTTCTGGATACCAAAGATTCAATAGAAATTATACTGAAAATAACTATGATTTGATTTTCAATTTCAAAAAAGATATTTCTGAAAACATTTCTTTTAGTGGTTTGTTAGGCGGTACAATCAATAGAATAAATGTTAATACTATTTTAGCATCTACTCAAGGTGGGCTCGTAATTCCTGGTATTTATAGTTTACAAAACTCTAATGTGGCAGTAAGACCAGTTGATAATGAGACTAAACAAGGAATTAATAGTTACTATGGTCAAGTTACATTTGGATATAAAGATTTTTTATATTTAGATGGTTCTATCAGAAGAGATGCTTTCTCTACACTACCAAAAGAGGATAATGTAATAGTTTATCCGTCTGTTTCTACAAGTATTGTGTTTTCTAATTTATTAAAAGATCAAAAATGGCTTTCTTTTGGTAAATTCAGAGCTGCTTTTGCAGAAGTTGGTAATGGAGCTCCAGTTCAAGCTTTAGCAGATACCTACACAAAGTTTGACCCTTTTAATGATAGTCAATTGTACTCATCACCTTCAACTAAAAACAATCCAAATTTAAGACCTACAGTTACAGCCAATTATGAAGCTGGTTTAGAAATGTCATTTTTTGACAGAAGAGTAGGATTTGATTTTAGTGCATACCGTTCATTGAGTATCGATCAAATTTTTCAAGTACCATTCTCAACCTCTACTGGATACAGTTCTAAATTCATAAATGCTGGTTCTGTAGAAAATAAGGGTATAGAAATTCAGTTTAATGCAACTCCAGTAATGTTGAAAGATTTTCAATGGGAAATTTTTGTAAACTGGGCAAAAAATAGGAATGAAGTAGTTTCTTTAGCAGCAGGTATTGATAATTTACAGTTGGGAAGTTTTCAAGGAGGTGTTACAATAAACGCTCAAGTTGGACAACCTTATGGAATTATTAAAGGTTCTGACTTTACGTATTTAGATGGACAAAAAGTAGTAGGCACTAATGGTAGATATGTTTTAAATAACAATTCTAATAACAATATTGGTGATATTAATGCAGATTGGACTGGTGGTGTAAGAAATAAATTTACATACAAGAATTTTTCTTTAGGCTTTTTAATTGATATTCAAAAAGGAGGAGATATCTTTTCACTTGATAGATCTTATGGTCTAGCAACAGGTTTATATGCAGAAACTGCTATCAATAATGAATTAGGCAACCCTATTAGAAACCCTGTTACTGCAGGAGCTGATTCTGGAGGTGTTATATTACCTGGTGTACAGGCTGATGGTACGCCAAATACTGTGAGAACCCCTGGTTCAGAATTTTTCGGAAATATATCTGGTTACAGAAGACAACCTAACAAGGCATTCGTTTATGATGCATCCTATGTGAAATTAAGAGAAGTATCGATATCTTATAAATTCCCATCAAGATGGTTAGATAAATTAGCTATACAAGACATGAAATTCAGTATAGTTGGAACAAATCTTTGGATAATAGATAAAAATTTACCAGATGCAGATCCAGAAAGTGGTTTAGGATCAGGTAATCTTTCTTCAGGATATTCAGTAGGATCACTTCCTACAACAAGAAACATAGGTTGTAACCTAACATTTAAATTTTAAAACATGAAAAAGATTTTATTAATGCTCAGTGTTTTTACAGTTTTAACATCTTGTTCAGATGATATTACTGGATTAAATCAAGACACAAAAAATCCTGTTGCAGTTCCAGCAGAATTTTTATTTACTAATGCAGAAAAAAACTTAGTAGATCAAATGGTTAACACCAATGTTAACAATAATGTATTCAGACTTTTTGCACAGCAATTAACTGAAACTACATATACTGATGAAACAAATTATGACATTACAACTAGAACTATTCCTGATAATCATTTCAGAATACTTTATAGAGATGTGCTAAAAGATCTTGTAGAATCAAAAAAGATTTTATCTCAAGAAACTTCAGTATCTCCTGAGCAGACAGCAATATTAAATAACAAAAATGCACAGATTGATATTTTAATAGCTTATACTTATTATGTATTAGTTGATACATTTGGAAATATTCCTTACACTGAAGCTTTAGATATTGAAAAGTTTCCTAACCCTAAGTACGATGATGCTTTAACAATTTACAAAGATCTTATTGTAAAATTAACAGCTTCGTCTGCTGCATTAAACGCTTCTTTTGGAAGTTTTGGGAGTAATGATATTATATATGATGGTGATATCAATGGTTGGAAAAAATTTGCTAACTCTTTGAGATTAAAATTAGCAATTAATTTGCATGATCTTGACCCAAGTTACGCGTCAACTCAGGCAGTTTCAGCAGTTAATGATGGGGTTTTTACAAGTAATAGTGATAACGCTTCATTACAATACTTATCTGTTCAACCTAATACAAATCCTCTTTTTGTAGATTTAGTGGCGAGTGGTCGTGATGATTTTGTTCCTGCTAACACTTTAGTTGACAAAATGAATAGTTTAAATGACCCAAGACGTGCAGAATTTTTTACACAATTTGGAGGAGGATATGTTGGAGGAACTTATGGAACGAGTAATAACTTTGCAAACTTTTCTCATATAGGTACTAAATTATTAAATCCAACTTTTGAGGGACTTTTATTAGATTACACCGAAATTGAATTTTTACTTGCAGAAGCAGTAGAAAGAGGCATTAATGTTGGCGGTACAGCATCATCTCATTACAACAATGCAATTACAGCTTCATTAAATTATTGGAATATTTCAGCTACTGATGCTGCAACTTATCTAGCTCAACCATCGGTAGCTTATGCAACGGCTAACGGAACTTGGCAACAGAAAATTGGAGAACAAGTATGGATTGGTTTATATAACCGTGGATTTGAAGCTTGGACTTCTTATAGAAGATTGGACTTTCCTGTATTACTTGCACCTGTATCGGCTGATATAACAGAGGTTCCAAAAAGATATACTTATCCAGCTGCTGAAGAAACGCTAAACGCAGCAAACAGCGCTGCCGCTTCTGCTGCAATTGGCGGAAATACTTTAACAACTAAATTATTCTGGGATAAATTTTAACCTAAAATAGTTTTAACAAACTTTAAAAACCATCAGCTAACGCTGATGGTTTTTTTATATATTTGCAAAATGGAAAAAGAACACCAAATATTCGGGATTAGAGCGATCATAGAAGCCATTCAATCTGGTTCAGCAGTAGATAAAGTATTTATCCAAAAAGAAATTTCGGGTGAGTTGATGAAAGATTTGATGAAAGTGATGAAACGCAATAACATTAATTTCTCTTACGTTCCTGTTGAAAAACTAAACCGTCTTACACCAAGTAACCATCAAGGTGCCGTTGCAACTATTTCTCCAATTGGTTTTATGGAACTTGAGCATTTAGTAGATTCAACCATACAATCTGGAAAAGTACCTTTGTTCTTGATTTTAGATCAAATATCAGACGCTAGAAATTTTGGTGCAATTATAAGAACGGCCGAATGTACTGGCGTAAACGGAATCATTGTTCAAAAAGCAGGTTCGGCTCCCGTAAACGGCGACACTGTAAAAACTTCTGCTGGTGCGGTATTTAACGTGCCTATTTGTAAAGTTGAGCATATTAAAGACGCGATTTTTTACCTACAAGGGTCTGGTGTAAAAACGATTGCAGCCACTGAAAAAACGGAACAAAATATTTATGACTTTCAGCTTAATGAACCCCTTGCTATAATTATGGGCTCAGAAGACAGAGGTATCAATCCTTCGGTTTTAAAAATTGTAGACGAAAAAGCTAAGTTGCCTATGTTTGGAAGTATTGGCTCACTCAATGTTTCTGTGGCTTGTGGTGCTTTTTTATATGAAGTAGTAAGACAAAGAGTTTAAAAAAATAATTCGTAAAAAAAGCCGAATTGTAACATGTTACAATTCGGCTTTTTTGTTTGGTTTTAATTCGTTTTCAATATAATTATAATTCACTTTTGAATTCGTAACAAAATACGTTTCAAATGTATTTCCCTCTTCTGGTTGTTCTTTTGGCAGGTTTACGAAATTACCATTTTCATCAAAACGTTGTAAAAATTTGTCGCTTTCGGGATTAAAATCAGGTTGTTCCCAATCATATTTTATCATTTTCTTGTACTCTGGAGTTTTAAAAAAAACAGCAAAAAGAAAACCACTCATCATTCCGCCCAAATGACCTTCCCAAGAAATATTTTTTTCTACATCGGGAAAAATATACCATACCAAACTTCCGTAGACTAAAATAACAAGTAAGGACAAAGCAACCAATCTGTAATATTTAGTAAAAATACCTTTGAAGAAAATAAAAGCAATTAAGACATAAATTAATCCGCTGGCGCCAATATGATAAGCCTCTCTACCAATAATCCAAGTAATTAACCCCGAAACTAATACCCCAAGAAATAGAACTTGAAAAGCATGTTGTCTGTAAAAATACTGCAACGCAGCAGTTAGGATTAGCAACGGTATAGAATTGTTATACAAATGCTCTATACTGCTGTGGATAAAAGGACTAAAAAAAACACCTCTTAAACCTTCTAAATTTCTGGGGTATATACCATAATTTATAAAATCTAGTTTGAATTTCATTTCTATCCAAAATACAATCCATAAAGACAAAACATAAAACATAGGCAAAGCCAATACCGAAGTTGAAAACCTGAAATGATTGTCATTCATAGATTAAAATAATTTACAGCCTAATTGTAAAAATCAAAAACTTATCCAAATACAATTTAATGCTAATTTGTCATGTTATCTCAAATAGTTCTGGAAAAAGACAAAACCCTAGCCCAGATAGCAATGAAAATCCCACGCTTGTTTTAAGCGTGGATTGTAATGGATAGCTGGAAAAAGCTCCTTAAAAAAATTAAAAATAAAATGGTAATTTTACAAAATGGAAGCACCATTAGCAGAAAGAATAAGACCTCAAAAATTAGAAGATTATCTTAGTCAGTCCCATTTAGTAGGTCCTGATGGTTCATTGACGCATCAAATAGCCAAAGGGATTATTCCGTCCTTAATTTTCTGGGGACCTCCCGGCACGGGCAAAACTACATTAGCGCAAATCATTGCACAGGAATCAAAGCGTCCTTTTTATATCCTAAGCGCTATAAATTCTGGTGTAAAAGATATTCGTGATGTTATTGAAAAAGCAAAACAGAGTGGCGGACTTTTTACAGCAAAAAATCCTATCTTGTTTATCGATGAGATACATCGTTTTAGCAAATCACAACAAGATTCCTTATTAGCAGCAGTCGAAAAAGGTTGGATTACATTAATAGGTGCAACTACTGAAAACCCAAGTTTTGAAGTCATTCCTGCTTTACTGTCGCGATGTCAGGTTTATGTATTGCAAGCTTTTTCTAAAGAAGATTTAGAAAATCTGTTACAAAGAGCGATGACTAACGATGCTTTTATTAGAGAAAAAAATATTGTTTTAAAAGAAACCGAAGCTTTATTGCGGCTTTCTGGCGGTGATGGCAGGAAATTATTAAACCTTTTTGAACTTGTTGTAAATGCTTCTAATGAAGATGAAATAATAATTACCAACGAGGGTGTTTTAAAAATTGTACAGCAAAATACTGTTTTGTATGATAAAACAGGGGAACAACATTATGACATAGTTTCTGCTTTTATTAAATCTATTCGAGGGAGTGATCCTAACGGTGCAGTTTATTGGCTAGCAAGAATGATTGAAGGTGGCGAAGATGTAAAATTTATTGCAAGACGCATGCTCATTTTATCGAGTGAAGATATAGGGAATGCAAATCCTACTGCTTTCATTATGGCAAACAACACATTTCAAGCCGTGGCTACTATTGGCTATCCTGAAAGTCGTTTTATTTTGAGCCAATGTGCCGTTTACCTTGCTACTTCTCCTAAAAGCAACTCTAGTTATTTGGCCATAGGTCAAGCACAACAAATCGTAAAACAAACAGGTGACTTACCCGTACCCATACATTTGAGAAATGCACCAACAAAATTAATGAAGGAATTGGGCTATGGCGAAGAATACAAATATGCACATGAGTACGCTAATAATTTTGCAGCACAAGAATTTTTGCCCGATACAATATCAAATACGCCTATTTATGTACCCGGCAACAACGCTAGAGAAAATAGCACACGGGAATTTCTTAAAAATAGATGGAAAGACAAATACGGTTATTAAAAGTATCTATAGTTTTATCATTAAAATTTCTGAAACCAATTTGTTATTTTCATAATATTCAAAAATATATTGGTTCTCTTTTTTTGAAACCAATCCGTTTTTTAATTTTGATTGTGCAATAAACAAGTTAGGATCTGCTGTTTTTAAAAGTTTCAAAACTACAGTAGATGATTCTGAATCTATTACTAAATAACCATTTGTAATATTTTCAATTGAGAGTTTCTCAGCAATTTTTACATTAGTATCTACTATTTTCTCATCGCTTTTTTCAACTGTTGTAATATTTTGAACCAATTGTTCTTGCTTGCCGTTGTATTTATATATTGACTTGTCAAAAGACTTTAACGCCATACGCAAAGCTTCATTATAAGCCACTTTATACTCCTTTTCCTTGCTCCTACCTTCTGCACTGGTAAATAAAATTTTGTTTTGACAGTCTTTTAAAACAACTGTAATTTTTGTAAGAAACATAGAATTATTTTCTAAAACATCTACAAAAACTTTAGAACAATTTTGATTTACAATTGCTGATGGCATTTTTTCGGAATCCAAATACGTTTCAAAACCAAATTCAGTAAAAAACACTTTTGTCAAAACATTTAAATTGTATTTATTACTTTCTTTAAAAAAGATAAACTTCGCTGGTACTACTGCATATTTGTAATCATTGATTGTTTGACTAAAAGCATAACTTGATAATAATGTGGCAATTAAAATATATTTTTTCATCTTTTAAAGGTAATTTTTTAAATCTAATAAATGGTTTACTTGTTTAATTTCAGCAACTACTTTGGCATTATTTTCATTAAATAAAATAGCATCTAAGCCAGAATTTAAGGCACCGTAAACATCTGCCTCTAGGCAATCCCCAATCATAATACTTGAATCTTTATGCGTTTTTGCAGCTGTAATTGCGTAATTGTAAATGATGGGATTTGGCTTTTTAACGCCTGCAATTTCTGAATTGGTAATGGTTTTAAAATAGTGTTTGATGTTGGAATTTATCAATTTGTTATCTTGAATTACTTCAAAACCATTAGTAATTATATGCAAGTCATATTTTTCTTTTAGATAATCTAAAATAGCAATTGCACCGTCAAAAAGATGGTTGTATTGTGGCAAATAGTTTACATATTCATCCGAAAGAAAAATTATTCTATCATCATCAATACTATAATTAATAAGTAAAAATGTATCTTTTAACCTCCCTAATCTGAGTTCATATTGGGAAATTTTGTCATTTCGATATAGCTCCCAATATTTAACATTGATAGGAACATAATGGGTAAGAAAAGTACTTAAGTCAACATCAATTTGATGCTTTTTAAAAATGGTTTCAAATGCCAATGCAGAATTTTTTTCGAAATTCCATAAAGTATGATCCAAATCAAAAAAAACGTCAGAAATTTTATTTTTCACTTTCAAAATATTTATTTAAAATCAATTATATTAGAGAATCCCTTCGTCTGCAAAACTAAAATAACCTTTTTCGGTAATTATTAAATGATCCAAAATTTTAATATCAAGGCTATCACCTGCTATTTTTAATTTTTTTGTAATTTGCTTGTCTGCATCACTAGCAACTAATGTGCCTGATGGATGATTGTGACAAAGTACAATTGCAGTGGCTGCCATTTCTAATGCTGTTTTAAAAACCAATCTCACATCAACCAGAGTTCCTGTAATTCCGCCTTTGCTCAATTGTGATTTTGAAATTACTTTGTTAGAATTATTCAAATAAATGACCCAAAATTCTTCATGTGGCAACTCCCCTATTACAGGTTGCATGATATCAAAAATAGTTTTACTAGACGTAATTTTTGTAAGTTCTAAAACATCTTCTGTTCGGCGTCTTCGACCTAGCTCCATGGCAGCCATTATCGAAATAGCTTTTGCCTCGCCTATTCCTTTAAAAACCATTAATTGCGCTATGGACAATTTACCTAAAGCGTTTAAATTATTACCTACACTCGCCAGTATTTTTTTACTTAAATCGACAGCCGTTTCGTTCCTGCTTCCCGAACCTATTAAAATGGCAATTAACTCTGCATCAGATAAAACGCTTTTTCCTTTGAGCATTAATTTCTCTCGAGGTTTATCGTCTTCAGACCAATTCCTGATAGGAAAAGAGTTGTTTTGTTCCAAAATTAATATTGGTATTTGTTATGTGAATAATTGTGTTTCATTCAAATATTATTCAATCAACGCTTTGACTTCATCAAAATTTAAACCGCCATAATTACCAGAACTCATTAATAACAAAGCGGAGTTTTCTAGGTTTAATTTGAATAAATACTCCTTAAAATCTTGCGGATTGGTATAAATTTTCAAATCTTCTCTGTTAAAAGATTTCGCTATTTGCTCATAAGTAACTTCTTCAAGTTGCTTTATTTTTACTGCATCTGGAGAATAAAAAACAACTGCTACATCTGCAAATGCAAGTGCTCCTTGATATTCTTTAAGAAATTCGGTATTTAGACTGCTATACGTATGCAACTCTAAACAAGCTACAAGCGTTCTTGAAGGATATTGTTCCTTTACCGCTTGAGTTGTTGCGGCTACTTTACTAGGCGAATGTGCAAAATCTTTATAAGCTACTTTAGTTTTGCTTTCGGCAATTTTTTCTAATCTTTTAGAAGCACCTTTAAAACTGGCTATTGCTTCATAAAAATCTGATTCATCAACACCCATATTTTGACAAATCCATTTTGCTCCAGCAAGATTGTTAAGGTTATGCGCCCCAAAAACTTCGATAGGCATATCACCTTCGGGAGTAGACAAAAGCGTAATTCCATTTTCAACTTTATAATTGGGTGTTGTATATGGTAATTTCCTAATTGGACTTACTGCTGCTTCTGCTACAAGTTTTACTGCAACATCATCTTCGTTGTAAACTAAAATTCCACCATTAGTAATCAGTGTAATAAATTTTTCAAACTGGGCTACATAATTTTCATAGGTAGGAAAAACATTGATATGATCCCATGCTATACCAGAAATTAAAGCAATATTAGGCTTGTAAAGGTGAAATTTTGGTCTTTTATCCATTGGCGAAGACAAGTATTCATCTCCTTCTAAAACTATGAAATCATTATTTTCTGTAAGGTGAACCATCGTTTCAAAACCTTCAAGTTGTGCGCCCACCATATAGTCAACTTCAATATTATGAAAATGCATGACATGCAAAATCATTGATGTAATTGTGGTTTTACCATGAGAACCACCTATAACAACTCGGGTTTTATTTTTTGATTGTTCGTATAAAAATTCAGGATAAGAATAAATTTTTAATCCTAATTCTTGTGCTTTTAAAAGTTCTGGATTATCTGCTTTTGCATGCATTCCTAAAATTATTGCCTCTATGTTAGAAGTAATTTTTTCTGGAAACCAACCCATTTGTTCTGGCAAAATACCTTTTTGTTGCAATCTGCTTTTTGATGGCTCAAAAATCGCATCATCACTACCCGTAACCTGATATCCTTTGTTATGTAAAGCTAAGGCTAAATTGTGCATAGCACTGCCGCCAATTGCTATAAAATGTGTGCGCATTTATACGTTGCTTTTTTAGTTTATTTTATAAATATTATAACTTATTTCAAGTTGTCTTTTTTATTATTGTAATCTTCAAGAACATTTTTTGCTTTTTCGGGCTGCTTCATTTTATTTTTATATAGGTCGGCTAGCTTTTGATAAGTTGTTTTTGAACCACTTATTTCAACTGCTTTTTTATAATATTTTTCGGCGTCTTTGTACTTATTGAAATACTCTGCAATTCTTCCTTTAGACAAATAACCATCAATCGTTGAGATTTTTAATAATTCATCCGAATATTTGATGGCTTTTCTTTCACTTCCACCAACAATACCTGGCAATTGTATGTAAAGTTCTATCAATGCCCAGCGCGCATCAATGTGCTGTGGATTCAAAGAGATTGCTTTTTCAAAAGCCAATTTTACATCTCCTATTAAACTCAATGCTTTGAATTTATTACATTCTTTAGCTTTCATACCAAGAGCTCCGCCATATTTGTAATGATAATTTGCTTCAACTGGTTTGATTTTTTTTAATTTTTCGTAATAAAAAATGGATTTGTCCCAATTTTTTAAATTCCCTTGAATATCGCCCAAATATTCTATTGCCTTAGTATTATTTGGGTTTTCTTTTAAAAAACTTTCAAAAATAACTTGGGATTGTTGCATTTTACCTTGACGAAATAAGTTTTCGGCTTCTTGAAAATCAGATTGTGATAAAACGGCCATAGGCATTAGAAATAAAATCCAAATTAGATTTCTCATATATTTAAAGATAATTGAAATTCAAAAATAGTGAATTACCTCTTAAAAGTCTATTGACTTTATGATAATGTTATGTAAAAACTTATGTTAATGGAATTATGTGTCGATTGAATTTTAACTACAAAAAAAGCGCCATGATTGATGGCGCTTAAGTTTACTTTACATCTAAAAACTAATTACTCATTCAACATACTCCACAACTTGTCTTTTAGCTCTGTCAATCCTTGCTGCGCTACAGATGATATGAATAAATATGGAATGTCTTTAAACTCACTATCAAGTTGTATTTTTAATTCTGCTTTCAGCTCGTCATCGAGCATATCACATTTGGATATCACTAACATCCTTTCTTTGTCTAACATTTCAGGATTGTATTTAGTCAATTCATTTACTAAAATATCATATTCTGCTTTAATGTCTGGTGTATCTACGGGAACAAGAAATAGTAAAGTAGAGTTGCGTTCAATATGTCTTAAAAAATAATGACCTAACCCTTTTCCTTCAGCTGCTCCTTCAATAATCCCTGGTATATCAGCAATTACAAAAGACTGAAAATCCCTGTAGGCTACAATTCCTAAATTGGGTTTTAAAGTTGTAAAAGGATAATCAGCAATCTTTGGCTTTGCGGAAGTTAATACCGAAAGTAAAGTTGATTTTCCAGCATTAGGAAAACCTACCAAACCTACATCAGCTAAAACTTTCAACTCTAGAATCATGTCTACTTCTTGGGAAGGCAATCCTGGCTGAGAATATCTTGGCGTTTGATTGGTTGAGCTTCTAAAATGCCAGTTGCCAAGACCTCCTTTTCCTCCAAGGGCTACAATCTTTTTTTCACCATGTTCTGTGATTTCAAAAAGGATTTCATTGGTTTCTTTGTCGCGAACTACTGTCCCTAGGGGTACTTCAATAAATTTATCTTCACCGTCATGACCTGTACTTCTATCACCACCACCATCTCCTCCATGTCCAGCTTTTACATGTCGGGCAAATTTAAGATGAAACAGTGTCCATAAACTTTTATTACCTACTAGATAAACATGTCCACCTCTACCACCGTCGCCTCCATCTGGCCCACCTTTTTCAATAAACTTTTCTCTGTGCAAATGGGTAGAACCTTTACCACCTTTACCAGATGAAACATATATTTTAACGTAATCAACGAAATTTCCTTCTGTCATTTTATTGTTTGTTGGTTACAATTTTTATTGTTCATTCACTATTTTGAACAAAAAAATAAAAGCTGTAACAATTTATTCTCTCAACGATTTTACTATTACTTTATCGATCTTTACACCATCCATATCGATGACTTCTAATTCAAATTTTTGCCATTTTAATTTTTCTCCTTCTTTTGGTATTCGTGATAATTCGGTCATAATTAAGCCACTGACAGTATTAACTTCATAATCATTTATCAGTTCGTCCAATTCAAAAAATGTGAGAAAGTCATGTAAAGAATAATGGCCATCAACCAGCCACGATCCATCTTCACGCGCAATGAGTTTAAAATCATCTTTATAAAAATCTGAGGCATCACCTACTAAGGCTTCAAGAATATCATTCAATGTTATAATACCTTGAAAAACACCGTATTCGTCAGAAACAAATGCATAATGTATCCCGCTTTTTTTGAAATTTTCTAGTGCCTTATAAGCTGTAGTTTGCTCCATAATAAAAGGAGCTTCTGTCATTATTTTATTGAGATTAAAATCCTCATCTTCAAAATGAGAAAAAATATTTTTAAGATTCACTACGCCTACAATATCATCATAATTGTCTCCATAAATAGGATAAATAGAATGCAATTCTTTAAGCATTAAATCCCTAACTTGATTTTTATCAGAATTTAAGGGCAGGAAAACAACTGATTTTCTATGTGTCATTAGTGAGTTTACTTTCCTGTCACCAATATGAAAAACGCGTTCTACTATATCTTGTTCTATTTCCTGTACTTCACCACCTTCGGTACCTTCTTTTATAATGGCTTTAATTTCTTCCTCGGTTACCTTACCGTCAGCCGAAGGTTTTATCATTAACAGTTTTAATAAAAACTCTGTAGAAATTGTTAGTAACCATATAAATGGTGCCGTGATTATTGAAATGGCTTTCATAGGCAAAGCCACTGCTTTTGCAATAGATTCAGGATGGTTCAATCCTATTCTTTTAGGCAATAATTCTCCTAAAACCAATGAGAAAAAAGTAAGCACCACAACTACAATTCCCACAGAAATAGTATCGGCATAAGGTTTTAAAGAGGCAAAGCTTTCTATAAAAATTTGAACATCTGTAGTGATTTTATCACCACTAAAGATACCAGTTAAAATACCAATTAAGGTAATACCTATCTGTACTGTAGAAAGAAACTTATTAGGCGAATTTGCTAAATCTAATGCTACTTTTGCGCTTGCATTGCCTTTCTTTGCAGCATTTTCTAATCTATTTTTTCTGGCAGATATTAAGGCAATCTCAGACATTGAGAAAACACCATTTAAAATCACTAAAAAAAGTATTAATAGTATTTCCATTTGTTTTTGTTGTTGGTTTTTGCTTTTTAGTTGTTAAAAAAAGTAACACTAAAATCATTAATCAACTATAAATTATCTATGACTTGACTTAACCGTTTTGTAATTTCCTCAATAGAACCAATGCCATTCACGGCATGAAATTTATTTTGTAATCTATAATACTCCATCAAAGGAGCTGTTTTTTCGTTGTATTCTTGGTAACGATTTCTGATTTTATCTTCATCTTGATCGTCAATTCTTCCGCTGGTTTTACCTCTTTCGAGCAATCGTTGTACCAATATTTCATCATCAGCTTCTAGTGCAATTGTTGCTGTAACCGCCCATTTTTTAGTAGCTAAAAAAGAATCCAAAGCTTCAGATTGTGCAATTGTTCTAGGAAATCCGTCAAATAAAAAACCTTTTGTATTTGGATTTTTTTCAACCTCATCCTGTAACATTTTTATCGTTACCTCATCAGGAACCAAGTCGCCATTATCAATAAATGTTTTTGCTAATTTCCCTAAATCGGTTTGATTTTTAATATTATATCTAAAAATATCACCTGTTGAAAGGTGTATCAAATTGTATTTTTCTTTTAAAAATTCTGCCTGTGTTCCTTTTCCGGCACCTGGTTTTCCAAACAAAACAATATTAATCATTATAAATTATTAGTTATGAATTAGTCTTTTAATTGGTATACTTCTGATAAATTTCTTCCCAAACCGTCGTAATCAAGGCCGAATCCAACAATAAATTTATTAGGGATTCTTATGCCTACATAATCAATTTTGATTTCTTTTTTGTACGCATCCGGTTTTAAGAAAAGCGTGGCTATTTTAAAATGCTTTACGTTTTGCTTTTTGAACAATTCCTTTAGCTCAACTAATGTGTTTCCTGTATCAACAATATCTTCAATAACAACAACTGTTCTTCCTGATAAATCTTGATTGATTCCTATAAGTTGTTTTACTTCATTGCTACTTTCAGTACCTTCGTAGGAAGCCATTTTTATAAAACTAACTTCGCAAGGTGATTTATAATGTTTCATAAAATCTGAAACTACCATAAAAGCGCCATTTAAAACTCCTACAAAAACAGGAACTTCATCAGCAAAATCAGCTTCTACTTGTGCCGCCATTGTTGCAATGGCAAAATCTATTTCTTTTGCAGTAATAAAAGGAACAAATTGTTTATCGTGCAGTTGTATCATTTTTAAGTTTTAAAATAATCTGCAAATATACATAATTACAAGTAACTTGTAAGTATCAAAAACAGAGTATAAAAATACTTTTTTGCTCTAGAAATACCTTTTCTAAGAAAAACAATTACAATTTTACATTTATTGAAATAATTTTTAAATTCGTTTATATGAATTATCTTTACACACAAGGCAAAGGCCAAATCAACGAAGCAAACAAAACTTTAAGATGAATTATTTTTCTTCTGATTTTAAATTAGGAATTCTAGGCGGCGGACAATTGGGCAAAATGCTTTTAGCAGAAACCAGAAAATTCGATATCCAAACTTATATCTTAGACCCTAGTGATGAAGCGCCTTGTAAAATTGCTTGTAATACATTCATTCAAGGCAGTTTAATAGATTTTGAAACCGTTTATAACTTTGGCAAACAAGTTGATGTTTTGACTTTCGAAATTGAACTTGTAAATGTTGAGGCTTTAGAGAAATTAGAACTCGAAGGTATTAATGTATATCCATCGCCAAAAACATTGCGACTTATTCAGAATAAAGGAATTCAAAAAGCGTTTTATAAAGCAAGCGGAATTCCTACAGCTCCTTTTGAAAAATTTGCAAGCCTCGAAAATTTAAAATCTAACATCATAAATCTAAAATTACCATTTATCTGGAAATGTACCGAATTTGGTTATGATGGTAATGGCGTAAAAGTAGTAAAAGCCATATCGGATTTAGACAATTTACCAAATGTAGAATGTATTGCCGAAGAAATGATCGCTTTTAAAAACGAATTGGCAGTTATTGTTGTCAGAAATGTTTTGGGCGAAGTAAAAACGTATCCGGTTGTCGAAATGGAATTTCATCCAGAAGCCAATCAAGTAGAATATGTAATTTGCCCTGCTAGAATTGATGAAAAGGTCGCTCAAAAAGCGATTGAAATTGCTCTACAAGTTTCCGAAAAATTCAATCATGTTGGGTTGTTAGCAGTAGAAATGTTTCAAACCCAAGATGATGAAATTTTGGTAAACGAAGTCGCTCCTCGCCCACACAATTCAGGTCATTATTCTATTGAAGCAAGTTACACGTCGCAATTCGAAAACCATTTACGTGCCATTTTAAATCTTCCGTTAGGAAATTGTGACAGTAAAGTTGCCGGAATTATGGTAAATTTGGTTGGCGAAGAAGGTTTTACAGGAAATGTAATTTATGAAAACATAGAAAAAATTATGGCAATTGACGGAGTAACGCCACACATTTATGGTAAAAAAAAAACGCGTCCTTTTAGAAAAATGGGGCACGTGACGATTGTAAATGAAGACATGGTGATTGCTAGAAAAATTGCCGAAGAAGTTAAGAATAGTATTAGAGTGATTAGTGTTCAGTAGTGAAGTAATATAAAATTCGTAAATGAAATATTTAATTTTCTTTTTAACCATAACTAATCTTTGTTTAAGCCAAACCAAATCATTTGATGAAGCTTATAAAAAAAGTAATATTTCTAAAGTTTTGATGGAATCAGATTGCGAAAACGTAAAAAGATTTGCTGACGAAGATATTAAAAATGAAAATACTTTTCTATTTCTTCAAGGTGGCATAGCTCCGATTATTTATTCAACTGATAAGAATTTTGAAAATAATTATAATTTGTATTTTTATGATCAAGGTTGTATAGGTTCAGAATGTGTTGAAAATTATAACTATAAAGTTTTTGATTTATATAAAACATTTGGTAAAAATTGGATAAAAACGATTAGAAAAGACGTTTTAGGATTTAAATCTTGGAAGAAAAAAATAAACTTTAAATAAAAAATGAAAGTAGCCATAATAATGGGAAGTATTTCCGACATGCCAGTAATGCAGGAAGCCATCGACATACTAAAATCATTCGAAATTGAAACCGAAGTCGATATCGTTTCGGCACACAGAACACCCGAAAAATTATTCGATTTTAGTAAAAACGCACATACTCGTGGCATTTCAGTAATCATTGCTGGAGCTGGTGGAGCAGCACATTTACCCGGAATGGTTGCTTCCATGTCGCCTTTACCAGTAATTGGGGTTCCAGTAAAGTCGAGTAATTCTATCGATGGTTGGGACTCGGTTTTGTCTATTTTACAAATGCCCAGCGGCGTTCCAGTTGCAACTGTCGCTTTAAATGGAGCAAAAAATGCTGGGATTTTAGCCGCTCAAATCATTGGTTGTTCTGATAAAAATGTTTTGGAGAAAATTATTTCCTACAAAGAAAGTATGAGAGAAGCAGTGAATAAATCTTCAGAAGAATTGAAAAAATAAATCATGAAAATACTAACGTCTACTTTCCCTACAAAACATAATACAGCACCATTTTCACAAATCAAAATGGAAGATTACAGACCCGCTTTTATAGAAAATATAACAGCGGCCAAAGCAGAAATCGATACCATAATTAACAATTCAGCAACTCCAACTTTCAAAAACACTATCGAAGCTTTAGACTTTTCAGGAAATGCTTTAGATAGATTATCGTCTATTTTCTTCAATTTGAATTCGGCAGAAACTTCTGATGAAATGCAGAAAATCGCTCAAGAAGTAACACCTTTATTGACAGAATTCAATAACGACATCACTTTGAATGAAGACTTATTCAAAAGAATAAAATCGGTATACGAACAAAAAGACGCTTTAAATCTTTCAACAGAACAAGCCACTTTATTGGATAAAAAATTCAAAAGTTTTTCTAGAAACGGAGCTTTATTATCGAAAGAAAAGAAATTAAAACTTCGTGAAATTGATACTGAATTGGCCAAACTAAAACTAACTTTCAGCGAAAATGTTTTGGCAGAAACCAACAATTATCAACTTCATATCACTAACGAAGCTGATTTAAAAGGTTTACCAGAAGGAACAATTGAAGCGGCAAAAGCATTGGCAAAATCAAAAGAATTGGAAGGTTGTATTTTCACATTAGATCATCCAAGTTATTTACCATTTGTAACTTATGCCGAAAATCGTAAGTTGCGAAAAGAAATTGCCATCGCAGCCGGAAAAAAAGCATTCCAAAATAACGAATTCGATAATCAGGAAATCACGCTTAAAATTGCCAAATTACGTTATGAACGCGCCAATTTATTAGGATATAAAACCCATTCTCATTTTGTTTTAGAAGAACGAATGGCGCAAAATCCTGACAAAGTAAAATCTTTTCTAAATGATTTATTGGTAAAAGCAAAACCTGCAGCCGAATGTGAATTTGCACAATTATCTGCTTTCGCCAAAGAACTGGACGGAATTGAAAAACTCGAAAAATGGGATGGCTCCTATTATTCAGAAAAATTGAAACAGCAATTATTCAATTTGGATGACGAGAAATTGAAACCTTATTTCCAATTAGAAAACGTTTTAAATGGTGTATTTACAATCGCTGGAAAATTATATGGATTAACTTTTACCGAAGTTTTTGACATCGACAAATACCACGAAGAGGTCACCACTTACAAAGTTAAAGACGAATTTGGTGAATTAGTAGCTATTTTTTACGCCGATTTTTTCCCAAGAAAAGGAAAAAGAAATGGGGCTTGGATGACGAGTTTCAAATCGCAATATATAAAGGACGGAAAAAACGAACGCCCACACATTTCCAACGTTTGTAATTTTACAAAACCAACCGAAACAAAACCATCACTACTAACATTCAATGAAGTAACAACTTTATTTCATGAATTCGGTCACGGATTACACGGAATGTTGGCAAACACAGTTTATCCAAGTTTGTCGGGAACATCAGTGTATTGGGATTTTGTAGAATTACCAAGTCAGGTTATGGAAAACTGGTGTTACGAACCAGAAGCATTGGCATTGTTTGCAAAACATTACGAAACGGGAGAAATAATTCCGCAAGAATATGTCGAAAAAATAAAAGAATCGGCAAGCTTTCAAGAGGGAATGGCGACGTTGCGTCAATTGAGTTTCGGATTATTGGATATGGCTTTTCACAGCAACAATCCAACTAAAATTACTAACATAAAAGCTTTTGAAAAAACTGCATTTGAAGGCACGACATTATATCCTGATGTGGCTGAAAATTGCATGAGTGTATCATTTTTACATATTTTTGCTGGCGGCTATTCCTCAGGATATTACAGCTACAAATGGGCAGAAGTTCTAGATGCTGATGCGTTTGCATATTTCCAAGAAAAAGGAATCTTTAATAAAGAAGTAGCTACAAAATTTAAAGACAATATACTTTCCAAAGGCGGTACCGAATTGCCAATGGAATTGTACAAACGTTTTCGTGGTCAGGAACCAAAAGCGGATGCGTTATTGAAACGCGCTGGATTAGTTTAGATATTTCTTTTGAAACCATCCTTAAATGTAAAAAATAAATTAAATTTGTTTTATGAATAATTTAGCTTTAAGAAGTTTATCACAAATTTTTAGCCCAAGTTTCTTTAAAAGGATTGTTATTTATAATGACACAAGTTCTCTAGATTATAAAGTCAGAAAATTAGTAAAAGATATCGAAAATAAAACCTATGGAGATATTATTAAAAATATTTATCTTCAATTAGAAAAAAATTACAAAAGCGAATATGTATATAAAAACACTTTATTAATCAAAAATTTATTAAATAAATATAGTTTAAAAAATACTGTACTTCTTAATGAATTTAGAATTGACAATTCTATTGCTGATTTTGTATTACTAAATGGCGAAGTAAAGTTATTCGAAATTAAAACTGATTTAGACAACTTTGATAAACTTGAAAAGCAAATTTCTGATTATAAAAAATTTGCTAACAAAATTTATATAGTTGTAAGTTCTAAAAACTTAAACAAAACTCTGAGTATTTTCAACAATACTAATATTGGAATCATTGAGTTTACTAACAGGAACTCAATTAAAGTTTTCAAAGAAGCTGAAGACGATAAAAACTATTTATGTCTTGAAACCATCTTTAAAACCTTAAGAAAAAAAGAATATGAGGAAATTATTAAGGAATTTTTCGGATATGTTCCAAATGTTCCAAATACATTAATTTATAAAGAGTGTCTAAAATTAGCTCGTGAGATTGAAATTGAAATTTTTCACAATCTAGCCTTTAACAAATTAAAAGGACGAAATATTAAAGAACCTAAAATATTAACTTCTGACATCGTTCCCTTTGAATTAAAACATATATGTTATTCCCTTGATTTAAATGAAAAAGGTTACGATAGCCTTACGAAAATATTAAACACTAATTTTTGTTAATATGTACTATCCATATCTTAGAGGAAAACAGTTTGAATTAATTGCACTTAGAGACTTAAAAGGATTAATTATTAAAGAAAAAACGAAAATTTCTCCAATAATTGAACCTATAAAATTAAGTTCGACCCTTGAAAAAACCTTTTTAGATTTCTCAAGTAATGATATTAATTTTAATATTATAATAAATCCTCAAGTTGGAGATTTAAAAAATAAAGCTGATGATATTATATCTTTTTTAGAGGTCAAATTAAATGGCTATAGCAATTATCAAATTGGTTTAATTTTTGAATCAAAGTTTGATTATAAAGTTTTATTGAAAAAAATAGAGCAGTCAAAAATCAGCTGCAATGGTTTTACACTAATACATAATGTAGTAATATCAAATATATCTGAAGTTATAGCTAATTGTAAAGCTGTCAAACCAATTATTAACAATGTAATAAACTTCGATAAAACAAATAGTAATAGAAGATATTATAGAAGTTTCGAAAAAAATACGTGGGTTTCTCTTGCAGACTATTTTGATGGGAAAGATAAGAATTCTGATTATTTAAAAAATTCTGAAAGCCAATATACTGAAGAACACTTATATTACAAAGACGAAGGATATAAGGGGTTTGGTGATTTTTTAACTATTGGCGAAAAATATTCTGAAGCTGGCTTTTTACCTTGGGCAGTTGCAATACACATTTCATTTTCTGATTTAAGTAAACACATAAAAGTTAAACATTTTGTTTCCGATTCTAACGGCGGAGTTGAGGATCCTGGTGGAAAATTTTCTGAAGCTTTAAAAAAGATGATAGATTGGATTAATGAAAATCAAATTGAAGAAACCGAAGGACTGAAATTATTCAAAGAATTGTATTCAACAGGTCATTTCCCAGGACTAGGTGTTTTAAAAAAACTCTCAATAATGAATCATATTGAACTAGTTTTAAAATTAATTTAATATGAATTGTTGTTCTGAATGTTTTAACAGCACTTACATAAAAGCTATTATTAATAGTTACAAGACTAAAGGTAATTGTGATTTTTGCAAATCAAAAAATACAAATATTTATTCTCCTCGTGAATTATGTATAAATTTTTCTGCTTTTCTTGAGATTTATGAAGTTGACAACGATGAAGGTTTAGCAATATTAGACAAATTAAAACTTGATTTCCAAGACTTGATTTTTTCTACAAAAATTGAGGATCCAATTTTGTTGTTGAAATATATTCTTGATGATGATTATAATAGCTACAAGCCACTTTTCGAAGAGAAAATTTCTTTAAAAATAAAAAACGATAATTCTCATTCCCAAACAATAGAAAATCTAAATAACAGATGGGAAGAATTTTCAAATGAAATCAAAAATATAAATAGATTTCATATACAAAACATAATTGATTTAGAAAAAATAAAAGAGATTTTTAGTCAAGAAGAATTGCATAAAACAATACCTAAAGGTAGAATATTTTACAGAGGTCGTATTTCAGATGAAAATGGTTTTACCTCAAATCTAATGAATCAACCTCCTCCTGATAAAGCTACAGCAGGAAGAGCTAATCCAATAGGAATTTCATATCTGTATATAGCAGACCAAATAAAAACTACTCTATACGAAACGAGAGCAAGCTTAAATGATTTTGTAACAATTGCTGAATTTCAAGTAATTGAAGAATTAAAAATATTAAACCTTAACAATATTGAGGAATATTACGATCCGATAAAAGCAAGTGAATCAGAGTCTTTAACTAATTTTTTAATTTATCTTCCATTTATAAACAAGTTAAAAACTGAATTATCAAAACCTAACAGAAGAAACGATAAAGAATTAGATTATTTACCAACGCAATATTTAGCTGAATATATTAAATATCTAGGATATGATGGAGTTGAATATAAAAGTTCACTTTATTCTGGAGGTTTTAATTTTGCGATTTTTAATCCTCAAAAATTAAATTGTATAAAAGTCTATATTGAAGAAATCACTGAAATTGATTACAAATTTATAACTTTTGAAAAATAATTATAAATTAATCGAAGAATCACCACTTCGATTTTATTTTAAAATAAACTTTCAATTATTATTGAAAGTTCAAAAACATTTATTTATATTTGTACTATGGAATTCAAAGATGCTAAAAATAAATTCGTTCAAACATGGGGTGCACTCGGTTCGCAATGGGGAATTAACAAAACTATGGCGCAAATTCACGCTTTGTTAATGGTTTCTAACGATGCCATTTCTATGGAAGACATTATGGAAGAATTACAAATTTCTCGTGGGAATGCTTCTATGAATTTGCGCGCCTTGATGGATTGGGGAATTGTTTACAAAGAATACAAAGCCGGCGAAAGAAGAGAATTTTTTACTGCCGAAAAAGATTTGGACGAACTTGCCGTTAAAATCGCCAAAGAAAGAAGCAAACGCGAAATCAAACCTGCGTTAAAAGTCTTAAAAGAAGTTTCTTCAATCGAAGGAAATGATTCGGACGAAGCCAGCCAATTTATTGATCAAACTAAAAAGTTATATGATTTCGTTTTAAAAGCCGACAATATACTTGAAAAAGCAACAGAATTTAAAGACAATTGGTTAGGAAGATTGGTTATCAAAATAATGAAGTAAAAAAATTTTAATCAAAACTTTCAATTATTATTGAAAGTTTGAAATGCTACATATTATGAAAAATATAAATTATTTAAATTACTTTTTTGTTGGAATACCAATTTTATTGTGTCTGGTTGGATTAATGGATGAAACGTATTTATTTTTTGGTTTATTATTTACCATGCTTACAGGATTATTTCAAGTTGTAATTGGAATAAAAATGTTAAAAGACGAACCAAATAATATATATTTAAAAATCTATACATTAACTGTAATCTTATTTTTCGCAACATTTTTTATAATTTCAAAAATAAGTTTATCTAATTGGACAAATTATATATTGATACCAATACCACTAATTTTAGCAATATACCTATCAATAATAATTTATAAAAAATCAAAAGTATGAGCTTTTTAACCGCAGAATGGAACGATTTGGCTTTAATAAATTACGAAATCAATTCAGGAATATTAGAAAAATATGTTCCATTAGGCACAGAACTCGATTTGTGGAATGGCAAATGTTACATCAGTTTAATAGGTTTTATGTTTGAAAACGTCAAAGTTTTAGGTGTTAAAATTCCGTTTCATGTAAATTTTGAAGAAGTCAATTTACGCTTTTATGTAAAACGTTTTGAAAACGGAATTTGGAAACGAGGAACGGTTTTTATAAAAGAAATTGTCCCAAAACATGCTGTTACTATTGTTGCAAACACTTTATACAAAGAACATTATCAAACTTTACAAATGCGCCATTCAAGAACGGAAAACGAAACTTTAAAATCTTTTCAATACGATTGGAGAAAGGACAATAAATGGAACTCCATTACAATGACAACCAACAAAAACCCAATTCCGATTGAATTGAATTCTGAAGCTGAATTTATCACCGAACATTATTTTGGCTACACTAAATA
Organism: Bacteroidota bacterium; assembly: GCA_031413015.1. GTDB lineage: Bacteria > Bacteroidota > Bacteroidia > Flavobacteriales > Flavobacteriaceae > Flavobacterium. Next base: position 49,672 of record JANOEE010000005.1, on the reverse strand, counting down.
CAACGAAAGTAAAACCATCGAATACGAAGTTACACACCCAAGATGGGAACAATTGGAAGTAATTGACTATAAAATCGACGTTGATTTTGAAAGTGTTTATGGAAGCGATTTTAGCTTTTTACAACATTTAAAACCCACTTCTGCATTTTTAGCATTAGGATCAAAAATCACTATTGAAGGTAAAAGAACAATAAAATAAACGATCATGAATTTTAATATCCCAAACTGGCTGATTATTGTAAGTGGAATTGGTCAAATTTTTACCTGTATAACTTTAATGATTTTAATTCTTCATTTTACATTTTACCCAATCTTACTGCAATATCAGTCCAAGGCTTTAAATTAGACGTGATTTGACTTGCTAAAAGATCAAATTCTGACTGAAGAGTTCCAATACTATAAATTGCATAATTAGGATCAAAAAAGTAAATCGTTCCTTCGGATTTATATATTGCAGTTGCATGTCCATTCCCTCGTTGATTTGTCGCACTTATGAATCTGAAATCATTATCGCTCATATTGTTCAAAACATTTATTATGTCTTGCTTTGATTTTATCGTTGGGCCATTAAAAGCATCAAAAGTTGCGTTTGATGTACCTAGAAAATCAATTAGATCTACTGCCCAAGTATATGTGCCATTTTCACATTTTGCTTGTAGAATATCGCAATTAGTTGCCACAATAGAATTTGCTGCTACAATTCCATTAATTGCGATTTTTTGTAACCAAATTGATGTTGCTGCCTCACACACACCTTTGGGGTGAACTGTTGTTTTGTTTTTCCAGTTTTCTGTTACCATAATAATTTATTGATTTAATTAATTTTAATTTAACCGAGCCTATTTTAAAGCAGTATTGAGGAATTTCAATTTTTCTACGCTACCAAAATTGCTAATCCAGTATCTTCATAAAATACACCATTGGCATTATGTGCTTGTATTGCAATATTTAAACTAGGGAAATTTTGACCTAAACCTGGATCCATAATACTTAAGTCAGGGCGTTGCATTACATAATGTAATCCTGTAGCTGGCAACCAACTAGTTGCACTTCCAACTCTTAGTATTTTGAGTAATCTTTGATCGTCAGTAAGCACTGGTGCGGTTTCACGTTTAAGTAACATCCCTGCATTTTGTGCATCAACTTTTTCATTATTGTACAAAAAAAGCAATAATTTTCCTGTAATAGATTGTGGTACAAATGCTATTGTAGTTAGTCCAAGTGCTTTTGCAGCAATGCCAATTTTACTGGGTAATGAGTAACCACTATTATTAGTTGGGGCTCCTACTGAGCCAGAAGTAACAGCATAAATCATTGTTTCAGATTGAAGATCTCCCCTAGGGCTCAATGGGTGAGCAGCAACCCAAAGTGGATTCAAACCTACATTAGCAGGTATATCTGTGATACCTATTTCGATAGCACAACACATAAGTGATGCAGCTCCACATGAATTTGGATATGTTTGTCTATAACTAATCATATTTTATAAAATTTAAAATTTGGTTTAAAATCTATTGATAAAATAATCTGCTTAAATACAAAATTTGACTGTTCACTATTATTTACAAAGTAATTTTGAATTTATATATTTATAAATAATTCAGCTTCTGATTTTCGTCTTGAAACAAGACCTGGCAAGACAACTCCACCAGCTTTTATGTAGTTAGAAGTCCAAAAATTATATACGCCAGCGTCATTAGAATTAATTAAACTAAATAAAGTTTTACTACCTCCTGTGTTCCAAACAAACGACAATAAAGCATCGAATTGATTTTGATTAAGATTAACAGTAATATTTCTCTTAATAATAGCCTCGTATCTAGGTATTAAATTTAATAATAATGAATCAGCTTGTTGTTGTGTTAATGTATCGCCTAATTTTATTTTAGAGCCATTTTCATATTCAGTATTGCCGTATCCTATTGTAATAGGAAGACCACCAGTACCCGGATCAACATAAGCATGTAAAATACAACCTTCAAATTTCTCGATAATTTTAACTCCGTTTGTGGATGTTTTCATATTTGCAATAGAAGGTAAACTTAAATTTAAGCCCATCTTTGCAATAGTTAAATCTCCAGCAATACCATCTGGATTAAGACCGTTATTGGTTTGCCACTCTCTAAGGGCTGAAGCTGTATTGTTTCCAAAATATCCATCTGCAGTAATTTTTAAAAAAGATTGTAGTTTTGATACATTAAAGCCAATAGATCCAATTTGTAAATTCATATTATTTATTATTTAAATACTGTGAAGTGGTATATATTTTATTTACTATAACATTTTTATTTTTATCAATTACAAATTCACTTACCCCAATATGAGATTTATTAGTAGGAGACCAATCGTAAGTATAGCCCAGCTGCGTCCAAGGATATTGATCATAAAGGTTGCATTGATAATACCTACTTATTCTATTATCGTTAATCCAATTTATGTGGTTAGCATCTGTATTTGAAGAGAAACATGTCTCGCATTTTTTATCATTTATTTCTTTATCGGGGCATGGGCGAAACAAGTCATTTGGTCTCACCCAGAACTCCACAAAATAACTATAAGTTGCCGTTGGAGGAAGACCTAAAAGTTGTTTTAGTCTCATATTCATATCTTTAACATCTTCTCTATTAAATTTTTTTTTTAATTCTGAAGCAGTCGTAACCCAAATTGGATATGAACCCGTGTTAAAAAAGGCATCTATATTATTTTTGTAATATTCAATGTTTTGTTTCCATGCTACTACTAAAATATACTTTTCATTTTCAACTGTTTTCCAAACAATATTTTGATTTTGTTCCGTAATAGCGGTCAAATTTGTATCTATTTTAGTTGTTTCTGGATAAATAGAATTTTGAATAGCCCTTTGATACAAAATGCTATCTGATGGTATTTTGTTCATCAAAGAACAACTTGTAATAAAACAGATTATTAAAATTGAAATAAAAATTATTTTCATAAGTCTATAATAACAAAGAATTTTTCTAAGGGATTTGTTTCTTTAAAAGTGTTTCATATCCTTCAATTAATAATTTTAACCCTTCTGAAGTTTCTTGAGGGGAAATTACAATTTCTAAAGTGCCACGCGATGTTTTAGGTTTTGAGAAAAGATTCTTTGCGGAAGCAGTTCTGTTTACAAAATCTATTTGTAGACTACCATCTATAATTTGCATATCGAAATCGGCAGTTAAGGTTGCCTTTTCAATCTGAGATGAAGTTAAGGGAACTAATGTAATTAAAGGAACATGGATTTCAGTTTTATTTAAATCTCCATTTTCGTCCAAACTTGGATAATCAAGTATAACAGAAATGGGTTCATGAATTACCTTTACAACTGGTTGGTTATTTTCATCTAAAACAGGCTTTTCATTATTATCAGTAACTAGTACCTTTTTTTCTCTAAAATATTTATTTAGCAAATCTGTATTCTTATCCATTAGTGCATCATTAGCCTTTAGAATTGCATCATGAATTGCGTGTACAAATGAGTTGAAATTTATCATAGTATTTTATTTCTATTTAATTTTTAGAGCTTCTAATTTTTCCAATGTTTCTTCAACAAGAGGAGCACTTTCATGAGATAAACCTATTGATGCATCACAATTTAAATCTGGGCAACTAAATTTCATTCCTGATAATAACATTTTAATATCAAACGGTATTTTAGTACTACAAAGTGGACATGTAATTGAATTTTCTTGATTAATCATAGTTTATGAATTTGAAGTTTTAGGGGTTGAAACTGGATTGATATTTTTAGAATATAATTCTAATATTGATAAGACCCCGAGTGGCAATGGCAATGGAGAAGCATTTATATGTACCTTTAGTTTATTTCCAGTATCTCGGCTATATTGACTTTTCCCTTTAGAATCGCTTGAAATTTTACCATTTAACTGAGCTTGTTTGTTTAAAACACGACTTCCTGTATTCTCTATATCCTCCTCAGTTATAGTCCAAGAAGTTGTCGAAGTAATTTCCATTTCGAAATCAACCGTAATTTTATCTATCGCTAATGAATTTATTGGAATTAAACAAAACAATGGGACTTCAAAATTCATTTTTTCAATTGTGATATAATCATCATCACTTGGAAGTTTATTATTATCAATAACACTTCTTGTTAATGACATTTTAACCATTATTGGGTCATAACCATTATCATCATTTTTAGCAAAACAATTTCTTAAATAAAAATTGGATTGGCCAAGCATCATTTCAGCATTTGCTTTTGATGCTGCTACTAATGGCGAACTAATCATGGCTTCAATCGATATTTCTGAATTTGATTGAGGAGCTAATCTTTGATTTATAAATTTATCTGCCATTTTTTTAGTTTAAGAATTAAGTTTACAAGCATAAAAATACATTTATACTTGTAAACTAAATAAAATTAATTGATTTCAATATAAAATTACAAAACCAAGTTTCAATTATGCAGGAACTGGCATTGTAACAGGTATAATAGCTCCTGCAAAGGCATCAATAATTGTTTTAACACCTTCTGGCAATGGTATTTGCCCCGCCGTAACAGCTACTGTATATTTGGCAGAATTAGATTTTTCATAGTGCGAACTTTCTGAAGTTTTATCTTCTGATTTAGTACTGGCACTACCTTTAACTGATGCAGAAAAAATTCCGTAATTAATTTTTGCCTCAAAACTAGCTTCTGCAGCCATTGATTTAGATGATTCATTTGAATGATCTTCGCCATAGCTTGATTTCACTTCCATTTCAAAATTAATATTCACTGTTTGTACTGCTAATGAGTTTAACGGAATAATGGTAAGTAATGGTAAGTTAAATGCTGTTGTGATATTTTGAATATCGGCTTTTGGTTCAGGAAGAATTGCAACTGTTACTGGTGGATTTGCTAATAATCCATTGGTGTGGGCTGTTACACTATCAACATACGCTTTAGAAGCAGATGCACTAACAGGGGTTATAACTTGTCTGGTTAAAGACATGTTAATCATGATAGGTGCATAATTAGAGTACTCGTTTTGAGCAGCCACTGGCGGAGTTGCAGTTGGATTAGCTACAACAGCTGGAACCACAATTTTTGTAAAACATGTATCCAACATGAATTTTACTTGATTTGCAGCCATTGTACCATTAGCAGATGCAGCTGCATTTAAAGGACCACCGATTAAAGAGTCCATTGGTAAGCCAGAAAATTGTTGGCTCATTGATAACAATTCGTTTTGTCCTAATCCAGGCATAATTTTAAAATTTAATTTCCCTACTCATGAGGCTTTTCGGTGTCGCCCTGATTATTATACTGTTACAGCCAGTCCGTTTTTTTTTTAAATGGAAATGGGAAATAGATTTATTTAATTATCAATTTTCCTTTTTCATCCTGAAAGTGGGTTCTGCTCCACTTTCTTACATTTTCTAAATTTAGGTGGTCAGCCCTTTGGTATTCGGAAACCTAGTTTTGTTTTAAACTTGCCCTTAACTTACTTGTATGCGATAAGCAACGCTTGTTAATTTCGCATATCCAATAAAAATATGCTGTCTTACCGAACTGCAGTATCGCTTTATTTATTTTAGAGGACATCCAAATCCACCTCTTTTTTATAGTGGGTTCAGCTCCACTTTTACCTATTGTTTAACTAAAATCTTTCAGATAACATAGTTTTATAAATCATGTAAACACATGTGAGTTATGCAATTGAAAAATTAATTAGTAACCAATTTTGAAAATAATTTTACTAGTATTTTATTTTCAAGAATAAAACTAAAAAAAATAAGAAGTTCTTTCGAAACGAATGTCACAAGACAGAAAATCTTTGTTATGAAATAGGTAAAAAATCTACTAAAATTAGAAGCAAAAAAAAATCTTTCAAAAAATGAAAGATTAGAAGATTTTAAAAAAAACAAGATTGACAAATTACTTCAGGATATGAAATTTTTTTATAAGGTCTTTATATTTATCACTTAGCATTATTTTATGATTTCCTTTTAAAATTATAAGATTCTCAGAAATGATTATTTCTTCTATTTTTTCCAAGTTTACGATAAAGTTCCTATGGGTCTTGTGAAATTTATTGGCATCTAAAAGTGTAATAATTTTTGTTAAAGACATTAAAATAACAAATTTTTCACTATTTGTTGCTACATTACAGTATCTTTCTTCTACTTCGATATACAATATGTCTGCAATTAATACTTTTTTTAAAGAATTTTTCTTTTTAATAAATAGATACTCGTTGCTTATTACCGTGTTTTGATCTTTGCTTAAAAAAACATTCGTCTGAGCATAAAACTTCTCTACTGCCATTTCTATCGCATATAGAATTTCTAACTCATTAAACGGCTTTAACAGAAAACTAAAAGGATGTGTGAGCTTGGCTCTTTCAAATATTTGACGGTCTTTTGAACTTGTCAGAAACACAAATGGTTTTATGGCATTTGGAATAATACTTATGGTTTCAGCAAAGGTAATTCCGTCGGGCTTTCCATCTAAAAAAACATCAATGACTATAATATCAACCGCATTTTTATAAAAAAGCGAAAGTGCCTCATTGTAGGTAGTTGCAATTCCTACCACTGTATAATTGTTTTCAGTAAGTACTTTTACAAGGGCATTACTTTCCGAAGGAATGTCTTCAATAATAAGTACATTTATATTATCCATAATTCTCAAATTTTGGGATCATTACAATTATTTTCGTCCCTATATTTTCTTGGCTTTCAATTGCTAATTTACCGCCGTTTTTCTTAATCATCGTTTTACACAATTGCATCCCTAAACCCGTCCCTACAATTTCATTATTCTTCTTTTTAGAAAGTAAAATAGTTTCTTTCAAAAGTTCTTGACGTGTCGTTTCATCCATTCCAAATCCGGAATCTTCTATTATTAAATTGCATAGATCATCTTTAGAATCAGGGATATAAACTAATATCCTATCATTTTCACTGGAAAATTTAACCGCATTGTCTAAAAGATTTCTTAGGATTATCTTTAACGAATCTAAATCTGCAAACACAAAAATATCCTTATGAACTGCATTTTCAAAACTAATATTTTTATCCAACATCAAGGGCTTATAATTGTATTCAATTTGCTGAATTACAGAAAACAAATGCAATGATTCTTTCTTAAAATACATTTGTTTTGTTTGCAATAAGGCCCAATTAAGTAAATTATCCAATAAATTATAAGCCCCATTAGCAATGGCGCTATTCCTATGTAACAATTTATCTAACTCTGTAAAGTTTTTGATCTCTAGGCTTTCAATCAATTTAGCATTACTGGTTTTTAATGCACTTACCGAAGATCGCAAATCATGGCTCACGATAGAAAACAATTTATCTTTTGTTGCATTCAATTCGTTTAATTCCGTTTTTTGGGCGAGTATTATTTTATTGTGTTTTATTTTTTGTCTATAAAAATAAATACCTGTTCCAAACAATAACAATAATAAAACCGAAGAATAAAAGAATCCGTTTCTCTCCGCAATCTTAAGCTTGTTTTCGGCTTCAAGTATATTAATTTCCTTTTGTTTTTGCTTTATGGCAAATTTCTTTTCCAACTCTGCAATTGACCATATCTCATTTTGGTCATTTAAAGAATCTTTCCAAGATTCATATTCTTTTCTATATACTAAAGCTAATGGAAAATTTTCCCTGTTCTCTTCAACAACAGCCATGTTCATAGCTGCTCTTCTTTTTAGTTCAAAATCTTTTACTTTTTTTGATAATAGATATGCCTTCTGAAAATAAGGAATGGCTTTTCTGTCTTCATATTGCACATAATACAAGTTGGCAATATCCATATAAGAGCCTATGAGCAACAAAGTATCCTTTTCAATTTGCTGCAAATCAGCACTTTTAAAAAGATATTGTTCTGCTTTATCAAATTTATTAAGATGTAAATAACTCAAACCTAAATTATGAAAAACGGTGCTTCTTTTCAGGTCTAATGAATCATCGTTATTCATTTTTTCAATTTCTTGAAAATAGGCTATCGCTTTTGAAAAATCCCTTAATTCTAATGAAATTTCCCCCAAATATAATTTTACTTTATAATAAAATCTAAATTTATAAGAAACTGCATTAAATTCATTTTTGGCCTTATTTAAAAGTTTTTTTTGTTTAAAACTAAATGCTCTAAAATAATGGCAGTAATCTGTAAGCTCATCATTATGAGAGTTTAAAACCAAATGCTTCATTGAATATACTAATGTAGAATCCCAATTTTTTTCTATAAAGAACAAATGAGCTTTATTAAAATTAATTTCATTTTTATATTCTATAGCCTTTTTTTTTATTTCAATATTTAATAAATCTTTGCTTGATTGTTTTTTAGAAAAAAGGGGAGATGTATAAAACAACGATATTAAAACAACAAATAATTTAATTTTAGTCATTATACTTTTATAATAGATTTTACTGATACAACAATACAATGAAAGTTAAATAATTTTCAAACTAAAAAGTTATCACTAACCCTGTTGAACAGTAGTCTCAGTTCCCCTTGATGTTATTGGATCTAGATCATTATTGTATACTGTAACTTTATCTATATACTTACAAGTGTAAAAAACATCAATATACCATGCAGTATAACTTTTAGGCACTTCCTCTTTAGAGTCATATTGTAAATAAAAATCTGTGTTATTACTAGCTACTCCGAATTTAGGTGCCTTAGTGTTATTACTATCTATGAAAACAACAATTCTAAAATTTAAAGCACCTTTTATATATTCTGCTGAAACTAGGGGTGCAATTGGTCTTTTAAAATCTTCAATTGGAGCCTTAACTAAACTAGCAGGAACTTTCTGACCAATCACAATAGGCTCGACAATAATGGGTATTAATTTTGGAGTAGAATTCATAATTAAATATTTGACTTCGTTTAACGATTAAATTTATTTAGCACTAAAATATAACTTTTTACGCAACAAAATTTATTTTTTTATCAATTAATGTCATGATTTGATAAATAAAACGAAAAACAACCAGTTAGACTAAATTTATGATTTAAATTTTATTATTATTTTAGCAAATCAAAGATAAATTAATTGAAATATTGAATCGATGTTATTAATTTTTTTGCGCATTTTTTTTATTTAGAACCTTCAAAACGTACGACATAGTGTCCATAATTTTGAGCTGGTCACTCGCTTTAGATAGAGTATCCTCAAACATAAATTATGCTGTTAAAAATTATACATTTAAATAGGCGTTAAAATTTTATTATTTTCTACTACAATACGATTTGCATTCAAATCACAATTTAAAGAATGTGTAGATTTTAAAACTCTAAAATCATTTTAAATATATTTATTGCAGACATTAGCTTTTTTCGTCAACAAATACTGAATTATTGTATCTTGATTAATATCTAACTAATTACAATATTAGGATAGGAATTAAGTTCTAAATAAAACTACCATTGTCCACCAAAAAATCGGTATACTCTCTACCCAAAATGATGTGTAATATTTCGACTTTCTTTCGTTGGCATAACGCAAAAATAGTGCCGTTGTAATAGCTATAATAATTGTAAAAATTAAATATAAAAATTCAAATTTATTTTTTAATGTCTCTAAAAAACAGAAAAATACTAAAAGCAAATACCCTACAATTTTAGTTCGCTTCACTCCTATTTGCTGAGGAACGGTTTGCAAATACACATCATCTGTTTGTAAATCTATAATTTCAAAAATAAGAACCAGCACAAAAATCAATAGGAACCGCTGCATGCATTCTAGATAAAAATCGAAAGTTAGTGCAAGCTCCGCATTTAGTATTGGTAAAACTACAGTAATCCCAACCCAACATAAAGCCACTATATAAATTTTAATTCCTGCCCAGTTTCGGGCATTTTTTCTATTAGGAAAAAAAGGCAAACAATACAGTGAGGTTAACGTTAGGAAAACAAAACTTGTGATTTGTGTAGTGCCGTTTAATTTTAAAAAAAAGTAGCCAGCAGCCATTAATGATAAAATACTAAGAATTACAATCGCTTTTAATTGTTTTTGAATTTGCCATTTTTTAACGGTTAAAAAAGCAAAATATTTGATGCAATTATAACTAAAAATAGTACCAAAAAAAGCAAAATAAGCTATATCATGATCGTTTAAAATGTGGAACATCCAAGCCGTCGTTTTTACCAATACAGAACAAGATAAAGCTACGTGAATACTAGAATTTATATAAAAATCTAAAATTTGCTTAAAAAATTTCATTAGACAAAATTAATCAAACTGTTAATAAGAACCCGTTTTAGTTGAAAAATTACTAAAAAAATGAGGTTAAAAAACCTGTTTATTAGGAGATTAATATTTATTTTTGCATTCTTAAAATACACAACTTATCCTATTTATAATGAAAACAGATGCTTTCGCTTTAAGACACATAGGTCCAAGAGAAAACGACCTACAACATATGCTCAAGACAATTGGAGCTGAAACGCTAGACCAATTGATTTTTGAAACCATTCCGGCTGATATTCGTCTCAAAAAAGAGGTGGATTTAGACCCTGCAATGACCGAATATGAATTTGCCAACCATATAAAAAAGTTAGGCGACAAAAATAAAATGTTCCAATCTTATATTGGTCTAGGTTATAACCAAGCCATAATTCCTGCAGTTATTCAAAGAAATATTTTTGAAAATCCAGGTTGGTACACTGCATACACTCCTTATCAAGCCGAAATTGCTCAAGGACGTTTAGAAGCTATTTTGAATTTCCAAACTATGGTTATCGAACTCTCGGGGATGGAAATTGCAAATGCTTCTCTTCTTGACGAAAGTACTGCTGCTGCCGAAGCAATGGCTTTGCTTTTTGACGTTCGTTCTCGTGACCAAAAGAAAAATAATGTGAATAAATTTTTCGTTTCAGAAGAAATTTTACCACAAACATTATCTGTTTTACAAACACGTTCCACTCCTATTGGTGTAGAATTGGTAATAGGAAATCATGAAACATTTGATTTTTCAGAAGGTTTTTATGGAGCTATTTTGCAATATCCGGGAAAATTTGGTCAGATCCACGATTATGCTGGATTTATCGCAAAAGCCAAAACCAAAGAAATTAAAGTTGCCGTTGCAGCAGACATTTTAAGTTTAGTAAAGTTAACACCTCCAGGCGAAATGGGTGCCGATGTAGTTTTAGGAACAACGCAACGTTTTGGAATTCCGTTAGGATATGGTGGCCCACATGCAGCCTATTTTGCTACAAAAGCCGAATACAAACGTTCTATGCCAGGAAGAATTATTGGTGTTACTGTTGATACAGATGGAAATCGTGCGCTCCGTATGGCATTGCAAACAAGAGAACAACACATTAAACGTGATAAAGCGACTTCTAACATTTGTACAGCTCAGGTTTTATTGTCTGTAATGGCAGGGATGTATTCGGTTTATCACGGACCAAAAGGTTTACAATATATTGCCAATAAAGTGCATGCCTCTGCGGTGACATTAGCAAATGAATTGGAAAAATTAGGCTTGTACCAAATCAATACTGCTTATTTTGACACTATCGTTATCAAAACTGACGCTAAAAAAGTACGTGAGATTGCAGAACAAAACGAAGTAAATTTCTTTTATATTGATGAAAATACAGTTTCTATCTCAATAAACGAAACTACAAGTATTGCTGATTTGAATAAAATAGTTTCCATTTTTGGAGAAGCTGTAGTGAAACCTGCTTCAACAATTTCTGAATTACAAAGCGGAAATCAGTTTCCATCACAATTAGAAAGAACATCTACCTTTTTACAACACGATGTTTTTAATAAATACCATTCTGAAACAGCTTTGATGCGTTACATTAAAATGTTAGAACGAAAAGATTTAGCATTAAACCATTCTATGATTTCATTAGGTTCTTGTACAATGAAATTAAATGCAGCTTCAGAAATGTTGCCTTTGAGTATGGCACAATGGAACAATATTCATCCATTTGCACCACTAGATCAAGCACAAGGTTATCAGGAAATGTTGACTAAATTAGAACAACAATTGAACGAAATTACTGGTTTTGCAGGTACAACTTTGCAGCCTAATTCTGGAGCACAAGGAGAATACGCAGGATTAATGGTTATTCGTGCTTACCACCAATCGCGTGGTGATCACCACAGAAATATTGCTTTGATTCCATCATCGGCACACGGAACTAATCCGGCTTCGGCGGCCATGGCAGGAATGCAAGTTGTGGTTACAAAAACATTGGAAAACGGAAATATCGACGTTGATGATTTGCGAGAAAAAGCACTTCATCATTCAGCTAATTTGTCTTGTTTGATGGTTACCTATCCCTCTACCCACGGTGTTTTTGAAAGCGCCATCAAAGAAATCACACAATTGATTCACGATAATGGCGGTCAGGTTTATATGGACGGTGCCAATATGAATGCGCAAGTGGGATTAACAAATCCAGCAACGATAGGCGCAGATGTTTGTCACTTAAATTTACATAAAACATTCGCAATTCCGCATGGTGGGGGTGGTCCAGGTGTTGGTCCAATATGTGTTGCACCGCAATTGGTTCCGTTTTTACCAACAAATCCTGTTATCGCAACTGGTGGTGAAAATGCTATTACAGCAATTTCTGCTGCGCCTTGGGGTTCTGCTTTGGTTTGTTTGATTTCTTACGGTTACATTTGCATGCTTGGCGCTGAAGGTTTGAGAAAGTCTACAGAATATGCCATCTTGAATGCTAACTATATCAAAGAGAAATTAAACGGTCATTACGATACTTTGTATTCAGGAGAAATGGGACGTGCAGCACACGAAATGATTATCGAATGCCGTCCTTTTAAAGAAAAAGGAATTGAAGTAACTGATATTGCAAAACGATTGATGGATTATGGATTTCATGCACCAACAGTTTCATTTCCTGTTGCTGGAACCATGATGATTGAACCTACTGAAAGTGAAAACTTAGAAGAGTTAGATCGTTTTTGTGATGCTATGATTGCGATAAGAAAAGAAATTGAAACAGCAACTCTTGACAATCCAAACAATGTTTTGAAAAATGCGCCTCACACTTTAATGATGGTTACAACTGATACTTGGACTTATTCTTACACGAGAGAACAAGCAGCTTTTCCTTTAGACTATGTTGCAGACAATAAATTCTGGCCAACAGTGCGCCGTGCAGATGAAGCCTACGGAGACAGAAATCTTGTTTGCTCCTGCGCACCCATTGAAGCCTATATGGAAAATGAATAATTACAAAATGTCTCGAGAAATCGGGACATTTTTTTTAAGATTAGTTTCAAAAGAATTGCTTTATAATTAGTGATTTGGTTTATAAATCTGATATAATCTTTACAAAATTAAATACTTTGTCATTTGTCAAGATAGCTTTATAAAATTTATTGAAAGACATTATTTTATTAACAATTCTATGATATAAAGTGCAAAATCTAATTATTCAATAATTATATGCGTGCATAGTAAATTTTATAGTTTATTTGATTTTTTATAATTAAATTAGCAAAAACTATTACTATACGCATGGCAATGAATATAAAAATTACTGGAATAGGAAGTTATATCCCTGAGATAAAAGTATCAAATACTGATTTTGAAAAACATGTTTTTTTAAATGATGATGGGTCAGCGTTTGCCTATCCTAACGATGTGGTAATTAATAAATTTAAAAGCATAACAGGAATAGAAGAAAGAAGGTATGTTGATGCCAATTTAGTTTCATCAGATATTGCTTTTTTAGCTGCACAAAAAGCAATAGAAAATGCTAATATTGATGCCGAAAAAATTGATTATATCATATTTGCGCACAACTTTGGCGATGTAAAACATGCAACCATACAATCTGATATATTGCCGAGTTTGGCTAGCCGTGTAAAAAATAAACTAAAAATAAAGAATCCAAAATGTGTTGCTTACGACATCCTCTTTGGTTGTCCTGGTTGGATTGAAGGTGTGCTTCAAGCAAATGCTTTTATAAAATCTGGCATGGCAAAATGTTGCTTGGTAATAGGAGCCGAAACATTATCTCGAGTTGTAGATATTCATGACCGAGACAGTATGATTTATGCTGATGGCGCTGGCGCTTCTATTATTGAAGCCAGTGATAATGAAGAAGGGATTTTAGCCCACGAAAGTGCGACTTTTGCATACGATGAATCCCATTATTTGTATTACGGAAAATCTTTTGATACAGAAGCAGACCCTGACATTAGGTATATCAAAATGTATGGCCGGAAAATTTATGAATTTGCATTAAATCAAGTTCCACTAGCTATGAAAAGCTGTTTAGACAATAGCGGGATCGCAATAGGCGATTTAAAAAAGATTTTGATTCATCAGGCCAATGAAAAGATGGATGAAGCCATTATCAATCGATTTTATAAACTATACGGAAAAACGGCACCAGATGATATTATGCCAATGAGCATTAATTTTCTTGGCAATAGTAGTGTAGCAACTGTTCCTACACTTTATGATTTATTAATTAATGGTAAGATAGAAAACCATAGTATTAATAAAGGAGATATCATCATGTTTGCTTCAGTAGGTGCTGGTATGAATGTAAATGCGATTGTTTATCGATTTTAGTACAGTTTATTTTCTAAGAACCAACTTGTTGACCCAATAATGGTATTCGTAAACGAGTTTAAACTTGTAAATCAATACCAAGTTAATAAATAATGATAAACCTACTTTGTAAACTAAATTGATAAAAATAGATGATGTATTGGGTAAAAAATAGACCAATACAACGGTAAAAATAAAAATAAAAACCAGTTTTAAATACGATTGATCAAAAGGTAACAAATTGAATTTTTTATAAATAAATACCAGCTTTGCCATATTAAAAACTACCATCGATAGCAATGAAGCAAAAGCCACAGCTTCTATGCCGAGATTGAGATACATTATAAAAAATAAATTCAAACTTACATTTAGCACAATAAGTAAGGCAATAGCAATTAAATTGAATTTATAATATTTAGAATACGTAATTATCTCTCCATTAAAACCCGTACCCATATTTATTAGCACATTAAAACCCAATATCAATATTACTGGCACAGAAGCCATAAGATTATTGCTTGTGGGCAACAATGAAAATAAATTTTGAACCCCTAAAAAAATACAGGTATATAAAATAGCTCCTATAAAAAAAAGAAGTTTAGAAACCTCTTTGTATTTTCTATTCAAGTCCTCCAAATTATTTTCCTTTAAATAACCTGAAATTATTGGCGCATACAATGTAAAAATACCCGTTGCTGGTATTGCTAATGCTGAAGCAAGCGTCACTCCTATACTAAAAGCACCATTGGCTTCCATAGAAATTAGTTTTGGAATCATCAACGCGTCAATTCTAAACGCAAATACAGAACCCAAACTCCCCGCAAATGCAAACAACGTAAATTTGAAATAATCGGCACGTGAAACTGCTTCAAACAATGGTTTGAAATTAATATTCACCTTTGGCTTAAAATGATAAAAAAGATATGAAGCTGACAAAATAAATATCAATCCGTAAGACAAAATATAAAAAACTAGAGATTGATTTACAGTTAAATATTGTTGCAACAATAATATAAATAGTACTGGCAAGGCTAGCTTTGGTATTATATTATCAAAAAATGTTGGTAAGGCAATTTTTTGAATTATTGTCGCTTGCTTTTTAAACAATTCGATAAAGGCTAGAAAAACAGCAATAGGCAATGCAAAATAGATGTATTTCATTCCTTTTAAAAAAGGAAAATAAGACGCAACAAATACAAGAATAAACAATAAAAAACTAATAATTAAGATCGAAACAATACTATAGTTGAATAATTGCTTTTTGTTATCCGCATTTAACTTTGAATTAAAATTAACCAAAGCCTGAGAAGCACCAAGCAACATAATAGGAAATAATACTTGTGCTATGGACTCAACATACCTAAAAATTCCTAAAATTTCCTTATTTTCTGGATAAATAAACAAGGTGGAAATAATGCCAATAAAAATGCCTATGTAATTGATTACAGTAAATAAAACAGCTTGTTTTTTTGAGGCTTTATTCTGCATTATGAGTTAATAAATCTTCCGTTTGTTCCTTCAATTGCATTTTTTCTTATTGTAATAATTTTTTTTGAATTTTTAAGAATTGAAAAAAAATAAGTTGCTAAATGCAAACTTAGTTGAAATGACTTGCTCCATCCATAAAATTTAAAAAAGTATTTTGGCAAACCTATAATTTGTCTAAGACCCATAAAAAAACTCTTCAAAAAAGAATGGTTGATGTTTAAAGTTTCATTTAAAATTTTATATTTTGACTGTAAAATGTCTTTCTTAAAATTCCGAACAATTCTCCTGTCATGACAAATTTGAGATTCCTCAATTATTCCTATTTTAAATTGATGAAAAATAACCCTGTCACAATAATTCCTGTCTTCACCATAATGATCAAAAAGCGGTTCAAAAAAACCTGCTTTTTCTAAACAATCTTTGCTTACTAACCATGCAGCAGCGTTTACAAAAGGCACTTGGGCAATATTATTTTTTGTAGTGGCAATTTTTCGGTTGTAATAAGTTTCAAAATTGATATCAAGTACATTTTTTTCTTTTGAAAAATGAATAGGACTCAGGATTCCAAATTCGGGATTAGAAAAAAACTTTTCGACTAAAGCGCCGATCGTGTTTTTAAAAATCCAAGTATCTTGGTTCAATAAAAAAACTGCTTCCGCACCATTTTTTAAAGCGCAATCAATACCTATATTGTTGGCTTTACCAAAACCCAAATTAATAGCACTTTTAATAACATGAACAGATTTAAAACTTTCCAACAATGCTAAAGTGTCGTCTTGTGAAGCATTGTCAACTACAATAATATCAACTGGATAATCAGACTGTAACACGCTAGAAATATTTTTTTCTATCCAATAACTTCCGTTATAAGTAACGATTATAACTGCAATTTTCTTTTTCAAACGAAAGTAATTTTCTTAATCACAACAAAAATAAGGATATTTGTGCTAGACTTTTAAATAAAATGAAATATTACATTATCATTCCGGCTCATAACGAGGCAGCATTTATTTCACTCACGCTGCAATCATTACTTTCTCAAACTGTTTTACCCGATAAAATTGTTGTTGTTAATGACAATTCAACCGATAATACTGCCGAAATTGTTTTGGCTTTCGCCAAAGAAAATCCATTTATTACATTAGTCAATAAGACTTCTGAAGCCATGCACTTACCAGGAAGCAAGGTAATTCAAGCCTTCCATAAAGGATTTGAAACCGTTGATGGTGCGTACGATGTGATTGTAAAGCTAGATGCAGATTTAATTTTACCTCATAATTACTTTGAAATCGTACTGAAAATTTTTAAAAGTGATACTGCTATAGGAATGGTAGGGGGCTTTGCCTATATCGAAAAAAATGGCGAGTGGATACTAGAAAACTTAACCGATAAAGACCATATTCGTGGCGCTTTCAAAGCATATAGAAAACAATGTTTTTTACAAATAGGCAACTTAAAACCTGCCATGGGTTGGGACACAGTAGATGAATTATTAGCAAAATTCTACAACTGGAAAGTGGTAACTGTGGCTGATTTAAAAGTAAAACACCTTAAACCTACAGGTGCCAATTATAATAAAACTGCAAGATACAAGCAGGGCGAAGCTTTTTACACGCTAGGTTATGGGTTTTTTATAACTACAATTGCTGCAGCAAAACTGTCTTTTCTTAAAAGAAAACCATTACTCTTTTTTGATTATATAAATGGTTTTATCAAAGCTAAAAAAGCAAGAAAACCACTGTTAGTAACCCCAGAACAAGCCCAATTTATACAAAATTACCGTTGGCAAAAAATGAAAGGAAAATTGTTGAGAGGATAATGTAATTTACTTTTTTAAAAAAATTAAATGCATCACTTATAACTCACAACTTATAACTATTTTTGAGCATATTTTAAAACTATGATGCTCAAACGCTATTTATCGCAAGTAGGGAAATATTTTTTGATGTGGAAAGAGATTTTCAACAAGCCAACAAAATGGTCTGTTATGAAAGGATTGATCTACAAAGAAATAGACGATTTAATAATAGGTTCTCTAGGAATTGTTGCTTTTATATCCTTTTTCGTGGGTGGAGTTGTTGCCATTCAAACGGCATTAAATCTTACCAGTCCGCTGATACCAAAATATTTAATAGGCTTTGCAACGCGACAATCTGTGATTCTAGAATTTGCTCCCACATTTATATC
This sequence comes from Bacteroidota bacterium, assembly GCA_031413015.1. Classification (GTDB taxonomy): domain Bacteria; phylum Bacteroidota; class Bacteroidia; order Flavobacteriales; family Flavobacteriaceae; genus Flavobacterium. The sequence continues at coordinate 31,480 of JANOEE010000005.1, read as the reverse complement.
GGTAATTATGGCAGGAAAAATGGGGTCCTTTATTACCTCGAGCATAGGAACCATGAGGGTTACAGAACAAATCGACGCATTAGAAGTAATGGGTGTAAATTCCTTAAATTATCTGGTTTTCCCTAAATTAATAGCACTTTTATTGTATCCATTCGTAATCGGTATTTCTATGTTTTTAGGAATTCTAGGTGGCTGGACTGCTGGAGTTTATGGCGGATTTACTGCAAGTTCCGATTTTATTTTTGGCCTTCAATTAGAATTTATACCGTTCCATATTGCATACGCATTTATCAAGACTTTTATTTTTGCATTATTACTAGCCACTATTCCTTCATTTCATGGCTATTACATGAAAGGCGGCGCGCTTGAAGTAGGTAAAGCCAGTACTGTGGCGTTTGTATGGACTTCAGTAACTATCATTTTAATGAATTATATTTTAACCCAATTACTATTAAGCAAATGATAGAAGTAAAAAATATAGAAAAATCTTTTGGCGAGAGCAAGGTTTTAAAAGGTGTATCCACTGTTTTTGAAACTGGAAAGACCAATTTGATCATTGGTCAGAGCGGCTCTGGCAAAACCGTTTTACTAAAAAGTTTATTAGGAATACATACGCCAGAAGTAGGTACAATTTCATTTGATGGAAGAATTTATTCTGATTTAACTCCGGACGAAAAAAGAGCATTGCGAACCGAAATAGGAATGGTTTTTCAAGGAAGTGCTCTTTTTGACTCTATGACTGTTGCAGAAAATGTTGGTTTCCCATTAAAAATGTTTACCAATACTTCAAAATCTGAAACACAAGACAGGATTGATTTTGTTTTAAAAAGAGTAAATCTTACAGATGCACATAAAAAATTACCATCCGAAATCTCAGGAGGAATGCAAAAACGGGTGGCCATTGCAAGAGCCATAGTTAACAATCCAAAATATTTGTTTTGTGACGAACCCAATTCAGGATTGGATCCAAATACAGCAATTTTGATAGACAATTTGATTAAAGAAATTACCGAAGAATACAATATTACTACAGTAATCAATACCCATGACATGAATTCGGTTATGGAAATAGGTGAAAAAATTGTTTTTCTTAAAAACGGACTCAAAGCTTGGGAAGGCTCAAAAGAAGAGATTTTTAGAACCGATAATGAAGCTATTGTTGATTTTGTGTATTCATCTAACTTATTTAAAAAAGTAAGAGAAGCCGTTTTAAGAGAGAATCCTTTGACTTAAAAGATTATTTAGCAACTTTTAAATTATCTAAGTTAGCAATCAAGCTTTTTATTTCTTGTTCTTTTTTCTTTGGGTAAATCAACAAAACATCATCTTTATCAACAATAATATAATCGTGCAAACCATCTATAATTATTAATTTATCTGCATCGGAACGTATAATATTGTTTGTGGCATTTTCTAATATCACCGTAGCATTTACAACGGCATTATTATTAGCATCTTTGTCTAATTTTTCGTGTAAAGAACCCCAAGTTCCTAAATCATTCCAATCAAAAGTCGCAGGAAGTACATATACATTTTTTGCACTTTCCATCACTGCATAATCAATAGAAATATTTTCTGAATCCGCGTAATTTTCTTTTATAAATGTATTTTCGGCTGACGTATTGTAAGCTGAAAACCCTTTTTGAAACAAAGCATTCATCTTAGGCTGAAAATTTTCAAAAGCTGCTAGAATCGATTTTACACTCCAAATAAAAATACCACCGTTCCATAAAAAATTACCGCTGTCTAAAAAAGTCTTTGCGGTTGCATAATCCGGTTTTTCTCTGAACTGAGTAACTTTTTTTATCGGATTAGCGTCGGTTTTATCATATTCTATATAACCAAAACCAGTATTAGGAAACGTAGGCTGAATTCCAAGTGTCAATAAAACATTTTCAGTAGCACAATAATTAAAACACTGTTGTAAATTTTCATTAAAAGCATTTTCATCTTCTATCCAATGGTCGCTTGGCGCCACCACCATTATTGCATCAGGATTTTGCTTTTTAATTTTTAGAGAAGCATATAAAATACATGGCGCCGTATTTCTCATTGCTGGCTCCAGTAAAACTTGGTCTTGAGTCACCAACGGCAACTGAGTTAATACCAAATCATTGTATTTCTCATTGGTTAAAATAAGAATATTTTCTGTAGGAATTAGTTTTGACAAACGACTGAACGTTTTTTGAATCAAAGTTTCTCCAGAGCCTAACATATCATGAAATTGTTTAGGAAACTCGGTTGTGCTTACAGGCCAAAATCGAGAGCCTACTCCTCCAGCCATTAATATTGCGTAATAATTCTTATTCATTTTATGTTTTTTATACCAAAATATATTGGTCTCTATTTAATTGGGCAATAATTCTACCTCAGCATTTGGATTAAAGAGATACATTTTCCCAGAATTGACTTCCAAACATTCGTAACGTTTGACACGCAAAGCTATTTTTTTGAAAATTTTTCCGTTATGAATTCTAAAAACACTTCCATAGGGAATTTCAAAGATATAGTTTTTATCATTTTGTTCGTCAAATTGTTTCAATGCAAGTGCTAATGTTGCATCAGTATCACTACTTGCTGTAGGATTTTTAAAATGTCTGGCTAAAAGTGGCAACAACTGAGAGGGAAAGATTTCTGGCCTAATGAAGGGTACCATTAATCTTTGAAAAGAATATTTCCACTCGTTGCCATGTGGTTTTATATTTCGGCCAAATTTTTCAAATGCGACCAAATGAGAAATTTCATGAACCAGTGTGATTAAAAACTTGTATTTATTTAAATTAGAATTTACCGTGATTTCATGTTTACCGCTCAAACCTTTTCTATAATCGCCATGTCTGGTCACACGTTCGTTCACAATTTTTAAATGAACATTATTGGTTTTAATAAGTTCAAAAACAGGAATTACAGCATGCTCTGGCAAATATTTGAGAAGCGTTTCATTCATTTTATAAACTGTCTTTCACTCTATATTATTAATTGAGAAACTAAAATAATTTACGCTGAATCATTAATTATGGAGTTGTACTTGAAACTTGTAACACCCTACCGTTGTAAAACTGGTTTCCCGTCAATGTGAAATTAAAAATATAATCTGCCATTTCGCTAGCAGAAAGTGGCGCTTCATAACCAGGAAATGCCTCTTGTAACATTTCGGTATTAACTGATCCTAAAGCCAAAACATTAAATGCAATTCCACGTTCTTTATACTCTTCTGCTAACAATTCTGAAAGTGTAATTACTGCTCCCTTGCTAGAACTATAAGCTGCTAATCCAGCAAATTTCATACTGCCTTGAATCCCTCCCATAGAACTTATGGTAACCACATGACTTCCTTTTTGCAAGTAAGGCAAACAAACTCTGGTAAGATTAGCTACCGCAAAAACATTGACTTTGTATATGCTTTCAAAATCACCAACTGTAGTTTCTGCAAAAGGCTTTAGCAATAAAGCACCTGCATTGTGAATGATGGCATCAACATTTTTCCAAGCATTAGATAAAAAATCTGTTACTTTCAATACATCTTCTTCAACAGATAAATCTACAGAAAGGCAAGTAATGTTATTGTGTGCCATTAAATCTTGCGGTATTTTTCGAGATAAGGCTAAAACCTGATGACCTGCATTTGCAAATTGTAATGCAAGTTCATATCCTATACCTCTACTTGTACCTGTTATAATTATATTTTTCATGTTTATTTGTTAAGAACAACTTCTTTGGTTTTAGCATTCGTCATTTTTTCAACTACGGGCAACATGGTCTCAATAAAAGAAGTCATGTGCGGAATATCCATTTTAGCAAAATCATCAGCAACATCATGATAATAATTAAAATTTTCGAAATCAAAAGTGCAAACGGTTTGTGATGGCACATTAAATTCATTAAAAAAAGAATAATTATCTGATCGTTTAAATAGCTGGTATTCCTGTTCTTTTGGTAAAAATCCAATTAGATTTTTACCTGAATATTCATTGAACTTTTGTGCCATATTTGATTTGTCATAACCAGTTAAATAGGCAGTAAAATCTCTTTTCATTGGTACTCCTATCATTTCAAAATTCAACATTGCATAAATATTAAAATTTTGTGCTTTTAATTTTTGAGCCAAGTGTTTTGAACCCAATAATCCTTTTTCCTCTGCAGAAAAGAATACAAAAAGAATGCTTCTTTTATTTGATTTTGTTTTCCCAAAATATTTGGCTATTTCAGCAACTGCGGTAACTCCTGAGGCGTCATCATTTGCTCCGTTATTGATTTTGTCTTCGCTATTTTCTTTTTTAGAAAAACCAATATGATCATAATGCGCACCTAAAACAATAAACTCGTTTTTGAGCTTTGGGTCATTGCCTTCAAGATAACCTACAATATTGCAAGTTGTTGATTTAAAATTAGACAAAGTATCTCTGTAGGTTTTAAAATATGATTTGATCTTGTTTTCTTTCAAAAAGTTTTCTAAAAACACCGCCGCTTTTTCAATTCCTAAGGTGCCAGACTCCCTGCCTTCGAGTTCATCTGAAGCCAAATAAGACAAAGTCTTAGCAACTGCATCTTGATTTATTTTATATGAAACAGTAGCTTTTTTATTTTGAGAAAAGAGATTTGTACAATAAAATACAACAAAAAATAGGATTAAAGCGTGTTGCAAATTTTTCATAAAATGGTTTTAGATTTAAGGCTAAAATAAAAAAAATCCTGCTAATAGCAGGATTTTATATCAAAAACAAATCAGTTATTATACTAACATAGTAACAGGATTTTCAAGGTATTGTTTTAATGTTTGTAAAAACTGAGCGCCAGTTGCGCCATCTACAGTTCTATGGTCACAAGCAAGGGTTACTTTCATTGTGTTTCCTACTACTATTGCACCATCGCTCACTACCGGTTTTTCAACAATAGCGCCTACTGATAAAATAGCAGAGTTAGGCTGATTGATTATCGAAGTAAATTCGGTAATACCAAACATTCCTAAATTAGAAACTGTAAAAGTACTGCCTTCCATTTCCGCAGGTTGCAACTTTTTATTTTTTGCTCTTCCCGCTAGGTCTTTAACGTTACCACCTATTTGAGTAAGACTCAATTGATCAGTAAATTTTAAAACCGGCACTACCAAACCATCCTCAACAGCAACTGCAACACCTATGTTTACATGATGATTTATGATTGTAGCTTCCTCTTTCCATTGAGAGTTTACTTTTGGATGTTTTTTCAACGCCATCGCACAAGCTTTGATCACCATATCGTTAAAGGAAACTTTGGTATCAGGAATTGCATTAATAATGCTTCTTGAATTCATCGCCTCATCCATTCTAACTTCAATAGTCAAATAAAAATGAGGTGCTGTAAATATAGATTCTGACAAACGCTTGGCAATAATCTTGCGCATTTGTGAATTTTTAATTTCTTCAGAAAAAGTTTCTCCTGCTGGAACAAATGGTTTTACCGTTGCTGGTTGTTGGTTGCTGGTCGACTCAACATTAGCATCTTGTGGACTTTCTACATTTGATTTTTGATTTTCAACTTTGAAATTCTCAATGTCGCTTTTTACAATACGACCATTTTCTCCAGAACCTTTTACTTGGGTAATATTGATTCCTTTTTCTTCTGCTATTTTTTTAGCCAATGGAGAAATAAAAATTCTTTTACCATCAGAAACTACTGCGACCAACTCTTCTTTAGTTGTAACAGTTTCAGCAGCTTTTTCTTCTTTGGATGGAGCCGAAACCGAAGCAGACGCTCCGTTTTTATAATTTTCAGCAATTCCTGTAATATCAGTTCCATCTGGACCAATTATCGCCAGAACACTGTCAACTGGCGCTGATTCTCCTTCTTGAACCCCTACAAATAATAAAGTTCCTGCATTGAAAGACTCAAATTCCATTGTGGCTTTATCGGTTTCAATTTCGGCAAGAATATCGCCTTCGGCAACTTTATCTCCTACTTTTTTTAACCAAGTAGCAACAGTTCCGTCAGTCATTGTATCGCTCAAACGCGGCATGGTCACAACTACAACCCCTTTTGGTAAAGCTGCGGTTGCAGGTTGTGGATTATTAGCAGTTGCTTCTGAAACTGGAACTTCTGTTTTTATTTCTTCTGTTTTTGATACTTCTTCTACAGAAGACGTTACAGGTTTTGCATTCAATAATGCTGAAATATCTTCTCCTTCATTCCCTATGATTGCCAATAGTGAATCAACAGGCGCTGATTCTCCTTCTTGAATACCAATATGTAAAAGTATTCCTGCGTTAAAAGACTCGAACTCCATTGTAGCTTTATCGGTTTCTATCTCGGCAAGAATATCGCCTTCGGCAATTTTATCTCCTACTTTTTTTAACCAAGTTGCTACTGTTCCTTCAGTCATTGTGTCGCTCAATCGCGGCATTGTGATTACTGTTGCCATAATTATAGTCTATGAGGAATAAATGGATAGTTTTCTTGTTCGTAAACTACATCATACAATTGTTGTATTTCTGGAAAAGCAGATTCTTCAGCAAATGTTACACATTCTTCAACTAAATCTTTTACTCTCTCATCTATGGCCTCAATTTCTTCGTCAGTAGCATATTTATGCTCTTTAATTACATCCAGAACTTGTGTAATTGGATCTATTTTTCTGTATTCTTCAACCTCATCTTTTGTTCTGTATAGTTGCGCATCAGACATAGAATGTCCTCGGTAACGGTACGTTTTCATTTCTAAAAATGTAGGTCCATCGCCACGACGTGCTCTTTCGATTGCTTCGTGCATTGCTTCGGCAACTTTTACTGGATTCATTCCGTCAACAGGTCCGCAAGGCATTTCATATCCTAAACCTAATTTCCAGATATCACTGTGGTTTGCTGTTCTTTCTACAGAAGTTCCCATGGCATAACCATTATTCTCTACTATAAAAACGACAGGTAATTTCCATAACATGGCCATGTTAAAAGCTTCGTGAAGCGATCCTTGACGAGCTGCACCATCACCAAAATAAGTTAAAGTAACACCATCACGACCAAAATACTGATCGGCAAAAGCCATTCCTGCTCCTACAGGTATTTGTGCACCCACAATTCCGTGGCCTCCAAAAAAACCTTTCTCTTTAGAAAAAATATGCATAGAACCACCCATTCCTTTTGAGGTTCCAGTTACTTTTCCTAACAGTTCTGCCATCACTTTTCTAGGATCAACTCCCATACCTATTGGCTGAACATGATTTCTATAAGCCGTAATCATTTTATCTTTACCAAGTTCCATTGCATGTAAAGCACCCGCTAAAACTGCTTCTTGACCATTGTACAAGTGAAGAAATCCTCTTACTTTTTGTTGTATGTAAAGTGCTGCTAATTTGTCTTCAAATTTTCTCCAAAGCAGCATATCTTCGTACCACTTTAAATAAACTTCTTTTGTAACTTCTTTCATCTAATTGCTTTGCTAAATTGTTTTGTGTATCTCTAATATTTACTATTACGCAAAATAGTTTACTCACACAAATTTGCGTTCTCATTCATAGGACTACAAAAATATGACATTCCTAGTAAGAACTAAAATTTAAAATGTGATTTTTAGTTTTTTTATAGGAAGTTTTTATCAAAAGTAAAAGGCAAAAGATTTTTTAAAGAATCTGATTTATAAATATCGCCTGATTCTCCCATAAAATAAATCTCGATAGGATAATCTTGTTTGAATTCGTACTCTGCGATGGATTGTCTGCAAGCACCACATGGCGGAATGGGTGTTGTATTAGGATTTAAATCTGAAGTTGCAGAAATAGCGATTTTTATAATCTTAGCTTCTGGATAAATGCTTCCCGCGTGAAATATAGCCACACGCTCAGCGCATAAGCCTGACGGATAAGCCGCATTTTCTTGGTTAGAGCCCAGCACTATTTCATTATTATTTAATAAAATTGCAGCGCCAACTCTAAATTTTGAATAAGGAGCATACGCTTTTTTTCTGATTGCTATGGCTTGCTCAATCAAATTTTGGATTTCAGATGGCAATTCTTGAAGATTTTCGTAAACTGAAAATTGAGTGGTGATATTTATTGTTTTCATTATTATTTGAGGAAAAAAAATCCAAATTCCTGCGATTACTTTGCAGAAATTTGGACTTTTATTTATTAATTGATTTTTTTAATATTCATCATATTTGTCTCCGAAATTAAATGTCAGAGAAAAACGAAGTGTGTTTTCTAAAGGGTTTTTAATTTTTGAAGCTGAGAATAAATAAGACACATCTACCTTTACAACATTGTATTTGAATCCTGCACCTAGAGAGAAAAACTGTCTCGCTCCTTTTATAGGGCTTTCATGAAAATAGCCCAATCGCATGGCAAAAGAATCTTGGTACAAATATTCGGTTCCTATGGCATATGTAAACTCTTTCAATTCCTCACTAAACCCATCGGGCGCATCACCAAAAGATTGAAAAATTCCAGAGGTCCATCCTATCCTGTTATAATCATTATTGTTTTGGGTTCTTTCCTCATCCGTAATTGTTCCATCGCCATTTAAATCTGGGTCTTGTGGTGTAGGCACCAATAATTTGTTTAATTCTAAATTCAATGAAACTTTGTTGTACTCATCAAATATAAAATCAAAACCAGTTCCTAATTTTAAATTGGCTGGAATGAAATTAGAACTCAACTCATCAGAATTATAGTTTATTTTAGGTCCAAGGTTTTGGAAATTAAAACCCGCTCTCCATCTTCCGTTAAAATCTGTATAAGCTATTTCTTCAGATTGAAAAAAACCAGCAATATCTACTGCGAATGTACTTGCTGCTGTAGCATCGCCATTAGTATCTGCAATTCTCAAACTTGATCTTATAAAACGACCGCCCACTGCCATTGAGAATTTTTCACTTAATTTTAAAGAGTAAGAACCATCTATCGCAAATTCATTAGGCGTTACATTTCCTAAAGATTCTCCATTTTGATCCGTTAAATTGATTTCGCCAAGACCAAAATACCTTAGACTTCCTGCAAAAGCACTTCTTTCATTTATTCTGTTAAAATAAGTAACTTGACCCAACGAGATATCATTAACAAGATCTGTTAAATAAGGTGTATAACTTACTGAAAAACCTTGTTTATCGAGAGAGAATGCGTATTTAGCTGGATTGTATTGTTGAGAAAAAGCATCCGCAGAAGTAGCCACACCTTGATCTCCTAATGCCGCAGAACGGGCGTCTCCTGCAACTAATAAAAATGGAACTCCTGTAGATATAACCCTATCTTCTTGTTGCGCAATGGCAATCTGAAAAGCAAACAAAACAATCAGTAATAATGAAATTTTTTTCATTCGAATTTTAAAAATTGATTAAACAAATATAGTATTTTCTTAAAGTATTACAAGTTTTTCAAACTTTTCGCTTTTTTTATTGGTCAATGTTGATTTGACAGTTAGTTTATAAATATAAACACCTTTTCCTATTCGGTCACCAAAATCATCTTTACCATCCCAAGTAATATCTCTGGATAAAAATCCATCGGTAGTCACAATTTGGTTTTTTGACCAAACCACTTTTCCAGTAATGGTCATAACTTGAACTTGCACTTCTAACGGTTCAAAAGGCCTGTTGTGTGTAAACCAAAACTGCGTGTAACTTACAAACGGATTAGGATAATTCAAAACATTAGTCAATGTTATGTTTTCATTTCCCACCACTACAAATTGAATATCTAAAGTAATAGGATTATTGTAAACATCCCATGCTTTAAAAGTAATGGTATGAAGCCCAACTGAAAGATTTTTTAAAGGAAACTTAAGTTTCCCCTTAGTATAATTGTCTAATTCGGTTTCATAATAATCATTAAGAATGTAAGGCTTGGTTTCATCGCCGTCAAGAATAGCAACAATGTCATGACCTATTCCGCTGGCAGTATTGATCCCGTTTTCATCTTCTAAAAAAGCAAGAAATATAGGTGACTCATTCGTTATTCCGCCAGAAATAAAAGTCTCATCATTCATGTACAATTTTGCTCTTGGCTCCAAATTATCGGCCGCTGCATTGCTATTTATTCCTCCTATTTTAACAGAAGTATCAAATCCTGTTTGGTCTTCTAGTTGTGGTGTTTTTGCATAAAAACTTATTCGGCCCTCTGAGACGGGAACCCTAATGTCTTTTGGTACCACAAATGTAAATTCGAACAAACCATTTGTAACCGTGGCATTGCCTCTAAAAATCGTTTCTCCCAAAATGTTGAAATTCATTAATTCTAATTGCCCAGAAGAATTTCGCACGCCGTCGTTGCCTAGTGTTGTTCTATTGATGGTTTTATCAAAAATATTAACTGCTAGATCTCCATTGTAATTAGTAAGCAAACTATTTCCAGATTCGTCTCTTACTTCACCCGATAATTTAATGGTGCTCAAAGCTCTTAGAGTATCCACAGGCTGTGATAATAAAACATCATTGATCTTGGTCAAAACAATTCTCGGTTTAGGAATTGCGAGCTTTAATGCAGGATCACCTATATAAAATACCATTAAAGGATTGTAAAAATAGTCGGCTTTTGATTTCCTTAAGGCCTCGGCTATTGAAGTCAAATTATTGCTCCCAAAACCATACAAGTTGGCCGAAAACGCTTTGTTGATATCTTGACCAGTACCTATGAAAATTTGGCGTGTGGTAGTAACTAATGAAACGGCACCACCTTTTGGGTTATTGTATAAAAGCTCTCCAGCAGTGGGTCTAAAAGGATTATCAAACCTAGTAAACTCACAAGTTATGGTTACAAAAAGCGGGTATTTGTATCTGTTGGCAACATTTTGCCCGTCGGCTTTTTCATAAATCCTTTCTTTTGCCAAACCTTCTTCACCACCATGTCCAAAATAATTAAAAACCAATGCCCCTTGTTCTAGAGCACTCATAAAATCTTCTCTTACCTTAGGATAACGGTTCCCTCCTGCCGAAGTTTCTTGAATGTAAGCATCTGAATGTATTTTTTTTACATTAACAAATGGTTTTTGAGCAAAAATATCATCTCCTAATGCGTCTAATCCTTTTTCTAAAGTTTGCTCTCCAAGAACATCTACATCATCAGAAATTAAAACAAAATTATTGCGCCATCTTCCGTATGATTTTACATCATGGTATTCAATTACTTTATTGACCATTTCTTCGGCTTCCACCACATCGGAAACAAGCATTCTTCCTACAGCAACATCCAATCCTTTTGCAAAGCTTGGGTCCATATTGCCCTCATTATCATCAAGTAAAACAAAAAAATCATCTGAAATATAAGATGACAAAAGTGAAAAACTATCTAATGCGTGAAAAATAGGAACTATGTTCGTATTATCAGTAATCCGGTTTTTAAAATCAAATGAAGCATCTCCAAAAAGGTTTAAATATTTTAGCCTGTTAGCATTACTTGAAGCATTGCGGTAGACATATTTTACGAAATTTCTAATGGCGCCTATGTCTTGCTTGCCTGAAGCAAATTCTTGATAAATATTTTCAAGATTTACCACTTTGACATTCAAGTTTGAATAGCTCCTATGAAAACTAGCGAGTTTTTCAGCGCTACTATTTAAAAAAGCTGGTGTAATTATTAAGTAATCAATATCTTGAAATTGTCCTTGTGGATTTTTAAATATTGTGCCTTTCAAATTTTGATTCGCAACTTTAGACTGTGAATCTTTTTTAGGACTATAAAAATCTGTGGCGTCAAGAGCAATGTATTTTCGAATTTCACCCAAGGTTGCTTTAAAAAAAAATATACTTTGACCACTATTTTCGACCTTTGTGACATTATAAATATCCGTAATATCCCAAATTTGGCTTACTGCCGCTGCGTTTGAAATTTGGTATTCCCCCACGCCAGACATTGTCGCAGCATCAGTAAATTCAAAACGGTATTGGTTCCCATAACCAGAAAGATTTCTTTTTGCTTTTAGAATAATATAATTTAAAAAGCTTTTAGAACCTGGAACACCACCATTATCATATTTTAGATTGATTTTTACATTTTCTGAAGCTGGGAAACTAAAATTTCTTACTGCATCATTGCCTTCAATCCCAGAGTTGACAAACAATCGGGCAAAATTAAGCGAGCCCACACTAGTAGCATTTGCCTTGATATCTAATTTTGTATTTGTAAATGATACACCAGCTCCAGCGACCGTTATATTAATAGGAGCAGTTGTAACAATACCTGGAAAAGAAAAATCAAAATTTTCCTCATCTAAAGAGTTGAATTGTTCACCAAACCATTTTCTTCCTAATCTGGCAACATTCGTCAAATCTAATTCATGAAATTGATAATCGTCAAAAGTATTTATAACCGTTCCGCTTCCTGAAGGCTGAGCTATTGGTGCTATTCTTTTACCAGCTGTTCCTTGTGCAATAACATAATAATAAGACTTTGAATCATACAAGTTATTGTGGGTTTTATTTTCTTCGCTCCAATTGTCTAAACCTTCTGCATAAAAAAGAATGTAATCTTGGTTGTCAAAAACACCATCGCTTTCGCCAATGATTTGTATGGCATTTTCTTCTAAATCAGATGAGTAAGGGTCAATGTTGAGCAACGGAACCATTTTTCCTCCGTTTCCATATATTTTTATATTTCTTGGATCAACATTATTAAAGTTTATGCCTAATTGTTCTAAGAAATTTTTTGAAATTTTGTAAACTCCAGATTTTTCTATGTAAAAGCGGTACCAATCGCCATTGGTCAAAACAGAATTAGAAATAGTATTAAAATCCCGCCTTGCATTAAAAACATTTTGAGACTTGTTATTAATATTATAGGAGAAAGATTTTACTCTTTTATAATTGTTGCCGTCCTTAATAATAGGTGAAACTGTGATAGACAAATACAAATCATCTCTAGCGCTACTATTTGTAGCAGCAACTACTAATTGGTTCGGAATTGTTTTTGGGTTTAAATCTCCTAATTCTGATAAAGAAATACTTTCATAAACAACATTTGATATTTGTAAAGAACGCTCATCAACAGGAGATTTTACAGGAGATTTTGTAATAAAAAGAATGTTCTTTTGCAATTCATCAAAATAAAAATTGCCAAGTTGAAAACGAGGTACATTATAAACCGTAGTTTCTGAGGAAATTGTAGTTTTATTGTCCCAATCTATTGTAAAATTGCCATTAACTTGGGCTTTTACAACTATAGAGAACAAGAAAAAAAGGAATAAGATATTTTTTTTCATCAAAATAAATAACGCAAAATGACATTTTTTATTACAGAGGGTAAAATTAAATTATTTAGATCGTTCTTAACAATAATATTTGGATTAATTTTACGTTATTAATTGAAACGAATACCCTGAAGGGATTTATTGATTTATTAAAATTAAAAATTGTTGCAGTTTAATGGTTAATTATTATATTGCACCTTGAAATTTATTACCTACTGAAAGTATGAAAGTAAAAAAAACTATGGCAATTAGACTTGTGTTAGCAATAACATTAGTATCAGGTTTTGCTAGTTGTAGCAAAAGTTCTAATTCAAGCAACAAATCAAGAGCAACAGGATCGACCCTAAATGATCCTAAAGGTGGTTTTAGAACAAACACTAAATTCCAGAAACAAGCAGCTGGTCCTGGTTTAGTACTGGTAGAAGGAGGAACATTTACAATGGGTAAGGTTCAAGATGATGTAATGCATGACTGGAACAATTCTGCAAGTCAGCAACATGTTCAGTCATTTTACATGGATGAAACTGAAGTAACTAATGAAATGTATGCGGAATATCTTTATTGGGTAAAAACAGTATTTCCTCCTACAGAAGAGAAATATAATCAAATATATGATGGTGCTTTGCCTGACACATTAGTGTGGAGAAACAGATTGGGCTACAATGAGACTATGACCAATAATTATTTACGACATCCTGCGTATGGACAATACCCTGTTGTTGGAGTAAATTGGATTCAAGCTGCTGAATTTGCAAAGTGGAGAACAGATCGTGTAAATGAGCAAATCCTTGAAAGAGAGGGTTATATAAAAAAGAAAGCAAGTATAACTGATATAAGTGCTGATAAGAATTTTAGCACTGAAACTTATCTAGCCGCTCCTACGCAAACGTTTGGAGGTGATGAAAAAATTGTTTTGAAAGGTAAAAATAACAAAGCCAAACCCACAACAACAAGGGGATCAAGAGGTCAACCAAGTACAACAAATCAACCAGTAAATATTTATGCTCAAAGATCTTCTGGATTGATAAATCCAGAATACAGATTGCCAACTGAAGCAGAATGGGAATATGCTGCTGCTGCAGATGTAGGAAACAGAGAATACAATAATTACAAAGGACAGAAAAAATATCCTTGGAAAGGAACTTACACAAGATCTGGAAGAAGAGAAGTTAAAGGAGACCAATTGGCGAACTTTAAACAAGGAAAAGGTGATTACGGAGGGATAGCTGGTTGGTCGGATGATGGTGCGGATATTACAATTGCTGTTAAATCTTATCCACCAAATGATTTTGGATTATATGATATGGCAGGAAACGTTGCCGAATGGGTGGCCGATGTTTACAGACCTATTGTTGATGATGAAGCAAATGATTTTAACTACTACCGTGGTAACGTTTACACAAAAAATAAAATTGATGGTGACGGTAAACTTGTATTAGTTACCTCTGAAAATATCGGTTATGATACCTTAAGTAATGGTAGGGTTATGGCAAGAAATTTTCCTGGTCAAATTGCACAAGTTCCAGTTGATGAAAAAGAAACTTACTTGAGACAAAACTTTACTCAAAGTGATAACATCAATTATAGAGATGGTGATAAAGAATCTACTAGATACTTTGATTTTGGTAATGCGGAGGATGCAACTGACAAAGTAGATGATTCTAAAAGAATGTACAATTCTCCTAAAAATAATATTAGCGTTGATAGCTTAGGAAAATTAGAACGTAAAATTGATAAGTCAACAAAGAGAACAACTTTAATAAACGACGAAACAAGAGTTTACAAAGGAGGCTCGTGGAGAGACAGAGCTTACTGGTTAGATCCTGCACAAAGAAGATACTTTCCGCAAGATATGGCAAGTGATTACATCGGTTTTAGATGTGCAATGTCTAGAGTTGGTTCAAAAAGCGACAAAAAGAAAAGAGCAAGAAATTAATTTCTTACTTACCATAAATACTAAAAGCCCTTTCATTAGGGCTTTTATTTTATAATTAAATCTCAGATGGAAATAGAAAAAATTCACAATTTATTTTTGAAATGCAAATCAATATCAATTGATACCAGAAAAATTGATAAAGGTTCAATATTTATAGCCATAAAAGGTGAAAGGTTTGACGCCAATACTTTTGCCAACGAAGCCTTAGAAAAAGGAGCAGCTTATGTTATTATAGACAATAAGGACTATTATATCAATGAAAAAACTCTTGTTGTAAACGATAGCATTATTACATTGCAAGAATTAGCTAAGTTTCATCGCGCTTTTCTTAAACTTCCCATTATTGCTTTAACTGGAAGTAATGGAAAAACGACAACAAAAGAATTAATAAACGTTGTTTTGAGTAAAAAGTTCATTGCAAAAGCAACTATTGGCAATCTTAACAATCATATAGGTGTGCCGCTAACATTGCTTTCATTCAATGAAAAAACACAAATTGGCATAGTAGAAATGGGCGCCAATCATCAAAAAGAAATTGCCTTTTTATGTGAAATAGCCCAGCCAGATTATGGCTACATAACGAATTTTGGAAAAGCGCATTTAGAAGGTTTTGGAGGATTTGAGGGCGTAATAAAAGGCAAAAGTGAAATGTATACTTACATTAAAAATAATAATAAAACCGCATTTGTAAATCTTGATGATGAGATTCAGGTAGAAAAAACTAAAGATATTACTGTCGTAGCTTTTGGACTAAAGAAAGAAAATGCATTTCTATCAATAAAAGATACTAGTGCAAATCCCTTTGTGAAAATTGAATTAGAAGATATTTCAATTACATCTCATCTTATAGGAATTTATAATACAAATAACATAATTGCAGCTATTACAATGGGGAAATACTTTGGTATTAGCAATATTGATATTAAAGATGCCATAGAAAGTTATGTTCCTCAAAATAATCGTTCTCAAATGCTAGAAAAAGGAACTAATAAAATTATTTTAGATGCTTATAACGCAAATCCTAGCAGCATGAAAGCGGCTCTGGAAAACTTTATCCAACTCACAGAAAAAAATAAAATTGCTATTTTGGGAGATATGTTCGAACTTGGAAATGAAAGCTTACTAGAACATAAAAAAATTGTGGCTTTTTTAGAAAGCGAAACAAATATTGAAATACATTTCTTAGGAAAAGATTTTTTTAAGAATAAAATCGAAAAAAAAGATTTTCACTTTTATGAAGATTTTGAAAAATTTTCTCAGTCATTTAGCCCCAATAAAAATCTCAATAAAACCTTTTTAATTAAAGGGTCACGAGGAATGGCTCTTGAAAGAACTTTGGATTTTTTATAATTAAAGAAATAAAAACCCTTGTAAATAAAAAAACTTCTCAATTTCTTGAGAAGTTTTGTGGGCGATGAGGGGTTCGAACCCCCGACCCCCTCGGTGTAAACGAGGTGCTCTGAACCAGCTGAGCTAATCGCCCTAATGAGAGTGCAAATATAGACTACTTTTCTTTATTTGCAAACAATTTTTTAGGAAATTATAAAATTTCTGCTACTACAAATGTACTGCCACCTACAAAAATAAAATCTGTTTTTGATGCTGACTTCAAAGCGCTTTTATAAGCTTCTGACAAAGAATCGTATACTTCACCCTTTAAGCCATATTCATTTGCATTTTGTTGTAATAAATAAGCATCCAGACCACGAGGAATATTGGGTTTTGAAAAATAATAATTGGCATGTTTAGGAAATAATGGTAAAATCATATCTAAATCTTTATCATTTACCACTCCTAAAACCACATGCAGTAGTTCAAATGTTTCTTTTTGAATCTGGTTTAAAACAATGATCAATCCTTCTTTGTTATGTGCGGTATCACAAATTACTTTTGGAAAATCATTCAATTGTTGCCATCTTCCTTGTAGTCCAGTATTTTTGATAACATTTAAAAATCCATTTTTAATATTCTTTTCGGAAATTGAAAAAACATTTTGTGATTGTAATACTTGTATTGTTTGCAACACCGTTTTCTTGTTGTAAACTTGATAATCACCTATTAAAACTGAGGGATAACTTGTATGTATTAAATCCGAAGCAAAAAAAATAGCAGCATTGTTGGCATTGGCTTTTTGTAAAAAAATAACTTTTGTTTCGGCAAGGTATTCACCAATTATTACTGGAATATTTGGCTTTATAATTCCAGCCTTTTCTATGGCAATTTCGGGTAATGTAGTACCTAAAAACTGGGTGTGGTCTAATCCTATATTAGTAATTACAGAAATTAAAGGTGTTATAATGTTTGTAGAATCGAGCCTTCCTCCCATTCCTACTTCTATAATGGCAATGTCGACTTCTTCTTTATTAAAAAAATCAAAAGCCAAACCAACTGTCATTTCAAAAAAACTCAATTGGTTTTCTTCAAAGAATGATTTGTTTTTTGTAATAAATTCACAAACAAATGTTTCTGAAATTTCTTTACCGTTAATCTTAATTCTTTCTCTAAAATCTTTTAAATGTGGAGAAGTATACAAACCCACTTTATATCCAGCTTCTTGTAAAATGGAAGCCAGCATGTGTGACGTTGAACCTTTACCATTAGTACCTGCAACATGAATGCACTTTAAGTCTTTTTCGGGATTATTAAGATGATTGGCTAATAAAATAGTGTTTGTTAAATCTTTTTTATAAGCCGTAGCACCTTGGTGTTGGTACATAGGAAGCTGCTGAAACATCCATCCTACTGTTTCTTGGTAATTCATTTCAAACTATTCAAATAATTATTACCAAAGATAAATTAGAATTTTATTCTGTTAGTTTAAAGTTGTAGATTATTTTTCCAACTTGCTTTTCGGGCGCACCAGCATTAGCATCAAACTTAGTATTTAATGCAGCTAGTTTTGCTTGATCTAACAAACAAGGGGCTGTATTTGTAGTTCCTTTTACACCTGGAATAGCAGCAGTTACTACACCAGAAGCGTTAACAGCAATTTCTACTGCAACGGTACCTTCTTCATTACAAGTATATTTAGGTTGGGGTTTTGATAAAACTTTTCTGCCACTTAGTTGGTAATTTCCTATGCCGTTGCCTTTCCCTCCTCCGTTACCATTACCGTAACCACTTCCCGTTCCTAATCCTTGGCCGCTACCGTTACCGCCACCACTTCCAGTCCCGCTTCCGCCACCACCATTATAACCAGTTGCCTTGGGATCACCATAAGCTTTTCCTTTGTTGCCTCCTATATTATCGTCACCATCTCCTCCTTTTGAATTGGAACTGTTCAAGATATTAGACAGTGCATCCGTTGTAGATTTTGAGGGCTTAGGCTTGGGAGCTTCTACTGGTTTGTCAATAGATTTAGGAGTTACTTTAGGTTTTTTTACCGCAACAACAATGGGTACAGGTACATCATTATCAGAATCATTAGTAACTAGTGCTTCTTCAATTATCTTTTCAGGCTGTTTTGACTTTGGCGCAGGCCGATCTAATTCAATTGATTCAAAATTATCTCCTGAACCTACATCACTATTACCAAAATTTACTGCAATATCTCCACCGCCACCGCCGCCTTCTAATTCAGGAATAAGTGATTGACTATTGAATGTCAAATAGAAAAAAATCAGAAATAGCAAAACGAACAAAGTTGTTGTAATTGCTAAAGAGTGTTTTTTATAATTAATTTCTGAGTATGGCATAATTTATAACATGAAATGCTTTTATTTAACGAATATAGTGAAAATAAATTGCTTTTTATTTCTAAAAAAAAAACGCTGATAGTTTTGAAATACTATCAGCGTCATTATATTTTGATGGATTACTATACCAACTGTTTCAAAGCAATTTCAAAAGCAGTGGCACTAATATTGGTTTTAGCACTATTGAGTTTGTGCGCTTTTACAATCGCATTTTTTATAATTTCTGAAGTATCTGAAAAAATGGCTTCATCTGTCATTTGAACTTTTTTCTCCATAAAATAAGCAAAAACCCTCGCCATGCCACAGTTTGATATGAAGTCTGGAATCAAACTTATTTTTTGATCAATATTTTCCATGATTGAACCAAAGAAAATTTCTTTATCTGCAAAAGGAACATTTGCTCCACATGAAATCACTTCAAGTCCTGTGCCTATCATGCTATCCACTTGACTTTGAGTGACTAATCGAGAAGCAGCACAAGGTGTAAAAATTTGAGCACCAGTTGTCCAGATTTTTTGATTAATTTCATCAAATGGAATCATGTTTGAAGCTACCAATTTATTGCCGTCTTTATTGAGAAATAATGTTCTAATTTCTTCAAAAGTAAAACCTTCTTCATTAATCAAACCGCCGTCTCTATCAATAATTCCGACAATTTTTGCACCCATATCGGCAAGATAGAAAGCTGCTGCAGAACCCACATTGCCAAAACCTTGTACAATGGCTTTTTTGCCTTTGACACTACCACCATAGATATCATAAAAATGGCTCACCGCTTGGGCAACACCGTAACCTGTAATCATATCAGCAACAGTATATTTACGGGAAACATCTGGAGAAAAAGATGGGTTTTCAATTACTTTAACAACGCCTTGACGCAATTGTCCTATTCTATTGATTTTGTCAGCTTCGGTAGGTTTGAAATGTCCGTTAAACACCCCTTCTTGAGGATGCCAAACACCACATTCTTCGGTCATTGGTATTACTTCATGAATTTCATCAACGTTTAAGTCGCCTCCTGTGCCATAATAACTTTTTAAAAGTGGGGAAACCGCCTTGTACCAACGCTGCAAAACTCCTTTTTTACGAGGATCATTTGGGTCAAAATTAATTCCTGATTTTGCACCTCCAATGGCTGGTCCAGAAACAGAAAATTTTACTTCCATAGTTTTAGCTAGAGACAATACTTCGTTCATATCCAAACCTTTTCTCATTCTGGTTCCTCCGCCAGCAGCTCCTCCTCTGAGAGAATTAATCACCGTCCAACCTTCGGCTTCAGTTTCGGCATCTTTCCAATTAAAAACTATTTCAGGCTCTTTATTTTCAAATTTATTAAGTAAATCTTTCATTTTGTTGTAGTAAATTTAATTTGCGCAAATGTAAAAAAATAGAACGAGGCAAATTTTCATTTGCAATATTATTTACACACATTTTTATTAAAACAAAAGCTACTAATATTTACCTAACAAATCATTTTTTAATTTTTCGTCTACTGGTTTTTTAGACAACCAAATACCAAAAAAAGCTTTTTTAAACTCAAAACCTTGAATTTTTCCTTCTAATTTATTGTTTTTATAAACCCAAATTGATTCGTCAGAAGGGCTATAGATAAGATTAAAGGCATCATCTTTTACAGTTTTTTCTCTGTTCAATAGTTTTTCAAGTAAGTCTATTTGAGTTCTAAATTTTTCAACATTTTCTTCTCCAACAGATTTTACTAAACCTTTATTAAGTGATTTTGATAATTTATTTGAAGAAACCAAAGAAGATGTAATTTGCAAACGAACACCCATTTCTGTATTACTTTCTATAATACTTTCGGCATCTTGTGAAAGTTTTGACAAATATAAAGCCTGTACATAAACTTCGACCCACATTTTTGATCGTACCCCAACGCCATTTAAAGACAAGGTCCTTTTTTCGAATTCAATAGTTCTAGGCAATATAACGCCTTCTACTTCAATTTCTTTTTGTGCACATACTTGATTGAATTGTGCAGATACCATAAATACGAGTAATAATAAGAGGTTTTTCATAATACAAAGTTTAAAATACAATAATATTACTAATGTACATATTTAGCATTTAAATGTAACTTTTTTTATGTAGATTTTTTTTTAAACATGAAATTTTGATTATTTAGCAATTAATACAAATATTATGTATTTATAAACGTACCTAAAATAAATAAATTTTACCTGAACTATGATCTCTTTTTGCACCTGTTACACTTTTTAAAACATTGACTTGATTCCTAATTTTTAAAACACCTAGTAAACCAAAAATTAATGCTTCTTTAAACTCTAATGTTTTATTTTCGGGAATAATAATTTTAGTTTGTGGTAAATGAATTTGTATTCTTTCTATCAGAAAATCATTGTAGGCACCGCCACCTGTTACAAATAGCGTTTCATTTTTTGAAGGCAATGCCGTAGCAATCTGAAAAGCTATATGTTCTATAAAAGTGCGTAGAACATCTTCAATATTAATTTTATAACTATTAATTATGGGTAAAATAATTTCTTTTACAAATTCAAAACCCAGCGATTTAGGAAATGTCATTTTATAATAATCCAACATATTTAATTGATTGTACAAATCATTATTTATTTTTCCTGTTCTAGACATAGTTCCTTTATCATCATAATGAAACCCTAATTGATTGGCATATGAGTTTAAAACAGTGTTTACAGGCGAAATATCAAAGGCAATGCGCTTATTGCCTTTCTCAAAAGATATATTTGAAAAACCGCCAAGGTTTAAACAATAATCATATTCTGAAAAAAGTAATCTATCACCAATAGGAACTAATGGCGCGCCTTGTCCTCCTAACGCAACATCTTGAACACGAAAGTCACAAATTACATTTTGTTTGGTATATTTTATAATTTCAGGCAGATTACCTATTTGTAGCGTAAAGCCATTGTGAGGTTGGTGTAAAATAGTATGTCCGTGAGAACTAACAAAGTCAATGCTATCAAGATTGTTTTTTGTAATAAAGTCTTCTATTATATTACCTAATAATAAGGTATATTCATGATTTAAAACAACAAGCTTTTCCTCTGGGAAACTTACTGCATTTTTAAGTTTGTTCAACCATTCTAAAGTATAGGAAACTGTCTCGCATTCGAGTATTTCAAAATCCCATTTACTATCTACTATTGAGAATTTTATATGCGCTAAATCAATACCATCCAGCGAAGTACCAGACATAACTCCTATAACGTTATAGTTATTTTTAAACATTCCTTAAATTTATATATTTGTGTTGAAATATGATAATAAAATTATACTTTTGAACTCCAAAAATAATCAAATTTACAGGTCAATAAACGGACTTCTTTCAAACTACATATAATTATGGATTTTAATCTTACCGAAGAGCATTTAATGATACAACAAGCCGCTAAAGATTTTGCTATAGCAGAATTATTACCCGGCGTAATTGAAAGAGATGAGCATTCAAAATTTCCAACCGAGCAAGTCAAAATAATGGCTAATCTAGGTTTTATGGGCATGATGGTAGACCCTAAATATGGTGGTTCTGGACTAGATAGTGTTTCTTATGTTTTGGCTTTGACCGAAATTTCAAAAATAGATGCTTCTGCAGCGGTAATTATGTCTGTAAACAACTCTCTAGTTTGTGCAGGAATAGAAAAATATTGTAACGAAGAACAAAAATTAAAATACCTTGTACCGCTTGCAAAAGGAGAAGTTATAGGTGCATTTTGTTTGTCTGAACCAGAAGCGGGATCAGATGCCACATCTCAAAAAACAACTGCCATAGACAAAGGCGATCATTATTTGTTAAATGGCACTAAAAACTGGATTACAAACGGTTCATCAGCCTCAACATACATTGTAATTGCTCAAACTGATATAGAAAAAGGACACAAAGGTATCAATGCTTTTTTAGTTGAAAAAGGATGGGCCGGTTTTGAAATTGGTATTAAAGAAAAAAAGATGGGAATTCGTGGTAGCGACACCCATTCATTAATGTTTACTGATGTAAAAGTTCCTAAAAAAAATAGAATAGGTGAAGACGGTTTTGGGTTTAACTTTGCAATGAATGTTTTAAATGGCGGTAGAATAGGAATTGCATCACAAGCATTAGGCATAGCTACTGGCGCATACGAATTGGCTTTGAACTATGCACAACAAAGAAAAGCTTTTGGTAAAGAAATTTTCAAACATCAAGCTATCGCTTTTAAACTTGTTGATATGGCTACTCAAATTCAATGTGCTAAACTTTTATGTTTAAAAGCAGCTTCAGAAAAAGACGAAGGAAAAGACATTTCACAATCAGGTGCGATGGCAAAACTTTATGCCTCACAAGTTGCTATGGATACCACGATTGAAGCAGTACAAATTCACGGAGGTAATGGCTATGTTGCTGAATACCATGTAGAGAGAATGATGCGCGATGCAAAGATTACTCAAATTTATGAAGGTACTTCAGAAATTCAAAGAATTGTAATTTCAAGAACTTTAGTTTCTTAAAAATATTTTTTTTACAATCAATGAGCCCAAATTTATTTTGAGCTTTTTTTTGCGATAATTTTATGCTGAGGATTTTAAAACTTTAATTACTTTTACCAAGATAAATTCTATAATTGTTTATTATGTATGACGAATTAAAATATTGGTATTTGAGGGATCATAAGTTATTTCAAGCATTGAGCTTTAGTGAAATTAGACAGTTATGCATTATTACAGGATTTAAAAAAGCCAACAAATCCGAAATCATTTATTTTTCTTCGTCAGAGCTTCCTAGGATTTTTTTACTAAAAAAAGGTGCTATAAAAATTGTTGCTGTAGATGAAAATGGGGATGAAACTATCAAAGATATTATTCAAAAAGGAGATTTGTTTGGCGAATTAACCCTAGAAACTGATATTCAGGTCAACGAATATGCAAAAGTACTCTCTGATGAGGTTGCTATTTGTAGTTTCTTGATGTCAGATTTTGAAAATCTGCTTTTAAAAAATCCTAATTTGGCTTTGTCTTACACCAAGTTTGTAGGTTTAAAAATGAAGCGTATTAAAAACAATTATTCTAACTTGATTTCAAAAGATGCAAAAACCAGATTATATCAATTTCTTAAAGACTGGGCCGAAACAGAAGGCAAAAAAGACGGAAACAAAGTCATTATTGAAAATTATCTGACCCAAACAGATATAGGTCAAATTGTTTGCACTTCAAGACAAACCACCACACAATTACTTAGCGAAATGGAAACCAATGGAATTTTGCATTACAATAGAAAAGAGATCGTTATACCTGATATTTCAAAATTGTTATAGTATTTACCTCTTTTTGTAAAGTAGCCGACAAACCTAATTAACGTCCTGAAGTAATTTTACACTATTAAAAATGTAAGATTATGAAAAGAATACTTGTAGCGGTAATGATTACCTTGGGATTATCTGCAAATGCACAAAACGAATTGCCTAAAACAGCTTCGGAAATTGCACCTTTATTAATAGGTGAAAAAATTCCAAACCTAACTTTAAAATCTTCAGAAGGAATTGATGTAAATCTTGAAACACTATTTATCAAACAAAAAACAATTTTAGTTTTTTATCGCGGTGGCTGGTGTCCATACTGTAACGTACATCTTGCCGCTTTAGGAGAAGCCGAAAAAGAATTATTGAATCTTGGCTATCAAATTGTTGCAGTAAGTCCTGATAGTCCAAAAAATCTTAAGGTAAGTGATGAAAAAGAAAAGTTAAACTATTTACTATTATCTGACAGTAATGGTAATTTAGCAAAAGCTGCAGGAATTGCATTTCAAGCACCAGACAATTATAAACCTTACATATCTGGTGCTTCAGAAGGTACAAATGCCTCTTTTTTGCCAGTTCCTACAGTTTTTATAATTAATAAAAACAGTGAAATACAATTTGAGCACATCAATCCTAATTATAAAGAAAGGATTAGTAATGAGCTTATAATTAGTGTTGCCAAATCTTTAAAATAAGATTACTGTGAAAAATTTTTTATTAAAATTTGTAATTGTAATACTTCAATCGCCAAGTATATTTTACGCTCAAGGGTGTATTGATGCTGGTTTTTGCAGTTTACAAAATACAAATGAAAATGATAGTTTAAAGCTAAATAGTTTAATTATCGGGGCTGGTAATGGCACTGGATTTGAAGATATAAATGTGTTTAATTCCTATTTAGAGTACAGTAGATTTGTAAATGAAAATTTATCAATCCAAGCAAAAATAGTTTTCTTAAATGCAGATGGTGGTTTGGGCAGTAATAATTGTTTTGGTGATTTGTTTTTTACAAGCAATTACGAATTACCTGCTAAAACAAATTACAGGTATAGTTTTTTAGCTGGTGTAAAAATTTCTTTGAACAATGCAAATACAAGAAATGAAAGTGGATTTTCATTGCCATTAGATTATCAAACAAGTTTAGGAACATATGAATTTATTTTTGGCATCAATTTACAACACAAAAACCATCTAGAGTTTAGTACTGCCTTACAAATTCCGATAATAAATAGCAATGAAAACCAATTTTTGTCAGGCACTTATCTTAATTCAGAAAATTTTGCATCTACAAATAATTTCAAAAGAAAACCAGATGCGTTATTAAGATTTCCCTATTTATATGCAATTCCTAATTCAAAATTTTCTTTTAAACCTAATTTATTATCCATTTATCATTTAGGAAAAGACATTTATACAAATAATAATAATCCAATTAAAATTGAAGGATCCAAAGGCTTGACTATAAACGGAGGCGTTGTAACAAACTATACTTTTAAAAACAAATCACAAATAGAGCTAATTACAGCAATACCTCTTTTAGTTAGGGAAATTCGTCCTGACGGATTAACAAGAAGTTAAGTAATCAATCTACGATATAAAATTCAATTCTAAATAATTCTAATCATTCTAAAATCTAAATAATATGAAAAACCGTATTTTATTAATAGTACTTTGTGCTTTCCTTTCTTTAAACGCTTTTGCACAAAATGAAACCAGTCGTCTATCAAGTTACAACTTAGAAAAAAAAGTTGCCATTCAAGGATATGATCCTGTAAGTTATTTTAAACAAAACAAAGCTATGAAAGGCAGCAAAAATTTTACAGCAACATATCAAGGAGTAGTTTATAATTTTTCGTCCGCAGCAAATAAAGAAGCATTTTTGAAAAACCCATCTGGATACGAACCTCAATATGGTGGATGGTGTGCCTATGCAATGGGAGCTACAGGTGAAAAAGTAGAGGTCGATCCTGATACTTTTAAAATTATTGATGGTAAATTATTTTTATTTTTTAATGCTTATTTTAACAACACTTTAAAAAGCTGGAATAAAGATGAAGTAAATTTGAAGAAAAAAGCAGACGTATCATGGAAAAAACTATCACACTAATTATGAAAACAACGATTTTTTCTTGGATTTTAAGAATTATTGCAGCAATAATTCTTATTCAAACTTTATTTTTTAAATTTTCTGGAGCAGAAGAAAGTGTTTACATCTTTACAACATTAGGAATAGAACCCCTTGGTAGGATTGGGTCTGGAACTGCAGAGCTTATTGCTGCAATTTTAATATTGATATCAAGAACCACATTAATTGGCGCAATTATTGGTTCAGGAGTTATGATTGGTGCAATTTTTTCTCATATATTTGTACTTGGTATTGAAGTTAAAAATGATGGCGGAATACTTTTTATTTTGGCTTTAACAACTTTTATTTGTTGCATAATTTTGATATTTCAAAACAGACAAAAAATCCCCGATTTAATAAAATTTAAAATTTAAATATGCTCATACCTTCAATCAACAATAGTTTGAACGAATTGATTGGTTTACTCAATCAGCTTTCTGATAACGAGTATTCTAATCCATGCGAAGCTTTAAGTAAAGCAACAATTGGTGAACACACTAGACATATTATTGAAATGTTTCAGTGCTTAGAAAATTTTTATGATTCCGGATTAGTAAATTATGACAAGCGGGAACGCAATATTAAAATCCAAACTGATACAGCATTTGCAATAAAAAGTATCGTTGCCGTTCAAAACAATTTAGAGAAAGAAAATAAAAAAATTGAATTACAGCAAATAATCGATAGTGAAGAGATTAGAATCGAAAGTAACTACCACCGTGAATTATTGTATAATTTAGAACACTGTATTCACCACCAAGCATTAATAAAAGTGGCCATATTACAATCCGAAACCATAGTTATAGATGCTAACTTTGGCGTGGCACGTTCTACTATTGAATACAGAAATCAATGTGCACAGTAAGTTTTGTAACTTCAAATAATAAAATTATTATTACGTCTAATCGTGATGAACAAGTAATTCGTCCTGCTGTTGAGCCAAAAAATTATTTGATCAATAATAAAAAAATTATTTTCCCAAAAGACCCTAAAGCTGGCGGAACTTGGTATGCGATTGATGAAAATGCAACAGTTCTTGTACTTTTGAATGGTGCTGCCGAAAAGCATGTTGTAAAAATACCTTACAGAAGAAGTCGCGGCTTGATTGTTCTTGATATTATAAGCCAAGAATCTCCTTACGCATCTTGGAGCCAAATAAATCTTGATAATGTAGAGCCTTTTACATTGGTTTTGTATCAAGAAAATTTTCTTTATCAATTGCAGTGGGACGGTATAGAAAAAGGAACCAAACTACTTAATGTTACTCAAAACCATGTCTGGTCATCATCTACCTTATATCCTGCCGAAATCAGATCTAAGCGAGCGGAATGGTTTTACACCTTTTTAAATACCAAACCAGAAGTTACTGAAGCTGAAATGCTTAACTTCCATCGTTATACAGAGAGTGATAATCCTGAAAACGGACTTGTTATCAATAGAAACGATACAATGAAAACACTAAGTATTACTCAAACCGTTATCGAAAAAAATAAAGTTGCTATTATTTATTCTGATTTAATCAATCAAAATGAGTTTGCAAATTCTTTTCTCATCGTTTAAAACATAAATCTTGAAACTATTTTTTCATAAACTCACCCATTGGGAATATTGGTCTTTTTTTATAGTGTATATCCCTATTTATTTTTTGTGGGCGTATTATGCAATTAGAGCCAAGTCTATTTTCTTTTTTAATGCATCAAATCCTAGTATTAAAAATGGAGGATTTATAATGGAATCAAAAAAACAAATTTACAATCTCATTCCACAAAAATATTACCCTAAAACTGCATTAGTATCAGAAGGAACTCCTTTTGAAGCAGTTCTAAAAACTATTGATATAGAAAAAATAGATTATCCTTTCATAGCAAAACCAGATATAGGATTACGAGGATCCGCTGTAAAAAAAATCAACTCTCCAAAAGATTTAAAAGCCTATGCAGAAAAGGCTGACTTTGATTATTTAGTACAAGATTTAATCCCTTTTGAAAATGAAATTGGTATTTTTTATGTTCGTTATCCCCATGAAAAAGAGGGGAAAATCACAGGAATTGTAGCCAAAGAATTTTTGATTATCGAAGGAAACGGAAAAGATACTATCGAAAACTTACTTAAAAAAAATCCTCGGTATGAATTGCAATTACAAACTTTAGAAAAAGAGTACGGAAAAAAATTAAATGAAGTTTTGCCTCAAGGTGAAAAAATAAACTTAGTCCCTTATGGAAATCATGCCAGAGGCGCAAAATTTATTGATGGCAGCCATTGGATTACGCCAGGTTTAAACAAAATAATGAATGAGATTTGCCTTCAGGTAAACGGATTTTATTTTGGACGGATGGATGTAATGTACAACACATTAGAAGAATTAGAGCGCGGCGAAAATTTTTTAGTTGTAGAACTCAATGGTGCTGCAAGCGAGCCTACACATATTTATGACCCTAAACATTCATTATTTTTCGCATGGAAAGAATTAATGCGACATATTACTTATATGTATGAAATTAGTGTTTCAAATCATAAAAATGGCGCACCTTATTTAAGCCATAAAGACGGGATGGAACAATACAGATTACACAATTTACAAAGTAAAAAAATTGTAAATTTTTAATATAATGAAAACACTAAAAAATAGTATTGTTGGTTTTTTAGTGAGTTTTGTTGGCTCGATTCCTCTCGGATATCTCAATATCATAGGTTTTGAAGTATATTCAAAATCAGGAATCAAGTCGCTTATATACTATTTAATTGGCGTCATAATAATTGAAGCGATAGTAATTTATGGAACTTTAATCTTTGCGAATAGGTTAACAGAAAACAAAAAATTAATAAAATATATTGAAGTATTTTCAATTGTTTTCATGCTATTATTGGCGGCTTCTTTTTACTTTCAGTCAAACGACTCCCAAACTAACGGTAATTATTTATCAAAATATATTAATTATGCACCGTTTTTTATAGGCATCATTTTTAGCAGTTTGAATTTTATCCAAATCCCATTTTGGACCGCTTGGAACTTATATCTAGTAAACAATAATTACATTGATGTAGAAAAAAATGCGCACCTTTTTTATGTATTTGGAACATTGATAGGCACTTTTTGCGGGATGTTTTTACTTATCTTATTTTTGAAACTGGTAGATTCAAAAATAAATGGCACATCAAGTTTTGTTGTGTCGCATTTAATCCCACTTGTTTTCCTTTGTTTGGCAATAATACAAGCATTCAAATTCTACAAAAAATATTTTTATCACAAATAGCTATTTGTTCTTTTCTTCAATCCACTTTGACATATATTTAGTGGCGGCTAACATATGATGCATTAACATAGCTCCGGTAAAATTCTTAAAACGATGGGCAGTAATATTACTTTGAATATTATTAATATGATTCATGAAATCTGGAGCGTTATCGCTTTTTAGATACCTTTTATTAAAAATTGTTATGCCATTTTGCTGTGCTTTCTGCCATAGTTTTTTATCATTGTATAATTTTACCGATTCATCAACAAACTCAAATACATCATCTGTTATAAAGCCATTCCAAGACAAATTCCCTTTCATAGCTTCAGCTCCGATAGTTGTGGTGACACTTGGTATTCCGCAAATCATGGCTTCTACTAATTTCCCTTTAATTCCTGCGCCAAAACGAATAGGTGCTAAAACTAAACGTGCATTTTTTACAACATCAACAGCACTTTCGGCACGACCCATAATATAAAAACCTTCATTTGGCTTGTGTAATTGCAAAACTTTTTGTGAAGGATAAGCACCATAAATACGCA
The DNA here is from genome assembly GCA_031413015.1 of Bacteroidota bacterium. GTDB lineage: Bacteria > Bacteroidota > Bacteroidia > Flavobacteriales > Flavobacteriaceae > Flavobacterium. The sequence continues at coordinate 1,516 of JANOEE010000005.1, read as the reverse complement.
GATTTGGAGTAGGCAACTGTTTTCTTATTAAAGGCCAAATAGACTGCTTTAAATATTTCACTGCATCCCAATTCGGTTCATGCAAAAAATTACCAATAAAAACAAAATCATTTCTTTGTTCAAAATTAGGCCATTGTATTATGATTCTTTCATCAATTGCCTCAAATAAAAAAGACAAATAGTAAATTAAAGAATCAGGAACATTAAAAACATTTTTTAATAATTCCATTTCAAATTCTGAAATCATAACTGTAATATCACATCTGTAAATAGCCGCGACTTCACGTTTTGCATAGTCTGAAAACAAATCTGAATTCTCGAAAGATCGCTTTTCTTTAAAAGCCAATTGTCGGGCTTGCCGCAAGCAATGCAAATCTTCAGTATCCAATATTCGCAACGCATTTGGACAATTTTCTGCCACGCGCCAACCAAATTGCTCTTCAATCATAAATCGATCAAATAAAACAATTGGTGGGTTTAGCTCTTTTATAAAAACATCAAAACTACTATCATTTAAATAAATACTTTGCTTTCTAATACCATGAGATTCAAAATCAATCATATAATCACTATCCATTGCTGCGCTAGCAAAAACAACGTCATATTCATATTCTTGAAACAGCTTAATTAACTGTAATATTCTTTCGCCTGCTGCTGATGAATTGGGTTCTGGCCAAACCAATCCGATAATTAAAATTATATTGCTCAATTCCATAATTAATAGTATACTACAAAATAAGATAAATTAAAGTAATCTGTACTTAGATTTTCATTATATCTTTATAATATCAGTTAATATTGAATGATAATAGTCCTTATTTATGAAAAAAAATTTATTTGATGAAAGCCCAGACTGGGAACAAGAACTAAAGCCGTTGATTATTAAATACAAAGACAAAGAACATCCACTGAAATATAAAAACACATACCAACTTTTAGTAATGGTAATTTTATCTGCACAATATTCAGATGAAAAAGTCAATCAAATCTCTATTAAATTATTTAAAGAATTTCCTAATATGGAATCTTTGTCGAAAGCTACAATTGATACTTTATTGCCATACATCGCAAGTATAAAACACTTTGAAAAAAAATCAGAAACACTTTTACGAATGGCAGATAAACTCAAAACTAATGATAATATTCCAACAAAAATGAAATCTTTAATTGCTATAAAAGGGATTGGAAGAAAATCAGCTAATGTGATTTTACGAGAGTCTCATGCTAGACCCGAAGGAATTATAGTTGATAGACATGTAATACGCGTGGCTCTCAGATTAGGAATCACAATTCATAATAAAGCTAATCCTATAGAAAAAGAAATGATGACATCTATCCCAAAAAATATGTGGGATGATTTAGGATTATCCCTATCTTTTTTAGGCAGAGAGATTTGTACTTTTCATTCCCCTAAACACGAAGAATGTCTGTTGAAAGATATTTGTTTTACCTATAAAAATAAATCCCAGTAAATCAAATGGTCTTTCTTCTACAAGTTAATATTTTTAAGGTAAAA
>JANOEE010000004.1:0-101140 GCA_031413015.1 Bacteroidota bacterium | reverse complement strand
ATTCGCTTTGAAAATACATTTTCAGCAAACACTTTTGCTAAAGCTTGAAGTAAAATTTACATTAATTTTACAATTAAATCTCAAAAAAAACCCAAGCGATTATCATTATTCACTGACGTTTGCCGTTAAATTGCCGCCAACTCATATATATGTATGACAAAATCATACAAAGCCACCCTGTTTTAGGTAGATATGTATGACGAAAGCCATACTTTATTTCAAACCAAATGTATAAATAATTAATTACAAATCATCAAACGGGCTTTTAATTTGTTGTAAACTTTTTGTACTCACATGAGTGTATATTTCGGTAGTTTTACTACTGTTGTGTCCTAATAATTCTTGAATGTAGCGCAAATCAGTGCCGCTTTCTAGAAGATGCGTTGCATAACTATGTCGCAACCAATGTAGCGTTACTGGTTTTGTTATACCTGTTTTTTGCAAAGCTTGCTTTAATACGCTTTGTAAACTTTGCTCTGAGTATTTCTCACCTGCGTTTTGTCCTTCAAAAAGCCAAATTTTAGGTTTATAACCTATATAATACTCTCGAAGTAATTCTAATATTCTTGACGACAAAGGAGCAATTCTATCTTTTTTACCCTTGGATTGACGAATAATGACAATATTTCTATTTGAATCGATGTCGTTTGGTTTTAAATGTATTAGTTCACTTCGGCGTAAGCCACAACTGTATATCAAACTCAACATCGTTTTGTGTTTGATGTTGCTATGGGCGTTTAAAATTAATTTTACTTCTTCTTTACTCAAAACATTAGGTAATAGTTTATCGCGTTTAGGGCGGTGTATTTTATCTACCAGCATCTTGGTTTCTCGTATGGTTTGAAAAAATAATTTTATGGCATTGACTATCTGGTTTTGATAGGATGCCGATAGCTTTTTTTTTAAAATATGTTCGTTGTTGTACACAATCACATCTTCATTAGTAATATCGGCAATCGGTTTATTTTTATAAAACACTAAGAATGATTTCAAGGCTTCGCTATAAGTAGTTATGGTACTTTTGCTATAGCGTTTGGAGTGCATCCATTGCTTGAATTTTTCAATTTGTTCAACGCCTTCGCTCGATGGCAAGCAATAGGAGAGTGGTGCGATCTTGAACCTAATCCTATTTTCTTCTGTATCCGGGAGATGCCACGCCATCAAGGATTGACTCCATCTAGCCCCATCAATTTCCTTAATCCGAGCAATTAATGCCGCGTTTTTCTCGAAATATACAACAATTCGTTTGCTGCCTCGGTGTGTGATTGTTTTGGCTTCCCATTTCATACCTTATTAATTATTTTCGAAATATAAATATAGTTAATTTTATAGCCAGAAGGCATAATTAATAGAAAACCAAATTATTAGCAAAACATATTTTTTATAAAACAGCAATAAATAATTATTGAGAACGCTTCTGAGTACCATAAAGCTAATTCTAAAAGCGCAATAAAGCAATAAAAACGGTGTTACTATGGGTTAAAAATGATAGCTTTAGTTGTTCTAACACATCTATAAAACATGCTTGACGTTACTGTTTTACATTTACAGATCAATTGTTGTTTATAGAAAATTATAAGACAAGAACAGTTTTTTTAATAATACTAATGGTATTAATAGTGTTTTTTAATTGTTTTAAAATGTGGTGTTTTGTGGCGAAAAAAACAAATATAAATTGCAATTTAAATAAAGTTATCAACATTTTTTTGCGCTTTAAGCCTTGTTATTATTGTGCTTATTGAATTGTAAACAGGTTTTAAAAATGTATAAAAAAACTAATTATATTTACATATTAATTCGAAAACGAATAGCTGGAATTATTCGAGACTTTCGGAACTTTTTAAAAGCTCAAAAATGCAGGATTCTAGCCGGTATTATTTTGGGCTTTTTTTTATGTTTTAAATACTATAATACTAACTATAAGTTGTCTTTTTTTATTGTATTCACAAATGATATTAAAGTTAAATTATATTTAAAATTCTTACATAAAAGTCCTCCTTTGCGCTTAATAAATCCTAAAATAGGCGCCTTGTAATTATTTTTTAGATTATAATCATCCCTTATATTAATTTTCAGGATTAAAATTACCTGATGCGGGCAAAGCAAATACTTCATGCGGGTGAAGCATTTGCCTGATGCGGTTGAAGTAATTGCCTCATACGGCTCAGCCAATAGTTAAAACCGCATGTTTTTACAAAAAAAAAGCCCCGAGTGCTGGAACACTCGAGACCTTCGGTTGTCTTTAAAAGACTTTAAAAATGCAGGATTCTAGCCGGCTTTGCGATACGAAATCGTACTAAGCAAATTGCGCAATCGTTTACCAGGACGAAAAAGAATACGGTTCTTAACGATAGCACTAGCATTTACTTGCTCTGCGGTGTCTTTACCAGTAGAGCTTAAACCTACCTGAAAATTACCAAGTTTGCCCAGTTTTACAATTTTACCTTGCTCAAGTTCATTAATAATATTGCGCTCCAGAGAGAGCAATACAGCATAACAATCTGACTCAGTAACAGTACACTGATAGGAGATTTGCTCAGCGAGCTTGTCAAGATCAGTTTCGCCATCGGCAATGGCGGTTGCATAAAATTTTTCAGGCGCTAATAGGTCCTGAGGGTTCTTTCTAGGAAGAACTTTGTACTTAACACTCATGGTATGTAGTATTAAATTGAAAATAAATGTTTGCCTTAGTATACTGATTAATAGTACCTAACTGACAATTACAAATATAAATCATGTTAAGTAAAACTAAATGTCTAAGTTATTCACAATTGAACCTTATTCTTAACAAATTAAACATTTTATTAATTTAATTTTAAGCAAGATTTCTTTTAATCCTTAATAAGGCCTTATAAGTCTTAATTATTTTAAATACTTTAAAAAAAAGTGAATAGTAAAGTGAGAAAATTAATATTTATAATGAAACTTAACTTTAGTAATTCTAAAAACAGTTTCGCTGTAACTTTCTACAAACTCAAAGGCATTTCTGCCAGGTTGTTTAAAATCAATGATATTACTAGCCGCAATTTCATAATACATTTTTTCGCCTTCCATCATGAGGCGTTCACCATTTTTGCGATAAGCAGATCTTATTAAGATAAATTCAGAAAGGTTCCAAGTGGTATGGTTAGAATCAAAATTTTCAGATAAAGAGTACAATCCTTCGGTAATTTCGGTTTTGCAACCATAATATTTTTCGATAGTTTCAAAAAAGGCAATGATGTTAGCATTTATTTCTTCGGCATCCATTGACTAAATATACTAATTTTATCAAAATTAAAAAACGTTCCATTTCTCAAACTTTTACTACTATTTTTAATTTTGCTAACTGCTAACTGCTAACTGCTAACTGCTAACTGCTAACTGCTAACTGCTAACTGCTAACTGCTAACTGCTAATTGCTAACTGCTAACTGAAATCTAAATTTTAATTCCCGGAGGTAACAAATCTTTGTAAATGGTGTTTTTTCTAAAAAAAAGAGTAATTTTAGGAAGTATCGGTACTACTTTTAATTTTCTTTCGTAGGCAATAGTCATGATGCTTTTAAGAAAATCATTTATAAAATCCTCATTTTCAAAATTTTCGGGTACATTGATGCGGGTTAAAAATATTTTTTTCTCTTGAAAAGAATATTCAACCGAGACTAATTTTCCGTCAACTAATGTTTCATATTGTCTTGAAAAAGTATTGTCTTTAATTTCCATAATTTCCTTAGTTTCCATTTATGATTTATTGCATTGGCACTTCGATCAATAGTATCTTAGTGTTGCCTTGATATGGTTTTATGATAATATCAAAATCCTCAATTGCTGATAATCCTATAGCATCTCTAGGTAATAAAACCTGATTGTTTACTTCAATTTGCCCTTCAATTAAAAATAGGTAAACTCCGTTTTTAGCCACTTTTATTTTGTAATTGATGGTTTGCTCTTTATTAAAAACACCTAAATAAAAAAAGGTTTGTTGGTGCACCCAGAGAGCGTTTCCATCGTTTTTATCTTGTGGTGAAACTATGTTCACAAAGGTATTGATTTGCCTCTCTAAATCAAATGATTTTTGGTCATATCTTGGCGTAACATTCTGTTTTTCTGGGAAAACCCACAATTGCAATGTTTTTGCGGGATCAGTTTTGCTCGCATTCATTTCAGAATGTTCTACTCCCGTTCCTGCACTCATTACTTGGACTTCGCCAAACTGAATCACACCTTCGTTTCCCATACTGTCACGGTGTTTTAATCCGCCTTCAAGTGGTATGGTAATTATTTCCATATTGTCGTGGCCATGTGTGCCAAAACCTGCTGCTGCGCCAATAGTGTCATCATTTAATACGCGCAACATACCAAATTGTATTTTCTCGGGATCAAAATAATTGCCAAATGAAAAAGAAAAATTGGCTTTAAGCCAACCAAAATCTGCAGTGCCACGATCACTTGCTTTGTACAATTGTTGTGTCATAATTTATTCATAATTTAAAATGGAAAGCGTATGTTTTTGCGAGTAAAAATTTAAATTTATACAAATTTCGTAATAAAAAAGTTGTATTGTTGTTACTACAGCGTTAAAACAATTAATATGAGTAAAATTCCGGTTTATTTTATGCCTGGTTTAGCAGCAAGTTCCCTTATATTTGAAAGGATAGTACTTCCTAAAGATACTTTTGAAATGCACCTCCTAGAATGGGAAATTCCGCTGGATGATGAAACGCTATCAGATTATGCTAAGCGAATGGCAAATAAAATTGCGCATAAAAATCCAGTTTTAGTAGGTGTTTCCTTTGGAGGCATATTGGTTCAAGAAATGGCGCAGTTTATTGAAGCTAGAAAAGTTATTATTATATCAAGTGTAAAATGCAATGCAGAATTCCCGAGAAGAATGAAAATTGCAAAAACGACTAAGGCATATAAGTTGATTCCTATGAACTTGCTTTTAAATGTAGAAAGTTTGGCTAAGTTCTCCTTTGGTGATAAAATAAACCAGCGGTTAAAGCTGTATGAAAAGTTCCTTTCAGTAAGAGACATACGTTATCTTGATTGGGCAATAGAACAAATCATTTTATGGGAAAGAACTATTATTGATGAAAAAATAATTCATATTCACGGTGATGCCGATGATGTTTTTCCTATAAAATATATCAAAAATTGTATCATTGTAAAAGGCGGTACACATATAATGATCTTAAATAAATTTAAATGGCTAAATGAAAATTTGCCTAAAATAATACTTGAAACATAAAAATATCTAATTGCATAATAAACACATGAATATGAAAAGGATCAATAACATTGCCCTTATTGCTATTACCATTATAGTAAGTAGCTTATTTATCAACGGCGTAACAAAATCGTCTGAGAGTCCCAATAATTTTAAAAACAAAACTACCTACATCCCAGAGAATATCGATTTTGCTGGCGAGGTTGTTCCTTTGAACGTTTCAGATGTAAAAGAACGTTTTGAAAGAGAATTGATTGTAAATGCAAATCTTGATGCTTCTACTTTATTGATTATAAAAAGAGCAAACCGAGCCTTTGCAATTATTGAGCCTATATTAAAAAAGAGTGGTATTCCTGACGATTTTAAATACCTTGCAGTCATAGAAAGTGGACTGGTAAATGCAGTCTCTCCAGCTGGAGCAAAAGGTGTATGGCAGTTCATGCCAGAAACAGCAAAAGAAAAGGGATTAGAAGTTAATGAAATGATAGATGAGCGCTACCATTTAGAAAAATCTACCGAAGCTGCTTGCAAATATTTATTAGATGCAAAAGCTAGATTTGGCAATTGGACATTAGCGGCTGCTTCCTACAATGGCGGTTTTGCTGGAATTAATAAACAAATAGCGATACAAAAAGTGAGCAATTACTATGATTTATTGTTAACCGAAGAAACATCACGTTATGTTTTTAGGATTTTAGCTTTAAAGGAAATCATGAAAAACCCATCATTGTATGGTTTCATTGTAATTGAAAAGGAATTGTATCCTAATTTGCCTATAAGAAAAATCGAAATAGATAGTAGTATTGTAAATCTGGCTGATTTTGCAAAAAATCAAGGCATCAACTACAAAATTTTAAAAATTCATAATCCTTGGTTGCGGGATAAGACATTAGACAATAAGAATAATAAAAAGTATACAATTGAAATTCCTTTATCAGGATATTAATAAAAAAGGGGGATGGTTCAAAATAAAAAATTCGATTTTACACTCTAAAGTATTGAAACCGAATTTTCGCAATTATGAATAGTTAGTATTTTTATAACTAGTTATTTAAAGTTAAAAACCAGACTTTTTCTAGATTCTTTTTTGTCTAATAAAGATTTATTAATGTCATTTCTATAATAAGTATAGTTGCTAGACAAAGCGTTTTTAATACTTTCATTAGGATTGTAAAGATTAGTAATACGATTGATGCTCAATACTTTTTTATTTTCATCAATTAAAAATGTAGTAGGTAAGCCTAAGGTATGTTTTAGAGTAGCAACAATTCTAGAATCGTTGTCGTAGTTTTCATTAGCGTAACAAACTTTGATATTTCCGCTAAATTTATTAGCGATTTTTTTCATGTTTGATTTTTGATCCCAAAATAAAACTACTAATTGTACCTCTTCACGATAATCTTTAGCTAATTTGTTTAATGCTGGAATTTCACCGTTATTAATGACACACCACGAAGCATAAGTTACAATTAAAACTGCTTTTTTTATTTTAGATAAAGTTATATCTTTTGTTCTATAACCTTTTATTGTAAAATCATCAAATCGAGTACCCACTAATTTATAATTTACTAAAGAGTCAAATAAACGTTGGCCTTCTATAAAATCTTTTTTCTCATAAGCTAAATTGCTTGCAATTTTATAATTACTAATATTCGCTTTTATAGCATCAGAAAAATAGCTTGTCGCTTCTTGACTATAAGAAGCAGATAAATTCAAAATAAAAACTATAGTCAATAGTATATTTTTCATAACATTCTGATTTTTAATATTATAAAACTACATGCGCAATGTTAAATAATAAAAGAAATTCGATGAAAAGAAAATAAAATCGATTAAACGTGTTAAATCAAAATAAACCACCTGTTTAGGTGGTTTATTATTTACGAAATCGATGTAGTTTAATGTTATATAGGAATGTTACATTTTTTTCATTTGGTCTTTCATCATCTTGATTTGGTCTTTTAGCAAACCTTGTTTATCAAGTTTTTTTGCAGCATTTAATAAATTAGTTGCTTCTAATTTTCTTCTTCGGGTCATTGCAACCCCAGCTAAATTTAATTTGGCCACTGCTAAATCGGTATCCATAGATAAACCCAGTTCAATTGCTTTTTTAAAATGTTTTTCAGCTTGCATCAAATTAGTTTGAGACAGCATCAACCCGTGAAGGTATTCGTAATAACCTTGTTGTTTTCTCACCAATGCGCTTTCTGGATTTTTTATGTAAGCCAGCCACTTTTGAGCACCTGTAAAATCTTGTTTTCTTAATTTTAAGAAAGCAAGTAAAATAAATTCATTTTTAAAATAAAGGAAAATAAAGATAGTTGATAGTAAAAGTAAAAAAATACCGTTGCCAATTTCACGCTCAGTAAATTGCCAAATTCCAGTCGCTATAATCAATCCAGCGATAATAAGTTTAATATTTCTGTGAAACATAATTTTTGTTTTTGTGTGGTTGCAAATATAGTAAAAGGAATTCAAAATATTTTTACAAAACCACTTGCCAGAAAAAAAAGTCTTTGTATATTTGCACTCGGTTTTACAAATACGAATTACAAAACCACACTAGCTATTTAAATAAAGATTTTAAAGATACAAAACAATGAGCAAAAGAACGTTTCAACCATCGAAAAGAAAAAGAAGAAATAAGCACGGATTTATGGACAGAATGGCTTCTGCAAATGGAAGAAAAGTGCTTGCTCGTCGTAGAGCAAAAGGAAGACATAAATTGACTGTATCTAGCGAACCTAGACATAAAAAATAATGTTTATCTAAACAAATATAAAGGCGTTACTATTTTTAGTATCGCCTTTTTTTATACCTTGACATTAAAATTTAAAAATTTATTTTAAATCAGTATACTACTTTTCATTTCATAGAACACACAACAAACTAACTACACAATGCCAAAAGACAACTCCATAAAATCGGTTTTAATAATAGGTTCAGGACCAATTGTGATTGGTCAAGCTTGCGAATTTGATTATGCAGGTTCTCAATCGGCTCGTTCTATTCGCGAAGAAGGAATTGAAGTAATCCTTATCAACTCCAATCCAGCAACAATCATGACCGATCCAACCATGGCGGATCATGTGTATTTGTTACCATTAACTACCAAATCAATCATTCAAATACTGAAACAACATCCGCAAATTGACTCTGTTTTGCCAACTATGGGCGGACAAACGGCCTTAAATCTTTGCTTGGAAGCCGACGAAAAAGGAATCTGGAACGATTTTAATGTAAAAATGATTGGTGTCGATGTCAATGCCATTAATATTACAGAAGATAGAGACCAATTTAAAAACTTACTCAAAAAAATCGGCGTACCATCGGCTCCAGCCGAAATTTGTACATCAATGCTTCGAGGAAAAGAAATTGCACAAGAATTTGGTTTTCCATTAGTTATTCGTCCATCGTTTACATTGGGTGGAACTGGTGCGGCAATAGTTTACAAAAAAGAAGAATTTGCCGAAAAGCTTTCTTATGGTTTAGAAATGTCACCTATTCATGAAGTCTTGATAGACAAGGCATTAATGGGTTGGAAAGAATACGAATTAGAATTATTACGAGACAAAAATGATAATGTTGTCATCATTTGTTCCATAGAAAATATGGATCCAATGGGAATTCACACTGGCGATTCAATAACGGTTGCTCCAGCGATGACTTTGTCGGATACTACTTTCCAGAAAATGCGAGATTATGCCATCTTGATGATGCGTTCTATCGGAAATTTTGCTGGTGGTTGCAACGTGCAATTTGCAGTTTCTCCTGACGAAAAAGAAGATATTGTGGCTATCGAAATCAATCCTAGAGTTTCACGTTCATCAGCATTAGCTTCCAAAGCAACGGGTTATCCAATCGCGAAAATTGCTTCCAAATTGGCTTTAGGATATAATTTGGACGAATTACCAAACCAAATTACCAAATCAACATCAGCTCTTTTTGAACCAACTTTAGATTATGTAATTGTTAAAATTCCACGTTGGAACTTCGATAAATTTGAAGGCGCAGATAGAACTTTAGGACTTCAAATGAAATCCGTTGGGGAAGTGATGGGAATTGGTCGTTCGTTTCAAGAAGCCTTGCATAAAGCAACGCAATCACTTGAAATTAAACGTAATGGGCTAGGAGCAGACGGAAAAGGATACAAAAACTACGAACAAATTATCGAGAAATTAACTTTTGCAAGTTGGGATCGTGTTTTTGTGATTTATGATGCTATCGCAATGGGAATTCCGTTGTCACGTATTCACGAAATTACTAAAATCGACATGTGGTTTTTGAAACAATATGAAGAATTATATACTTTAGAAAAAGAAATTTCGAAGTTTAAAATCGACACTTTACCCAAAGATTTATTGCTCGAAGCAAAACAAAAAGGGTTTGCCGACAGACAAATTGCGCACATGATGGGTTGTTTGGAAAGTCAGGTTTATCAACTTCGAGAAAATCAAAACATCAACCGAGTTTATAAATTGGTCGATACTTGCGCAGCCGAATTCAAAGCATTAACACCTTATTATTACTCCACTTTTGAAGCAGAAATAGAAAAACCAAACGGAGAAAAATATGTTCATAACGAAAGTATTGTAACTGACAAAAAGAAAGTTGTTGTACTTGGTTCTGGACCAAACCGAATCGGTCAAGGAATAGAATTTGATTATTCTTGTGTTCACGGCGTTTTGGCTGCTAAAGAGTGTGGCTATGAAACAATAATGATTAATTGCAATCCAGAAACGGTTTCTACCGATTTTGATACAGCCGATAAATTATATTTCGAACCTGTTTTTTGGGAACACATTTACGATATTATTCGTCATGAAAAACCAGAAGGAGTCATTGTACAATTGGGCGGACAAACCGCTTTGAAATTGGCAGAAAAATTATCAAAATACGGAATCAAAATTCTAGGAACTTCATTCGATGCCCTAGATTTAGCCGAAGATAGAGGTCGTTTTTCAGAATTATTAACTGAGCTTAAAATTCCGTTTCCACAGTTCGGAATTGCCGAAAATGCAGATCAAGCAAGTGCTTTAGCTGATGTTTTGGATTTTCCACTATTGGTGCGACCATCATATGTTTTGGGAGGGCAAGGCATGAAAATTGTTATCAACAAGCAAGAATTGGAAGAACACGTTATCGATTTATTGAAAAATATTCCAGGAAATAAATTGCTGTTAGATCATTATCTTGATGGAGCAATAGAAGCCGAAGCCGATGCGATTTGCGATGGCGAAAATGTCTATATCATCGGAATTATGGAACATATAGAGCCTTGCGGAATCCATTCTGGCGATTCTAACGCAACTTTACCACCATTCAATTTGGGCGAATTTGTAATGCAACAAATAAAAGATCATACTAAGAAAATTGCTTTGGCATTAAGAACCGTAGGTTTAATTAACATTCAATTTGCGATAAAAGATGATACGGTTTACATCATCGAAGCCAACCCGAGAGCATCAAGAACGGTTCCGTTTATTGCAAAAGCCTATGGCGAACCATATGTAAATTATGCTACCAAAGTAATGCTTGGCGAGAATAAAGTAACCGATTTTACTTTCAATCCACAACTAAAAGGATACGCTATCAAGCAACCCGTTTTCTCGTTTAGTAAATTCCAAAACGTGAACAAAGCTCTTGGTCCAGAGATGAAATCGACAGGCGAAAGCATTTTGTTTATTGATGATTTAAAAGACGATCAGTTTTATGAGTTGTATAGCAGAAGGAAAATGTATTTGAGTAAATAAAGAAAATCCCATTTTAAATTAATTTGAAATGGGATTTTTTATGTTGATTGTATTGTTACAAACTCGTTTTCATTGCGGTCACTGCATAATAAATTGCCCAACCAATAAACCCAACTATTACAACCCAAAGCCAAGCAGGAATGGAATGCGGTGTTTCGCTTCCTTCAATCAAGAATTGTTTTTGATCGCCTTTGCCGTAAGCATTAATCATTAATGGAATTATGCCATCTACAATTTCATTTTCTTTAATTCCTTCAACGGCAATTGCTGGGCCATTTCTTACCGAAAAAGGAATTTTACGAATGCCTTCTTTGCCATTTGGATCCTTACTTACAATTTTTAATATATGATCGCCATCGACTAACTTTCTAGTATCTAGTTCAAAATTAATAGGTACTTGAAAGGTGCCATAAGGTGTTTTTTCGTCGTCTATAAACAATATAACAGAACTTTTGCTCATAATAATTTACTTTAAAATTGAATATTTAATATGGTCTGAATTTTTTTCTCCTGGTTTTACCGTCCATTTTATTGAGAAAAACAAAGTTATAAGTGCAATAATGATAGTTATCCAAATGCTTACATAATCCCAGTTGCTTTCTGGTCCAGCTCCGTGAACAATGCCTCGCAGTACTTTGGGTTGGTTGCGCTCGCAAACTGGACAAGCAAAGGCGCTAATTTGGAAAATTATTAGAACTAAAAATGTCACTATTTTTTTCATTATTTGATATTTTGATATTACACGGAACTTTGCGTTAGGGATTGCAGCGGAGCTCTTTTTGAAATTGGCTTTTTTGCCAATTTTAAAAAAGCGGGAGCGAAAAGCCCGACGGCATTTTTTTTGCCGTAATGCCCAAAAAAATCTATTTTTCTGCGGAAACTTTAATTTTAATAAAATCTATAATTTTTTGTATTTCTTCGGGTGTAACTTTTTTGCCTTTGTTTCCCCAAGATGATCTTTCATAATTGATTATGGCTGCAACTTCATCTGATGATAGATTCATATTGGTTCCTACAGCGGGCATTACGCCATATTCTGGTCTTGCATCATAACCATTCATAATAATATCTACGTATAATTCAAGGTTTTTTTCGTCGTTAACAACTTTACTTCCAACAAGTGGCGGAAAAGCTCCTTTAAGTCCCAAACCGGTTACTTGATGACAAGAAGCGCAATTTACTTCGTAAGATGCTTTTCCGTCTATTGTTGCCGTTGCTCCATTGTCTGAGGTTGCTACAACAACTTTTTTGTATAAAAATTCGGCGGGTTTAATTCCGGTTGGCAGTGGCGTTTGTTTAAGAGATTGTATGTAGGCTACCAACTGCAATGCTTCTTTTTTGGCTATAAGTTTACCAGGTTGTCCGTTCAAAAATTCAGGGGACATACTTACAACAACATCTGTTTTTGATGGATTTATTTTCATTTCAAAAAGCCATTTGTAAGAAGGCATAATGGATTGTGCCACCACACTTCTAGGTTGGTACAAGTGCATTAAATTCCAATCTTTGCTGGGTTGGCGATTACCAATATCTGTTAAATCAGGTCCAGTTCTTTCGGTTCCCATAAGCGTAGCCGTATTTTGCCAAATGCTGGTTCGTCCAATATTGGCATAATCGGAAGCCATTCCTGGACGACTGCCAAACATTTTATCCATTTCGACATTTCGGACTTGTTGGGAATGGCAACCTACGCAACCTTCAGAAATATAGATTAACTTTCCTGCTTTGGCATCGCCCGAAAGTGGCTTGGTTCCTGGCAACGGTAAATTATTATATTGATTGTCAAAAGCTGGCATTACCACAACGATATAGGTTAGGAATGCAAATAAAAGTCCTGCTGTAATGTACAATTTTCGGTGGTCATTGAATATATTCATAACTGAAATTTATTTTGTTTGGTTTTCTAATATTTTAAACGCTTCCTCTTTGACATCAATTTCTACAACTTCTTTTACAGTCATTTTATAAAAATTGAAAGCAAAAACCAAGTGAGAAATAAACATTAAACTACCGCCAATGGCACGCCAAAGCCAATAATCGAACATTAAAACAACGCTATCAATAAAAGGTTTTCCGTCCATCCACATTAATCCTCGCAAAGTTGCCCCAACCGATAACGGAATGGCATAAAACAACAATCCTATAAATGCCAACCAAAAATGACTACCAACCAAATGCTGTGGTGGCTCTTTGCCAGTTAATCTTGGAATGACAACATAAAATCCTCCCCAAAGTGCAAATGTGATAATTCCGTAGAATCCTAAATGGGCGTGAGCAACTGTAAAATCTGTAAAGTGCCATATTAAATTGGTAAACTTAAATGCCTCGGCAGTACCTTGAAGAGAAACTATAAAATAATAAACGACCGCCACCAAGAAAAATGGGAGCGTATAACTTGTGGTCACTTTGTGCCATTGCCCTTTAAAAGTCATTGTGTAGTTGATAGTTGCTGCAACCACTGGAATAATCATTCCTGCACTTCCTACAATCGCGACAGTTTGCAGCCACCATGGTAAAGGCGCAAACACAAAATGATGCGTTCCTATGATGGTATAAAATATAATTTGTGTCCAAAATGCTAATATTCCCAAACTATAGGCATAAATTGGTTTGTTAATTTGTTGCGGAATAAAATAATACAACAAGCCCAAAGTATATAGTGTAAACCACATTCCTACGCCAGAATGCATAAAGTAACCTTGTACAATAGTTTCGGAAACACCATCTTGCCAAAAAGGCAAATAAGCGGTAAGTGCTACAATAATTGTAAAAATAAGAGCGGAAACAATGTACCAATTTGCAATATAAATTTCTTTGGTGGTTCGTTTGGCAACTGTCAATATGAAATTAGCCAAGGTGAGAATTAAAGCCACTGCAAATAGTGCCATTACAGGCCAAATGTATTCTCTAAATTCGCCACCACCATTATTGATTCCAGACATCAAACACAATGAACCTAGAATTACCATTAAATTAGTTAAAGCTAAAGATATCCAACCCCATTTTACACTATGAATCTTTGTATTACTTACAATGGGAACAACATAATAACCAAGTCCAATCATTGCAAGTGATGCCCAACCCCAAAAAACAATATTGGTGTGTACAGGTCGCAACCTTCCGAAACTTAACCAACTTGAGTGATCGACATCTGGAGCAATGAATTTAATGCCTAAATATTCACCAATACCTGAACCCAAAACCAACCAAAAAACGGCACAACCAAAGTACCAAAGAATAAGTTTGGCAATATTTGGTTCGAGGCTTGGCTTTTGGACTGCCTTCTTTTTTAAAGCAGTAAAATGCACTTCGTGTTTTTCGCTAATATTATTTATAATTCCGATAGAATCTTCTGCTTTTTCTTGACCAGAAAGTTCCGTATTGGTTAAATTAAAATCTAAAGCTGTTTTTTGTTTGGCTAATTGATCTTCTAAATCGTGTTCGTTAATATTTTTTAAATGTTCAGCAAATTTTTCAGCTTCAATTGCTTTACTTTTATTGAAATAGTTTTTTAATGCATTATTTGATTTTAATAGTGCAAAAATAACACCTAGCAAAACAGGTAAAAGAGTTAGAATTACGACAATGATTATTCCAGGTTGTGAAAACAAATTGTCTTTTTCGGCTTTGAAATTTTGAGCAAAAGTACTGGTAGTAAATAAAATAAATAATACCAAGGAAATTTTACTGTTTTGTGACTTACAATTTTTTTTGCCAAGGCAATCGCCACAACATTCTTTGTTTTTTTGTTTCATTAATTGGTTAATTTGTTTCGTGTCTAAATTTTTTAAATAATCTGTAAAATGAGATTCAGTATCTTGATTATTCCATTCTTCGTTTTGGTTCACTTGAGTTTTAAATTTGAAATATAAACTTCCAATAAAAATCAGTAATGGAATTATAACCACAGCAAGAAGTAACCAAAGACCTAATGAGTTGTTGTTGTCAGTAATAATATTGTTAGCATTTTGAGCAAATATACTTTCTGTAAATAATATTGTTGAAAGTAAAATGATTTGTAATTTAGTGTTTGATTTCATATTTATATATATTAATATCTTTTTATCTTTTATTATTTAAAAAAAAACTTATTTATTTTTTAAGAAAAATTTTCCTGAATCTAACTTTTCATTAAAGTCGGCAATAGTGTTTTCTTCAATCATTTTTATAAAATTCTTTTTTATTTCTTTAAATTCATAATGCACGGGACACGGATTTCTCTCTGAACAAGTTTTTAAACCTAAAACACAATCTACATATAGACCGTCTCCATCTATTGCTTTAACAATATCTCCAATTGAAGATTTTAAATTAAATTTATCCATAAAAAAGCCACCATTTGGTCCTTTTGCTGAATTTATTAATTTTTTTTTACCTAATTCCTGCATAATTTTTGCAATGAAATGTTCAGGAGCATCAATTCCTTTTGCTACATCTTTTACACCTACTCGTAACTCATCTTTCGATTTTTGAGCTACAAATATCATTGCTTTTATTGCGTATTCACAAGATTTTGAAAACATTTATGTAAAAATTGATTATTGCAAATATACTTCTTATTTTTAATATAAAAAGAGTTTTTTATCTTTTTTTAATTTATTTCATTTGTTAGTTAATGTATTTTACATTTATAAAACTTATTTTTTCTTATAGTAAATTTCATAATGTAAATAAAGCTCTTGGACCAGAAATGAAATCAACAGGCGAAAGCATTTTATTTATTGATGATTTAAAAGACGATCAGTTTTATGAATTGTATAGCAGACGGAAAATGTATTTGAGTAAGTAAAAAAATATTTAAAAAAAAGCTACATCTTATAAAGTGTAGCTTTTTTATTTTTTATTAAAATTAAATTATTTTAATTTTTCTGTAAAAAAAGTAATGGTGCGTTTCCATGCCAAATCTGCTGCTTTTTCATCAAATCTTGGAGTAGTATTATTATGAAAACCATGATTTACTTCTGGGTAAAAGTGGGCTACATGTTCTACTTTGTTTTCTTTCAACACAGCTTCATAAGCAGGCCAGCCATCATTTACTCTTTGGTCCAATCCTGCATATTGTAACATTACAGGTGCTTTAATTTTAGCTGCTTCTTCTTTTGTAGGCTGTCCTCCGTAAAATGGAACTGCAGCGCCTAACTCTGGAATTCTTACAGCCATTAAATTTGCTATCCAACCTCCAAAACAAAACCCTACGACACCTACTTTTCCGTTACAATCCTTATGGTTTTTTAAGAATTCATAGGCTGCAATAAAATCTTCTAACATTTCATCACGTGTACGTTTTTTTTGTAATTCTCTACCAGCATCATCATTTCCTGGATATCCTCCCAAAGGAGAAAGGGCATCTGGAGCAAGCGTTATAAATCCCTCAATAGCACCTCTACGGCCTACATCTTCAATGTAAGGATTCAATCCGCGATTTTCATGAACCACTATAATTCCTGGCAACTTTTTTTTCTTGTCTAATGGTTTAGAAAGCAATCCTTTAATATCACCACCGCCTTTAATGGATTTATAAGTTATGAATTCTGATTTTAATCTTGGATCATTAGGTTTTATAACTAGATTATCCGTGTAATTAGGCGTCATAAAACTCAATAATGCTGGAAGTGTAATGGTACCTACTGCAAATACAGAGAGTTTTTCAACAAATTGTCTTCGTTCTAATTTGTTATGAGCATAAGCATCATAAAGTTCAAAAATCTCCTGATTTAAATCTTCTTTTTTTAACTCTTTCATAGTGTAATTTTTTTACGCACTAATTTATGAAATTAAATGATTTGTATTATTTTTTTATAGCAACTTATATCTTGATTTTTAAAGTTTTAAAAAAAAGTATATTTTCAAATTGAATTTTATAAGCACAAGCATTTTAAATAGTTTTTATTGATACCATTTTTGTCCCTTACAAAATCAATTACTTTTTGATTAATTTTACAGACTAAGAGAAAGTAGTTATGGCATTGTTAAAAAAAATAAATTCAAAGGCAAAAGCAGACAATAATACTGGTTTTGGTACAAATCCTAACAGTTATGGCGGTCGTTTTGTAAATAAAGATGGGTCTGCAAATATTGAGAAAAAGGCATGAATTATCTTAGTCGGATCAGTTGGTTTCATGTAATGATTGAAATGTCACGATGGAAATTTCTTAGTATTTTATTCTCATTTTATATTGTTGTCAATTTTATTTTTGCAGCTGTATATTATATTATAGGTGTTGAATATTTAAATGGTATAGGTACTAATGGTAGTAGTTTAGAAAAATTTGGTAAAGCTTATTTTTTTAGTGCACAAACTTTTACAACAGTAGGTTATGGGCACATAAGTCCAAATGGTTTTTTAACGAGTACAGTAGCTGCGACAGAGGCATTAATAGGATTGCTAAGTTTTGCAATTGCTACCGGTTTATTGTTTGGAAGGTTTAGCAAACCTACTGCTTTTTTAAAATTTTCGCATCACGCATTAATTACACCTTATAAAAAGGGCAGCGCTTTAATGTTAAGAATGACGCCTTTTAAAAATACTAATTTTACTGATGCAGAAGCAAAAATAACACTAGGAATGAGTGTGGAAGAAGATGGTAAAATGACCAATAAATTTTATCCCTTAGATCTTGAGATGTCTAGGATTAATGCTTTAACTTTAAGTTGGACTTTAGTTCACCCAATTAATGAGAGTAGTCCTTTTTATAATTTTACCTCGCAAGATTTTGAAAATATTGAAGGCGAATTACTTGTTTATGTAAAGACTTTTGATGATTTATTTAGTACTACAGTTGTTGCTAGAACATCTTATACTTTTAAAGAAATAGTGTATGGTGCTAAATTTGAATTGATGTATTCTGAAAATAAAGAAAACACTAAGACTATTTTACATCTTGATAAACTTAATGCTCACTATGCGGTTGATATGCCTATTTAATAAAAAATAATCTCAGTTTTAACACTCATCTTACTAGATACTTTATTTTTTACAATGGCTGGAACGGGAATGCTAAAATCATCAGTAGCAAGGAAAAAATTAGATCTTATCTCAATGCCATTTGTATAATTTTTTTTGATTTTTGCATTTACGGTGATTTCTTTTTGTTTGCCATGTAATTCAATAATACCAGTTATTTTATAATCTTTATCAGCATTTGTTAATACTTTTACATCAAAATTTTCGATTTTACCTTTAAAAGTGGATTTGGGATATTTTTCACTTTCCATGTAATTTTCATTAAAATGCTCTTCCATCAAAGCTACTTCAAATCTAAAACCTTTTATCAAAGCTAAGAATGCAATATCACCCGTTTTTGTATTGAGCACAGATGTTACTCCGTTATTATTAGCTTTTACATCTTGAAAGGCTTTTAGATATAATGATTCAAATGCTATTTTCCCTGTTTTTGTTATTAATTTATCTTGTGAAAAGGAATTAGCGCTTAATGTCAAGACAATTAGGATTATAATTTTTTTCATTAATAGGTTTTTGTTTTAATTTCTTCCTGTTTTAAATCAAGATAAGTTTAATTTCTACAATAAATGACTTTCGGGACAGTTTTATCAACCAAACTTATAATTTATTTTTTTTAAATATAATTTTTAATTTCTTATCTATCGTAACTTTATTTAAAGGCTTTTACATTAGATTTTTAAAAGGAATTCTGATCTAATATTCACCTTATTAGTTAACTTGTTTTTTACAACACTAGGTATTAGTATTCCAAAATCACTTGCTAGAACAGAGAAATCTGTAATTATTTCAATCCCATCAGTTGTTTTTCTAATTTTTGCTGGAGCAATGACATCTTTAGTTTTCCCATGAAGTTCTAGTTTGCCTTTTATAGTATAATCTTTAGCAACTTCTGTCAAGTTTTTAACATCAAAATCGGTTATTTTTCCTTTAAAGGTTGACTTTTTATACTTGTCACTTTCGGCATAATTTTCATTAAAATGCTCTTCCATGAGTGCCACTTTAAATCTAAAACCTTTGATCAGCGCTAAGCTTGCAATTTCTCCAGTTTTAGCATTAAAAACGCAGGTTACTCCCTCGTTTTTAGCTTTTACTTGTTCAAAATTTGGAACTGATGCTTCAAACACAATATTTCCTGTTTTGGTTATCATTTTTGATTGACCAAACGTTATTGATGTTATTACTAATAAACTAAATAAAATAAGCTTTTTCATATCAAATATTTTTGTGAGTGTTGTTGATTTAAACAATAAAAACTATCAAATACATTTACGTAAAAAATGTACTTGATAGTTTTAATTTTTATTCAGTAAATCCCTGGGTTTGCCAGATTTTAATAATATTTATGTCGTCCTGTTGTAATTTAGGACCACCTTGTGGCATTAATAGACCGTCTCCAGGGTTTCTTTCAATCCTGTTAATTATACCTCTTGTTCCTGATGCTGAAACCGCATCTCTTACATTTGCGTAAGTAGTGAGAGACATGGGTGCTCCATTTGTAGGTGTAGTTCCATGACATTGAATACAATTTGCATCAATAATTTTTTTAACATTTTGTTGATAGGTAATATTGTTCAAGTCAACTGGTAATGAATCCCTTAGCTCTAAAGGACTTGAAGTTGTACAACTACTGATTAATAATGCAAGGGAAAGCGCGGTAATAATTTTTTTAAAGTTCATAGCAATAGTTTTGAATCAAAATTAATAATAATAATTATATAAAAAGGTCTAATATTTAATTAAGTTTGTAACACATTTAACATTTATAACGGTAATATTATGAAAAAAAAAGCCCTAATCATCATCTCCATCCTTCTAGTTTCTGGTTTTGTTATTTATAAATATGCTTACAAAGCCCATAGAGATATTGCTACAGAAAAAGCCGATTTCTCTATTACTGTTCAAAACCTACAAGATGAATTTACAAATAACGATAGTTTGTCTAATATTAAATATGCTGACAAAACTATAGAAATATACGGAAAAATCACAACAATAGATTTAGCAACAAAATCTATTGTTATCGACGATAAATTATTTGCCATATCTTCAGAAAAAATTACAAAGCCATTATTACTCCAACAAGAAATAAAAATAAAAGGCAGGCTTTTAGGCTATGATGATTTGTTAGAGGAATTTAGAATGGATCAAATGTCAATTATTGAATAATAAATAGGACGTAGAAATGAGTTTCTCACGAATTTTCAAACCAATATAATGATAGGTTCGTATATAATAAAAATAATAAATTTACATTTGCTTTAAAACTATAATATCTATGAAAAAAATTCTTTTAACACTACTACTTTTACCGATAGTGTCTTTCTCTCAAGAAGATTTATTGGAAGGATTAGATTCTGTCCCACAAAATCAAAAGGTTGAATCTACATTCAAGGCATTAAAAATAGTTAATCTAGAATCTACTAAAATTGCTGCAAAAGGTGATTTGTACTTTGTTGTCGCCCACCGTTTTGCAAATGTAAAAAGAGGTTTTGATGACTTTTTTGGGTTAGACAATGCCGTTACACAAATAAAATTTATTTATGGTGTTAATAAATGGATGTCACTAAGTGCAGGTCGAAGCGAACAAGCTTATGACTTTGCTGTAAAATACCGCTTGCAACATCAAATTGAAGGTGGGTTTCCTTTTACAATCACAGCTTTTAACAGTTTGGCTTTTAATAATTTGATAAAGGAAAGCACTTATCCTAAATTAAAGTTTGAAGATCGTATGATTTATGTTTCTCAACTTTTAATATCACGAAAATTTTCTGAAAGCCTTTCCTTAGAATTAGCACCTACATTTTTTCACGAAAATTTTGTAACCAATGATCAACAGGAAAACAGTCAATATGCAATAGGGCTTGGCGGCAGATACAAGCTTACTAAGCGTTTGTCATTGAACGCAGATTATGCAGCTCATTTAAATAGAACATCAAGTTCAATATACAGAAACGCATTATCAGTAGGTGTTGATATAGAAAGTGGTGGACACGTTTTCCAGATGCATTTTACAAATTCACAAGGTATACATGAAGCAGCTTATTTAGGAAATACAACAGGCGATTGGACAAAAGGAGAATTTTCTTTTGGATTTAATTTATCAAGAGTTTTCTAAAACAGTATATATTTAATTTGTTGTAAAAACGCCCTTTTTTTGTAAATGGGCGTTTTTATTTTAGGTCAATTTGAACATTAAATTTTTCTAAGTTTTTGATTGCTTCATCCGTTTTGTAGTCAAAAATTTCTTCATGATTCTCTCTTTCCTTTTTTAAAGCAATTTGCTTCAAGCAATTGTAAAAACGTCTGACTTCTTCTAGATTTGAAATGACAAGACCAGGAACGGCAACACTTTTTCCATCAGTATCTTTTGCCACCATTGTAAAATAAGAAGAATTACAATGTTTTATTTTTCCTGTTTGTATATTTTCCGCTTCAACGCGAATACCTATTATCATTGAACTTTTGCCTACGTAATTGACACAAGCTTTTAGTGTGACTAATTCTCCAACTTCAATAGGGTTTAAAAAATTAACAGTATCAACCGAAGCGGTTACGCAGTAATAACCCGAATATTTTGATGCAGACGCAAATGCAATCTGGTCTAAGAGCGATAGAATGTAACCGCCATGAATCTTACCACTAAAATTAGTGTGTGACGGCAACATTAGTTCTGAGATTGTAATTTTTGAGGATTTTACACTTTTAAAATTGGGACTCATTTGTTGACTTTAAAAGGAGAATTTTGTTGCTGCACTTTAGTTATAAAATACCTTGTATCGCCCCACCAAGGAAAAGTCCTGTAACGTTCTACATAGGTTACTTGTACATATTGTCCTTCAAGTGATTTCATATCTGCAATGACCTTATCATCACTATCTAAAATTGAAAAGGAAAAAATTTGAGCCCCAGAAATACCTTGGCTTAATTCTCCTTCCCATGTTTTAAAAATCACTCCTTTATTGCTAATTTTGATTAATTCTCCAGAGCGATAGCCCTTACTGTAGCTAGCAGTGTATAAAAAAGTAAAATAACTTGCAATGGCTAAAATTACTACTACTAAACTGATTGTGATAAATTTTCTCATATTGGTTAATTTAATAATTCATTTTCGTCTCTTTCTGCTCTTGTTAATATATTATCGGGTAATGATTTCTTAGCTTTTGCACCCATTTTTTTTAGTTTTTCAACACTTGTAATAAGGTTTCCTTTGCCTTCAACTAGCTTGTTCATCGCACCTTGGTATTCGGTTTTACTTTCTTCAATTTTTTTCCCTACTCTTATTAAATCAGCTACAAATCCTTCAAATTTATCATACAATGCACCAGCTTGTCTCGCAATTTCATAAGCGTTTTCTTGTTGTTTTTGATTGGCCCACATGCTATCAATTGTTCGCAAAGTAGCCAATAATGTTGATGGTGTAACGATTACTATATTTTTTTCAAAAGCTTTGTTGTAAAGCGTAGTATCTTCATTAAGAGCAATTGCAAAAGCGGGTTCCATGGGTATAAAAAGTAGTACAAAATCTGGACTTTCAATTTGGTACAAATCATGATAATTTTTATCGCCCAGTTGTTCTACGTGTCGCTTTATAGAATTGACATGCTCCTTTAAATAGTTATTTTTAAGTATTTCATCTTCTTCATTGATGTATTTTTCATAAGCTGTTAATGACACTTTTGAATCTACAATCATTTTCTTACCATCTGGAAGATTAATCACAACATCAGGGTAAACGCGGCTTCCATCATTATTTGTGTGGCTTTGTTGAACAAAATATTCTCTGTTTTTTTCTAATCCAGACTTTTCAAGAACACGTTCTAAAATCAACTCGCCCCAGTTGCCTTGCATTTTGCTATCGCCTTTTAATGCTTTAGTCAAGTTTAGGGTTTCTTTGCTCATTTGCTCATGCATTTCTCTTAAACCTAGAATTTGTTGGCGCAAAGCGGCGTGATAATCAATACTTTCTTTATGAGTATCTTCTACCTTTTTCTCAAACAATTGGATCTTATCTTGTAATGGTGACAAGATATTTTTCATATTTTCTTTATTTTGTTCGGTAAATTTATTTGACTTTTCGTCTAAAATTTTGTTGGCCAAATTCTCAAATTCTTTAGTGAATTTTTCTTGTAATTTTTCAACTTCTTCCTTTTGTTCTTTGTTACGTTCCCAGAGATTTTCGAAATCTACCTCTTTTTTTGTTAGTTGAATAGTTATGGCTTCTTTTTCGTTTCGTATGGTTTCTTTTTCAAAAATAGCTTGTTGCAATTGTTTTTCAATTGTTATTTTTTCCAGAAGTGATTGTTCTTTTAATGCATTGAATTTTTCTTCAAGAAATACTTTTTCTGATTGTGATTTTGCAGAAAAAAGAAGTTTGCCTATGTAAGTTCCTATAGCTAATGCGATGATAAAAACGAATAAAAAAAGTAACAAATCTGACATGAATTTTATTTTAGTGTAGATGTAAAATTAAACAAAAGATTTCGGGAATTTCTTTTGGATAATAAAAACTATCCTATATTTCGGTTTTAAAACTTTATAAACTTATATTTAATAATAATTTTAATTTTAGGATTATGACAATTCAATCAGAAACTAATCTTATTAGTTGTTTCATACATTGCTTTATTGACCAGTTTTGCAATTTTATTTAGGTATATATTAATTATTATTAATTAGGCTAATAAAGGTAGGAGGGTTGCTCATTATGTTTTTTAGTTTTTTTACAATTTTTGAGTAATAGTATCGTAGCAATTTGCTTTATGTCGCTTTGGTTACAATCCCATTCAAGATTTGGAAAATTTTTTTTAAAACCTCAAAATAATTGCATTAATATTTTATGCATTGATAGAAGGAATTTTCGCATGCCCTAATCCTTTTTAACATTTAAACTTTGGATACTTTTTATTTAAAAATGTTTTTGGTGTTTAAATGTTTTTAACATAACTTGTTTTCTTTTCTAAATTTAATTTATTTCTTAATAGAAGGATATTATTTAAATTATTACTCTTGTTAGTTTATAAATGTTAATAATTTCAGGTTAAATGAAGTTATCAATAATAGGTTTTTTGTTAGGACAGCTTTTGTAATTATTAGTTTCATCGTAAAGAATACTTATGAAAAAACATAACCTTTAGCTTACATCATTAAAAAAACGATCTAGAATTAGATCGTTTTAAGGCTGTATGGCGTTGCGATTTAGTTTTTTAAGAAATCATAATTGCTATCAAAATTCTGGTTTTGAATGCGTCTTTGAGAATAACTGTTATAAGTAAAAACTTTAAATTTCCGACTCTGTTTTAAAAATTTGGTAACACTATAAATTATTCCTATGATGCCAATTAATACTAAAATGATCAATAAACTCATATAGATAATAAAGTTCATATCATTTGAATATTTAAAATCAATCATAAAAAAATAACCCGAAATGATAAACATGGCTATTGATAAGAGTAATGATAAAGCTTTCATAGCGTGGTTTTTTTAGTTAATAATGTTTTACTAAATTACTATTTACGGATTATAAATTATTACAGGATTTTAACAACGATTTATATAATTACCATTTATAATTTATTAACAATAAGCATATTAATAATTGTTAAGTTTAAAGTTATACTAACGATTATTCAATGATATTGGTTTTTAAAAATGTGCTTTTTGTTATTGACTTTATTAACCAAATTGTTTTTTAGAAATATTTAAAGCCTCTTCAAAGCAAACAATTAATCATAGTCCGATTATTTTAAATAAAAAAGCCAAATTTCATATTTGAAATCTGGCTTTTTTTAAATGCTTAAAAAGATGTTTATCTTTTAACTATTTTATTTTTATAAACTACTTTATTACCACTAGAAAGGGTATAGATATACATTCCCTGAGGCAATTTAGAAATATTTATATTGGTATTGTTATCGCCAGTTGCACTTTTTATTCTAAAAGGCGTACCAATAGTTCTACCCAATATATCGTAAATATTTAAATCCAAATCCTGTGGATTTTCAGAATTAATGACAATATTAAATGATTCTGAAGTAGGGTTAGGATATGCAATTACGGATATTCCATTTTTTGTAAATGGGTCATTTGTAGACAAGGGCGTATCTGCTTTGAGTTCAAATCGCGCAGTAACAGGACCGTGATCTGATGTTGTAGTAACATAATTTGGAACATCATTTCTAGGATCATATACTACTGTAGAGTTTGTAACATATTCATCAGTAAGTTCATTAGATACTAAAATATGATCTAAAAATCCTCCAGAAGATAAATAACTAAATGCACCAGCTATACTTATGTCTAATGTAAGTGTATTATATTTTGCGGTGTCTTCAACTAATTTTTGATAAGAAGATGGATTTCCTGCAATTACGGATTGATCAACATCATCATTGTAATCGCCAAGAAGAATAATATTTGCATCAGGATAATTTACATCAAGACTGTCTTTTAGTAATTCCACATCGTATTTTCTCATATTATACCTTTTAATATCGCTACCGCTATTTGCTCTTGCGTGGATATTAATTATTTTTAAATCCTTTTTCACACCTCCAATATTTGTTTCTAATTCCACCAATTGAGGTAAACGACCTGAGGCGTAAAAACTTGAGTTATCAATGTCTGGATAATTAGGCAAAGTTGTTGTTCCTGCACGAACATCATCATAAAGTTTTTTGAACATTACTCTAGTGTTTTTTACAGTAGTTGTTTGCGTATTGTAAATGACCACTAATTTTTGAGGTGGAAATTGAGGATCTGGTGTCTCGAAAGAGCGGGACCAAGACGGAGAAATTACTTTATCAAAAGTTTTTCCGTTAATGCTTATTTTTTGAATCAAAGTTTCTAAAGCTGCATCGTCAGACACTTCTTGAACAGCATATACGTCGGCATTTAAAGTGTTCATCACTGTAGCAACATTATCAATTTGTAAAACATCATTTGTTGGGCCGAATTCAGTCCCTCCAGAATCAATTACGTTACTTCCAAAAAATTCTAAATTGTAAGTTACAATATCAAATGTCTCTGTTTTAGGCAAGGAGGAACCTTTTAAAGAGCCAATTTCTTGGTTCAATCCTGTTCCTGTTACAGTCAACGGACCAGCAATACTCAACGCTTTTGTGCTTGGTAAAAAACGAGCGTAAATCGTTTTTCCTGCAACTGCTTCTGCAGTCGAAACAACTACACTTGATAAAAAAGTTGTGTTGTCTAAAGATAATTCATAATCAGTTGGTGCTGTTATGGTAATATCGCCATAACCACCAGCCATAAACAAGAAAGATTGACTTACTGATGCGGTGTCTGGATTTATTTCCCCAAAATTCAAATTAGGATTTGAAGATAAAAATGTCGCTTCGTTACTAATTTGTACATCATCAAATGTCCATTCTGCTGAATCGCTACCACTACCAGAAGCTGTTGTTTCATACACCCAAGCAAGATAAGTATGGTTTGTTTTATAAGCTTCTAGATTGATGTATTGAGACTGTTTGAACGTTCCTGTTGTAGTTGGAAAATCACCATTTAATGGCGTCCAAGTAGCAGTTTCAGGATTGCTTGTACCATCATAATCCACAGAAACCATCAGTTTAAGTTGCGTTCCTGAGAAAAATTTACGTGAGTAAAAAGACAATAATGGAAATTTATCAAAGTTATCTAAACGTAGTCTTGGAGAAATCAACCAATCTTTGCTGGCGCCACTTTCCGTAAATCCGTTGATTTGAACGGCACGTGGTGAGCTGTTAAAACGAGTCGTTGTACTGGCCCATTTAACGATATTACCTACTACACTGTATGCAGTCCAGCCACTGTTTGTGAGTACATTTGCATCATTAAAATCTTGAATGTATGGATTGATTCCTGTTCCTGATAGGGCGACTGTTTTGGCAGAAGCTCCAGTTGATTCATGGTTGATTTGTCCCGAGAAAGTACCCGTTGCATTGGGTGTAAATTTCACATAAACAGTAGGCGTTGCTGCACTATCAAATTCACTAGCAGCAAAAGTCAATGTTGATTGAAAACCTGTAGTTGCATCTTTAGAAATGATAAAGTTTCCAGATGCAGTAAGCGTTACAGTTCCAGCAAGATTAAGACCTTGAATCTGGTAACTTACTACATTGGAACTGAAATTTTGCTCCACAAAACCAAAATTCAAAGCGGTTTCAGTAGTTGTTAGCGATTGAACCAAAACACTAGAAGTTGTAACGTCTAACTGGTTACTGCTGGCTTGTATGTTACCAACAGCGTCTTCAGACACTGAATAAACAACATATGTAGTACCAGCGGTTAATCCCGTTATATTTTTTGTATACGATGATGATGGATCAGTAACAATAATCTGAGCTGTTTGTAGGGCAGGTGCATTATTAGCATCAGTACCTGCTTTTATTTGCGCAACACTTGGTGCGGTACTTCCTGAAGGTAATAATACCAAATAGGTTTTTCCTGCTTCATTTATCTTAGTCAAGAAATCAAAACCGTCAGAAAGTAGGTTGCTTATTTGTGGAAATCCAACAGCATTTACTGGAGGGGTTACATCATTAGTAATACTGATATTGTCAATCGCAAAAGATGGACGCGATCCACCACCTGAAGCTTGTTTAGAAGTCCAACGAATTTGTATTACGTCTTTATTTTCACATTCTAAAGGAAGAACAACTTTTATTTTTTGAACATTTTGTCCATCAGTACCAGAGATTTGTGTAGTTGTACCACTAGCATAAGGTGTTGAGATTGTTACAAAAGCACCTGTTTCGCCAACTCGGTATTGTAAAACCATTTCGTTAATACGAGTATTACCGGTAGTACCGTATGGATTACGAATAACCATAGCATCATATTCAACTGAAATACCAGATTTTCCTAGTGTTTTGAATGCAAAACCTATTGTCAAATCCAAAGAACCAGTATTTAAAAAACCTATTTTCCCATTATAATTATAGATATTTCCACCAGTTGAAGCAGCATTCCCGCTGGCTGTCAATGACCTGTCGCCAACTAGTGTTCCTGATGTATTAAAAGCGCTTCCTGGCGTAACGCTTGCTGTCCAACCTTGAAAACCTAATGGATAAGTAGTTGCTGTGGGATCTAAAGTTGAAAAATCTTGAGTATAAGGTAAATCTTGTGCCGCAGGTGCTGTTCCTTGTGCAAAAACGGTTGCCGATAAGCAACAAAAAAAACTTAAAAAAGCCATAATGTGGCGCAGATAGTAATAGTGTTTCATTGGTTGAATGATAAAATTAATGCGCCAAAAATAGTATATCTTACGTTAAGATAATATTATGAATTCATCAAATATTAGCGGTTAAATTTATATTTTATATATATTTATGTTACATTATTCAAGATTTATGATAGTTTTAAATCCAATACAACTTCCAATTAGTATAAATTTAATCTTCATCAGTCTTGATATTCCCTCGGTTTTTATGATTGTCTGGATCAGAATTAGGATAACGATTGGCAGTTATGTCTGAGTTTCTATCTTTGTTTTCAACCGTTTTTTTTGCCAAATCTTCTGTAGTAACACCACGACTTAAACTTTCATTTTCGTTCCAGTTTCTTTCGGGATCATTAGTAGTATTTTCACTATTTCTGGCCCTTTCTACAACTTTTTTGTTACCATCTTTATCTGTTTCAATTTCCGGGGTAAGTTTTTCTGAAGCAGAATTATACTCGTTGTCTAAATTTTCACCACTAAATCCTTCATTCCTATTTTGTTCATTGTTTATTTTTTTTGAACCTAAATCTTTGTTTTTCATGATAGTAAGTTTTATGATACTTTAAATATATAATATTACAGTTTTTAAGATATTTAAAATTGTAAAATCATGGGTTTTTATATCATTATTACAATGTTTAGTAGTGGTACTTTTAAACAAAAACTATCTTTGCAATTGATTTTATAATATGGAACACAGGCATTTTATATTGCACAAGCCTTATGGTTACTTGAGCCAGTTTGTTTACGAATTAAAGAGAAAGAAAAAACTTCTGGGTGAATTGTATGATTTCCCAGAAGGTACCATGGCGATAGGAAGGCTAGACGAAGATTCTGAAGGGTTGCTTTTATTGACAACAGACGGAAAAGAAAGCGAAAAAATTAGAAGCAAAAAAGTTGACAAGGAATATTATGTTCAGGTTGACGGAATTATAAATAATGAAGCACTTTTAAAATTACAAAATGGTGTGGAAATAGGTTTTGAAGGTACAAAATACATGACAAAACCTTGTAAGGCATTTGTTGTAAATGATTTACCTGATTTTGGACCCAGAGGAAAAAAAATCAGAGATGAACGCCATGGTCCTACAAGTTGGGCTTCTATAACTGTAAACGAAGGCAAATTCCGACAAGTTAGAAAAATGACTGCAGCAGTAGGTTTTCCTACTTTGAGGCTCGTTCGGGTGCGCATCGGGCATATTACTTTGAACAATTTAAAAGTTGGAGAAGTTGTTGAAGTAGCAGCTTTTAATGTTAATGAAAGTGAGCAATAGGAATTTATAAATGTCCAAACAATAAACAATCTAAATATATGTTAAATATCGTTCTTGTTGAACCCGAAATACCTAATAATACTGGGAATATTGGCAGATTATGTGTAGGCACTGGCAATAGATTGCATCTTATTCATCCGTTTGGTTTTCAAATTACCGATAAAAATTTAAAGCGATCAGGTTTGGATTATTGGGTGCATCTCGATTGGAAAGAATACCAAAATGTATCGGAATGGATGAAGGAAATTAAAGACTTTTCACGTGTCTTTTTGTTTAGCTCTCATGCAAAAAAGTCTTATTTGCAAGAACAGTTTCAAGATGGTGATTGGTTGGTTTTTGGTAAGGAAAGTGTAGGATTAAGTGATGAGGTACTTTCAAAATTTCAAAATCACCTTACAATTCCTATTGCTCCACTAGTAAGAAGTTACAATCTTGCTAATGCTGTTGCTTTTGCTATTGGCGAAGCCAAACGGCAAATTTCACTCTAATGTATTAGAATTTTTATATATTTGAAAACACACATTTGTAAAATAACCCAGTTTTGGATTGGGTTTTTTTATGAAATTTATTTCCATTATGATTGATAAAAATAATTTAAGAAACACAATTTTCAGGCATTTAGACGGTTTAGCAACAGCTCCAGTGGCTATTGCTTTACAAAAAAAAGGTGTTTTAGACTGTATTTTAAAAAATAAAAGTGTGACTTTGTCGCAGCTTACATCCGAATTCAAAGTTAACGAAGGTTATCTTAATGTAGGTTTGCGGGTTTTATGTTCGCAAGGATTTATTGATTATAGCGTTGATAATAATAGAGATATTGTTTCATTTTCGGTCAACGAAAAAAGTGCAATTGCATTCTCCTTATTTTATTTGTACCAAGATGTTGTTGATTTGCTTCACTTTTCGGTACAATTTCATCCCAGATTATTTGAGGAAGCTCCTTTTGAAAAATTAGATTTGATTTTTGAAAAATACAAAAACAATTATGGTTTGCAAATCGCTTCTGATGAAGTTACCAATGCTGTTCAACAACAAATTTTAAAGCATGTTGAAGGTTATCTTGTCGGGCCCACATTAGTACGATTAGGAATGAACGGGATGTTTCATAAGTATTTTATGGAAATATCATTTCGTCCTGAAGAATACCATAAGTCTCCGGAACAGTTTAAAAAAATACTCGACTTTTTTGTGTTTTTAAATTGGTTTACCGAGAAAAACGGCAATTATCAGTTTACAGAAACGGGTTTGTTTTTTGCAAAAAGAGCTACCGCTTATGGCGTAACAGTTTCTTATTTGCCCACATTTAGTAAAATTGAAGAATTGATTTTTGGGAATCCTTCGGTTTTAAGAGCTATTGCAAATGGCGAGGATGAAGTTCATGTGGATCGTGAAATGAATGTATGGGGCAGTGGTGGTGCACACGATACCTATTTTAAGGTTATTGACGAAATAATCATCAAGTTATTCAATTTGCCTATTGAACAACAGCCCAAAGGAATTTTAGACATGGGTTGTGGTAATGGTGCTTTCTTGAAACATATTTTCGAAGTGATAGACAGGCAAACTTTGAGAGGGAAAATGCTTGATGACCATCCTTTGTTTTTAGTAGGTGTAGATTACAATCAAGCGGCATTAAAAGTTACGAGAGCCAATTTGATCAAGGCTGATATTTGGGCAAAAGTAATTTGGGGCGACATTGGTCGTCCAGATATTTTATCGAACGATTTAAAAGAAAATTACAATATTGACCTCACAGATTTGCTTAACGTACGAACATTTCTCGATCACAACCGAATTTGGGAGACACCTAAAATATTAAATCCTAATAGGAAAAGCAATTCTAGTGGCGCATTTGCTTTTAGAGGCAAGCATATCAAAAACAATGAAGTCGAAGACAATTTGCTAGGACACCTATTAAAATGGGCACCTTATGTCAAAAAGTTCGGTTTATTATTGATTGAATTGCACACCATTGCACCACAATTAACAGCTGCAAATCTTGGTAGAACCGCGGCAACGGCTTATGATGCTACTCATGGTTTTTCTGATCAGTACATTGTAGAAATTGAAGTGTTCAATAAAATTGCTGCAGATGCAGGATTGTTTCCTGATACCACTGTTTTCAAAAAATTTCCTGACACTGATTTTGCCACAGTAAGCATCAATTTATTAAAAGGGTAGTGCGTTAATAACTGATTTTTAAACAATCAAAAATTTGCCTTTTTCACTATCAAAAACAATATGTTCATCTTTAAATAATGAATTAAATGTGCCTTTTTCAATAAAAGTACAAGGTTGTTCTTGCATGGTTATTTCGGGTGTCATAATAATCATTTCATCACTGAGCTGAATGGCCATGTCAATATCGTGAGTCGAAAAAAGAATACATTTTTGGGTTTCCTTGGTAAGCTTTTTTAATAGTTTAAAAAGTGCTACTTTATTGAGTAAATCAAGGTGTGTTGTAGGTTCGTCAAGAATTATTAAAGGTGTGTCTTGTGCCAATGCTCTTGCTATTAAAACTTTTTGGAGTTGACCATCACTGATTTCAAAATGTTTTTTTCCGGCCAAATGACCAATTTGAGTCAGCTCCATAGCTTTATTAATTTGTATAAAATCTTCATCAGATAATTTACCAATCCAGTTGGTGTAAGGTTGTCTGCCTAGGGCAATCAATTCAAAAACAGTCAAATTACTTGGCGGTAATTTTTCGGTTAAAACTAAGCTTAAATTTTGGGCTAAAACCAAAGGTTCAAATTGCTGTATTTCTTTATTATTGAGTAAAACCGTTCCTGCAATTGGTTTTTGAATGCCTGTAATGGTTTTTAATAAGGTAGATTTCCCAATACCATTGGCACCAATTAAAGCAATGAGTTTGCCTTTTTCTAGATTCAAATTGAGGTTTTGAGCAACAATGTTTGTCTTTTTTTTAGTTTGATAACCAATACTTAAGTTAGCTGTCGATAAAATAATTTTATTTTCCATTAAGCCATCATTTTACGTTTTCTAACCAATAACCAAATCACTACCGGGGCACCAATTATAGAAGTGATGGCATTTATAGGGAGCGTCAAATCACTTCCTGGAACTTGGGCTATTGTATCGCAAATTAACATTATTATTGCTCCAAAAAGTAAAGTGCCCCAAAAAAGCAAGTTGTGGTTGCTCGTTTGAAAAACCAGTTTTGAAATATGCGGAACAGCAAGGCCAATAAAAGCTATCGGTCCAGCAAAAGCGGTAATACTTCCGGCTAAAATACTCGTTGCAAAAATAATTACCAACCTGGTTTTTTTTAAGTTCATCCCTAAACTGCGCGCGTAATTTTCTCCCAAAAGCAAAGTATTTAAGGGTTTTATACTTAAAATCCCTAATACTAAACCTATGAAAATTGTAATGCATAAAATTATAATGGAGGACCAAGACAGATTACCTAAATTGCCCATTCCCCAAAAAGTAAATTTTTGCAATTGTTCGGCTGTGCTAAAATAGGTCAAAACACCTACTATTGCACTTGTAAAGCTACTGAACATTAGGCCTACGATTAATATAGCCATTGTATCTTTAAGCCTATTTGAAACTATGAGGATAGCAATT
This sequence comes from Bacteroidota bacterium, assembly GCA_031413015.1. Classification (GTDB taxonomy): domain Bacteria; phylum Bacteroidota; class Bacteroidia; order Flavobacteriales; family Flavobacteriaceae; genus Flavobacterium. Next base: position 68,128 of record JANOEE010000004.1, on the reverse strand, counting down.
AAAACTAAAAAACTTCCCAAGCATGAAGCAATTATTACTGCATAAGAACTCAATAATAAAGCATTTAATATAGGAGGAGCAAAACTTGCTCCCATTATCACAATTGCAACGCCCAGACTAGATCCAGATGTTAAACCCAGAACATAGGGTCCCGCCAATGGATTTCTAAATAATGTTTGCATCAACAAACCGCTAATAGAAAGCCCCATTCCAACTAATATTGCTGTAATCGCCTTGGGTAATCTGTAATTAATTATGATGTACTCCCAAGTTGCTTTACTAGCGTTTTCGCCTATTAAACTATTGAAAACTTCTTTTAAAGGAATGGAAACTGAACCCAAACTTATATTTACTATAAACAATACCAGCAAAAGTAATGTTAGCATAAAAAAAAGTAATGTATTTCGTTTTTGAAACATTAAAATTTAAACTTTATAATATTGACAATATGCTATTTTAGTTTTTCAAAGAAAAACAATTCATGTTGAGGTAATAATTCTGGATGTAATATTTTCAAAATATCTTTTAAAACCAAATCAGGGCGATTGGGTGCGAGTTCATAATAAATTACACCACCAGTTTTTCCTTTTTTTGTGCTAAAAGAATAAATATTTTTATTTTTATAAGCATCAAACTGGTCATAGTGTGGGTTCTTATCAATCATTTCTTTTAAAGAAGTAAACTGTCCAGGACCAATCCATAAACTTGCTTTTTGTGCTTTTTCTAAAACTAACTCAAAAGGCAGTGAGAGACTTCCAGAACCTTCGGTTTCTTTCCATAAATAATCACCGCTTGCATCATTTATAAAATAGGCAGCCCAACTGTTCCCTTGCGGTAAAAACCACTGGTTTTCAAACATAGCACCAGCTAAAACTGTTGGTTTTGTAGTAGCCTTTTTGGCCAAAGCCAGCGTTGTTTTGTATTCTTTTTCAATGTTTAAAAAAATAGTGTTTGCTTTATTTTCTAATCCATACAAAGCACCAAAAAGCTGAATCCATTCGGCCTTGCCTAGCGGCGTTTGTTCATTCCAGTCCCCGTTTAAAAGTATCTTTAAACCACTTTTTTGTAAATTATCAAGTGTTGGATTGTTGTTGTCAATACCATAACCCATAATGACATCTGGCGCAATATCAATAATAACTTCGGTATTTAAACTTTGGTTGGCACCTATTTCTCTCACTTTTTTGGCATCAATCAATTTTCTGACTTTTTCAGAAGAAACATAATCAGTATTAGGAAAACCTGCTAATGTATTTGCTACACCAAGCATTTCTAAAGAAGGAATGTGTGTTGTCGAAGTTACAATTATAGATTTAATAGGAACTTGAATTGTGGTAAATTGCTTTAAACTATCAGGAATTTTTCCGTTTTTTTCTTTTAAAATATAGGTGTATGCCTTGTTTGCTTTTGGCCAAGGATTGGAAACTTTTACAACAGAAAAACCTTCATAATGATGTATCGAAAAGCCTTTTGCATATCGAATTGTATTAATCGTAGTAGTATTATTTTGACTTTTTACTTGGCTGTTTTCTTTACAACCGGTGTAAGAAAGTAAAAATAAAAGGCCTATTAATTTTATGTAAACCCACTTCATAAACTAGTTTTAAGATGCACAAAGGTATATTTAATCCTTTTTAAAAATGAAATTTATTTTTTATTCAAATGATAAAGTTATATTTGCACCTGAATAAGGTTGTGATTTAGAATCATTAAAATCACATTAAAAGGGAATTTGGTTTAAAACCAAAGCTGTACCCGCAACTGTAAGCTATAAAGCTTGTTGTTAACTACAAAACCATTGTCCCCACAACACCAGGACGAGAAGGTAAACAACAAGACGCAAGCCAGGAGACCTGCCTTTTTTATAACAAATATCGAATCTTCGGGAAAAAAGATTCAGAAATTATGACTTTAAAAAAGCAGTTTTTATTTGCAGTTTTATTTCTGTGCCAATATATTTTTGCGCAGCAGGATTCTATTACCGTTTTGAATGAGGTTTTAATCTCGGACGTTCAGCTTAAAAAATTCTCCAATTCACAGTCGGTTGTAAAACTTCCAGATTCTACTATTTCTAAAAATAGAACTTCTCTAACTTCTTTATTGAACTACAATTCGGTTATATATTTTAAGGAAAACGGACTTGGAATGGTTTCGTCTCCATCGTTTAGAGGTACTACTGCACAACAAACTGCTGTTATTTGGAACGGAATAAATATTAATTCACAACTTAACGGACAAACAGATTTCAATACTATTTCTACGAAAGATTTTAATTCAATTTCCATTCGTGCTGGTGGAGGAAGTTCAATTTATGGTAGTAGCGCTATTGGCGGGAGTATTCATTTAAATAATGATTTAAGTTTCGGAGACAAATTTGATAACACACTTCAAACTAATTATGGGAGTTTCAATACGCTTAGTGTAAATTATAAAATGCAAGCGGCATCGGCTAAAATTAGTTCACAAATTAGCATATCCAGAAACAGTTCTGATAACGACTACGATTATTTAGATTCTGATAAAAAGAATGAAAATGGACAATTTTATAATACCAGTATCAATCTGAATTTAGGTTACAAGTTAGATTCCAAAAATATTCTGAAATTGTATAGTTATTTATTTGACAGTGAACGCCATTTTTCGGGAACGCTTGCTGCTCCTTCAAAAAGTAAGTATAACGATTTAAACACTCGAAATTTATTAGAATGGATTGGGAATTATAATCAATTTACATCGAAAGTAAAAGTTGCTTTTTTATCTGAAAAATACAAGTATTTTGAAAATGCCGCTACATCAATTTTTAGTGATGCCAAAGCCATAACGGTTACTGCAAAATATGATTTGTTGTATAAAGTAAATTCAAAATTAGAACTGAATTCGCTTTTAGATCTCACTCAAACAAGAGGTTTTGGGAGCGATATTGGCGAAAATAAAAGACAAATTGGATCTGGAATTTTATTGCTAAAACACAAATCCTTTTCTAATTTTTTATACGAAATAACAGTTAGAAAAGAAATAACCAATAATTATAAAAGTCCGGTTTTGTTTTCTATTGGAACTAATTTTTCGGCATTTTCATTTTATAATTTAAAGATAAACGGATCACGAAATTACAGAATTCCTACGTTTAACGATTTGTATTATCAAGGAAGTGGGAATTTGAATTTGAAACCCGAAAGTTCGTATCAAGTTGAAGTTGGACACGAATTCAAATTAAAAAATACAACGTTTTCACTCACCAATTATTATATAAAAATTCAAGATTTATTGCGTTGGTCGCCAAGTTCTGGTGGTAATTGGACGCCAAATAATGTTGCAAATGTTACAACTTATGGCGCTGAAATTTTATTGAATTACAACAAAAAAGCAGGTAAAAATCAATTCGACTTTACTACAACATACGCTTATACAATATCTAGAGATGAAGAGAAAAAAAAGCAATTAATTTATGTTCCGTATCATAAATTCACAGCGGCTTTGGCCTATTCATTTGATAATTTATCTGCGCATTATCAGTATTTATATAATGGTGAAGTATTTACTTCGTCAGATAATTTTTATTCACTCGACGATTATTTGGTTTCTAATGTAGGAATCAATTATCAATTTGGAAAAAAGAAATTCTTGAAACTTGGTTTTGATGTGCTTAATGTTTTTAATGAAAATTATCAAAGCGTAAGTACACGACCATTGCCAGGAAGAAATTACACAATAAATTTAATCTTTAATTTTTTATAAAATGAAATTCAGTAAATTAGTTTTTGTAGCTTTAATAAGCTCCGTTTTTTTTGTTTCATGTAGTAATGATGATGCTATTGTTGAAGCGCCTTTAGGAAGTTATGATAATGGTGCTTTAATTTTAAATCAAGGTGGTTTTGGCAATGGTAATGCTTCTATATCTTACTTGTCAGAAGATTTTTCTACACAACAAAACAATATTTTTTCGATAGTGAATCCAACAATAACACTTGGTGATACAGGGCAAGATATTGGTTTTTATCAAAACTTAGCGTTTGTAGTTTTAAATTATTCTAACAAGATAGAAATTGTAAATCGTTATACAATGGCGCATGTTGCAACAATATCTACGGGTTTAAACAACCCAAGATACATTGCTTTTTCTAATGGAAAAGGATTTGTAACCAACTGGGGCGATGGCGGTAGCACTTCTGACGATTATGTTGCGGTTTTAAATCTATCAACCTATGCAGTTTCTAGTACAATTTCGGTAGCTGAAGGTCCAGAAAGAATTATTGAAAATGATAACAAGTTGTATGTTGCTCATGCAGGTGGATATGGTTATGGAAGCACAATTTCTGTAATAAATGGATCAACTAATGCATTGTTTACTACTATAAATGTTGGTGATGTTCCAAATTCGTTAGAAATAAATAATGGTTCTTTATATGTAATTTGTGGTGGTAAACCAAGTTATGCGCCAACAGAAACTGCTGGTAAATTTGTAAAAATAAATCTAACAAATAATACTGTTGCTAGCACAATAAATTTTCCAGCAGCAACGCATCCATCAAATTTAGATGTTGTTGATGAAAGTGTTTTTTATACAGTTGACGATGCGATTTTTAAATCAGTGTTAACAGCTACAACTTTACCTACAATACCTTTATTTACAACAACTGCTCAAGGAGTTTATGGTGTATATAGCTTTGCAGTGAATAATAACAAAATTTATGTTGGTGATGCTGCAGATTATAGTTCAAATGGTAAAATATATATTTATTCATCAACAGGATCATTAGAAAATCAATATACTGTTGGAGTTATTCCTGCAGGTTTTTACTTTAACTAGAATGTTTTAGTTGACAAAAAAAAGGCTTTCAATCATTGAAAGCCTTTTTTATGATTTCTAAACTAAAACAATTTCAGTCCTTCAAAAATACCTTTTGGCGCTTAATCCAGATACATTTCTGTGCCAAACCGCTGCATTGATTTCGAATCTTTAAATGGTTTGAATTCTTTTTCAGGATTGCGCTTAATCATTTTTCCATTTGCGGTAATCATTCCTAAAGCAGTACTCAACAATGGTTCGTCAGTATTTCCTAACTGACTTAAGTTCCCAAGGTCTTCTTTTAAAAGCACATTAGGTTCAATGCCACTTTGATAGTCTCCGTAACCTATTTTGTTAACAGTTTTAAATAATAATGGCTGTAAAGCATATTTGTGATCAGGATTCACATCTGTTTTAGTAAAAGTAGGCGAGTCGTAAAGCGTTCTAGATCCAGCATTTTTGCCTGTTGTTTTATCACCTATTAAAACAACATTGATGTAAGGTTGTAATCCATTAATAACCAATTCGCTTGCTGAAGCGGAACTGATACTTGTTAAGATATAAATTTTTATAAAATTCAAACTGTTCAAAGCAACTCCATTTCCTATTGTGTTAGTGAAATTATTAGTCAATTGTCCCGGATTATTGGCTTCAAGATAGGTTTGTACTTTACTATTCCATTGTTGTTTTGCAAAAAGTTGTCCATTAAATTGTCCTGTAATCATACTCGCTAATCTTGTGGCTGTAAGCACTGAACCACCAGAATTGTATCTCAAATCCAATACCAAATCAGTAGCTCCACCTGCTTTTATTTGGCCAAAAGCATCATTTAATTGGGTATCAAAATTGGCAGTAAAACCATTGTAAACCAAGTAGGCAACCTTATGTGTTCCCGCAGTTATTATTTGGTTATAAAAAACAGGATTTTCGGTCAATTCTGTTTTAGTTAAATCTACCGAAAGTCCGTTAGGCGTAATGTTGCCACTACTATAGTCAGCAAGATTCAAAGTATAATTGGCATTTGCGAGTAATGATTGGTAATTGCTGATTGTTAATGGTGTACCATTTACTGCATAAAATATATCACCACGTTTTATGTTTTTACCAGCGGCGTTCGAATTAGGAATGATGTAGCGTACCCAACCAAAAATTTCCGTTGTACTTCCAGTTTTATATCTTAAACCAAAATCTACGCCATTATTTGTGGTAACACCCTGAAAAAGATTCTCTAAAACCGTATAATCATTTACTAAAACACTAAACTTATCAACCGCTTGACCCAAAGGAAATTTACTAATAGGTTTGTTCAATAAGTCTTGAAACAAAATTTCTGGAGTATCTTTAGTATATAAAAATTCATTCAATTGGCCTTGATTTTCAAATCTTGCATCAGCTAAATCTGGTACATCGGCTTGCCATAAATAATACAGGTTAAGACCTTTCCAAATAAAATTTTCTATTTCTAAATCGGAAGGAACAGATAAAGAATCATCCATATCATTACAACTTTGAAAACTCATTGTAATGACCATTAATAATAACAAGGATTTATAAATGCTTTTCATAGGTAATTTTCTTTATTTTACAAACGTAAATTTAGTGACTTTAGTTTTATTTTCAATTCTTTGTAACAAAAAATAAAGTGCTTCGTCTTGCTTATATAACCAAACTAAAACAAACCAAACTGAGTATGAACCAGAAAGAATTTGTAGACCTTATAAGTCCATTTAAAGACAAAGTTTTTCGGTTGGCTAAAAGATTATTAGTCAGTACAGAAGAAGCAGAAGATGCGACCCAAGAGGTTTTAGTTAAATTATGGAATAAAAATGAAGGTTTGTCCGATTACAATAGTGTAGAAGCTTTTGCGATGACAATGACAAAAAATTATTGTTTTGATCAATTGAAGTCAAAAAGAGCGCAAAACATGAAAATTGTGCACAATAATTATACCGACAGAGAAGCAGGTTTGCACCAAAAATTAGAAGATATTGACAGTCTAAGTTGGGTTGATAAAATAATAGCCCAACTGCCTGAACAACAAAGATTAATCATACAAATGCGAGATGTTGAACAATATGAGTTCGAAGAAATTGCAAAAATTCTAAACATGAATGAAACCGCAATTCGCGTTGCGCTTTCAAGAGCAAGAAAAACGATTAGAGCATTTATGATAAAAACCCACAGCTATGGAATCAATTAAAATAGAATTATTACTAGAAAAATATTTTGAAGGGCAAACCACTATTGCCGAAGAAAAAGAGTTGAAAGATTACTTTTCTTCATCAAATGTTGCGCAGCATTTGGTACAATACCAGTCGCTTTTTGGCTATTTTTCTGCAGCAAAAGAACAAAAGTCCCAGCATGAAATTCCACCATTCCCGATGAACCGGTATAAAAAACGTAATGTAGCGTGGTTATCAATTGCAGCTTCAGTTGTTGTTTTGTTTAGTGTTGCAACCCTTGGATATTTCAATTACAATGAAAGTCAAGAACAAGATTTAGGAACTTATCAAGATCCAGAAGTCGCTTTTAGAGAAACACAAAAAGTCTTGTCTTTATTATCACAAAATGTAAATGTAGGTATAGAAAGCGTGCAACATATTAACGAGTTTGAAGACTCAAAAAATTTAATCTTTAAAAAATAAAAACAATTAAAATGAAAAAAATAATTATCACATTAGTATTTACATTATTGCCTACTTTATTCTTCGCACAATCTGCCTTTGATAAATTTGACGGATTAGAAGAAGTTACAACTGTTATTGTTAACAAAAAAATGTTTCAAATGATGGGCAATGTCAAGATGAATGCCAGCGACAAAGAAGCACAACAGTATTTAGCGTTGGTTAAAAAACTAGACAATTTAAAAGTTTTTACAACGTCGAGTAACAAAACCACTACTGACATGAAAGTTACTGCTGAACGTTATATTAAATCTTCGGGTTTAGAAGAATTGATGCGTGTAAATGATGCAGGCAAAACGATCAAGATACTTGTTAAATCTGGCGCAAAAGAAACACAGATAAAAGAACTCTTGATGTTTATTGAAGGTGGTTCTGGTAAAGGAAATGAAACGGTTTTAATGTCACTTACAGGAAATTTTGATCTTGATGAAATAGCTTTACTTACTGATAAAATGAGAATTCCTGGTGGTGAAGCATTAAAAAAAGCATCTAAAACAAAATAATAATATGATACGAATTACCATAGTTATCGTTTTAAGTTTACTAACACTAGTAAGTTGCAGTTCAGAACCAAGTTTGCAAAAATATTTTGTAACCAATTCAGAGAATAAAAACTTTGTAGCCATAGATATTGCTCCCAGTATTCTTAATGTAGATAAAGTGAGTTTAACTGCTGAGCAAAAAGCAGCTTTGCAATCTTTTGAAAAGATCAATGTTTTAGCATTCAAAATCAATGATAAAAACAAATCTCAATTTGACGAAGAAAGAGCTAAGGTTACGACGATTCTTAAAAATCAAAAGTACAAACAGTTAATGAAATTTGGCTCTGGTAAAGAAGGTGCTTCTGTAAGTTGCGTAGGAGAGGATGACAATATAGAAGAGTTTGTTTTATTTGCCAATAAAAAAGATGCTGGTTTTGCAGTTATTAGAGTTTTAGGCAAGGATATGAATCCTAACAATATCATGACAATGATGACTGTTTTAGAAAAAGCCAATGTAAATCTAGACCAACTAAAACCTTTGCAGGAAATGTTCAAGAAATAAAAATCACATTTTATTTATAAAAAAAGCGCTCCATTTCAGAGCGCTTTTTGTTTGAATTTATTTTTTTAGATACTTTAACGGGACAAGTAACATCCCAAAACTTTCTCCGTCATTCTTACCTGTATGTTTGTGGTGCATTTTATGCGCTCTACGTACTGCTTTTGCATAACGGTTGTTTGCATTTCTAAACATTTTAAAACGCTGGTGGATAAAAATATCATGGACTAAAAAATAAGCCAATCCGTAAGCAAAAATACCTAAACCTATTGCAAGACCAATATTTAAAATTCCTTTTTGCCATAGTATAAAAAATCCAATACTGATCACTGCATAAATAATAAAGAAAGCATCATTTCTTTCAAACCAAGAATCGTGGTCTTTTTTATGATGGTCCGCGTGTAAATTCCATAAAAAACCATGCATTATATACTTATGACTAAACCAAGCCATAAATTCCATAAAGAAGAAAGTAGCAAAAAAAACAAAAAAGTGTAACCACATGGCCTATTATTTTTTTAGATTATATTGAGTTTATAACTGAAATAACATTTTGCAAAAAGACCGTATTTTTGATAATCAGGAACTCTGATACGGGTATTTTTGATTTCTGCAGATGGTGTTTTCTTTAATTTAGAAAGTAATTTTTTATAATAAACATAAGCAGTGTAAACACCAAATTTTGCATCGATTGGCAAGTTTACAATACCTTCATAACCAGCTTTAAAATCAGCTTCAATCTCCTGGATTATTTTTTGCTTTGAAGTTTCATCCAGTTGACTTAAATCTGTATCCGGAAAATAAGTACGGCTCAAATCTTCAAAATCAGCTTTTAAATCTCTTAAAAAATTGACTTTTTGAAACGCAGAGCCCAATCGCATGGCTGCATTTTTTAATTCTTCGTATTTTGTATCGTCACCTTTTACAAAAACTTTTAAACACATAAGACCCACAACATCGGCAGAGCCAAAAATATATTCATTGTACTCTTCTTGTGTTTTGTACTCTGTTTTGGTCAAATCCAGTTTCATACTTTTCATAAAAGCAGCTATCAACTCATCAGGAATATCAAACTTTGTTACCGTGTGTTGAAACGCGTTCAATATGGGATTAAGACTGATTTTATGCTTTAATGCCAACGCCAAATTGTTTTCAAAAATTCCAAACAATTCTTCTTTATTGTAATCGTGAAAACTGTCTACGATTTCATCTGCAAAACGCACAAAACCATAAATATTATAAATGTCTTGTTGAATAGTTGGTGCAAGCATTTTTACAGCGGAAGAAAAAGAGGTACTGTAAGATTTTGTTACATTCCTACTACAATCAAAAGAAACTTTGTCAAAAATAGATTTCATAAAACGTTAAATATGTTTCTCAATTAATTCGGCAACTAGTTTTCCTGAAATTAATGCTGGAGGAACTCCAGGTCCAGGAACGGTTAATTGTCCAGTAAAATATAAATTTTCTACTTTTTTGCTTTTTAACTTGGGTCTCAAGAATGCAGTTTGTAACAAAGTGTTGGCCATTCCGTAGGCATTTCCTTTGTAGGAGTTGTATTCTGAGACAAAATCATTTTTACAAAAAGATTCTTTAAATATAATATTATTTTTTACATTTTGCTGCGTTAGCTTTTCAAAACGTTCAATTATTTTGTCAAAATAGGTTTCTCTCAATGCTTCTGTATCTTCGATTCCTGGAGCAAGAGGAATTAAAAAAAATCCAGATTCCATTCCTTCGGGTGCAGCAGTTGTATCTGTCAAAGAGGGGAAGTTAGCATAAAAAAGAGGTGCTTCAGGCCATTGAGGATCGTCGTAAATATCTCTAGCGTGTTGGTCAAAATCGACATCAAAAAACAATGCGTGGTGAGAGATGTTGTCTATTTTTTTATCAAAACCTACATAAAACAGCAATGATGAAGGCGCAAAAACGCGACTTTCCCAGTATTTTTCTGAGTAAGCTCTGTATTTTTCGTCTAATAAAGTTTCGGTATGATGATAATCAGCACCACTTAATACAAGATCAGCTTTTACCGTATTTCCGTTAATAACTATTGCGTTGGCTTTGCCGCTTTCAACCACTATTTTTTCAATATTACTATTGGTTTCAAAAGTAACTCCAAGTTCTCTAGCTAATGATTCCATAGCAAATACTACATCGAACATTCCTGTTTTAGGATGCCAAGTTCCCATTCCAAAATCAGCATAATTCATAAAACTATAAAACGATGGCGTGTCTGATGGTTTTGCACCAAGGAACAAAACTGGAAATTCTAGTATTTGAATGAGGCGTTGGTTTTTAAATTTTTTACGGACATCTTTGCTGATGGTACTAAAAAACTGCCCTACTTTCTTTGCTGTTTCGACCGTAATTAATTCTAACGGTGAAACACCAGGACGGTAAACTAGGTCTTTAATCGCAATATCATAATTGCTTTTTGCATCAGCAATAAATGCTTCTAAAACCTTACCACTACCTTTTTCAATTTGTTCGAAAGTGGTTTTTATTTCATCAAGGTTATCGGCAATGGTTATAAAATCGTTTACACCATAATAAACTCTGTAGGCAGGAGATAATTTGATAAGCTCGTAGTAATCAGATGGCTTTTTATTAAAGTCGGCAAAAAATCTTTCGAAAACATCGGGCATCCAGTACCAACTTGGACCCATGTCAAATGTAAATCCGTCACGTTTTAATTGTCTAGCTCTACCGCCTATTGTTGTATTTTTTTCATAAACAACAACATCGTGTCCTTGTTTTGCAAGATAGCAAGAGGCTGCTAATGCAGAAAACCCCGAGCCAATAATTTTTATATTTTTTATCATATTGTTTAATAAAAGTACAAAAATATATAAACAAAAATAAAACCTTTTAAGTTAATTGTTTATATATTGTTAACAAAATCACTAATTGAATGAAAGATATTTGTGCTAGGTAAAATATTTTTATCCTCCACATATTCTACCATTCTCCCTATTAACCAAAGCTCTGAATTTTCGTCATTCAAAATTTCTTTATTAATTTTTTGAACATAATTATTAACTTCATTTTTATCAGGTTGAACCGTAAGGTAGGATACAAACGTGATGTTGTCAAAATATTTTTTAACATCTTTTAAATTTTCGAGAGGTACACTTTCTCCTAAATATATGGTTTTATAACCGTTAAGCATGATTTCATAATTCAAATACATCAAACCCAATTCATGAATTTCGTTGAGTGGTAAATATAAAACAAAAACTCTGTCTGTTTTGGTAGGTTGTTTTATTTGGACTTTTTCGGTATTTATTAATAGTTTTTGCTTGATCAAATAAGTTATGAAATGTTCGTGAGCTGGAGTGATTGTGTCAGTTTGCCATAACAAACCTATTTCATTCATCAACGGTATGAAAACATCGTGAAATACCTCTTTAAAAGATTTTTCAGAAAGTAAGTTGTTGTAGGTGTTAAAAAAAAGCGAGTGATCAAAGTTCATCATGGCCATCTTAAATGCTGAAATAGCATGGTGTTTAACACTTTTTTCAGAAATAATTTCCCTAACCATTGTGGGTATTTTTTCAGGCGGATATTTTGAAATTTTAGAAATTTTGTAACCGTGATTATGTAGCAAAGTTATGTTTAATAGTTTTTGCAAACCACTCAAATCATAAAATCTAATGTTTGTTTCGGTTCTCATGGGTTCTAAGATGTTGTATCTCTTTTCCCATATTCTTATAGTATGTGCTTTGATACCAGATAAGTTTTCTAAATCTTTGATACTAAACACATTTTTCACACTACTCATATTTGCTTAAATTTTGTTTAACAAATGTAGTCATTTAATTAAACAAAATCTATTTTTATTTTAATGAAAAATGATTTTTTGCTTTTCCTTTATCGCAAACAAAAAAATCAGAATTGGGAAATGCAAAATTTGAACTTTAGCTTACTAATTTTATAAGTAAAATATTTTAGTGTTCATGTTCGCCACCGCCTTTCATTGCTGATAAAAGATAAAAGGCTCCTTTGGTAACAATTTTTGAATCAAGCGGTATTTTTTCTACAAATTGTATTTCAGTATAGCCTAAATCAGTTGTGCCTGGAATTACTTCTAAGGCCTTAAAATGGACTTCATCATGTGCTTTTTTATTAGCCGAATGTTTTTTTTCTTCATGTTCTTCTTCTAAAACATAAACAAAATATTTTTCTCCGTTTCTCACAACTGCATCTTTAGGTAACGCAGCTACAGTACTATTTGTTATATTGATATTAGCCGCAACATACATGCCTGATATCAAACCTTTAGTATCTGCAAGATCAATTTTTGCATGAACAGCTACCGTTTTGCTCTCATTTGAAAATGATTTATTGATTCCGAATATTTTCCCTTTTACTGATTTATTGGATTGGTTTGTTAATACAAAATCTACCTCTTGTCCAACTGCGATTGTGCCTAAATCTTTTTCGTATATATTCAAGTCCAGATGCATTTGGCTATCATCAACCACTTCAAAAAGTATGGTTTCCGTTGAGGCATAAGCGCCTTTTGCAATACTAATTTTGCCTACATATCCGGAAATTGGCGAAACTATAGGCGCTAAACTGGATCCATTTGGTTTCATATTTAGTGCTGCTAATTTATTTTTTGCTGCTTGTGCTCTGGCTCTTTCAACGGCTAGTTTCGATTTTACTTCTTGAAAAGTTTTCCTAGGATTTACATTTTCTTCACTCAACGTTTTTTGGCGGTTGAATTCTAGTTGCAAAAATTCAATGTTGGCAACAGCAGCATTATAATCTTTTTGCATTTCAATAACCTCCAGATTTTGAATGGTTGCTAGAACTTTTCCTTTGTTTACAAATGTGCCTTCTAGAACTAAAATGTCTTTGACAGTGCCACCTATCAATGTAGCAATATTGGCCCTATTTTGTGGAGGAACTGTCGTGTAACCGTTTGATTTTATGACCAAATTTAAATTTCTATTTTCAACAAAACCAGTCTCAATACCTACAGTTTTGAACTGCAGGCTAGTTAGTGCTACTTCGTTTTCAGATTTTTCTTCTTCGGTGACTTCCTCTGTTTTTTTCTCCGCACAGGAAAATAAAAGGAATAAACAAACGGTAACTAATAAAACATGTGTTTTTATATTTTTCATAATTGACTTATTAATTTTTAGTAAAGGAAGGATATTGCAATTGAATAGTACTTTGATTGTAAGCATTTATGGCTTCTGCATTTTGTTTTTTTATATCAATGGCTTGGTTTAAAAAACTGATATACGACCAATAGCTCATATCGCCATTTGCATAACTTTTTTGTGCGGTTGCAATAATTTGCGCTGCATATTGTAGTCCTTCAGCTTGATAATATTGTAAAGCTTTTTGTTGTTTATCAAAATCGTTTTTCAATTGTTGGATTTGCAATTTTAATGTCAATTGGTTTTTGCTTAATTCTAACTGTGATTGTTCTATATTTATTGAAGAAGCCTTTTCTCGTGCTGTATTTACTCCTCCAAATAACGGAATTTGTAATCCAGCTGTAAAACCTTGAAAATAAAATTTTGTATTAATGCTTTGTGCAAAATAGCCCAAACCTAATTTAGGCGTGCGCATGGCTTTAAAGGTATTGGCTTCTTTCTCAAAAACTGAAATTTGTTGTTGATAATATTCAGCTACTAAATTGGTAGTTTCAACATTTTTTTCTTCAATTGGTATTGAAAATTGAACAGGAGTTGCACTATCGGGAACAATATTTTCTTCGGTTTGAACAAAAAACTGCAATTGTTTTTGATAAATGGCTAATTCATATTCGAGTTGCGCTTGTAGTGTTTCAATTTCTTTAGATTTAGCTTTGGCACTAATGACTTCAATTTTTCCGCTTTCGCCAGTTTCAAATCGAAGGGTAGCATTTTTGAGAAATTTAGCATAAATTTCAACCAACTCATTATTCAATTTTTGAACAGAAAGTCCATACAAGTATTGGTAATAAGCAATAGTCACAGCTTTTTCAATTTCGTATTGTGATAATTTTTTTCGCTTTTCGGCCAGTTTTACTAATTCTTCTTGTAATTGCCTGTTTGCTTTAGTGATTTTACCAATAGGAAAATATTGTTGTACCGAAATGTTGTGATCATAATCATTGCTATTGAACTGTCCGCCTTGGTATTGTATTTGTAAAGGATCAGCTTGAAAAGCGGTTTTCTTCAGGACTATTTGTTTTTGAATTTCTTTATCGGCAATTTTTAAATCAATATTATTGGTTTTCGCCATTTCAATAGCTTTTTGAAGTGAAATGGGTTGTTGATTTTGTGCCAAAGAAAAACTACTAATCAACAAAGCAAGTAAAGTTACTGCCGGTGTTGTCATTTTTTTTCGTTTGAATCCTTTTTCAATTAGTAAATAAAGAATAGGTAAAACAATAAGTGTTAATAGGGTTGAAGATAGTAGGCCGCCTATGACAACTGTGGCCAATGGTTTTTGAACTTCGGCACCACCACTTGTGGATAACGCCATCGGCAAAAAGCCTAGTGAAGCAACAGCAGCCGTCATTAAAACAGGTCGTAATCTGGTTTTTGTACCCATTAAAACACGTTGCAAAGCATCAGTTATTCCCTCTGTTTTGAGTTGGTTAAAATAGGAAATCAGTACAATTCCGTTTAATACGGAGATGCCAAAGAGTGCAATAAATCCTATTCCTGCCGAAATACTAAAGGGCATACCGCGCACCCAGAGTGCAAAAACGCCACCGATGGCAGAGAGCGGAATGGCTGTAAAAATCATGCCTGCTTGTTTGAAACTATTGAAAGTAAAAA
The DNA here is from genome assembly GCA_031413015.1 of Bacteroidota bacterium. Taxonomy (GTDB): domain Bacteria; phylum Bacteroidota; class Bacteroidia; order Flavobacteriales; family Flavobacteriaceae; genus Flavobacterium. Next base: position 52,826 of record JANOEE010000004.1, on the reverse strand, counting down.
ACAATAAAACTAAAATTAAACCCAGCGCGATGGGTAATGCAACCGACAGCCTTTTTGAAGCTTCAATTAAGTTTTCAAATTGCCCGCCATAGGTGATGTAATAACCTGTAGGAAGTTTAAAATCCTTGTTTAGTTTGGTTTGAATTTCTTCGACAACACTTTTTATATCACGACCACGAACGTTTAACCCTATTGTAATCCTGCGTTTGCCATCTTCACGGGAAACTTGCACTGGACCTTGTTCAAAATCAATAGTTGCTACTTGTGACAATGGTACTTGCTGACCATTTGGTAATGGAATAAAAAGGTTGCTCACATCTGTAATATCAGTTCTGTTTGCAGCATCCATCCTTACTACAATATCAAATCGTTTGCTTTCTTCATAAATTTTACCTGCACTTTCTCCAGCAAAAGAGGCACGAATGATTTGGTTGATATCAGTAATATTCAAACCGTACAAAGCAATTTTATTGTAATCATACTTTACAGTAATTTGGGGTAAACCAGTTACTTTATCCGCTTTAAGATCACCAATTCCCTCTATTTTTTCGATTTTTGAGATTAATTCGTTGGCCTTATCGTCTAAAATATCCAAATCATCTCCAAAAATTTTAATAGCAATATCACTTCGGCTTCCTGTCATTAATTCATTAAAACGCATTTGTATGGGTTGCGAAATCTCTATTGCGACTCCAGGAATGGCTTCCATTGCTGACTTCATTGCATTGGCTAAATCTTCCCAATTGTTGTAATCATTGCGCCATTCTGTTTTGTCTTTGAGCACTATAATTAAGTCGCCACTTTCTATTGGCATGGGATCTGTTGGGATTTCACCACTGCCTATTTTGCTTACAATAGTTTTTATTTCTGGGAATTGGGCTTTAAGAATTTTTTCACACTCGGTAGTCGTTGCTACCATTTGGGTTAAGGAACTGCCCGTCATTATTGTGGCATTGATGGCCAGATCACCCTCTTCGATAGTGGGGATAAATTCGCCACCCATGTTTTGGAAAATGAAGAACGCAATAACAAATAATCCGACTGCAAAAGATAAAACGGTACGTTTAAATTGTAATGTACTTTCTAGAATAGGAAGGTATTTTTTTTCAAACCATGCCATCATTCTATCACTAAAATTGGGTTTTTGAGTGGTATTTTTTGATAAAAATAAAGCGCTCATCATGGGTACATAAGTCAAAGACAAAATAAAGGCGCCAACAACCGCAAACCCTACAGTCATTGCCATAGGTTTGAACATTTTGCCTTCGGTACCAACCAAAGCTAATATTGGCAAATACACAATTAAGATAATAATTTCTCCAAAAGCGGCGCTGTTTCTTATTTTTGAAGCCGATTGGTAAACTTCTTCATCCATTTTTGCTTGAGAAAAGGTTTTCGGTAAATTAGTTTCGGTTTCAATTAATAATTTTTGCTCAGGGCTTAATTTTTTTTCAAGTGAATCATTTTCAAAATGGTGCTTTTTATTCTTTTTATACAAATGGTGCATGGTGGCTTCAACAATAATAACTGCACCATCTACAATAATCCCGAAATCGATGGCTCCCAGACTCATTAAATTACCACTGATTCCAAAATAATTCATTAAAATTACCGCGAAAAGCATGGATAAAGGAATTACAGACGCTACAATTAATCCTGCACGAAGATTTCCTAAAAATAATATTAATACAAAAATTACAATTAAAGCACCTTCAAGCAAGTTTTTAGTAACAGTCCCAATAGCACTTTCAACAAGTTTGCCTCTGTCGATAAAAGCTTCAGCAACAACACCTTCGGGCAAGGTTTTGTTGATTTGAACCATTTTTTCTTTGATTCGTTTAACAACTGCGCTAGAATTTTCTCCTTTGAGCATTAGTGCCAAGCCAGATACGATTTCGCCTTTACCGTCTTTAGTAGAAGCGCCGTAACGTAATGCAACGCCTTCCCGAACTTCGGCTACATTTCTTACTAGTACTGGGGTATTATTGTTGTTAGAAACTACCACATTTTCTAAATCTTTGGTACCCGTTGCCATTCCCACACCGCGAATAAAATAAGCATATTGGTCTTTTTCTATGTAAGCGCCACCGGTATTTTGATTGTTTTTTTCGAGTGCATTAAAAATGTCAGTAATAGTAACTCCTAAGCTGTTCAATTTGTTAGGATTGATAGCAATTTCGTATTGTTTTAACTTCCCGCCCCAAGCGCTAACTTCTGCAACGCCTTCAATGCCTTGCAACTGCGGAATAATTATCCAATCTTGAATAGTCCTTAACTTGACTGCATCGTACTTGTTTTCATAGCCTTTTTTTGCATAAACATCGTATTGGTAAATTTCGCCAAGCCCTGTTGTAATAGGAGCTAGTTTTGGAGTTCCCGCATAAGCAGGAATATTTTCTTTGGCTTCATCAAGCCGTTGAAAAATTTGTTCTCTTGCCCAATAAATATCTACATTGTCCTTGAAAACTACTGTAACAACTGATAATCCAAAGCGAGAGATACTTCTGAGTTCAATAACTTTAGGTATTGTTTTTACAGCTTGTTCAAGTGGATAGGTAATTAATTGTTCTACTTCTTGACTTGCTAGAGTAGGAGCAGTGGTGATAATCTGAACCTGATTATTAGTCACATCTGGCAAGGCATCTAACGGTAAATTTTTTAACGAATAACTGCCAAAAGCGATGAGAGCCAATGTAAAGAGTAAGATTATAAACTTGTTCTTTATACTGAAATATATGATTTTATCTAACATGGAAATATTGTAATGAATGATATAATTAGCAAAATTACTTTTGCTATTATTTGTGATAAAGATATCATTTTCTATCCCCGCAAAATTAAGCAGGGTAACATTACACTATTTGTGGAGGTTGCCAAATACTTCCATAGAATTTAGAAATAAATTTTGACTTATAAGAGGGTAGTTGGGTTTTGATACTTTTTGAAACTATAGTAAAATTAATTGTAGTCACTTTGTAATAGTTGGCTATTTGAGTACCACAACAATTGCAATTGCAAAAAGGAGAGCACAAATCATTTTCTTTTTCGTGACTGTGATTTTCCTTCGCTGTATTTAACTTTTCGGAAAGATTCTCAATATTAAATGTTGCAACATCGCCACAGGGCAAACACGAAAGTGCCACCAAGTATATTGAAACTATGAAGTTGATCCATTTCATGGATGTAAAAGTAGGAATAATATTTAGCGTTAAAAATTAAATTTTCATCTTTAGCAGTGTTCTAATAAAAATACAGAAATGGTTAGAGTAAAGAATGAATTTGTATTTGTTTTAAAAGAAAAAACCCTTACAAAATAAGGGTTTTTAATTTAAAATCGTGACCACGGTGGGATTTGAACCCACACGCCCTTGCGGGCACCAGCCCCTCAAGCTGGCAAGTCTACCGTTTCTCCACGTGGCCAAAAATAAAAAAAGCCAAGCGCAATGCTCGACTTTTGTGACCCGACTGGGGCTCGAACCCAGGACCCCATCATTAAAAGTGATGTGCTCTACCGACTGAGCTATCGAGTCATTGCTTTCAAGATTTTAAACGAAAATTATGTCATTTTGTGACCCGACTGGGGCTCGAACCCAGGACCCCATCATTAAAAGTGATGTGCTCTACCGACTGAGCTATCGAGTCATTTTAATTTCTTGAATGCGGGTGCAAATATAAGGCGTTATTATTTATTTTTCAAAGCAAATTTCTTATAAATTTGTCTTTTTTTAATATTTACACTTAATGCCTTAGTTTATAAGGTTTTATTCAGATGAAAAAAATAATTTTATTAGGTTATATGGGTAGCGGTAAGACTACTATTGGACAAATACTGTCAAAAAAATTAGGAATGGTTGCACTTGATCTAGATAAAATTGTCGAAGAAAGAGCGCAATTGTCTGTTTCAGAAATTTTTGAACAAAAGGGAGAAATTCATTTTAGAAAGTTAGAACATGATCTTTTTTTAGAATTAATTAGCAATCCTGAAAGTATGATTTTAAGTTTGGGCGGTGGCACCCCTTGTTATGCCAACAATCATGAAATGTTGAACGGTATCAATATCGTTTCTATATATTTAAAAGCAACAATAGATACCTTGTATGAAAGATTGCATACAGCAAGTGCCAATCGTCCATTAATTGCTGCTATGCAAAAGGAGGAAATGAAAACTTTTATTGCTAAAAATCTCTTTGACCGAAGTTTTTATTACTATAAGGCAACTCATACTGTTGCTGTTGATGATAAATCTCCTCAAGAAGTTGTTGAGGCAATACATCAATTATTAGCTTAAATAAGCAACACAATTTTCGTTTTCAAATACAACTTGTACATGTTCAAATAATGAAGTAGATAAGGAAATGCCCTTGAAATCAGCTTTTACAGGGTATTTTTTATGGTTTCTATCCACTAAAACTGCAGTTTTAAACTTTTTTAATGGTACATCAAGAAAATGTCTTACACCATAAACAAGGGTTGTACCAGAATTTAATACATCATCTACGAGTACCAATCCTTTGTCTTTGTATTGCTCTTTTGTTAAAGACGTTGTTATTGCTGCTGAAGGATTTTGTTTGTCAATAAATACTTCGCATAAATCTATTTTTAGAGTCGAAATATTTTGTAATGCCAAAGCAAGTTTTTGGGCAAAAATAAAGCCATTTGAGGCTATTCCTGCTATAACGATTACTTCTTCATCTACAAAAGTTTCGTAAATTTGGTAAGCAATTCTTTTTATTTTATGCTCTATTTCTTGATCGTTTAAAATGATGTTTTGGGTCATTGTATGTTTTTTTATTGGTAGCTTTTATTCTTTTTCTTCATCAGAAAAATCGACACTAAAGTCTTCTAGATCGCGTCGGTCTTTTTTTGTAGGTCTTCCGTCTCCAGTTTTTCTGTAGTGTTCTTTAGACAGTTTTAATAATTCCAAATGCTGAAAAACCTCTGCAGGCGTTTCATCCTTTCTATAAATATCGACCAGTTTAGCAGCCACACGATTTTCGGGAATGTCTAGGACTGTAATGATTTGGGTAATTTGGTCTTTTCTAAATGTTATTTTATCGGTTGGGAAGACCTCTTTTGAAGGTTTTGCAACCAGACCATTTACAGTAATATGATTTTTTTTGCAAGCTTCAGTAACCATATTTCGGGTTTTGTAGTAGCGCACACACCACAAATATTTGTCAATTCTCATATCTTTTCTAAAAACGTAGTTAAATATTATTCAAAAATAAATCAATATTGTATCTTGCGCCAACAAAAATTGGACAAGAATGAACAAATTTAGGTTATATTTTATTTTATTATTTATATCTATCGCTTTATTTTCATGTAATAAAGATGATGATAATTTAGCTCAAGAGGTTCCACCGAGAGATTTTGCTGAACAATATCTGAAAGATAATGATTCAATCGAAAAATATTTGAAAACGCATTACTTAAAGCAAATTGTTGTTGATGGATATCCTGATATTGAAATAAATGCCATACCAAATCCAAATCCGACAGGGCTTGTATCCATTTGGGACAATACAGAAATTCCTTTGCAATCTAAAATTGTAAAAGATGATGATAGGACTTCCAACTTAGTAAGCGGTAGGGTTGCAGATCCTGTAGATTATAAAATGTATTATTTGATTATCAATCCAGGAGGTGGAGTAAAACCTACAACAATAGATTCTACGTACACTTCTTACAAAGGCTTCAGATTAGATAATGAAGTTTTTGACAGCAATGATGTGCCTATTTGGTCTACATTTCCAGCACTATCTCAATTTGAAAGTGTTTTAATCTCAGGTTTTAGACAATTTTTACCAGAATTAAGAACGGCAACAGCTGCTTCAACAAACCCTGATGGTACGATAAACTTTACAGATTCGGGTATAGGCGTTGTTTTTATACCCTCTGGTATAGCTTATTTCGCTGATTCTAGGCCAAATATTCCTGCTTATTCTCCTATTGCGTTTAGGATAAGATTACATACTATAAAAAACAGGGACCATGATCGTGATGGTGTGAAATCCAATACGGAAGATTTAGACGGCAATGGTGATCCATATAACGATGATACTGATGGTGATACTATTCCTGATTTTCTTGATGTAGATGATGATGGCGATAATTTTTTAACCATAGGTGAAATCAAAGTTAATGGTGTAATTACCTTTCCTTATCCTACTTGCACATCTGGAAAATCAAAGTATCTGGATAAAACATGCAAGTAATAGTTCTTATAAATCATAAAAAATCCCGTTTTGATTAGAAACGGGATTTTTTTATGAATAGTAAAGATGTTATTTTCTTTTCATAACTCTTTCGACTGCTTCAACAATCGCTTGGTTGTTCAGTTTGTATTTGTTCATCAATTGTTCTGGAGTTCCGCTTTCGCCAAAACTGTCTTGAACGGCAACAAATTCTTGAGGAGCAGGATTGTTCAATGATAAAACTCTTGCAACACTTTCTCCTAAACCACCTAAAATATTGTGTTCTTCGGCAGTAACAATACATTTGGTTTTTGCTAATGAATTTAAAATTGCCGTTTCATCTAATGGTTTTATGGTGTGAATGTTAATCACTTCTGCTGAAATACCTTTTGCTTCAAGCGCTTTGGCTGCTACTAATGCTTCCCAAACCAAATGTCCAGTAGCAACAATTGTCACATCTGAGCCTTCGGTTAAAACAATTGCTTTGCCTATTTCAAACTTTTCGTTTTCTGGCATAAAATTAGGCACAACTGGACGGCCAAAACGCAAATAAACAGGACCATGGTGGTCTGCGATTGCTAATGTTGCCGCTTTGGTTTGGTTGTAATCACAAGTATTGATAACGGTCATTCCTGGCAGCATTTTCATCAATCCAATGTCCTCTAAAATTTGATGTGTTGCACCATCTTCTCCTAAAGTCAAACCTGCATGCGAAGCACAGATTTTTACATTTTTATCAGAATATGCAACTGATTGGCGAATTTGGTCATAAACCCTTCCAGTAGAAAAGTTGGCAAATGTTCCTGTAAAAGGAATTTTACCACCAATGGTCAATCCTGCTGCAATACCTATCATATTAGCTTCTGCTATACCTATTTGAAAAAAGCGTTCTGGATGGTTTTTCTTAAAATCATCAAATTTTAACGAACCTATCAAATCTGCACAAAGTGCTACTACATTTTCATTTTTTTGACCTAATTCGGTCATTCCAGCTCCAAATCCTGAGCGGGTATCTTTACTTCCTGTATTTGTATATTTCTTCATTATTATGTCTTTGGAATAATTAATTTAGTTGTGATTGTTTTTTTGGTAATTCTTTCAAAGGTGTTTACATTTCCGTTTTTATAATCTGTAATAATTTTTATTGGAATACCAATTGATATTTTATAATCAGTATTTGAGAAAGCCCCATGAGAGAAAGAATTTAAAAATTCTTCATTGAATTTTATATCACTATTTTCATATATAATTTCAATTGATCTTTGTATTCTTTTCATTTTTGGACTTGTATATCCTAAAATTAAAACCTTTGTTCTAGTACTATCAATCAAAGTTTCAATTTGCTTGAAGTAAAATTTTTGTATTTTTTCATTTTCAGATTTTTCTTTTTTTTCACTTTTTTGGTATACAAATGAAATTGATTTTTCTAAATTGAAAACTTTAAATTTGTGATAAGTTTGATTCTTTTCTTCAAGAATAAAACCGTGCATTTCGAAATCTTTTCTATAAATATTATAGCCAGTAAATAAGTCTGTATTTTGAGAAGAATTAACCATATAAAAATGGATATTTCCGCTAAAGCTACTTTTATATTGGAGAAATGTATCGTAAATAAATTCTTGAGAATAATTTTTTGTACAAAAAACAAGAAATAAAACCAATAACTTTAATTTCATATTCTTGAATTTAATAGTCCACTAAAGTTGATGGATTTTGTGACAATGCATTTTCTAGTTGTGCATCATTAGGTGCTTTACCATGCCAAGCATGGGTGTGCATCATATAATCTACACCATTGCCCATTTCAGTATGCAGCAAAACACAAACCGGTTTTCCTTTGCCAGTTCTTGACTTGGCATCCGTCATCCCAGCAATAATCGCTTCAATATCATTACCAGCTGTAATTTCAAGTACATCCCAATCAAAAGCTTCAAATTTTGCTTTGATACTTCCCATAGGTAAAACTTCATCGGTACTACCGTCAATTTGTTTACCATTAAGGTCAATTGTAGCTATAATATTATCGACTTTTTTTGCAGAAGCATACATAATAGCTTCCCAGTTTTGCCCTTCTTGCAATTCACCATCACCATGTAGCGAATAAATCAAATGGTTGCAATTGTTTAGTTTTTTAGCCTGCGCTGCACCTATAGCTACAGATAATCCTTGACCTAATGAACCTGAAGCGATTCGTACTCCTGGTAAACCTTCATGGGTTGTAGGATGGCCTTGTAATCGCGAATTTAAAAGTCTAAAAGTGGCCAATTCTGAAACAGGAAAGTAACCGCTACGGGATAGAACACTATAAAAAACAGGTGAAATATGACCATTTGAGAGAAAAAATAAATCTTCTCCTATGCCATCCATATCAAAACCTGGTTTTCTGTCCATTAGGTTTTGGTAAAGAGATACTAAAAATTCTGTGCAACCCAATGAACCTCCTGGATGTCCTGAATTTACTGCATGTACCATTCTAAGAATGTCCCTGCGCACTTGTGTAGTTAAATCGTTAAGTTGTTGTGTGTTTGGTTTCATTTGTGAGTTAAAATTTGACTGGCACAAAGATAATCAGATATTTTGATTTTAAAGAACACGATTTTTAGACTTATAATAAGTTATTAAGAGTTTCTAAAAACTCTAAAAAAACGATAGAACCGCTGTCTTTTCTAAAATAGCGGTTCATTATAATAAATCTTAATTTAAGTGGTAGCTATCTTGCTTTGAAAAAGCCATACTTTAAAATACAGTATAAAGCTCTACAACCGTCTTTCCAACCAATTTTTTTACCTTCTTCGTATGTTCTTCCGTAATATGAAATGCCTACTTCGTAAATTCTGATTCTATTAATTCGGGAAATTTTCGCTGTTATTTCGGGTTCAAAACCAAATCTTTTTTCGTTGAGCTGTATGTTTTGAATCACTTCTTTTCTAAACACTTTATAACACGTTTCCATATCTGTTAGGTTGAGATTGGTAAACATATTGGATAAAAAAGTTAATAATTTATTGCCTATGGTGTGCCAAAAAAACAATATTCTATGCGGGTTGCCTCCTATAAAACGGGAACCATAAACAACATCTGCAAAACCTTCGATTATAGGTTGTAATAAAATGTTGTACTCGTTAGGATCATATTCTAAATCAGCATCTTGTATAACAAGGTAGTCGCCAGTGGCTTTTGCTATTCCTGTATGTAGTGCAGCTCCTTTTCCTTTATTGATTTCGTGTTTAAAATAATCAATATTAAGTATTTGATTTTGTTGTATATATGCTAATATTGCGTCTTCTGTATTGTCTTTTGAACAATCGTTTACAATTATGATTTGCTTTTCGATATCATTTAAAAGAGTCACATTTTTTATTTTGTCTAAGATTAAATGAATCGTGGAGCCTTCATTATAGGCTGGAATAATAATAGATAGTTTTTTCACTTTTTGGTTTAAATTTATTGCTTTTTTATTTTTATCAGGTGTTTTTTAGTTAGTTGTTTTTGTCTTGAACCTTCAAGTAAAAATTTTAGTTTTAATCTTGTTATTGGATAAGAATCAAAAACTATATCTTTTATAATTGTATAGTTTATATTTTTTATTGTATCTCTCTGTTCATCATTTACATACAGCCAAGCTGTAGTTGAAATCGTATCTATTTGTTCTTTATAAATAACTTTGTTAAATGGATTTTTGTAATAAAAATTAAACGCATGCGAAGACTTTTCATATAGATATACAGGTTCATTTTTTATATTTTTTAAAGCCCATTTTCCTGCAGTAGAATCTGACTGAAAGGTCAATAATTTTGGATAAAAAACAAAACTTAAAAAGAGATTCAATATTATAACTGGAGCAATTAATTTTGCCATGTTCTGCTCTTTCCATTTTTTAATAGTAAACAAAATGCACAACTGAATTAAAATACAAATTAAAATCCAGACAGTAAATTCTTTAAAAAAGAATATTGGATAAACAATTAAAAGAACTAAAATAATTATTCCTAAAGCATAAGTAACAGTAAACCAGTTCTTCCACTTTTTTAGTTCCAGATTCGACAAATACAACGATGTGATAACAGAAGCAAATGCAAAAGTTATAAAAATATAATGCGGTAATTTGTATTTAGAAAGAGAAAGCATTGCAAAAAGGCTTACAAAACCTACTAACGTAGTTATTTCGACTGGCTTATTTTTTACTGAAAAAAGTTTTTTTATCTGAAAAAACAAAGCAAAAGAAAAGGGTAATATCCATGGAAAATAATCCCAAATACTTGTTGTAAAAAAATAAAACCAAGGCGTATTATTGTTCCACACATTTTCTCCAGTAATGCGACCAAAACTCTGCAGCCAATAATAAAAATACAAACCACTTTGTCCTTTAACACCGTTTGTTATTTTTTCCGGATGCATATCAAACTGCTTGTACAAGCCATACGACATTGGTAAAAGCAAGAGTACAATGATAAAAAAGACAACCATCCATTGCCAATTAAAAATAACTTTCCACTTCTTTTGATAGATCAGATTGATTCCCAAGGGAAAAAGTACGGCAATGCACGCAATAGGACCTTTTGCAAGCATTCCAAAACCTATAAAAAAAGCACCTAAAATTAAAAATTTCAGTTTTTTGTTTTCAAAATATTCAGAAAGTAACCATATTGCCGAAATTACAGATGATGTTAAAAGAGAATCGGTACGCACATCGTTAGTAATTAAAAAATAAGCTTGTGAAGTGGCAAGAATAATCATTGCGTTTTTAGCTATGCTTTTTGAATAGTATAACAAAGCAAAACGATACACTGCATAAAGAGAAAATAATAAAAATAAAAAAGAGGGAAATTTGTAAGCAAAATTATTAATCCCAAAAAGGGTGATACTCATACTCGCCAACCAAAATAACAAAGGTGGTTTGTCCAGATAATCGTTTTGAAACTCTTTTATCTCTAAATAAGAGCCTGTTTGTGCCATTTGTGCGGAAATACCTGCATACTGAGCTGCATCTACCTGCATAATATCAGTTAAAAGATTATTGCAGTAAATAAAAAAAACTAAGCAAAGAATTATTTTTTCTAGTATAGTAAATTGTTTAAAAAATACGATCATCTTCTTTAATTAAGTTAACAATATAACCTTTCACAATTTTACAAAGAAACGATTCTGTACTTTAGCTAAATATTATGTTAAGGTCAAAAAAATGTAAATAAGTTTGAAATTCATACCGTGATTATTTTAAAAAAACCTAACAAAAGCATAAGATTAACCGAAAGCAATAAATAAAATCGAAAATAAATTATCTTTGCCGACTGAAAAATGCCTATATGAAGTTTGATTTATTAAAGAAAGATCCGCAGACAAAAGCCAGAGCGGGCACTATTACTACTGATCACGGTGTTATTGAAACACCTATTTTTATGCCTGTAGGTACTGTGGCTTCTGTAAAAGGAGTACATCAGCGGGAGTTAAAGCTGGATATTAATCCGGATATTATACTAGGAAATACGTACCATTTGTATTTGCGTCCACAAACCGAAATCCTTGAAAAAGCGGGCGGTTTGCACAAGTTTATGAATTGGGACAGGAATATTTTGACCGATTCTGGGGGTTACCAAGTATATTCGCTTTCGGCAAATAGAAAAATTAAAGAAGAAGGTGTCAAGTTCAAGTCGCATATTGATGGTTCCTATCATTTTTTCACGCCAGAGAATGTAATGGAAATTCAACGTACCATAGGTGCGGATATCATCATGGCGTTTGACGAATGTACGCCTTATCCTTGTGACTATCGTTACGCACAACGTTCTATGCACATGACGCACCGTTGGTTAGACCGATGTATCAATCATTTAGATAACTTGCCTTTTAAATATGGTTATGAACAAACTTTTTTCCCTATTGTTCAAGGCAGTACTTACAAAGATTTAAGAAAACAATCAGCCGAATATATTGCGAATTCGGGTCAGCAAGGCAATGCCATAGGCGGACTATCTGTAGGAGAGCCTGCCGAGGAAATGTATGCCATGACGGAAGTGGTGTGTGAAGTTTTGCCAGAAGACAAACCAAGGTATTTAATGGGTGTAGGAACACCTATTAATATTCTTGAAAATATTGCTTTAGGCATTGATATGTTTGATTGTGTGATGCCAACACGTAACGCTAGAAACGGAATGTTGTTTACCGCTAATGGAACAATCAACATCAAGAACAAAAAATGGGAAGACGATTTTTCGCCTGTAGACGAAATGGGAATCACATTTGTTGATACTGAATATACAAAAGCCTATTTGCGCCATCTTTTTGCGGCTAATGAATACCTTGGAAAACAAATTGCAACAATACACAATCTTGGTTTTTATATGTGGTTGGTTCGTGAAGCCAGAAAACATATCTTAGCGGGAGATTTTAGAGAATGGAAAGAAATGATGGTTAAAAATATGAGTCAAAGATTGTAAAATAAACAAAGGGTACTTGGTTTTAGGTTTTACAACTTTACCAATACCCAACACCTAAAAACCTAATAATTAAATGCTAACAATAATAGACAAATACATCCTAAAAAGATATTTATCCACATTTGTGGTGATGTTATTATTGTTTGTGCCTATCGGAATTGTGATTGATGTTTCCGAGAAAGTCAATAAAATGATTGAAAATAAGGTGCCATTTGCTAAAATTGCGATGTACTATTTCGATTTTACGGTTTATTTTGCCAATTTGCTTTTTCCAATATTTTTGTTTTTGTCTGTAATTTGGTTTACTTCCAAGTTAGCTAATAATACTGAAATCATTGCTATTTTAAGTTCTGGAATTTCTTTTTCTAGATTTTTACGACCTTATATTATGGGTGCTACTGTCGTGTCAATTTTTGCATTATTGATGGGCTTTTTTGTAGTGCCTAAGTCAAGCGAAGGGTTTAATAATTTTCGTTATATGTACTTGAAGGGTAATGGGCAAAACGAAATGCGTGACAATTCGGATGTTTTTAGACAAATCAGTAATGAGGAGTTTATGTATGTTGGGACTTACAATCAAAGCTCAAAAACGGCCTATAATTTTTCGTTAGAACGTTTTAAGAGTGAAAAACTCGTTTATAAAATTACTGCCGATAGGATCCAATGGAACCCAAAAGACAGTACTTACATAATGTTCAATTACACCAAAAGAATTGTAGGAGAACTGGGCGACCAGATAGAAAAAGCTGCCGAAAAAAATGCTACTTTTAGTTTTGATCTCGAAGATTTAACGCCTACAGTTTACGTAGCTGAAACATTGAATTTAGGAGAACTCAATAAGTTCATCGATAAAGAAAGAAAGCGGGGTTCTTCAAATATTAATACTTATCTCGTAGTGCTTTATAAAAAATACAGTATTCCAATATCTGCATTTATACTTACAATAATTGCAGTTGCCGTTTCCTCAATGAAAAGAAGGGGCGGGATGGGGCTTAATTTAGCCATAGGAATAGGACTTGCTTTTACCTTTGTTTTCTTCGATAAAATTTTTGGAGTAATGGCCGAAAAGTCAAGTATTCCTCCATTTATAGCAGTTTGGATTCCTAATTTTTCTTTCGGAATATTGGCCATATACTTATTACGCAATGCAAAACGATAACAATATAAAAAGTTATTTTAACCTTCATTTAATAGTTTTTATTTGGGGTTTTACAGCAGTTTTAGGAGAATTAATTACCGTTCGTGAGGCGTCATTAGTGTGGTACAGGATGTTGTTAGCTGGAATCTTTTTGTTACTTTATTTACTTATTACAAAAAAACCAATTCTTTTGCCATTAAAAGCTATTGTTAACTTAACAATGGTGGGGTTGCTCATCGCTGTGCATTGGATATTTTTCTTTAAAGCAATTAATGTTTCTAATGTTTCCATTACGCTTGCCATGTTTTCTATGGGCGCTTTTTTTGCTTCAATTTTAGAACCGTTGTTTTACAAACGCAAAATGCTCTGGTATGAAGTTTTGTTTGGTTTGATAATCATTGCAGGTCTTTTTATGATCATGCAAGTCGAAATTAAATACCTAACGGGAATTCTTTACGCACTTTTCTCTGTATTTGTGGGGGTTTTATTTACATTATTTAATGGTAAATTGATTCAAAAATATGACTCAACCGTAATTGCATTGTACGAGTTTTTTGCGGGATTTCTGTTTGTAACGATCTACTTATTTTTTGATAGCAAGTTCACAACTTCATTTTTTCAAGTTTCCTCTAGAGATTGGATTTTAATATTGATTTTATCTTCTGTTTGTACCGCTTATGCATTTACTGCTTCAGTAAATGTTATGAAGAAATTATCGCCTTACACGGTTATGTTAACGACCAATTTGGAACCGGTTTATGGTATTTTTTTAGCTTATTTTATTATCGGAGAAGATGAGAAAATGAGTTTGCCATTTTATATCGGTTCAATAATAATACTGTTGACTGTTATTGCCAACGGAATCGTGAAAAATTATAAAAAAGCAAGAGTATAATTTCTTATACAAACTTATATTGCGCTTAATATTATTAGCGTAGCTATAATTTTTAATAGAAAATTTTATGGTTTTTCGATCCTTTTAATTTTCCAATCTTTAAATTTAAAACTATATTTGCCTTTCCAATAAAAATGTAAAACGCACAAATCCTATGGAATATTTAGATTTTGAGCTTCCTATTAAAGAACTTGAAGACCAGTTAGACAAATGTCAAATGATAGGTCAGGAATCCGATGTAGATGTAACAAACACCTGCAAACAAATCGAGAAAAAATTAGAAGAGACTAAGAGAAAAATATACAAAAACCTTACTGCTTGGCAACGTGTACAACTTTCAAGGCATCCTAGTCGTCCTTACACGATGGATCATGTGAGGGCACTTTGTGGCGAGAGTTGGTTAGAGCTTTTTGGCGACAGAAGTTTTAAAGATGACAAAGCCATGATAGGTGGTTTGGGTAAGATAAACGGTCAATCGTTTATGATTGTTGGCCAGCAAAAAGGATACAATACTAAAACACGTCAGTTCCGTAATTTTGGTATGGCCAATCCAGAAGGATACAGAAAAGCTTTGCGATTGATGAAAATGGCAGAGAAATTTGGTATTCCAGTGTTAACTTTGATTGATACTCCAGGTGCTTATCCAGGTCTTGAAGCTGAGGAGCGCGGACAAGGTGAAGCAATTGCAAGAAACATATTTGAAATGATCCGACTTAAAGTGCCTATAATTGCAGTAATTGTAGGTGAAGGCGCTTCGGGTGGTGCATTAGGAATAGGTGTAGGAGACCGCGTTTTAATGATGGAAAACACTTGGTACTCCGTAATTTCTCCAGAATCTTGCTCTTCTATTTTATGGAAAAGTTGGGATTATAAGGAACAAGCTGCCGAAGCTTTGAAGTTGACATCAACTGACATGAAAAAACAAAAATTAGTGGATGATGTCATACCTGAACCGCTTGGTGGTGCACACTATGACAGACCTACCGCTTTTAAAACAGTAGAGCAATACATTACAAAAGCATACAATGAATTAAAAGACTTATCAACAGCAGAGCTCGTTGCCCAAAGAATGGACAAATACAGCAAGATGGGTGAGTTTAAAGAGTAAATTCTTACAGATTTATATAAAATCCGAAGCCCAATGGTTTCGGATTTTTTTTTGGTTATAAACAAAATTTAGTTAGTTATCAACAAGTATTACTTAAAACTCAGTAGCATATTTTTTTTAATTTTAGCTACATTCGCAATATGGAAAATATCAGAAATATAAACCCAATAAGAGTGGATAAAACCACCATCATAAACCTAGAGAAAGGAAAACTCCCTCCACAGGCACTAGAATTAGAGGAAGCCGTTCTTGGTGCCATGATGATTGATAAAAAAGGGGTTGATGATGTTATTGATATTTTGCAACCAGACGCTTTTTACAAAGACGCCCACAAACATATTTTTGAGGCCATTGTGCAGTTATTCACAGATACACAACCTATTGACTTATTAACAGTTTCGGCACAGCTTAAAAAGAATGCAAAACTAGAATTAGCAGGAGGTGATTTTTACCTGATTCAGCTTACACAAAAAATATCTTCTTCGGCACATATTGAATTCCATTCCCGAATTATTTTGCAAAAATACATTCAAAGGAGTTTGATAAAAATTTCATCAGAAATCATTGAAGAATCTTATGATGAAACGACTGATGTTTTTGATTTATTAGACAAAGCAGAGTCAAAACTGTATGAAGTTACACAAGGTAATATAAAACGAAGTTCAGAAACGGCTCAAAGTTTAGTAATTCAAGCCAAAAAACGAATTGAAGAAATTGCTGGTAAAGAGGGTTTGAGCGGTATTGCAACTGGTTTTGAAAAACTAGATAAAATTACCTCAGGCTGGCAACCTAGTGATTTGATTATTATTGCTGCGCGTCCAGGTATGGGTAAATGTTTAGGTAAAGGGACTAAGGTTTTAATGTATGATGGTTCCTTAAAAAATGTGGAAGATGTCACTGAAAATGAGTTGTTAATGGGTGATGATTCTACTCCTAGAAAAGTACGATCTATAGCCCGAGGACAAGAAAAAATGTATTGGATTCATCAAAATAAAGCAATTTCATACAGAGTAAATGAAAGTCATATTTTATCTTTAAAAAGAAGTAGAAACGAAGGAGATCATAAAAAAGGCACTATTTTAAACATTACAGTTAAAGACTATTTAGTAAAATCTGAAAAATTTAAATCCAATTATAAAGGGTATAAAGTCGGTGTTGAATTTGAATCAAAAAAGCTACCGTTAGAACCTTATTATTTAGGCCTTTGGATTGGCGACGGACATTCCTACAGTCAACGAATCACTAATATTGATTCTGAAATAATAGAATATCTCAACACCTATGCTGACAAGTTAGAGAGCGAAGTAGTAGTTTATGAACAAGAAAATAGAACAAATAATTATTCTATTATAAATAGAAATAAATTTATTTCAGAAGAATTTACAACATGTATTCAAACAGAATTAAGAACATTAGGTTTAATTCAAAACAAACATATTCCGAATATATTTTTAATAAATTCTATTGAAAATAGATTGCAATTATTAGCAGGAATTATAGATGCTGATGGATATTATACTTCAGAATTTAATTGTTTTGAAATAGTTCAGAAAAATGAAAAACTTTTATCTCAAATAAAATTCCTTTGCGATACATTAGGATTCAGAACATCTTTAAGAAAGAAAAAGACTGCTATAAAATCAACTGGATTTCAAGGAAATGCTTTTAGACTGAGAATATTTGGAAATTTAAATGATATTCCAACTAAAGTTGAACGCAAAAAAGCCAGAGAATGGAAATCAAAAGTAGATTGGAAAGTTACAGGAATCACTGTAGAATATGATAAAGTTGATGATTACTACGGATTTGAAATTGATGGAAACAGGTTATTTCTTTTAGAAGATTGTACTGTTACGCACAATACTGCCTTTGTACTTTCTATGGCACGAAATATCGCAATAGATTTTGGACATCCAGTAGCTTTATTTTCGCTAGAGATGTCTTCTGTTCAGTTGATTACGCGTTTAATTTCCTCTGAAACTGGTTTGTCATCAGAAAAATTAAGAACAGGAAAATTAGAAAAACACGAGTGGGAACAATTGAGTATCAAAGTAAAGAATCTTGAAAAAGCACCTTTGTTTATTGATGATTCCCCATCACTTTCTATTTTTGATTTAAGAGCAAAATCCCGAAGATTGGCTTCCCAACACGGTATTAAATTAATCATAGTAGATTATTTGCAATTGATGACTGCTGGTGGTAACGGAAAAGGTGGTGGCAATAGAGAACAAGAAATCTCTACTATTTCGCGAAATTTAAAAGCCTTGGCAAAAGAACTGGGCGTTCCAGTAATTGCGTTATCGCAATTGTCTCGTGCTGTAGAAACCCGTGGATCCAGTAAAAGACCTTTGCTTTCTGACCTTCGTGAATCTGGAGCGATTGAGCAAGATGCTGATATTGTTTCGTTTATTTACAGACCAGAATATTATAAAATTGACGAATGGGATGATGATGAACATTCTCCTACCGAAGGTCAAGCCGAATTTATTATTGCAAAACACCGTAATGGTAGTTTAGAGAATATCCGTTTAAAGTTTATAGGCAATTTAGGTAAGTTTGACAATCTCGAAGATTACGGTGGCGGGTACGATGATTTGCCTTCAAAAATGAACCATGACGACAATCCGTTTCAGACTAAAAATCTTCCCTCGGCAAATGAAGCCTTTGGCAGTAATATCAACAATTTTGATGACGATAGTGACGTTCCTTTTTAGAAATACAAGAGCCTTAGGGCTCTTTTTTTATGCCTAAACATTCCTATTCAATTATTTTTAATTATTTAAAATTTTAAAGTACTAATACCTTTGTTAAAACTATTTTAATTGAGTAGTTTAGCTACATAATTATTAACAATTAAAAAACCAATACAATGTCAGAAAAAAACACTCAAGGTTCAAAAAAAGTAAATACCATAACATTAAAAGAAGCGCAAAAGTGGGCCAAAAGATGGAGAAAAGAAGAAGGTACTTACAACAAACACCACAAGCTCAATGCTTTCTTAATCCCAAAAATTGATTTACTTGAAGTCTTGGCAGAAAATGTTGATGCAGTTCGCGCTTATATTGGTATTGATGATAAAGGAGTAGAAAAACTAATGATAGTAGGCACTAAACTCAATCCAGTTACAGGTATTTATGAGGACATGATTACTACTTTAGGGGAAAATTCAGATGGATCTGTAGAAGACGATATTTATGATTTTACAAAGCCTTGTCCAAATACATGTGATCCAGAAAGTCCAATGCTTAATTAATTATGATTGAAGTTTGTGGAAATATAGGTTATGTTATTTTATTAATTATTTGCATACTATTTTTTAAACAAATATTAAAGACAAACAAATCCTTTAAGATTTTTACTTTTTATCTATTATTCATTTTTATAGTCCAAATCATTTCTGGATTTTTTCAATATTTAACTATTAATAATCTTTTTCTATCTCATTTTTATTTTGTGGGACAGTTTGTTTTTTTGAGTTTTTTCTATTTAACAATAATAAAAAATGAATTTCAAAGAAAAGTGATAGAAAGAGGAGTGGTTTTTGGACTGTGTCTTTTGGGCGTTCAATATGGTTATGATCCCAGTCTGTTTTTTAGGTTCAATTTGTTCGAAATTTTTGTGACTTCATTTTTACTTATTATTTTTGCAACATTTCATTTGTACAATTTATTAGGTAAAAAAAAGGAGTTTTATTATATCAATTTGGGCATACTAATTTATTTATCAGGAAGTACGGTTTTATTTCTTGTTGGCAATTTAACTTCCAAATTTAATTCAGCATTTTCAAAATTGCCATGGATCTTAAATTCAGTTTTATATATCGTTTATCAAATTTTTATTTTGATCGAGTGGAAAGTAAGTTTTTCTAAAAAGGCAATGCAATAACTATGGAAAAAGCTACTATTGTAGAAAGTGAATTGATAGAAGTAGTGGTTTATACTTTTATCGCCTTTGTTTTAATGGGATTGGTACTGGTTCTTTTTTTCTACTTTTCCAGAAAAAAAATCATCCAACAAGAAATCGAAAAGAAAGATTTAGAAATTACTTATCAAAAAGAACTTTTAAGCGCTGTCATTATTACTCAAGAGGAGGAACGCAAACGCATTGCACAGGATTTACACGATGACATTAGTTCTAAACTCAATATCGTATCTCTGAACAGTCACTTGCTCAAAACGCCACAATTGTCTGACAAAGAAATTGATGAAATAACAGGTAATATCATTAGTTTAACAGCAAAAGCGTTAGAAAATTCCCGTAAAATTGCCCATGCGCTATTGCCACCGGTTTTAGAGAAATTTGGTCTTCATGCTGGAGTCGAAGAATTGTGTCTGGAATTCAAGAGCAGTAAGACTGTAGCTGTAAACTATAAAAATGAGTTGCAGTTCAACGAGGAAGACAATGACAAACATTTGCACGTTTTTAGAATTTTACAAGAGTTAATGAACAATTCTTTGCGCCATGGTAAAGCCACGCAAATTGATTTGCTTTTTGAAGAAAAAAATGGACTCCAAGTTTGCTATTATTCAGATAATGGAAAAGGTTTTGATATGAAAAACAGCGAGAATCAAAAAGGATTGGGAATGAAAAATATTGAAAGTAGGGTCAATTTTCTCAAAGGAAATTTGACTATCAACTCAGCAATTAACAAAGGAATAGAAGTGGTTTTTAATTTTTAAAACATGAGTGATCAAATTAAAATAGTCCTAGTAGACGATGAAGAATTGTTTCGAAAAGGGATATCCTTTTTACTCGAAAGAGAAAAAAACATGGATATTATTTTTGAAGCTTCAGATGGGAGTGAATTAATTGATTTTCTGAGAACTACAACATCACTTCCCGATATTATCATTACAGATCTTAAAATGCCTGTAATAAATGGTGTGGAAGCCACAAAAATCATTCACAAAGAGTTTCCAGAAATTAAAATCATTGCTTTAACAAGTTATGACACCAAGTCGTTTATTGCGAATATGATACAAGTGGGTGCAGTTTCTTATTTGGTCAAAAACACCACTCCAAAAGAAGTAATTGACACCATAAATGAAGTAGCTACAAATGGTTTTTTCTACAATCAAAATGTCATTAATGTAATCGAAGAAGGGCTTTTGGAATCAGGACAAAAGCTAAGAAGCAATGTCGACAAAGATTTTTTAACAAGCAGAGAAAAAGAAGTTTTACATTTAATTTGCAAACAACTAAGCACAGTTCAAATAGGCGAAAAGCTTTTTTTAAGCCCCAGAACTGTAGAAGGACATAGAAACAGTTTGCTCCTCAAAACCGAATCAAAGAACGCCGCAGGATTGGTGGTTTTTGCGATTCAAAATAAAATTTTCAAACTTGATGATTTGTCATTATAATTTTAAAGTAAAAAGCATCGTTTTATAAATTATTTGTGATTTATTTATTTTCAAAATCACTTATCTTTGAAAGTACAAATAAATACTATGCAAATCAAAAAAGCACTTTGTATCTTCTTTTTTCTTTTGGTTTCTGTTTCCTCAAAAGCAGGATATGTTTTGTTGCCTATGGATGAGGTTACACAACAAAACCATCTTAAAGCTTACGGAATTACTTATTGGGCACTAGACAAACAATACAAAGTAAGCTGGTTGCTCAATTATCGCGGTGGCTCTTTTTTGTTGCCAGACATTACAGATGTTAGAAAAGAATGTCAAATCAGGGGCGTAAGCTTTGAAGTCTTAACCGATGGTGAAGCGAATGTCATTCTTGAAGAAATAGCAAGTCCATCCCAAAATATGGAAAGTGTTTTGCTCGAAAAAGCCCCTAAAATTGCAGTTTATACACCTCAAGGCAAACAACCATGGGATGATGCAGTTACGTTGGTTTTAACCTATGCTGAAATTCCGTTTACCCCTATTTACGATGAGGAAGTTTTAAGTGATCAATTGTTATTATATGATTGGTTGCATTTGCATCATGAGGATTTTTCTGGGCAATATGGTAAGTTTTACAGCTCGTCAAAAAATGTGCCTTGGTACATTGTTCAAAAAAGAGAAGCTGAACTTTTGGCTAAAAAGTTAGGTTTTACAAAAGTTTCTGAAGAGAAACTGGCTGTGGCCAAAAAAATAAGGGACTTTGTAATAGGTGGTGGATTTATGTTTGCCATGTGTTCTGCAACAGATAGTTTTGATATCGCCTTAGCTGCCGAAGGAACTGATATTTGTGAACCCATGTTTGATGGTGATCCTAGCGAAGGCAATTACCAATCAAAAATAGATTATACTAAATCTTTTGCGTTCAAAAATTTTATATTAGAAAGAAAGCCAGAACGCTACGAGTTTTCAGATATTGACATGACCGAAAAAAGAAGAATCACACCCGAGAAAGATTATTTTTCGTTAATGGAATTTTCTGCAAAATGGGACCCAATTCCCAGTATGTTGTGTCAAAATCATACCCAACTTGTAAAAGGTTTTATGGGTCAAACCACTTCTTTTGAAAGGGATTTGGTCAAATCTAATATTTTAGTTTTGGGTGAAAACCAAATCAACAATGAAGCACGGTATATTAATGGGCAGAAAGGAAAAGGCATGTTCACTTTCTTCGGAGGTCACGATCCAGAGGATTACCAGCATAGAGTGGGAGATGAGCCCACGGTACTCGATTTGCATCCCAATTCCCCTGGATACCGATTGATCTTAAACAATGTGTTGTTTCCTGCTGCAAAAAAGAAAAAGCAAAAGACATAAAAAATTTATAATCATTTGGGCGTGCCCACGCAAAAGGCGTGGTCGGGCTTTGCGTTACAATCCACGCAATAAAAGCGTGGGATTTTCACTTCAATCCCTCACGCAAAATCAAAAAGGCTTCCAACACGGAAGCCTTTTTGAATGATTATTCATGCGCTAATTAAACAGTACCATCTTCGTTTTCTCTGTCAAGATACTGTTGCACAATTTCTATAGCATTGGTTACTACATCGCTCAAAGCGGTGATAAAACTGCCTTCTTCAGCACTATTGATCGCGTGTTTTATGGCTTCCACTTCTTTAGAGATGATTTCATGGGTTACTGTTCTTCCAGATTCCGCAATACCGTCTAATATCAAATTGATGATTTCTTCTTCGGTTCTACCACGCAAATGTTTTTCTTGACGGATAATAATATGATCAAACATGCGACCGGCAATTTTAGCACATTCCTTGATATCCTCATCTCTACGATCACCTACACCAGCGATAATTCCTATTTTTTTATTGGCTTCGACACTTTGTAAATATTCTTCGACACCTCTGTAACCCGCTGGATTGTGTGCAAAATCTATTAAAACCTTGAATTTTTTAAATTCAAAAATATTCATTCTTCCGGGAGTTTGTGCTGCACTTGGTATGAAGGTTTGCAATGACAAACTGATGTCTTCGGTTTTAAACCCCCATAAATAACTGGCAAGTGTTGCTGCAAGAACATTAGCAATCATGAATTTTGCTTTTCCGCCAAGTGTCAATGGAACATGTGTCGTGCGTTCAATCCTGATTTTCCATTCACCTTTTTTAACAGTGATGTAACCATTTTCGCAAACGGCAACAATCTTTCCTTCTTTGCATAGTTTTTTTACTATTGGGCTGTCTTCGTTTAAACTAAAATAAGCAATGTTACAGTTTAGATCTTTTTCAATTTTAAGACAGTATTCATCATCAGCATTCAATATCGCCCAACCGTCTTTTTTGACACTTCGAACAACTGTGCTTTTTACACGTGCCAGATCGTCAAGCGTGTTAATATCATTGAGACCCAAATGGTCTTCTTGGATATTAGTTATAATAGCAATATCACAACGACTAAAACCAAGACCAGATCTAAGAATTCCACCACGAGCAGTTTCTAAAACAGCAAATTCTACGGTTGGATCTTTTAAAATATATTCGGCGCTCAATGGTCCAGTGGTATCACCTTTTTCCATCATGTGGTTTTGAATGTAAATCCCATCGGATGTTGTAAAACCTACTTTATAACCATTATTTTTGACGATATGTGCTAATAATCTTGTGGTTGTTGTCTTTCCGTTTGTTCCCGTAACAGCAATGATAGGAATTCTGCTTGGTTTGCCAAGTGGGTACAACATGTCAATTACAGGTGAAGCTACATTTCTTGGCAAGCCTTCTGATGGAGCCAAATGCATTCGAAAACCAGGAGCAGCATTGACTTCAAGAATAACCCCGCCATTTTCTTTTAAAGGCTGGGTTAGGTTTTCAGCCATGATATCAACCCCGCAAATGTCTAGACCAATGACTCTTGAAATGCGTTCACAAAGAAATATATTTTCGGGATGCATCATGTCCGTAACATCAACTGAAGTGCCGCCAGTACTAAGGTTTGCAGTTGATTTTAAATAAACAATTTCTCCATTTTTAGGCACCAATGTCA
Organism: Bacteroidota bacterium; assembly: GCA_031413015.1. GTDB lineage: Bacteria > Bacteroidota > Bacteroidia > Flavobacteriales > Flavobacteriaceae > Flavobacterium. Next base: position 28,664 of record JANOEE010000004.1, on the reverse strand, counting down.
ATTGGTAATTCAATTTATCAAGTAAATCAATCGTGTCCCTGTCTACAGTAATTTCGGTCAATACATTTTCATGACCATAACCTCTTCTGGGGTCACTATTTACTACATCAATCAATTCTTGAATGTTATTTTTTCCGTTGCCCACAACATGTGCAGGTACTCTTTTTGCGGCTGCAACTAACTTATTATCAATAACGAGGACTCTAAAATCAAAACCAGTAATAAATTTTTCTACAATTACACGACGGCTGTATTCTTTGGCAAAAGCCAAACCTGATTTAGCGTCTTCCCAAGTAGTTACGTTTATAGAGGCACCTTTGCCGTGATTGCCGTCTAATGGTTTGATAACTATGGGATAGCCAATTTTTTGAATAGTGGCTTCAAGTTGCTCTTCGTCTGCACAAATATCGCCACTTGCAACAGGAATGGAGGCACCACTCAACATGCGTTTGGTTTCTTCTTTATTGCAGGCCAAGTCAACAGCTATATTACTCGTTTTACATGTTATTGTAGCTTGAAATCGCATTTGGTTCACACCATAACCCAATTGAATTAAAGAATTGGTCCCCAGTCTTATCCAAGGAATGTCTCTTGCAACCGCTTCTTCCACAATACTGCCTGTACTTGGTCCAAGACGCACTTGCTGGCGTATTTCTCTCATTTTTTGAATATCGGCTTCAAGATCATAAGGTGTTCCAGCAATTAAAGCTTCGGCTATATTAACGGCAGATTCTGCGGCATACATTCCTACATTTTCTTCGGTATAACTAAAAACCACATTATAAGTTCCTGGCGTTTTAGTTTCTCTAGTTCGCCCAAAACCCGTTTCCATTCCTGCAAGGCTTTGAATTTCCAGCGCAATGTGTTCGATAACATGTCCCATCCAAGTTCCGCGTTCTACACGAGAGAAAAAACCACCACGGGTACTTTCGGAGCAGCGGTGTTCGATCATTGTAGGCAACATGGCCTCAAGCCTTTCTCTAAAACCTTCGATCTTGTTAGTAGGGAATTGTTCCATTTCCTCTAAATCCAATCGCATCTGGATTAGTTTTTTTCGTTGGATGCTCCAAATATTTGGTCCGCGAAGAGCTTGAATTTTTAATATTTTCATAAAGGCTTTTATTATTTTTATTTTAGAAGTTGCAAACCTTTTTTTAGACTAAATCATTGCTAAAAATAGGTTGTTGTGCGTGTTTACAAAACGAGCAAAACATATAATTCCTCTAAAATAATTTTTTTGGACAACTAATCAAAATTTTATTCACTAAATAAGCCATAATTGTGTTTTCTTGCTTTTTTTGTAAATTTTATTTGGGCTAAAATTGGTCGTTTTAAGTTTTTAGCTAATTTTACAGGATGAACATACGAGGAAAATTAATAATAATAGGAGGTGCGGTTGATAAAGGAAGTTTTACTGAAACTGATTTAGACAAAAACGTAGCAAATAATTTGAATTTTTTTGAAACAGGTATTTTAAAAAGAATTCTAAATGAATCAAAACACAAAGAAAACTCTAGAATTGAAGTAGTTACAACTGCATCAAAAATCCCAAGAGAAATAGGTCCTGAATATGTAAAAGCACTTAATTATTTAGGTGCTACGAACGTTGATATCCTGCACATTGAAAAAAGAGAGCAAGCAAGCGATCCTGAAGTTTTAAAAAGATTGCAAGCTGCAGATGTAGTCATGTTTACGGGTGGCGATCAGTTGCGATTGACCTCAATTCTTGGAGGAACGCCTTTTCATGATATCATTTTAGACAAATATAAAAACGAAGATTTTATTTATGCAGGTACTTCTGCTGGAGCCGCGGCTGCGTCAAATAATATGATTTATGAAGGCAGTAGTTCTGAAGCTTTGCTGAAAGGCGAAGTAAAAATAACTAGTGGTTTAGGTTTGATTGATGGTGTAATAATAGACACACACTTTGTACAACGCGGGCGAATAGGTCGTCTTTTTCAGGCTGTTGTAGGCAATCCGAAAGTTTTAGGAATAGGCTTAGGTGAAGATACAGGACTTTTGATAACCAATAATATCCAAATGGAAGCGATAGGTTCTGGATTAGTTATTCTGGTTGATGGTCGTGAAATTAAAGACACTAACCTTACTCAAGTAGAATTAGGGCAGCCCATTTCTATATCACATCTTGTTACGCATGTAATGAGTAAGTTTGACACTTTTAATCTAGAAACGCATAAAATGCACATACAATCTTCACAATACATATAAAAAGCTCATGAAAATAATAATTCACGGTGGTTTTTTTTCTGAGTCAAATACAAATATTGAAACTAAAGTTGCTAAACAAAAAGCCTTGGCCACGATTGTAAAGGCTTCATTTGCTTATTTGAAAAACCATTCTGCATTAGAAACCGTTGGTTTTGCAGTGTCCTTTTTAGAAGATGATACTTTGTTTAATGCAGGAACGGGATCACAAATACAAAGTGACGGAAAAATCAGGATGAGTGCAGCAATTATGGATGGTGCAACCCAAAAAATGAGTGGCGTTATTAATATCGAAGCGGTCAAGAATCCTATACAAGTAGCACAATTACTATTGTCTGAAGAAGATAGAATTTTAGGAGGAGAAGGTGCCACACAGTTTGCCAGAGCTAATGGTTTTGAAGTATTTTCGACAGAAATCCCACAAAGAAGACAAGAATATGAAGCAAAAGTTGGTAGCAAAAGATTAGGAACCGTAGGTTGCGTTGCAATAGATGGTCAAGGAAAAATTGCCGTTGCTACATCAACTGGAGGTAAAGGATTTGAAATTCCTGGTCGTATCTCTGATTCAGCTACAGTGGCTGGAAATTATGCCAATTCTTTTTGTGGCGTAAGTTTAACCGGTGTGGGTGAGGATATTGTAAGTAATGCTACCGCTGCAAAAATTGTAACTCGCGTTACCGATGGTTTTACATTAAAAGCAGCATTTGATAAAACTTTTGAAGAGCTTAAGGACTACGATGGTTTTGCAGGAGCAATTGCGATAGATAGTGAAGGTAATGTTTACCATCAAGATTCACATCCAAGTATGGTTTTTGCAAGTTATGACGGAGTAAATCTTGAATTTTTTCAATAATAGTAATTATCAAAATTGTATAAAATTAAAAAACAGCTGCTCAGTTTTGAGCAGCTGTTTTTTTGTAAAAATAAATTACAATTAAGCCATTACTGCCGAAAGTATAATTGTTGCAATAAAGAGTTTAGAATTATTCATTTACTATAACCCATTGTCCTGAAGCCAAAAGATTTTCTGCTTTTTTGAATTTCATGGTTTCAGATTTTCCGGTTGCTACTTCTCTTATTGTAACGTTATCGTTTCTGTTTATCTTCGGCATATCTCGAACAATAGTTTCGGTAACTTGGCGCTGTTGTGTTTGCCCAGCATCACGATTTTCGGCAGCAAGGGTTTCACTATTAGGAACTTCGTCTTTAGTGGTTTTATAATTTTCTTTTTGACGCACTTCTTTTGCTTCCTTAATATTGGTAACACTTTGTTGAGGCAAATCTCCTTTAAACAAAAAAGAAATCACTTCTTTATTCACACCGTTGAGCATGTTGCTGAACAATTTGAAAGCTTCGAATTTGTAAATCAGCAAAGGATCTTTTTGCTCGTGTACTGCTAATTGAACCGATTGTTTCAATTCATCCATTTTGCGCAAATGTTTTTTCCAAGCTTCATCAACAATGGCAAGTGTAATATTTTTTTCGAAATCAGCTACCAGTTGCAAACCTTTTGATTCGTAAGCTTTTTTCAAATCAGTAACTACATTTAATGTTTTGATACCATCAGTAAAAGGAACTACAATTCTTTCGAATTTATCACCATCATTTTCAAAAACATTTTTTATGATTGGCATTGCTTCTCTGGCGCTGCGTTCTGTTTTTTCAGTGTAATATTCCAGCGTAGCTTTGTAAACTTTACCAGTAAGTTCTATTTCTGATAGTTTATTAAAGTCACTTTCCGTGACAGGTGATGTGATTGAGAAAAAGCGAATCAATTCGAATTCAAAATTTTTAAAATCGCTTTGTGATTTGTTTTCGGATACAATCAATTCACAAGTATCATACATCATGTTAGCGATATCTACCTTCAAACGTTCTCCATGCAAAGCATGACGGCGGCGTTTGTATACCACTTCACGTTGTGCATTCATTACATCATCATACTCTAACAAACGTTTACGTACCCCAAAGTTATTTTCTTCTACTTTTTTCTGCGCACGTTCAATAGACTTGGTCATCATAGAATGCTGGATTACTTCGCCTTCTTTCAATCCCATTCTGTCCATTACTTTGGCCACTCTCTCTGAACCAAAAAGGCGCATCAAGTTGTCTTCTAGCGAAACATAAAACTGAGAACTACCCACGTCACCTTGACGACCAGCACGACCACGCAATTGTCTGTCAACACGACGAGAATCATGGCGTTCTGTACCAACAATTGCTAATCCGCCAGCTGCTTTTACTTCTGGGGATAGTTTGATATCGGTACCACGGCCTGCCATATTTGTTGCAATAGTTACAACCCCAGGTTTTCCTGCTTCTTCAACAATTTGTGCTTCTTGTTTGTGCATTTTTGCATTTAAAACATTGTGGTTTACACCACGCATTTTTAGCATTCGGCTCAATAATTCTGAAATTTCAACAGAAGTTGTCCCTATTAATACCGGTCTGCCTGCGTTTGATAATTCGGTTACATCATCAATTACAGCATTGAATTTTTCACGCGTTGTTTTATAGATATAATCTTCCTTATCCTGCCTGGCCATTGCTCGGTTAGTAGGAATTTCTACAACGTCCAACTTGTATATTTGGAAAAGTTCACCAGCTTCAGTAACAGCGGTTCCTGTCATTCCAGCCAGCTTGTTGTACATTCTGAAATAATTCTGTAAAGTTACGGTAGCAAAAGTTTGGGTCGCAGCTTCAATTTTTACATTTTCTTTGGCTTCTATGGCTTGGTGCAATCCGTCAGAATAACGGCGACCATCCATGATACGCCCTGTTTGCTCATCTACAATCATGATTTTATTGTCCATGATTACATACTCAACATCTTTTTCAAAAAGTGAATAAGCTTTTAACAGTTGCGTTAAAGTATGGATACGCTCACTTTTTATGCTGAAATTTTGAAATAATTTTTCCTTTTCTTCTGCTTCTGCGTCTTTTTCAAGTTTTAATTTTTCGATTCTCGCGATTTCTGTACCAATGTCTGGTAACAAAAAGAAATCATTATCGGTATCTCCAGAAAGGAATTTGATACCATTATCGGTCAATTCTACCTGATTGTTTTTTTCTTCAATTACAAAATAAAGTGCCTCATCAATCTTATGCATTTCGCGGTTGTTGTCCTGCATGTATTGATTTTCAGTTTTTTGAAGTAATTGTTTTACACCTTCTTCACTCAAAAACTTGATCAATGCTTTATTTTTAGGCAAACTTCTGTAAGCTCTAAGTAATAAAAAACCACCGTCTTTTGTATTGCCTTCTTTGATTAATTTTTTGGCTTCAGATAAAAACCCATTGGCCAATTGTCTTTGTAGGTTGACTAGGTTTTCAACTTTTGGCTTTAGCTCATTGAATTCGTGGCGGTCTCCTTGAGGAACTGGTCCAGATATAATTAATGGTGTTCTAGCATCATCAATTAATACAGAATCTACTTCATCTACAATTGCAAAATTGTGTTTTCTTTGTACCAATTCTTCTGGCGAATGCGCCATATTGTCTCTTAAGTAGTCAAAACCAAATTCATTATTGGTACCATAAGTAATATCAGCTTCATAAGCTTTTCTTCTTGCATCAGAGTTGGGCTGGTGGTTGTCAATACAATCTACAGTCAATCCATGAAATTCAAAAAGCGGGGCTTTCCAAGTACTGTCTCGTTTTGCTAAATAATCATTTACGGTTACTAAGTGTACACCATTTCCTGTCAAGGCATTCAAATATAAAGGTAAGGTTGCTACTAATGTTTTTCCTTCACCTGTTTGCATCTCGGCTACTTTTCCTTCGTGGAGCACCATACCGCCTATTAATTGAACGTCATAATGTACCATGTCCCAAGTAATTTGTTTACCAGCGGCGTTCCAAGAATTAGCCCAAACAGATTGATCACCTTCAATAGTTATATAAGCTTTTGTTGCAGAAAGCTCTCTGTCTTTTGCAGTAGCGGTAACTTTGATATGGGTATTGTCTTTGAATCTTTTAGCAGTTTCCTTTATTACTGAAAATGCTTCAGGCAGAATTTCTAATAACGTTTTTTCAGAAATATCGTAAGCCTCTTTTTCAAGCACATCTATTTCTGCATAAATATCTTCTTTTTTGTCAATGTCTTCGGTAATTTCAACTTCTGCTTTCAGCGTTGCAATTTTAGCATCTTTTTCGGCACGGGCTTCACTTATTTTTTGCTTAAAAGCAACGGTTTTTGCTCTCAACTCATCATTAGTAAGTGCAGATAATGCAGGTTCTAAAGCTTTAATTTTATTTAGATAAGGTTGTAAAGCTTTGACATCATTTTGAGATTTATCTCCTACAAAGACTTTAAGTATGCTGTTTATGAAGCTCATAATTCGTATAATTTCTGTTTATAAAGTACGTAAATTTAAGCAAAAAAAAAGCCTCCGGATGAGACTTTTTAATTGATTTATTTTTTAATATTCATCCTCGTTCCAAAGATAATCTTCGTCTGTTGGATAATCTGGCCAAATTTCTTCCATTGACTCATAAATCTCACCTTCGTCTTCAATTGATTGTAGGTTCTCTACCACTTCAAGTGGCGCTCCTGCTCTAATCGCGTAGTCAATAAGTTCATCTTTGGTTGCTGGCCACGGGGCATCGCTTAAATATGATGCTAATTCTAATGTCCAATACATCTGTTATTGATTTAATATTTATGCAAAAATAAATTTTTTACTGAAAAAGTCAAGTAAAATTTGATTTATTTTAAAAAAAGTTAAGAACGTGTTTTTTTTAGTATTCAGTATTCCGTTTTTAGTAATCCGTTTCACTGGTTTTATTAAAAGTAACTAGTGAGAATGACTTACTAAAAACTTAAACTGCAAACTATTTTCTCGGAATCCATTTGACTTCCTGAGCTTGCAAATCAAAAGTCAACTTTCGTGCCAACACAAAAAGATAGTCAGAAAGGCGGTTCAGGTATTTGATCGCATACGCATCAATAGGTTCATTGTGGTTCAAATGCACAGCAAGTCGCTCTGCTCGGCGACAAACACATCTGGCAATATGACAGTATGACACGGTTGTATGTCCGCCTGGCAAAACAAAATGGGTCATTTGTGGCAAAGCATCTTCCATGGCATCAATTTCATTTTCAAGTAAAGTGATATCACTTTCTATAATGCCCAGTTTTTGAAGTCTTAATTCTCCGTTTTTCATTACTTCTTTTTCGGGTGGTGTGGCTAAAATTGCTCCTACGGTAAACAATCGGTCTTGAATCTCTATCAAAATTGTTTTGTAGTGTGAATTCATTTCTTGATCACGGATCAAACCTATGTGAGAGTTGAGTTCGTCAACTGTACCATAGCTTTCTATCCTGATATGGTCTTTAGGCACTCTCGTCCCACCAAAGAGTGCTGTTGTACCACCGTCACCCGTTTTTGTATATACTTTCATCTGTATTATTTAAGATTTAAGATTTTTTAATTTAAGATTTCAAAAATCTGAATTTATTTTACTAATTCTAAGAATGCATCAACAAAATGGGTTTGTGAATTTTGTGCCAAATTGAAATACAAATCAGGTTCAATGCATTCAACTTCCATAAGATGCAATTCATTTGCTATAATAATCCCGTCTACTCTAGCATACAACAAATCACCATCAAAAGTATTGATAATTTTTTGGGCTTTGTCAATTAAATCTTGATTGGGTTGTATTAAAGTGTATTCACCACCATATTGTACTTGTACCCTAAAATCACCGTCTTGGGGTTTTTTATTGACACAGTGGGAGAATTTTTTATTAAAAAATATAAAAGAAGTTTCCCCTAGGGTTTGAATTTCTGAGATAAATTCTTGTAGTAATAATTCTTTTTCAAGAGCTATTTGCTTATATTTCTTATTTATGGATGCAATGCTACTAACTTCAAAAACTTCTGTCAAATAAGATCCAGCAGAAAATGCAGGTTTTATAACTGCTTTTGACCAATGTAGCGGTATTATTTGGGAAATATCTAAATCATTGGTTTTATCAATAAAAACAGTTGGAATTATTTGTATGCCAATATTTTCCATGTCACGCAAATAAAATTTATGCTTATTTGCTTTAATAATTTGTATCGTATTTAGGGTTTTTATACCTGATTTTTCAATTTGGTCAAGCCAAAGATTAAACTCCGTTTCTTTTTCAAAATAATCCCAAGTGTTGCGAAAAACCAAGCAATCAAAATCATTCCAGTTTATGGATTGATCATCCCAAATTACCGCCTTTGCAGTGATGTTGTGTTTTGCAAACGCTGGAATTAAAAGTTGGTCAGCAGGAGTTAAATGAGGTAATTTTTCACAAGTAAGCAAAGCAATATTCATTTTGTGACTTTTTGTAGTTGTAGTAATGTTGATTATAAAATTATTTTACCGTATCGCTTTCTATCAAACCATCTCTTAAACGTATAACTCGGTGGGCGTATGCAGCAATTTCCTCTTCATGCGTAACCAAAATTACTGTATTTCCATTCGCATGAATATCACCAAAAAGCTTCATGATTTCAACGGAAGTTTTACTGTCAAGATTTCCAGTAGGTTCATCGGCTAAAATTATCGAAGGTTTGTTTACTAAAGCCCTAGCAATGGCTACACGCTGGCGTTGCCCTCCAGAAAGTTGATTGGGCTGGTGGTCCATCCTGTCAGAAAGATTTACTTGCGTTAAAACTTCGGTAGCACGCACATTGCGCTCCGTTTTTGAATAACCTGCATAAATCATAGGAAGCGCAACATTATCAAGCGCCGTAGTTCTTGGCAAAAGATTGAATGTTTGAAAAACAAAACCTATTTCTTTGTTTCTAATTTCGGCAAGTTCGTCATCAATCATTTTGCTTACATCTTTCCCGTTAAGAATATAAGAACCAGACGTAGGTGTGTCCAGACAACCTAAAAGGTTCATAAGTGTAGATTTACCTGAGCCTGAAGGTCCCATTAAAGCTACATATTCTCCTTTTTTTATTTCTAGATCTATCCCTTTTAAAACATACACGATTTCGTTTCCTAGAACAAAATCTCTTTTAATATTGGTAATTTTAATCAACGAATTTGCCATTGGAAAAGATAATTTTTCAGATTTTAAAAGTACAAAAATGATGTCTTTATTTACTCATTAGTACTATAATTTTAATTTTTGTTACATCCCTATTAGTAGTAACATTTTGTATGGAGTGCAAAACCTACTTTTTAATACCTAAAATCAGTATTAAAAGCTTTATACAATTTCAATATAAAATTATATAATTCACACTTTTTTATTAAAAAAAAATTAAAATATTAAATTATTCTTAATTTATTTAGTTAATTGATGTATATAATATAAAAAAAGTTACATTTACCAAAATAATATTTAAACAAACCCATTATTATGAAAATCAAAAATTTATTATCAGGAATTGTTGCTATCGCATTGGTTTTTACATCATGTAAAGACGAGAAAGAAGCACAAGCAGAAAAAACAGTTGATACTTATGTAGTTTACATGGATTCATTAGGAAATGTAAATGCTGTTGATGCAAAAGCCAATTGGCCTGCTATTGAAGCAGAATACCAAATGAGATCTGAAGAAGCCGATATTGCACTTTCGAACTTAAAAGACAAAGCTAAAGCGGAAGAAAGAATTATGGCAAGTAGAGCAAGATACGAAGAATTGAAAGCTAAAATGCAAGCCGATATGGATGCTGAAAACAAAGCTATTAATAGCGATCCTAAACAAGTTTTAAGAGATGCTTATTTTGGCGCAGGTAAAATAGGGCAGGATATGAATTTTTCATGGGTAAACAAAGACAATATTCTTACTGTTTACAATGATTTTTACAATGAATTTGAAAAAAATAAAAATTCTTATTCAAGAGAAGATTTTGACGAAATTAAAGCTATGTATGAAGCATTAGATGCTCATAAAAACACAGTTGAAAAAGAAGGTCTTACTTCTAAAGACAATAGAAAAATCGCAGAATTAAAATTAAAATTTGCTCCAAAATTCAGATGGGAGAGAATGGGTGCTAAAGCTGATGAGAATTCGGATGCAAAAGAATAAGTTTTAAATTTGTGTAGAAAATGACAGTCAGTAATGGCTGTCATTTTTTTTATACCCTAATTACAAAATGCTGTTTGGGTTGCTCTTTTCTAAAAAACACCAATCCCCATTGATAAGTATCAATAGTTACAGTAACTTTTGGATGGTTTTTTATGGTTTCCCAAGCTGCTGCCATATCTGGTGACCAATGGATATCATCAAAAATCCATACTGTTTCATTTATAATCGTAGGAAGTAATGCTTCAAAATAGTCTAGCGTTGCTTTCTTGGAGTGATTGCCGTCAAAATAAATTAGGTTCCAGTTACTGCTGCAAGCACAATCTTTTAAAAATTCACCAAACTCTAAATTTAAGAATTCAAAGTTGTAGTCTGGAAATTGTTTATTAAATAAATTTTCAGCAATTGAAAGCGTATTGCAACATCCTTCAAGACTAAGTAAATACGAATTTTTATTACCCAATGCTATAGCAGAAGTCCCTAAACCCAGTGAAGTTCCAATTTCTAAAATGGCTTTTGGCTCAAAATAGCGCACCAATCTGAATAACAATTCGGCGCGTTTTGGACTTATTCCTGCTGTTTTTGCAATTTTTGCAATTGGTCTCTTATTGGATTTAAAAACCTGCGAACCTGCTCCAAAATCGGTTACTTCAATGCTATCTTTATTTTTTAAAAGTGCATTTCGGTAAGCTTTTAAAACTCCATATTCAAGTTTAGGTTTGTTATCATAAAAACATTTGGTGATTAAATTGAACACAAATGGCGAATGTACCGCGTGTTCATTTTTAGATTGCCAAAGGAATTGGAGATAGGATTTTATTTGAAATAACATGAGAAAATTTAAAATACAATTGCGAAGGTAGCAAGATATAATGGATTACCATAAATAATGAAGTGGCTTCAAGCTTATAAAACCTCTTTAATTGATATATTTTCCCTAAAATAAAAGCACTACGATCCTGAGAATGGTGTCCCGAAAACGCCTACTGCAAGTTCTGCCCAAACCAAAAATAATACTACCAGTACAACTGCAACAATACCCATTCTCGCATTTTTAGTCGTTACTTTTCTCATAACAAGCTCATAAATAAGTCCTGTACTGAGCAATAAAAAGCCCATTATAGCAAAATCAGCCATTGTCCAATTAACTTCTGTAGTGAATTGCATAGCAATTAATGGTACTGATAAAAGGAGTACTATTGCGATTAAAATGCCAAAAAGTCTTTTGTTTTTCATTTGGTTTATTTGTAATGTTTGGATATCCAATTTATATTTCTTATTATTTAATAATTATCACCAAATTGTCTGTAAATATATCTATTCCAAAAATAAAAAATAAACTACAAATTATCAAATGATATTCAATTTACATAGTTCATAAAAAAGACAAACCCACCGCAAAATCATTATTTATTGTGGATTTAAAAAATATATTTAAAGGGCTTTTCTTTATTAAGTTTCAAACTTCAAACTTCAAACTTAAAAAAAAACTATCCTTCAATTTTTGCACTTAGTTCGAACCAGCGTTCTTCTTTGTCTTCTATTTTATTGTTGATGTTTTCCAGTTCTTTGGCCTTTGCCATCACATCGCTTTCTGCTACTTTACCTTCGGAGAAAAGCAATTCAATAGCCGCTTTTTGGATTTCTAAATCCTTGATTTCTCTTTCGATTTTTTGGAACTCTTTTTGCTCGTTAAAGGTCAAATTTCCAGTTAGATTTTTTTGTTTCCAGTCTTTTTTCTCGGCTTTGTTTTCCTCTTTTTGCGCCACATCGGCACTGTCTTCATAAGCTCTAAAATCAGAATAATTCCCCGGAAAATCTTCGATCACACCATCGCCTCTAAAAATAAACAAGTGGTCTACAATTTTATCCATAAAATACCTGTCGTGAGAAACCACGACCAAACATCCTGGATAGTCCAGAAGAAAACTTTCCAAAACATTGAGTGTTACTATATCCAAATCATTTGTAGGCTCATCAAGTATCAAAAAGTTAGGATTCTGAATCAAAACCGTACACAAATACAATCGTTTCAATTCGCCACCGCTCAATCGGTCAACAAAATCGTACTGTTTTTTAGCATCAAACAAGAAACGCTCTAACAATTGCGAAGCCGAAATCAATTTCCCTTTCATCAACGGAATGAATTCGCCATATTCTTTGATCACGTCAATCACACGCTGACCTGGTTTTGGGTTAATGCCGCTTTGCGTATAATAACCTACTTTTATGGTTTCGCCCACAATCACTTTTCCACTATCCAGCGGAAGCGTACTTGTTAAAAGGTTCAAGAAAGTCGATTTTCCTGTTCCGTTTTTACCTATGATTCCTATGCGTTCGCCACGCTGAAAATCAAAACTAAAATTATCCATGATGACGTGATCCTTGAATTTTTTCGAGATTTTGTGAAGCTCAATAATCTTGCTTCCCATGCGTTCCATATTAATTTCAAGCTCTACTTTGTTTTCTCGACGGCGGCTTTGTGCTTTTTCTTTTATTACATAAAAATCATCCTGACGTGATTTCGATTTGGTCGTTCTTGCCTTAGGCTGACGGCGCATCCATTCTAGTTCTTTTACAAAAAGGTTTTGCGCTTTATCAACACTTGAGTTTTCTGATGCGATACGTTCTTCTTTTTTTTCTAAATAGTACGAATAATTACCTTTATATTGGTACAACTTACCGTTGTCTAGTTCTATGATTTCATTACACACACGCTCGAGAAAGAAACGGTCATGCGTAACCATGAATAAGGTAATATTTTCTTTGGCAAAATAGCTTTCTAGCCATTCAATCATCTCTAAATCTAAGTGATTCGTAGGTTCATCAAGAATCAATAAGTCGGGACGATTGATCAAAATGATAGCAAGTGACAATCTTTTTTTCTGTCCGCCCGAAAGGTTTTTTACCTTTAGTTTAAAATCTTCTAACTTTAATTTGAACAGGATTTGTTTGTATTGTGTTTCAAAATCCCACGCATTGTTTTGGTCCATTCCGTCGAAAGCTTTTTGGTACGCTTCTTCATCTTCGGGATTTTCTAGGGCTTTTTCGTAAGCTTCAATTATTTTTAGAGTTTCATTGTCTGATGCAAAAATGCTTTCTTCAATCGTCAATTCATCCTGTAGATTATTATTTTGAGAAAGAAAGGCCATTTTGATACCTTTTCTTAACACAACTTGTCCTGTATCCGACTCTTCAAGACCATTAATGATGCTCATTATAGTGGTTTTTCCAGAGCCATTTTTAGCAATAAAAGCAATTTTTTGGTCTTTGTTTATTCCGAAAGAAATATTTTCAAATAATGTTCTCTCTCCAAATGATTTGGATATATTTTCTACAGATAAGTAATTCACGAGTGTAATTTTTTGCAAAAGTAAGGTTTTTGTTTTAAGATAAATAATTCTCTTGATGCTTTACTGGTTTGTTAATATATTTGCAACATGCAACTATCCGTTATCATCCTTAACTACAACGTGCGCTATTTTTTAGAAACGTGCGTTTTAAGTGTTCAAAAAGCACTTGAAAACATAGATGCCGAAATTATAGTGGTCGATAATAATTCTGACGATGAGAGTTGCGAGATGATGAAAAAACGTTTTGCAGCAATCCAACTCATTGAAAACACAGCGAATTTAGGTTTTCCAAAAGGTAACAATTTAGGAGTTACCGTAGCGCAAGGCGAATACATTTGTATTTTGAATCCAGATACTGTAGTAGCCGAAGATACTTTTGTAAAAGTTTTGGCTTTTGCCAAAAAACAATCAGACTTGGGAATTGTAGGTGTTAAACTTATTGATGGCACCGGAAATTTTCTTCCCGAAAGCAAGCGCGGCATTCCTACGCCATGGATCGCGTTTACAAAAATATTTAGTTTGTATAAATATTTTCCAAAAGTTGCGCTTTTCAATCAATATTACGCACAGCATATTGGTGAAAATGAAACAGGAAAAGTAAACATTCTTGTGGGTGCTTTTATGTTTTTAAAGCGGGATTTGTATCTTGAAATAGGCGGTTTCGATGAAAACTGTTTTATGTATTCAGATGATATAGATTTGAGTTACATGGCTTTGCAGAAAGGCAAGTCTAATTATTATTTTCATGAAACTACTGTGATTCACTACAAAGGGGAAAGTACTGTAAAAGATGGAACGTATATGAAACGTTTTCAAGAGGCGATGCATTTTTTTTATAAAAAACATTTTAAAATCTCTGTTTTCTTTTCGGTTTTTATGCAGATAGGCATTGTTTTGTTCTCTTTTATAAAAATGTTTCAAGGAAAAACAAAAAGCAGAGTGCTTCCAAAAAAATATATTTTGATTTCAAATGATGCCGGTTTGCAACAAAAACTTGAAATTCAATTAAAAAAAGAGGTACAACTTGTTACTGATGCGCAATCGTTTTCGGAAGATGTGTCATTAATACAATCGGCAGAAATAATTTTTGATCAAAATCATCTAGATTTTAAAACCATAATTCATTCTTTCGAAAAGTTCAAAAACACAAATATTACTTATAAAATAATTCCACAATCGGCTGATTTTATGTTAGGTAGCAATAATAGTTTTGATAGAGGGACTGTTGTTGAAATTGAAAATCTATAACAACAACCAACCATTTGGTATTTTTCTAAAAACTGCGAACTATCAGCAATAAACTAAAAACTTTTAGTAATTTTGCATTCAGAAATCAAAAACCACCTTCTAGGTTAAAAATATGGCAAGATTTGAATTGAAACTTCCTAAAATGGGAGAAAGCGTTGCGGAAGCAACCATTACAAATTGGTTAAAACAAGTAGGCGATAAAATTGAAGCTGATGAAGCGGTATTAGAAATAGCTACTGACAAGGTAGATAGCGAAGTGCCAAGTGAAGTTTCGGGTATCTTAGTAGAACAATTGTTTGGAAAAGATGATTTGGTTCAAGTAGGACAAACTATTGCAATCATTGAAACAGAAGGCGGATCAGAAGATAGTCCAAAAGCTGAAACTGTGACAAAAGAAACTGTTGCAGCGGTTGAAAAAACGGTTGAAGTTGCAAAACAAATAGTTGATATACCTGCAGATTTTTCAAGTTCAGATAAATTCTTTTCACCACTCGTAAAAAACATTGCCAAGCAAGAAGGTATTTCTGTTTCTGAATTAGAAAATATTTCTGGATCAGGTAAAGAGGGTAGGGTTACTAAAGAAGATATTTTAAAATATTTAGAAAGCAGAAAGTCACAAGTCGTTGTGTCGCAAACAGCTGTCGCGGTTAACCAAGAAGCTCCAAAACCAATTATTTCGCAGCCAACACCAGTATCAGTAAATGGTGGTGATGAAATCATTGAAATGGACAGAATGCGCAAGCTAATCTCTGGTTACATGGTAGCTTCTGTACAAACTTCTGCTCATGTTCAGTCGTTTATTGAAGTTGATGTTACAAATATTGTAAAATGGAGAGATAAAGTTAAAAACGCTTTCGAAAAACGAGAAGGTGAGAAGTTGACTTACACCCCTATTTTAATGGAAGCCATTGCAAAAGCATTAAAAGATTTTCCAATGATGAACATATCTGTTGATGGAGATTATATCATTAAAAAGAAAAATATCAATTTAGGAATGGCTGCTGCTTTGCCAAACGGAAATTTAATTGTTCCTGTAATCAAAAATGCAGATCAATTGAATCTAGTAGGTATGGCAAAAGCGGTTAACGATTTAGGCAACCGGGCAAAAGCTGGAAAATTGAAGCCAGACGATACGCAAGGCGGCACTTATACAGTTACAAATGTGGGAACTTTTGGTAGTGTTTTTGGCACACCAATCATCAACCAACCACAAGTTGGTATTTTAGCACTTGGTGCGATTAGAAAAGTACCTGCAGTTATTGAAACCCCAGAAGGCGATTTTATAGGGATTCGTCAAAAAATGTTCTTATCACACAGCTATGACCATAGGGTTGTAGATGGTGCTTTAGGAGGAAGTTTTGTAAAACGTGTTGCAGAATACTTGGAAGCTTTTGATGTGAATCGAGATTTTTAATAACAAACACATATTTTAAATAAAAACCCGACTTTTTTAAAAATTAGCCGGGTTTCTTTTTTTGAGATTTGAACTTTAAACTTCAAACAGCCATTTAAATTAAACCCAAATTTCTATATTTGTAACAATCACAAAACCCAATAATGGAACTAAAACTGAGCAGACCAATTTGTTTTTTTGATCTTGAAACCACAGGAATCGACATAGGAAAGGACAGAATTGTAGAAATTTCAATATTAAAAGTTTTTCCTAACGGAAATAAAGAAAGTAAAACTTGGTTGGTAAATCCTACGATTCCTATTCCGGCTCAAACTACAGCTGTTCATGGCATAACAGATGAAAAAGTAGCCAATGAACCTACGTTCAACGAACTGGCTTCACAGGTTTACACCATGATCAAGGACAGCGATTTAGCAGGATTCAATTCTGATCGTTTTGATATTCCGCTTTTGGCAGAAGAGTTGCTTCGTGCAGGTGTAGATTTTGATATGAAAAACCGAGTTTCGGTAGATGTACAAACCGTTTTCCATAAAATGGAAGAACGCACTTTGAGCGCCGCTTTAAAATTTTATTGTGGCAAAAATCTCGAAAACGCACACTCAGCCGAGGCAGATACTATGGCAACATATGAAATTTTAAAAGCACAATTGGACCGTTATCCAGAATTGGAAAACGATATGAAATCACTTTCAGAATTTACAACACGAAAAAAAATTGCTGATTTTGCAGGTATGATTGCTTTTGACAAAGACAATGAGGAGATTTTTACATTTGGCAAACACAAAGGTGCTAAAGTAGACAAAGTGCTTGAAACAGAGCCTGGCTATTTCAGTTGGATACAGAACGCTGATTTTCCGCTATATACTAAAAAAGTTTTGACTGCCATTAAGTTGCGAAAATTAAACACAAAGTAAGTTGATAGTTGCTGGTTGATAGCTTTTTCTAACAACCAATTACGAACAACCAAGAACCAATAATATGAAAATAATTTGCATTGGTAGAAACTATACCAAACATATAGAGGAACTACAAAACGAAAGACCAGAGGAACCAGTAGTTTTTTTGAAGCCAGATTCTGCAGTTTTGCTCAAGCAACATCCTTTTGTTATTCCAGAATTTTCTGATGATATTCATCATGAAATTGAGATAATCGTTAGAATCAATAAAGTGGGCAAATACATTGATGCTAAATTTGCGCACAAGTATTATGATGAAATAGGCGTAGGAATTGACTTTACAGCAAGAGATTTACAAGACAAATTAAAAACGAAAGGTTTGCCTTGGGAAAAATCAAAAGCCTTTGATGGATCTGCCGTAATTGGAGAATTTTTGCCAAAAAATCAGTTTGAATCATTAGAAAATCTTACTTTTGAATTGACTAATAATGGTAAAAAAGTTCAAGTAGGAAGCACGTCGCACATGCTCTGGAAAATCGATGAATTGATAGCCTATGCTTCTCAATTTTTTACATTAAAGATAGGCGATGTTATTTTTACAGGTACTCCGGATGGCGTGGCGAGCGTAAAGCCAGAAGATGTTTTAGAAGGCTTTTTAGAAGGTAATAAATTATTTAGAATACAAGTAAAATAATGGCTTTACACTACAATTTAGCAAAAGTTTACGCGATTTCTCATGATGATACGGCTTTTGTGGCCGAGATTGGATCGCTTTTTGTAACCGAAATTCCGCCAGAATTACTTTTAATTAAAGAAGGAATCAATGATAAGGATTATAAAAAAGCATACGCATCTGCTCATAAAATCAAGCCAACATTAGATTTATTAGGAATGACTGTTGCGCTTGAAGAAACACTCTTTATTGAAGAATGGACAAAAAGAGAAGGCAAAAGAAAAGAGATAAAAGAAACTTATAAAAGTCTCGAAGGTCGAATTGAAAAAGCGGTAAAAGAAATCAAGAAAGATTTTAATTTGTAAAAATCTTAAATCCTAAATTTTAAATGAAAGCAGCAATAGTTACGATAGGTGATGAAATCCTTATAGGCCAAATTGTAGATACTAATTCAGGTTTTATAGCAAAATCACTAGACAAAATAGGTATCGAAATTAACGAAATGCGATCCATTTCAGACAATAAAAAACATATTTTAGATACTTTTTTAGCACTTCAGAACACTGTGGATTTGGTATTAATAACAGGTGGATTAGGTCCTACAAAAGATGATATTACAAAACATACCTTTTGTGAGTATTTTGAAGACCAACTCGTTCTAAATAAAGAAGTTGAAAAACATGTAATCGATTTGATAGAGCGTGTAATGCAACGTCCAGCTTCACAAATGAACAAAGACCAAGCGCTAGTTCCTTCAAAATGTATCGTGTTGCACAACAAATTAGGAACCGCACCCGGAATGTGGATGAAAAAAGAGAATACCGTATTTATTTCATTGCCTGGTGTTCCCTATGAAATGAAATATATTCTAGAAAACGAAATTCTACCCAAAGTTGTAAAAGAATACGAGAGACCTTATATAATCCATCAAACAATACTTACTTACGGTCAAGGAGAAAGTCTGGTAGCCGAGAGAATTGAAACGTGGGAAAACAATCTGCCAGAATTTATAAAACTGGCCTATTTACCTAGTCCAGGAAGGGTGCGCTTGCGACTTTCTGCCCGTGGAACCGATAAAGATTTTCTTGAAAAGCAGCTTGCGGAAAATATAATTTCGCTTACAAAAATTATAGGCGATATTATTGTAGGTTTTGAAGAAGACGATACAATAGAAGTAGTTTTAGGACGACTTTTGACCCAGCAAAACAAAACCATTGCTACTGCGGAGAGTTGTACAGGAGGCAAAATTGCACAAGTTTTAGCATCAGTTACAGGAGCCTCAAATTACTTTAAAGGAAGCATAGTAAGTTATGCAACACAAACAAAAATTGATGTTTTAGGTTTGCCAAAAGAGCTTATTGAGCAAAATAATGTGGTAAGCGCCGCAGTTGCAAAACAAATGGCGATCAATGTAAAACATTTAATGAAAACCGATTACGCAATTGCAACTACAGGAAATGCAGGTCCTTCAAAAGGGGATGAAAAGGCAGAAATTGGAACGGTATTTATTGCATTGGCCACCCCAAAAGAAGTCATAGTAGAAGAATTTAATTTTGGGCAACCACGTGAAAAAGTGATAGATAGAGCAGTAAATAAAAGTTTTGAAATGTTGCAGAAAGAAATTTTAAAAAATCTACTTTAATAATTTTGCATAATAGGTTTATTTTTCCTTTCTTTGCACCCTGATTTTGAATAACGATAAAAGATAAGCATAATGTCAAGAGTTTGTGACCTTACGGGTAAAAGAGCAATGGTAGGAAATAACGTTTCTCACGCCATGAATAAGACTAAGAGAAAGTTTTCAGTAAACTTACTAAAAAAGCGTTTTTATCTTCCTGAAGAAGACAGATGGATCACACTCAGAGTGGCTGCATCTACAATAAAAACAATCAATAAAAATGGAATCGCTGCTGTTTTGAAAAAAGCACAGTCAGAAGGATTTATTAAATAATCTTTTCCAAAATAAATATATAGCAAGATGGCAAAGAAAGGCAATAGAATCCAGGTAATTTTAGAATGTACAGAGCACAAAACAACAGGTGTTGCAGGAACTTCTAGATACATAACAACAAAGAACAAAAAAAATACACCAGACAGATTAGAGATTAAAAAATTTAATCCAATCTTGAAACGTGTAACTGTTCACAAAGAAATTAAATAATAATAAAGATTTTAATAAATTTCTAATGGTCACATTTAGAAACTTTATTTTAATTTTAAATAAAACTTATTAGTCATGGCAAAGAAAACCGTAGCATCGTTACAAACATCTTCAAAGAGATTATCAAAAGCCATCAAAATGGTAAAATCTCCTAAAACTGGTGCATATACATTCGTAGAATCTATTATGTCTCCTGAAGCAGTTGATGAATTCTTGAAAAAGAAATAATTCACATCTCATTATATAGAAAAGCTACTTTCATTCGGAAGTAGCTTTTTTATTTTTTACATTTACGCTAAATTTTATTAGGAGCCTAACAATAGGGATTTTTATATACCATTACCCGCTGTTCAGCGTATCCACGAGAAAAACGTGGGATACTTCTTGCCATCGGGGCTATTTTTACGGTTTGGTATTTCTTTTAAACTTTTTTGATTGTTGTCTGTAAACAATCAATAAGCCAATAATCTAAACAAAAGTCAAAAAATGAGTTTTTTAAAAAGAATATTTTCTTCCGAAAAAAAAGACGCAATTCTCAGTGAACAAGAAAAACAAACCTTAGACAAAGGCCTTGAAAAATCAAAAATATCGTTTTTCTCCAAACTTACAAAAGCAGTAGCAGGGAAATCTAAAGTCGATGAGGAGGTTCTGGATAATCTTGAAGAAATCTTGGTAGCATCTGACGTTGGTGTCAATACTACTTTAAAAATCATCAACCGTATTGAAAATCGTGTTGCCGAAGATAAATATTTAGGTACCGAAGAGCTCAATGTAATTCTTCATGAAGAAATCGCTGCGCTTTTATCAGAAACCAATACTGGCGAATCTACTGAGTTTGTAATACCTCTTGGCGTTAAACCTTATGTATTAATGGTTGTGGGTGTAAATGGCGTGGGAAAAACTACAACGATTGGCAAACTTTCTTACCAGTTCAAAAAGCAGGGTTACAATGTAGTATTAGGCGCAGGTGATACATTTCGTGCAGCAGCAATCGATCAGTTGCAAGTTTGGGCAGATCGAGTAGGTGTGCCTTTAGTAAAACAACAAATGGGTAGTGATCCAGCTTCTGTGGCATTTGATACTTTAGAATCTGCAGTGGCTCAAAATGCTGATATTGTTATTATTGATACTGCTGGAAGATTACACAATAAAATCAATTTGATGAATGAGTTGACAAAGGTAAAACGTGTCATGCAAAAGGTGGTTGAAAATGCACCACATGATGTATTATTAGTACTTGATGGTTCAACTGGACAAAACGCTTTTGAGCAAGCCAAACAATTCACAGCAGCAACCGAAGTTTCTTGTTTAGCGGTTACAAAACTAGACGGAACAGCAAAAGGAGGCGTAGTGATTGGTATTTCAGACCAGTTTCAAATACCTGTAAAATACATTGGCGTAGGTGAAGGTATTGAAGATTTGCAGGTTTTTAATAAGTACGCATTTGTAGATTCTTTTTTTAAGTAGCAACAATGAACCTAAATTTTTTCAAAAATACCAGTGCGATTTATCTTTATATGATAAGTATAGTGTGTTTTGTATTGGCTAATATCTTAAGAGACAAAAGTTTTTTCTGGTACAGTTTTTTACTAACTATAGGTGTAGGTCTTTGTATTTTAGGCTTCTTAAAACGAGCAAAAAAACAATAATTTAGTTGTACAATGCATTTATTTTTGCCCATAATTCGTTGTCAAATCCTGATAATGCAAATGTAGGGTTGCTTGGATTCGCAACTTCACCCATCCTAATTACAACCATATTTTTGCTTGGAATAACATATATTTTTTGGTCATTTTTACCTAATGCGCAGTACATGTCACTAGGCGCATTTGGGATTAAGGTGCCGTTAAATTGAAACTGAGATTGTGGCAAATGATAACTTGATTTTCCGTTAAGCCACCATAAATAACCATAAGCTTGATTGATACTTTGAGAAGTCGTAACGGCTTGGGTTAAATAATTTTCGTTAACAATTGTAGTTCCGTCCCAGTTTCCTTTGTTTAAAATCATGAGCCCAAAACGTGCCATGCTTCTAGAATTACTCCAATAAACACTTAGATCGCCGGAGGTACCAGAATCAATCCAAGCGCCGTTCATCCCTATTTTATCTTTTAGTTTTTCATTAAAGTAAGTAACCCAAGTATGATTTGGAGCAGCAGCATCAACTACATCTTGTAATTTTACATAAACGTTATGGTATGCCCAACGTGTTCCAGCATCTGCTACATATTGAAGATTAGCTGCAGACACATCATCGCCTAAAGCATCGTTCAAACCCGAATCCATTCGCAATAAATTTTTACAAGTAATAAGATTTTCTTTAGCTAATGGAGCACTTGTCCAACCTGCTCCTAAGTAATCGGAGACTTTGTTATTGGTGTTTATCAAGCCTTCTTGTTCTGCAATGCCTGTTACTGTTGAAGTTAATGTTTTTCCGGCACTGGCCCAATACCATGGTGATGATGCGGTGTGTCCGTTGAAATAATTTTCCATAACAATTTTACCATCTACAAGTATTATAAATGATTTGGTATTTTTTTCAGAAAGGAAAGTCAGTAACGGTTGTACTTCGGATTCTTTCCAGCTGAGTGAAGCTAATGTTTTCGTTTCCCAAGTTTCACTTCCTACAGGCGGAAAATAAGTAGGTTGTGTTGATGCTATAGGATTTTCATCATTTGAACAACTTGAAATTATTAATGAAATAATTGCTAATAAAATGTATATTTTTTTCATTTGATAATAATTTATCAATAGGACAATAAAAATAGTAAATAGTTTAATACTGTATGTTTTATTTTTGTTGGTTATCTTTTTTAAGCCTAATTTTGTTATGATTAAAAAGTTTATTTATTCTAAATCTCTAGCCCTGATGGTAACGGCATCCCACGCTTTTTTTTGCGTGGATACAGTGAACAGCAGGAAAAAGCTCCTAAAAAAATGAAAAACACATTACTGCTTTTTTTGATTTTGTTTTTATTTGTTGGTTGTAATAGTAAAGTTAATCAGGAGGATATTGCTCTTATAAATGGTTATTGGGAAATTGAAAAGGTAGTTTTGGCTGAGGGCGATGATAAGGAATACCGTATGAATGAAACTTTTGATTATTTTAAAATCACTGATAATAAAGGATTTAGGAAAAAAGTTATGCCGCAACTTGATGGTACTTTTATTGCAAATGATGCTTCGGAAGCGATTACTATTGCTTTTGAAAATGATAAGGTATATTTGAAATACACGACACTTTATAACAAGTGGAAGGAAGAATTAAAATCCTTGACCAAAGAAAAAATGGTACTGGTTAATGAACAAAAAAACGAATACCACTATAAAAAAAGCGGACCAATAAATTTCTTGAACGATGGCAAAGAGACTAAATAACGAAAGTTCTATTGCTGATGTTTTGAAAGAGATTATTCAAGTGAATAAGCTTCAACCAGGAATGGACCAGATTTCTGTAAAGGAAGCTTGGGTTTCATTGATGGGCAATGGTGTCAATAGTTATACTAAAAATGTGGTTTTAAAAGGAAGTACATTGTATGTCGAACTTACATCTGCAGTTTTGCGTGAAGAATTGAGTTATGGTAAAGACAAAATTATAAAAATGATTAACGACGAACTGAGAAGAAATATCGTTAAAGATGTAGTTTTGAGATAAAAAAACTGTCCAAAAAATATTTTTCTATGACAATTAGAAAAATATTTTATGAACAGTTTAAAACAAAAAAACCATTTAATTATTTTTTAAAACTGGGCGGTTTCAGTAGAATCTTTCATAGCACCCGTTGATGATAATCCAGAGGTTACCATATTTTGAACTTCGTCAAAATAAGTTGTTCCTACAAATCCTTGGTGTTTTACTGCTTTAAAACCTTCAGCTTGTAAAGCAAATTCTCTTTCTTGTAACTCAGAATAACCCGCCATGCCTCTTTTTCTGTAGGCCAATGATACTTCAAACATTGATGTGTTTAATGCATGGAAACCTGCCAATGTGATAAATTGAAATTTGTATCCCATTGCCGCTAATTCTTCTCTAAACGTTTCCATTTCTGGAACAGATAATTTTGCTGCCCAGTTAAAAGATGGTGAACAATTGTAAGCCAACAATTTTCCTGGAAATTGCGCATGAATTGCATTTGCAAAAGTTTTAGCTTCTTTTAAATCTGGTGTTGAAGTTTCCATCCAGATCAAATCAGCGTAAGGTGCGTATGATAATCCCCTGTCAATTCCTTGCTGAATGCCATTATTTACATAGAAAAAACCTTCAGGAGAACGTTCCCCAGTTAAGAATTTTTTATCCCTGTCATCAATATCGCTTGTTAATAAATTAGCAGCTTCGGCATCAGTTCTTGCAATAATTAATGAAGGTGTTCCCATAACATCTGCTGCTAAACGTGCTGCGATGAGTTTGTTTATGGCTTCTTGAGTTGGTACTAAAACTTTTCCTCCCAGATGACCGCATTTTTTTGCAGAAGACAATTGATCCTCAAAATGAACAGCCGCTGCGCCTGCTTCAATCATGGCTTTCATGAGTTCAAAAGCATTGAGATTACCTCCAAAACCAGCTTCGGCATCAGCTACAATAGGAACTAAATAATCTTTTTTATTTTCTACTTTATTGACACATTGAATTTGGTCTGCACGAAGCAAGGCATTGTTGATGCGTTTCACTACCAACGGAACACTATTTGCAGGATACAAAGATTGGTCAGGATACATTTCTCCAGCAATATTAGCATCGGCAGCTACCTGCCAGCCACTTAAATATATGGCTTCTAATCCTGCTTCAACTTCTTGAATGGCTTGATTTCCTGTAAGTGCCCCTAAACCAGCTACCCAATCTTGGGTATTTATTTTGTGCCATAAAATTTCGGCACCACGTCTTGCTATTGAATGTTCTAAAACATAAGATCCTTGAAGTGTGACTACTTTTTCGGCAGAATATGGTCTTTCTATTCCTTTCCATCTTGGATTGGTTTCCCAATCGGTAACTAGTTGCTGAATTCTTTCAGTTGTTTTCATAAATAATTTTAAAATTTATAATAGTTGTTGGTTATTTCTTTTTTACAGGATTTCGTATGCTTTTAAAGTTAAAAATTCATCAAGTTCATTGTTCAAAATCATTTCAGTAAATAATTTTTTCGCTTCAGGAAACTTACCTTTTTCATATCGATCTTTGCCTAAATAGTCTTTGATTACTATTAATTCTTCTTCTATATATTTTTCATATAAACATTTAGAACAAATCTCATTATTGTCTAAAACAATTTTCTTTTGTAACCAATGCCACAATTGTGTTCTAGAAATTTCGGCAGTTGCGGCGTCTTCCATCAAGTTATACAAAGCTGCAGCGCCTACTCCCATGAGCCAAGATTCAATATATAAGATACCTACATTGATGTTTTTGCGTACGCCTTTTTCAGTAATTGTACCTTGTGGAAGTGATAATAATTGTGCCTCGGTAATATTAACTTCGTTGCGTTTTATATGAACTTGGTTTTTTGTAGGCATGTTTTCATCAAAAATTTTCATTGCTAATGACACTAATCCAGGATGTGCAACCCATGTACCATCATGACCATTTTTAACTTCTCTTTCTTTATCGATTATTACTTTTTGAAAAGCCATTTCATTAGCTGCGTCATCATTTTTGACAGGAATTTGTGCAGCCATTCCGCCTATGGCTAGAATATTTCTTTTATGACAACATTGAATAACTCTTAGTGAATAGGCACTCATAAACGGGCTTGTCATTGTGACTTGGTCTCTATCGGGAACCAAAAAATTAGGTTGGTTTTTTAATTTTTTGATATATGAAAAAATATAATCCCAACGACCACAATTCAATCCAGCAATATGATTTTTAAGTTCAAAAATGATTTCATCTAATTGAAAACTCGCCGTGATAGTCTCAATAAGCACTGTCACTTTTATAGTGCCAATAGGAAGAGCGAAATATTTCTGCGAAAAATCAAATACTTCATTCCACCATCTGGCTTCTTTATAATGTTCTAGTTTAGGCAAATAAAAATACGGTGCTGTATTTTGCTGCAGTAGCGCCGCTTGATTGTGAAAAAAGTACAACCCAAAATCAACAAGGGAAGCCGAAAGTTTTTGATTTTCACACATAAGATTCTTTTCTTCTAAATGTAAACCTCGCGGTCTGACTAACAGCGTTGCGGTATTTTTATTGAGTATATATTTCTTGTCATTCTGTTCTAGCGCAATAGTTTTATTTACAGCATCTCTTAGATTTTCTTGGCCTTCCATAAGGTTTTGCCAAGTAGGTGCGCAGCTGTCTTCAAAATCTGCCATAAAAACTTTAGCCCCAGAGTTTAGTGCATTGATTATCATTTTGCGTTCTACTGGTCCAGTTATTTCTACTCTTCGGTCTTGTAAATCATTTGGAATGGGTGATGCTGTCCAGTTTGATGTTCTTATTTCTAATGTCTCTTTTGGGAATTGTGGTAGCGCTCCATTATTAAATAACGATTGCTGTTTTTTGCGTTCTTCAAGAAGTTCTAAACGTTTTGGATTAAACTTTCTTTGCAACTCTGATAAAAATTGAAGCGCTTCCGGTGTTAATATTGCGCTGTATTTACTTTGATTTAAAATCGCTATTTCTTGATTAGTAAGTATTTCCATTTTTAGAGTGTTTATTAAATCGTTTACAATAATAAAAAAAATATAAATATAAAACAAGCGAACGTTCGCTAAATATTTTAATAAAACAAAATATAACTTTTTACAAAAAAGGTTTATCTTTGTTTATAGCGTTAATTTATTGGGTAAATTTTGAATTTCGCTCTGAAAATATTATGATAGAAGAAGAATATATTAGACTCATTTTTGGCTTAAAGCTCAAACAAATTCGTACTGAAAAAAACTTGTCGCTTTTTGGCTTGGCCAAAATCACCAACCTTTCTAAATCCTATCTTAATGAAATTGAAAAAGGAAAAAAATATCCAAAACGGGACAAAATTGCAATTTTATCTGATGTACTTGATGTGCCTTATGACCAAATGGTTTCATTGAAACTTGATAAAAATTTAGCACCAATAGGCGAGATATTGCAATCACGTATCTTAAAAGAAATTCCGCTAGACGTTTTTGGTATCAAAGAAAGTAATCTCATTGATATTATTGCCGAAGCACCTCTTAAAGTAAATGCTTTCATAAGTACCTTAATCGAAATTGCAAAACATTACAATTTAAGCAGAGAAAGCTTTTTTCTGGCAGCATTAAGATCTTATCAAGAAGCCCATAACAATTATTTTGAAACCATAGAACAAGATGTGGAGCGTTTTGCAAAAGCCTATTCTATTGATTTGTCAAAAAAATTATGTTCAGTAGATTTACAAGATATTTTAGTCGAAGAATATGGTTACACAATAAACACAGAAGAGTTGACAGAGCATAAAGAACTTACTAATTTGCGCTCGGTTTTTGTGCCAAAGACCAAAACTTTATTGATATCAAAAGAAACCGATGAGTCTCAAAAAACTTTCATTTTCGCGAAAGAATTGGCTTATAATTTCTTAACTATTACTGACAGGTTGTATACATTTTCATGGATAAAATTCAATAGTTTTGATCAAGTTTTAAATAATTTTATTGCTTCTTATTTTGCAGGAGCACTTATAATTCCCCGCAAAGAATTGGTTCCGCAATTAAAATCTTTCTTTGAAAACACAACTTTGAATCCTGAGGATTTTCATAATATGATCAATCGATTTACTGATTCTCCAGAAACTTTTTATCAAAGACTCACTAATATCCTTCCAAAGGATTTTAACATGAAAAATTTGTTCTTTTTGAGATTCAGTCACAAACCAGAACGCAATGATTTTCAGCTCACAAAGGAATTGCACATTACCAATCTGCAAGAGCCACATGCTAATGACAATAATGAGCATTATTGCCGAAGATGGATTTCTATAAAGACATTAAAAGAAATCCCCAATACTGCTCATAATAATTTATTTGAAGCTCAAATATCATCTTATAATGACACAGATAATGAGTATTTGGTTTTGGCTTCAGCCGGAAAAGATCCTTTTAGAGTAGGCTATTACAGGAGTATTGCTTTAGGGATTTTAATATCGCCCCATTCACAAAACAGAATGTCATTTTTAGCGGATAAAAATATCCTAAGAAGAAAAGTAGGTGTCACCTGTGAAACTTGTTCAATTATTGATTGTAAAGAAAGGGTAGCGCCACCGAGACGATTAGAGCAAAAAGAAAAATATGCTAAAACTGAGGCTGTGGTACAAGCATTAATGGAGAAGTTTGGGTAACGATGGTCTGTGAATTATAATAAATAAAGGCTTTTAGTAGTAAACTAAAAGCCTTTTTTATGTATTGTAGCAATTGTTTTTGAATTAAAACTGCTCTCTTCCTGCAAAATGAAAAGCCCCTTCAATAGCTGCATTTTCATCACTGTCAGAACCGTGAACTGCGTTTTCGCCAATTGAAGTTGCATACGCTTTTCGAATAGTTCCTTCGGCAGCTTCGGCTGGATTTGTAGCTCCAATCAAAGTTCTGAAATCTTCAACAGCATTATCTTTTTCCAGGATGGCAGCAACAATTGGCCCTCTTGACATAAATTCTACTAATTCTCCGTAGAAAGGTCTTGCAGCGTGCACTGCATAAAATGCTTGAGCATCAGCCACTG
>JANOEE010000003.1:0-135536 GCA_031413015.1 Bacteroidota bacterium | reverse complement strand
CAGATGTGGCAACCTATAATTTATATTCTGATGAAGATTTGTTTCTTCATGAAGCAATTCCTGGTCACCATTTTCAAATTTCATTACAACAGGAAAATGAAGCTTTACCCAATTTTAGAAAATTCAATTGGTTTGGAGCGTATGGCGAAGGTTGGGCTTTGTATACCGAAAGCTTGGGAAAAGAATTAGGTTTATACAACGATCCGTATCAATATTTTGGTATGTTAGGTGCCGAAATGCATCGTTCTATTCGTTTAGTTGTAGATACTGGAATGCATTCTAAAGGTTGGACTCGTGAAGAAGCTATAAAATATTCATTAGAAAACGAAGCCGAAAGCGAAGCGAGTATTATTGCCGAAATCGAACGTTATATGGCTGTTCCTGGACAAGCATTATCGTATAAAATTGGTCAATTGAAAATTTTAGAACTTCGTAAAAAATCCGAAACAGCATTAGGAAAAAAATTCGACATCAAAAAATTTCACCAAATTGTATTAGAATCTGGAGTAATGCCTTTAGCTTTATTAGAGCAAAAAGTAGACAATTGGATTAAGGCGAGTAAATAAAATGCATTGTATTTTTTCTTTCATCTCACAGCGTAGCGGTCTAACCTCTTTTAAGCACTAATATTCTCCTGAATTTTCTTAAAATCAATGGGTTTACCATCAACATCATAAAATTGATAACGGTATTTTAACTTTCCATTTAATTCCTCAATATCAACATGCATTTGGTAGAAACCATTATTCCATTCTACAATAATATCATAATAGTAATCTCCAATTCCGAAACTACTTGGTAAATTACTAACATAAATTAATTTTTTTGTTTTTAAATTTAAGGTATTAACTTCAATATTATTGTAAGCGCCAACATCTTCATTATCAAAAGTGCGTCCCATATAATTGTACTGACTTGGTGTTTTTGCTTTTTTGTCTTTTGTCTCGTTATAAATATCTTTAATAGAGAAAATAACATCTTTAAAAGAATATTTTCCTACGTTCATTAACGTAAATTTTATTTGATGATTATACAAAACGCGTTGTCCTTTTTTAATTGGTTCGGCCAAATCAGTTCCTTCGCCTAAATCCAAATCTTTAATTTCAATAATCGGAATATTTTGGTTGGCAATTTGATTTACAATGTCTTGTTTTACATCTGTCGGACCAAGATCATTGTCGACCATTTGCTCTTTCGTTTCTTGAATCTCATTGGTTAGCACATCAATTTTTTTGTTGGCAATATCAATTTCAGTGTCATTTATAGTATTGTATTCTGCCGCATTACTGGATCGATACAATGAAAAAACCGAGCCCATAATTAAGGCACATCCAAAAAGTGCTAAAATAAGTGTTATCATAGGAGAATTTTTTTTCATTCCAATACTTGGTTATTGTACTCTATATAGTTAATCTACAAATTTAGACATTAAAAAAAATCTTTTTTTGAGTTAAAAAAATAGTTCTTAACAATGAAATGAACTATTTCAACGATTTTTTTAAAGTTTTGAAGCGATTGGTCTGGCTTTTTTGTTATTGTCTTTCCCGCTACTTTTCCATAACTTGTCATTGCAAGCTTGCGAAGCAATCTCACAACAAAAAGGTTATTCCCTTGCATCGGGGCTAAATGGGTTTTGTCTTTTGTGAAATTAATAGTTTGAGAGTCCGAACTTGTAAATCGAAAGTGATTGGCATATAGACCTGACAGGTTTTTAAAAACCTGTCAGGTCTAAAAAAAAAGTCCAAAACTTTCGTATCGGACTTCTTGTGCGGGTAATAGGACTCGAACCTACACGCCTTGAGGCACCAGATCCTAAGTCTGGCATGTCTACCAATTTCACCATATCCGCTGAAACGTGGGTGCAAATATAATCATAACTTCTAACTTTCAAAGAAATTATTCAAAAAATGTTTGCCACCTTTTTTGTATTTTTGAAACACTAAAATAAAATACAATATGAGCACTATAAAATCATACGTTCAAGAACACAAAGACCGTTTCATCAATGAATTAATCGAACTTTTAAAAATTCCATCAGTAAGTGCAGATACTGCTTATGCTAATGATGTAATTGTCACTGCAAATGCTGTAAAGGAAAGTCTGGAAAAAGCAGGCTGCAGTTTTGTAGAAATCTGTGAAACACCTGGCTACCCTATTGTTTATGGCGAACATATTATCGACAAAAATTTACCCACCGTTTTAGTCTACGGGCATTATGACGTACAACCGCCAGATCCATTAGAGTTGTGGACTTCACCTCCATTCGAACCCGTTATAAAAACCACAGCAATTCATCCCGAAGGGGCTATTTTTGCACGTGGCGCTTGCGATGACAAAGGCCAAATGTACATGCATGTCAAAGCTTTTGAGTACATGATTACTACAAATAATTTGCCATGTAACGTAAAGTTCATGATTGAAGGTGAAGAAGAAGTAGGTTCTAAAAGCTTGAGTTGGTTTGTAGAACGCAATCAGGAAAAACTAAAAAATGATGTCATTTTAATTTCGGATACAGGAATGATTTCTAACCAGCAACCATCCATCACAACGGGTTTGCGAGGTTTAAGTTATGTAGAAGTAGAAGTCACAGGCGCCAATCGCGATTTACATTCTGGATTGTACGGAGGAGCAGTTGCGAACCCTATTAATGTTTTGGCCAAAATGATTGCTTCATTACATGATCAAAACAACCATATCACAATTCCTGGCTTTTATGACAATGTAGAAGAACTTTCGACCGAGGAAAGAGCCGAAATGGCAAAAGCGCCTTTTAATTTAGACAACTACAAAAAAGCTTTAGACCTGAATGATGTGTATGGTGAAAAAGGTTATGTTACTAATGAAAGAAACTCCATCAGACCCACGCTTGACGTAAACGGAATATGGGGCGGTTACACTGGCGAAGGAGCAAAAACAGTAATTGCCAGCAAAGCTTTTGCAAAAATATCCATGCGATTAGTCCCTAACCAAGACTGGGAAACCATAACCGAATTGTTTACCAAACATTTTGAAAGTATTGCACCAGCTGGCGTAACAGTAAAAGTAAAACCACATCATGGCGGTCAAGGTTATGTTACACCTATAGACAGTATTGGTTACAAGGCAGCAAACAAAGCCTATACTGAAACGTTTGGAATTCCAGCAATTCCTGTTCGCTCAGGCGGCAGTATTCCTATTGTGGCTTTGTTCGAAAAAGAATTGAAATCAAAAACCATATTAATGGGCTTTGGTCTCGACAGCGATGCCATTCATTCCCCTAACGAACATTTCGGAATTTTTAATTACTTAAAAGGAATCGAAACCATTCCGCTATTTTACAAGTATTTTGTAGAATTAAGTAAATAAACTTAATAAAAATAAATTTCAAAGTCCGTTTGTTCTTCATTGAATGAACGGATTTTTTATTTGGGCGTTACCTTCGGTCGGGCTTTCGCCTATATCTTTTATTCCGCTGCACTTCAATAAAGGATACCGGCTCAATCCCTAACGCAAACCTTTATTAATTATAGCTAAATATTAAATTTAAGGCTATTAACTCTTCATTTAAAAAAACAAATATTTTTATAAAAGTGATCTAATCTAAAACAAATCAACATTTTACATCAAAATAAAAATTTTGGCGTTAAATTTGTAAATCATCACCTGAGGCGTAGCCGAATTGTTCGGAGCGCAACGGAGAAAATCAAAAAATCACTCAATCATGTTAAATCAATTTTTTATTCTTTGTTCTGGCGCTGACAAACAGCTGCTTGACAATTGTTCCGAAGGGGAACAAACCAAATTTGCAGGAATAGGCGCCACCGTTTTTTTTACCGCAGTAATGGCTTTTATTGCTTGTGCTTTTGCGCTTTATACTGTTTTTGATAACTTATATCCTGCACTCATTTTCGGTCTCGTTTGGGGTTTACTTATTTTTAATCTAGACCGTTTTATTGTTTCTACAATCAGAAAAAGAGACAGTTTTTGGAGCGAATTCCTTCAAGCTACGCCCAGAATTATACTTGCTGTAATCATTGCCATCGTAATTTCTAAACCATTAGAAATTAAAATTTTCGAAAAAGAAATCAATACCGTTTTATTAAAAGAAAAAAATACAATGGCACTGAACAATAAGAAGGAAGTTGCCAACTATTTTCAATCGGATCTTGACAAAAATAAAACGGAAATTGAAAGTTTAAAGTCCGAAATAAAAAACAAGGAAAAAGAAGTCAATACTTATTATCAAACTTACATTGCCGAAGCGGAAGGCACAGCGGGAACAAAAAAACTAGGCAAAGGTCCTGTTTTTAAGGAAAAAATAGCCAAACATGACTTGGCCAAAAAAGAATTTGACACCTTACAAAAAAACAATTTGGCAAAAATTGCCGAAAAAGAAAAGAAATCCAAAACACTTCAGGCAGATTTAGACAAAAAAGTTACCGCGACCCAACCTATTATTGATGGTTTTGACGGTCTTATGGCGCGAATCAATGCGCTGAACAAACTGCCTTGGTTGCCTTCTTTTTTTATAATGCTATTGTTTTTAGCCATTGAAACTTCTCCAATTATTGCGAAACTTTTATCACCAAAAGGGGAATATGATTATAAATTAGAAGATTTAGAAACTGCGTTAAAAGCAACCATAACGCAAGACAAATACCAGCGAGATTTACTTGTAAAAACAAGTGCT
The DNA here is from genome assembly GCA_031413015.1 of Bacteroidota bacterium. Taxonomy (GTDB): domain Bacteria; phylum Bacteroidota; class Bacteroidia; order Flavobacteriales; family Flavobacteriaceae; genus Flavobacterium. The sequence continues at coordinate 130,867 of JANOEE010000003.1, read as the reverse complement.
ACAATGCATGACAAAGTGTATGAAGATATTGCAGAAGATAAAAACTTATTCAACCTGCAGCGCAAAAAAGCCATTGAACTACTAGAATTGCAAGCCAATAATTTTGTAGAAAAGCAGAAAAGAACGCTTTGATTAAATATTAAAAAGCAAAAGTCTTAAAGTCAATTTATAGCTGACTTTAAGACTTTTGACTTTAAAAACTTTTGACGGATTTACATATAACTCAAAATATCTTTTTTGAACGTGTCGTATTCGCCTTGCAAAATCAAACCGTTGTCTAAAAGCTTTTTATAGTTTTGTAATTTTTCAAACAATTCTTCATTGGTTAATTCGCTAAAAGGACGTTCTGCATTATCAAATTTCCCGTCAGGATGTTGTTTTTCATCACGGTAACCTGAAAATTCTACTGGAACGATTTCAGCATAATTGATAACTTCTTCGGTTTCCATTTCCTCAATTACTGGTGTTGCTTCTTCAAAAAAAGTTGGCGTTTCTTCAACAATTTCAGCGGTAGCAGTTGTTCCATTTTTTAAAATATCCAATTGCTCTTTTGCATAAGTAGCAATTTTTCTTGCCTGAATTTTTGGGATATAATCTATCGAAATCGTTAAATCACTTTTTGTGTTGAATGAAAACTCCGAACCCAAAATGTTTTCTTTAACAAAAGTAGCTGCAATATCATCCCAATCATAATCAATAAAATCCATAGAAAGTCCCAGATTTTTTGGCTTACAAATAATAATTCTCTTGTTTGTAAGAACGATACTGTCAGGGAAAACTGTGAGTGCAGGTTTTTTTTGAACACCTATATAACCTACTTCTTCGTTTTTCATCAATAAATCATTCAATTTTGAAGTGATTTTTTCAATGGCTTTTGGGTCTTGCTCTTCGTTTAAAAATTTTTTTATTTGGTCTTTCATCTTTTTTAAAAGTTGGTTGGTTGGACAGCGATTTGTTTCCTGATTTGTAGCGGAACAAAAGTAATGCCTAATTTTTTAATTCTATAATTTCAGTTTGAATTTTTTTTGGCAAACTTTTGAAAACCAATTCATAAGAATGATTAATAAGTGTTGCAATCATTTTATCTGAAACGGATTTGTTGACAGCGATAGTGTTCCAATGTATTTTGCTCATGTGATAGCCTGGCTGTATGTCATCATACTGTGCACGCAATTCTTGAGAATGATCTGGATCGCATTTTAAGTTCACATTTGGCGTGCCTTTTTCCCATTGCGATAAAGAGGTCAAAGCAAACATTTTGCCACCAACTTTAAAAACCAAAGTATCTCTATCAAACGGAAAATGTTCGGTTACTCCTTTTTTTGACAAACAGAATTCGTAAAAACTTTGCAAGTTCATTTATTAAGTGGGGTTTAAAATTCGATACAAAATAGGTTTACATGGTGAAGCATCATTTTCAAATGAAGCGATTTGTAGGTTCAACAAATAGCTTCCATCAGGAATATTATTTTCTACAAAAATCAACTCGGTAATAGTACAATCTAATCTGGCGTCAGCATTGAGTTGGTCCACATTTTTTACATTCCAAAATGCTTTGTGTGCTACTAATTTGCCCTCATCATGTTCCTTGTCTACACTAGGCAAATCAATTAGTAGGTGTTGAATACCAACTTCTCGAACAAAAACGGCAGCTTCTTCACTCAAATAAGGGGGATTAGTGTTAGAATATTTTAGACTTTTTTTGTTAGCAACATTGGGTAAAGTCCTAATAATTATTGCTTCAGGCGTTGCGCCATTTAAACTATCCTCAATCTGCTTTTTATTAATTACTAAATCCTCTCCCTCTTTTTCTGGTTGTATGGAAACCAATTCCGCCATAAAAAAAAACTGTTTCAAACATTGATTGATGCTGTAAAAATCACGCGTGATATGACCCAAGCACTCGGTATGCGTTCCGTGTCCATGCGGATTGAAAAAAATATTATTGAAGTTGGTTGACGATTTTCCTTCCGCCACTTTCCCTATCAAATCTCCAAAAACTACTGGTGCTATAACTGGTTTTTCTAGGTACCAAGCAATAGGATTTTCATCGGTATTCGTTAACGGAATCGAAATATCAATGGGTTTTGATAAATCAACCTGAATGTTGTTATTTATAATTGCTAACATTTATTTTAAAATTTATTATAGCAACTTTTGAAGTTACTTTCGTTCAAATCACTATTCCAAATTTAAATAAAACAAGTCACTTGCAATTCCGTCAACTAAAAATTTTCCTTTTTTTGTGGGTTTAAGAATGTCATTTTCAAGAAAAAGCAAATCGTCAACTAAAAATTTTTGCGACTGTTTGTTTAGATATTTTAAATACTCGGCACCAAAATCCTTTTCTATTTTAATTAAAGAAACACCCCAAATGGTTCGCAAACCAGTCATCACATATTCGTTGTAACGGTCTGTTAGTGATAGTATTTCCGTTTCTTTTGGCAATTGATTGTCCTGTATTGCTTTTAAATACAAGCTGTTATTAGCAATGTTCCAGCTACGAGAAATGCCGTTAAAACTGTGTGCAGAGGGACCAATTCCTAAATATTTTTTCCCTAACCAATAGGCCGAATTGTTTTTAGAAAAATAATTGGCTTTGCCAAAATTCGATAATTCATAATGTATAAAGCCATTGTTTTCTAATCTTTCAATTAGAATTTCAAAATGGGCTTGCGCTACTTCATCTTTCGGTGCATTAATTTTTCCTGTTTCAATTAATTTTTTTAAAGCTGTTTTAGGTTCAACTGTCAAAGCATAACTTGAAATGTGCGGAATGCCGTAACTCAAAGCGGTTTCTATATTTTGTTTCCATTTCTCGTTACTCATTTGCGGAATACCATAAATCAAATCGATGGATATGTTATCAAAATATTGTGTAGCAAATCGCAAACAAGCCTTTGCTTCCTCTGAATTGTGCGCGCGATTCATGAGTTGCAAATCATCTTCAAAAAAAGATTGAATACCAATGCTAAGTCGATTGATGCGACTATTGGATAAATCAATTATTCGTTCGCTTGACAAATCATCTGGATTGGCTTCCATCGTAATTTCTGGATTTTCTACAACGCTATAATTTTTATAAACCGCATCAATCAAAAAATCAATCTCCTCGATTGTCAAAACCGAAGGTGTTCCACCTCCAAAATAAATGGTTTCGACCTCTTGATTTTCAAATTCATTTTTACGCAATAGCAGTTCTTTGGCCAATGCCAATACCATTTCGTCCTTTTTTTTCATTGAAGTCGAAAAATGGAAGTCACAATAATGACAGGCTTGTTTGCAAAAAGGGATATGAATATAGATGCCGCTCATTAATTTAGTGTGTAGTTTTAGTTTTTAGTAGTCCGTTATTTAAACTGAACACTGATCTCTATTTTTTCAATCTATCCTCATTCTGTTTTACAAAAGCATCCCAACCCGTATAACTTTTAGTACCAACTACTTTTCCTGAATTAAAAAAATGGCAAACCGCAGCAGCCAGTCCGTCTGTGGAGTCTAAATTTTTAGGCAATTCTTTTAAGCCTAAAAGTTGCTGTAACATTTTTGCAACTTGTTCCTTACTGGCATTTCCGTTTCCGGTAATGGCCATTTTTATTTTTTTGGGTTCATACTCTGTAATCGGTATGTCTCTTGATAAACCCGCTGCCATAGCTACTCCTTGTGCACGACCTAACTTGAGCATGGATTGAACATTTTTACCAAAAAAAGGTGCCTCAATGGCGATCTCATCTGGATGATGGGTTTCTATTAACTCGATTGTGCGTTCAAAAATAATTTTGAGCCTTTGATAATGATCATCATATTTACTCAATTGCAGTTCGTTGAGTTGTAAAAATTCCATTTTTTTATTGATGACTTTTATCAATCCAAAACCCATAATTGTGGTTCCTGGGTCAATTCCTAATATGATGCGTTCGTTTGACACCGATTTAATTTAAAGTTTAAAGGTCGCAAGTGTAAAGTTTTGTTACTTTGCACCCATGATTGCTATTTCTCACAAAGCTAAACATTTCCTTGTTCTTACAGCCAAAGTTTTGATTGTTGCTGGTGCTTTTTATTTTATTTACAACCAACTTGCTAATAATGAAAAACTAGATTGGCAAAAGTTTGTGGTGTTATTTCAGAAAAACAAATCTGTTAGCGGGATTGCATTTATACTTTTTTTAAGTTTTTTGAACCGCTATTTTGAAATTTTAAAATGGCAAAATCTGGTAAGTTCGATCCGAAAAATAACGATTCAAGAAAGTTCCAAACAAGTTTTAGGAGCATTAACCGCAGGTATTTTTACACCAAACGGAATAGGCGAATATGCGGGAAAAGCGTTGTTTTTCAAGAAAGTAAAATCCAAAAAAATCGTATTTCTAAACCTTATCTGTAACGGAATTCAAATGATTTTGACCATTATTTTTGGCACCATCGGATTGTGGGTTTTGGGTTTTAAATTTTGGGTACTCATTATTTTTTTAGTGGTTTTGGGATTTTGGGTATTGGGTTTTGTATTGAAGAAAATTAAAATTAAAGGTTATTCGCTAGGGCAACTAACTGAAAAAATAAACGAATTACCAAGAGCAATTCATCAGAAAAATATTTTTTTAGGCACGTGTCGCTACCTCGTTTTTTCGCATCAATACTATTTTTTATTTCTAGCGTTTGATGTGCAATTGCCTTATGCAACATTGATAGCGACAATTGCAACAGTGTACTTTTTAGCCTCCTCATTACCTACTTTTCAATTTCTAGATTTTGCTGTAAAAGGAAGTGTTGCCGTTTATTTTTTTGGATTGCTTGGTGTCAACGAATGGATCGTAGTTTTTGTTTCTACCTTAATGTGGCTTTTAAATATTGTTTTGCCAGTCATAATTGGTAGTTATTATGTGCTCAATTACAAATCTAGTATAGCGATATGATATTTTTTTTCACAACTATAATAGTAATCTACGTTATCACAATTGTCTTATTGGTTTATGGTTTCAATAAAATAAAACCCTACACAACAGATAATTTATTACCAAAAACACGATTTTCAATCATAGTTCCTTTTCGGAATGAAGCAGAAAACTTACCAGTGCTTTTAAATAGTTTCTCTAAATTAAATTATCCTCAAGATTTATTTGAAGTAGTTTTAGTCAATGACGGTTCCACCGATGGTTTTGAAATTACGGATTTTAATTTTAAAGTATCGGAAATAAATACCATTCGGAAATCGAATTCCCCTAAGAAAGATGCCATAACAACCGCAATTGAAAAAATCACAAACGAATGGATTGTAACCACAGACGCCGATTGTTTGGTGCATCCCAATTGGCTTTTAACACTAGACAATTACATCCAAAATAAAGAAGCAGCAATGATTGCGGGAGCAGTCACTTATAGCAAAAATAGCTCCTTTTTACATCATTTTCAGCAGTTGGATTTGGCGAGTTTACAAGGGGCAACAATAGGTAGTTTTGGTTTGGGCAAAGGATTTATGTGCAATGGCGCTAATTTTGCTTACACCAAATCTTTTTTTAATCAATTGAATGGGTTCGAAGGAAACAATGGCATTGCGAGTGGAGATGATGTTTTTTTGTTACAAAAAGCAATAGCACACGATCCTAAAAAAGTCCATTATTTAAAGTCAAATACTACCCTAATTACAACCAAACCATTAAATAATTGGGAAGAATTGTTTAATCAAAGAGTCCGTTGGGCTTCTAAAACCAGTGCATATCAAAGTGATTTTGGCAAAACGTTAGCGCTAATTGTTTTTATAACGAATAGTTGTTGGGTTCTAAGTTTTGGATTTTGGGGATTGGGATTCCTTTCCTTTAAACATATTTTACTCTTTATAACGACCAAATTTATTGTAGATGCTGTATTGATTGTTACAACGAATCGTTTTTTAAAAAGCAATGCCCACTATTTAGTTTTAGGAAGTTTTTTATATCCTTTTTTTAGTTCTTTTGTAGCCATTTATTCCCTTTTTGGAAATTACAACTGGAAAGGAAGAACTTTTAAAAAATAGTTTCAACTACTATTTTTCCTTTAAAATTATAGGCAGTACAAATTGTGTTTTTACAGGAATACCTCGTTTTATTGCAGGGCTTATTTTAGGAAAATCTATCAGTTTTGTTCTGAGTAGACTATTTATTATTTTAACATCATAACCTATAGTGTTTTGGGTAATCTGAGATTCAAATTGCAAAGAAGCATCAGGAAAAACAGTAACTTGAACCTTGATTGTATCTAATTCTGGATAAAAAATAGCTAAACTATCCACATGTAATTTTTGTTGTATTGTAAAGGTGAGAAAGTCAAAAAAACATTGCTGTCTCTGGTTTTTATCCTCAATTTTTTCGCATTCCACAATTGACGGAAATTCATCCACCTCATCCCAATTGATCGCTTTTAATTCTTTTTGAAGCAGTTGTTCTTTACTAGGCATTTGCTTTTCATAATATTGACAAGAATTTGCTAGGAGCAGTAAAAAAAGTAATATTATATATATTTTCTTCATATTTGGTTCATCGAAAAAGGATCTGTTTTGTAATTTCACATGGAGATTTTGAATATCAAAAGTAATAAAATTAAAATTATGGATACGCTACTGTTAGTTTTAGGTTTTGTTTTAATGATTGTGGGTATTCTTGGTAGTTTTTTACCTGTTTTACCGGGCGCACCTTTAAGTTGTTTGGGACTGCTATTACTGTATTTTACAAAAGCGGTTACCGTAAATTATTGGATTATAAGTGGTGCTATTCTTGTTGCCATCATCGTAACTATTTTAGATTATACAATCCCTGCAAAAGGCACAAAACGCTTTGGAGGAAGTTCTTACGGCGTTTGGGGAACAAATATTGGACTTGTTATTGGGATTTTCGCACCTATTCCTTTAGGATTTATTATTGGACCTTTTGTGGGTGCTTTTATAGGAGAAATGATTTATAATGCTAAAGATCATAATAGGGCGCTAAAAGCCGCTACGGGATCATTAATAGGATTTTTAGCTTCAACGTTTATGAAATTTATAATTGCGATAATGTATTTAGGATTGTTTGTAGTTATTGTGTGGGAATATAAATCGCAATTGTTTTGATACATATAATAAAAAATTTCAAAAACAAACTACTTTTAAATCAAAAAAGCCATCCTTAGATTTTGAAACAAGTTCAAAATAAATGGAAAGCTTTTCATTGGTCTAACTACTAAACCGGGTACTTTCGTACCTAAACAACACAACTAATCTTAAAAATCTTTGTTGGGCAAAAAAAGTCACGCTTTTGACGTGACTTTTCCCAATCTAGCGGTCTGGACGGGACTCGAACCCGCGACCCCGTGCGTGACAGGCACGTATTCTAACCAACTGAACTACCAAACCTGCGCTAATTGCGAGTGCAAATATAAGATACATTTTCTATTCTGCAAGTGTTTATTGAAAAAAATATGAATAAAAACACTCGCACTTACCCAAAACTTTGTTTTTCAACCAAGTATGTTGTAATAATTTTTTCGAAATTTTCACCAACACTCACAGGAACGTACTTTATTTTATTTTGCGCACAGATCAAAACGAGTTTTTTAAAATACAATGCTACCTGTTTTTCATATTCTTGCTTTACATTATCTGCAAAAATATTGATTTCCTGACCGGTTTCTAGATCAATAAATTTTCTAGGCGCGTTGTCAAAATCAAAATTTAGTTCTGTTTTGCTGTCAATGACATGAAAAAGAATGACTTTATGCTTGTCGTGTTTTAAATGTTGTAATGCATTAAAAAGTGCTTCCTGATCCCCAGTTTGAAACATATCTGTAAAGAGAACAATCATGGAGCGGCGGTGCATTTTTTCGGCTATCTGGTGCAGGAAAGTTATGGTGTCCGTACGTTTGGTCTCTTTTTTACGGGTTAAAAGTTTTTCGAGCTGGTCTAACAGCATTCTATGGTGTCGCTCACTTCCTTTTTCAGGGGCATAATATTCATAATTATCAGAATATATACTGAGCCCAACTGCATCTCTTTGCTTTTTAAGCAAGCCCATTAAAACTGCTGATGCCAAAACAGAAAAACCCACTTTACTTTCATAAAAGACTTGGTTGTCATTAAGCTTAGGATAATGCATTGATGAAGAGTTATCAATAATCAAATGGCAGCGCAAATTGGTTTCTTCTTCATAGCGTTTGGTGTAAAGCCGGTCTGTTTTAGCAAATAATTTCCAATCAATATGCTTTGTGCTTTCGCCATTATTATAGACTTTATGCTCTGCAAATTCTGCTGAAAATCCATGAAAAGGACTTTTGTGCATGCCTGAAATAAAACCTTCAACAATTTGATTAGCAAGCAATTCTAAATGCTGGAAGCTGGATATTTTTTCTCTTTGTAATTCAATCTTCATATCTCAAAGATAATTTGAAATTTTGTAAACCTACTTGTTTGAAAACGGATTTTTAAAAATAAAAGGTCAAGCTAGCACTTGACCTTTTAATCCTAACTGAAAAAATTGCCTGTTTAATAATAATTAATGTATTTATTGACTCCGTTCTCTGAAATCAGAATTGTTTTATCTTAAAAAATACACAACATTAGACCAATCAAAAAGGAGATAGATGAATACATCAATTATTACAATAACGACAAAATCAAGTCTAATTTAAACAAAATGAGCCCGATACAATATCGAGCTCATTATTATCAAAATTAGTTATAAATTTTTCCAAACTTTTAGGTTCAGTCTACTTTTGCCAAACCTTATTATTTTATTTATGTTATAAAATTTACAACAATGCGTTCAATGAATCTGCATAGGTTTGTTTGGGAGCAACGCCTACTTGACGACCCACAACTTCTCCATTTTGAAAAACCAAAACAGTTGGAATGTTTCTTACACCATATTTAGCTGCAAATTCCTGATTTGCATCTACATCAACTTTACCTACAAAAGCTTTGCCTTCATATTCGGCAGCAATTTCATCAATAATTGGGCCTACCATTCTACAAGGACCACACCATGCTGCCCAAAAATCTACCATTACTGGTTTTGTTGATTTTAATACCAACTCTTCAAAAGTTGCATCTGTTATCGCTAATGCCATATTTTTTTATTTTTAGTTTCTAATTTGTACTGCAAAAATACCAATTATTTCCTTAAGACAATGTTAATTGAGAATTGGTTTTGATTATAAATGTATTACCAATAGCTATTGCTTTTTAGGAGCTATTCCTGCTGTTCGCTGTATCTGCTCAAAATCGCAGGATGCCGCTTCCATCAGGGCTATTAAATCATAGAACCCTAAATTAATTGAGCTTAAAATCTACTTGTAGTTTCTCTAACTCATCTAATAATGCACTAGATATTTTAACTTTCAATTTTCTACTGGGCATCTCAAGTCTTGTCACAACCTTTGTTTCCTCTAGATTTGAAATTGTTTCAACAATTGCCGGCATCTCATCTTCATCTATAATTTCTTCGTTAAAAACAACCTCATCATCCGTTTCAACGGTATCAAATAAAACATTTTCTTGCTTTTTTTCTATTTTGATAGGTTCTGCAACCGAACTTACTTGTTTTATGGTTTTCTCTAATTCTTCTATCTCAAAAGTTACCGAAGCATTATCACCTTTATTTTCGTTAAAAACAGCAATCAATTGCTTTACTAAATTTTCTTTTAAATCTTTTATGTCTAATGTGATAATGAGTTTTTTAGCAAACGAAGTTAAAATATCTTGCAATGATTGCACTTGCAAAAACTGAACCTGTGGATCTGATTTCTTGCCCGTTTCACGATTTACCCAACCGTCCTTAATATTTACTTTGATGAAAACAAAATGGTTTTGAACTAGAAAATGTCTGAATTTTAAATACTCTTCATTAAAAATTCTAAACTCATGGCTTTCGTCATATCCTTCCAATACAAACGTGGCCCAACCTTTACCATTTTTTGCCGTGCGGTGTTGTACATTGGTCACAATACCTCCAAAACTTAAATTCTTTCCAATAAATTGGTCTAAACTTTTTAACGAATCCAATTTGTTATTGCAAAAATACTGCATCTCAAATTTATAATCATCCAGCGGATGTCCTGAGATATAAATCCCTACGACTTCTTTTTCCTTGGCTAATTTTTCCATAGTACTCCAATCTTCACATGGCGGTACTATGGGCTCGGCAATTTGAACATCACTGGTATCGCCAAATAAACTAACCTGTGATGAATTTTCGTTTTCTTGAAACTTAGCTCCGTAACGAATCGCTTTTTCATAAAAAGTAATTCCATCACCATCATCATGAAAATATTGCGCTCTGGTTGTACCTTTAAAAGAATCAAAACCGCCAGCTAGTGCTAGATTTTCAAAGGCTTTTTTATTGGCCGCACGCAAATCAACACGTTTAGCCAGATCAAATATCGATTTGTATTTACTTTCTTTTCGGTTTTCTACAATGGTTTGGACCGCTCCATTACCAACACCTTTTACGGCTCCAATTCCAAAACGAACAGCATAATCCTCATTTACAGTGAATTTGTAAAAACTTTCATTCACATCTGGACCTAGCACTTTTAAGCCCATGCGTTTGCATTCTTCCATAAAAAAGGAAACTTGCTTGATATCACTCATATTATTCGACAAAACAGCTGCCATATATTCAGCTGGATAATTCGCCTTTAAATAAGCCGTTTGATAAGCAATCCATGCATAACACGTAGAATGTGACTTGTTAAACGCATATTCTGCAAAGGCTTCCCAGTCTTTCCATATTTTTTCTAATTTATCCTCTGCATGACCTTTTAGCGCTGCTTGAGAAATAAATTTAGGCTTCATTTTATCCAAGACATCACGTTGCTTTTTACCCATGGCTTTACGCAAAACGTCAGCATCACCCTTTGAAAAATCAGCTAATTTTTGGGACAAAAGCATTACTTGTTCTTGATAAACAGTGATTCCGTATGTGTCTTTTAGTAATTCTTCACACACATCAAGATCATATTCTATAGGTTCTTCACCATTTTTTCTTTTGATAAAACTAGGGATATACGCAATAGGTCCCGGACGGTACAACGCATTCATGGCAATTAAATCATTGAAAACAGTAGGTTTTAATTCCTTCATGTACTTTTGCATACCTGCGCTTTCATATTGAAAAATGCCGACAGTTTCTCCTCGTTGAAAAAGTTCATACGTTTTAACATTATCTATGGGAAATGTGTCCGGATCGATGTCTTTTCCGCTTCGGTATTTGACTAGTTTTACGGTATCTTTTATTAAAGTCAAGGTTTTTAAACCCAAGAAATCCATTTTTAATAAACCCGCACTTTCTACAACTGAGTTATCAAACTGAGTAACATACAAATCAGAATCTTTTGCAGTGGCTACGGGTACAAAATTGGTAATATCGCTAGGCGTAATGATGACACCACAAGCATGAATCCCGGTATTTCTTAGGTTTCCTTCAAGAATTTGTGCTTGCTGAATCGTTTCACCACTTAAATCTTCTTCCTTAGAAATTCCGATTAATTCTCTTATTTTTTCAAAATCTTCGGGACGTAGAATTTTCTTGATTTCACCTTCAGATTCTCTTAAAAATCTTGATAAGCTCCACTTACCTGGAATTAAATTAGGAATCAATTTGGCTATTTTATCCGCTTCAAAAAGCGGTAAATCTAGTACTCTTGCTGTATCTCGAATAGCGGACTTTGCAGCCATTGTACCATAAGTAATGATTTGTGCTACTTGTTTTGAACCATATTTTTGAATTACATAATCCATGACTTTGCTTCGTCCTTCATCATCAAAATCAATATCAATATCGGGTAATGACACACGATCAGGATTTAGGAAACGCTCAAAAAGCAAATTGTACATTAAAGGATCAATATTAGTAATCCACAAACAATAAGCGACTACGGAACCTGCTGCGGAGCCCCGACCAGGACCAACTGAAACGTCCATTTTTCGGGCTTCGGCAATGAAATCTTGTACAATTAAAAAATAACCTGGATAACCCGAATTTTCTATAGTAAGCAATTCAAAATCAATGCGCTCTTTGATTTCCATAGCCCTTTCATTATCATTCGAATCAGCTGCGAGCTCTGGGTATCTTTTTTTAGCACCCTCATAAGTGAGGTATCTTAAGTATTGATTTTCTCCCCGCTTTCCTTCATCAATTTCATCTTCGGGTACTAAAAATTGTTTGGGTATTTCAAATTTTGGGAGTAAAACTTCTCTAGCAAGATTGTAAATTTCGATTTTACCAACAATTTCTTGAATATTCGAAATGGCTTCTGGCAAATCATTAAAGAGTTTTTTCATCTCTTCGCCTGATTTGAAATAATATTCTTGATTGGGTAATCCGTAACGATAACCACGACCACGACCTATAGGCGTAGTTTGTTTTTCACCATCACGAACACAAAGCAAAATATCATGGGCATTTGCATTGTTTTTTTCTATGTAAAAAGTATTATTCGTTGCTATTATTTTTACGTCGTGCTTTCTTGCAAGTACAATTAAACCTTCGTTAACTCGGTTTTCATCCTCTTGATTGTGGCGCATGACTTCAATATAAAAGTCTTCGCCAAATTCGTTTTTCCACCACAAGAGCGCTTCTTCTGCTTGATTTTCACCAAGATTTAAAATTTTGCTCGGGATTTCTCCATAAAGATTACCTGATAAAACAATAATATCTTCTTTGTATTGCTGGATAATCTTTCGGTCAATTCTTGGCACGTAATAAAATCCATCAGTATAAGCTATAGAAGACATTTTTGCCAAGTTATGGTAGCCTTTTTTAGTTTTGGCCAACAAAACAATTTGGTATCCATTGTCTTTTCGCGATTTGTCTTTATGGTCTTCACAAACAAAGAATTCACAGCCTACAATAGGTTTAATTGCAATTGCTGTTGCTTCCTCACCATTTTCAAGAGCAGCGGCATTCTTTGCTTCGACAGTTTTATTGTAGTTTAAAATGTCTCTAACAAAGTGAAAAGCACCCATTAAATTAGCATGGTCAGTTATTGCAACAGCTGGCATTTTTTGTTCTGCTGCAGCTTTTACCAAGGAGGCAACACTTATTGTAGATTGCAACACCGAAAACTGGGTATGATTATGCAAATGTACAAACTGTGTATCCGCTAATATTTGTTTATTATCCGACAATTCTTTTTTAGAAATTGGCGCAGTTTGTTTTTCTCCAAATTGTTGTCTAATGCGCTCCGAAGCTTCTTTTAAATTGATATGTTGTAATCCAATAAGCTGAATTTCTCTTAGGTTTTTATTTTGAAAATCCTGAAAATAGGCTTCTGAAACATCTAGCTCTTCTTTAGTGAAAATTTCTCGACGGATTAATTCTAAAAAACAACGCGTAGTTGCTTCAACATCGGCAGTTGCGTTGTGGGCTTCCGAAAATGGTTTGTTAAACAAGTATTCGTGCAGCTCTGTTAATGTAGGTAACTTGAATTTTCCGCCTCTACCCCCAGGCAATTTTAATAATGATGCAGTAACTTCGGTACAGGTGTCTAAAACCGGCATCTCAATCATAGGACTTTCTATACCCAATCTATGAAATTCACAGCCCATAATATTGACATCAAAGCCTAGATTTTGACCTACAATAAACTTAGTTCTAGACAATGCTATATTGAATTTTTCTAAAACTTCATGTAGTGAAACCCCTTCAGCCTGTGCCAATTCTGTTGAAATACCGTGAATCCTTTCGGCATCATAAGGTATATTGAATCCTTCTGGCTGTATGAGATAATCTTGATGTTCAATGAGTTTCCCGAATTCATCGTGTAATTGCCATGCAATTTGGATACATCTTGGCCAGTTATTGGTATCTGTGATTGGCGCATCCCAACGCTTGGGTAAGCCTGTGGTTTCGGTATCAAATATTAAGTACATAACTGGATTTGAAGGTATTGTAAATGTGGATTTTTACGAAATATGAAGTTCAAATTTAGTTTTTTTTAGACTAAATATCTTTTTAAGTTATTAACAAAAAAAACCATCTGTCAAATTGACAAATGGTTGATATATTGAATAAAATATTATTATTTAAAAAAATATTTTATACTGTTGAATAGGAAAAAATTAACTAGTAACCTCCTCTGTTTCCACCTCCACGGTTGTCTCCACCACGACTGTTTCCACCATATCCACTACCGCTATTGCGATCGTTACCATAGCTTCCACCTGGACGGCTTCCTCCACGAGAATCTCCACCACCACGATTTCCTCCACCGTTGAAGCTTCTTCTTTCTCCTTCTGGTTTTGGCTCTGATTTATTTACAACAATTGCACGCCCTTGAACAGTTGCTCCGTTCAATTCATCAATTGCTTTTTGTGCTTCTTCGTCATTTGGCATTTCAACAAAACCAAATCCTTTGCTTCTTCCGGTAAATTTATCATTGATAATTTTAACTGAATCTACTGCTCCGTAAGCCTCGAAAGACTCTCTTAAATCTGCTTCCTCAATACTGAATGGAAGGCTTCCAACAAAAATATTCATATGTACTATTTATTATAATTGAAACAAATGTAATCTTATTTTTCTCTAATCTACTATATATTAGGTTATTTATAACAATTGAAAATTGATTTTTGATTTTATATTAACAAAAATTTAGTCTTGTGCAGTACAAAACTAAATTTTGTGCCTCGATTAACTTCAGATGCTACAGTGATTTTGCGACCTAAACCTTCGATTAATATTTTGACTGTAGAAAGCCCTATTCTGTTTCCTTTGTTGCCAAATGGATCGTCATTTGTTAAAACTTTAAAAAACATCAGATATTTTATTTAAATGCTCTTTGTTTTTGTACCTACAAAATCTTACATATAAAATTTATGTTCTTGCAGTGTTTGAGTTGTATGTGTTTAAACCTATTGCACTTGTAGGTTATAAATAAATCCTTGCTGAAAATTAATATTGCTTATAGCTACCCTATCGGCACCATTATATATCAAATTAAAATTGAAATTTCCAGATATTTTTTTTGTTGTAGGGTTGTAATTTGTAATAGTAACTTGCCCTAAACCCCTACCTGTTCCTGTTGAATAATTTAATGAAATAGTATTCTCTGTATAATCATAGTTAACAGCTACTGCATCGTCTATGCCAAAATTATAAGTTACTGGAACATCACTTGTTATTGCTTCAGTGGGAGCTGGAAATATAATTGTCAAAACTTCAAATCTTTTATAAGCCTTAAGAACAAAATTTCCATCAACAATTGTTGTTTGTGTAACATCTGCTTTCCATAAAAGATTGTTGTCTTTTTTAGCCTGAAAAGAAGGGTTATTGAATTTTACATCTGTTTCACAAGAAATCAATGCAATAATAAGTAACAAGGCGGTAAAGATTTTTTTCATCTCAATTTTTAAAAAATAATTTATAATTATTTGGTTGCCAAATTAGTAATTTATCTGCAACCATATATTTAAAAGTAATAAATTCTATTTAATTAATCGTTAATAACGGATCTAATAAACAAATAAAGCATTAAAAACCAACATCAAATTAGCATAATTATAAAAAATTTATATCTTTGCACCCTTAATTAATCGAGGTCGAGTACCTCAAAATTTAATCATACGATTATGCCTGTAAAAATTAGATTACAAAGACATGGTAAAAAAGGAAAACCTTTTTACTGGGTTGTAGCTGCCGATGCGCGCTCAAAAAGAGATGGTAAATACCTAGAAAAAATTGGTACTTACAATCCAAACACAAATCCTGCAACTATCGACTTGGACCTTGATAGCGCAGTACAATGGTTGCACAATGGTGCTCAACCTACTGATACTGCTAGAGCAATTCTTTCTTATAAAGGTGCTTTATTGAAACACCACCTTGATGGCGGAGTTCGTAAAGGTGCTTTGACACAAGAACAAGCGGATGCAAAATTAGCTACTTGGTTAGATGAAAAAGCTGGAAAAGTAGATTCTAAAAAAGAAGGTTTGACAAAAGCGCAAGCTGATGCCAAAGCAAAAGCTTTTAAAGCGGAACAAGAAGTAAACGCAAAACGTTTAGCTGCTGCTGCAAAAGCGGAAGCAGATCTAATTGCTGCAAATACACCAGTTGAAGAAGTTGATGGTGAAGAATTAGAAGTTGCTGTTGAAGAGTTAGAAATTGCTGCTGAAGAAGTAGAAGCTCCTATCGAAGAGGCTTCTGCTGCTGAAGAAAACAACGAAGAAGCTCAAGCTTAATTATAATAGCGGTAATGCGTAAAGAAGATTGTTTCTATTTAGGTAAAATCGCTAAAAAATTTAGTTTCAAAGGAGAAGTCTTAGCCTATTTAGACACAGACGAACCTGAGTTATACGAAAATCTGGAATCAGTGTTTGTTGAATGTAACAAACACTTGGTTCCTTTTTTTATTGAAAACTGTTCTTTACATAAAAACGATTTTCTAAGAATCCGTTTTGAAGATATGAATACCGAGGAAGATGCAGATGCCATAATGGGTAATGCTATTTATCTTCCGCTCAATATGTTGCCAAAACTTACAGGTAACAAGTTCTACTTTCATGAAGTGATTGGTTTCGATATTGAAGACCAGCGTGTAGGTGTTTTTGGCAAAATTCAATCCATTAATGATTCTACCGCCCAACCATTATTTGAAGTTTTGAACGGCGAGATTGAAATTTTAGTCCCTATGATTGACCATTTTCTTGTAAAAATTGACAGAGAAAATAAAAAAGTCATCATGAATTTACCCGAAGGCCTTATCGAAATGTATCTTTAAGAATGTGTTCTGTTTTTAAAATTCAGTTGCGCAAAATTTAAAATCAGCATTCGTTAATCGAAAATCTGTAATCTTTATGCCTAAATTCCTATTCAAACAATTTTCTGTAGCACAAGACAAATCAGCAATGAAAATAGGTACTGATAGTGTTTTACTTGGCGCTTGGTCACCTATTGATAATAATCCAAAAGCAATTTTGGACATTGGCACAGGAACAGGAGTTGTTGCTTTGATGCTCGCGCAAAGAACTTTGGCCCAACAAATTGATGCGTTAGAAATTGATGAAAATGCCTACGAAGAAGCTGTTGACAATTTCGAAAATGCTCCTTGGTCAGACCGCTTATTTTGTTATCATGCTGGATTGGATGAATTTATTGAAGAGCCAGAAGACGAATACGATCTTATTGTTTGCAATCCTCCTTTTTATGCTGAAGATTATAAAACTGATGATGCAAGTCGTGATTTAGCCCGTTTTCAAGACGCCATGCCTTTTGAAGAATTAATTGAGGCGGCTGATTTATTGCTATCGGAAACTGGTATTTTTTCGGTTATCATTCCTTATAAAGAAGAGGAACGTTTTATTGATTTGTGTGCCGAAGTAGAACTTTATCCTATAAAAGTTACTCGGGTAAAAGGCGCTACTACAACTCCTATTGTTAGAAGTTTATTGACTTTCAAACGTTTTGAATTATC
Source organism: Bacteroidota bacterium (assembly GCA_031413015.1). GTDB lineage: Bacteria > Bacteroidota > Bacteroidia > Flavobacteriales > Flavobacteriaceae > Flavobacterium. Next base: position 113,455 of record JANOEE010000003.1, on the reverse strand, counting down.
GGCTTTAACAGCTGATGAATTGACAATTGAAATCAATCGACATGAATACACTAACGAATATATAGAACTTACCAAGGATTTTTATTTAAAGATGTAAAGCTGTTCTACAACAAGACTTCAAAAAAAAATTAGATGTAAATTATAACATTTGTTAATCATTTTGTTTGATTTCTTTATGTAAATTTGCATTCATTAAATTTTAACAAATGAGACCAGATTTATTTCAAGCTCCAGATTATTACTTGTTAGATGATTTGCTAACAGAAGAACATAAATTAGTTCGCGACTCCGCTCGCGCTTGGGTTAAACGTGAAGTTTCGCCTATCATAGAAGACTACGCACAACGCGCCGAATTTCCTAAGCAAATTATAAAAGGTTTGGGAGAAATAGGTGGTTTTGGCCCCTACATTCCCGAAGAATATGGCGGTGCTGGTTTAGACCAAATAGCTTATGGATTAATCATGCAAGAAATCGAGCGTGGGGATTCGGGCGTTCGATCTACTTCATCAGTACAATCTTCATTAGTTATGTATCCCATTTGGAAATTTGGAACCGAAGAACAACGCAAAAAATACTTGCCAAAATTGGCAACTGGGGAATTTATGGGTTGTTTTGGATTAACAGAACCTGATCATGGTTCTAATCCAAGCGGCATGACCACAAATTTCAAAGATAAAGGTGATCATTACCTTCTAAATGGTGCTAAAATGTGGATTTCAAATGCACCATTTGCTGACATTGCTGTTGTTTGGGCAAAAAATGAAGAAGGAAGAATTCACGGATTAATCGTAGAGCGCGGTATGGAAGGTTTTACAACGCCAGAAACGCATAACAAATGGTCACTTAGAGCTTCTGCTACTGGAGAACTGATTTTTGACAATGTGAAAGTACCAAAAGAAAACCTAATGCCAGGAAAATCTGGACTTGGTGCACCCATGCAATGCTTGGATTCAGCGCGTTACGGAATTGCTTGGGGCGCTATTGGCGCAGCAATGGATTGTTATGATACCGCTTTGCGTTATGCAAAAGAGCGCATTCAATTTGACAAACCTATCGCTGGAACACAATTGCAACAAAAAAAATTAGCCGAAATGATTACTGAAATCACTAAAGCACAATTGTTGACTTGGCGTTTAGGAGTGCTCAGAAATGAAGGCAAAGCTACTACCGCACAAATATCAATGGCCAAAAGAAACAATGTGAATATGGCTGTAGAAATCGCAAGAGAAGCCAGACAGATGCTGGGCGGAATGGGTATTACTGGCGAATATTCTATCATGCGACACATGATGAATCTTGAAAGCGTATTGACTTATGAAGGCACGCATGACATTCACTTGTTAATTACGGGTGCTGATATAACAGGTATTCCAGCGTTTAAATAATGCGTTAAACAATAAATAAAATTGATATAAAAAGCTTCTCGAAATCGAGAAGCTTTTTTATTTTTGTTCGAAAATTATACAATCGCAAATCTGCCAAAAATCGTATATAATTTAAAATTGAATCATGAATATTGAAAATACAAACAACAGTATCCAATCCCAAAAAAAACTATTATTACAACATTCTTTATACTCAAAAGTACAAACTATTGATGATCTACATTGCTTTTTAGAAGATCATGTTTATGCTGTTTGGGATTTTATGTCTTTATTGAAAGCTTTACAAGCAAAGCTTACTTGTACAACCACGCCTTGGTTCGCAACAAAAAATCCAGAAACCAGGTACTTGATCAATGAAATTGTGGTTGCCGAAGAAACTGATTTAACGCTTGACGGAACAAGATTGAGTCATTTTGAAATGTACCTTGATGCTATGAACGCTTGTGGTGCCAATACCAATGAAATCGAAGCGTTTTTAGATAATGTAATGACTACAAAAAATATATTTGTGTCTATAAAAACAAGCAACTTGCATCCTAATATTAAAGAATTTTTAGACTTTACTTTTAGAACAATTGAACAAGGAAAATCACATGAAATTGCTGCAGCATTCACCTTTGGTAGAGAAGATTTAATTCCGAGTATGTTTACAGAAATTTTAAGGAATTTTCAAAACAATTTCCCAGAAACTGATTTATCAAAACTGATTTACTATTTTGAAAGACACATTGAACTAGATGCAGATGATCATGGCCCTAAAGCCTTACAAATGGTAACTGAGCTTTGTGAAAATGATCCTGAAAAATGGAAAGAAGTAACAGAAACTTCAATATTAGCGTTAGAAAAACGTATAGGATTGTGGAACGCAATTGAAGAAAAAATAATGTTAAAAATGGAAATTGTATAAATATAAAACGGTTTTTTTACCGTTTTTTTGTTTTTAAACAGCTGGTTTTTTGTAGAAATAAAAAATGATTGAGAAATACATAAATTTAATACAGAGATGCTTACTTTTACATTTCAACCCATTTTTGAGCAAATGAAATCTAAAAAGACCCTCTTTACTATTTTATTTATATTTGTTTTATTTGCAAATGTTTTTTCACAGAATAATTATTGGACAAAAGCAAATTCTCAAGATATCAATTCATTAAAAAAAGATAGCCGAGAAAGTATTGCAGATAATCTTATTTATTTTTCTTTAGACTTAAATTCCTTTACTTATAAACTACTTTCATCACAAAATTATGGTAATAAAAATGAATTTATTATCATTATATTACCTAATGTTGATGGTAAACTGGAAAGTTATAAAATAGTTGAATCTTCTAACTTTTCACCAGAATTACAAACTCAATTTCCTTTTATTCGGGCTTATTCAGGAATAGGAATCAATGATCCAAGCGCATCATTGCGATTGAGTTTGTCAACAAGTGGCATTCAAACCATGGTTTTAAGAGCGGACAAACAAACAGAATTTATTGAGCAAGTCTCAAAAGAAAGTTCGATTTATAATGTTTTTAATTCTGCTTCGCGAGCAAAAGGGGAATTGCCTTATAATTGTAGTACCAAAGATGAAAAAGTTATAATTGATACTTTTAATAAAACTACAGCTTCTAATACACAGACTTTAAAAAAATTCAGACTAGCATTGTCTTGCACTGGAGAATACACTGCTTATCACGGAGGAACTGTAAGTGGCGCTCTCGCAGCTATGAATGCCACCTTAACGAGAGTTAATGGGATATTTGAAAGAGATTTGGCCATAAAATTAGAACTAATTGCTTCTAACACAAGTATAATTTATACCAATGCAACCACAGATCCTTATTCAAACGCTGATTTAGGAAGTGGTGGCGATTGGAGTTTAGAATTACAAAATAATTTAACCGCAACAATAGGCAACAATGCGTATGATATAGGGCATCTTTTTGGCGCTTCTGGTGGCGGAGGAAATGCAGGTTGCATAGGCTGTATTTGCGTTAATCCTACAACACAAGATCCTGAAGGAAAAGGAAGTGCCTTTACCTCGCCTCCAAATGATAGGCCTGAAGGTGATACATTTGATATTGATTATGTAGTACATGAATTTGGTCATCAACTGGGTGCTAATCATACTTTTTCTCATACTTTTGAAGGTTCTGGTGTTCAAGTAGAACCAGGAAGTGGCTCTACCATAATGGGTTATGCCGGAATCACAAATTATAATGTGCAAAGCAATTCGGATGATTATTTTACTTACAGAAGTATTTTGCAAATTCAACAAAATCTAGCTACAAAAACCTGTCAAACAGATGCGGCTTTAAGTAATACTCCGCCTATTATTTCCGCTGGATTAGATTTTACAATTCCTATAGGCACTGCGTTTGTTCTGACAGGATCAGGATCAGACACTAATGGTCAAGCTTTAAGCTACACTTGGGAACAAAATGATAATTCATCTTCAACAACTACCTCAGGCAACAGTATTGGATTTCCTACTAAAGCTTCTGGGCCAAATTTCAGATCTGTAAAACCAAGTGTTATTCCTACAAGGTATTTTCCTTCATTATCTAATATTTTAAATAATGACTTGTTTAGTGCTTATGAATCTGTTTCAAACGTAGCAAGAACTTTTAATTTTGTTTTAACAGGGAGAGATAATGTTACTGGTGGTGGTCAAACCAATTCTGATGCTACTATCATTAATGTCAATTCTGCAGCTGGACCATTTGAGATTACTTCACAAAATACAGAAGAATTAATTTGGAATAGTGGAACATCACAAACTATAACTTGGTCTGTAAACAATACTACTTCATTATCCGGATCTGCAAATGTTGATATATTGTTATCAACAGATAATGGACAAACTTATAATACAGTATTGGCCTCTGCTACACCTAACGATGGTTCTCATACAATAACAGTACCTAATCTTCCTGCCCCATTTTGCAGAGTTATGGTAAAACCAACAGAGAATGTATATTTTGACATCAATGCAAAAAACTTTTCTATTGATTACACAATAACAAATACTTGTAAAACTTATACCAATAATACAGCTACGCCGATTCCTGATGGAGTAACCAGTTTTTCAACAGCTACAATTAATGTAAATGATAATGATATTATCAAAAGTATAACTGTGAATGTAAATATAACGCATCCCTACGTAGGTGATATTAGTTTAGCTATATTAAGTCCTCAAAACAATGAAGTAAACTTATTATCAGGAAAATGTAATAGTAATGATGATTTAGACATTACTTTTAGTGATAATGGAAGTGTCTTACAATGCACAACTCCTAAAGTAGTGGGTCTTTTTTTACCAGAAGAGGCGTTGTCAAAATATACTAATGAAGGCTCAAATGGCACTTGGACATTAGGCTTTAGTGATAATGCAGCAGACGATAAAGGCACCTTAAACTCATGGTCAATAACTGTTTGTTCACAAATTATAACACCCATTACTAGCCAAGAATTTGATTTTAAGAGTATTAAAATTTATCCGAATCCTACTAAAAGCAAATTGAGAATTGAAGTTCCAAATGTAAATAGTTTGCCAAATAATATAGTAATTTATAACAGTCTAGGACAAATTATAACTGATAAGAATATCAATGTTACTTCAGATTTAGAGATTGACGTTTCTAATTTAGCCCAAGGGATTTACTTTTTAAAAATCAATAAAGAAGGAGCGTCAAAAGTTCTGCGATTTATTAAAGAATAAATAAATATTGATTGTAAAAGCTAAAAAGCCCTTCAATAAAATTTTGAAGGGCTTTTATATTTTTAATTAAATTGAAATTAATATTCTGGTGCCAATTGTATTTCTAATCCTTCTATTGCAGGAGTAACTTGAATTTGACAACCCAGTCTGCTGTTTTCTTTTACATAAAAAGCCTCTGAAAGCATCGCATCTTCATCATCACCAATAGTTGGAAGATCAATATTATTTAGAACATAACATTGACAAGAAGCACACATCGCCATACCACCACAAACGCCTATCGTACCTTCGGGCGCTAATTCATACATGCGTACCACTTCCATGATATTCATATTCATGTCAGTCGGCGCCTGAACATTGTGAGTTATTCCATCTCTATCCGTAATTTTAATTGAAATATCCGACATCAGTCTATTGATTTTACAACTTGTTTTTCGGCTTCTTTTCTTGTTCCATCAAAACCATCAACGCCTGAAACGGTAGTGTATTTCATCACATGTTTTTTACCTGGATTCATACGCTTATAAACACTTTGACACATTAAAGTAGCTTCATGAAAACCACAAAGAATTAATTTTAATTTTCCAGGATATGTGTTTACATCACCTATGGCATAAATACCTGGGATATTGGTTTGGTAATCTAAAGCATTATCAACTTTGATCGCATTTTTTTCGATTTCTAATCCCCAGTTTGCAATTGGCCCTAATTTAGGTGACAAACCAAAAAGTGGAATAAAATAATCGGTTTCTATTTTACGATGGGCGCCATTTTCTTCAACATCTATAGATTCTAAAAACTCGGCACCATTCAACCCTACCACTTCTGCTGGTGTGATCAATTTTATTTTACCTTCGTTTTTTAGTTCTTGTACTTTGTCTACCGAATCTAATGCGCCGCGAAATTCATTCCTGCGGTGGATCAGTGTAACTTCTGCTGCAACATTAGATAAAAAAATACTCCAATCTAATGCAGAATCGCCTCCACCAGCAATTACAACTCTTTTGTCTCTGAATTTTTCAGGATTTTTTATAAAATATTTTACGCCTTTGTCTTCGTAAAATTCAATGTCTTGAATCAAAGGTTTTCTAGGCTCAAAACTTCCTAAACCACCAGCAATAGCGACAGCGTTAGCATGGTGTTTTGTACCTTTATGAGTTGTTACTATAAACGTTCCATCCTCAAGATTTTCAATGGTTTCCGCACGTTCTCCAAGGGTAAAGCCTGGCTGAAATTGTTTGATTTGTTCCATTAAATTGTCTACCAAATCGCCTGCTAAAACTTCAGGAAACCCAGGGATATCAAAAATAGGTTTTTTAGGATATAGTTCTGATAATTGTCCTCCAGGTTGTGGAAGCGCATCAATAATATGGCATTTCAACTTTAAAAGTCCGGCTTCAAATACGGCAAAAAGACCCGTAGGTCCAGCTCCTATTATAAGTATGTCTGTTTCAATCATTTTTTAATATGATAATTAATGAATTTGATAAGACAATGGATTTGAAATTGAATTTCAAATGATGCATTGTCTTTTTTTTGCGTGAGGGATTGAAGTGAAAATCCCACGCCTTTTAGCGTGGATTGCAACAAAAAGCCCGACCACGCTTTTTAGCGTGGTCACGCCCCAATTGATTATAAAATATTAACTACGGTTTCTATTTGTGGTGCAAATTTTTTGATGGTAGTTTCTACTCCTGCTTTTAGCGTCATTTGATTTACACTGCAAGAAATACAAGCTCCCTCGAGACGCACGGTAACGTGTTTGTCATCGGCAATGGATATAAGTGTAATATCGCCACCATCTGAATTTAAAAACGGACGAATTTCTTCGAGGGCTTTTTGCACGTTTATTGTTAATTCTTCTGTATTCATAACTAAGATTTCTAAGTTTATGGATTTATAGCTTTTTGAATTATTGGAATTATAAACCTCCAAAAATCCATTTGGGCTTCTATCTATTTTTTATTAACTGCAGAGCAGCCTGCCATTGTTGTTATTTTTATGGCTTCGGTAGCGGGCAAACTTTCGTTTCTGCTTACAACTTCTTGCACTACATTTCTTGTGATTTCTTCAAAAACTTTTTCAATCACTGATGCGGTTTGCAAAGCAGCTGGTCGGCCATAATCTCCTGCCTCTCGAATGGATTGCACCAATGGAACTTCTCCTAAAAAAGGTACGTTTAAATCTTCTGCAAGGTTTTTTGCACCTTCTTTACCAAAGATGTAATATTTGTTGTCCGGCAGTTCTTCTGGTGTAAAATAGGCCATGTTTTCAATAATTCCTAACACTGGCACATTGATACTGTCTGACATGAACATGGATACGCCTTTTTTAGCATCCGCAAGCGCGACAGCTTGTGGCGTACTAACTACAACAGCGCCAGTTATGGGTAATGATTGCATGATCGAAAGGTGAATGTCACCAGTTCCTGGTGGTAAATCAATAAGCATGAAGTCGAGTTCTCCCCAATCTGCATCAAAAATCATTTGGTTCAACGCTTTTGAAGCCATCGGTCCACGCCAAATAACAGCTTGACTTGGTGCGGTAAAAAAGCCAATTGAAAGCATTTTTACTTCATAACTTTCAATAGGTTTCATTTTTGATTTTCCATCAACTACGATTGAAATCGGTTTTTCTTTTTCAACATCAAACATTATTGGCATTGATGGTCCATAAATATCCGCATCAAGAACACCTACGGCAAAGCCCATTTTTGCTAGCGTTACAGCTAAATTTGCGGTTACGGTAGATTTTCCTACGCCACCTTTGCCCGATGCAACTGCTATTATATTTTTTATTCCAGGTATGGATTTTCCTTTGATTTCTATTTTCTCAGGCGTTTCAACTTTTGTATTTATTTTGATTTTTGCTTCGGCAGAAATTAAGTTGTGAATAGTTTTTTTGATATCATCTTCTGCACGTTTTTTTATGTGCATCGCTGGTGTGTGTAATAATAAGTCTACAACTACCTCATCCCCAAAGGTGATAACATTTGTAATTGCTCCACTTTCAACCATATTTTTTCCTTCGCCAGCTATAGTAATTGTTTCTAAAGCTTTAAGGATTTCTTTTCTATCTAATTTCATAACTTTTTTCTTGTCTTAATTAAGACTGATTTCAGATTACAAAGATAATAGGAATTACTATGAAACAATAGTTAATGAATTGAAAATATTTATGGTTATATAAGAGTTTAACTTTACATAAGATTTAATTTTTATCTAAACTTAAAAAACATTTAAAATCAACTGAAATTGTATTAAAAGTCATTTTTTAATTGCTTTAACAACTCTTCTTCATCAATATTAATGTATTCAATAATTTCAGCTAGGAATTTGTTTTCTTCATTTTTAAAAATAGCCACTTTTATATTTGCTCCACCCTCTTGATTTACTCTTAAAATTGATAAGATATATCTGTTTTCACTTTTTTCAATTTTTGTAATTTTATCCCCAGCTGAATCGTCCTCAAAAATTCCAAAATAATAATTATTTTTATCGCTATACTTGTTCTTTACAGTCGTTAAAACACCTTCATAATTTGCATCATTATCTTTAAAAATAATAGGCTTATCAGAAAAGCAATAAAGAGGTTCTCCATTATCATCAAACTCTCTCTGACCCATAGTCTTTGTTAGAGTTATTGAAATTTCATTTGAATCAAAACTTATCTTTTGATTTTGTTCATGCTCATAAGGCTGATACAATTTGTTTCCGTCTACATAACCAATGTCTTTACCTGCAATAATTTTTACCCAAAAATATTCATTACAGTTTTTTGTTTCACTATTGTAATTTAACATTGTGCTTTTAGCAAGAACTTTGACAATTGTTTCATTTAAATAAGTTATGTCTTTTATTAATTTTCTATTCTCATCGAATAATTCAATTTTGTCTCCTAGCAAAACAGCATTAGATTTATTAGACAAAAAGGTTTCATCTTTTATAGTTACATCTTTATTCGGTATTACAATATTTGCTTTATCATTTAATATTGAGTCGTTATTTCTATTGGATTTCAATGTCTCTATTTTACTGTTCTTACAAGAAAGTACAATAAATAGCATTATGAGTGAAAGGCTTTTCTTCATTTTCTTAAGTTTCTAAAAGAATAATATTTGCTTCAAAATTTACAATTGTATTTCTGGTTGCCAAAATACTTTTTCGAAATCTATGATTTGGTTGTCCTTAACAACAATACCTTCGCTTTCAAGAAGTTGTTGCATTAAATTTGTGCCATCAAAGTGCATTTTGCCTGTAAGCAATCCTTTCCTATTGACCACACGATGTGCCGGAACATCTTCAAGACCATGAGAGGCATTCATTGCCCAACCCACCATTCTGGCAGAACCTGCTGTTCCTAATGTCTTAGCAATAGCCCCGTAAGAAGTTACTCTGCCGTAAGGAATTTGTCTTGCCACGGCATAAACCCTTTCAAAAAAATTATCTTCTTTATTTTTCATCAATTGTAATAGTATTCGATAACATTGATCAAAGTGAGAATGGAAATAAAACCTGTTATGGTACCAATAATATAATTCATGTTTTTCATCAAAAAAGCAGTTTTAGATTCCAACTTTTTAAAAAATGCGATATAACAATAAAATCCTAAAAAAGAGCCTAATCCTGAACCTATTACAAAACAATATATAAACCGTTTTTCAAAGTAAAAATATTGAAAAGAGGCCAGCGTAATACTAATGAATACGTAAAAAGGAATAGGGAAAAGATTCAAAGTAGAGAGCAATATTCCTAAAAAAAACCGACTCTTTTTACTTCGTAATTTAATTTCTTTTTTAAGTGGCTTTGGATTTTTTGATGTCCAAAAAAAGTAAAATGTCAATACCGAAAAAATAGCCAATCCTACTTCTCTAAATAAAATAATGATATTGGGGTTTTTATCGATAAAGCGGGCAAATAATACCGCTATAAAAATTTGTATTAAAATTATTATTGTAGCTCCAATAGCAAAGATTACAGCACGAGATTTGCCTTCTTGTAAACTTATTTTTGCAGCCGTCATATTAATCAGTCCAGGTGGTGTAACCCCTGCAAATGCTATGATTAGTCCAATAAAAAATGGCAAAATGACAAACATTTTATTTTATTTTGAATCTAATATAGGTAATTGCTTTGTTAATTTGCAAATATTGTTTCTCATAAAATGTCTGAATTGTTGTAACTTCTTCTGGACTACCCTCGTTTACATACACATTATGATTGGCATACAAGACCTCATGACCTTCGCCATGGAGCAATCCCAGAGTATAACCGTGCATGAATTCACTATCAGTTTTTAAGTTTACGATTCCGTCTTTTTTTAGAATTTTTTTATACAATTGCAAAAATTCAGAATTTGTCATTCTGTGTTTGGTGCGTTTGTATTTTATCTGTGGGTCTGGAAAAGTGATCCAAATCTCATCTACCTCATCCGCTGCAAAAATAAAATTGATCAATTCTATTTGGGTTCTTACAAATGCAACATTATGCAAACCAGTTTCCACCGCTGTTTTTGCACCACGCCAAAATCTTGCTCCTTTGATATCTATGCCAATAAAATTTTTATCAGGATAATTTTCTGCTAAACCTACTGAATATTCTCCTTTGCCACAGCCCAATTCTAAAACCAGTGGATTGTCATTTTTAAAAAAATCGCTATTCCATTTGCCTTTTAATGGAAATGTTTCTCCTACGACTTCTTCTCGTGTTGGCTGAAAAACATTAACAAATGTTTCGTTTTCTTTGAATCTCTTTAATTTATTTTTACTTCCCACGATGTTGCTTAATATTTTGGTAAAATTAAGGAAATATATAAGAACTAAAATAGTTTTATCTTGGCTTTTAAATTTGTTTGGTTTTTTTGAAAAAACTGAACAATTATCAAAAATAAACATACTATTATTTTGACTTTACTTAAAAAAAATATCCTTGTAGCCCCTTTAAATTGGGGATTAGGACATGCTACACGTTGTATTCCTATTGTTAAGGCGCTTATTGAAAACGGCTATAATCCAATTTTAGCATCTGATGGCATTGCGCTTGAAATGCTAAAAAAAGAGTTTCCTGATTTGCAAACTTTGGTTTTGCCGTCCTACGAAATTGAATATGCTAAAAATGGCAGCAATTTTAAGTGGAAGATGATGAAAAACAGCCCTAAAATGATCAAAGCGATTTTAAAGGAGAAAAAAATCATCAAAAAATGGGTTGTTGAGCATGACCTAATTGGCATAATCTCGGACAATCGGCTTGGTGTTTTTAGTAAAAAAGTACATTCTGTCTTTATAACGCATCAATTGAATGTGCTTACGGGAAACACCTCGTGGATAACCAGTAAATTGCATCAACATATCATAAAAAAATACGACGAATGTTGGGTGCCAGATGTAGCCTCTAATCCTAACTTAACTGGCAAACTAGGACATTTAAAAAAGCCGCATTTTAAAATAAAATACATTGGCCCTTTGAGCCGAATTCAGAAAAAAGTTATGCCTATAAAGTACCAATTGATGGTCATACTTTCTGGCCCTGAACCGCAAAGAGGCATGCTTGCTGAACAGTTAAAAGCAGAAGTTTTGCGTTTTGGCGGGAAAGTTGTTTTTATAAATGGCAAGATTGAAGAAGCGCAAAAGATTGAACAGATAGAAAATGTAACTTTTTACAATTTCATGAATTCTGAAGCATTAGAAAATACTTTTAACGAAAGTGCCGTGGTTTTATGCCGTTCTGGTTACACCACTGTTATGGATCTCGCACAACTGGGCAAAAAAGCATTTTTTATACCCACGCCAGGTCAATACGAGCAAGAATATTTAGCCAAAAAATTAAAGAAAGAAGGACTTGTGCCTTATGCCAAGCAAGAAAAGTTTAAGATTGAAAATTTACTTGAAGTAGATTTGTACAAAGGATTACAGATTTTTGAAAACACCATAGATTGGAAAAGTTTATTTCGCTTTTTCGAGCGTGAATGAAAACTCTGAACCTACACCATATTGACTTTCGATATAAATCTTTTCATCATGTGCTTCGATAATGTGTTTTACAATCGAGAGTCCTAGCCCTGAGCCTCCTTCGGTACGTGCACCACTTTTATCTACGCGGTAAAAACGTTCAAAAAGACGCGGAATATTTTGTTTCTCTATCCCTTCTCCATTATCGGTAACACGAACTATAACTTTGTTATTGACAAGATCTTCAATCCCTACTTCGGTTGAACCGTCTTCCTTTCCATATTTTATGGAGTTGACAACCAGATTTGTGATTACTTGCTGTATCTTCTCTTTATCGCCTACAACCATAATAGGTCTTGAATATTTATTGTCAAAAGAAAGGATAATGTTTTTTTTCTCGGCTTTCATTTCGAGAAGATCAAACACATTTTGAACGACCTCAACAATATTAAACTCACTTAATGAGAGGTTCAAATCTCCTATTTCTAGTTTGGTAATCATGTCTAAATCTTGCACGATGAATATGAGTCTTTCTACCCCTTTTTCAGCTCTTTGTAGGTATTTTTTTCGAATATTTTTATCGTCCATAGCACCATCAAGTAGAGTAAGTAAATAACCTTGAACGGTAAATAGTGGTGTTTTTAATTCGTGGGAAACATTGCCTATAAATTCTCTACGATACTCTTCACGTACTTTTAGGGTTTCAATCTCTAACTTTTTATCAGTAGCAAATTTTTTGACCTCACGGGTCAAGGTTGCCATGTCGGTTGTAATCGGTTGGTTTCTAAAAGAGCTGGCCTCAAGAAAAGAGACATCATCATATATTTTTTTTACCCTGCGATAAATAAAGACTTCGACCCTGTATTGAATAACAAAAAAAGCAAAAATATATAGTGAAAATGCAAATATCAGAGCAAACCAAAGCAAATTTGGATAAGAAGGTTTAAAAAAAAAATAGGTTAAAAAACTAACAAATCCAGTAGCAAAAAGTGTAATGTAAAGTGCAGATTTTACAGCAAATTTGTATGTTTTTTTAAAATCAAGACTCATTTTTTAAATTGGCTTTTGGTAAAAATTGAAACAATAAAAACATTAAACTTCAAACTTATAACCTACTCCTTTTATTGTTTTAAAAAAGTCTTCGCCTATTTTTTCTCTTAATTTTCTAATGTGAACATCTATAGTTCTTCCGCCTACTATAACTTCATTACCCCATACTTTATCTAGGATTTCCTCTCTTTTAAATACTTTACCCGGTTTTGAGGCTAACAAATAAAACAACTCAAACTCTTTGCGAGGCAAAACAATCTCTAAATCATCTTTTACAATCTTATATTCTTCACGATTGATTTCAATACTTCCTACATTTAATGTTTCAGAGTTCTGTTCTTCTTCTTTTAATCTTCTTAGTAATGCCTTGACTTTGCTAACTAATAATTTTGGTTTAATCGGTTTTGTAATATAATCATCTGCACCAGCATCAAAACCAGCAACTTGTGAATAATCTTCGCTTCTGGCTGTTAGGAAAGTTATGATAACGTTACTTAATTCTGGTATTTTTCTTATGATTTCACAAGCTTCCATTCCGTCCATTTCAGGCATCATGACATCCATTATAATAAGCTCTGGCAATTCCTTTTTAGCTTTGGCTACAGCCTCTTTACCATTAACAGCAGTAATAACTTGATAACCTTCTTGAGAAAGGTTATAGCCTACGATTTCTAGAATATCTAATTCGTCATCAACTAATAAAATTTTAATATCTTTTTTCTTCATGGTAGCAAAATTATTTGAATTGCGTTTGTAAATGTAAATATAAAACAAAACGATTATAGGAATTAACGGTAATTTAATCTGTTAACATTAACGTAATAATTAAGATACCCAATAGTAACAAGTGTGTAACACGAACTTTACAAGTCTACTATTACTTTGCGTTAAAATTAAACAATCACAAAATGAGATTTAAATTTCTATTAGTTACTTTATTTATTTGTTCTATTGCTTTATCACAAAATAAAGGTACAGTTACTGGAATTATAAGTGATAAAGATTTAAACAACGAGCCGTTAGCGTTTGCTAATGTAATGATTAAAGGTACAACAAATGGTGTGTCTACGGATGTAGAAGGTAAATATTTAATAAATGTTGAAGCCGGAAGTTATGTCTTAGTAATCAGTTTTCTAGGTTATCAATCTGTAGAAGTTCCTTTTACAATAAAAGCTGACGAAAAAATAACAATAAGTAAAACAATAGGTTCTGGAAGTGTAAGTCTTGACGATATTGTTGTAAAAACTACCGTGAATAGACAAAAAGAAACTGCTTTGCTGTTAGAGCAAAAAAACGCGGTTGAAATAAAACAAGCTATTGGTGCTCAAGAACTTTCTAGAAAAGGTGTTAGCGATGCAGCTGGTGCTGTTGCAAAAACCACTGGTGTATCAAGACAAGAAGGTGTTAAAAATGTTTTTGTTAGAGGTTTAGGGGACCGTTACAATTCAACAATGTTAAATGGTTTGCCATTACCATCTGAGGATCCAGAATACAAAAATATTGCACTTGAATTCTTTTCGACTGATATTATCAAAAACATCAATGTAAACAAAACCTTCAACGCTACGTTGTACGGTGATGTTGCTGGAGCTAATATTGATATTGCTTCTAAAGATTTAGATCAGAGCTCTGTCTTTAGTATTACTGCTGAAACTGGTTTTAATTCTAATGCATTAAATGGTAATTTTTTAGTTGCCGATGGTCAAAATTATTTTGGAAGACTTGAAAATGGTAAAAATGTGCCTATTTCAAATTTAAGTGATTATGGTTTCGAAACCAGTTATAACCCTAGTAGTAAAGGAAGTACACTTAACAATGATTTTTCTATTGTAGGAGGTAAAAAATTTAATGTAGGAGAAGGTAAATCGTTAAGCCTTTTTGGTGTTGTATTATCAAACACGAGTTATGAATTTAAAGAGGGAAGTATAGGTGCATTTACATCTCAAGGAAATGCTGTTAGAGATTTATCTTTCAAAAAATATGACTACGCTGCGACCCAAGCTGGGTTAGCAAGTATAAAATATAAGTTTGGTTCTGGGAAAAGCATTACTTATAATGGTTTGTACATTCATGATAATGGTCAAAGTGTAGGAGATTACAATGGCTTTACAACAACTGTTGATGATAATGAAGAAAATGATAAATCTTTCATAAGAAGGCAACAAGTAAATAACAATAATTTATTTTCGAATCAATTGCTTGTAGATTATAAATTATCTGACAAATGGGATGTTAACTTAGGAGGGTCTTTTAGTACAATAGATGGGTCTGAACCAGACAGAAGAACAAATTCTGCTACGTTTGATAGTGTATCAAACACTTATTTTGTTGCAACGAATAGTCCTGCTTTGAACAATCGTTTTTTCTCTATTTTGAATGAAGATGATATTGCAGGTAAATTTGAAATTGCTTATACTTTTAATCCAGATGCCGATTTAGTTAAAAAATTATCTTTTGGGGCAAACTATAGAAATACCGACAGAAGATTTGACTATACCATATTAAATTTTGATGCTGCTGGTAATAACCCTATTGATATTAATAATCCTGATCGTTTTTTTAATCAAACCAATCTTGATCTAGGTAGAGATAATGGTGGTTTCAACATTGTAACAGGAAGAGGAACGCAACCTAATACTGCCTTTGATCCTTTTTATTACAAAGGAAAAAGAGAAATATTAGCAGGTTATGCACAAATGGTATATCCTATAAGCGAGAAGTTAACACTTCAAGGTGGTGTGCGTTATGAGAAAATAGATCAAATTGTAGAGTGGGATACCAATATCTCAAGCAGTGTAAATGGTTTAACAACTGACCCTTCAATAATTAATAAAAATTATGTGTTGCCTAGTATAACTGCAAAATACAGTTTTACTGATAAAAATACTGTTCGCTTTGCAGCAAGTCAAACCTACACTTATCCTCAGTTTAAGGAAACAGCTCCTTTTTTATACGAAGATGTCAATTTCTCAAGCTTTGGTAATCCAAAATTATTACCATCAGAAAATTTAAACTTTGATTTAAAATATGATTTTTATTTGTCTAAAAAGGAAATTATCTCTTTTGGTACCTTTTACAAACAAATTAAAAATCCTATAAACAGAATCAGAGTAGCATCGGCTGCTAATGAACTTTCTTATGTGAATTTAGGAGATGCTTTTGCTACTGGTTTCGAAATTGAAGCTCGTAAATCTATTATTGATATTCAATCTGGTGATAATACTACAAATCTTGCTTTTGGTTTGAACTTATCTTATTTATATACTGATGTAAAAGTTATTGATGTAACAACAGACGACTTGACAATTTTACCATCAAATCCTGAAAGTAAATTAGAAGGTGCTTCGCCTTTATTAATCAATTCAGACATAAGTTATAGTTTTAGTAATGAAAGACACAGTTTAACGTCTTCATTGGTTTTTAATTATTTTTATGACAAAGTGTATTCTATCGGAACTTCTTTAACACAAAATATAATTGAAAAATCAGTACCAACAGTAGATTTTGTAAACAAATTTGAATTTATAAAAAATAAACTGGGTATTAAATTGTCTTTTAAAAACATCTTGAATCCAGATTTTAAATTAACTCAGGAAACACAAAACAATAATATAATAACAGAAAGTGAAGTAAGCAGCTATAAAAAAGGATTTTTTGGAAGCTTTGGAATTTTTTGGAATCTATAATATCAACAATTTTAATAACTATTAATAAATTTAGACATGAACACAATTAAAAAGATTTTTTTATTTTCGGTTTTAGCTGCTTCAATTGTAGCTTGTAATGATGACGAGGAAACAACACGTCCAACTACTGATGGTGTAATTACTTCTTTAACAGATGCTGATTACTCTGCAACAAGTTTAAAAGGTGATGTAGGAGCAAATATTTCTTTACCTGCTGGCGAGTACATTCTTGATGGTGCATTAATTGTAAAAAATGGATTTACATTGACTATTGCTGCTGGATCAACTTTTAAAGCAACTCCTGGAGGAACTAATGTTTACGTTGCTGTAGAGCAAGGTGGTAAAATCAATGCTATAGGAACTGCTGCAGCTCCTATCCGTTTTACATCAAACTCTGGTAACCCAAGGGCTGGTGACTGGGGTGGAATATTAGTAATGGGTAGAGCACCATTAAGTGGTGGTGGAACTGCTATTACTGAAGTTGTAGATTTCGTTTACGGTGGTACTGATAATGCTGACAATTCTGGAACTATTTCTTATGTAATAGCAGAATTTACTGGTGCAAGAATCAATGGAGAAAAAGAATTCAACGGATTTACTTTTTACGGAGTTGGTAATGGTACAGTTATAAATAACATCGCATCAAGAAATTGTGATGATGATGGTATCGAATTCTTTGGTGGTTCAGTAAATGTAACTAACTTACTTGTTGTTAACGCAAAAGACGATATGATCGACTGGACTCAAGGTTACACAGGAACTGTTGACAATGCTTATGTTATCAGAGAAGCTGGTTACAATGATGTTACGGCTGATCCAAGAGGAATTGAAGGTGATGGTAACTTAGATGGATTATCTCCTAATCAAACAGGTCAATCAAATGTTACAGTTAGAAATTTAACTATAGTAACAAACTCAGTTGTTGCATTGAATGATGTTATCAAACTAAGAAGAGGGACTAAAGCTATAATTACTAATACACTTGTAAGATTAGGTTCAACTGCTCCAGCTCCTGGAGATTTAGTTGACTGCGCTGATTCAGCAGGTTCATCTACAGCTGATACATCAGTAACTTTATTAGGTACAGGAACAAATCTTAACCTTGCAGACAATAACTTAGGAACTAATAACGCAACAGTTAGCGCTACTGCTGGTACAACAGGTGGAGCTGACACATCTGTTTTAACTTGGACAGGTTATTTCTTGTAGTAATTAAATAGAATATCATAAAAGCTTCCTAAAATTATTAGGAAGCTTTTTTTTTGGTACATTTTTTGAAATATATTTTATACTTTTATAGTACCAAATTTTAATTATGCCTAAAAACTACTTTTATATTCTTATTATATACTGTTTTTTGTTTTCTGCTGTTAGTTTAGCACAGGAAAACAAACAACAAAATATAAATATTGCCATAGAAGGATTGAACTTTTATCCCAATCCTGTTAGTAATGGTAAAATATACATCACTTCAAAAAATACGGTTGACAAGGAGATATCCATCTTTGATGTTTTGGGTAAAAAAGTATTGCAAATTATCTTGAATACAAAAGAACTCAACGTTTCTGCGCTTTCACCAGGAGTTTATATTATAAAAATAAAAGAAGGCGAAGCTACTGCTACCAGAAAACTGATTGTCAAATAATATTGTGCTTTGCATCATAATTTAACGATTTTTTTACATTGCATTCCAAGCCAAGGAAAATTACTTTCTATCTTTGTTTAATAAAATTTTAAAACAAACGAAATGAAAAAACTTTACTTTTTATCTTTATTTTTTGTTACCTATTTAATATCTGCACAAACTAACACTAATGTTGGAATCACGGGGAAAGTAGATGGCGTTTATATCAATGAAATTCATTACGACAACACAGGCACAGATGTTGGAGAATTTATTGAAGTTGCTGGTCCAGCTTTAACTGATTTGTCTAGTTATACAATTACTTTATACAACGGCTCATCTTCTGGAAATGTCTCTTACTTAACTTTAAATCTTTCAGGTACGATTGACGATGAAGGAAATGGAGTAGGCGCTATTTCGTTTGCTATAAGTGGCATTCAAAATGGTGATCCTGATGCGATTGCCCTTTCTAAAACCAATAGCACTAACATACAATTTTTAAGCTATGATGGAGCAATGGCAATTGCAGCAACAAATGGTCCTGCGATAGGATTAAATGCTGTAGATATTTTAGCTACAGAACTTGGTACAGCGCCTATTGGTTCTTCTTTAGAGTATGATGAAACATCCATGACTTGGATAAATATTAGCGATGACACACCAGGAGCTTTCGCCCAAGGCACTCCTTTAAGTATAAAACAAAACGCCATCTCAGGTTTAAAAGTATACCCTAACCCAGTGGTTGATGGTAAATTTTTTATCGATACACAAGCCAATGCGTCAAAAGAAGTAAATGTTTTTGATATATTAGGAAAACAAGTTTTAAAAACTGTTACTACTGAAAATACAGTAAACGTGGCCAACATTAAAAGCGGTGTTTATATTGTAAAAATTACTGAAGAAGGAAAAACAGCCACTAGAAAATTAGTGATTAAATAATTATTTCTTACATAAAATTTAAAAACTCCAATTCTACAATTGGAGTTTTTTTTATTTAAGTACTTTTGTAAAAAAAGTATTCTTGATTACAACTTCAGACATATTTAATATTAATAGCCAAAAGCAGTTTGAAAAAATTGCGCTTAAAATTTTTAGGCTACAATATGACAATAATCTTGTTTATCAAGAGTTCTGCCAACATTTAAAAGTAGAAAAATCAAGCGTAAAAACTTTATCCCAAATCCCGTTTTTGCCCATTCAATTTTTTAAGACACATGAGGTTGTTGCAACAAATGATCCTGTTCAAGCTACTTTTACCAGCAGTGGCACAACAGGAATTACAACCAGCAGGCATTTGGTCACTGATTTGAACTTTTATGAAAACAGTTATTTACAAGCTTTTGCACAATTTTATGGCAATATAGAAGATTATGTCGTCTTGGCACTACTCCCTTCTTATCTGGAACGTCAAGGCTCTTCACTGATTTATATGGTGGAAGATTTGATCCAGAAGACTAATAATCCAGAAAGTGGTTTTTATCTTTTTGAACATGAAGCGCTCATTGAACGCATCATCAATTTAGAAAAAGCAGAAAAAAATGTAATTCTCATAGGCGTTACTTATGCTTTGCTCGATTTGTTAGAAAAAAAGAATTTCTCCCTTAAAAATACCATTATTATGGAAACAGGCGGCATGAAAGGCAAGCGAAAAGAAATGATTCGCGAAGAACTTCATGAACAGCTTTGTAAAGGTTTTGGTGTCAACGCCATACATTCTGAATACGGAATGACCGAGTTGCTATCTCAAGCCTATTCGCTTGGAGACGGTATTTTTGAATGTCCCGGTTGGATGCAAATTTTAATTCGAGATACCGAAGATGCTTTGACTTACGTCGAAAAAGGGAAAACTGGAGGAATTAACGTTATTGATTTGGCCAACATTAATTCCTGTTCTTTCATCGCCACACAAGACTTGGGCAAGCTTTATGAAAACAATTCTTTTGAGGTTTTGGGTCGCTTTGATAATAGTGATATTCGCGGCTGCAATTTGATGGTTTTGTAATAATTAAAGATAATTTCCGTTATTTTCTTACAAATAAAATTATATGAGATTATTAAACTTAACATTATTTCTATTTTCTATCGCTTCATTTTCACAAAACAAACCGCTGGAAGTGAAAATAAACACTATTGCTTTTGAAGATTTAAGCACTCAAAAAAGAAAATTTACTATAAATTACGAAATTAAAAACCTTACCAATAATACCATTTCTTTTTTCTTAAAACCAAATACTTTCATAGCAAATGCTGCTGCATCAATGACTTTGTTCCCTATTTATAAATTGTATCAAAATAACATTTTTACTGAACTTGATGGTCCCTTTTATGAAAAAGAAGGCACTTTATGGGAAGATTTAGAGACTGTAAGCAATCCTAATTCAGCTGAAGCGAAAGTAATACTTCAAAAAATACATGAAAGTTTCACATTAGAATATTACTCTTTAATAAAAAATTACGAGAAAAACGGTGGTAAAAACACTGATGAGATGTGGATTTATGAAAATCAAAAATTATTACAAACCGTAATTACTTTACAACCTCTTGAAACCAAATCATTTGTTATAAAAACATATTGGGACAAAAACCGTTATTTTAATCAAGACGATATAGAATATTATCTTGATGAAAAAGATACTTATGATTTTGAAATTACCTTACATTTAAAAGCTACATTGTTTAAAGATAAGCTTAGCCCAAGCGAATTTGAAAAAATAGCAACCGACAAATATTTTATCGAAGGGATTTTTGTTTCTAATAAAGTGAAAATAAATTTAAATTAAAAAAGGCGTGAATAATTAAATCCACACCTTTTTTAAGTCTTATATTTTTGATTTAAACTGCTCTAATAACAAAATAATTTTTCTTACCACTTTGCAACAATACAAACTGGTTGTTGATTAAATCTTTAGTAGACAGCACAAAATCTCCTGATACTTTTTCTTTATTTACTGCAATTGCATTAGCAGTCAAAGCACGTCTCGCTTCGCCATTTGATTTTAAAAATCCTGTTTTTTCATTTAAAACAGTAACAATATCAATTCCTGTTTCAAGATCAGTCTTCAAGATTTCAGCTTGCGGAACACCATCAAAAACTTCTAAAAAAGTAGCCGCATCAAGTTGTTTTAAATCAGTTGCAGAAGCATTGCCAAATAAAATATTCGATGCTTGAATTGCTTTTTCTAAAGCTGGTTTAGCGTGTACAAAAATTGTTAACTCTTCTGCTAACCTTTTTTGTAAAACTCTTAAATGCGGTGCTGTTTTATGTTCTTCAATCAACGCATCAATAGTATTTTTATCTAAAAAAGTAAATATTTTGATATATTTTTCAGCATCAATATCTGTGGTATTCAACCAAAATTGGTAAAACTTATAAACTGAAGTTTTATCGACTGTAAGCCATACATTACCACCTTCGGATTTCCCAAATTTTGAACCATCTGCTTTTGTAATCAACGGGCAAGTCATTGCAAACGCTTTGGCTTCGGTATTCACATTCATTCTGCGCACCAACTCAGTTCCAGTCGTAATATTGCCCCACTGATCGCTTCCTCCCATTTGAAGCAAACAATTGTAATGCTTGTGCAAATGATAAAAATCGTATCCTTGAATTAATTGGTAAGTAAACTCGGTAAATGACATGCCTTCGCCTTCGCCAGACAAACGCTTTTTTACCGAATCCTTTGCCATCATATAATTTACAGTGATTCTTTTGCCTACTTGACGCGCAAAATCGATGAAGCTAAATGTTTTCATCCAATCATAATTATTGACTAAAACTGGGGCGTTTTTTTCGGTAGAATTAAAGTCAAGAAAACGCGATAAAACACTTTTTATACCTGCAACATTATGATTTAAAGTAGCTTCGTCTAGTAAATTTCTTTCGTCTGATTTACCAGAAGGATCTCCTATCATTCCTGTAGCGCCACCCACAAGGGCAATGGGTTTGTGTCCAAAGTTGCCTAAATGTACCAATAGAATTATAGGGACCAAACTACCTATGTGTAATGAGTCTGAAGTAGGATCAAAACCAATATAAGTTGCCGTCATTTCTTTGAGCAATTGTTCCTCAGTTCCAGGCATAATGTCATGAACAAGTCCGCGCCATTGTAGTTCTTCAATAATATTTTTCATCTAAAAATTCAATTTTAGCAAAGATAGTTTTAATTGCATAATCTAAAAATCTAACTCGTGAAAATTCTGAAAATCCAACAATCTAATTATCTTTACAAAATGGTTTTAGTTACTGGAAGCACTGGTTTAGTAGGTTCGCATTTGCTACTTCATTTGTTAGAAAATGGAGAAAAAGTACGTGCGATGTATAGAAATGAAAAAGGAATTACCAAAACTAAATCTCTTTTTTTACTTTACAAAAAAGATCATCTATTTGAAAAAATTGAATGGATTCAAGCTGATATTAACGATATTCCATCTCTAGAAATTGCGTTTAAAGACATAGCGTTTGTTTATCATTGTGCCGCATTAATATCATTTGAACCAAAAAAAGAAAACGCACTTAGGAAAATAAATATAGAAGGGACAGCTAATGTTGTTAATTTTTGTTTAGAATACAAAGTAAAAAAACTTTGCCATGTGAGCTCTATTGCTGCGCTGGGTGATTTATTACCCCATGAAAGTGTTATTACTGAAAAAACAGAGTGGAATCCAGAAAAAAATCACAGCAATTATGCCATTACAAAATATGGTGGCGAGATGGAGATTTGGCGTGGCCAACAAGAAGGCCTCAAAGCGATAATAGTAAATCCTGGTGTAATTTTAGGCCCTGTTCCCAACCATCCCGATTGGCTTCATGGCAGCGCAAAGATTTTTTCGACCGTTGCAAAAGGGATTTCCTATTATACAAAAGGGGTGACAGGATTTGTGGCTGTTGATGATGTTGTAAAAATCATGTATGCCTTAATGAACAAAGAAATTGAGGGTAAACGTTATATTATTGTAGCTGAAAATATTGATTATTACACGCTAACGCATAAAATATCCAAAAGTCTTAACGTAAAACCACCTACTATTTATGCTAAAAAATGGATTACAGAACTGGTATGGAAACTAGACTGGTTGTATGCCAACTTGTTTTTTACCAAAAGAAAAATGCCAAAAGCCATAGCAAAATCATTGCATACAGAAGATTTTTATTCAAACGAAAAGGTAAAAAAAGAGCTAGATTATAAATTTCAATCTATTGATAAATGTATTGAAACTTCTGCAAAATACTTTCTTAATCCTTAATTTCTAGACTTAAATCTTTTGGTTTTTGAATCAAAGTTTTCTCTTTAACAGGCTTAACAACTGCTTTTTTTGCTTGTTTTTTTATTAATGAATCAATTAGTGTTTTATTGCTATCTAATCTTTGCGTCACCGTTTCATAAATTTTAGCATACCTCTCAACATCCGATGAATAATAGCGACCGCTTTGCTCAAATTGCAAACTATCGATTTTATATTTCTTAAAAACGTAAGTTGTTAGATTGATTTTTCTTGTCTCTAATGAAACAGGATTACTTACTCTAATGGCTTCAAGCAAAGCAATGTCGTAAAGTACATTGATCATTTTGTCCTCTTCTATTAAATTATCTGGTTTTTCAACCGCAAGATTATTGCAACTAGCAATTACTAATAAGAAGGTAAAAAAAAGTATAAATTTCTTCATATTCTAAAATTTAACGGTCAAAAAGCAAACGCTCACCACATTGAATGTCCTTTACTTTAAAGTTATTATAAACCAATTGTCCGTTTACAATAGTATGTGTAATTCTTGATTTAAATGTATAACCTTCAAACGGAGACCAACCACATTTTGATATAATATTGTCTTTTTTTACGTTCCAAGGCAAAGTAGGATTCACAATTACTAAATCTGCAAAATAACCTTCTCTTATAAAACCTCTTTTTTCGATTTTAAAAATCTTAGCCGGATTGTGTGCCATTTTTTCAACTATTTTTTCTACAGTAATTTTACCTTGATGAAATGCTTCAAACATGGCTACTACCGCATGTTGCACTAATGGTCCGCCAGATGGCGCTTCTTGATAGGACCTGCTTTTTTCTTCAAGCGTGTGTGGCGCGTGGTCTGTTGCAATAACATCGATCCTATCATCAAGCAAGGCTTCCCACAAAACTTCGCGATCATTTGCTGTTTTTACAGCAGGATTCCATTTTATAAAGTTGCCCTTTGTATCATAATCTTCGTTTGTGAACCAAAGGTGGTGAATGCAAACTTCAGCTGTAATTTTTTTTTGTTCCAACGGAATTTTATTGGTAAAAAGATCAATTTCAATCGCCGTTGAAAGGTGAAAAACATGAAGTCTTGCCCCTGTTTTTTTGGCCAAAGCAATCGCTTTTGAAGTTGATAAATAACAGGCTTCTTCGCTTCTTATTAAGTGATGTATTTGAACAGGAATTGCATCACCGTATTCTTTTTTATAATAAGCTAAATTATTTTTTATAGTCGTTTCATCTTCGCAATGTACCGCGATTAACATGGTTGTGCTTGAAAAAATTCTTTCTAAGGCTGCTTCATCATCTACTAACATATTCCCTGTTGAAGACCCTAAGAAAAGTTTAATTCCTGCAACATTGCGAGGATTGGTTTTAAGAATTTCTTCTAGATTATCATTAGTGCCTCCCATCATAAATGAGTAATTGGCAAACGATTTTTGGGCAGCGATTTGGTATTTGTCTTCTAGTAATTCTTGAGTAATGGCATTAGGCAAAGTATTAGGCTGTTCTATGAAAGAAGTTATGCCTCCTGCAACGGCTGCGCGCGATTCTGATTCAATATCACCTTTGTGTGTAAGTCCTGGTTCTCTAAAATGAACTTGATCATCAATGGCTCCTGGAATCAAATAATTGCCTTCGGCATCAATAATTTTTGTGCCAGAGGATTTTGCACTAATATATGGTGCAATTTCTGTTATTATTTTATCAACAATTAACACATCTCCTTCAAAAATTATACCTTCGTTGACAATTTTTGCGTTTTTTATTAAAATCCTGTTCATCGTATCGCTCTTCTTATAACCTATTAAATAGTTTTCTTATTTTTAAGGAAATCACTCCTAACACTGCTTCCTTAATAATCGAGCTGCTCATTTTTGATTGTCCTTTTGCCCGATCGGTAAATATGATAGGGACTTCGATTATCAAAAAATCTTTGGCGAAAGCCCTGTATTTCATTTCTATTTGAAACGCATAACCTATAAATTTTATTTTGTCGAGATTAATACTTTGCAAGACTTCTCTTTTGTAACACATGAATCCAGCAGTCGCATCTTGAATTTTCATCCCAGTTATAAGCCTCACATAAACGGAAGCAAAATAGGACAGTAAAACACGACTCAATGGCCAGTTTACAACATTTACACCTGTTATGTATCTGGAACCAATTATAACATCGCCTTGTTCAAAATGACAGGCTTGGTATAGTTTTTCTAAATCAGCAGGATTATGAGAAAAATCAGCATCCATTTCAAAAATATATTGATAGGGTCTCGCAAGCGCCCATTTAAAACCATGAACGTAGGCTGTACCTAAGCCTGCTTTTTTAGCTCTTTTTTCTATGAATAATCGTCCAGAAAATTCATTTTGCAGTTCTTCTACTTTTTGAGCCGTATGATCTGGCGAATTATCATCTATGATGAGTATATCGAACGGTTTGTGTAAAGTAAACACAGTTCTTATTATAGTTTCTATATTTTCAATTTCGTTATAGGTAGGAATTATAACTATACCGTCATTCATAATTGTAATGTTTCTGGGCAAAAATAAACTTTTTATAATTGTTGATTCATAATAAATTTATAATAAATGAAACAAATAAAAAATTAGTAATTTTGCAACTATATGATTAACTTAGAATTTCAAGAAAGAATTGTAGAAAACAAAGACTGGGCAACTTTATTGTTTGTATTTGCCTTTGTACTAATATTGGTTACAAAATCAGCTTTTGAAAATAGGTTTTCAGAATTTTCGAAACTTGTGATATCAGATAAGTACACAAAGATTTACAAAGATGGTTCTAACTTAATGAGCTGGTTTACAGTAATATTATTTTTTGTACAACTAATTTCTCTTGCTTTTTTTATCCAAATGATTTTTAATTATTTTGGGTATATTTCAAAAACGGATTGGGTTGTATATGTAAGAATTTTGACTTTTTTAGGGGTTTTTATTTTATGCAAATATTTGATTGAAAAAATAATTGGAACCGCATTTAAGATAGAAGAATTTGTAGAACAGTTTAATTTGCAAAAAGTAAGCTACAGAACTTATGTAGGAATTGTGCTTTTGCCACTTAATATTATTATGTTTTACAATAATAATATTCCAATTGCTGTGATTTATGTAGCATTTATTGCGGTTTTAGTAATAAATGGACTTACATACTTTAAATCATTGAAGATATATCAAAATTTAATATTCACTAAAATAATTTATTTTATTTTGTATCTTTGCGCACTTGAAATAGCGCCTTACTATTTTATCTATTATTGGTTTACGAGAAGTTAGTGCATTAGAAAATATCAAATATGAAAGTGAAAACAATTTTGGTGTCGCAACCGGAACCTAAAGTAGAAAATTCACCTTACTTCGAGCTTCAGCAGAAGCATAAAGTGAAAATTGATTTCAGACCTTTTATCCACGTTGAAGGTGTCAATGCAAAAGATGTTCGACTTCAAAAAATCGACCTAAACAACTACACAGCAATTATTTTAACGAGTAAAAATTCTGTAGATCACTTTTTTAGAGTGGCAGAAGAAATGCGCTATAAAATTCCAGAAGGCCTTAAATATTTTTGTCAGTCAGAAGCAGTTGCTTTTTACCTTCAGAAATATGTAGTTTACAGAAAACGGAAAATTTATGTGGGACAAAAAGATTTTATCGACATGTCGCCGCTTATAAAAAAATACAAAGATGAAAAATTTTTGTTACCCGCTTCTGACCAACTCAATGCTGATGCGCCACAAACGCTTAACAATCTTAAGGTAGACTGGACACAAGTTACAATGTACAAGACAGTAATGAGTGATTTGTCTGATCTTGCTGATGTGTATTATGATGTTTTAGCATTTTTTAGTCCAACGGGAATAAAATCTTTATTTATGAATTTTCCGGATTTTGAACAAAACAATACCCGTATTGCCGTTTTTGGCAGTACAACCCAAAAAGAAGCAGTAGAACACGGACTTAGGGTAGATATTATGGCACCTTCGCCAGAAGCACCTTCTATGACCATGGCTTTAGAAAAATATATTGCAAAAGCCAATAAAGAAAATAAGGAAAAATAGAATTTAAAATTTAATTATAAAAAAGAGCCTCGTTAAATAACGAGGCTCTTTTTGTTTTGAATCAATAATTATTATGCTAAAGGACCTCCTGCTAAAATTTCAGCATTGGCATACTCTTCAAATTTTGCGAAATTAGCTTTGAACTTTTGTGCTAATTCTATGGCTTTCACATCATATAAGTCCTTATCTGCCCATGTATTTCTTGGATTCAATACTTCACTTGGTACATTAGGACAAGATTGTGGTTTTGCAATACCAAATACTTTATGGTCTACATATTCTACATTGTCTAAATCGCCATTTAAGGCTGCAGTAATCATTTCACGGGTGTATTTCAATTTCATTCTGCTTCCTACACCGTAAGGACCACCAGTCCAACCTGTATTGATCAACCAAACTGTTACACCAGCATCTTTCATCTTTTTGCTTAACATTTCAGCATATTTTGTAGGATGCAAAGGCATGAAAGGGGCGCCAAAACAAGCAGAAAAATTGGGTTGTGGTTCTGTAATTCCGGCTTCTGTTCCAGCTACTTTTGCTGTGTAACCTGAAATAAAATGATAGGCTGCTTGACCTGGTGTCAAACGTGAAATTGGAGGCAAAATCCCAAAAGAATCTGCTGTTAAGAAAAATATGTGTTTGGGGTTTTTACCTATTGATCCTTCTTGAATATTATCAATGTGGTAAATTGGGTAACTTACTCTAGTGTTTTGCGTGATAGAAATGTCTGCAAAATCAACTTCATTTGTTCCTTCTTTAAAAACTACATTTTCAAGAATTGCACCTTTTTTTATCGCTCTAAAAATATCTGGCTCACTTTCTTCGGTTAAATTGATCACTTTTGCGTAGCAACCACCTTCAAAATTAAAAACAGTATTCTCACTTGTCCAGCCGTGCTCATCATCACCTATTAATTTTCTTTTTGGATCAGCTGATAAAGTAGTTTTTCCTGTGCCTGATAACCCAAAGAAAATAGCCGTATCACCATTGTCCCCTACGTTTGCACTACAATGCATCGGTAAGGCATTTTTATCTACTGGTAAAATGAAATTCAAAGCAGAGAAAATTCCTTTCTTCATTTCGCCAGTGTAACCTGTTCCACCTATAAGCGCGATTTTTCTGGTAAAATCTAAAATAGCAAAGTTATGTTGTCTCGTACCGTCAACTGCAGGGTCGGCTTTAAAACCCGGTGCGCAAACCACATGCCAGTCGGCTGTAAAATTGTCAAGTTCACTTTGCTCTGGTCTTAAAAACATATTGTAACAAAACAAGTTAGACCATGCAGTTTCAGTAACTGCCCTTACATTCAATCTGTAGTTTTTATCAGAACAAACATAACTATCTCTTACAAAAACTTCTTTGTTAGAAAGGTAAGCTGTTACTTTATCGTATAGTTTATTAAAATTTTCAGTTGAGAAATCAATATTTACCTTGCCCCACCAAACTTTATCTTCGGTAATACTGTCCTTTACAATATAACGATCTTGTGGTGAGCGTCCTGTAAATTCTCCTGTATTAATTGCCAATGCTCCTGATGAAGCAACAACTCCTTGACCTGACTTTACAGTAATATCATGCAATGCATCTGGTGCCAACTGATAATGAACATTTGAATTTTTAATTCCTAATCCTTCTAACGAAATCGATTTCGTAAATAAATCGTTATTATTCATAAATTTTAATTTGAGTTGTGTGTATTATAGTGTGCAAAAGTAAAAATTATATTTAAGACTCTTTTATTTTATTAAAATTTTATGATTTGTTCTTTAATATATAAATAAACATATAAACCCAAGCTGCTATTAAGAGCAAACCGCCTACGGGAGTAATGGGCCCTAAAAATTTAAAATTAATTCCAGATACTGAACTAGTTGTTAATAAAAATATAGAGAAAGAGAATATGATAATTCCAATAACAGTAAGGTAAAAAACAGTTCTTTTTTGAGCAGGCAGCAACAAATTTGTAGTTCCTAAAAAAAGCAAGAATAAAGCATGGTACATTAAATATTTTACACCCACTTCGAACGAAGTAAGTTGTTCAATATTCAACACTTTTTTCAAGGCGTGGGCGCCAAAAGCTCCCAGAATAATAGCAATAAATCCAAAAACAAGTGCTGTGAGAATGATCTTTTTGTTCATTTTAATTTTTAAGTAAAAATATAAAAGCGCTTTGATAAAATAACATTTTCAACAAAGAGATAAAAAAATATAACAATTCATTACTTTTGTGTGAAATTTACAACATTGCAATGAGAAACATATTAATAATAGGAGCCGGTCGTTCTGCTTCATCACTTATAAAATACCTATTAAACAAATCAGAACAAGAGCAATTGCATCTTACAATAGGCGATTTGTCAATTGAATTGGCACAAAGAAAAACCAACAACCACAAAAACGCAACAGCAATTGCGTTGGATATTTTTGATGAAAACCAACGAAAAGCATATATTCAAAAAACCGATATCGTCATATCTATGTTGCCAGCCCATTTGCATATTGAAGTAGCAAAGGACTGTATTGTTTATAAAAAACACATGGTAACTGCTTCCTACATAAGTGATGCCATGCAAGCACTCGATGAAGCTGCAAAAGAAAATAATTTGATTTTCATGAATGAAATCGGGCTAGATCCGGGCATTGATCACATGAGCGCCATGAAAATCATTAACGAAATACGAGAAAAAGGCGGCAAAATGATTTTGTTTGAATCTTTTTGTGGCGGTTTGGTTGCACCAGAATCTGATACCAATTTATGGAATTATAAATTTACTTGGGCTCCTAGAAATGTAGTGCTTGCAGGTCAAGGTGGCGCGGCTAAATTTATTCAAGAGGGCACTTACAAATACATTCCGTATCATAAACTGTTTCGCAGAACCGAATTCCTAGAAGTAGAAGGTTATGGCCGATTTGAAGGCTATGCCAATCGTGACTCCTTAAAATACCGCAGTGTTTATGGTCTTGATGATGTTTTGACTTTGTACAGAGGCACGATTCGTCGCGTGGGTTATTCTAAAGCTTGGAACATGTTTGTACAACTCGGCATGACCGATGACAATTATATTATCGACAATTCAGACAAAATCAGTTACCGTGAATTTACCAATTTATTTTTACCTTATCATCCTACAGATTCTGTCGAACTTAAACTGCGTTTGAGTTTGGGCATTGAGCAGGACGATATTATGTGGGACAAATTACTCGAACTCGATTTGTTCAATGCCAACAAAATTGTAGGCATCCCAAATGCTACACCGGCTCAAATACTCGAAAAAATATTGGCCGACAGTTGGACTTTGCAACCCGATGATAAAGACATGATCGTAATGTACCACAAACTAGGCTACGAAATTAATGGCGAACAAAAACAAATCGATTCAAAAATGGTTTGTGTTGGTGACGACCAGACCTATACCGCAATGGCAAAAACTGTTGGGCTTCCTGTAGCCATGGCCACTTTGCAAATTTTGAATGGCAACATTACCACGCCAGGCGTACAATTGCCTATCAACAAAGAAGTTTACGAACCAATTTTAAAAGAACTCGAAGAATACGGCGTAGTTTTTCACGAAAAAGAAATGGCCTATCTGGGCTACAACCCAGACAATGTGCTGATTTAATATTTTGAATTCCTGTTTTTTCTGGAGCCTTTCCCGCTATTCGTTACAATCCACATGATTGCTTCGTGCCTCGCAACAGCGTGGGATTTTCACTGCTATCGGGGCTAAAAAAAGTGAGACCATTACAATAAACAGATAATATGTATATTTGGTATTAAAATTTAATCTAAAAATATAGTTTTAATTACAAATATGACCCAATGAAGACAAACAACTTACAAATAGAAATTGACGGGATCGACAAAGAAATCCTTCGTGATTTAATGCTCGATGCTAGAAAACCCATTCTTCAAATTGCGAATAAAATAGGAATATCTGGCGCTGCCATTCATCAAAGGTTGCGCAAACTGGAACAATCTGGTGTAATATCAGGTTCTAAATTTGTCATAAACAGCAAAGTGCTTGGTTACAGCACGATGGCTTTTGTGGGGGTGTATTTAGACAAAGCCGCTCGAAACTCTGAAGCGGTAAAAGAACTCAAAAAAATACCAGAAGTTTTAGAATGCCATTATACCACAGGCAACTGGAGCATCTTGATCAAAATTATATGTCGTGATAACGAACATTTAATGAACTTACTCAATTCTAAAATCCAAACCATCGAAGGTGTTTCTAGAACGGAAACTTTTATTTCGTTAGACCAACAAATCGAAAGACAAATTCAATTGTAATACTAATTATCGATTTAGCTTTATTGAGATTTACTATTTGTAATCACTCGCTCTGCGAAGAGTAAATAAACTTAGTACTGCTCTGCGAATGTCTCTGACTTCGCTGTGAATAATAAAAAAAATGTATTTTAAAAACAAGAAATGTTAGACAGATATAAAAAATATTTATTGCTACGAGGTCGGGAGACCATCGCAGAGCACCGCCAGATAAGTAATTATACTTCGCAGAGCGGGACACCAAGGAGGTATTCATGGGGTAGGTTCGCCATCAAGAGAATTATTTAAATAAATTATATACTTATGAAATATAAAAAAGAAATAGAATTCTTAAAAAAGAGTAATCAATTAGACGATGATAGATACATTATACCCGCTCTTCGAAGTGTTCCATAAAAACGGCTAGCTCTGCGAATGTCTCTGACTTCGCAGTCAATAATAAAAAATGTATTTTAAAAACAGAAGAAATGTTAGAGAGATATAGAATAAGAGACTGGAAATATTTATTGCTACGAGGTCGGGAGACCATCGCAGAGCACCGTAAGATTACTTATTATACTTCGCAGAGCGGGGTTTAGATTCAAAACATTTTCAAAGTTTAATAAAAACAAAGTATACAAATGTTAATTTTGTACGTTTGTATTTAATTTATATACATACAAAACCATGCAAAAGTTTTTATTGCCGTTTCTTTTTTTTACTTTTTTTTCATTTTCACAGATTAATAAACCTTTTATAAAATCAATTATTGTGGATGATTTAACCTTTTTTAAATTTGAGAAAGGAAAATTAAAATCAATGGAAAACAAGAATAGGGCGACAACTTTTTATACTTATAACAACAAAGGATTATTAGAGAGTGAATATTACTCAACAAATACCACAAAAGCTGAAACAAAATATAAATATGATGAAAATGGATATGTAATTAATTTAATTACATATGAAATGGATATTTTAACAAACGAAACAAAACCTTTGTTTGAGACAACTATAACATATGATTTTAAAGCTAATAACGATTATATAATAACGTGCACAACAAAGGGGCTGAGTTACAGCTACGATTTACTAATTATTTATGAAAAAATAGGTGATGTTTTAAATATTTCTGAAAAGGGAAAAAATTCCAGTAGAATATACATGCGAAAAATAGCAAACGGCAATATAGTTTTTGAAGAAAAAATTAAGGCAGGTAGGGAAAATCATTCAAGGGAATTCAAATTTGATACTAATACAAATATTAATATTGAATTATATACTTCTCTTTTTGGAGAAAAATACTTTACCAACCAAATGGTATCAAGAAATTATACTTTTCCAAATACTACAAATGAATTTGTAAATAAAAACAATTGTATATCTGTAAGGAATGTTAAAGTTACTAAATACTTACAATTTTCAGAACAAGATATAGAGACAGTTTATAACTCTCAAAATTACCCAATTCAAGTTAAAGTTAATTATAGTGATCCTATAATAAAAGTCATAACCATAGTTTATGAAGATAAATAGGTTAATTGGTATGTGTGTTTAATCATTTTTAGGATTAGTTGTTTTCCTCCGCTCTTCGAAGTGTTCCATAAAAACGGCTAGCTCTGCGAATGTCTCTGACTTCGCAGTCAATAATAAAAAAATGTATTTTAAAAACAAGAAATGTTAGACGGATATAAAATAAGAGACTGGAAATATTTATTGCTACGAGGTCGGGAGACCATCGCAGAGCACCGCCAGATTAGTAATTATACTTCGCAGAGCGGAGTAAATAATGATATTTTAATTAAATTAATTGGAATAACAAAACTTCTAATTATTGTTGCTACTTTTATCTTATCGCCTGTTTTTATTTATAGTTTAATTTCAATAGTTACAAATAGAGATGTTTTAATCAATTCAAATAAATATAAAAAAGTAAATGTTGTTGTTGATTCAATTATAGATATTAATAGTGAAGGATCAACAGATGGAGAAATTTATGGATTTTCAAAAGAGCTAGATAATTATAAAACAGAAATAATTTTCGGAACTATAATGGATGATGATTATCCAGAAAAATTAGGTTTAGACAGTCTAAAAAAAAGAGTTGTATGGTTTAGAAAAGGAAAAAGATGGGCTTATCCTGCAAATTCAAAAGATAGATATTTTCCAATAAGAGGTTTCTTTTATAAAAAAATAAAAACTTCATTAATATTTTTAGTTTTAATGTTTTTAACTATTTACTTTTTTAAACAAATTGATAAAAAACCCGATCGCTCGGATATGTGAAATTTTCGTTCGTAAACGTTAGCCCGGATTTGTAATCCGTGCCAACATAATATTACAAGAATATGAGAAAAAAATTAAGTTTGATGATTTGTATAAACACAGATTACAAATCCGCTCTTCGAAGTCTCCCGACTTCGTAACGAAAACAGCAAACAAGTACAGATTTAAAAAAAAGAGGACATAATAAATGTAAAAGTATAATGCATCGGTCACGAAGTCGGGAGACTTCGCGCAGCTGTGGGGTAAACTAAAACAGTAAAAGTAAATTCAATTGTAAAGCCTAGCCCCGATAGCAGTGAAAATCCCACGCTGTTGCGAGCCCCGCTCTACGAAGTCTCCCGACTTCGTAACGAAAACAGCAAACAAGTACAGATTTAAAAAAAAAGAGGACATAATAAATGTAAAAGTATAATGCATCGGTCACGAAGTCGGGAGACTTCGCGCAGCTGTGGGGTAAACTAAAACAGTAAAAGTAAATTCAATTCTAAAACCTAGCCCCGATAGCAGTGAAAATCCCACGCTGTTGCGAGGCACGAAGCAATCTAGTGGATTGCAACGCATAGCGGGAATAGCTCCCAAAAAAAAAATCCGCAACTCTCGAAGCGGATTTTATATTTAAAATTCTTTGTATTAGTTTCTTGATCCTCCAAAAACTTGAAGTGCCCAATACAATAAGGAAGCCAATGCGCCTATTGCAGCAACAAGATAAGTTCTCGCAGCCCATTTTAAAGCATCTTCGGCTCCTGCATATTCTTGTTGGGTCAACATGTTTTTGTTTTTTAACCAAGCCAATGCGCGGTTGCTCGCATCATACTCTACAGGAAGCGTGATAAAACTGAAAAGTGTAGCCAATGACATTAATGCCAAACCTGCTACTGCGATGTAATAGCCTGCACCTACTCCAGCGGCTGCGCCAAGTACCAATCCGCCAATGATCAACCATTGTGACATTCCAGAGGAAACGTTAACTACTGGAACCAGTTTCGAACGCATGCTCAGCCATTCATAAGCCGTAGCATGTTGTACTGCGTGCCCACATTCGTGTGCTGCAACTGCCGCCGCCGAAGCGTTTCTCTCGTTATAAACTGCTTCACTCAGGTTTACCGTTTTGTCAAGGGGATTGTAATGGTCTGTCAAACGACCTGGTGTAGAAATCACTTTTACATCACGAATACCATGATCTGCTAGCATTTTTTCGGCTATTTCGGCACCACTCATTCCGTTGCGCAAACCTACTTTTGAATACTGTTCAAATTTGCTTTTTAGTCTGGCACTTACCGCCCAACTTACTAAAGCTATTAGTCCTAATAAAATATAATATCCTATCATTTTTATTTGTTTTTATGTTTCTTTAATATCAAAAATAACGCCAATCTAATTGTTGTCAGTTGGCTTTATGACAACTTTAATAATTTAAAATTGTCCTACTAAATTAATAATTTTTCCTGGAACAATAATCACTTTATTCGGAATGTTTCCTGCCAGTTGTTTTGCGGTTCTTTCATCTTTCATGATGATGGCTTCAATTTCTTCTTTCGACAAATCAAGAGGCAATTCGATAGTGAAACGCATTTTTCCGTTAAATGAAACTGGGTATTCTTTGCTGCTTTCTACTAAATATTCTGGATTGCAAACAGGGAACGTCACGTCTGAAATACTGCCTTGATGTCCTAGTTTATGCCATAATTCTTCGGCAATGTGCGGCGCATAAGGCGAAATCAAGATCGCTAAAGGTTCTAAAACCGTACGTTCATGACATTTTAATGCCGTTAATTCATTGACACAAATCATAAACTGACTTACCGAAGTGTTGAACGAGAAACCTTCGATATCTTCTTGTACTTTTTTGATCGTTTTGTGCAAAGCTTTGAGCGCTTCTTTACTTGCGGGATTGGCTGTTACAATTAAACCTTGGTCATCAAAATACAGTTTCCATAACTTTTTTAAGAAACCAAACACACCTGAAATTCCTGCCGTGTTCCATGGTTTCGCTTGTTCAAGCGGTCCTAAAAACATTTCGTACAAACGCAAAGTATCTGCGCCATATTCTGCACAAATGTCATCTGGAGTTACGACATTGTATTTGGATTTGGACATTTTTTCGATTTCGCGAGAAACAACGAATTTATCATTTAGACTTAAAAATTTAGCATCTTTATATTGAAAATCAGATTCTTTAAGTTTCTCATAATTTAATTCATCACTTGAATTTACAAAATTCACAGGGATATGTATATTATAATATTTGATAGGTGATAATGTGTTTAAATCAATTTTATAATTTTCATCATCAAATCCAGCTTCTTTCAATTCAATCCGAATTGGATTTACATATGAATCTATATATTTTTGACGTATTTCAGCATTAAATTTTTCTTCTTCAGATTTAGGATTATAAACATCTTTTCTCAAAATTTCTATTAACTCGTTAGAGAAATACGTGTCTTTAATCAAAGAAATTTTATCAACTATTAAATTGAATTTTTGCTGTTCCTCGTTGGATAATTTTGGAAGTATTTGGTCATGAATACTTTGTATTTCTTTTGTAGCATTTCTTTTTTTTGTCACAAAAAAGCTAAATCCAATCATTTTAACAAATGCACTCATTCCCAAAATCATTCCCTGATTAATCAGTTTTTTGAATGGCTCTTCGGTTGGCGCATAGCCTTTGTCTTTTAGGAATTTATTCCAAAAACGGGAATACAACAAGTGACCCGTTGCGTGTTCGCTTCCGCCAATGTATAAATCTACATTTTGCCAATAATCTAAAGCTGCCGCAGATGCAAATTCTTTCTCGTTCTGCGCATCCATGTACCGCATCCAGTACCAAGAGCTTCCCGCCCAACCTGGCATGGTGTTTAACTCAAGCCCCCAAACCCCTGGAGGGGGATTAGCTGCATCATCAACAGCAACAACTTCGTTTTTATTTGTGTCCCAATGCCACGCTTTAGCATTGCCTAATGGTGGTTGTCCGTCTTCAGTTGGCAAGTATTTTTCTACTTCTGGTAGTTTAATCGGTAAATGTTCTGCAGCAATCATTTGCGGCAATCCGTTTACATAATATACAGGAAAGGGTTCGCCCCAATAGCGCTGGCGCGAAAAAACAGCATCACGCAAACGGTAATTGGTTTTGCCTTTGCCTTGGCCTATATTTTCGAGTGCTTCAATGGCTTTTTTAGCAGCTTCTTTATAATTCAATCCGTTTAAAAAATCGGAATTGGCAATTTCTACATTGTCTTTTGAACCATAGGCTTGCTCCGAAATATCGACATTGGCAAAAATGTTTTTGATCGCGGGCATTCCGTTTTCTCCTTTAAAATAATTGGCGAAAGCATAGTCACGTTCGTCACCACAAGGCACAGCCATAACCGCACCCGTTCCGTAGCCTGCCAAAACATAATCCCCTATCCAAACAGGAATGGGTTCTTTTGTAATAGGATGCTCCGCATAACCACCAGTGAAAACGCCTGAAATGGTTTTTACATCTGCCATACGCTCGCGTTCTGAACGTTTGGCCGTTTTTGCGACATAATCGGCAACCGCTTGTTTTTGTTCTGGTGTTGTGATTATGTCAACCAATTCATGTTCAGGCGCCAATGTCATAAAGGTTACTCCATAAATTGTATCTGGTCGTGTGGTAAAAACCGAAATGGATATGGGTTGTTCG
Source organism: Bacteroidota bacterium (assembly GCA_031413015.1). GTDB lineage: Bacteria > Bacteroidota > Bacteroidia > Flavobacteriales > Flavobacteriaceae > Flavobacterium. The sequence goes on along the minus strand of JANOEE010000003.1, from coordinate 75,530 downwards.
TTATCAGTTGGTGCAATCTGCGAAGCATGCACTTTGAATTCCACAATGGCTCCTACTGATTTGCCTATCCAGTTGCGTTGGCTTTCTTTGATGCTTTCGCTCCAGTCAATCGTGTCTAGACCTTGTAACAAACGCTCTGCATAAGCAGAAATGCGCATGCTCCACTGTGTCATTTTTTTACGAATTACAGTAAAACCGCCACGTTCTGAAACGCCATTTACGATTTCGTCATTGGCCAAAACGGTGCCTAATCCGGGACACCAGTTGACTTCGGTTTCTGCCAAATAAGTCAAACGATACTGTAACAGTATTTTTTGTTGCGCTTCTGACGAAAAAGAAAGCCATTCTGAAGCCGAAAAAGCAACGATATTGTCATCACAAACAGCATTTACGGTAGCATTGCCTTCTGTTTCAAAAATTGCAATCAACGTTGCAATATCTTCGGCTTTATCGCTGTTTTTATTGTACCAAGAATTGAACAATTGGATAAAAATCCATTGCGTATGTTTGTAATAATCCGCATTTGAAGTACGTACTTCCCTGTCCCAATCAAAAGAAAATCCTATTTTGTCGAGTTGTTCGCGGTAACGTGCAATATTTTCTTTGGTAGTTTTGTCTGGATGTTGCCCAGTTTGGATCGCATATTGCTCTGCCGGTAAACCAAAACTGTCGTAACCTTGCGGATGCAAAACGTTGAATCCTTTGTGGCGTTTGTAACGTGCATAAATATCCGAAGCGATGTATCCTAGCGGATGTCCCACATGCAAACCTGCGCCTGATGGATAAGGAAACATATCGAGTACATAATATTTGGGCTTTTCAGAATGATTTGTGGCTGCAAAAGTTTTATTTTCGGCCCAATATTTTTGCCATTTGGCTTCAACTTCGTTCGGATTGTATTTCATGTGCTTTGTGTACGTGTTATGGCTTGCAGCTACTATAAAATATAAAAAACTTACAATTACAAACTGCCAACTCAAAAATAGGCACAAATTTACGTTTATTGTACGAAAGTCAAAACTTTGAACGTTATAAACTATGATTAAACAAATTCTTTATTATTTTTACCAAATAATTTTTCTGATATATGAGTTCTTCTTACGATAAATTTCAAAGGCGCAGGCTAATTTCTTCTTATTTTTCGGTAGTATTAAGTGTTTTTTTAGTACTTTTTTTATTGGGTATTTTAGGATTGTTTGTTATCAATTCTAAAAAAATATCTGATGATTTTAAAGAAGAAATCGCCATGACTGTTTTTTTTAAAAATGAAGCCAATGATAGTGTTATCAATGCTTTTAAAGAAGAATTGAAAGTTTCTAAATTTGTGAAAAGCAGTGTTTATGTTACAAAAGAAGCTGCTGCGAAAACCCATACTGATGTTATTGGCGAAGATTTTATGACTTTTTTAGGCACAAATCCTTTGCAAAACTCATTTGACATTCACTTAAAAGCCGATTATATTGTAAATGACAGTATTAGTAAAATTGAAAATTCATTGCGTGCCAATGTTATGGTTTCGGATATCGTTTATGACAAACAACTTGTAAACTTGGTGAATGACAATATTAAAAAAGTAAGTTTTTGGATCTTGATTACCAGTGGCGTGCTTGCTTTGATAGCTGTTTTACTGATTAATAGTTCTATGCGCTTGTCTATTTACTCCAACCGATTTATCATTAAAACCATGCAAATGGTAGGCGCTACAAAATCTTTTATCAGGAAACCATTTATTTGGAGAAGCATAAAATTAGGACTTTCAGGGGCCATAGTTGCCGTATTGTGTCTTATTGGCGTACTTATTTATGTGAACAACAATTATCCTAATTTAGGTATTCTTGAAGATCCTTTAATGACTGGATTGGTGTTGTTGAGCGTTCTGGTGGCAGGAATTATTATCACTTGGTTCAGCACTTATTTTGCAACCCAACGTTTCTTGAATTTAAGAACAGACGATTTATACTAGACTTTCATTTAAAATAAAAATAGTTAACCGCAATGGAAAACAAACAACAACCCACCGAATTTCTTTTTGAAAAAGTAAATTACAAAATTCTTTTGATAGGAATCGCTGTAATTGTTTTAGGATTTATACTAATGTCTGGTGGTGGTAGCGATGACCCGAAAGTTTTTAGCGAAGCTATTTTTAATTTTAGAAGAATCCGTTTGGCGCCAACCGTAGTTTTAATAGGTTTTGGAATCACCATATATTCTATTTTAAAAAATCCAAAGAAAAAAGCATAAATGGATTATATACAAGCAATTGTTCTTGCTATAATTGAAGGAATTACCGAGTTTTTGCCTATTTCTTCAACAGGTCATATGATTATTGCAAGTTCGTTTTTTGGTATTGCTCAGGACGATTTTACTAAATTATTTACCATTGTCATACAACTGGGCGCCATACTTTCGGTAGTGGTTTTGTATTTCAAACGCTTTTTTCAAACTTTCGATTTTTATTTAAAATTACTTGTGGGTTTTATACCTGCTGTAGTTTTAGGTCTTTTGCTGAGTGATTTTATAGATGGATTATTAGAAAATCCAATAACTGTAGCCATTTCGCTTTTAATAGGTGGTATTATTTTACTTAAAGTAGATGAGTGGTTCAAAACTGCAAACGATACCGAAGTAGCTCAAGAAATCACCTACTCAAAAGCTTTTAAAATAGGGCTCTTTCAATGTCTTGCCATGATTCCAGGTGTTTCTAGAAGTGGTGCAAGCATTGTAGGCGGAATGTCACAAAAATTATCACGCACCACTGCTGCTGAATTTTCTTTTTTCCTTGCAGTTCCTACCATGTTAGGCGCAACGGTAAAAAAATGTTACGACTACTACAAAGCGGGTTTTGTGCTCAATGATGACCAAATCAATTTTCTTATCATTGGCAATATCGTAGCATTTGTCGTAGCACTTTTAGCTATAAAAAGTTTTATAGGTTTTTTAAGCAAAAATGGTTTTAAAGTTTTTGGTTATTACCGGATTATAGCTGGACTTGCCTTGTTGATCATTCATTATTTCATTCATCCTTTGACGATAATTTAATGACTCCAGAAGATTATTTAAACGGACAAATCCTACTCATTGACAAACCTTTGCAATGGAGTTCGTTTCAGGCAGTCAATAAATTAAAATACGCACTCATTAATCAACTCGGTTTGCCCAAAAAATTCAAAATTGGTCATGCTGGAACGCTTGATCCTTTAGCAACAGGGCTTTTATTAATTTGCACAGGAAAATTTACTAAAAGAATTACCGAACTTCAAGGTCAGGCCAAAGAATATACGGGCACATTTTACATGGGCGCAACAACACCTTCCTACGATTTAGAAACCGAAATTAACCAAACATTTCCTATCGATAATATCTCCGAAAAGTTGATTCATGAAACTGTAAAGCAATTTTTAGGAGAAATTGATCAAAAACCACCCATTTATTCTGCCATAAAAAAAGATGGTATTCGGCTTTATGAGCATGCACGTGCTGGTGAAGTAATTGAAATTGCCTCAAGAAAAACTACCATTTACGAATTCGAAATTACGAGAATTACACTTCCTGAAATTGATTTTAGAGTGGTTTGTAGCAAAGGAACTTATATTCGTTCCCTCGCTTTTGATTTTGGAAAAGCAATGCAATCAGGCTCGCACTTAACCGTTTTGCGCAGGACAAAAATAGGTGCATACGATGTTCAGCATGCTATAAACGTTGTTGATTTTGAAGAAAGTTTAAAAGTTTAAATCTGCAGAGATGAAATTAAAACTACTTTTTATTTTATACTTTTTGTCATCATTTGCATTCGCTCAAACTACTTTTGTTGAAAATGATACCAAACCAAAATCCAAAATAAAACCTACTTACTTTCAATTTGATGTTTCCGTTCCAATCATAGGAAATCCTAACAGAGTAAATGATGATAGAGAGGACAATTCTTGGTTTTTACCTGATGGATTAAATGTAAAATTTGGATATGGTTTTCATAAAAACAAATGGATTGCTCTAGGCTTACATTCAGGAATTGACTGGAAAGCCACAGAACAACTCGTTGCCATTCCCGTTTTTGCCAATCTTAGATTGAGCCCAAAAATAAGTTCTGATACTAGAATTTATATTCAAGCTGGTTATGGAAAATCCTTTGCTTTAGGCAGAGGCAATTTAATGGGTAATTATAAAAAAATCAATCTAGGATTAGAGAGCGATGATGATATTTCTCTTTTTGTAGAACTTGCCCAACATGATTTAAGCTACAATAGCTTTAGGAAAGTATATAGTTTTAGTTTAGGAATTGCTTTAACTACATTTTAAAGAACTATTCTTCAAGCGCATTTGTAATTTCCATTACCTCATTTTGCACCGCTATTCCTTTGTCATTCAAATACCACAATTGCAAGTCGGTCTTAATTTTTTCATCGATTACACCAAATTTTTCCTTATAATCTTTAACTAAATTATTGGCTCCCACAGGTCTTGGACCATAATGATCTAAAATTAATCCTGTTGCTTTTTCTACAATTATAAGTTTCGGAATCGCTTTGCCTTTGTTAGTCAAAAACATATTCATTAAATCATCATTATCGTCTCGCAGAACAATCTTCATTTCTATTTTTTTATCAGAATCATCAGCCATTTTGTTCAAAATAGGTAAAATTTGAGCTGCATCGCCACACCATCCTTCTGATAATACAATCCATAAGTAATCCTTTTTTAAAGCTTTCAATCGGGCAATATTGTCTGCAGTAATATTTATGGTTTTGTCCAATCGGTTCATTCTCGCATCATTCAAACTGCTATAATGCGTTAAATCTTCTGATTGTTCGTAGCCTGTAGATTTATTTTCAATAAGCAAATCACTAACTAATTTTCTGTATTCTAAGTAAGTATAACTGTTGAACAATGCTTTTGCTAATGCTGTAATCATGGTTTTTTGAATTGGATTTTACAACAAAATTACTGCTTTAAAATTAGATTAATACTGCAATTATTAAATTTAAAATGTATTGTTTGTCAGCCAAATGCCCAATTTGATATTTTTCTAAAAGTATATTTCAAAAAAACAGAATATGTTTATATTTGCACAACTCAACTTATAAAAATGAAATACAAAAGAATTCTTCTCAAATTAAGCGGTGAAGCGCTAATGGGCGATAGACAATACGGAATTGACCCAGCAAGATTGGCCGAGTATGCTGAAGAAATCAAGCAAATTCATGACAAAGGTGTAGAAATTGCGATTGTTATAGGTGGCGGAAACATTTTTAGAGGTGTGGCCGGAGCCAGCAATGGCATGGATCGTGTACAAGGCGATTATATGGGAATGCTTGCAACCGTTATAAACGGCATGGCGTTACAAGGTGCGCTTGAGGACAAAGGAATGCTTACGCGACTACAAACAGCGCTAAAAATCGAAGCAATAGCTGAACCTTATATAAAAAGAAGAGCAGTAAGACACCTTGAAAAAGGCAGGATTGTAATCTTTGGTGCTGGAACAGGTAACCCTTATTTCACAACCGATACCGCAGCAGTTTTAAGAGGTGTAGAAATTCATGCAGATGTTATTTTAAAAGGCACCAGAGTAGACGGAATTTACACTTCTGACCCAGAAAAAGACAAGTCAGCAACAAAATTTGATTATATTTCGTTTGAAGATGTACTCAAAAAAGGACTCAATGTTATGGATACCACAGCTTTTACCCTGAGTCAAGAAAATAAATTACCTATCGTCGTTTTTGATTTGAACAAAGTGGGTAACCTATTAAAAATTTGCGAAGGAGAAAATATAGGTACCGTCGTTAATGTATAATAAAAGTATAGTGGCATCTTAATTGTTTTTTAGATATACAAACGCTTAAGATTCAAAAATTGAAAAATTAAAAAAATGGAAGAAATTGATTTTATTTTAGAAAGTACCGAAGAAGCAATGAATGGTTCAATTACGCATTTAGAAAAAGAATTTCTAAATATACGTGCAGGAAAAGCATCTCCAGCTATGTTAGGCAGCGTTTTTGTTGATTATTATGGATCGGCTACACCACTTTCTCAAGTATCAAAAATCAGCGTTCCAGATGCAAGAACGATTACTTTGCAGCCTTTTGAAAAAAACATGCTTCATGCAATTGAAAAAGCCATTATGATTGCCAATATTGGGTTTAACCCGATGAACAATGGTGATATGGTAATAATAAGTGTGCCGCCTTTGACCGAAGAACGCAGACGTGATCTGGCCAAACAAGCAAAAGTCGAAGCTGAAGATGCAAAAATAGGAATTCGAAACGTGCGTAAGGATGCCAATACGGATATAAAAAAATTAGAAAAAGACGGTACATCAGAAGATGTTTGTAAAACTGCAGAAGAGGAAGTTCAAAACTTGACCAACGCCTTTATTCGCAAAGTAGATGAACTTCTGGCTGTTAAAGAAGCCGAAATTATGAAGGTCTAACAATCATAAATATTTTATAAAATCCGTCTCAGTATATTGATGACGGATTTTTTTTATTTAAGAGTTTGTATCTTGCCAACCAATTAAAGTTTCAATAGCGTTGGAACTCCTTTTTTCTATGAAAAAAATATTTTTTTTGTTGCTTTTGTTTTCATTGATAAGTCAAGCGCAATTTCGTATTAACGGTATTGTTAAGGAAGCAACGACAAATAAACCATTGCCATTTGCAACCATTTTGTCTGATAAAGGCTTTGAAACAGTTACTGACATTGATGGCAAATTTATTATTGATAGCCATACTGAGATTCAGAATTTAGAAATTTCCTATGTGGGATTTCAAAAAAAGAAAATCATTACAGGCGATAAAAAATATTTTACCGTAGCGCTTTCGCAAGAAAAAAATACAGCTTTTAATACAAATACTGCAAATGCAATTATGACTGAAGTAATTGCGTTAAGAAAAGCGAATAACCCTGAAAAAAAACTTCAAACATTTCAGTTTAAGACCTACAATAATTTGCTAATAACGGCAAATCCAGATTCTATAAATGGCGCTTTGGATTCAGTTTTTGTGAAAAAGAAAAAAATTCGACAATTTTCAAAAATTGATTCTTCTAATTTTAAATTTAAAAAACTAATAACCAGCCAGCATCTTTTTCAAACCGAAAAAATATCCCAATTCCAACATAGTAAACAAGGTACGAAAGAAACAATTTTAGGCATTAAAATGTCTGGATTTAATCAACCTGTTTATGAAATAGTGGGTTTTAATTTGCAATCTTTTTCTGTTTATGAAAATACGTATGCATTATTTGAGACCCAATATAAAAACCCCATTGCTCGCGGTGCCTTTCAGGATTATAGTTTTGAACTTTTAGATACTGTAACTTATAAAAACCGAGCGGTTAGTCTCATTTATTTTAAACCCATAAACAAACACAAAACTTTAGGACTTCAAGGGTTGCTTTTTGTTGACCAAAAAAGTTATGCAGTTGCAAAAGTAATTTTTAGAGTCAAGGGCGTGCTTGATATAACTGCGATTCATGATTTTGAATACCTAGAAGCTCATGATTTATGGTTTCCTACAGCAAAAGAATGCAAAATAGTGAAAGGGAAGAAAAACGGAAATATTAAAATTTTAGGAGAAATTTTTCAATTTGATGCAGATGACAACGATGTCGTAGAGAGAAAAAGACAGAGCTCAGATTATGCTTATGTAATTTCAAAGTCTAATAATTTTGATTTTCAATACAACTTACCACTCCAAATAAAAAAAGCAGCAATTGCAATCGAAATTGATGACGAAGCAGTTAAAAAAACGGATGTTTTTTATGCCAAGTACAGGAACGACAGTTTAGATAACAGAAGTCAGAATACTTATTATGGTTTAGATAGTATTGTAAAAAAGGAAAAAGTAGAAAAAAAAATAAGAATAGGTCGAAGGGTTTTAAATGGTTATTTGCCTTTAGGTCCCATAGATTTTGATTTGAGACAATTGCTGAGTTATAATAATTATGAAGGTTTAAGACTTGGCTTAGGTGGCATAACAAATGATAAATTTTCAAAAGTCTTTAGGATTGAAAGTTACGGCGCTTACGGAACGAAAGATGGTGTTTTTAAATACAACTTTGGCGCAGCTACAAGAATAGGCAAATTTTCTAACACTTGGATTGGCGGCGGTTACACGAACGATGTTAGAGAAATTGCGAGTATTTCATTTGCGGTAGAAAAAAAGAACTTTAAACTCTATGATCCGAGACCTATAAACGTAAGCACTTTTTACAACCACCAAACTTGGCGCGGTTATATTGAATCAAAAATAATTCCGAAAACGGAAAGTATTTGGCAGTTTTCTCACAGTGTGGTTACTCCAAAATTCAATTATATTTTTAACCTCAACGGCAAATCCTACACAGTTTTTAACATGACGACAGCAATGGTTTCCTTGCAATGGAATCCTTTTAGCGATTACATGCAAACTCCTACGGGTCGACTTGAAATTGAAAAAAATTATCCTAAATTTATTTTTCAGTTTACAAAATCATTACCCAATGTTCTTGAAAATGATTTCGAATTTAGCAAAATTGATATTAGAGCTGAATTCCAAAAAAAATATTTGAATGGTCAAAAAACTACTTTTTTAGCAGAAGTAGGATATGCGACAGGCGACATTCCTTTGACACATTTATACAACACGTCACCCAATAATTTAACCAAAGACAATATCATACAAAGGGTTACCATTGCAGGAAAAAATAGTTTTGAAACCATGTATTTTAATGAGTTTTTTTCCAGTCAATATGTATTTTTTCAGCTCAAACATGGTTTAAAAAAAATAGAATTGTTTAAAAAAGTAAAACCCGCATTAGTCTTTGTAACAAGGATGGCTTGGGGCAATATGGAGCATCCAGAACAACATGTAGGTATCAATTACAAAACCTTAAACGAAGGTTTTTTTGAATCTGGATTAGAGCTAAACCAAATTTACAAAGGTTTTGGGCTGTCTGGTTTTTACCGTTATGGTCCTAATCAATTGTCTCGATTTGAAGACAATATTGCTATAAAGTTAAATTTTGTATTTGATCTAGGGATTTAATAAGCGCTAACAAATTTTAATACAAATATAGAAGCGATTAATATCGTTAAAAAAAAACCGCCATAAATCTGCTGGTTATTTGAATATAAGAATACCTTCAAGTATCGTTTTTATAACTCCTATTCCTGTATAAACCGCATAAGAAATACAAGAAGTAAAGTTTATGAAGCTTTATAAAGTAATAAAACGCTAATAATAAAACAGATTAAAAATCTTAATAACAATAATTAGCAATTACTCCAGTATTTTATTTGTCTTTGCTAGGGCAAGTTGCAAAAACCTACTTCAAAAAACCCAGGAATTCTATGTTAAATCCAATCATGTTTATGGTTTTATAATTAAAACCGAAGGGATATGACTGAGCCAAGTACTTTGTGAATTGACTAATTTTTTCCAACTTTCAATACTAATGATCATTATATCTTGTTTGTTAAGAAACTCCTTTTTAATGATACGATCTTCCATTATTGCTATATTATTAGGAGTGTTCTCCTCCATAGCTGCTATTGAATCGTAAATATTTTTATCTGTTTTTATTGCACCATTAGGATCAATAAAAGTAACTTTTGAATTACTATTGATAATTAATTTTTGTGCATAATTGATAAGGAATTTGTCTTCTACTTCAAAAATTGGAATAAAAATATTGTCTAAATTTTTTATGTCTTTATCAACTACTATTCCAACCGACATTTTACTTTTTGCAATAACCTGGCGGGTTCTTTCGTCAAAAGGTGAATTTTCAAACAATCCTTCTTTACCAATAAATTTATCAATCAAGCGATCTGGATTGATAATTCTAGTTGTATATCCTAGAACTTTGCCCAATAAGGTACCTTCGAAAATTGATTGCCCTAAACCTATCAACAGCAAGTCATATTCACCTTGATTGGCAATTTCAACAATATCAGTATCGATATCATTTGAGGCTTTGAATATGGTTATTAATTTTTGATCTAAAACTTCTGATTCAGAAATTACTGGCGCAAAACTTTTCTTTTCATGTTCTTCAAGGTCAAACGTGTGCAACTCATTACTCAATGTAAGGTGCAGTGCCGTTACAATAGATTGTGCATTTTCTTTCTTAACCAGACCATTTGCAAGTCTTAATAAAGATTTAGCTCTCTCAGAATTTCCAAAAGAAATAAGAATTTTATACTTATTATTATCATTAATGGCCTCTGGAAGAAGTGCATCTTTTGTTTTAAAAACAAAATTGATAAGATCTAATGCTGGTCCAGTCATAAAAGTGGTGACGAGTGCCATTATCACCATCATGGTGAATATTTCAGGCGAAAGTACTTTTAAATCCAAACCTATATTAAGTACAATCAGCTCCATTAAACCTCTTGTATTCATTAATGCACCAATTGTTAAACTGTCTCGCCAACTTTGACCTACAAATTTTGCAGCTAATGCACTTCCTACAAATTTTCCTATTACAGCTACCGCAATAATTAAACCAGTAATTTTCCATAAATAAGGATCGTTTATCAATCCTATTTGTGTTCTTAAACCAGTAAAAACAAAAAATAAAGGTAATAGTAAAATAACCGATACATCCTCTACTTTTTCTATGATCATGCCTCTAAACTTAGCATTATCTGGCATAATCGCTCCAGCCATAAATGCGCCAAAGAGTGCATGGATACCAATAATTTCGGTAGTGTATGCTGAAATGATAAGGGTCAATAAAAAAATAGCTACTACCGGTTTGCTAAGGCTTTGTCTTGAGTTTTTAAGTTCACCTACCCTTTCTAAAAATGGTTTCACCACCTTTAACATAAGGAAAACATAGGTGATGGCTAGCGCAATTACATATAATGAACTTACAAAAGAACCCGCTTTTACAATTGCTATAACTGTTGCTAAAATACACCAAGCAGTTATATCATCGGCAGCGGCACAAGTAATTACTATGGTGCCTAACTTAGTTTTATGAATTCCTCTTTCTTGTACAATTCTGGCTAAAACTGGGAAGGCAGTAATACTCATAGCAATTCCTAAAAATAAGGCAAAAGAGGTGAACTCTACTCCTTGAGGAGCAAACTGATGGTAGATAAAATAGGCCAATCCTGTACCTAATGTAAAAGGAAAAATTATACTTGCATGACTTATTACTACGGCATCATTGGCTTTGTTTTTTAGCGCTTTTAAATCTAACTCCATACCTATAACAAACATAAAAAGTATCAAGCCTATCTGACTTAAAAACTTTAAATTTCCAAGAGAAGCTGTAGGAAATAATGTAGAAAAAAACTCTGGAAAATATAATCCTACAAGTGACGGCCCTAATACAATTCCAGCAATCATCTCTCCTATTACGGAGGGTTGGCCAATTTTTCTAAAAATCCACCCAAAAAAACGCGCAACAATTATTATCGTAATTATTTGTAACAATAAAATGGCTAATGGCTCTTGCAAGCTGTGTAACATTGAGGACAAAAATGCAGACCATTGGTCCATTTCTGTCGAAGGAGCAATTATATTTCTTCCTGTTTCTAAAAATTTACCTTTTTCGAGAATCCAATAAATTAATATTGAAAAACCTCCGGTAATTACTACATAAAAAATGGAATTTTTGTAATTCTTCATAGTCAAATTATAATCTGCTTTCTTTTGAATGTAATGCAAAGATGCAAAATCAAATATATAAATTATAACTTCAAAACAGATGATAATACAAAGTTAATATCGGGTGAAATAATTAAGAAAACAGGTTTATAAAAAAATTAATTAAAGATTAATTATAGTATAAATACAAGATAAAACAAATCATTTAATATACAGATTTCTGTACATTTGCAACATAAAATTGATAGTATGATCAAGTGGTTTAGTTTAGGATTTTGGGAGTTAATAGCGCGAATCGTACTTAGAAATAAAATTTTAATGTTATCTATTGTTTTAGCTACAACGGCTCTCTTAGCGATGCAATGGAAAAACATACATTTTACCTTTACTGAAGCTAACTTGCTACCCGATGACAATATTGTAAATATCCAGTACAATGCTTTTCTTGATAAATTTGGCGAAGAAGGCAATCTGGTAATCATAGGTGTAAAGGACAGCACTATATTTAATCCGAAAGCTTATGCATCGTGGAGTAAATTAATGAACACACTTAAAGCAGACAAAGCCGTAGATCTTGTACTATCTATAAATGACTTAAAAAAATTACAAAAAAACGATACCCTCGAAAAGTTTGAACTCATTCCTTTTGTAGACACCACAAAAACGATTAGCAAGGAATATTTACAAAAAATAAAGCTAGAACTCTTTAATGACTTGCCTTTTTATGAAGGCTTGTTGTACAATAAACGCTCTGGCAGTATTCGTTCTGCGGTATATCTAGATAAAAAAATTGTAAATACCGCTTCTAGAAAAGATTTTATACTTAAAAAATTAGTTCCTGCAATAACAAAATTTGAAACAGATACCAATATTGACCTTCGGGTTTCAGGAATGCCTTACATAAGAACCATGAATACTGAAACTATAAAAACCGAAATCGGTGTTTTTATAGGTGCTTCATTATTAGTTACTTCGCTGCTTTTTTTCTTCTTTTTTAGAAGTTTTAAAGCCACTTTAATTTCTATAATCATAGTAATTATAGGTGTAATGTGGTCCTTTGGTATTTTGGGTTTGCTTCATTATGAAATCACAGTACTTACCGCTCTGGTACCTTCTTTAATTATTGTAATTGGTATTCCTAATTGTATTTTTCTCACTAATAAATACCACCAAGAATATAAAATTCACAGGAACAAGGCTAAGGCACTACAACGCGTTACTACAAAAGTAGGCATGGCAACATTAATGACAAACTTAACAACTGCTATAGGTTTTGCTACATTTGTTGCTTCAAACAATCAGTTGCTTATTGAATTTGGCGTAGTTACTTCCATTAATATTATGGGTCTATTCTTTTTATGCCTCATCGTAATACCTATTTTTCACAGTTATGTGCCACCGCCTAAAGACAGGCATATTGAACATCTTGATAGGAATTATGTCAAAACTTTTATGGGTTGGATTTTAAGAAATGTAAAATACAACCGATTTGCTATTTATATAGTTGCCATCATTCTATTAGTTATAAGCATAATTGGGATTTACCAAATGCGCATTTCTGGAAGTTTAATAGAAGATATGCCTAAAAAAGCGCCGTTTTTTCAAGATATCGTATTCTTTGAACAAGAGTTTGATGGTGTAATGCCGCTTGAAATCATGATTGACACCAAACGTAAAAAAGGTATCATGAAACTTTCGACCCTAAAACGAATGGAAGAACTTGAAGCAACTATTGATGAAATCCCAGAACTTTCAAAACCTATTTCTATTGTTAATCTTGTAAAATACTCCAAGCAAGCCTATTATAACGGAAATCCCGAATATTACGAATTACCAACAAGTCAAGAACAGACTTTTATATTATCGTATGCAAAAAATGCAACGAAAGATTCAAAAGACAATTTGATGAAAAATTACGTAGACACAACAGGACAATATGCCCGAATTACAACTTTTATGCGTGATGATAGCGGCGATAAAATGTCTAAAATAGAAACCGAAATTCGTAAAAAAGCAGACAAGGTTTTTCCTCCAGAAAAATATAATGTAAGTATTACAGGAAAGGCTTTGGTTTTTCAAAAAGGCACCAGCTATTTACTCAACAATTTACTTTCGTCGCTTGTATTTGCCTTTTTCCTGACTTCACTTTTAGTAGCATTTATGTTCCGTTCTTTAAAAATGGTTTTGGTATCCATCATTCCTAATTTATTACCATTATTACTAACCGCAGGTATTATGGGTTTCCTTGATATTCCTTTAAAACCCTCGACTATTTTAGTTTTCGGAATCGCTTTTGGGCTATCTGTAGACGATACAATTAGGTTCCTTGCGCAATACCGTGAAGAATTGAAAAAGAATAACTGGAAAATCCGTAAATCAGTTTACGCCACCTTTAACGATGCGGGATTGAGTATGTTTTATACTTCTATTGTTTTATTCTTTGGTTTCTCTGTGTTTATGTTATCTAGTTTTGGCGGAACAATTGCGCTTGGCGGTTTAGTGTCTATTACTTTATTTTTTGGTATGCTTTCTAATTTAATGTTACTTCCTGCTCTGGTCTTGACCTTAAACAAATCATTAGCAAACGAACAAGAATTTATCCAGCCTAAAATCAATCTTATTGAACGAACAGACCAAGAAATTGATGATTTAGAAAATAAAAAATAATCTACTCTTATCAGGAGCTATTTCCCGCTCTTCGTTGCAATCTTTTACTTTTTAAAAATGCTATTTTAAAAAAAGTAAAAGGATTTCCACTTCGATCAGGGCTATAAAATCTCAATAAATCAATTATATTTGCAGTTCAATTGAGTCGGTATTATTTCAATACTACATTTTAAATTTAAAATCAAAATCATACAATGAAACATACAAGAGTTATCGACTTACTTAACAGTACCAATACACTACAAGCTGTAAATGCAAAAGGCTGGGTAAGAACTTTTAGAAACAATCAATTTATTGCATTGAACGATGGTTCAACAATAAATAATATTCAATGTGTTGTTGATTTTGAAAATACCGACGAAAAAACCCTTAAGAGAATTACAACTGGTGCAGCAGTTTCAGTAACTGGAAATCTGGTAGAAAGCAAAGGTGCTGGTCAAAAATATGAAATTCAGGTGACGCAACTCGAAATTCTGGGAGACTCTGATGCAGAGAAATTCCCAATGCAACCTAAGAAACATTCACTTGAGTTTTTACGCGAAAATGCCCATTTGCGTGTGCGAACCAATGCTTTTGGCGCCATAATGCGTGTACGATCTGTATTGTCATTTGCGGTGCATCAATATTTTCAAGAAAAAGGTTTTGTATATGTAAACACACCCATAATTACTGGATCTGATGCTGAAGGTGCTGGGGAAATGTTCAAAGTAACCGCTTTACCATTTGACAACACGCCTAGAACCGAAGATGGAAAGGTAAACTTTAAAGAAGATTTCTTTGGCAAAGAAACCAATCTTACGGTTTCTGGACAACTGGAAGGTGAAACTTTTGCAATGGCGTTGGGCCAAATATATACTTTTGGTCCTACGTTTCGTGCAGAGAACTCCAATACTTCTCGCCATTTGGCCGAATTTTGGATGATTGAACCGGAAGTGGCGTTCAATGATTTGAATGACAATATGGATCTTGCAGAAGATTTTATACAGTTTGTTATTAAATATACGATGGACAAATGTCAAGACGATTTGAAATTCCTAGAAGGTCGTTTGTTGGAAGAAGAAAAATCTAAACCACAAGCTGAACGCAGCGAAATGAGTTTGTTAGAAAAGCTGAATTTTGTTTTAGAAAACAACTTTAAACGTGTTTCTTACACTGAAGCTATCAGTATTTTAAGAGAATCTACCCCTAATAAAAAGAAAAAATTTAATTATATCATTAACGAATGGGGCGCTGATTTACAAAGCGAACACGAACGCTATTTGGTCGAAAAACATTTTAAATGTCCCGTAATCTTGTTTGATTACCCAGCGAATATCAAAGCATTTTACATGCGTTTGAACGAAGATGGTAAAACAGTGCGCGCCATGGATATTCTTTTCCCTGGAATTGGAGAAATCGTAGGCGGTTCACAAAGAGAAGAACGTTTTGATGTTCTTGTCGAAAAAATGAAAGCCTTAGGAATCGATGAGGAAGAATTGTGGTGGTACCTTGATACACGCCGTTTTGGCTCGGCTGTTCACTCTGGTTTTGGACTTGGATTTGAAAGATTGGTACTTTTTGTAACAGGTATGACCAATATTCGTGATGTAATTCCTTTTCCTAGAACCCCAATGAATGCTGAATTTTAAAAATTTGTTTCAGGTTTAAAGTTTAATGTTGTTGAAATTTCTGCAACCTTAAACCTTATAAACCTTAAACTTTTAAACAATAAAAATGCTAAAGCAATTTTTAAATCTTAAATTATCTCAAAAATTATCTCCTCAACAAATACAGTTGATGAAGCTAATTCAATTGCCTACGCAAGCTTTTGAACAACGATTACTCGAAGAAATGAATGAAAATCCAGCATTAGAAACTGGAAAAGAAGAGGATGAATATGAAAAAGATGAGTTTGAAAACGAAGATTATGATGATTACGACGATTCAGAATCAGATAGAATTGAAGCCGAGGACATTAATATTGATGAATATTTAAGCAACGACGAAACCCCAGATTATAAAACACAAACCAGTAATTATAGTGACGATGATGATGAAAGAGAATCACCACTTACTGCTCCTGTAAGTTTTCATCAGGACTTAATCAATCAACTCAACACCTTTATTTTAAATGATGAAGAGCGAGAAATTGCAGAATTTCTTGTAGGTAGTATTGATGACATGGGCTACATTCGACGTAGTATCGCAGATATTGTTGATGATATGGCGTTTACTCAAGGTATTTATACAGATGAAAAAACTGTAGACAGGATGTTGCATATTATTCATGAACTAGAACCATCTGGCGTAGGCGCTCGTGATTTGCAAGAATGTTTGTTGTTACAACTCAAACACAAAACACCAACAGAATATGTTGCTTTAGCAACTGATATCATAGAAAATCAGTTTGATGCTTTTACAAAAAAACATTATGACAAACTGATTCAAAAATACAATGTTTCTAATGACCAACTTAAAAAAGCAGTTCATGAAATTGAAAAGCTAAACCCTAAACCAGGTGGTTCATTTACAGGAAATAATAAAGTTACTGAAAATGTGGTGCCAGATTTTGCAATCAGAATTGTAGAAGGAGAATTAGAATTGACCTTAAACGGAAGAAATGCACCTACTTTGCACGTGTCTAAAGATTATCAAGAGATGATGCAAACCTATAAGGATTCTCGTGATAAATCTACCCAACAAAAAGATGCCGTACAATTTATCAAACAAAAGTTAGATTCGGCCAAGTGGTTTATTGATGCTATTAGACAGCGACAAGAAACACTGTTCGTAACAATGAATGCTATTATGCACTTTCAGGAAGAATTTTTCCTTGAAGGCGATGAAACCAAAATGAAACCAATGATTCTTAAAGATATTGCTGATATGGTTGGTCTAGATATTTCAACCGTTTCAAGGGTGGCTAATAGTAAATATGTAGAAACGCCTTATGGCACAAAATTGATTAAGGAATTTTTCTCTGAAGCCATGAAAAATGACCAAGGTGAAGATGTATCTACGTTGGAAATCAAAAAGATATTGCAAAACGTTATTGAAGAGGAAGACAAGCAAAAACCGCTTCCTGATGATCAATTGGCCGAAATGTTAAAAGAAAAAGGCTATCCTATAGCGCGCAGAACAATTGCTAAATACAGAGAACAACTTGATATTCCTGTAGCAAGAATGAGAAAAAAAATGTAATTTTCTTTCTTAAAAAAAGAATCGCAAACTTATGAATAAAATACTGCCGCTTTTCTCCTACATATTCCATCCTTTGTTTATATCGGTTTATGCAGTATTGATTTTTTCGTTTTTTGGAGACAATTATTTTGAAAATCAGGAGATTTATCTTGTAATCATACAAATTACAATCATTACAATTTTTATTCCTATAAGCTTTTATTACTTATTGTTAACCCTAGGAAAAGTAGACTCTATAATGCTTGCCGATAAAGCGCAAAGAAAATTTCCTTTGCTGATTCATGCGATTTTACTTTTTATATTAATAAAAAAAAGCATAACAATAGATGGTTTTTTTGAACTGTATTTTTTCTTTTTGGGCAGTTTAATAAGTACCGTTTTGGCTTTAGTTATGGTTTTTGCAGGTTATAAAGCCAGTCTGCACATGATAGGCATGACGGCGCTAAGTGTCTTTACAATAGGTTTGAGTTTGCATTTTCAAGTAAGGCTTTTGTTTTTGATTTTGCCTTTATTGCTTTGTTGCGGGCTTGTAGCTTCTTCAAGATTACAAATGAAAGCGCACAACAATTTTGAATTGTTTTTAGGAAGTTGTATTGGGATTTTACCGCAAATAGGCGTTATGTATTTTTGGTTATAAAATATAAAACATCAAACCTAGATTAATGGTTTTCATATCAATGGATTGATCACCAATTTTAGCCGATTTAAAAATTGGATTTAATCCGTAGTAAGCGTGAAAATTCCAAGTATTAAAACCAAAGGCAATATAAGGACCATATTGAACTTTGTTAAAATCACTATTGTCTATAACCACAATATCTGTATTGTTTGCCACATACTTTGTTTTGTCAAAAACCAAATACCTCACCTTAAAACCAGTATAAATACGCCAAAATTTGTGACTTTCGGGTGTAGAATTTCTCCAACGAATTTCAAGAGGCAAGTCTAAAAAAACTTGTTCTAACTTATTTCTTGTAAAACTACCATCTTCAACAATTGAATAATCATAACCTGAAGGCGTTTCTGAAACTACTAAATTTTCGTGGTATTTGTTATAGGAAAATCCCAAACCTAACGCTACTGCAAATGTTCTTTTTTCATTGATAGGCATGTCCCTTAAAAATCCAACATTAAATGCAGTAGATAACCCGCTTTGAACAAAAGCCGCTGGTGTATCTTGTAAAAGATTGTATGTGATACCAAAATAAAACTGATCTTCACGATAAAGAGAATCTACAGCAATAAATGGCGTAGCAACAGGATTTTCTTGTGCCAAAGCTATAAATCCAAAAAAAAGAATAAAATATTGTAGAAATCGCATGTGCTTTATTTGAAAAGATAAAGTTAACAAAAAAGGCAACTTATAAAGTCACCTTTTTTATAATTATTAGCAGAGAGAATGGGATTCGAACCCACGTTATGTTACCATAAACACGCTTTCCAAGCGTGCGCCTTCAGCCACTCGGCCACCTCTCTATTCTTTTGCGGTTGCAAAGAACAAAAAAAAATACCAACTACCGAAATATATTAAGGGTTTTTATGATAATTCTCCTCGTATTGAAGCTTCAAATATGGTTTTAAAAACATTTGGAGCCACATTTTGTCCTAACAGATACATTAACTTGGTTACGGCAGCTTCTGTAGTAATGTCTTTACCCGAAATTACGCCTATATTTTTTAATGATGTACTTGTTTCATATTGTCCCATGCTTACACTCCCGCCAGAGCATTGGGTTACGTTTACAACATACAGTCCGTTTTCAATTCCCTTTTTGAGCAATTGCAAAAACCAATCATCAGTAGGGGCATTTCCTGAACCATAGGTTTCTAAAACGATACCTTTTAATCCTGAAATAGCAAATATTGCAGAAAGCACCTTCACATTTATTCCTGGAAACATTTTTATGACAACCACATTGTTGTCTAATTCTTTATGAACTATAAATGGTTTGGTTCCATGTTTAGGAGAAAGCAGTTCTTGATTTACCTTTAAGTGTACGCCTGATTCAACCAATTCTGGATAATTAGGAGACATAAAAGCATTAAAATGTTCTGCATTGATTTTTGTGGTTCTATTGCCTCTGTACAACTTGTATTCAAAATACAAACCTACTTCGCTAATCACTGGTTTTTCCTTATTTTGTAACGATGCAATTTGTATTGCGGTAATCAAATTCTCTTTTGCATCTGTTCTTAAATCGCCAATAGGCAATTGAGAACCCGTAAATATTACTGGTTTTGCAAGATTCTCTAACATAAAACTCAATGCAGAGGCCGAATAGGACATTGTATCTGAACCGTGAAGCACCACAAATCCGTCAAATGAATTGTAGTTGTCTTCAATGATTGTCGCTATTTTAATCCATTTTTCAGGATTCATATTAGAAGAATCAATAGGATTCTCAAAAGAAATGGTTTCGATTTCGCAATCCAATTGTTTCAATTCTGGTATTTTTTGCAAAAGCTTACTAAAGTTGAAAGCTTTGAGCGCGCCAGTTTCAAAATCTTTCATCATACCAATGGTTCCACCAGTATAGATCAAAAGTATTTTTGCCTTAGATTGCATTGATATATTTTGATTTATTGACCACAGGATTGGCATACATGTTTAAAAATCCAGATTTGGCAACTGGATTGTCCTCATCAATGCGCATTTCTAACCTGCGCTCGAATAATGATTTTTCGTTTTCTGTATAAAGGTGTTTGTGGGTCTCACAATTATTTATAATATCGTAAGCGATGTAATTTGTCGGCCACAATTTATAAGAACTTAAAATAGAATCATCTATTACTTGCGCCAGCGTCTGAATTTGCTTGTTTGTATTGTCATGTTCTGCGGTAATCAGATCAATCTCTTTTTCTAAGACATCACCTACATGAATATGAATTTTTTTCTTTTGGCCAATAATTCCGCTCAAAAGTGTCATAAAATCCTCGTTCTTTTCCTTAGTGTAAATTTCATTATTGGCCTCTGCCATTAACTGTGGCATTTTTAAAGCATCGGTAGGATCGTATTCGTAGGAAATAGAAACCGGAACTATCTTTATTTTTTTGAAATAATGCATCACATTTTTTTCATCGGCACCCATTGCGAGCATTTTTAAAACCCCAGGATTTGTTGTATCATTACCATCTTTTGTCCTGCCTTCTCTTTGAGCTATCCAAACGGAACGGTTTTCCCGAAGTAAGAGCTGCCCTATATATTCTGACAATAGCTTGGAACTTTGTAACATTTCACGCGGCGACAAACCTCTTTGTACCAAAAAATTTCTATTGAGCTTAGATAGTATCAATAAAAAAGCTTTTTTTACTAAATTATCGCCTATTGCAGAAGCTGTCATTACCAAACCGTGTTCAAAAAGAGCAGCGTTAAGCAATGAAGTATCAAGAATAATATCGCGGTGATTGGATATAAAAAGATAAGAAATGTTTTTTTCTAGTTTTTCAAAACCTGAAGTCGTTAAACCATCAGAACTACGCTGTAAAACTTGCTGAACAGATTGGTAAATAAAATTAGATTGAAAATCACGAATAGAATGGGTTTTACGCAACTGTTCTTTCCAAACTTCATCTTCAACTTCTGGAAAAGTAAAGTTCATCAACGCTTTCATCATGGGATGATTAATGACTTTTTGAATGGCCTCGTTTATTTCGGCATCATAAAACGGACGAATTGCATCAAATCTTTGCATTTTGGCTTTTTATTATTGATGTAACAAAAGAACAAAAATTTATTGACATTTTCTTTTTATTAAATCCCAAAAATGGACTTTGAATTGGATGTAGTAACGCTAACAATCTCATCAAAAGTATGTCCGTAAAGCTGTGCCAGTTTATCAACTACATTTACAATGTAAGCACTTTCATTTCTTTTGCCTCGAAAAGGAACTGGAGCTAAATATGGGGAATCAGTTTCTAGAACAATATGTTTTAAATCAATTTGGTTTAAAAATTGGTCAATTTTTCCGTTTTTAAAAGTTACTACGCCACCAATCCCCAATTTCATGTTATAAGAAATGGCCTGTAATGCTTGTTCATAATTGCCTGAAAAACAATGAAAAATACCAAATAAATCTGCTGATTTTTCTTTTTCTAATACTTCAAAAATTTCATCAAAAGCTTCGCGACAGTGAATATTTATAGGAAGCTTGTATTTTTTTGCCAATTGAATTTGGTATTGAAAAGCTTCTTTTTGAATGGCTACTGTGGTTTTGTCCCAATACAAATCAATTCCGATTTCGCCTATTGCATAAAATTTTCTTTTGGCCAATTGTGCTTCAACATGTTGTAGTTCTTCTTTAAAATTTTCTTTAACGTGTGTGGGATGCAAACCCATCATCAAAAAAATATTGTCTGGATAACGACTTTCTAAATCATACATTGATTGTGTGTAACTAGAATCTATTGCTGGTAAGAAAAATCTTGAAACACCAGTATGTAATGCGCGATGTATCATTTCATCTTGGTCTTCTTTAAACTCTTCAGAGTACAAATGGGTGTGTGTATCGGTAATAATCATTTTTTGAAATTTGTTATCAAGCTATAAAGTTAGTAACATTATTAAGAATTTAAAACTTGGTGTATCTTTACATAAATTATAGGCCAAGCGCTAACCATATGAAAAACCTGCAAGATATTCTTAAAAAGGAAAGCTATAAGAAAATTAGATTTAAAATTATAAAAACCCAACATCTTTTAATAAAAGCAAAAATAAATGGCATTGAAGGTAATTTTATTTTAGACACTGGCGCTTCCAACAGTTGTGTTGATTTTGAAAACATTAATTTTTTTAAACTTGAAGCTAAAAAATCAAAAACAAAAGCTTCTGGGGCAGGAGCCAATGATATGATGACGCAAAAATCATTGAACAATGATTTCAAAATTGGGAGTTGGAAAAACATAAATTTTGAACTTGTTATTTTTGATTTGTCTCATGTAAATGAGGCTTTGAAACAACATGGTGCTGAGCCTGTTCAAGGAATTATAGGTGCTGATGTTTTATTGAAAGGCAAAGGAATCATTGATTATTACAACCACAATTTGTATTTGATGTAAAATAAAAAAGTAAAAAACCCATTCGATGAATGGGTTTTTTACTTTTATTCGAAAGAATATTATAATTCTAAAGCTTTTTGTGCATTGCCTCCCATTAATAATTCTAATGGGTTTTCTAAAGCTTCTTTAACAGCAACTAAGAATCCTACAGACTCACGACCATCAATAATCCTGTGGTCATAAGAAAGTGCTACGTACATCATTGGGTGAATTTCAACCTTCCCGTTTACGGCAATAGGACGCTCAATAATATTGTGCATGCCTAAAATTCCTGATTGTGGCGGATTGATAATAGGTGTAGACAACATACTGCCAAAAACACCTCCATTAGAAATTGTAAATGTACCGCCTGTCATATCATCAACCGTAATTTGTCCGTCACGCGCACGAATGGCCAATCTTTTAATTTCGGCTTCAACACCTCTAAAAGTTAAATTTTCTGCGCTACGAAC
Source organism: Bacteroidota bacterium (assembly GCA_031413015.1). Lineage (GTDB taxonomy): Bacteria > Bacteroidota > Bacteroidia > Flavobacteriales > Flavobacteriaceae > Flavobacterium. The sequence continues at coordinate 52,579 of JANOEE010000003.1, read as the reverse complement.
TACAGGAACCATCAATCCTTTTGGTCCAGAAACAGCTACAGAAATATCACAAAAATCATAAGCAATTTTATAATCTCCATCTATCATTGAGTTTACATCAGGATACAATTGTAATGCCCTTGTAACCGCTTTTGTAAAAAATGACATATAACCTAAACCTAAGCCACCGTGCTTTGCTTTAAAAGCATCTTTGTATTCATTTCGAATGGTGTTAATTGGCGTCATGTTTACTTCATTAAAAGTAGTTAACATGGCTGTTTCATTTTTTGCAGCAACTAATCGCTCTGCCACTTTTCTGCGAAGCATTGATAATTTTGAACGCTCAGAACCACGATTTCCACCAGTAGGAGTTCCCATAGATGGCATAGCATTTACGGCATCGTCTTTAGTAATTCTGCCATCTTTACCACTTCCTGAAACTGTTGCTGGTGCTATATTTTTTTCGTCTAATATTTTTTTAGCTGCTGGAGATGGCGTGCTCGCTGCGTAAGTTGCAGCTGGGGTTTTTACCACTTCCACTTTTACTTCTTCTTTTTTTGCTTCCACCTTTGGCGCTTCTGTAGCTACTGGTTTTGCTTCGACAGTTGTTGCTCCAGAAGGTTTTGCTGCACTTGTGTCAATCAAACAAACTACGGCGCCTACAGCAACTGCATCACCTTCTTCTGCTTTTAGAGTAATGATTCCGCTTGCTTCAGCAGGTAATTCTAATGTTGCTTTGTCTGAATCAACCTCAGCAATGGCTTGGTCTTTTTCTACATAATCGCCATCTTTTACTAACCATGTTGCGATTTCAACTTCTTTTATCGATTCTCCTGGTGAAGGAACTTTCATTTCTAAAATCATCTTTTTCTTTTGTTTAAGGTTGGAATTGTTTAATGTTTTAGTTTATACAACATGAAACATTAAACCTGAAACTAATATTTTAATTGAATAAATTTTTGTCAAAAACCATTGCTATTGCTGCTGCATGTCGCTTTTTTGAGCGAGCATAACTACCTGCAGCTGGAGCACTGTATGTTTTTAATGAAGCTACTCTTAACTTTACTTCATTAAAATTCATTAACATATAGCTGTAAGCACCCATGTTTCTTGGCTCTTCTTGTGCCCAAACATAATCGTCAACATTAGGGTAACTTGCAATGATTGTTTTTAACTGTTCTATCGCCAAAGGAAATAACTGCTCAATTCTTACCAATGCAACATCGTTACGGTTTAAATTTTCTCGTTCTGCAAGTAAGTCATAATAAAATTTACCTGTACAAAAAACCAATGTTTTGATATCCTTTTTATTAACTGCTGTATCGTCTAGCACTTCTTGAAAACTTCCCGTTGCAAACTCATCTACCGATGATACTACTCGTGGATCACGCAATAAACTCTTAGGAGTAAATACGATTAATGGTTTTCTGTAGGTAGTTTTCATTTGGCGTCTTAACAAATGAAAGAAGTTTGCAGGCGTTGTACAATCGGCAACAAACATATTTTCGTTGGCACACATTTGTAAATAACGTTCCATTCTTGCTGATGAGTGCTCTGCCCCTTGGCCTTCATAACCATGTGGCAATAACATAACCAAACCGTTTTGATTGTGCCATTTGTCTTCTGCTGCCGATATGTATTGGTCTAGCATAATTTGTGCTCCATTACTGAAATCACCAAATTGGGCTTCCCAAATTGTTAGTGTTTTTGGGCTTGCCAAAGCGTAACCGTAGTCAAAACCTACAACACCATATTCTGATAGAAGGGAATTGAAAATGTTGAATTTGCCTTTTTGATTTTTTAAATTTTGCAATAAAATTACTTCCTCTTCAGAATCTTCTACTTTTACAACGGCATGACGGTGAGAAAAAGTGCCTCTTTCAACGTCTTGTCCAGAGATACGAACATCATAGCCTTCTGTAAGTAAAGATCCGTAAGCCAAAAGCTCTGCCATAGCCCAGTCTAACTTATCCGTTTCAAAAAACATTGTTTTTCTATCGTTAATCAGTTTTTCTATCTTGCTTATGAACTTTTTATCCTTTGGTAAAGTAGTTATAACTTCTGCTATTTCGGTCAAACCTTCTTTAGGGAAAGTGGTATTGACTTTTTTAAGCATTTCTTCGGCATTGGCTTGACTAAAACCTTGCCATTCATTTTGCATAAATGGGGTAATGATAGTCAAATCTTTTTTGCGCGAAGCTTCTAGATTTTCTTCAAGTATTGCTTTGTATTGGTTTTCAATACCTTTTACAAACGAGGCGTCAATTACCCCTTCTGACAAAAGACGCTCTGCATAAAGATCTCTTGGGTTTTTATGTTTAGAGATGATTTTATATAATTTAGGCTGCGTAAAACGTGGTTCATCACCTTCGTTATGTCCGTATTTTCTATAACCTAATAAATCTATAAATACGTCACTACCAAACTGCATTCTGTAATCTAAGGCAAACAACATGGCGTGAACTACAGCTTCTGTATCATCTGCATTCACGTGCAAAACAGGAGATAAAGTTACTTTTGCAACATCTGTACAATAAGTAGAAGATCGTGCATCCAAATAATTTGTTGTAAAACCTACTTGGTTGTTGATTACAATATGAATCGTTCCACCAGTTTTGTAGCCATCAAGCTGTGCCATTTGAATAATTTCATACACAATTCCTTGTCCCGCAACTGCTGCATCACCGTGCAAAGCTATTGGCAAAACTTTAGAAAAATCATCCGGAAAATAACGGTCTTGTTTGGCTCTCGTAATGCCTTCAATCACCGCTCCTACTGTTTCAAGATGCGAAGGATTAGGCGCCAAATTGATGTTAATGCTCTTTCCAGATTTTGTTTTTCTGTCGGAAGTCAAACCCAAATGGTATTTTACATCACCATCAAAAAGTGTGGTATCATCATAATCTTTACCGTCGAATTCAGAAAAAATATCTTGAGTAGATTTACCAAAAATATTAGCCAAAACATTCAAACGGCCTCGGTGCGCCATTCCCATTACAAATTGCTCCACGCCTTTTTCTGCCGCAGCTTCAATCAAAGCGTCTAAGCCCGGAATTATAGATTCACCACCTTCAAGAGAAAAACGTTTTTGACCTACATATTTAGTATGCAAAAAGTTTTCAAACGAAACGGCTTCATTGAGTTTTGTTAGTATGTTTTTCTTTTGGTCACTAGAAAATTTAGGAATATTATCGTTGTACCCTATTTTGTCTTGAATCCACTGAATTACCTCAGGTTTACGGATGTACATGTATTCTACACCTATCGATTGACAATAAATTTTATCGAGATGCCCTAAAATTTCTTGTAAAGTACAAGGTGAAATTTTAATGATTTTTGCGGCATCAAATACAGTATTCAAATCTGCTTTTGAAAGGCCATAATTTTCGATATCTAATGTTGGGGAATACGTTCTTCTATCGCGAACAGGATTTGTTCTTGTAAACAAATGCCCTCTTGTTCTGTATGCATCAATCAATTTTAGTACATTAAACTCTTTTTGAAGTTTTTCTGAAATCTGACTATAATCTTGATTTTCTGAAGCGAAATGTGCAATTTGTACTGCTGGATTTTCGTCATTATAAGTAGTCATCCCAAAGTCAAAACCCTGAAAAAAACTCCTCCAACTAGGCTCAATGCTATCTGGATTTTCTAAATACTGATCATATAAATCTGCAAAAAAAGCGGTGTGTGCTGCGTTTAAAAAGGAGAACCTATCCATAATATCGTTGAATACCCTAGTTTGTTAAAAATATCCTGCAAAAGTACAATAATTAGAACAATCTAATAATTATTTTATATTTTTATGATTATAAAATTATTACAAGATCTAATCATGAAGTCATCTAGAAATACTGCTTTTGTTCAAAAAACATTTTTATTGTCAATACTGTTTTTTTCAAGTATTATTTTTGCACAAAACGAAATAAATGCATCTCAAAAAAGCGATTTTTGGAATAATGTACAATTTGGAGGTGGTTTTGGTCTTAATATTGGTTCTGGATATACTGACATTACATTATCGCCAGGTGCTATTTATAATTTTAACGATTATTTTTCAGCTGGATTGGGACTTCAAGGAAGCTATGTAGCTTCAAAAAATAATTTCAATTCCTATATTTATGGCGCAAGCAGCATATTATTGTTCAATCCTATTGAAGCCATACAACTTTCTGCCGAATTAGAAGAACTCAGAGTTAACAGGACTATAAAAGTAAATGAACAGCCCGATATAAAGGACAATTTCTGGAACACGGGATTGTTTCTTGGCTTAGGATACAGAACAGGTAATGTAATTTTTGGAGGTCGTTACAATGTTTTGTACAGTGAAAATGACTTTGTTTATAGCACTGCTTTTATGCCTTTTGTAAGGGTTTATTTTTGAAATCTAGAAAATAAATAATACTAACTTAACACTTGTTTTTGACCTCAGAAAAACAAAAATGGTTTTATTTGTAATCACATGTTTAAAAATTACATAAACCATCTTATGAAAAAAGTTATACTTTTACTTTTAATATTCACATTAAATAGTTCTTTCGCACAAAATGGTCTTTTGCAATCTGGACCTATGGTTGGTTATTGCGAAATGAAAGAAGCTGTTATTTGGCTTCAAACCAATAAAGCGGCCACTGCAAAAATTGAATATTTTGCTATTGACAATCCTTCAAAAGTTTTTAGCTCTGAAAATTTTACTTCAAAAAAAGAAGATGGTTACACCTTTCATATCGTTTTAGACCAATTGGAACCTGGCAAAAAATACAATTATAGCGTTTTTATCAATAATAAAAAAGTAGTTTTACCTTATGAAACTTCTTTTTCTTCAAAAAAATTGTGGCAATGGAGAGAAGACGCGCCTAATTTTACAGTAGCCGTGGGAAGCTGTTCTTACATTAGCGAAACAGCAGTTGACAGACCAGGAAAACCCTATGGAAGTGGCTATGGAATTTTTGAAAGTATTGCTCAAAAAAATCCTGATATCATGATTTGGAGTGGTGATAATGCCTATTTGAGAGAAGCTGATTGGGACAGTAAAACTGGGATTTATCACCGTTACACCCATTCTAGATCGGTAAAAGAAGTGCAACCGTTGCTTGCTAAAACACAAAACTTTGCTATTTGGGATGACCATGATTTTGGCCCTAATGATGGTGACCGAGGTTTTTATAACAAACATATTACTCAAAAAGCATTTAGAGATTTCTGGGGTAACAAAAGTTACGGCATGAATCCAGACCAACAACAAGGTGTTTATTCAACATTTAATTGGGGAGACGCTCAGTTTTTCTTGCTTGACGATCGTTTTTTTAAAACACCAAATGACCGCAAAACGGGTGAGAGAAGCATTCTGGGCAATGAACAACTAGAATGGCTTATTGATAATTTAGTTACATCTGCAGCGGCTTTTAAAGTAATAGTTATAGGCGGACAGGTTTTAAATTCTGAAGCAGTTTATGAAAACTACGCCAATTATGCCGATGAAAAAAATAGGGTTTTAAAAGAAATTATAGACAATAAAATTAAAGGTGTGATGTTCATTTCAGGTGACAGGCATTTTACAGAGTTGTCAATGGTGCCAAGAGAAAACACCTATCCTTTGTACGACTGGACGGTTTCGCCGTTAACTTCTGGTTCCGCTTCTGCTAATGTGGCGAACGAAAAAAACAAGTACCGCGTTGAAGGTAGTTTGATTACTCAAAACAACTTTGGTACGCTATCTTTTTCTGGTTCAAAAGCTGATAGACAAATGAAATTAACCATTTTTGATGTTGCTGGTAAAGAAATTTGGAACAAAACCATTCTTAAAAAAGAACTGGAATAAAAACTTTAAAAATAAAAAAATAAAAAAACCACTATTGACTTAAAATTAATAGTGGTTTTGTTTTTAAACCATACTTTCATCCATTCTCTTTTAAGAATCAAAAAAGAAACCTGTTCAGAAAGTTCTACTAGATCAGATCCATCAAGTTTTTTTATTTGGTCTTCTGCAACATCTACAATATAAAGTAGGTTTAAGTATTCGGCAAATTTGTATTGGATCAATCGGTAAATTTTTTCGTGCAATTGCAATTTTAGCTCATTGGGATTTGTACTCATAGGGAAATCTATGGGTTCGTTGGCTAAATTAAAATCTTTATTGATTTGTTCAATTAGTTTAAGATATAATTGCGCTCCTTCTGCTTCCAGAAACAATAAATCAGCAGTTTGTGGCGCTATAAAATTCATTTTAGTTACTTTTATGAGTCAATTGCAAATTTTAAAATTGCTTTTTTATTATAGAAGTTTTAAACATTTCTTCCCATTAAATTTTCTCCAAATGCCCTTAACATTTCTTTTTTATCAGCAGCAATATCCATTTTGTTTAAGGTTTCAAACGCCTTAAAAGTATAATCATGAATCGCATCTTGGGTAGCTTTTGATGCACCAGAAACGTTAAAAATTTCTTTTACAGAATTAATTTTATCGCTATTATCACTTGGCTGAATAGAGAATAAATGCATCAATTGTTCTGCTTCCTCCTTTTTAGAAAACGCCACTGCTTTAAGATACAAATACGTTTTTTTATTTTCTATAATATCACCACCTACTTGTTTGCCAAAGGTTTCTGGATTGCCAAAAGCATCTAAATAATCGTCCTGTAACTGAAATGCCAAGCCTAAATTGAGTCCGAAATCATAAATAAGATTCGCATTTTCCTGCGAAGTTTCAGCAATAATTGCACCCATTTTCATGGCAGCAGCGACTAATACAGCCGTTTTGTATTCAATCATTTTAAGGTATTGCGGAACCGTTACATCATCACGATTTTCAAAATCAACATCCCATTGCTGGCCTTCGCAAACCTCAATTGCCGTTTTACTAAACAATCTTGCAAGCGCTCTAAAAACAGCTGGTTCATATTGCTCAAAATATTGATAAGCCAGTATAAGCATCGCATCGCCAGATAAAATACCAGTATTGATATTCCATTTTTCATGTACTGTTTCACGGCCTCTTCTTAAAGGCGCGTCATCCATAATATCATCATGAACTAATGAAAAATTATGAAAAACCTCAACAGCTAATGCCGCAGGGAGTGCTTTTTTATAATCAGCATTAAAAACTTCTGCTGCCATAAGTGTTAAGATAGGCCGCATTCTTTTTCCGCCAAGTGCCAATATATAATGAATAGGCTCATATAAGTTTTTAGGCTCTTTTACAAGGTTTTGACTTTCAATATAATCTACGATATAGGCCTGATACTGCTTTATTGAATGCATAAAAATTAAATTTTGGCTAATTTACGGTATTCAAATCGTATTACAAACTGGGTTTTTATTTGAAATGTTAAATAATTGTAAATACTTTGGAAACTATTTTGGTATTAAAAGTTTCCTTTTTACTTTTGTAAAGAAATTTAACATTGTTTTTAAAAGCATTTGTTAAAACTTGAGTGTGAAATGAAAGAAAAAATAATAGTTAAAGCGAAGGATATGTTTTTGAGACTTGGTTTCAAGAGCATAACAATGGATGATATTGCAGGCGAAATGTGTATTTCTAAGAAAACGATTTACAAATATTTTGCCAATAAGGAATTATTAATTGAAGAAAGTGTTCAGGTTATTCACACAGAAGTTAATGCAATAATTAATGAAATAGTTAGTAAAGACTACAATGCAATTGAAGAAAACTTTGAAATACGACGCATGTTTGACGAAATGTTCAAAGCCACAGATACTTCGCCAATATATCAATTAAAAAAGCATTATCCAGAGGTTTACGGTAAAGTTTTAAACTATCAGATAGAAATGTGTCAAACCTGTTTTAGAGAAAATATTGAAAAAGGAATTGCACAAGGCCTTTACCGAAAGGAAATAAATATTGAAGCATATGTTAAATTTTACTACTCGTTAATATTCACCATCAACGAAAATACACGTTCCGAAAGAGAGGCTTTTGCATTAGAACTAGAAGCGTTAGAATACCACACACGTGCCATGGCAACCGAAAAAGGAATTGCAGAATTACAAAAAAACTTACTTACTAAAATTAAATAAACAATGAGAAAAACAATTTTAATATTAATCCTAACATTTGCAATTGGTGCAACGGCGCAGGAAGTAAAAACACTTACTTTAAAAGAAGCTATTACATTTGCATTAGAGAATAAAGCAGATGCAAAAAAAGCAAAACTGCAAGTTGCCAATGGTGAAAATGAAATAGACGAAATTCGCTCTAGAGCTTTACCACAAATTTCAGCAAACGGAAGTTTGAATTATAATCCTATTTTACAAACTACTGTAATTGATGGAGCAGGATTTGGTCAGCCTGGAACTACAATTCAAGCCGCTTTTGGACAAAAATGGATCTCAACCGCTGGAGTTTCATTAAACCAAGCCTTATATGACCAATCGGTTTTTGTTGGCTTAAAAGCAGCAAAATCTACTAGAGAGTTTTATCAAATAAATGCGCAGTTAACCGAAGAACAAATTATAGAAAAGATTGCAAATGCTTACTATCAAGTATATGTTACACGTCAAAACTTAAATGTATTAGACAATAATTTGAAAAACACAAATAAGGTTAAAGACATTATTAAAGGACAATATGATAATGGACTGGCTAAAAAAATTGATTTAGATAGAACCATGGTTCGAATTTCTAACATCAGTACGCAACGTCAGCAAACAATAAATGCCGTTGCGCTTCAAGAAAATGCCTTGAAATTTTTAATGGGAATGCCAATTGAAACTAAAATCTCCATTCCAGAAACTGAATTTGAAGTTACGCCAACAGCACTTTCTGAAACTCCAAACACAACCACTAGAGCAGAGTATTTGCTGCTTAAAAAAAATGAACAGCTTTTGCAATACCAAAAGAAATCGGTTCAAGCGGCATATTATCCATCACTTTCTTTAACCGGAAGCTACAATTATATTGGTCAAGGTCCAGAAATGCCTTGGTTTAAAAAACCAGAAGATGGCGTGTATTGGTCAGATTTTGCTGCTATCGGGTTAAACTTAAATATTCCAATATTTACAGGATTTGGTACTCGTGCCAAAGTGCGTCAAGCGGAAAACAAATTAGAATCTATAAAAGTAGATTTAGACGAAACCAAATTAGCATTGGATTTAGAGTACGAAAATGCAAGAACGCAAATCGACAACAGCATTACATCGATAAAAAATCAAAAAGAAAATACGCAATTAGCACAAGAAGTTTTAACAAATACCAATAACAATTATATTCAAGGATTGGCTTCATTAACAGATTTGCTTGAAGCAGAAAACGAATTGGTAGCAGCACAAAACAACTACACAACAGCATTGTTAGATTACAAATTAGCAGAAATTCAATTAATTAAATCAAAAGGCGAACTTAAATCATTAACCAATAAATAATCAAGATGAAAAAAATTATAATAACAATAATAGTAATTGTAGCAGCATTAGGTGTAATTGCTTACATACTTACAAATAACAAAAAAGAAAATGAAGCCAAGACTGCTATTGTTGCCGAGAAAAACGCTACAGTTTCTATTAGAATTGATACGGTAAAAACAGAACAAATTTCATTAGATTTTGTGTCAAACGGAAACTTTGAACCAGTTCAAGAATTAAAATACTTGGCTGAAAAATCAGGTAAAATAACAAGTCTTTTAGTAAAAGAAGGTGATTTTGTTTCTGTAGGACAAACACTTGCTATTGTAAGAAGTGATGTTGTAAACGTAAATGCACAAAACGCAAACGCAGTGTATCAAAATGCTGTATCAGATTATAACCGATTCGAAAATGCTTACAAAACTGGCGGTGTTACAAAACAACAAGTGGATCAAGCAAAACTAGCAATGGTAAATGCTAAATCACAGTTAACGCAGGCAAACATCAATGTTGGTGACACAAGAATTAAAGCACCAATAAGTGGATTTATCAATAAAAAATATATTGAAGTTGGATCAATTATAACCGGAATGCCTGCTACAGAATTGTTTGATATCGTGAACGTTTCTAAATTAAAATTAAAAGTTACGGTTAACGAAAGTCAAGTAGCAAGTTTAAAAGTTGGAAGTCCAATTAAAGTAACTGCAAGTGTTTATCCAGATAAAACTTTTTCAGGAAAAATTACTTTTATAGCATCAAAGGCAGATGAAACTTTAAACTTTCCTGTAGAAATTGAAATTACAAACAACGCTACGAAAGATTTAAAAGCTGGTATGTACGGAACGGCAGAATTTGCATCGAACCAACAAAAACAATCACTTAAAATTGTTCCTAGAAATGCCTTCGTAGGAAGTGTAAGTAGCAACCAGATTTTTGTAATTGAAAACGGAACTGCTAAACTTAAAACTGTAACCGCAGGAAGAATTCTTGGTGATAAAGTTGAAATTCTAAACGGATTAAACGATGGTGAAACTGTAATTGTTACAGGTCAAATCAATCTTCAAGACGGTAGCAAAGTAGAAGTTATTAAATAAGTCTTGAAGTCGAAAGCTTTAAAGTCATAAAGAAAAAAAACATATGAAATTAGCAGAAATATCCATAAAACGTCCGTCGTTAGTAATTGTATTGTTTGCAATTCTTACACTTGGTGGACTGTTCAGTTATAGCAATTTGGGCTACGAATTGATTCCGAAATTTGAAACCAACGTAATTACAATTGCTACAATTTATCCTGGTGCTTCGCCAAGTGAAGTTGAAAACACAGTGACCAAGAAAATTGAAGACGCGATTGCATCTTTAGAAAACATTAAAAAAATAGACTCGAAATCGTATGAAAGTCTTTCGACAGTTTCTATTACATTAACCTCTTCGGCCGATGTTAATGTTTCGATGAACGATGCGCAACGTAAAATAAATGCAGTACTTAGCGCTTTACCAGATGATGTTGAAACGCCTTCATTAACCAAATTCTCGTTAAGCGATTTACCAATTATGACTATTGGCGCCAACGGAAAAATGGATGAAGTTGCTTTTTACGACTTAATTGATAAAAAATTAGCGCCAGTTATTTCTCGTGTAGAAGGTGTTGCGCAAGTAAATATTATTGGTGGACAAGAAAGAGAAATTCAAGTAAATCTTGATGCTGTAAAAATGCAAGCTTACGGACTTTCGATTCCACAAGTTCAGCAGAATATTCTTTCATCCAATTTGGATTTCCCAACAGGTAATATTCAAACTCGTGAGCAAAAAATACTTATTCGTTTAGCTGGAAAATATAAAAATGTAGACGAATTAAGAAATCTTATTGTATCGTCAAGAGGTGGAATTCAAGTTCGTTTGGGAGATATTGCTGATGTTCAAGATACTCAAAAAATCACTGAAAAAATAGCGCGTGTAAATCAAAAAAGTGCTATTATTTTGCAAATTATAAAACAATCAGATGCCAATGCGGTTGCGGTAAGTGAAGAATTGGTAAAAACAATTGCTAAATTAGAAACCGATTATAAAGCAAATGGTTTACAATTACAAATTGCAAAAGACAGTACTATTTTTACACTCGAAGCTGCCGATGCTGTTGTACACGATTTACTTATTGCAGTATTATTGGTTGCGCTTGTAATGTTATTTTTCTTGCACAGTATTAGAAACTCATTAATTGTTATGGTTTCAATTCCTGCTTCATTAATCGCAACGTTTATCGGAATTTATTTGATGGGTTACACTTTGAACTTAATGAGTTTATTAGGATTATCTCTCGTCGTCGGTATTCTTGTGGATGATGCCATTGTGGTTCTTGAGAATATTTATAGGCACATGGAAATGGGTAAAAACAAGGTTCGTGCGGCTTATGACGGAACTGCCGAAATTGGTGGAACCGTTGTATCGATTACCTTAGTAATTGTGGTGGTATTTTTACCAATCGCATTGAGTACAGGTTTGGTTTCTAACATTATTACGCAATTTTGTGTTACTGTAATTATCTCAACTTTATTATCATTAGTTGCCTCATTTACAATCATTCCGTGGTTGTCCTCCAGATACGGAAAACTAGAACACATTGAAGGAAAAAACCTTTTCGGAAAAGTTATTCTTGGATTTGAAAGTTATTTAACTCGTTTTACAAATTGGGTTTCACGATTATTAGAATGGTGTTTGGATCATTATTTTAAAACATTAGCCATAGTTTTGGTAATCTTTTTTGGATCGATGATTAGTTTATTTGGCGGTGGATTTATTGGTGGAGAATTCTTTGCAGCATCGGATAGTGGTGAATTTTTAGTTCAAATAGAAATGCCAAAAGATGCTTCGTTAGAACAAACCAATTTCATGACTCAAAAAGCTGAAGCATTTTTAGAAAAAGAAGATTATGTTTTTAGTCAAATTACAACTATTGGTCAAACCAGTGAAGGTCTTGGTGCTTCTCAAGCTACAGCTTACAAGTCAGAGATTAACGTGAAAATGGTTGGCTTGGACGAGCGTGATGAACCTGCAAATGTTTACGCTGCAAAAACCAAACGTAAATTAGAAAAAGTATTGGTTGGAGCAAAAGTAAAAACGGTTCCAGTTGGTATTTTAGGAACTGCAGAAGATGCTACTTTAGGATTAATTGTTACTGGTCCAAATGTGGAAAGTGCGATGGAATTTGCGAAAGCAGCCGAAAAAGAATTACGCACAATACCTGGAGCAACCGAAATTGAATTATCTGTAGAAGATGGAAATCCAGAAGTAAACGTAAAAGTAGATAGAGATAAAATGGCGGCTCTTGGGTTGAGTTTGCAAACTGTAGGACTTACAATGCAAACGGCTTTCAGCGGAAATACCGACGGAAGATTTAGAGCTGGAGAATACGAATACGACATCAATATTAAGTACAATGCTTTCGATAGAAAAAGCATCGCTGATGTAAGTAATTTAATTTTTATAAACGATAGTGGTCAACAAATAAAACTAAATCAATTTGCTACGGTAACCGAAGGTTCTGGACCAAGTGAATTAGAACGCAGAGATAAATCGGCATCGGTAACCGTAAAAGGTCAAAATGTAGGTGTTGCTTCCGGAACTATTGTAACGCAATGGCAAGAAAAAATCGATAAATTGAAGAAACCAGTAGGTGTAAATTACATTTGGGGTGGCGATCAAGAAAATCAAAGTGAAGGTTTCGGAACATTAGGAATTGCTTTGTTAGCCGCAATTATCTTAGTTTATCTCGTAATGGTTTCACTTTATGACAGTTTTGTGCATCCGTTTGTGGTATTGTTTGCGATTCCTCTTTCGTTTATTGGTGCTATGCTAGCATTGGCTTTGACCAATAATACGCTGAATATATTTACCATTTTAGGTATCATCATGCTTATTGGTTTGGTTTGTAAAAACGCAATTATGCTCGTAGATTATACCAACCAAAGACGTAAAGCTGGTGAAACTGTAAGAACAGCATTGATTCAGGCCAATCATGCTAGGCTACGCCCTATTTTAATGACTACAATTGCCATGGTATTTGGTATGTTCCCTATTGCATTAGCATCTGGGGCTGGTGCAGAATGGAAAAACGGTTTGGCTTGGGTTATTATTGGTGGATTAATTTCTTCTTTATTCTTGACTTTAGTTGTAGTTCCTGTGATTTACCAAATTATGGAGAAAATTATAAACAGAGTTTCTAAAGGCGAAAAAGTAGACTATGAAGCTGAAATGATTGCTGATTATGATCACAGAGAATTAAGCGAAGACGGATTTAGTCCGAAACATTAAATTAATAATTTTCATACTGCATAAAAAACCCGTTCTAAAATTTTAGAACGGGTTTTTAAATTTTTGAATTAATTTTTAATTTCTAATAACTAATGCGTCTTCTTTCCAGTTTTTAACCGAAGTTACTCTATTGTTAGAATAATCAATCTCACTCAAATTTCTTTCATTCCAAAAAAACCATTTTCCAATTTTCTCTCCTTTATTATATTCTCCAATAGATTTTTTATTTCCGTATTCATCGTATGAAATCCATTTTCCATGAATTTTACCAGCTTTATAGAATCCTTCCTGGCTTACAACGCCATTTTCATGAAAATAAGTTGCCTTTACTAAGTTGCCTTCAGCCTCGTGTTTAGGGGAAACATTTTGAGATAAAACAACTCCTGAGATCAACATTGCGCTCAATAACATATACTTTTTCATAATATTGATTTTTATAAGTTAATAATTATTTAACAAATATATAAATTAATTTACATTAAAAAAACTTTTACTTAACAATTTAATAACATTAACATTTGCACATTAATGTGATTTTTCCGCGAGCCTTATGTTTCAAGATGTTTTTTCTGATCTTTAAACAATATCAAGAGAAAATGGTTAATGTGATTAAATATAACTACCAAATCCTAACTTGTACAAGCAAATCTCAAAATGGGCTAGATCTTGAGATGGAAACATTTTAAACTCAATTTATGGAATTTGACCTTAACAAATAACAATAATTGATAATTAGTATTAAATTTGCGTCATTGCTTAAAAAGCGAACAAATTAATAATCTTAAATATCAATAATGTATAGAAGTCATAATTGTGGCGAGTTAAATACCACAAACATCAATACCGAAGTTACTCTAGCTGGTTGGGTTCAAAAATCACGTGACAAAGGTTTTATGAATTGGGTAGATTTGCGCGATCGATACGGAATTACTCAATTGATTTTCGACGAAAGTCGTACCGAAAAACAAGTTTTTGAACTAGCTAAAACGCTTGGAAGAGAATTTGTAATTCAAATTAAAGGAACTGTAATTGAACGTGAATCTAAAAATGCTAATATGCCAACGGGCGATATTGAAATTTTAGTTTCTGAAATGACTATTTTAAATGCTTCATTAACGCCTCCTTTTACTATAGAAGATGAAACCGATGGTGGTGAAGACATCAGAATGAAATACCGTTACCTTGATATTCGTCGTAATCCTGTAAAAAACAGCCTGATTTTTCGCCATAAAGTAGCCATGGAGGTGCGCAAATATTTATCTGATTTGGATTTTTGTGAGGTAGAAACGCCTTATTTAATCAAGTCTACCCCAGAAGGTGCTAGAGATTTTGTTGTTCCGTCTCGTATGAACGAAGGACAGTTTTATGCCTTACCACAATCCCCACAAACCTTTAAACAATTGTTGATGGTGGGTGGCATGGACAAGTATTTCCAAATTGTAAAATGTTTTCGTGACGAAGATTTGCGTGCCGACCGTCAACCAGAGTTTACTCAAATTGATTGCGAAATGGCATTTGTGGAACAAGAAGATATATTAAACGTATTTGAAGGACTAACAAGGCATTTGTTAAAAGAAATGAAAGGCATAGAAGTAGACAAATTCCCAAGAATTACCTATGAATACGCCATGAGAACATACGGAAATGATAAGCCAGATATCCGTTTTGCAATGGAATTTGGCGAATTAAACGACATAGCAAAACACAAAGAATTCCCTGTTTTTAATGCTGCAGAACTTGTTGTAGGGATAGCAGTTACAGGTGTAAGTGACTATTCCCGTAAAGAAATTGATGCACTTATTGAGTGGATCAAACGTCCACAAATAGGCGCAAGTGGAATGGTTTATGTAAAATGTAATGAAGACGGAACGTATAAATCATCAGTAGATAAATTCTACGATCAGCAAGATCTTGCTAATTGGGCAAAAGCAACTAATGCAAAAGCTGGTGATATGATTTTTGTCCTTTCTGGACCAGCAGACAAAACCAGAAATCAGTTAAGCGCTCTTAGAATGGAACTTGCCACACGTTTGGGTTTAAGAAAACCAGATGAGTTTGCACCACTTTGGGTAGTAGATTTTCCATTGTTAGAATTTGATGAAGAATCTGGTCGTTATCATGCCATGCACCATCCGTTTACTTCGCCAAAACCTGAGGACATGCATTTACTAGAAACAGATCCAAAATCGGTTCGTGCCAATGCCTATGATATGGTATTGAATGGTAATGAAATAGGTGGTGGTTCTATACGAATTCATGATAAAGCTACACAGCAATTAATGTTCAAATACCTCGGTTTCACTGAAGAAGAAGCGCGCAATCAATTTGGATTTTTAATGGATGCGTTCCAGTTTGGCGCACCACCACACGGAGGTTTAGCCTTTGGATTGGATCGATTGGTAGCTATACTTGGCGGACAAGAAACCATTAGGGATTTTATAGCCTTCCCAAAAAATAATTCAGGACGCGACGTAATGATTGACGCGCCATCCGTTATTGATGAAAGCCAGTTAAATGAATTGCATATTAAATTGAATTTAAAATAAATTTTGCCTAAAAAAATATCGAAAACACTGAAAATCAATAATTTTCAAAATATAATTATCAAAAACAATTTTCGTATTGTATTATATATTACATTTGCTACATTATAAATTATTATTACTATTACAATGCGTACAGGTACAGTTAAATTTTTCAATGAATCAAAAGGTTACGGATTCATTACAGACGAAGAAACAGGAAAAGACATTTTCGTTCACGCTTCAGGTATTAGAGCTGAAGAGTTAAGAGAAGGTGACAGAGTAAGTTACGAAGAAGAAGAAGGAAGAAAAGGTAAAGTTGCTGCACAAGTTGCAGTTCTTGAAGACTAAAAATATACAGATTATTTTTGTTACCTCAAATGTGTAAAACGCTCCAATTTATTTCGGAGCGTTTTTTTATTTAACTCATTTCTATTTTAGGAGCTATTCCAGCTATCCGTTATATCCACGCAAAAAAGCGTGGGATGCCACTTCTATCTGGGCTAAAAATCCAATATAAAGATTACTTATTTTGAAGTCCTAGCAAAAGTTTTTACCAAACTCCATTGAGTTTTTGAATCCAATTAATGTAAATTTATAACTATGAAATTTCCCAAAAATCTTAATGCAAAAATGAATCTTCGCAAAGAAAACAATGCCTTTAGGCAATTGCCTACAACCAATGCGCTTGTAGATTTTGCTTCAAACGATTACTTGGGATTTTCAAAATCAGTTGCTATTTTTCAAGAGGCACACAATTACGTGCTCGAGAACCAACTCATTCAAAATGGCGCTACGGGTTCCAGATTATTATCAGGCAACCATCAATTGTATCCTGTAACCGAAAATTATATTGCCCAGTTTCATGAATCAGCAACAGCATTGATTTTTAATTCTGGGTATGATGCCAATGTAGGCTTTTTTGGTTCCGTTCCTCAAAAAGGAGATTTTATTTTGTACGATGAGCTCAGTCACGCCTCAATTAGAGAAGGGATTTTATTGTCTAATGCCAAATCCTATAAATTCCAACACAATGATTTTAGAGATTTAGAACGATTAATTTTAAAATTAAGCACAACAGACAACGAAGAAAGTCCAAAACCCAAAACCCAAAACCCATCATCAATTTACATCGTCACCGAAAGTGTTTTTTCGATGGATGGCGATACGCCAAATTTAGAGGAATTGGTTTCACTTTCTGAAAAATACAATTGTTACTTGGTAGTTGATGAAGCGCACGCTTTAGGTGTTTTTGGGACAAATGGAAGCGGTTTGGTACAAGAATTTGGACTTCAAAATAAAATTTTTGCGAGAATGATGACTTTTGGAAAAGGATTGGGTTGCCATGGTGCTGCAATTTTAGGAAGTCAAGAATTAAAAGACTATTTGATTAATTTTGCCCGAAGTTTTATTTATACCACAGGGCTTTCTCCGCATGCGGTAGCTACCATTTTTACTGCTTACAAACATTTAAAAAAAAACAAAACCGAATTTGAAAAACTAAGGGACAATATCAATCATTTCAATCAAGAAAAAAACATCTTAGGTTTGAAACCGCTTTTTGTAAGGAGTAAATCGGCCATTCAATCAGCCATTATTCCCGGAAATGAAAATGTGAAAAATATAGCCCAAAAAATTCAGCAAAAGAGTTTCGATGTCAAAGCCATCCTCTCACCTACAGTTCCAGAAGGTCAAGAAAGATTGCGGTTTTGCTTGCACAGTTATAATAGTAAAGAAGAAATTATTAGCGCTTTAAAGTTATTGAGAGAAATAGCATTTTAAAATTATGAGAAAAATTACTATTTCAATATCTATTGTTATTTTAACAATAATCTTATTTTATAAGTTTATGACATTTGACAGGTCATATACTTTATCAAAAGAATTTGAATATAATTTAATAGAAGTTATTTCAAAATATAATTTGAAAATTTTGCACATTAAAAATATTTCCGTTGATGAAGTAAGTTTAGGAGCTGTAAAATCTATTCAACTTTTTTCCCAAAAAAATCTGAGCAAATTAGGTATTATGAATTATAATAAGACATCTGCATTAGGTTATTCAATAGGAAATCAATACACAAAGCAAGTATACAATTGCAAAGTTTTATTTTCAGGCGATCACGTCATAGGAATTTATATTTTATGTGATTTAGAAATAGGGTTAAACAGTATAAATAAATTTAAAAGTGAAATGAATTATAAATTCTCGAATTATAAAATAAATTGGAAATATTTATGAAATTATTTATTACAGGAATTTCTACCGAAGTGGGCAAGACAATCGCCTCGTCAATTATTGTAGAAGCATTAGAAGCTGATTATTGGAAACCCATACAAGCGGGCAATTTAGACAATTCAGACAGCCAAAAAATCACTTCCTATATTTCTAACAACATGACCGTAATTCATCCAAATGCGTATCAATTGCAAACACCTGCAAGTCCGCATTATGCTGCGCAAATTGATGGTGTCACTATCGACTTAAAAAAAATAATTGCTCCTGAAACTAAAAATCATTTGGTCGTTGAAGGAGCTGGAGGCATACTCGTTCCTTTAAATGATACCGATTGTATCATCGATTTGATCCAACCCGATTATAAAGTTATAGTGGTTTCTCGCCATTACTTAGGAAGCATCAACCATACATTACTGACGATTGAAGCCTTAAAAAACAGAAAAATAACCGTTGCTGGTATACTGTTTTCGGGTCAAGAAAACAAAGCTACCGAATCCATAATTCTAAATAAAACAGGAATAAAATTAATAGGCAGGATAGATGAAGAGCCCTATTTTGATCAGAATGTTATAAAAGAATACGCCGACCTTTTTAGAGAAAATCTACTTGCTTTAGAATAGTATAAAACCAACTTTAGATTTATCATAAAATCTTATTTTGAAACGCTTACATCTTTTACCTTTGCAAAATGAATTTAACAGAAAGAGATCAGCAGCACCTTTGGCATCCTTACACACAACACAAAACGGCACAGCCTCCTGTGGCAATAGTTCGTGGAGAAGGTGCATTGCTTTGGGACGATAAAAACAAAGAATATATTGATGCTATTGCGTCTTGGTGGGTAAATCCTTTTGGGCATTCAAATAAGTTTATTGCTGATGCCATTTACAAACAACTCACCACTTTAGAGCATGTTTTGTTTGGCGGATTCACGCATGAACCTGCCATTGTATTGGGAGAAAGGCTACTTGAAATACTTCCAAAAAATCAAAAAAAAATATTTTTTTCAGATAATGGTTCTACAGCCGTTGAAGTCGCTATCAAGGTCGCTTTACAATATTTTTTTAACAAAGGCGAAAAAAAAACAACCATTATTGCATTTGAAGATGCTTTTCACGGCGATACTTTTGCAGCAATGGCCGCAAGCGGAATTTCTTTTTATACTCAAGCTTTTCAAGGAATGTTTATAGATGTGGTTCGAATTCCTGTTCCTACAAAAGGGAATGAAGAACAAAGTTATGTGGCTTTACAAAATGCTATAAAAAACAATGCTTGTGCTGGATTTATTTTTGAACCACTCGTTCAAGGCGCAGCAGGAATGGTGATGTATGAACCAGAAAGTTTGGATAAACTTATAGCCATTTGCAAAGAAAATAAAGTAATTACAATTGCTGATGAAATAATGACAGGTTTCGGTAAAACGGGTAAAAATTTTGCTTGTGATTATTTGCAGCAACAGCCAGACGTTATTTGTTTGTCTAAAGCGTTAACTGGTGGCACTATCCCTATGGCAATTACCACTTTTACACAAGAATTATTTGATGGTTTTTATAGCGATGATACTAATAAAGCTTTGTTTCATGGTCATACTTTTACAGCAAATCCTACTGGTTGCGCAGCGGCTTTAGCAAGTTTAACATTACTGAAAACGGATAGAATGCAAGATAATATTGCGAGAGTAAACAAGAGTCACTTGGCTTTTCAAAAACACATAGAAAAACATCCAAAGGTAGCAACAACAAGAGTTTTGGGTGTTATTTTTGCATTGGAAATCAAGACAGAGCAACAAGCTTCGTATTATGGGAAATTAAGAAACAAATTATACCATTTCTTTATCGAAAATGGTGTAATTTTAAGGCCAATAGGTAACATTGTTTATGTTTTACCACCTTACATTATCACAAAAGAACAATTAGATAAAGTATACAACGTAATTGAACAAGCTTTAGCAATCGTTTAAATCAAACAACACACTTTGCCAGAAACAATATCCATAACTGCAATTGCCTCTTTGTCACCATTAGGAAATACTCCAGAAACCATCTGGAATAATTATCTAAAAGGGAATCATTTGTTTGTTGAAAAAAATATTAATGACCAAAAATTATGGGTTTCAGAATTAGATACCTTGTCTGCCGCAATGGTTTTGGACTTAAAAAAGTCGGATGGTAAATACAAATCACTAGATGATTCTGTACTTTTTGCCATTTTAGCTTCGCGAGAAGCCATGAAAAATGCAGGTTGGAAAGCAGACAGCAACTTTGGTGTTAACATAGGTTCCTCTAGAGGTGCTACTCAATTATTTGAAAAGCATTTTCAAGAATATCTAGAAACAGGCAAAGCCCAAACGCTGTCTTCGCCTACAACTACGTTAGGCAATATTTCATCATGGATTGCTCATGATTTACAAACACAAGGCCCAGAAATTTCGCATTCTATAACTTGTTCAACAGGTTTGCATGCGATCTTAAATGGTATGGCATGGTTACGTGCTGGCATGGCAGATAAATTTTTAGTAGGCGGTAGCGAAGCGCCACTTACCGCGTTTACTATTGCTCAAATGCAGGCACTGAAAATTTATTCAAAAGAAAATAGAAATTTTCCCAATCGGGCTATGGACTTAGAGAAAAAATACAATACGATGGTTCTGGGCGAAGGTGCTTCAGTTTGTTGTTTAGAAATTGGCAAAAAAGTAAATGCTATTGCGTTTATAGAAGGAATAGGATATGCTACTGAAGTTTTAGAACACAACATTTCTATTTCTGCTGAAGCTGATTGTTTTCAAAAATCTATGAAAATGGCGCTACAAAATACGGATATAGATGATGTTGATGTAATTGTAATGCATGCCCCTGGAACCATAAAAGGCGATTTGACTGAATTTAAAGCGATTGAGAAAGTTTTTGGGAATAAACTTCCTCTATTGACGACTAATAAATGGAAAATCGGTCATACTTTTGGCGCATCAGGAATGCTTAGTATTGAAATGGGCGTACTCATGATGCAAAACAATCAGTTTATTGATGTACCCTTTTTAAAATCTCAGTCATATACAAAACCAATTGAAAAGGTGTTGATAAATGCAGTCGGTTTTGGTGGTAATGCGGTAAGTATACTTCTTCAAAAAGCATAAAAAAACCATCTTTAAAGATGGTTTTTATAAATATTATATTGAAAATATTAATTCAAAATTACTTTTTTGACAGTAGTTTTATCGTTCTCTAATTTTACTTTTACAATTACAATTTGCTTGCTCGCATTGATCTGGTCAGAAGAAAAATCAGAATTGTTTATATCCTCTTTTTGGTAAATCATTCTTCCTAATAAATCATAAACCAATACAGATTTTATATTCTCTGTCTTAGATTTTATGATTAATTGATTTTGATCTGTAAATACATTGATTTCGTTAGTATTTACTATTGGACTTTCATTTCCTAGTGTTGCATCTCTAAATTTCAATTCAAAGCGATTGTCAAATGTACCTTTTGATGCTGTAAAAGTATATCTACCTTGTTTAAGATTTGTAGTTGTATTATTTGTTTTATCCACTAAAAAAACATCTTGTTTTTCAAAAAAACCATCAATGTTTTCAATTCCTATTGACATGCTTCCTTCAATTTTTGACTTATACCCAATTGGTATTATTTCTGTATCATTGAATGCGATATCCCTGCCCTGAATAGATAGATTTTCTGTTCCCAAAATAGAATATAAAGAGACATAATTTCCTGCAGAGAATACTTTACCATCAAATCCATAATCAAAATCGTTAGTGGCACCGCTAACATAACCTAATAACATTTCATCATAAGCGCCTTGAGAATTAATTAAATTAAGCCAAACTCTATTTTTTTGTATGGTATTGATAGTATTATCACTCGCAACTGTTGCCTTATTTTGCGTCTTAAAGAAATTAGAATTACTATTAGTTACTTTAACGCGCATGCTGTTGTTTAAAATTAAATTTGTAGTCCCAACGGCTCCTATTGCTTCAACAAAGAACCCTTGGCCTGAGGCAATCTTTCCTGTGGGCAATACTCCTCCAGAAGCTGCTAGCATTCCTTTAATAGGTCCTGTTAAATTGTATTTTGCATAATCATTACTTGTATATGCAAAGGTTCCGCTACCAGGATTAGGTGTATTTTCTGCTATGGCTGTGTTATGCGTCCATAGGTAAATTGTTCCTGTTATTTTTGATGCATTTGCTGTATTGGCTAAAAATAAATCGGCATCAATAGCAGATGGGTAAGGATTGCCTATGAGGTTAAACCTTCCTACTGCACCTTTTGTGATAGGAATGTTAATTATTCCCGTATTGGGTACACCTCTAAAATTACTTTCTACAATTTGTGTAGTGAGAGCATTTACAGGAGCACGAACTATATACCCTTTTCCTATTTGCATTATTGTGCTTGAAGGTTGGCTTACCCAATTATTAACTCCAGTAGCTGGATTAAATGCATAAAAAACATTAGTGTTTGAAAAATTTGATAAGGTAAATCCTGCAACTGGAGAGGACCAATACGTGTAATCTAATTGTTTCATCGCTGTAGAATTTCTTATTACATTAATGCTACCTGTACTTGTTGCAGCGTCATTAACTTGAACTAAACTTGCATTGTTTTCTACAATAATGTTACTATTGCTAGAAACAGCAATATTTTCTTGAACTACTAATGTTTTGCCGTCTTTAAGAGTTAAAACCGCTCCTGAGTTTACAGTACAAGAACAAACATTTAAATCACTAGTCAAATCTAGATTACCAGATACTGTAATTGCAACATCCGCTGGAGGTGAGCTCCAAGTAGTACCATTATATGTTGCAGCATTGCTGGTCAAAGTAATATTTAATCTCGCATTTGCTGAACCTCCGTTTTCTATAGTGATAATTTCAAGGGTAGAGTTTGCATTTAGCGCATGATTTCCTAATGATAATCCTGGTCCATTTAAAAACCATGTCGCTTGGTTAAAAATCTCTATCCCATCTAATAAAACTCTTGTAGCATCATCCCAAGTTCTCATGAATAAGTCATATCTACCGCAGGGAAATCCTCTTCTTTTTTGAACAAATGTAAAATTATCGTTACTTAAAGGACAACCATTCCATCCTGAAGAAGCGGAAGGAGAGTTGCTTGTGTTCCAGCCATTGTTTGCTATATCTTGAGTATTTGCTCCTAATGTGTTTTGCGTATAAAATCCACGGTATGTTGATAAAGCTGGTGTCATACTCTGGGTTTCAAAACCATAAACATTCCAAGCATTATTACCAAAAACTGATGGGTCAACTGAAGGAATAGAACAATAACTAAAGCTAACACGAGATTGACCTGTGTTTTCATAATATTCTAAAACCACATTTGTATTTCCGCTCAATGAAACGGTAACAACTGATTGTTGGTAAGCGTGATCACCCCAGTTATTAATGATAAAAGTTGCTCCACCATCAAGACTTAATCTATATCCATCATCTCCACCAACTGTGAAAACATGAAATCCCGCAGGAAAATTAATTATTTTTTTAAATCGTATTGCAAATTGATTAGCATAAGTGCCACATAAATTGGGACCTGAAACACTCCCGTTAACTAAATCGTAGTTAAAAGTCTCATTTTGTGTTATAAATCCTCTATAATTAGTTGTGTTAAATAAATTAGCACTTGGGTTCGTATTTGCAGTGTTATTATAAACATAGCCTATCCACGATGTCGTTCCATAATCAGTTTGATTACCTGTTGGTGTACATTGCGCATTGATATTTGCACTAAAAAAACAAGCTAATAAAAGAAATGATAAAGTAATTTTTTTCATAGTTTGGAAACTTAGTTCATTAATTAAATTTATGGTATTAAAATAGTTAAGTAAACTATTTAACAAAATTACTTAATATGTTGCACAACTTATATAATTAATTAAATAAAAAAAATATTTTCGACTAAGTGGTAATTAAGTCAGATAAAGTACGTTTCTGACACAATCACCAGAAAAAAATTTAATCAATTTATCTTTTTTAAATAAAAAAACTGCTCAATGTAATGAGCAGTTAAAATTTAAATTAATTATCAATAATTACTTGTAATAACAAAAATTTGTTTTAGAAGAAACAAATGAATTTATTCATTTTATCACAAATTTTGGCAGTAAAAAATCTTTTAGACTTCATATTAAGGATAAAAGTGATAAAATTAGAGTTAGATATAATTTCGGAAACAAAAAATATTTTTGAATAAAAGTATTTAGAGCAATAATGTAAAAAATACAGGAGTAGCAATTCTTTACGGAGTGGAACGATACTGCAAAATTCTAATTTGTCATTTTTAGTTTGGTGTAAATTATATTTTTAATAACTACCACAAAAAGAGGGTTTTAGATTAAAGAAATTTAAAAGCAATTGGGATCAATAAGGTACGGACCCGTTTGGACAATGGTTCATAAACCATGAAAAATGTTGATCAATAGAGATGCATATCATACATAAAAAGGAATGATTGAATTTTACGAAAGTATTATACCCTTGAATCATCAAAAATAAAAGAAGAAAAAAAAATTCATTAACGTAGGATTTGCAGGAAAAATCTATACCGCAATTACGGCAGAATCAACAGTTTTAGAAGATATTGAAACAGAAAAAAAATTAAATCAATATGGCTATTTATAGTAAAAGTCCTGACGGATCATATTTCAGAACAGATAATGAAAAAATTAAAGAATCAATTTAAGAAAAAGGCATTCATTTTACAGACAAAAGCAACTCATATATTAACATTACGGACTTTTTTGAAATATATTTAATTATATCTAATTGTGTTAGTTTATATGTTAAATAAGGTATTTAGAAAAAACTATCCGATAAGTTTGTAGTTGCAGGTATTACATGATTGTGGCAAAAACTGATAATCATAATAATACAAATGTTACTTTATATGATTTCTTAAAGCTTTACTAAAAGAATTTCGTTTTTTAGATATGAGTTTCGATGATTTAAAAAACTATTTTTCGTTTTCTAAGTCCTTTACTTTCTCATAAATCAAATTGCTTTCAAAACCTTTTCTCAACAAGAAATCACAATGTTTTTTACGTTTTTTTAGTTTGTTAGTTTCTTTGATTGATTTCCAGTGGTTTTCTGAAAGTTTATGAAAAGTTTCTAAATATTCTTCCTCGGTAATTTCCTTTAAAGCATTATCGATATTGTATTTAGAAATATGCCTGAATTTGAGTTCATTAATAATTCTGATTTTACCCCAAAACTTGATTCTATGTTTTCCTCGAGCAAAACTTCGGGCAAACCGTTCTTCATTCAAAAAATTATTTTGAATCAAATGCACAATTATTACATCGATAGCTTCAGGAATCATATTCATGACTTTGAGTTTTGTAACCACTTCCTCATGACAGCGTTCTTGATAGGAACAATAATATTCTAGTTTAATTTGCGCCTCATTAACAGTATAAGTTTTTTGCATAAAGCCCAATTGATTGTGTTAATAATTCACTTTTAGAATTTGAAGATATTTTTATACAAAAAAGCCCTTAGTTTTTTAACTAAGAGCATTTGATTTGTGTTTTGTAAAAACCCAATTATTTTTTTGAAGCTTCTAAATTTCTTTCAATAGTGTGACCAGGACGCGACCATTTTGGTTTTTCGCCTAAAGTTTGAAACTGAGAATCTTCTGCTTCTATTGTTTCTGGTTGTGCTACTTTTACAAATGGCTTTTGCGGAATTAACCCTAGCATTTCGAACATTTTCATGTCTTCATTTACATCTGGATTAGGAGTGGTTAGTAATTTATCTCCTGCAAAAATTGAATTTGCTCCTGCAAAGAAACACATGGCTTGTCCTTCACGACTCATGTTCATTCTTCCTGCCGAAAGGCGTACTTGTGTCTCTGGCATAATGATTCTTGTAGTGGCCACCATTCTTATCATCTCCCAAATTTCTACTGGCTTTTCTTCTTCAAGTGGCGTACCTTCTACTGCTACTAATGCGTTTATTGGAACCGATTCTGGCTGTGGATTGAGTGTTGACAAAGCTACTAACATTCCTGCGCGGTCTTCTATACTCTCTCCCATACCTATAATTCCACCACTACAAACGGTTACATTGGTTTTGCGAACATTTTCTATGGTTTGCAAACGGTCTTCAAAACCTCTTGTAGAAATTACTTCTTTATAATACTCTTCTGATGTGTCTAAATTGTGGTTATAGGCATACAAACCAGCTTCTGCAAGGCGTTGGGCTTGGTTTTCGGTAATCATTCCTAGCGTACAACAAACTTCCATATCTAGTTTATTAATGGTACGCACCATTTCTAAAACTTGATCAAATTCTGGACCATCTTTAACATTTCTCCAGGCTGCGCCCATACAAACTCTAGAGGAACCACTTGATTTAGCACGTAATGCTTGTGCTTTTACTTGGCTTACCGACATTAAATCGTTTCCTTCAATTTCAGTATGGTAGCGCGCTGCTTGAGGGCAATATCCACAATCTTCTGGACAACCACCAGTTTTGATTGATAATAATGTAGAAACTTGAACTACATTAGGATCATGATGCTGTCTGTGAATTGTAGCTGCTTCAAAAAGCAAATCCATCATGGGTTTATTGTATATTGAAATAATTTCTTCTTTTTTCCAATTGTTTCTAGTGCTACTCATAACCTTGTTTAAATATTGGTTCAAAAGTAAGTAATTCCAAATTAAGTAAAAAGCTTCTCGATTTAAAGTTTATTTTTTTGAACAACTTCAGTAAACAAAAAAAAACCTATGTACAACGACCAGCATGATACATAGGCTCTAACTAAAACAAACTGCAATCTTAACTTATCTTATTTATACTCTCTACCCTGCTTTTATAGAATTGCATCATACAAAAACAGATTATTAATGAAGCTGCAGTGGATTCGAATAATAAGCCTATACAATATTGAGGCGTATTAGGCGATCCTCCTCCAAAAAGAAAACCTTTAGATAATGTATTTAAATATTCTTGACCACCTTTATAAGGAATGTAAATAAGCAGTCCTATGATTCCTAAAATTGCTCCGGTCATGGCGGTTGTAAATGCTGAAAATAAATTTTTGATATATCCGCCTATATTTTCGGCAATATTCATTTTTATGGTTCTGTTCACACCATAAATTACAATAAACAAATTGAGTACTCTCAGAAAAAATTGGTCTGATAATCCTAAAGCCTCCATGAGTAAGAAATAAAGTGAAATTCCTAAAAAAATAATAACTCCATTTATAAATTCTCTTGATAATTTCATAACCTTAATTTTTATTGATTGAACAAATTAACTTATATATTGTGACTCTGCTATAATTTTAGCAAAAATTATATACTTTTATTAAAAGTACAAAATATTATTATCGAATTATAAAATTTACTAAAATAAATTTTGAAATTTAAAAAAATTATAGAAACCGAAATTACAAGCTATAAATACCTAGATTGTGGTGTTTTAAAATTTAAATTATAGGTGAAATAAATATTAATTTAAATCTTTAATAAACGATAAAGCAGTTTTTTTGTCGTTTTCTAATTGAGTTTTTAATAGTTCTAGAGAGTCAAATTTTTGCTCAGAACGTATCCTTTGAAGAAATGAAATTTTGATTTTTTGACTGTAAATATCTTCATCAAAATCAAAATAATGGGTCTCTATTTTAAGATCATTTCCGGCAACTGTAGGATTAAAACCTATGTTAGTCATGCCGTAAACGCTTTTTTTGTTAATAATACTTTGAACTATGTAAACTCCATTTTGAGGAATGAGTTTGTGATTTTGTAATATTTCAATGTTTGCGGTAGAGAAATTTATAGTCCTGCCTAATTGTTTGCCTTTTACTACTACTCCGGTAAGAAAATAGTTGTAGCCTAGATATTGATTAGCCAAGGGTATATTTCCAGACAAAAGCGCACTCCTTATTTTTGTAGAACTTATAGAGACTGTATTGATTTCTTGCGCTGTGATTTGTTCTACTTCAAAATTATATTTTTGGCCAAAAAATACCAAATCATCAAAGTTAGCAGTTCTATTTCTTCCAAAACGATGGTCGTGACCGATGATGATTTTTTTAATATTAAAAACGTCTACTAATATATACTTTACAAATTCTTCGGCTGTTAATCTTGAGAAAGCTTGGTCAAATTGATGAATTACTAAATTGTGAAGTCCAGATTGTTCTAATAAAAGCGTCTTTTCATCAATCGTGTTAAGTAGTTTAATGTCCGAATCATTTTGTAAAACCATTCTAGGATGTAAAGAAAAAGTAAGCAATAAACTCTCACATTCTAAATCTATTGCGTTTTGAATAAGACGTTCAATGATTTTTTTATGTCCAAGATGCACTCCGTCAAAAGTACCAAGTGTTACAACTGTTTTTTTTGTCGACGAAAAATCTTGTATTGATTGAAAAACTTTCAAAAAAATGTTTTTTATTATTGTTGCAAATTTATACTATCCTTTTGGATAATAAAAGAAGATTATGAGCTATAATCATTTACAAATAAATCTTTAAATGACCTAAGCATATAAAAATGAAATTAATAAAACACGGCTGTAATTAACAATTTAGACACAAATAAATTAAAAGTTTTTATATTCAATTGCAATTCTATTATAAATACCTAATTTTGAAATCTCTAAATTTTATAGAAATGAAAAAAATATTACTCCTGTTAATTTTTAATTTATATTTTGTTACTGGTTTTAGTCAAAAAAATCAATTATGGATTAAAAATACTGAAGAAAATACAGCTCGTAAACAAAAAATAAAAAGGAGTTCAGATCCTAAAGAAAAGCAAATTTATACCTTAAATATAGATTTATTAAAATCTAAACTGTCAACTGCAACAGAAAGATCTGGCGGAAAAAAAATCAAAGGATTGGTTATACCGTTTCCAAACTCTAGCGGAGAAATGGAAAATTATCAAGTATTTGAAGCCTCAATAATGCATCCTGATCTGGCCGCACGATATCCAGATATCAAATCTTATGTTGGTCTTGGTGTTGGTAATTCTAACCGCATGCGTTTTAGTATTTCTCCTTTAGGACTGCACACTATGAATTCTTCAGGTAAAAACGGTACCGAATATATTGATCCTTTTACAACAGATTTAAACGAATACGCAGTTTATTCAAAAAACCAAGTTGAAAAAACTAATGATTTTGAATGCCAAGTTATAGATAATACTACTTATAAGAGTAACCCATCTAACAAAACATTATCTGCAGATGGACTCTTTAGAACATACAGGCTTGCGGTTTCAACAACTGTAGAATATTCTAATTATCATATCGAAGCCGCAGGATTAAACTCAGGTACAACAGCGCAAAAGAGAGCAGCAGTTTTAGCCGCAATAAATGTTACTATGACTAGGGTTAATGGTCTTTTTGAAAAAGACTTGTCGTTGACATTGCAACTCGTTGCTAATAACGACATATTGATTTCTATAGGCACTGATAGTTTTAATAATGGCAGTGGTTCAGCACTTTTAAGTCAAAATCAAATTTTCATAGACAATAATTTAGGAGATTTTGCTTACGATATAGGTCATATTTTTTCAACTGGAGGTGGCGGTGTCGCTTATTTAGGCTCGGTTTGCTTGGCTGGATCAAAAGCTGGAGGAGTAACTGGATCAACCGCGCCAGTGAATGACACTTTTGATGTAGATTATGTAGCGCATGAAATGGGACATCAATTTGGCGCAACACATACTTTTAATAATTCTTGCGGCGGTAACAGAAGTTCTTTTACAGCGATTGAACCAGGAAGTGGATCTACTATAATGGGATATGCTGGAATTTGTAACCCAAATGTTCAAAACAATTCAGATGACCATTTTAGTGTAGCAAGTTTAATTCAAATTAATGAATTTGTTAATACGGATGGATCTTGTGCTATAACAACAAACAATAATAATCCTGCTCCTGTGATTAATTCATTAACCAGTTATACCATTCCGTTTAGTACTGCCTTTGTATTGAAAGGGAATGCAACTGATACTAATAATAGTGCATTAACCTACTGCTGGGAACAAACCAATAATGAAATATCAACTCAGCCACCATTATCAGATAATATTTCGGGGCCTAATTTTCAATCATTAAGGCCTTCAAATTCGCCTGATAGATACATGCCTATGTTATCAAATGTGGCAGAAAACAATCTTACTTCACAATGGGAAGTAGTTCCATCAGTAGCTAGAACAATGGATTTTTCACTTACGGTTCGTGATAATTCATCCCCTAATGGCGGACAAACTGCTATATCAAATATGAGTGTAACAACTGCTAATGTTGGTCCTTTTACAGTTACATCACAAAATACTTTTAATACAATATGGGCTGGAAATTCTAATCAAACCATTACTTGGGACGTAGCTGGCACGAATGCAAACGGAATTAATACAACAGATGTTAGAA
The DNA here is from genome assembly GCA_031413015.1 of Bacteroidota bacterium. Lineage (GTDB taxonomy): Bacteria > Bacteroidota > Bacteroidia > Flavobacteriales > Flavobacteriaceae > Flavobacterium. The sequence continues at coordinate 21,742 of JANOEE010000003.1, read as the reverse complement.
TATTATTATCTACTGATGGTGGTTTGACTTTTACTACTGTATTATCTGGAAGTACCCCTAATGATGGGTCGGAAACAATTACAGTACCGAATAATATCAATGCTACAAACTGTAGATTAATTGTAGAAAGTGTTGGCAATATTTTTTATGCTGCAAATACTGTCAATTTTGCTGTTGCACAAACATTAGGAAATGAAGATTTTGAACTCAAAGGATTTGCCATGTATCCTAATCCTAACAAAGGAAATTTTACCGTACAATTTGATTCAGATTCTCAAAACAAGATCAATATTCAAGTTTTTGACATGAGTGGAAGAACAATATTTGATAAATCATATGGTAATTCTGGGTTGTTTTTGCAAAACATTCAACTTAACAACACGCAAGCGGGTATCTACTTGCTTAATGTTAATGATGGGAATAAAAAAACAATCAGAAAAATTATTTTAGAATAACTCAATATTAAAGTAAAAAAAGAGTCTCAAATGGGACTCTTTTCTTTATTTTAAACTTATACTAATTTGTTCTATAACTTGCGGCACTTCTTTTACTTTAAAAGCAATATCTATATATATTTGCTTGTTGCTATAAATAATATCTAGCTTTCCTTCCTTGACTTCATAATATCCAGTTTGTCCTTTACAATAACAAAATCTACCAAAAAGCATTTTATTACTTTGGAAACTTTTGCTGTCAATTTCAAAACTCTTTTGATCTTTGTTGTTTATTTCAAAAATAATCTCTTCTTTAAAACTTGCATCTTGAATACCTTCTTCTGTTTTTTTTGAATAACTATAAAGAATTACTTTTTTAGAATTGTCATCAGTTAAAGTATAAGTCAAGTAATTTAAATTATCTTTTTTTGTTTCAATACCCTTGTTATTAAAAACTTGAACTGTACAAATGCCAACCTCAGAACACAATGTTAACAATTTAGCATTACTAATATTTTGGACCTGAATTTTTTTACAACCACAAGAGCTCAAAAAGATAAAGCTCATTATAAAGAGTATTTTTTTCATTTTGGATGTATATTAATGTTGATTTTTCACTGCTAATTATAATCTTCTCGCAAGTTAATGCAACCTGTTTTACTTTCCGTTATACAAATTCATTGTATTTTCTAATCCTGCAGTGCCAAAAGACTTTATAATTGCTGAGGCCAACTCTAAACGCTCAGGAAGCATTGCTTTTTCTGTATCATCCCACTCGCCAAGTACATAATCTACTTGTTGGCCTTTTTTAAATTCATCGCTAATGCCAAAACGAAACCTCGTATAATCTTTTGTATTAAGCACTAAGTTAATGTTTTTTAAACCATTATGGCCACCATCACTACCCTTTGGTTTGATACGAATGGTGCCAAATGACAAATTAAGGTCATCAGTAATGATAAGAACATTTTCTAAAGGTATGTTCTTTTTATCCATCCAATACTTTACAGCTTTACCGCTCAAATTCATGTATGTATTGGGTTTGAGCAAGAAAAAAGTACATCCTTTGAACTTGTACTCTGCAAGAGCACCCAGCTTTACGGTCTCAAAAGACAAGTCTTCTTTTCTAGCTAAAAAGTCCAATACCTTAAAACCTATATTGTGCCTTGTATTTACATATTCGGCACCTATGTTGCCTAATCCTACTATCAAAAATTGTTTCATAAAATGGGTACCGTCTTCTGTTGGAGTTGATGAAAATATTGTTTTTATCCATTGTATCATATTGTAAAAATACTTCAATTAGATTATTTGGCAGTAATAATTTTTAAACTTTATAATTAATGAATCAGTAAGTAGCACAATAGCCCTGATTGAAGCGACATCCCACGCCATTGCGCGGTACGAAGCAATCTCGTGGATATAGCAAAAAGCAGGATACAAGGTTGTTTAATAATCTATAGCTACTGCTCCTTAAACAAAAAAAGCACCTGTAGTAAAACAGATGCTTTTTTAAAAATATTTTGAAAAAAATTATTTTTTCTTTTTAGCCGCAGGCGCTTTTGCTGCTTTTGCTGCTTCTTGAGCTGCCTTCATTGCTGCACGAGAAATTCTTACTTGTGCAACAACCGTATTCTCTGGATGCAATAATTTGTAGTTGTCTGAAACCAGTTTCGTAACATACAATTTGTTACCCATTTCAAGAGGAGTAATGTCAGCCTCAACAAAATCAGGAAGATTTTTAGGCAATGCTTTTACTCTTAATTTACGGGTGTTTAAACGCAAAACACCACCAGCTAAAACACCTTTTGATGTTCCAACGATTTTTACAGGAACTTCCATAGTGATTTCTTTATCTTCAAATAATTGAAAGAAATCAATGTGTAAAATCTTGTCAGATACCGGGTGTACTTGAATGTCTTGAAGAATAGCATTGAACGTTTTTCCGCCAAGATCAATCACAACTGTGTGCGCGTTTGGGGTGTAAACCAATGTTTTAAATGCTTTTTCATCTGCTGAAAAATGTACTGGTTGATCTCCTCCGTATAACACGCAAGGAACCGCTCCAGCATTACGTATGGCCTTAGTTGCTACTTTGCCAACGCTTTCTCTTTCTGATCCTTTAATTGTAATCGATTTCATTGTAAAAAAATATAGTTAATAATTATAAAAATTCATTTTTAAGCTTTAAGCTATTTTGGGCGTTTCCCTTCGGGTCGGGCTTTTCGTGGTGCATGGCACCTTACTTCAATCCCTAACGCAGCAGTACATAATCAAATTACCATCGCGCCGCTTTGTCCCTTCACTAAAAAAGTCCACCGGACTGTTTCTTAACGTTTGGTCACATCAAAAATTTTCCGCTAATCGAGTTGTTGTGTTGTACCATTTGCATAACGTCTGCAAAAAGTGGTGCGCAACTTAATACTCTTATTTTTCTTGATTCCTTTTTTAACGGAATAGAATCTGTCACTATCAACTCACTCAATTGTGAGTTTTCAATCTTCTCGTAAGCATCTCCAGATAAAATAGGATGTGTACAGATGGCCCTTACGCTCAATGCTCCTTTTTCTATCATTAAATCTGCGGCTTTCGCCAATGTGCCTCCTGTATCAATCATGTCATCCACGAGAACGACATTTCTGCCTTTTACCTCGCCTATTAACTCCATCGTATCAATTACATTAGCTACTTTTCGTTGCTTGTAACATATTACTACATCCGATTCTAAAAACTTAGAATACGCATAAGCCCTTTTTGAACCGCCCATATCTGGTGAGGCGATGGTAAGGTTTTCTAAATTTAAACTCCTCAAATAGGGCAAAAATATTGTAGATGCAAAAAGATGGTCTACAGGTTTTTCAAAAAAACCTTGTATTTGATCTGCATGCAAATCCATTGTCATAACACGAGTTGCTCCGGCAGCTTGTAGCAAATTTGCTACTAGTTTTGCCCCAATCGGCACACGTGGTTTGTCTTTTCTGTCCTGTCTTGCCCAACCAAAGTAAGGAATAACAGCTGTTACGTGTCTGGCCGAGGCTCTTTTTGCAGCATCAATCATTAGTAACAATTCCATCAAATTGTCTGCGGATGGAAATGTAGAACAAACAATAAATACGCGCAAACCTCTTATCGATTCCTCGTATGATGGTTGAAACTCACCATCGCTGTATTTAGAGAATGTTACTTTACCTAGCGGAATCCCATAGTTGCTGGCTATTTGTTCTGCTAAATAGACACTTTGTGAACAAGCAAAAATCTTCGCTTCTGGTTCTAAATGTGACATTTATATGTTGTTTTTTATTCCGTAACGTTTGATATCATTGGGCTTTATAGTTGACATAAAGCTAGTAAAATATAAACGTCTCGGTTGTAGTTAGTTAGTGTGTCTCGCGTTAACGAGGTGCAAATTTAGGAATAAAATCGAAGTAAGGAAGGAAATTTTAGAGTATTTTTTTGAGAAATTGTAATTTTATTTTTTACATTTGCAACCTGCTAAGCCCGGATGGCGGAATTGGTAGACGCGCTGGTCTCAAACACCTGTGGGAAACCGTGCCGGTTCGACTCCGGCTCCGGGTACTTAAAAAGTCTGTAATTACTTGTTTTTCAGGTATTACAGGCTTTTTTATTTTGCATCTGCCAAACCATTGCCCAACCATTTTGAAAATTGATTTTTTAAAAGAAAATTTTAGTATAGTAGCTCATTGGTTATTAAACTTTGCAGAAAATAAAGTTTAAATATTTTCGCTAATAATATAGCAACACTATAAATCGAAAAACCACTTCGTAATGAAGTGGTTTGTTGTTATTACTCAAAGTCAGGAGACTTTGCGGAGCGGGGTTGCCCAACCATGAACTAATTACTATAAAAAATAGTATTTCTTGAATTTATATTAGAGACTATTTTTTCCTAGTTATTTGATATTTTAGTTTTTATCAATTCATTATGGTAATCATTCGAGAGCGAAGTGTCTAATTTAGTATTTGAATTATTCTTTAGTAAGTAGCAACTTGATTGGTTAAACACTATATGCGTAAATTTTTCAGGAGAAAAGTATCTTTTTACATAAAGGGAATATATTCTATGTCTTTTAGTGTTTTTAATTGTCCTATCGGGATTTATATTTGCTTTATTTTTTTTTGGATTTGATTCTTTTGAAGTCGGTGCGCCCATAAATCCAAAAGATGCATTTGGATTTTTTCGATATATATCTAAACAAATATTTGTAATAGTATTTAAAACATATAAAACATGCTTGTTGTTCTTTTCTTTAGGGTTGTCTAAAAGGAGATTAAATCTTTTTCCAGATAATCTGTGATTTTTTAAGTAAAATTGAGCTACATATATGTCGTGCTGAAGTATTAATACTTCAACAATGTATTGTTGATTTACTATATCAGATTTGAATGTAAAGCGTTCTAGCTGGGTGTTGTTTGAGTCAGTGTCGCTACCCTTATGGGTATAGTGGTAGCCTTTTAATATCATTTAAAAATATCGATATTAAAAAGAAAGATAAATATATTTACTTGATCTATTTTTATTAATATCACTTATGGTTAAAACATGGCCAACATGAACAACATTACAAGTAAAATCGATATTTTTTATATCTTTCCCTGTGGTATCGATACTTGTTTTTATCTTTGCTTTTTTCGAGAATTTTGAAATAATTTTCATTTTTCTAAATTAAAATGTGAATAAACTACGTCAATTGTGAATAACTTTCGCTTTGCAAATATAATTAGTTTAAATAAAAAAATGCTTTACAATCGATAGATATAATTTATGGCTAATTACAATTTAATAGTAGTATGGTGATTTTAATATTTCAACTCAAAATTGTTTTAAGTGTTTTATTATTTTAAAAAGATATTTCTAAACCAATTTTGATGAACCCGATAGCGCGAATTTACAATCCATTTCCATTCAAAATATAACAAAAATCAATGCTTAAACCAAATCACTCAGATTTAGGTTAAATATTATAAATTGTTGACACTACTAATGATATTAAGGTTGTTGACAAAATTAATATCGACAATAAAGAGCCTGATTTTAGTGAAAACTTATCTAAATACCATGATTTGCTACTGGTAACAAATAAAATTAAGAGCACAGCAATTAATGGTATCGTCAAAAATTCAAATATTGCGTCAAAAAAATTATTAAAAACAATATGGTTGTACGAACTACAAACTAGTGTTGCGAAATAAATTAAGCATAAAATACTTAGAATCAAACACAAATTTTTTTTCATAATCTCCAATATTAAATTCTATGGCTACAATTAACTGTAATTTTTTTATTAAATAATAATTATTAGTCCAGATACCCCATATTTACAACCCGAGTCTATTCCAAATATTAAATAAAAACATCCTAAACCGCCTTTATAACATACGTAACAATACCCCAAATGACAAGTTGGTTGGCTTCTGTAACTTTAATAGGTATATAGTTTGGATTTTCGGGCATTAAATACAAGCAGTCTTTATCTAACTTGATGCGTTTTACGGTAAATTCCCCATCAATAAAACAAATGGCAATTTTGTTGTTTTGCGGTTCTAAACTTCGATCCACAACAAGTACATCTTTGTCGTTTATTCCTGCATCTATCATAGAATTGCCTTTGACTTTGATATAAAAGGTAGCCAATGGATTTTCGCTCAACGCTTTGTTCAAATCAATACTGTTTTCCATAAAATCTGCCGCAGGCGAGGGAAATCCTGCCGAAACACCTTCAGTAATGAAAGGGATTTGCATCGCACTTTTAGTCTCAGCAGCATAAAAAGTCAGCGCTTTTTCTTTTTTTATTGGCATTCTATTTCAAGTATTTTTTTAAAATCAGTTGTATATTGGTTGGATAAAAAATTCTGATTCATGTTCCAAGTACGCGTGAGATCTTGAGTAGCTAGTTTTACATTGCTTTTCCCTATTTTAGCATTCAGTTGGTCCATTACTTTCATTAGAGCCAAATGTTTTGGACTTTCTTCCTCAAACAATTGCAGTTGCTTTTTATTTTCATCAATTAGTTCGGTCACGATAACCCCTGCTTTTTTAAACTTTATGTTTTCGTTACCGGCATATAATTTTTTTAAAATTGCGATAGCAGCATTAGAAATCGTAAGTGTAGAATTTGTAGCAAATGGCAAGGTAACTGCCATATTAAAATAATACTTTGAACTTTGTACCGTGTGTTTGTCAATCACTAACATTACTATTATAGTGTGGCAACACGATTTTTGTTTCCTTAATTTCTCTGCACAAACCGCTGCAAAAGTAGCTACTCTTTCTCGTAATAAATCAAATTCTGCTATTTGCTTAGGGAACGATCTTGTTGTTGCTATGGTCTTTTTTTGTTCCGTTATAGGTTCTAGATCTAAAACAGATTTGCCTTCGAGCTCATACTTTAACCGCATTCCTATTACGCCCATTTCTTTTTTGATCCAAGCTTCGTGCTGTGGCTGAATAAAATCGAAGGCTGTGTTGATGTTGCGTAGTTTTACTTTCTTGTCCCAACGGCGGCCAATGCCCCAAACGTCTTCTACCTTAGTCCATTTTAAAGCTTTTATGCGTTTTTCTTCTGTATCAATTACATAAACCCCTAAGGTTTTGTTTGGGAACTTTTTAGCAATTTTATTGGCTACTTTGGACAAGGCTTTTGTGGGAGCAAAACCAATACAAACTGGAATCCCTACCCATTTTTGAATTCTGGATTTCATTTGCAATCCGTAATCATGATGATTTGAAACGGAAAGACCATCGAAGTTTAAAAAAGCTTCGTCTATACTATAAATTTCTACGTTAGGCGTAAACTGATTTAATATTTGCATTACACGCTGACTCAAATCGCCATAAAGTGCATAATTAGAAGAAAAAATATGAACATTTTTTTCTTTTACTAGTTCTTTTATCTGAAATGCCGGAACACCCATTTTTATTCCTGCGGCTTTTGCTTCCTCGCTTCTTGAAATAACACAACCGTCATTGTTTGATAAAATCGCAACAGGTTTTCCGTTGAATTTCGGTTGAAAAACACGTTCGCAAGAAGCATAAAAATTATTACAATCGACTAAAGCATACATGTTACAAAATTACAGAATACCTTTTTAGAGAAGCAATATCAGAAGTTAATTTTTATAAATAAAAAAAGCTACCTGAAACAGATAGCTTTTTTACAACGTGAATTATAATTTAATCTACAAGAATAATTATTTTGTTGTCTTTCAATTCTAAAGTTCCAGAATTGATTGCCAAATTGTAATTGTTATTTTCTTTTACAAATTTATCTTCAGACTCCTTGTTGAAAACCGGATTGTTAGCAGCAATTTTTACATCTCCTTTTGTCAAGATAGAAACAATAGGTGCGTGGTTGTTCAACATTTGGAAACTTCCGTCAACTCCAGGTACAGTTACCGAAGTCACTTCTCCTGAAAATAATTTTGCTTCTGGTGATACTATTTCTAAAATCATATTTTTTAGTTAATAGTTGATGGTTGATGGTTGGTGGCTGTTTTATAACAACCGACAACTAACAACTAACAACCAATTACGCTTCTGCCAACATTTTTTGTCCTGCTTCGATAGCTTCTTCAATTGTTCCTTTAAGGTTGAAAGCGGCTTCTGGCAAATGATCTAACTCACCATCAATGATCATATTGAATCCTTTGATGGTATCTTTAATATCTACTAAAACTCCTGGTATTCCTGTAAATTGCTCAGCAACGTGAAATGGCTGAGACAAGAAACGTTGTACACGACGTGCACGAGATACAGATAATTTATCTTCTTCAGATAATTCTTCCATACCAAGGATCGCAATAATGTCTTGTAATTGCTTGTATTTTTGAAGAATTTCTTTTACTCTTTGTGCGCAATCATAATGCTCATCACCAAGAATTTGTGGTGTTAAAATACGAGAAGTTGAATCTAACGGGTCAACCGCTGGATAAATACCTAACTCAGCAATTTTACGAGACAATACTGTAGTAGCATCTAAGTGAGCAAATGTTGTTGCCGGTGCTGGATCCGTTAAGTCATCTGCAGGAACGTAAACCGCTTGTACAGATGTAATAGAACCTTTGTTTGTAGATGTAATACGCTCTTGCATGGCACCCATTTCAGTAGCCAATGTTGGTTGGTAACCTACTGCAGATGGCATACGGCCTAAAAGTGCCGAAACCTCTGAACCTGCTTGTGTAAAACGGAAGATGTTGTCAACAAAGAACAATACATCTTTTCCTTGATCTGAACCAGCGCCATCACGGAAATATTCTGCAATTGACAATCCAGAAAGTGCCACACGTGCACGCGCTCCTGGAGGCTCATTCATTTGTCCGAAAACGAAAGTAGCTTTTGACTCTCTCATTCCTGGCTTATCTACTTTTGACAGATCCCATCCTCCATTTTCCATAGAGTGCATGAATTCCTCACCGTATTTTATAATTCCTGACTCAAGCATCTCACGAAGCAAGTCATTTCCTTCACGTGTTCTTTCTCCTACTCCTGCGAATACTGAAAGTCCGCCGTGACCTTTTGCTATATTGTTGATCAACTCCTGAATCAATACTGTTTTACCTACTCCAGCACCACCGAACAATCCAATTTTACCTCCTTTTGAATAAGGTTCAATCAAATCGATTACTTTGATACCTGTAAATAAAACTTCAGAAGAAGTTGATAAATCTTCGAATCTTGGTGCTTGACGGTGAATGGACATTCCGTTTTCACCAGTTTTAGGCAAATCACCTAAACCATCAATTGCATCTCCAATTACATTGAACAAGCGACCGTAAACATCTGGTCCGATTGGCATTTTTATTGGGTTTCCGGTACCTACAACTTCATAACCTCTGCTTAAACCATCAGTAGAATCCATAGAAATGGTACGAACTGTATTTTCTCCTATATGAGATTGTACTTCAAGTACTAATAAAGTACCGTCTTTCTTAGTGATTTCTAATGAATCATAGATTTTTGGAAGTTCAACATCTTTACCGTTGAAAACTACGTCAACTACTGGCCCGATGATCTGTGCAACTTTTCCTATTACTTTTGACATTGCTTATGTATTTATTAAATAGCTATTTAGGTTTGTGAAAAACACCTCTTTTTTCAGAGTGCAAAGATAATTTTTTAAAATATAAAATCAATGATATTTTAATGTTTTTTTATATAAAAATTATACAATTAGAAGATAAACCTTCTTATTTTAAAGAAGTCTACGGTAGTATAAAATAAAAAACCGCCCTTTAAAAAGGCGGTTTTTTATTATCGATAGCTGTTAGTTATTCAACTATTGTAGCTTTATATTGAATAGAGTAAGCTCCTAAATCTACTGGTTTAAAAGTTGATCCGTATTTTGCATTAATAGCTTCTAAAAATTTATTAGCAATCAAAGCATAACCTCTTGGACTTGGATGAACACCATCTAAAGAAAAAGCACCACCCGTAGCAAAAGAACTTGTCAAATGAAAATTCCCAAAACGAACTCCTCCATTAGCTACTTGTGTTAATAAAGCATTTGAGTCAACAAAAGCTAAATCTTTAGAATCTGCTAAACTTTTAATAGTTGCATTGTAAGCATCAGTTGCTGTTTTTAGTTCAGCAACCTCATTTTTAGACAATACCCATCTGTCTGTTAAAGGAAATTGAGTCCCGTTTCCTTGACCTAAATGAGTTTGTGCAGAAACATCTTGGGAACTTAAAACCACATAATCAGCACTTGTTGTTTGTCTTAATTTTATTAATGCAGGACTCACACCGGTAATATCTGTAAGGTATTCATCAATCATTACTACTGCATTTCTGCCTACTACAAAGTTTATAGTTCTTTGCAATCTTTCTGCTTCTGTAATTAAACCTGCATTTTTTGCAACTACTAAACCCCCATTATAAGCAGTATATGCTGAATTTAGAGCAGTAACCTGAGCAGCAACTAATGGTACTGGGTTGTATCCAACAGTTGTAAAAAATGGTATTGTATTTACATAAGGAATATTAGAAACCACACCTTTTGCACCTGCAGATGTCAATGTGTTAACTAAAGCAGTATACGTTCCATCAAATCCTACTCCGGCAGGGCCAGAAATAGGTGTGATAGGATCTGTGCCATCTCCACCAGTAGTCGCATAACCCAACACATCGTTATTTCCTATCCATAAAGAAAAGAAAGTAGGTGTTTGACTCATAGCATAAGCCAATACTGATGTTGTGGCATTGGGTGCAAAACGAATATAATATGGATTAGCAGTTCCTGTAGCTAAACCAGCAGCACTACCATAACTTGGCGACAATAAGTGAAAACTTTTTGCACCAGGAACACCTGCATTATTATAAGGTCCCGCTGCTGCGACTGCAGGGTTAAAAACTTCGGTTGTAGATACTCCTGAAACGCGAACTGGTCCAACTCCATTAAAAGTTAATCTTGCCCTAAACGCAGGATTAGTAGCTCCACCAAATAAAAGACCACCAACATTATCATTCATAAACGGAATTTTGAATTCTCCACCTCCAACTAGCTTGAACTGTGTAGCCATTATATTAGTATAGGACCCTTTTTGACCTGCTGAGAATAAAGCTGCATCACTAAAACCTGCAGTAAGAGAATTCCCTAACGCAACATATTTAGAAAAATTTGCAGTACCGGCAGTTACTGGGACATCTGCTACAACCGTAGCTTCATCATCATTACATGCTACAAAAGTTAAAGAAACTAATAGTAGCCATTTGAAATTTTTTATCATAATCGAATATTTTATGTATTATTTGATTTATTATTTATGGTCTAACGGTCCATGAAATGAACATTTGTTGTCCTATTGCACCAGCGCCAATAACTTGGATGTAATCTTTTCCGAATAAATTTGTAGCACCAATTTTGAAAACAGATCCTATAGAACGTACCACGTAGTTAATTTGTGCATCAAATACTGTGTTTTCTGGAACCATACCGTCTGCAAAAGACGACTGCCATAAATATTCATTATTCCATCTTACATTTAAATTGAATCCAAAGTTTGGAAACAATTTAGCATTTCCTAAAGATGCTTTTACTCTGTGCTTAGGCGTATTAAATCCTGGGATGAAACTTGGATCTTTTGCAGCATCAAATGTGAAATCTGCAAAATTGTAGTTTACTCCAAATTCAAAATCTTTGTACACTTTTTTAGACAATCCTATACCAAAACCTGTTGAATTAACTTCTGTTTTTGAATTCGTGTAGATTTGATAAACGCGTCTGTCACCATTTGCGATTGCAGCATAAGTTCTTTGTACCTGTGGATCAGTTACATCGGTTCCTACAGTACCATAATAAGGCGTAATAACCCTTGATTGATTTAAGAAATCGTTATAAGTATTGTAATAACCATTAATATCTACAGATAAATCATTGTTGATTACTGTACGATATCCCAATTCAAAAGCTTGTACTCTTTCTGGTTTAACCAGACCAATATCAGCTACTTGTAAATCGCCAGGATTTTGAGACGCAGCAAAGGCAGTTACCGAAGCTAATGTGTAAGAATTATTGTATGCATCGACTCCTGAAAGCGTTACAGAAGATGGATTTCCTAATAATTGACCACTAGCACTCACCGCTCTATCCTCAACAAACCGAGCCAAGTTGTCTGGTGCAGAACCTATCAAAGCGAATGGTCCTAAATCTAAACCTATATACTGATCTTGTGTTGTAGGGTTTCTAAATCCAGTTTGATAAGAAGCTCTAAAATTGTGTTTCTTACTTGCTCCAGCAGAATATACGAACGCTACTCGTGGAGATACGAAACCGTCAAAGTTTTGACTCTTGTCATAACGAACGGAACCTGTAAATTTTAATCTTTCGTCTAAAAACTTCTTTTGCAATTGAGTGTAAGCACCATATTCATCATAAGTTATTGGGCCATCAAAATCTGTAAAAATGGTTCCGTTAGAGTTCATTTCATACCTTCTTGCAGAACCACCTACTTGTATTTCAGCAAATTTTACTACGTCTTTAAGATTATAATTCAAATCAGAATGGTACAGTTTTGATCTATCAGTAAATTTTGCTCCTTGAGTAAGATCCGGATTTGTGATTATTGTTGCTAAAGCACCTTTAAATTCTGGAGAGCCTGGTTCAAATCTTGGACTGCCTGTAGGGGTTGGTAAAAATGGTAAATTAGCTGGTTTTATATTATAATCTGCATAATTTCTAGCAATTGCTAATTGTTGAGAAGGTGTACTTCCAGTAGCTCCAGATAATTGAAAAGCAGTTGCATAGTTTGTAAACCATTCTGTATCAGATTTTGCTGCACGGTTAACGTTCCAAGCCGCAAAACGCATATCGTATGAATCTCCGGCATCTTCTCTAGTAACATAGACTCTAGCAAAAAAGTTTTTCCCTTTTACTTCAAGTTTGGTTTGATCAAGATAAAAATTCTTCAACGCATACCTATTTGCTCCTTGATAAATAGTGTTTCCTGAACCTAATTTGTGTTGTAATATAATTTCAAAATCATTTTTGAAAGGTCTAAAATGCAAAGAAAAATCTGCTTTTACACTTTGGATTTTGTTATCCGTTAAATCTTGTTCACGGTATCCTGTTCTACTTACTTGACCTACATTATTGATAAACGTGGTCACCTCATCACCATAAAGATTCAATCCGTCATAATTCTGGTTGTTAGCATGGCCTATTGATCCACCTGTTACACTTCTTTGATCACCAGCAATCCACTCTGTCGCTTTTGTCCAAGTAAAATTAGCTTTTGCGGCAAAATAATCGTTAAAAGCATGAGCTGCTCTTATTCCGGCATCAAAAAAGTCATTGTCACCAGCGATATCCTGCGATGTTTGACCATATTTTACATAAGTCGAAATGCCTTGATTTGTAAATGGGCTTTTACTATTCAAAAACAAAACTCCATTAAAAGCATTTGCACCATAAAGTGCAGATGAAGCACCTGGTAAGATTTCAACATTAGCAACATCTATATCTGACAAACCAATAAGGTTACCAAGTACGAAGTTTAATGCTGGAGAAGAGTTATCCATACCATCTACCAATTGAAGAAAACGTGTATTGGCTACAGATGAAAATCCCCTAGTATTAATAGACTTAAAAGACAAACTACTTGTATTAAAGTGTACTTCTTTTAAATTTTCTAATCCGTCGTAAAACGTTGCTGCTGTAGTATTTCTGATTTGTTGAATACCCATTCTTTCAATTGTAACTGGCGATTCTATAACTCTTTCAGGGGTTCTAGAAGCAGAAATTACAATTTCATTTAATTTAGTTTCTTCTTCTTGCAGCCTTACACTTACTTTTTGACCTGCTGTTTTAACCTCAACTCTTTGAGAAAAATAACCTACAATGCTAATTTCTAATGTGAAAGGCGGATTGTTAGGAGTATTGAGAGTGAAACTTCCATCATAATCGGAAACTGTTGTTTTTGAACTACCAACTATTTTAATATTGGCTCCTGGGACAGACACTCCGCTTTTGTCAGTAACGGTTCCCGATATTGTATTTTGTGCAAAAGTAATTCCACAAAAAAACAATGACAAAATAAATAAATACACTTTCATTTGTTTGGATTTTGTTAGTTAATGAAGCCAATGTACAAATATTTTTGATATTATTAGAAATGAGTAAAAAAAAATTCATAATCATCATTGAATCGTACTGATAATTATTTAATCTATATTATTGCTTTTTTAAGTTTTTGTTAACAATTAAGTCTTATTGTTAAAAAAAATAGCATGCGTACATATAATTTTGCCAAAATATTTCATTTTTCTTAAAAAATAAGAATTAAAAAAATATTTACCATAAAAAAATGCGAGATGTTTATCTCGCATTTTTTTATCTATTTAGAATCATTATTATTCTACAGTTACTGATTTTGCCAAGTTTCTTGGTTGGTCTACATTACAACCTCTCATTACAGCGATGTGATAAGATAATAATTGTAGCGGTATTGTAGTCAATAAAGGTGATAAAGCATCAATAGTGTCGGGAATTTCAATAACATAATCTGCTAAATCTCTTACTTGTGTATCGCCTTTTGTAACTATTGCTATGATTTTACCACTTCTGGACTTAATTTCTTGAATATTACTTACTACTTTATCATAATGTCCTTGTTTAGGAGCAATTACAACTACTGGCATGTGCTCATCAATAAGGGCTATAGGGCCATGTTTCATTTCAGCAGCTGGATAACCTTCTGCGTGGATGTATGATATTTCTTTTAATTTTAAAGCACCTTCTAGGGCCACAGGGAAATTATAACCCCTTCCTAAATAAAGGCAATTGGGCGCATCTTTAAAAATTGCTGCAATTTCTCTGGCCTTATCATTAGTAGTCAATGCTTCACTAACTTTCTCGGGTATTAGTTCTAATTCTTGTAAATATCGATGAAAATCTGAGTTAGAGAGTGTTCCTTTGGCTTTAGCCAATCGCAATGCTATCAATGTAAGTACTGTAATTTGGGTTGTAAAAGCCTTTGTTGAAGCCACGCCTATTTCTGGACCTGCATGTGTATAAGCTCCTGCATGTGTTTCTCTAGAAATTGAAGAACCCACAACATTACACACTCCAAAGACAAAAGCCCCTTTTTCCTTTGCTAACTTTATTGCAGCAAGCGTATCAGCAGTTTCTCCTGATTGTGAAATAGGAATTACTATATCTCCTTGATTAATGATAGGATTTCTATATCTAAACTCAGAAGCGTATTCTACCTCAACAGGGATTCTTGTAAATTCTTCAAAAATATATTCTGCCACTAATCCTGCGTGCCATGAAGTGCCACATGCTACTATTAAAATTCTGTTTGCATGCAGGAATTTTTCAAGATTGTCTTCTACTCCAGCCATTTGTATAATCCCTTGATTGGCAAGAAGTCTACCTCTGTAAGTATCTTTTATAACACTGGGTTGCTCGTAAATTTCTTTTAGCATAAAATGCTCATAACCACCTTTTTCAATTTGCTCTAAATTCATTTTAAGCTCTTGAATGTAGGGATCTACGAGAGTATCATCTTTTATTTTTCTGATTTTTAATGGCTTGTGTAATCTTACGATGGCCATTTCTTCATCTTCTAAATAAATAGCATTTGATGTGTACTCTATGAATGGCGAGGCGTCTGAAGCAATGAAATATTCATTTTCTCCTACACCTATGGCTAATGGACTGCCTAATCTTGCCACAATTATTTCATTAGGTTTTTGCTTGTCAAAAACACAAATTGCATACGCACCAACAACTTCGTTAAGGGCTACTTGTACTGCTTGTCCTAATTTTAAATTGTCTTTTTTTTGAACTTCCTCAATTAAATTGACAAGAACTTCTGTATCTGTATCAGAATGAAAGGTGTAACCTCTAGTAATTAATTCTTTTTTTAATGGTGCATAATTCTCGATTATACCATTGTGAATTATTACTAGATTTCCTGAATTTGAAACATGAGGATGCGAATTAACATCGTTAGGAACGCCATGGGTTGCCCAACGCGTATGTCCCATTCCTATGGTACCATTTGTAGTTATTTCTTTTGAAGCTTTTTCTTCAAGATCAGAAACCTTTCCTTTGGTTTTTGAAACCTTAAGATCTGTTCCGTCAAAAATCATTACTCCTGCACTATCATAACCTCTATATTCTAGCCTTTTTAATCCTTTTATTACTATAGGATAGGCTTCTCTAAATCCGATGTATCCAACTATTCCGCACATAATTCTTATTAATTAGGTTTGGTATAATAAATTTCTAGTTTCAACCTTTTCTCTGCAGGAACATTTGGGTTACTACCGTATAATATTGTCCCAAACTGGTTCATTACTGATGCAGAAGGCACTCTGTCTATTGAATTCACCACAGGTTGCTTTAATCTAGAATTTGTTGTGTTTCCAATAAACTCGGTAACTGACAATCCCAGTCTTACGTTTGTAGAATCATTTTTAACTAAATTTCTAATATGGTCTGTAATTCTTAGCTTGTATCTTATGCCTCTGCCACCTGCAACTTGCTCTCTTTCTATGAGACCTCCGTGAATTGATTTATTAAATTTAGCATTAGAAAAAGTACTTTGATCAGTAAAATAATCAATTAAAGGGCGTTTGTTTTTTGCATCATAAAGGTATATTCTTTGTGGCTCATAGGTAGTGGTCCCGTTTTTTGCATTGGCCATTTTCTCTTTATTAATGTAAAAAATTAAATTGGCTTCATTGATTAACCAACCGCTGTTTCTAATATCTACTAAATCACTAATTCCGTTTGGCGCACCTTCGCCATTTGCTCCATGCAAATCATCTTTGAATAAATCTATCAAAGCTACTGAACCATCTGCACCACCCTTTACATATAAAGCTTCATCTCCTGAGGTTTGGTTAGGAACCCCACTTGTAATAATTCCAGCATATTCTGTATTGTTAGTTTGTTGTATTAAATTGACTGTATTACCACTCAAATTCATTACAAAAGATTTAAGATCTTTTTTTATAACTTCAGGTGTACTCGCATTATTATCATCATCAAAAGTAATTAATGTTTCTGGTGTTGCGGGATTTTTATCTTTATCCTCATATCCCGTATATTCTGTATAATGCATGGTTACATTACCAGCTGTGAAATCAAGTTTCATGTAAGTGCCATTTGCAGCATCAGCAACTTGAAAATACAACCCTCTAAAGTAATCCTTGAAGATAGTATTGTTTGTTAATTTGCCAGAAGGCGCATTCATTATCTTTGTTTTAAAATAGTCTTTATTAAGATGCAAGTTCATCCTCGGTGTTAAACGCGTTTCAACCTCAGTAGTTGGGATCAAAAGATTACTTGCTTTATATTTAACAATTTCTTTGTTACTTGGTAAAAAAGAAGCGTTTTCAATAACATTTGTACTATTATTTAGCAAGGCACCAATTTTATTACTGTTAAAATCATTGTCTTGATCAGAAAAATATTTTTGCGCTTGTTCAAAATTAGTGTTAGGATCTAAGTCTGTCATGTAATAACCAGATTCAAAAACTTTTAAGTCAATAGGTGTTGAGCCATAAATAGAATCAAGTTTATAAGTACTTTTACCATCTACCGAAGTCAATCTGGTACTAAAATAGGGTACCGAAAGCACTACACTATCCATAGATACAAACAATGCGGGATCAAATGTAGGATTTATAGAAGCCAACTCAAGCTGTGTTACAAAATTGGCTCTAGTTTTTCCTAAAACCGTGTTGTCAAAAACCCCCAAACCATTTATAAGTAAATTGTTTGATTGTACTGCGCCAGTTCCTTGATTAAATGCAATTACACTAGCATTTGTATATTTTTCAAAACCAAAATGATCGTCTCCAATAATTTCAGTTCCTATTTCATTAAAATCTTTGTCACATGAGGCCATTAAAAATATTGCAATTAAAATTCCAACCGACCTAAAAATTGATTTGTTATTCATGTTTATTCTTAAAAAAATTATTTAAAGTACTTGGGTTTTGTAGAAATTAGTGTAAACTTCTGCAAATTTATCTTTCGGCGTGAAAGGTAAAAAAGGTTTTCCTGATGATTCTATAAATTTTGTTAAACTTGAGGAAAGACCTTCTGAAGCGATGATTACTGCATCCGAATGATTTACAGAAGTCATAATAATATTTTCGTAATTCGGTGTTTCAAGAGCCGCTATTGCTTCTGCTGGTATACCGTCAAACTTAATTTTATTAATCATTTCTACATTGAGTGAAGTATCAAAGGACTGGCTGTAAACTGAAGTTACAATTTTAGTTTCTGCAAACAAAGCTTCATCCTTGTAATAATGCTTCATGTATATGGGCAACATAGCCGCTAACCATCCATGAACATGAATAATATCCGGAACCCAGTTTAATTTTTTTACAGTTTCTACGACGCCCTTTGCAAAAAATATAGCACGCTCATCATTATCCGGATACATCACGCCTTCTTCATCAGCAAATGTGGCTTTGCGTTTAAAGTATTCATCATTATCAATAAAATAAACTTGAATTCTTTCTTTTGGGATAGATGCAACTTTAATAATTAGTGGCATATCAAGGTCATTAACGACAAGATTCATCCCTGACAACCTAATAACCTCGTGTAGCTGGTGTCTTCTTTCATTAATATTACCGTATCGCGGCATAAAAATTCTAATTTGTCCGCCTTGATCATTAATCATTTTTGGCACATCATAAGACATAGAAGAAACTTCATTCTCTGCAAGATAGGGCACCACTTCAGATGATACAAATAATATCTTCTTTTCTTCCATAATATATTGTACTTTGTTTATTGGCAATAAATAACGTGCAAAATTACAAAAATTTATGGAGTTATTAACTAAAATCTTAAGTTTGCATTTTATTAGAACAATCAACGTATGTTAATTTTTAAAAGGCAAACCGATTTAATCGCACATCTAAAATCCTTTTTATTATCAAAAACAACTATCGGTTTTGTGCCCACAATGGGTGCTTTGCATGATGGCCATCTTTCATTGATGGCACAATCGCTTTTAGAAAACAGGATTACCGTAATTAGTATTTTTGTAAATCCTACCCAATTTAACAATCCAAGTGATCTGGAAAAATACCCTAGAACATTAGACAGTGATGTTGAAAAAATAAAACAACTATCAGAACATATAATTGTTTTTGCTCCAACAGTGACAGATATTTATGAAGGCAATACAACTTCTCAATCGTTTGATTTTGATGGTTTAGAAAACCAAATGGAAGGCAAATTCCGACCAGGACATTTTGATGGTGTGGGCACAATTGTAAAACGATTGTTTGAAATTGTAACTCCTACAAATGCCTATTTTGGAGAAAAAGATTTTCAGCAATTGCAAATTGTGAAAAAAATGGTTCAAAAACACAAACTACCTGTTAATGTAATAGGTAGGCCTATTTTTAGAGAAAAAAATGGTTTGGCCATGAGTTCAAGAAATGAACGCTTGTCTCAAGAAGAAAGAGAAAAATCAGCTGTGATTTTTAAAATTCTCAACCAATCGAAACAAAAATTTGATAAAAAAAGTGCGCAAGAAATAACAATTTGGGTCGAAAATATTTTTAAAAAACAAACCGATTTTAAATTGGATTATTTTCAAATTGCCGAAGAAACTACGCTTTTGCCTTGCTTAAGAAAAGACAAAAACAAAAAATACCGTGCTTTTATAGCTGTTTTTATTAACGAAATAAGATTGATTGATACTATTTCATTAAATTAATTACCTTTACCACATGCAAATTCAAGTAGTAAAATCCAAGATTCACCGTGTTACGGTTACTGGAGCAGATTTAAATTATATAGGAAGCATCACCATTGATGAAACGCTTATGGAAGCCTCAAATATTATTGAAGGTGAAAAAGTGGCAATTGTAAACATCAACAATGGGGAACGTTTAGAAACCTATGCCATAAAAGGCAACCGAAATAGCGGCGAAATTACACTCAACGGTCCAGCAGCCAGAAAAGTTCAAAAAGGTGATATTGTTATCATTATTGCATACGGAATTTTAGACATTAACGAAGCTAAAACCTTTAAGCCTTCATTAGTTTTTCCTAATGAAAAAGACAATTCTTTGACTTAAATTGCATTTCTGCAAAGAAAAAAAGCAACTAAACTACAGCTATTATGGCGATTCAAGAAAAGTCTGAACATGGTGTTAAAAAATTTTGGAACAAAAAAAATTTAAGCAAATGGGCTTCAATATTATTACCTCTTTTTCTGGGAATTGCACTCATTTTTTATACCTACAAACAATTTAGTACTTCGCAAATTCTTGAAATAAAAACCTATTTCAATCAGGCGGATTATTTCTATATTTTTATTTCTTTAATAATATCAACTTTAGGAGGCGCATCCAGAGCTTACCGATGGAAGTTTTCATTGGAACACATGGGTTATAATACCTCATTTGCAAATAATTTTATGGCAGTTTCCATAGGTTATTTAATGAACATGACTGTTCCTAGATCAGGTGAATTTTCAAGAGCTTTAATCTTAAAAAAATACAATGCCGTTCCTTTTGACAAAGGCTTTGGGACTATTGTAGCCGAAAGAATAGTAGATTCAGCAATACTTTTAATGTTCATCATTGCCGCATTTTTTGTACAGTTTGATGTCGTAAAAGCATTTGTACTTGATAAGATTCCTTTAGAAAAAACATTGTGGTTTTTAGGCATTGGTGTTACAATGACTATTGTTGCAGTTTTAATTTATTTTTATTCTAAATTTAGGATCATATTAACGCTTAAATCGAGAATTTCTGGGCTTAAAGAGGGTATTTTTAGCATTGTTAAAATGGAGAAAAAATGGCCCTTTTTATTCCATACCCTTTTTATTTGGATCACTTATTTTCTTATGTTTTACATCACTATTTTTTCTCTTAAAGAAACGAGCAACATCAGTTTTGGTGCTGTATTATCTTCATTTATAGTTGGTAGTATTGCAATTGCTGTAACAAGTAGTGGTTTTGGTACATATCCTGTTTTAATGGCGAAAATTTTGCTTTTTTATGGTGTGGCTGCAACTGCAGGAACGGCTTTTGGTTGGATTGTCTGGACATCACAAATACTTTTAGTAACTTTTACGGGAGTGCTATCATTTGTGGTTTTACCAGTTCTTAATAAAAACAAATAATTTACTATATTAGTATCCTGATTTGTTTACCACCAATTTCAAACAACTTGCAACATGAAAAATCTATTTCTACTTGTTTTACTGTTATTTTCTTTGACTATTTTTTCTCAAAAAACTACAGACAGTATTGCTTCCAGAAGTTTAGATCAGGAAAGGGTTTACACTGTTTCTTTACCCGCTTCTTATATAAAAAATAAAGACAAAAAGTATCCTTTATTATTTTTATTAGATGGTGATTACTTACTTGACCCTTTTAATGGTGCCCTCTCTTACGGAAATTACTGGGACAACTTACCCGAAGTAATTATCGTAGGCATTCATCAAAATAAAAACCAACGAGATGATGATACAATGTTTGACGGAGAAGCTGGATTGCCTATTGAAAAAGGCGCCGCATTTTTTGATTTTTTAAATACAGAGCTGTTTCCTACTTTAGAAAAAAAATACCGCATTGCACCTTTTAGAATTGTAGCAGGACATGATGCTACAGCAGGTTTTTTGAATTATTTTTTATATGCTGAAAAACCCTATTTCAACGCTTATATTTCATTAAGCCCAGAGTTTACTCCAAAAATGGAAGAGAAAATAATAAACGGATTGGCTACCTCAAAAACACCTATTTTTTATTACCAATCTACCTCTGATAGTGATCTTAAAAAGACCCGAAAACAACTTCA
>JANOEE010000002.1:0-136742 GCA_031413015.1 Bacteroidota bacterium | reverse complement strand
ACAATGATCTCATAAGGAGGAGGCATTGAAGCAAATCCTAATATTCGTTGTAGCTCAAGTAATACTTCCATCTTTAACTCTTCTTCAGTACATTGTGCTGCTGTCTTTCCAAGTCTTTCCGAAACTGCAAACTGATCCGTTATAGCAGCACTGATTACAGTTTTAGATCTCGGATCTTTGAAATCGATATAGTCGGACATTGTGATATAACCGATTTTCCACGCACCTTTAGGCGGATTCCAACTATTTGCAGGTGGAAGTTTAACTTCCCAATGATACATAATCGTAATGTAATCAATATAGCTACTATAGATGCTCCACTCTTTAAACTTATTGACAAAGTCAGGAGACTTTGCGGAGCGGGTTTTTTTATTGCTGATGTTTCTTTGAGTGCCTTCCTCTTAAATAAAAAGACACTGAAAGAAATTTTTTTGCTTCTAAAAAAAATATGGGGCCATTAAAAAAAGTTTTATATTTTTTGTAGAATAAAAATTATTGATTAATTTTATGTAAGTTTTTAATATTTAGTTAGTTATAATATTTTTCTACCGTTATAGGTCATTGCCTCTTAGAACACACGAAACTTTGATTTAACGTGTGTTTGAAAAGTATAATTAGAAATATTGAACAAAACGTTAATAAAAACTGAACCCCTAATTCAACCCAAAAAATTTTAACATTATGAAAACAAAGTATTTAGTATTTGGAATTTTTATTATTCTATTTAGTGCAACACTTAATCTAGTCTCATGTAACAAAAATGAAAATGAAGAGGTGAGTGCTTACACAGTCAAAAAAGAAGTCTTAGCAGATAAAACGCTACTAGGCGAAGATATTTATTTACCCAAGGGTACAATATGGTATTACACTAATGCAAAAAAGAATGAAGTTGCATTTGAGTTACCAAAAGATTATACATTTTTAATAAAAGACGGAAGTTCCGAGAGATATCTTTTATCAGATGAAGGAGCTGGTTATTCATGTACTTGTAGTGGCGGAGGAAGTTGTACAACTTTTTATAATAAAGATCTTGGATATGGTTGTTTGCAAAGTACTTGTGGAGGATCATGCACTGGGAAAGCATCAAAATCTCTTTCAGATTCTACAATTGAAGGAGTACTATATAAAAACAATAATACTGTTGATTCGGATATTAACTTAGAAAAAGCTAGCCTTTCTCACGAGGGTAAAAAAGGATTTTTTAAAGTTAAAGAAGTAAGAGAAGAGATTAAAAGAACATATGATTTAATTTATAAAAATTCAGCTAAACCGAATTTTGATTCAAAAACCTTTGAAAAAGATATTGATTCAAAAAGTTATTTATATGCAAAAACTATTCTTTATGGCTTTGAATTAGGCTTGATTATTCCAAAAGATGATAATCTAAAAAAATTAATGCCACAATTAAGAACGCTATCATTGGAAGATGATTCTGCACCAAAAAGTTGTAAATGTTCTGGAACTACAGGAGGTGACAGTTGTAAATTAGAAAAAGAGGGGCTTTTTGGATATGTTGCCTACTATTGCACTGGTTGCAGTACGTGTACAATGAACTAAAAACAATATAGTGTCCCGTCCTGAAATAAGTTGACAAGTTTTACAATAAATTAATTAAAACCAGTGAGGCTATCTTCACTGGTTTTTTCATATACAAAATTAGGTGTTTTCATATTTAAACTCAAATGTGGTCTTTTAGCAGTATTACTAGCGCTTGAGAAGAACTTAATTTCTAATCTAATATCAATATGTCCTTATAAGTTAGTTTAGGTTTTGAGCGAGCATATTTGAATCCTTTATCAGAATAATATTTTCCTAACTCATCACACACTGCTTGAAAAATATCTTTGCAAGGTGTTGTTTCATTATGATTTAAGAGTATTTCATTATCAGTCCAATTCATTTCTATCACAATTTGAGAATATCCATTAAAGGTTTGTAGGGTCGTTCTCCTAAAAGGCTGCACAACTTGTCTATACGTGTTACAAAATCACACATAGCGACCTAATTTTGGGTGGATATTAAGACAATTATAACATTTTATTTACATCAAATATATCTCATTATTATTACACATTATCAAATGTACTTTTAATTTGTTGTAAACTTTCCATGCTTACATGAGTGTAAATTAATTCGACTTTTAATATTTTTTGTAGGTGTTTAAAAACCTTATATTTCGGTTTCAGTTGCCTTGCTACTGTTATTTTTGTTATCAAATCATCTTGGTAAATCTCAAACATTTTTGAAGCGTTAACAAGTTAACACTACATTTCATTTACGAGAATAAAAAAACAAGTTTTTTTTATTTTGAAATTTCCTTTGCATACGGTTGTATGTCGATACCCGCATTGTACAATTGTGTTGTACAGTTTTCTAAAGTATAAGAACAAACCGTGCTATAATCCTCATTAGTAGCCCACGGTCTTATTGCTAGTTTTATCGCATTGTCCGTTAATGCGGTAACTTCAACTACAGGTTCGGGAGTTTTTAAAACTTGAGGATTGTTGATTAAAATACCCATAATTGTCTCTTTAACTATTTTTAAATCAGCATCATAGGCTATTGATAATGTTAGCTCTGCCCTACGAATACCCGCTATTGAATAATTGATAATATTGCCGTTAGACAAGGCACCGTTAGGAACAAATATGGTTTGGTTATTACCTGCAATCAATCGGGTGACAAAAATTTGGATTTCGGCTACAGTACCCGATACGCCTTGTGCTTCAATACTATCACCCACTCTAAAGGGTTTGAACAAAATAATTAGCATTCCCCCAGCAAAATTTGACAAAGAACCCTGCAATGACAATCCTACTGCTAAACCACCTGCGCCCAAAATAGCAACAAATGATGAAGTTTCGATACCTAGTTTTGATATGAATGTTACAAAAAGCAATACCCGAAGCACCCAAAAAAGTATATTGGCTAAGAATTTTGCTAGCGTAGGTTCTAACTCCCGCTTCATCATTACATTTTTTACAATTCTGTTAATGATCTTTATAGCATAAATTCCCACAAAAAGTATTAAAATGGCAGAAATAAGTTTAGGAGAATAGTCAACAAGTACTTTGATAAATTGTGTTGCGTAGTTAGAAATAACTTCAGTGTTTAGTGTCATGCGTAAGTTAATTGAATAAAAAAGCCTTCTGTTTTCGAGAAGGCAAATTTACTATTTTATAAAAAAGTAGGAAGCGTTAATTGCAGATAAATTATGCTTTTTGATCACCATCCGTTGCTTCATCAATATTGTCTTTGACAACTTCTTTTATCTCCTCTGCTTTTTCTGTAACTGTATTGGCAGTTTCGTTAATGGCATCAGCAGCTTTTTCAGTTACATCTGCTACTTTTTCTTTGGCATCAGCTACTTCTGTATTTACAGTAGTTTTGTCTGTTGCTTCATTGATTTTGTCTTTGGCTTGGTCTACAATATCACTTATTTTTTCTTGTGCTTTGTCTGCAAATGCTTCTGCTTTTTCTAAAAATGGCGCTGCATTTTCTTTGACATTATCAATTACTTTGTCTAAAACTTCTGCTGCTTCTTCGGAGTAAGCACCTACTTTTTCCTTAGCCATTTCGGCATAAGCTTCAGCTTTTTCCATTAATGGACCTGCATTTTCTTTAGCCTTTTCGATATTTTCTTTAACAAAAACTTCTGCTTTGTCTGCAAAATCTTCGGTAGTTGTTTTTGCGGACCCTAATAAATTCTTAAAAAAATTTCCTATTCCCATGATTTGGTTTTTTTGGTTTGTATTATACAATATTACGTAAAATTATCATCAAATGTACGTTGTAAAATATTGATAATCATAATTTAATAATTATAGTGCCAAATCGTTTTCTAAAGCTATAAAATCAGTTGTTGGTAAATTACACGTTTTATTTTGGCACAAATAAAAGTTTGTTTTATCGGCATTAAATCTATTTTTAAAAAACGCGAGTTCTGATGATTTTGTGCAACCCGCTATAACAATTTGAGGATGGTAACTTTGTTGCAATAAGTGGCTGTATTTTAAAGCTTTATTACCTGTAATGGACAATTCTTTTTGTTGTGGCGAAAAGTTCAAATACACATTGAGCCAGTTAGAAAAAGCCGAAGGATAATCTATCTCAGGTATTATTTGTTGCAACATTTTTTCTATAATATCTAAATAATGAGGTAGCTCAAAATAAATGTTAAGTTGGAACAAATTGCTGGCCATAACCGAGTTTGAAGCAGGAATTACATTGTCTTCTGTTTCAAAATGTTTCATGATTAACGGTGCATCTTGATCTGATGTAAAGGCGAAAAAGCCTTTTTCATCGTCATAAAAATGAGCCAAACAATAATCTGTGAGTTGTTTTGCATCCCGAAGCCATTTTTCATCAAAAGTAACTTCGTAAAGCCCAATAAAAGCTTCAATGACAAAGCAGTAATCTTCAAGATAGCCATTTATTGTGGCTTTTCCGTTTTTGTAATTGTGCCACAAATGACCTTCTGGCGACCAAAGGTTTTGTATAATAAACATCGCATTTTTTAATGCCGCAGACAAATAATTTTCATCCTGCAGGGCTTTATAAGCATTGATAAAACCTTTGAGCATGATGGCGTTCCAAGAGGTCAAACATTTGTCATCTAGTCTGGGTTTGCTGCGTTTTTCCCTTTCGGTAAAAAGTACTTTTTCCCACTGTTGTTTTTTGATTTCTAGCCATTGTAGATCAATATTATTTTCCTTTGCAATAATTTCAAGGGATTGATTTTGAATTAGAACGTAATTATTGGCTTCCCAATAACCAAGTTGATTGATATTGAAGACATTGCTAAATATCTCAAAATCTTCTTTTAAAAGTGCTTGCAATTGTGGTTTTTGCCAAACATAAAAAGCACCTTCTTCAAGTTCTTGCTTTTCATTTAAGCTATCAGCATCTAAGGCACAGTAAAAACCACCGTTCTCATTTATTAACTCACGAGATACAAACGCGAGTGTTTTTTGAACCACTTGTTTGTACAAAGGATTTTTTGTTAGTTTGTAAGCATCAGCGTATAATGTTACAAGTTGGCCATTGTCATATAGCATTTTTTCAAAATGAGGGACATGCCATTTCATATCCACTGAATACCTAGAAAAACCACCATCTATAGTGTCAAAAAGGCCGCCATAGGCCATTTTTGTCAAGGTAAGATTGACAAAATCTAATAATTTATTGTCTTGATTTTGATACCCATAACGCATCAAGAACTGATAATTATTAGGCATCATAAACTTGGGCGCCCTTGCCATACCACCCCATTCTAGGTCAAAACTTTTGGTCCATTTTGCTACTAAGTTTTCTAAGATTTCGGCATCAAAAACAGGTTTGAAATCGCTTGTAGTTATTGTATTTAAATTTAGAATTCCGTTATGGAGTTTTTCTGCATAATCTATCATTTTCTCAGGATTTGTCGTGTACAATTCTTGTAATTGTGATAGTGTAGCTGTCCATTCTTCTTTTTTAAAATAGGTACCGCCCCAAACAGGCCTGCCATCGGGCAAAGCAACAATATTGAGTGGCCAACCACCGCGACCTGTCATGATTTGAACTGCTTTCATATAAACTGCATCAACATCTGGGCGTTCTTCACGGTCTATTTTTATACTTACAAAATCAGTATTCATGATTTGTGCTACTTGCTCATCTTCAAAACTTTCATGTTCCATAACATGACACCAGTGACAGGCAGAATAGCCTATACTGATGATTAGGAGCTGATTTTTTTGTTGCGCAGTAGCAAGTGTGATGGGGTTCCAAGCTTTCCAATATATTGGGTTTGTAGCATGCTGCAACAAATAAGGACTGGTTTCCTGTAAAAGTTCATTCATCATTATTGATTTTTTAGCCCTGATTGCGCCGGTATCCCACGTTATTGCAAGGTACGAAGCAATCTCGTGGATAAAGGCAAAAGCAGGAAATAGCTCCTAATAAAAATATTAAAAAGAAGTATTATAAAATGGTTTTTTAGTTAAAATTTTATTGATAATATTTGCTTAACGCATATTTCAAATAGGAAGTTCATTTTTGTAAAAATTATAAATTTTGATCAAAATGTTGCCTGCCGCTGTGAATACTAAATTAATTAAAAATATTTTTGAATCGAGACTATTCTCTTACTCTTTTAGTAATTTTTACTTTAAGGAATGGAGTTTTAAGTATTATTTGTCTTTTTTGTTCGCAAAACAAAGCAATGAAATTGTAGTAAACGATCTTGATGTTGAAAGTTTTGAGGAATTAAAAAGGGAGGATATTTTTACGATTAATGCAATTGTTGACGAAAGTTCACTACAAATCGCCACAATTATTGGTCGTTGCAACACGGTTTATTGTGACGTTGTAGAAAGTATAGGTTTGCGTGATGTATTGCAAATAACCGAGAGTAAATTAGCACTTGATAACCTGAATGATACATTGAACTTATTGAGGGATAATGTTTATTATTTTATAAAAAGTCTAGACGAAACGTCAGTTGAAGCTAGTAAATTTTATATTTTAATTTTAGGCCATTTACAAGACTTGGTGCAGGCTACAAGCTTTATTACAGAGAACAGTCATTTTCATGTGTGCCAAAAACAACAGCAATTAAAGTTCAATCAAATCAGGGATTTGAAAGGTATTGAATTACAAGTTCAGGGTTTATTTGCAAAAATTGAAGTGGCTTTTGTTACAAGAAATTTTGAAAAAATTGATAGTATATTAATGGAAAAGGGAATGGTTTTAGAAAACATTTCGGCTTTAATTCAAAAACAAGCTGTACGAACCCGCACGCTCGACACTGGTTCAAAAAATAGCAAATTGTATTTTAGTTTGTTGCTTAAAACCAATGATTTGGTGCAATCCTCAATGAGTTTGTTGGTCTTGTTCAAAGCGTTTCAAATGCGTGCTAAGAAAAGTGCATAAACTTTAATAAATATAAAAAGTGGCTGTCAAATCAATACTTGACAGCCACTTTTCTTTGAATTAATAACTTAACCGTTTAAAGCTTCTACTTTAATATCATTGTCGTTCAACATGTCTTTGAGCATGTTTTCGATTCCACTTTTAAGGGTAAAGGTAGAAGAAGGACAGCCATTACAAGCGCCTTGCAATACTACTTTTACTCTTTTTTCTTTTTCATCATAGGAGTCAAAAAGAATATTACCTCCATCTGCAGCCACAGCAGGTTTCACATATTCTTCAAGAATATTAATGATTTGTTGAGATGTGGTATCCAGATTATCAAAATTTTCAATTTTTTGTTTTTCAATTTTAGGACTACTCACAACTAAAGTTTCATCAAGAACGGTGCCGCCGTTTTCAATAAACTCTTTGATGAAACTTCTCAGTTCTAGCGTGATTTCTGACCATTCATTTACTGCATATTTAGTAACAGAAACATAATTTTCATCTATAAAAACTTCTTTTACAAAAGGAAATTTAAAAAGTTCTTTTGCTAATGGAGATGGAGTAGTTTCATCAATATTTTTGAACTCTACTGCAGTTTTTGTAAGCAAGCGGCTCACTACAAATTTAAGCACAGCGGGATTGGGTGTGCTTTCCCCATAAACTGTGGCAGGCTGTTTTTTTAATTTGTTTGTATCTTCTTTAATTATGACACCACCATTTTTTACATAATCTTCAATTTGCGTTGCAACGGCGTCTTGCACATCGTCCCATTCTACAATATTGTACCTTTCTATGGCAATAAAATTGCCCGAAATGTAAACGGTTTTTACAAATGGCAGGTAAAATAATTGTTGCGCAAGGGGTGAATTTGCCGCTTCATCAATATTTTTGAATTCAAAACTTTCATTTTGAGTTATAAAGTCTGGGAATTCAAATTTTAGTATGGTAGGATTTTGGGTTGTTCTTATCGTGATTTTCATTGCTATAATTTTTTTGCAAATTTAATAAACTAAAATAGCACTTTTGACCAAATTGATTTTATAATCTTTTAATTAACATAAATTTAGAATGTTAGATATAGTGGTTGCTCTTTTTTTTGGTATCAAAAATTTAGAATAATGTATTTTTTGTAGAAAATCTGTCACAAAAATTTATATATTTGGTGCGGTTGATTCATTTTGACCAAATACATTCTTAAAAGTTAAGATGCTTTCTAAAGATCCGTTGTTTTAGTTGTCTAATGCAATATTGACCTTTTGAAAACATTTAGTAAACAATAATTCAATGAATTTTAAAAGCGCTTATTTCGTTTTACTTTTTATACTCTCTCAAGTTTCATTTTCGCAGGAAGGCATCGCTGTTTACTCGGATTATTTGTCTGATAATTATTATTTGATTCATCCCTCTATGGCAGGTGCGGCAAATTGTGCCAAACTAAGATTGACTGCAAGACAACAATGGTTTGGTCAAGAGGACCCACCGGCATTACAAACTTTTAGTTTTAACGGAAGAATAGGAGAACAATCTGGAGCTGGAGTAATTGTTTTTAATGATAAAAATGGTTACCACTCTCAAAAAGGAATCAAAGCGACTTATGCGCATCATATATTGTTTTCGAGAAGCGACTTTGATTTGAACCAACTTTCTTTTGGTATGAGTGCTGGTTTGGTGCAGAGCGAACTTGATCAAACCAAGTTTACTGATTTTGACCCTAATGTTTATCCTGGAATTGTTCAAAAAGATTCCTATTTTAATATGGATGTGGGTGCTTCTTACAACTTTCTAGAATTTTATACGCATTTGACAGTAAAAAACGTTTTGGCCACCAGAAGACAAATCTATACAGATATAGAGTCGGATAATTTAAGGAAAGTCTTGTTTAGTGCAGGTTATGTTTTTGGACAAAGAGAAACATTACAATTAGAACCTTCATTTTTATTTCAATATGTTGATAAGACTAAGGAAAAGACAGTTGACTTGAATGTCAAAGCTTATAAAAATCTTGATTTTGGAAGATTATGGGGTGGATTATCTTACAGACGAAGTTTAGAAGCCAATTCAAATTCGTCAAGCGGCGCTTCTTTTAACCAAAAATTACAATACTTGACACCACTTGTGGGGATCAATTACAAGCAATTTGTTTTTGCGTACACTTATTCTCATTTAGTAGGCGATGTAAAATTTGACCAAGGTGGTTTTCACCAAATTACTTTAGGTATTGATCTTTTCTGTAAAAGAGAAAAATTCGATTGCAATTGTCCTGCAATAAACTAACAATATATCATTGAACAAAATGCTCATAAAAACTGTAAATGGCAAAAGCCCTTTGATTCCAGAGGATTGTTATGTTGCCGAAAATGCTACAATTATTGGTGATGTAACCTTTGGCCATTCTTGTAGCGTATGGTTCAATGCTGTAATTAGAGGTGATGTTCATTTTATTACCATTGGCAACAAGGTTAACATTCAAGATGGTGCAGTAATTCATTGTACATATCAAAAACACCCAACAATTATAGGCAATAATGTTTCAATAGGACACAACGCTATTGTTCATGGTTGTACTATTCATGACAATGTGTTGATAGGAATGGGCGCCATTGTGATGGACAATTGTGTTATAGAAAGCAATTCAATTATTGCAGCTGGAGCTGTCGTTACTCAAAATACAATAGTGCCATCTGGAACCATTTATGCAGGAGTTCCTGCAAAAAAGGTAAAAGACATTGATCAATCTGACTTTGCAGGAGAAATTGAAAGAATATCTAACAATTATGTAATGTATTCGGGTTGGCTTAAAGAATAAACCTTAAAAGTCCATTTCTAAAACGGTGTATTTGTTGTCTAGAATTTCAGCCATTATTTTAGGATTAGAATTGGCATAAAAAACCGCTGTGCTTTTTTCATCAGAAAGATTCAAACCTATGTTTTCTTTTAAAATATGAAGTGTTTGTTTGGCCACCGCTTCACCCGAGTCAATTATTTTTATATTTTCTGGAAGTATTTTTTTTATTTGCGGTATCAGATAGGGGTAATGACTGCAGCCCAGAACTAGATAATCAATGTTAGCTGCTATCATAGGCGTTAAATAGGATTGTAATAAATCTGACATTTCTGGAGAATTGATATCACCATTTTCTATCAGTTGGACTAAGCCGTGTCCTACTTGTTCAATAATTGTAACATGCGAATTTGCTGCGACTGCTTTACTAAACAATTCACTGCTCAACGTGCCTTTTGTAGCGAGAATGCCTATTGTATGTGTAACCGAGTTATTTGCAGCTGGTTTTATTGCGGGTTCAATACCAATAAATGGCACATCAAACTTAGCGCGCAAAGTACCTATTGCATTTGTGGTAGCGGTATTACAAGCTACTACTATTAATTTTGAGTTTTGTTCTAATAATATTTCGGTATTTTTTATGCTTAGCGCAATAATTTCCTCTTTTGATTTGTAACCATAAGGTGCATTTTTACTATCTGCAAGATAAATGGTATTCTCGTTAGGTAATAATTGATGTACTTCTTTCCAGATAGAAGTGCCACCAATTCCCGAGTCAAAAAAGCCAATAAGATTTTTATTGCTATTCATAAAAACAAATGTAAAAAAAAACTGCTCAAATTGATTGAGCAGTTTTTAATTTTTTTAAGGTTGTATTAAAAACCCAATTCTTTTTTGATATCCGCAGTCAAGTTAGGACCATCTGCTAATAAAAGTCCAGCTGAATTTATAACATATTGAAAACCTTTAGCTTTTCCTACTTTTTGGATAGCTGTTTTTACTTTTTCTTCAATAGGTTTCATCAAATCTGACTCTTTAGTTTGTAATTCTTTTTGCGCAGTTTGACCAAATTCTTGTATTCTTTTTTCCATATCTTGAACTTCCTTTTGACGCTCAATATTTACGGCTTCAGTAACAGTAGTAACTTCAGATTCGTATTTTTTAATCTTTGCTTGATATTGATCACCCATTTGTTTGTAATCTGTCTGGTAAGTTTGGCTCAATTTTTCTAGTTGTTTCTGAGCATCAAGCAAAGCAGGCATTTTTGACATAATTTCATTAACATCTACATGAGCAGTTTTTGCTTGTGCATTTGCTAATTGATTTGCGCCTAAAAATAAGATGGCAGCGATTAGTAATGTTTTTAGATTTTTCATCATTTTAAAATATTAAGTAAGTAATTAATTATTGTTTTTTATTCTTTTTTGGGTTCTTTTAGTTTTTCTAATTTTGCTTTTCTGACAGCTTCTCTATCAGCGAGTATTTTAGCTTTTCTTTCGGCTAAAACTTTTTTGCGATCTTCAATGGCTTTTGCTTGCGCTTCTTCTAGCGCTTTTCTTGCCACTTCTTTTTCGTTGGCTACTACTT
This sequence comes from Bacteroidota bacterium, assembly GCA_031413015.1. Lineage (GTDB taxonomy): Bacteria > Bacteroidota > Bacteroidia > Flavobacteriales > Flavobacteriaceae > Flavobacterium. The sequence continues at coordinate 125,476 of JANOEE010000002.1, read as the reverse complement.
TTTGTTCTTCTGTTTTAACCTCTTCTTTTATTGGTAAAGGAGTACCATTTTTCTTGGCCTCTCTTTCATCAATCATTTGTTGTCTTTTTGTTAATGTTTCATTCTTTTTTGCTTCGTAAGCTGCCTTTTTATCTGCATAAAGCTGATCTCTTGCCTTTTTTTTGTCTTCAAGAATTTTTCGTCTTTCGGCAATTTCTGGATTTACATCTTCCAGATTTTCTTTGTATTCTTTTATTTCTTCAGCTTTGAGTTGCTTTTTAGTAAGCTGTTCTCTTTTTGTGCTTCGGGTTATGGTTCTTATAACTGATTCACTTATATCAAAATTTTTCCCTGCAAATAGCATGGTCAAATCAGAGGATTTGTCAAAAATAAAATCATATCTTTTTGCTACAGCAATGTCTTGAATGGCTGTAAAAATTTGGTCTTGTATCGGTTTGACTAAAGCTTCTCTTTGAATAATTAAATCTCCGGAGGGTCCAAATCTTTTTTGCTGGTAATCTAATAGATCGTTTTCAATGAACTTTATTTCGTCTTCTCTTTCTTCGATCAGCTCTTTAGTAAGTAGTACTCTTTCTGTTTTTAAAGCTTCTTTAAGATTTGTAATTTCATTTTTTTTGAGTTCAATTTCTTGCTTCCACTTTTGTACTTTTTCCTCCAGTTGGTTATTGGCCTCTGTATAATCAGGAACATTTTGCAAAATATATTCCATATCAATGTAACCTATTCTAGCGCCACGAACAGTTTGTGCCTGAGCTACAAATGACAAACAGGTTACAAAAACTAAAATTAAAAAATGTTTTCTCATAACTTAAAAATGTATTAGAAAATACCATGCCAAAAAATTCACTAAAACTGCTGTCCTATGATAAAATGCGTCTCCCAACCGTTCTTTTGCGTACCACCTTCAATAGCATCAAATCCATGTCCGAAATCTATTCCTAATAATCCAAAAGCTGGCATGAATACTCTCAAACCAAATCCTGCAGAACGTTGCAATTGAAAAGGATTGTATTTTTTAGTTTCGTCAAAACCTGCTCCCGCTTCAAAGAAAGTCAATGCATAAATAGATGCAGATTGTTTCAAAGTTATAGGATATCGTAATTCAAACGAAAATTTGTTATAAATTGTTGCACCGTTTTGTCCTCCTCCATTGTCTATTGGTGTTAAAGATTGGTTAGGATAACCTCTTAACTGAATTACTTCTCTACCATCTAATGCAAAGTTAGCCAATCCGTCTCCACCTAAAAAGAATCTTTCAAAAGGAACAAAACCTCTGTCTTTATTATAATTACCTAGGAAACCAAATTCTCCTAAAGTACGCAAAACGAATTTCTTATAAACTGTAGTGTACCAATCTGCCTTAAATTTCACTTTATAGTATTCTAACCAGTTAAATTTTCTCTGATCTACTTTTGCAGGATCAGCACTTGCATCTTGTGGATCCAATACTTTTGAATAATTAACGATATTTCCGTTAGCATCTGTATTTGCTAACAAATAGTCACCTTGTTGCACAGTTGAGTTGTCTGATGTAGGAGTTACTACAACTGGAGTAGCTGTGTCGTATCTTAATTTATTTTCTGTTAAATCACCTAGTTTGGCATAATCAACTCCGTTTAATAAAGAATATGGAGGCGTGAATTTTCCTGAAAGGCTAAACTCTGAACCATAAGTTGGGAATATAGGATTTAAACCTTTGTTGTTTCTGCTCAATCCTACATTGTAAGCTAAGTTTCTAGAAGATCCATTACCAAAAGTAAACAAACCCGTGTTGTAATTGTTCAAATCATAGAACTGAAAACTAACGGCTTGAGACAATACAAAAGAGTCATCTGGAACAGTCAAAGTTTTTGCTAAACCAATAGACAAGGAAATAATGTTGAAACTTTTGCTTTTATCAACTCCTCCTGATTGAAAGTTATTTAAAAATTGCTTGCTGTAAGATAATGAAGTACTAAAACTTACAGGCTTTTTCCCGCCAAACCATGGTTCAGAAAATGACAAGCTATAAGTTTGGAAAAATGTACTTCCTTGTAATCGCAATGCTACTTTTTGACCATCTCCCATAGGCAAAGGTCGGTAGGCTTGTTTATTGAATAAATTTCGCGCGGAGAAGTTATTGAATGACAAACCTAAAGTTCCTATGAATCCGCCACCGCCATAACCACCTTGTAATTCAATTTGGCTAGAGCCTTTTTCTACCACATTATATTCTATATCTACAGTACCTGCAGCACCATCTACGTTTTTAAACTTTGGATCAATAGCTTCTGGGTCAAAGAAACCCAATGCACCAATTTCTCTCACAGAACGAACCAAATCTTCTTTGCTGTACTTTTGTCCTGGTCTTGTTCTTAATTCTCTATAAATTACTTGGTCATTTGTCTTGTCGTTTCCTACAACTGTAATTTTATTAAAATAGGCTAATGGACCTTCAACTACTCTTATTTCAAAATCAATGGTATCGTTTGACGTCCTGGTTTCTACTGCATTGATGTTTGAGAATAAGTAACCATTATTTTGGTATAAATTGGTAATATCATCACCATCTGGTTTGCTTTTGTCTGCAATTCTTTTTTCTAAAAGCACACCATTGTAAGTATCTCCTTTTTTGATACCTAGCATTCTTCTTAAACCTTCGTCAGTATAAATAGTATTACCAAGGAATTTGATGTTTCCAAAGTAATATTTATTACCTTCCTCAAGATTGATGTTTATGGATAAATTGTTGTCTTTTTTATTATAAACCACTGAGTCGGTTACTACTCTTGCATCCCGAAATCCCTTTTCTTTGTATTTCTCAACGATACTCTCTAAATCTTCCTTGTATTTATCTTTGATGAATTTAGAACCTTTTAAAATACGCAGCGGATTTTTTTGCTTGGTATTTTTCATGGCTTTTCTAAGCTTTTTATCACTCATTTTCTCGTTGCCCGAAAAAACAATTTCTTTTATTTTTACCTTATCACCTTTATCAATGTTGATAAGCATTTTAACTTGGTTTCCTATTGTGTCTGCTGTGACATTTAAGTTTACTTTAGTGTTAAAGTAACCGTCTTTTTTATATTTGCTTTCTATATAGTTTTTTGTGGTTGTGATAAGGTTTTCATTAACGATCTTACCTTTAGTAAGTCCGTTGTCCTTTATTAATCCCTCAACTTTAGATTTTTTTACGCCTACAAACTTTACTTCACTTAGTTTAGGAAGTTCATTGATGTTTAGTTCAACGTAAATACTATCGCCAGCAATTTTATTTACATAAAAATTGATATCACTAAAAAGGCCTAATTTACCTAGTTTTTTTATTGCAGCGCTAATTTCTTCACCAGGAACCGTAATTTGTTGTCCTTTTTCAAGCCCAGTAAAGGTCACGATTGTTTGCTGGTTATAACTTACTTTACCAGTTACCAATACCTCTGCTAAAATATATGTTGTGCCTTGGTCAAAAGGAACTCTATCTTGCGCATTAACTTGAGAAATACTTCCGAAAAATACTATTGCAAAGAATAGTTGTATGCTTTTATTCAACACTAAAAAATTATTTAATTTGTTCACTTGTTTTTCCGAATCTTCGTTCTCTTTTTTGATAACTAATGATAGCCTCATATAAATTTTGTTCTGTAAAGTCGGGCCATAAAACGTCTGTAAAATACAATTCTGCATAAGCGATTTGCCAAAGTAGAAAGTTGCTGATACGGTGTTCGCCGCTGGTTCTTATTAATAAATCTACATCTGGTAAATTTTGCGTGTAAAGATGCTGATTAATAATTGATTCGTCAATAGCGTCAGTTGAAATTATATTATTTTTAACTTTACTACTTATTATTTTGATGGCTTGAATCAATTCTTCCCGTGATCCGTAGCTTAAGGCCAAGGTTAGGGTCATTCTGGTATTGTCTTTAGTCTTATTAATTACTTCTAAAAGTTCTTTTTGAGCAGATTTTGGGAGCTTTTCTAAGTTGCCAATGCTGTTCAACTTGATATTGTTTTTTTGAAGTGTTTCAAGCTCGTTTTTTAATGAATTGATTAAAATTTTCATTAAAGTCGAAATCTCTAATTTAGGACGGTTCCAGTTTTCTGAAGAAAAAGCATAAAGTGTAAGGTTTTCGATGCCAAGTTTTGCGCAGGTTTCAACAATGACTTTTACTGATTTTGTACCTGTTTCATGACCAAAAGTGCGCATCAAACCCTGTTTTTTTGCCCAACGACCATTACCATCCATGATGATGGCTAGATGTTTGGGTAAATTGTCTTTGTTAATGCTATTTATCAAACTCATTTCTTAATCTGCACAATAACATGGTTTGTTGCCAAAGGTGTAAGTAAGTGTAAACCCCGAAAACATGTACCAGTCATTACTATTTATATTACCAAATTTCAATTGGCTTAAATTTTTATTTGTAGGATTGCTACCGTCAATATCATCTGCAAATGTATATCTTGCTCCTGCTTCAAACCCTAAAATAATATTTTCGGTAATATTTGATTTTATACCCACAATCATTGGAATTGCCACGGTACCATGTTTAGAATCATATTTGGTTTCGTTTCCTGCAAAAAACAATCCGTTGTATTGTACATAACTCAAACCTCCGAAAACATATGGTGTTACTTTTTGCTCAAATTCATGCAAATCAAACTCAAAAAAATTGAACTCAAGTCCTAAAGATACTTCTTTTAGGGTATTTTCAAAATCAAAATCACGCTGTTTTCTTCGGGGATCGTTTGACCTACTATCATCCGAAGTTATTTTAGCTTGTGTATAAGAAAATTTCCATGAATGCCTCGGACTTTTATTCCACTTGTATAATATACCAAAAGCCGCCTCTTTAGGATTAATATATGTCATAGGACCTATGTCTCCTATATAATTACTTCCTCCTAAAAAAACACCTACTTCATGTATTTGAGCATTCATATTATAAAGTGCCAACATGCAAATAAACGTTAAAATTAATCTTTTCATTGGTTTGAAAATAGCGTGCAAATATAATAATTCTGACTTCTAATCAAAGTGCATTATGCGAAATCTATGATTTTTTATATAAAATGACGCATTTTATCGATTAGCGAATTTTGAATTCGATAAAAAGCTAACGAAAAGTTATGGTACAATCGTATGTTTTGCAGTAAAAATAAAGTTTTAATTTCGCTTATCTTCACCCCATAATAACTTGTTGCGAAGAGTTTTTAAGAACGTTTCATCAGGAATTTCAACCATATTGATTTTAAAAGGAGTTTTTTTGATGGTCAAAACCGATTCGTTTTTTATTGATGCAATTCTAGAATCTAAGGAAACAAGATACTGTTCTTCGCGACCTGAAACTTTAAGTCTTATTTCAGTATCATCAGGAATTACTAATGGTCTTGCATTGAGGTTATGTGGCGCAATAGGTGTAATTACTAAGCTTTGCACTTCAGGTGTAAGAATAGGTCCGCCACAACTCATAGAATATCCAGTTGATCCTGTAGGTGTAGCAATTATTAACCCATCTGCCCAGTAAGAATTTAAAAATTCACCGTTAAGATAAGTATCAATTGTAATCATTGATGTGGTGTCTTTTCGGCTCACCGAGATTTCATTCATTGCAAAATTAATATGTTCGATTTCTGCAATCTCAGAAGAACTACTCAAACTCAGCAATGACCTTTTAGAAATGGTATATTTTCCATCAATTACAAATTTTAAAAATAGCGCAATGTCTTCTTTTTGTACCATCGCTAAGAAACCCAATCTTCCGGCATTGATGCCTAAAATAGGAATTCCAGAATCTCTAACTAATGTTGCGGCTCTCAATATGGTTCCGTCACCGCCAATACTTATCATCATATCAAAACTGCTGTCTAGTTCATGATGGTAATTAAAGGTTTTATAATCTCTTTTTATGATTTTTTTTTCATAAAGCATTTTAAGAAAATCCGCTTCAATGACCATTTCAATATTATTTTCAATAAAAAAAACAAAAATATCTCTAATGATAGGTTCTGTGCTGTTCTGATAATATTGTCCGTATATGGCTACTTTCATAAAAACGTGTTGTAGAATTATTGGATTGTTTTAAAAACAGGCATTACATATTAAGGTATTTGTCTAAATAGTCTGAACGCTCTTTTAAGTTATTCAAATAATTGTCTTCTTGGTGTTCTGTAATGATTTCATAATCATATCTTCTGAAGGTTTGTATAATTTCATTCATGCTGCCAATTGCCATTTTTATGGTAATTTGAATGGTATCAAATGTTGTGTTGGATACAAAAGCGCCTAAGAGTTTGCCATTATTGCTTTCTACAATTTGAACAATCTGGCTCATAGAATAATCAGCAATAGCTTTTTGTACTATAATAATCCCTCCTTGTTCTTTTAAGAATGGGGTTTCGTTAAAAAAACGCATGATATCCCCAATTTCGTAATAACCTATGTATTTATTGGCATCATCTAGAACCGGAATAATATTAGTGTGGTTTCTTGCAAAAACTTCAAGAACGTCGAGCCAAATCATATTTGTTCGGGCATAAAAACCTTCAAGCGTGTACCTGTAATGTAAAACTTTTTTATCAGCATCAAATGTTTCAATGTCTTCTGAAGCTATGCTACCTACATATACACTCTCCTCGATTACTGGGAAATGCGAAAAATTCACATCTGCAAAAAAATCCTGAACCGATTGAATCGTCTCTTGACTGTCTATTGCCTTAAAATCATTGTTAATGTAATCTGTGATTTCTGTCATAAAAATTCATCAATTATCGATGCAAAATAATCAAAATTAAGAACAAATGGCCTTGTTTTACTTTGTATTTTTGTCATCAATTAGGTTTAAACACTTTTACAAAAAGTATTCCAATGACAAAATTAAGCGTAAATATTAATAAAATTGCCACTTTGCGCAACGCTCGTGGCGGAAATGTACCAGATTTATTAAAAGTAGCAAAAGACATTCAGCAGTTTGGCGCGCAAGGAATCACCATTCATCCACGGCCAGATGAGCGCCATATCAGGTACCAAGATGCAAGAGATTTAAAGGAAATAGTGTATACTGAATATAATATTGAAGGCAATCCAAAAGAAAAATCTTTTATAGATTTAGTTTTGGAAACAAAACCAACGCAAGTAACTTTAGTACCTGATGCGAATGACAACTTAACTTCAAATGCGGGTTGGGATACAATAAAGTACAAAGATTTTTTAACCGAAGTAATTCAAGAGTTTCAAAGAAACGGAATACGAACTTCCGTATTCGTTGATCCATCGGTAGCCATGGTTAAAGGTGCAAAAATCATTGGTGCCGATAGAATAGAATTGTATACTGAAGCTTTTGCACACCAATATGGTTTGGGCAATAATGATGCAATTGTGCCTTACACAAAAGCGGCTATTGTAGCCAATGAATTGGGATTAGGGATCAATGCAGGGCATGATTTGAGTTTGAATAACATTCAGTTTTTTAAACAAAATATCCCAGATTTGCTTGAAGTTTCAATTGGTCACGCCTTAATTTCCGAAGCGATATACTTAGGATTAGATAATGTGGTCAATATGTACTTGCAAAAGTTAAGATAATTTATAAAATCCCACATGATGTTATATGCTAAAATAGAAGGAACAGGTAAGCCGTTATTGATTCTTCATGGATTTTTAGGTATGTCTGACAATTGGAAAACATTGGGCTCACAATTTGCCGAAAATGGTTACCAAGTTCACATGTTGGATTTGCGCAATCATGGCAGGAGTTTCCATTCGGATGATTTTACTTATCCAGCCATGGTAAATGATGTTTTTGCTTACTGTGAAAAAAATCATTTAGAAAAAGTAACCATCTTAGGGCATTCAATGGGCGGTAAAGTGGCTATGTTTTTTGCGACTACTTATCCCGATAAAACCGATAAATTGATTGTGGCAGATATTGCACCTAAATTCTATAAACCGCACCATCAAGATATTCTCGCGGGTTTGACGGCTGTAGATTTTTCTAAAAAACCCTCAAGAAATGAGGTCGAAGCAATATTAACGCATCACATTCCAGACTTTGGGACAAGACAGTTTTTGATGAAAAGTTTGTATTGGTTAGAGCAAGGACAGTTGGCTTTTCGCTTCAATCTTAATGTTTTTAATCAAAATACGGAGCAAATAGGAGCTGTACTTCCTGAACAAGCTATTTTTAATAATCCTACATTGTTTATTCGTGGTGGGGCCTCAAATTATATCTTAGATACAGATTTTGAAAATATAAAAAGTCATTTTCCTGATGCCACTATTCAAACTATTCCAAATGTTGGCCATTGGCTGCATGCTGAAAATCCTAAAATGTTTTTTGAACTTGTAATTTCATTTTTAAATCAGATTTAATTCAACAGTTGTTAAAAAAATAATTATATTTATTTGAATTTAAAAAAAGGAACATCATGAATTTACTAATTAGAATTTTAATAACTGCCATACTGGTTATGGTAATTGCGCATTACATGCCTGGCGTTATGGTGGCAAATTTTACAACATCAATAATTGTTGCAGTTGTTTTGGCTTTATTGAACTTGATTGTTAAGCCTATTTTAGTAATTCTCACATTGCCCGTAACGGTTTTAACATTAGGACTTTTCCTATTGGTTATTAACGCGGTAATTATTTTATTGTGTTCAAAATTAGTAGATGGTTTTGGGATTCAATCGTTTTTCACCGCATTATTATTTAGTATTATCCTTTCGGTTTGTCAATCTATTTTATATTCGTTCAGTAAAGACTAATAAAACAGTGCTTTCATACAATGAAATACGCATTTTAAAACTATAAAATACAATATCTTAAAAACTTGGTTGGGTTGCAAAAATGTTATAATTTTGCAACCCAATTTTAGTGTATAAAAATTAGCGCAATGGATATTAGAAGAATAGCAATAAACGAGGTTACAGAGATTATAGAAATCAATGTTTTTCAAACAGACTACAAAGGACAAGTAGCAAAACGCATTAACGAAAAAATGCCACTTGCAACTGTAAAAGGTTTTCGTAAAGGAGCAGTGCCAAAAGACCTTGTTGAAAAACAATATGGTAAAGCCATAAAACAAGAAGAAGTAAAAAAAGTAGTTGATTTAGCGCTAGAGCGATTCATTACTTCAGAAAGATTGAATTTATTAGGCACACCATTACCAATAGAAAAAGGAATTTTTAATTGGGATCTTGATAATTTGACTTTTCAATACGAAATAGGTATCGTTCCTAACTTTACATTAGATCTTGATGCAAAAACAAATGTTACAAAATATGTAGTTGCTGCAGATGATAAAATGATAGACGGTCAAGTGGAGCGCATTCAAAAACAATTTGGAACGGTAATTCCTCAGGAAGAAATTGCTCAAAACTCAGATATTTCAGGAACTTTTGTTAACCAAGAAAAAGGAATCAACGAGGCGACAAAAATCACTCTTGATATTTTTAAAGACAAAAAAACAGCCGATAAATTCATTGGTAAAAAAGTTGGTGACGTTGTAACTGTAAATACAAAAGGTTTGTTCGAAGACGACCACCAGTTAATGGATGTATTAAAAGTAAGTAATGATGATGTTCATGGTTTAGAAATTGATGTTGACTTTACAATTGAAAGCATCAACGGAACTGAATTAGCACCTTTAAACCAAGAATTGTTTGATAAACTTTTTGGCGAAGGAAATGTGGCAACGCTTGAAGAGTTAAAAGTAAAGATTAAAGAAGATGCTGAAGTGCAATTTGCACAACAAGCAGAACAAAAATTGACAGATGACGTAATCACTGCTTTAATCGAAAATACAAAGTTTGATTTGCCAAAAGAATTTTTAGTAAAATGGTTGCAAACTGTAGGTGAAAAGAAACTCTCTCCAGCGGAGGCTGAAGTAGAATATAACCGCTCTGAAAACGGATTGCGTTTTCAACTTATTGAAGGAAAAGCATTGGCGCAAAGTGATATCAAAGTTAATTTTGAAGATTTAAAATCATTTACTACAAAAAATATCCGTCAGCAAATGGCGCAATTCGGACAAGCCAATCCAACAGATCAAGAAGTAGAAGGGATTGTTGCTAGAGTACTTTCTAACCAAGATGAAGTAAAAAGATTGTCGGAGCAAGTTGTAAAAGACAAACTGGTTCAACTAATGGTTGAAAAAGCAAATCCTGAAGTTAAAGAAGTAACTTACGATCAATTCATCGCAGCAATGTACGGCGAATAAATAATTAAAATTATTAGTATCTTTGAGCGTCTGAATGGTATAAGTTCAGGCGCTTATTTTTTATAAATCAGAATATAAAGTACAATCAAGACAGTTTGTCACGTAAAATAAAAGGTATGAACTTTGCCTTGTAAAATAAAAGATTGTGTACCAACTTTAAACATATAACTTTTAAACTAAAATTTAGATGAATTACGGTAAGGAATTTAAAAAATTTGCTACAAAACACCAAGGTGTAAATGCAATGTATTACGACAAAATCGTGAGTGCAATGTCACCTACAAACATGACACCATATATTATTGAAGAACGCCAACTTAATGTTTCCCAATTAGATGTTTTTTCAAGATTAATGATGGACAGAATTATTTTTTTAGGAACAGGAATAGACGATCAAATTGCAAACATTGTACAAGCACAATTGTTGTTTTTAGAAAGTGCTGATGCTTCAAAAGATATTCAAATTTACATTAACTCTCCAGGAGGAAGTGTATATGCTGGATTAGGAATCTATGACACCATGCAATACATCAAACCAGATGTAGCTACAATTTGTACAGGTATGGCAGCATCAATGGGTGCGGTTTTATTGTGTGCTGGTGCTGCGGGAAAACGTTCGGCATTGCCACATTCACGAGTCATGATTCACCAGCCATCTGGTGGCGCACAAGGTGTTGCAACAGATATGGAAATCAACTTGCGTGAAATGTTAAAGCTTAAAGATGAGTTGTACAAAATCATTTCTACCCATTCTGGACAAACTTTTGACCGCGTTCATAAAGACAGCGAACGCGATTATTGGATGATTGCAGATGAAGCTAAAGAGTACGGAATGATTGATGAAGTATTAAGAAGATAATTTAGTCGAAAGTTAAAAGTCGAAAGTCAAATGCATTGCTAAGACTTTTCACTTTTAACTTTAAGACTTTTGACTATAAATAATGGCAAAACAAATATTAGAATGCTCCTTTTGTGGAAGGAAAAAACCAGAAACCAATTTACTAATAGCAGGAATCGATGCGCACATTTGTGATAAATGTATCGAGCAAGCACACGGGATTGTTCTAGAAGAATTAAAGTCTGGTACTGGTTCAAAACTGGTTGCGGATCTGGTTTTAAAAAAGCCTAAAGAAATCCGTGCTTTTCTAGACCAATATGTCATTGGACAAGACCAAACTAAAAAAGTAATGTCGGTAGCTGTTTACAACCATTACAAGCGTTTGATGCAACAACAACTGGACGATGAAGTAGAGATTGAAAAGTCAAATATCATCATGGTGGGTCAAACAGGAACAGGAAAAACATTGGTAGCAAAAACCATTGCAAAAATGTTAGACGTTCCGCTTGCCATTGTTGATGCAACAGTTTTAACCGAGGCAGGATATGTAGGAGAGGATGTTGAAAGCATATTAACAAGGTTATTGCAAGCTGCTGATTATGATGTGGCCAAAGCCGAAAGAGGGATTGTATTTATTGATGAGATTGATAAAATTGCCCGCAAAAGTGACAATCCATCCATAACACGTGATGTTTCAGGAGAAGGCGTACAACAAGCATTGCTCAAACTTTTAGAAGGAACTGTAGTTAACGTACCACCTAAGGGCGGAAGAAAACATCCAGACCAGAAATTTGTTGAGGTCAATACCCAAAACATATTGTTTATTGCAGGTGGTGCTTTTGACGGAATCGAAAGAATCATTTCGAAAAGATTGAACCGTCAAGCAGTAGGTTACAGTACGTCAAAAAATGTCGATAATATTGACAAAGACAATTTGCTACAATATATTATCCCAAAAGACATTAAAGATTTTGGATTGATTCCAGAAATCATAGGTCGTTTGCCAGTTCTAACTCACATGGATCCTTTAGATAGAGCCACATTGCGTGCTATTTTGACACAACCTAAAAATGCATTGATCAAGCAATACCAAAAACTATTTTTGATGGATGATGTTGCATTTTCAATTTCAGATGAAGCTTTAGATTTTATTGTGGACAAAGCGTTAGAATACAAACTTGGCGCAAGAGGTTTGCGTTCCTTATGCGAAGCCATCCTTACCGATGCGATGTATGATTTACCAAGTTCTGATGAAAAAACATTAGAAATTGATGAAGCCTATGCTATGGAAACGCTCAATAAAAACTTATTAAAAAGATTAGAGATAGCATCTTAAAAATAAAAATCCCGAATATTTCAGTACTCCCCAAAAAGTAAAAACTCTTTGGGGTTTTTTTTATTTTAAATTTGATTGAAAGATTATGCTAAGGTTATTAATTTTTGAGTATTAAAATTGTGTCTTTATAATTATTAAATTGTACAGTTTGAGAATCATTTTTTCTTTGAAATTAAAAAACCATTTCACAATAAATAATTTTTTATTGTAGTTTAAATCATATATTTACACAAACTGAAAAAGTTATTTTAATTAGTTTAAAAAATAATAAGAACTTAAAATATAAGACATTGTAACCATTTTTTCAGGATAAGCCTCTTATATTTAGTTGAAAGTAGGTTTTTAAAATTTATAATAGGGAAAATATCACCCCTTCATTTTGAAAAGTGAAAATAAAAATGACTACTATGAAAATTAGTTTTAAAAATGTAATTGTTGGGTTTCTTTTTAGCTGTATGCTAATATTACAAAGTTGTGATAAAGATGAGGTGTATTCTACAGATAAACAGTCCAAATCAAAAGCTATTTCTAAATTTGTTTCTTTTGATGAATTTAAAGCGAATAACGAAGTTTTCGGAAAATTAAAAATAATCGAAAACGAATTAAGCAATTCTAAAAATCACAAAAAAAGTAATTTAAGTAGTAGATTAGTTTATTTAGATGAATATAATTTTTTTATAGATACTAATAAAATTCTCTTAATAGAAAACGGTGATTACAAATCATATACTTTTCCTATACACAGAGAAACTGAGACTGAAGAAATTGAAAATTTTGTTTTAGTACAAAAAAATGATGTAATAAGATCTTATCTATCAGTTTATAACTTTACCGAAAGAGAAAAATTAAAAATCGAAAACAATGAGTTTGTAGATATAACCCTTAAAAGTGAGTTTTTAAATTTTGAAAATAGAAATAATAGAGGAGGAGGATGTAATACAGTTGTAGATCACGTGACTATAACGAGATCAGAAGAAACAGGAGAAATTATTGCATATACAGTTACTTATTTAGATCCTTGTGGAGCAGGTTCAGGAGGAGGAGGAGGTTCAGGTTCAGGAAGTGGAGGTTCAGGTTCAGGAAGTGGTTATGGAGGAAGTTATGGAGGAGGAGATTATGGAGGTGGAAGTTATGGAGGTGGAAGTTATGGAGGTACTAGTTCAGGCGGAAGTGGAGGTTCAGGAAGCGGTTATAGCGGAAGTGATAATGGAGGGAATGGAGTTCCTTTATCAGGTAATAATCAAAATACGGCTTTAACAGACTGGGACGGAAATATATTAGCTACTTATCCCGTATTAGAGAGTACAGATAGCTTTTTCTTAAATTTAAATGATGAACAAAAATATTATCTAGACCAAAATCCTGATGTAAAAAATCAGTTATATAATTTATCGTTAAATGATAATTCAACAGAAAGTCAGCAGTTTATAAAAGATGTTATAAACTTTGTAATTGAAGAGAATCTTTATGATGAAACAGGAAATAGTAGTCAAACAGCTTTAGCGCTAAATATAACATTAAATTTAATAAATACAAATAATATCTATAACATAGGTACTCCAGATGTTGATGCTTTAATTCAAAGCCAATTAATTCAAGTAAATCCAGGTTTTGGCACTGCGGGTTTTATGATAAGATATAATGCTTTAGTTTTTCAAGAAGTTTCAGTAATTGTATCGACCTATCCAAGAGGATATCAATTTACGAACTGGGAAATCACTAAAATTATTTTTCAAGCTAATAGTGAAGCGTTACATTTAGCATTGGATATTCTAGGAATGTCACCAGTAATAGGTCCAGTATTTGATGTTACGCATGGTGTTTGGTATGCATTTAGTGGTGATTTAGTCAATAGTGGGATTAGTTTTACTGCAGCTGTTCCTCTTGCTGGAGATTGGACAACAGTTGCTAGAATTACCAAGAGAGTCTATAATTTAACCAATGGAACAAGTAAAGTAATTCTAAAAGCTTACAAACTTGTAAACGGTAATATTATATTTAGTAATCGAAATCAACTAAGGAAAATATTAAACATAACTTACTCAGGAATACATGCACATCACATTATTCCTTACGGACTAACCAGTGAGAAGTTGGTTCAACTTGCTGCGAAATTTACTTCTGCAACAAAAAAAGCGTGGCATCCAAATGACATAGCTAACGGAATAGCAATACCTTCGGACTTTCATTTGAATGGGCATTCTATTTATTCAGCTAAAATAAAAGCAAGAATGGATATTTTATATAATCAAGCAAATGGAAATATGGAATTAGCCTATGATTTACTTGTAGATTATATGGATGACATTAAAGTTGTCATAGTTAATAATCCAAACCTAACACTTGGACAAATTGCAGATTTAATTCCTTAAAATATGAGATATTACAGAATTTCAAATTCTTTGGAGAAACAGGAAATTGGACATTACCCTCAAATTGAAAAAACTATATGGGATGGGATGCCTTATGATAAAAATTCATTTGGTGAACAAGGGTTGTTTAGTTCTAAACATATTAAACCAGCATTACCAATATTAGAATTTTATAAAAGCGCTAAAACCACTTCTTTAATTGATATAGAAATTATTTCTAATACAATGTATCTTGTGGTTACTGAGAAATTTTTAGAATTTTTAAAGTCATGTTATATTGGGACTTTTCAAACATGGGAAATATCCGCTAAACATAAAGAAGCAAAATATAATTACTTTATTTTATTTTTAGATATTCCTAAGCATGATTTTATTAATTATGAAAAATCTATTTTCAGATTGTACATTAAAGGTAGTGATAGAAAAAAGCTTAAACTTAATGAAGAAACAGTTAAAGTAATTTCTGATGAAGATTGCATGGATAAATATAGACAATATCCACAAATTGGTATTAATAAGCCCTTTTTTGAAGCTGAAAAAATTGTTGTTAATGCTCATGATATTGATTTTTTTAGGTCAAGTTCTCCAATTATGACAGGTTATTATGTTTCAGAAAAATTAAAGAATGAAATAGAAAAACAAGGTTTTACAGGAATACGTTTTCAGGAGTTAAATGAAATTAATAATTTTATAGAAGTAATAATTGAAAATTAATGAGAAATATTTTATTGATAACAATGCTTATTACTTCATTATGTTTTGCACAGAATAAGGCAATAGTTCCTAAATCGGGAACTATTGTCTTTGAACGTGAACAAGTCATATTAGACGCGGCAAAGTATAAAAAATCTATACAAAATCTCAATACTTTGATGATCTCTAAATTAAAAAATGAATATTTTTTAGATAGATCAGAAAATGGAGAATATATCGATACATTACAGTTTAATGAAATCATAAAAAATATTCCTAAAATAGAATCATTTACTTCAAATATTAATAATGACATTATTAAAATTCATCACGTTTTTGATAATGAAAAGATTAAATTTTTCACAACAGAAAACAATAATACAGTAAATAGTCTGGAAATAAATACAAAAGAATTTTATGAAAATCCTGCAGAAATTGATATTCAAAATAATTTAAATATTAAAAATGAAGCAATTGAATATGATAGGGATTATAATTTTAAATATTCTAAGAATAGAATTATAGAAATCATTGAGCATAAAAATGAAAGAAAAATTATTAATGGTTATGATTGTTTTAAAGTTGTCTATAGTTTTAAAGAATCCCACGATGAATTAGTAGAATTTGTTAATTTTCGAGAAATTTGGGTCACTAATAAAATTAAAACATTATTTCATCCAGTGATTATGGAGAAAAAAATCCTAGAAAAATACTATCCTTTACAAGTTATTGAGTATTCAAATTTAATAGAAGGGTTGATAACTGTTTATAAATTAAGTTCTTATAGTATTAATAAAAATTAAAAATACTATAATTCCAATCAAAAATCAAATAAAATTATTCGCAGCATGTTGCATTGCTTTGAGTTGCTCCAGATGGTGTCTTTGGTTAGACAATCTCGGAATTTTATGTTGGCCGCCTAATTTGTCTTGGTTTTTCAACCAGTCATAAAACAAATTCGTTCTGGCTACATTAACCACAGGCGCATTGAGTGTCATATTGTTATACCGCTTTGCTTCGTAATCAGAGTTGAGTGATTGCAAAGTTTCATCCAGTACTTTGTTGAATAAGTGCAAATCGTCAGGATTTTTGCGGAATTCAATAATCCATTCATGGGCGCCTTTTTCTTTGTCTTTCATAAAAACAGGAGCCACCGTATAATCTATAACTTCGGTATTGGTTACTTGGCACGCTTTTGCAATGGCATTGTCTGAATTTTCAACAATTAGCTCTTCGCCAAAAACATTAATGTGGTGTTTTGTTCTTCCGGTAACGCGAATTCTATAAGGATTTATCGATGTAAAACGCACAGTATCACCAATCTGATAGCGCCACAATCCTGAATTGGTTGTTATAATGATGGCATAATTCACATTGACTTGTACATCTGCCAGTCTAATAATTGTTTGCTCCGGTTTACCATAATGATCCATCGGAATAAATTCGTAAAAAATCCCGTAATCCAGCATCAACAACAAATCATTAGAATCATTCAAGTCCTGAATGGCAAAAAAACCTTCGGAAGCATTGTAGATTTCATAATATTGAAAAGTAGGGCTTGGTACAATTTTTTTATATTGGTCGCGGTAAGGATCAAAACTTACGCCACCGTGAAAATATACCTCGACATTAGGCCATATTTCCTGTAAATTGTCTTTGCCTGTTTCCTCTAAAACTTTGTTTAATAAAACCATCATCCACGAAGGAACCCCAGCAAAACTCGTTACATTTTCATTTTTTGTTTCGTGAACAATTGCGCTTAGTTTTGTTTCCCAGTCGCTCATCAAGGAAGTTTTATTGCTTGGCGTACTACTAAACTCGGCCCAAAGTGGCATATTTTCGATTAAAATGGCAGATAAATCCCCAAAAAAAGTATTGTTGTCTTCATACAATTGTTTGCTTCCGCCTAGTCGCAAACTTTTGCCTGTAAAAAGTTGGGAATCTTCATTATTATTGAGATACAATGATAGCAAATCCTTTGTCGCTTTGTAATGACAATTCTCAAGTGCTTCACTGCTTACTGGTATGAATTTGCTTTTGGCATTAGTTGTACCACTTGATTTTGCAAACCATTTTATTGAGGTGGGCCAAAAAATATTTTGTTCTCCTTTTCGGGTTTTCTCGATCAGAGGTTCTAAATCTTCGTAGGTAGAAACCGGAATCCTTTCAGAAAAGGTTTGGTAGGATTTAATAGAATCAAATTCATATTGCTTGCCTATAAATGTGTTTTCGGCTGTGCGAATAAGATTCAAAAGCAATTCTTCTTGCACCTCATTAGGGTATTTCAAGAACAATTCAATTTGATGAATCCTCTTTTTTAATATCCAAGAAGCAAAGGAATTGATTATTGGTAAAGGCATTCTGGTGTTTGGTTTAGGATTTTAGATTTAGCATTTGAAAATAAATTAACAAACGCTAACTTTACAACTTTATCAAAAATAGCAAAAAATACTAATATTTATACAATTTAGTTATAAAATACAAAATCACAAATCCCCAATTTCTAAATGACATACGAAGGTGTTCTTACAAAAATGCAAACCGAGCTCGGCAATCCCATACAATATTATATGGTTTTTGATAATGGTTTTTTAAATATAAACCAGTTGTTGAACAAACAAATAGCCATTTTATTTGTGGGTTATCAATGTTTGAATTGCAGTAAGAAAAAGAAAATTTTTCGTCAAGGATTTTGTTACGATTGTTTTTATTCCAGTCCTGCAGTGGGAGATTGGATCATGAAACCTGAATTGAGCACAGCGCATTTGGGTATTGCAGATCGTGATTTAGACTATGAAACCCGTGTGCAATTGCAACCCCATATTGTTTATCTGGCACTATCGAGCGAGGTAAAAGTGGGCGTGACCAGAAAAACCCAAGTACCCACAAGATGGATTGATCAAGGTGCCGAAAAAGCGGTTACTATTGTTGAGGTGCCTAACAGGTACTTGGCAGGTATTACTGAAGTAGCGCTAAAAAATCATTTTTCAGACAAGACCAACTGGCGCAAAATGCTAACCAATGATATTGCACACACTGATTTATTAGTCGAAAGGCAA
Organism: Bacteroidota bacterium; assembly: GCA_031413015.1. Taxonomy (GTDB): domain Bacteria; phylum Bacteroidota; class Bacteroidia; order Flavobacteriales; family Flavobacteriaceae; genus Flavobacterium. The sequence continues at coordinate 106,982 of JANOEE010000002.1, read as the reverse complement.
AAGTTAGAAAACCTGATTCCTAAGGAAGTGCAAGAATATTTTTATGCTGATAAAAATGATTTGTTTGAAATGCAATATCCAGTTTTGCAATATCCTACAAAAATAAACAGTTTGAGTCTTGATAAATCACCACATTTTGAAGGCAAATTAATGGGCATCAAAGGTCAATATTTAATTTTTGATGACGGAACGGTTTTTAATGTCCGCAGTTCTGAAGGGTATGTTGTAAAAATTGATTTGTAATTTTTTTTGTGTCGGGTTTTTATTTTTTTAAATTGAATCCAGAGTTGTTTATAAGGGTGCACCGTTCATCAATAATCAACATTGGTTTTGTAAAAGAACTTTCAAAAACAAGCAGTAGTTTTGATGTTTTAATGTCTAATAATGATAGTGTAAGAGTAAGCCGTGGTTAATTAGAAAATATAAAAAAATTAAAATATTAAGGCTAAAATAATTTTATTTTAGCCTTAATTATGTTCTTATTCCTTTTTAGGTTCTTCTTTTTTCTTCTTGTTGAACAAGCCATTCAATAAATCTTTTGCTTTGGTTTTTATTTCTTCTTTTGGCGTTGTTGTAGTGGTTTTTGAAGTATCTTTTTTAGTGCCATTTATTAAATTCCCCAAGGCATTGGTACCTTGATTGATCAATTTATCCTTTTGTTGCTTGACAAGTTGTGTGGCAAGATTGGCAACAGCTTTTTGCATGTCGGTAGTAATCTTAGGGTTTTTAAAGTTCCCGGTCAAGATCGCATTTATGGGTACATTTTCTACTTTTGCTGCTTCGGCAGGAGAGAGTTTTGCAATTATTTTATTGGCTTCTGTTCCTAAATATTTTGCAGGAACATCTAATTTTACGTTGTAATTCATCATTTGGTCAAAACCGTGACTTCCGCCAACTGTAATTTTTATGTCTTGGTATTTTAAATCGAAAGGTTTTACATTTACTTTTCCATCTTTAAAGGAAAGTGCTGCTTTTACATCATTAAGATTTAATTTTTTTACATCTATAAATTTTAAATTAGAAGCCAATGTGGTTAAAAGCTGAGAATTATCAGCATTTACAGTAGTTGAAAGCAATTGTCCTATTAAATCACCAGTAATAGAACTTAAATTTGGAGTCATCTCTTTAGCATCAAGATTACCAGATAATTTTATGGTTGAATTCAATTTACCATCAATGATTCCTGCAATTGGTGCTAACTTTTTCATCATGTCAAGTTGTGTAAAAGTCTGATAGATGTTCACTTGGTTCAAATTCAAATTCATGTTGAACACAGGAATTTTACCTTTTGTAGACACATCACCATTGACACCAATAACTCCTCCAAAAATAGAAGATTTTATATTTTGCAATGATACTTTTTGGTCTTTGATTACAACCTTTCCGGTTACGTCTTTAAGCGTTAAGTTGTCATACAAAACAGTATTCATTTTTGCTGTAAGAGAACAATTTAAAAAGGCAGGAATTTTTATAGCTTCTTTAGGTTTTGCGGCTGCTGTAGTAGCTGGTTCTTCGGTTGTCATAAAATCTGCTACAGCAAATTGATTGGACTGCAAGTTAAAATTGCCCTTTAATTCCTGATTTTTAAACATAAAGCCATAGAAATTTTCTAGAACTCCCGTTACACTCAAATCCGTTTTTCCTGTGGTAGCATTAAACTGTTGCAGGTTTATTTTGCTTGGATTAAAAGCAATCATCGCTTGAGAAATGTTGAGTGCTTTTCCTTTTTCATCTACATATTTAAATTGAGACAAACTCATTATACCTGCATTTTTTATATTAGCATACTGGCTGTTTTCTACAGATTTCATATCAAAATTTGTAGTTACATCGGCTTTTAAAATTCCTGATAAAGGCTTGTCTAATTTTATAGGATACGCTTTAGAAAGATTGGCCAAATTGATTGTTCCTTTCAAGGCTGCATCTACTAAAGGATTTACGGTTATGTTTTTTATATTGGCCTTTGCTTCAAAAACATCTTGGTCGATTTTAAATGAAAGTTTGTCTAAGTTTACATAAGTATCATTTAAAACTCCTGTTTCATTTATAATTTTTGTGTCAATTACAATATTTTGAACTGATTTAGGAAGATTTGGATATTTAAATGAAGCATTGTTTGAAGCGATTTCGATATTGAATTTTGGTACCGTTGTATCTGAATATAAACCTTTTGCAAAGCCTTTTACAGTGAAATCCCCAGTAGTTTTTACATCTTTAAGACTTCCTGAATAGGCAGAAGGAATGAGTCCTAAAAAGTTTTGAAAACTGGAAGTAGGTGTTTTAAAAGTCAAATCATATTTTTGTCCTGCATCTACTAATTGTATAAATCCATCAAATTCAAGAGGCAACTGGTTGATTAATGCTTTGTTGTTCTTGAAACTATAAATGCTTTGCGCCAAGTCAATTCCTAAAATAGCATCAAGTGTTAATGGTACTTTATTCATATAATTGACTTTGTCCATGTCAAGTGAAATTTTCGCATCTGATTTTGTAATCAAATCCAGTTTTGAAGCGGTGAAATCTCCTGTTCCAGAATGGTTCAAACTGTCTATTACTAATTTGATTTTTGAACTTTCGTCAAAATATTGAAACTTGAAATTGTCAATTTTATATTCTTTTATTTTCAATGCTAATGGATCGTCTTTACTCTCTTCTTTTGATTCCTCTTCTTTTATAGCAATATCAAAATTGCCAATGCCGTCTTTATTGAAAATAATGTTTATAAATCCCTTTTCAGCTGCAATGGCTTCAACATTCATGGCTTCGGTTTTGCCTTTGAATAATTCTTTTATAGACATTTTCAAATTCAATTCACCCAGATAAACCAGCGTGTCTCCTTTAAACGGAGCTTGGTTGATGATGAGTAATTTTTCTACATTCACATTGGCATTAGGAAAATTCTTGAACAAACTTAAATCTGCATCTGCAAAACTCACATCAGCATTGACTTTGTCATTAATGGCTTTTGCAATTTTAGCTTTTATTTGATCTTCAAAGAAATAGGGAATAGCGAACATGGCCAAAACCAATAGTGTAATTATTACTAAAACTACCTTTAAAATTTTCTTTACCATGACGTGAATAATTTTTGTTTATCGCTAATTTATTAAATAAAAAGCCAACTTATTTAAAAAACAAATAAGTTGGCTAAAAAATAACGTTACTGTAAGTAATTTATTTTATGTTGATTTCAAACGGCATTAGTGTTTGAACTCCTTTTTGATTGCTCAAATTTTTAATTTTTTGAAGTATTTTATAATTTTCATTACCTAATTCCTCTTTAATAAAACTTTCTTTTGTTTTGGCAAAAGGGAATCCAGCTAACATGTCTTCAAAGTTTTTGTCGTATTCAGGATAATTAACTGTTTTGTAGTTTTTTGTTTTGCCTAAAACAGCAGCAGCTTTTAGTGCATCATCCATTCCGCCAATTTTATCTACAAGACCATTTTTTATAGCCTCAGATCCAGACCACACACGACCTTGAGCAATAGCATCTACTTGTTCAAAAGTCATTTTTCTTCCGGCAGCAACACGATTTACAAACGTAGTGTAGATTCTTTCTACACCTTCTTGGGTTACCGCTCTAAATTTATCGTCTAACGGTTTAAACGGACTATAATTGGCCGCATTTTCGTGCGTACTTACTGTTTCGGTATTGATGCCTATTTTGTTTGACAGTTGTGTGAAATTGGGTAAAATTCCAAAAACCCCAATCGAACCTGTAATTGTATTTTCTTCAGCAAAAATAGTGTTTGCATTACAAGCAATGTAATAACCGCCTGAAGCAGCAAGATTACCCATAGAAACCACTACTGGTTTTACTTTTTTTGTAATTTCAATTTCTCTCCATATTAAATCAGAAGTCAAAGCGCTTCCTCCTGGACTGTCAACTCGCAATACAATGGCTTTTATGTTTTTATCTTTTCTAGCTTCTTGCAAAGAACGGCGCATAGAACCTTCTCCTATATAATCTACATCGCCTTCACCACCTGTGATTTCGCCTTGGGCATAAATTATGGCTATTTCGTCTGATGCACCATTATTTTTAGGAGAATTAGCTACTTTTTGTGCATAATCTTTTATATCAACAGCATTATAATCATCATCTTTTTCTACTTTTAAAGCTTTGCGAATGCCGTCATGATAAACATCTTCGTAAGTAATTTTATCAATTAACAATTGGGTTTTTGCCATTTCTGGTGTTCTTGCTAAAAGTCCGTTGGCAATTTCGTTTAGTTTTTCAACCGAAATTTTTCTGCTTATTGCAATATCTTTTACCATTGAAGACCAAACTGAATTCAAAAGTGCGCTTACTTGTTCTCTGTTGGCATCACTCATTTTATTTTCAAGAAAAGGTTCTACAGCACTTTTATATTTTCCGTGGCGAATCACTTCCATTTTGATTCCCGATTTTTCCTGTAGATCTTTGTAGAACATAATTTCTGACGAAAGTCCTTTAAAATCTAGTTCTCCTACAGGATTTAAATAAATTGTATCTGCAACAGAATTCAAATAATAGTCTTTTTGAGAATAAACATCAGCATAAGAAACTATAAATTTCCCTGATTTTTTAAAATCTTCTAATTGATCTCTTAGCGCCTTACTTTGCGCCATTCCTAACCAAGATGTGTTGTTTAAGATCGATATTCCTTTGATTTTATCATCAGTCTTTGCGGCTTCAATAGCATTGATGATATCCGAAACTCCTACTTGGGCTTTATTAGAAAAATAAGCAACAAGTGGATCAGTAAATTTACCTGCATAATCATTTGTTATGGATGCTAAATTGAGTTCTATAACCGAATTATTTTTTACAGTAACTTCTTCCGAACTACTCCCAAAAAGGGCTCCAATAATGATTATTCCAAAAAAGAATAACATGATAAAAACAAATAATCCCACGATGGTGGACAATACATTTCCTAAAAACTTCATAACTGTATTTTTCTTTTATTAGTGTTCAAAAAGGATTTTGTGTTACAAAAATAGAGTAATAAAATTTTAATTTTTTTATTAGATGTCTGATTTAATACTTTTATCTCGGCTCAACAATTGGCAAACATAAATTTATTAACACTCTTTATAATTATACTTTAATTTTAAAATTCTTTTACTTAATTTGTAGCAAATAGGATTATGCAAAATCAGGTTATCATATCTATAGGAAGTAATCAAGGCGAAAGGCTTGAAAATATTGAACAATCCATTCATTTTATTCATCAAGAAATAGGTACTGTAATAAAAATTTCAAAACTTTATGAAACACCTTCTTGGGGTTTTGAAAGTGATAATTTTTACAACTGTGCTTTAGTATTACACACTTTAAAATCGCCTCAAAAAATACTTTCTGGAATTTTTAAAATCGAAAAAAAAATAGGAAGAGTAAAAAAAGAAAAAGCAGGTTATGAAGCCAGAATCATTGATATTGACATAATTAGTTTTAATAGTGAAGTAATTGAAACGGAAAATTTGCAAGTGCCACATCCCAAAATGCACAATAGATTATTTGTTTTGTTGCCCATTAAGGATTTAAATCTTGAATTTGTTCATCCAGTTTTGAACAAAAACACGTTAGAATTGATCCAAGATTGCAAGGATGAAAGCAAATGTGTTGAAGTTGCTAGCCTTAATTCACCATTGCTGAGTTTTAATCTCAATCAATTCAATTATATCGCTATTGAAGGCAATATTGGCGCAGGAAAAACCACTTTAGCGCTAAAAATAGCAGAGGATTTTAATGCAAAAATAGTATTAGAGCGTTTTGCCGATAACCCATTTTTGCCTAAATTTTATAAAGACCAATCCCGTTATGCTTTTCCTCTTGAGATGTCTTTTCTGGCAGACCGTTATCAGCAATTGTCAGATGATTTGGCACAGTTTGATTTGTTCAAAGATTTTATCATTGCCGATTATCATATTTTTAAATCGTTGATTTTTGCAAAAGTTACGTTACAAGAAGAAGAATTTAGGCTTTATAAAACTCTTTTCGACATTATTTACAAAGAAATGCCCAAACCCGATTTGTATGTCTATTTGTACCAAAACACAGAACGTTTATTACAAAACATAAAACGCAGGGGCCGAAGTTATGAACAAGAAATCCCAGCAGAATATCTCGATAAAATCAACAAAGGCTACTTGGATTACATTAAATCACAAACTGATTTGAATGTATTGATAATAGATGTTTCGGACCAAGATTTTGTAAAAAAACAGGAAGATTATATTTTTATTTTAAAGCAAATTAAAGATAAATTAAACGCCTAAATTTGATTGAATTGTTTGAACAAGTCCCAAACTACAATTCCTGTACTTACTGCAATATTCAAAGAGTGTTTTGTTCCTAACTGAGGAATTTCAATAGTACCATCACATATTGCTACTGCTTTTTGTGCAACGCCATATACTTCATTGCCAAAAACCAAGGCGTATTTTTTTTCTTTATCAACTTTAAAATTATCTAAGAAAATCGCACTTTCTACTTGTTCAATTGCAAAAACTTGAATGCCATCATTTTTTAAATTAGTAATGGTTGCTAACACGTCTTCGCTATGTTCCCAAGCAACAGTTTCAGTAGCGCCAAGTGCTGTTTTGTGTATTTCTTTGTTAGGTGGCGTTGCAGTTATACCACATAAATATATTTTTTCTATCAAAAAAGCATCTGCTGTTCTAAAAACCGAACCTATGTTATTCAAACTTCTAATATCATCAAGAATGATAATTATGGGTGTCTTTTTAGCTGTTTTAAAATCTTCGATAGATTTTCTTTCTAACTCGCTATTTTCAAGCTTTCGCATATTATATAAAGTGGATTTATAAAAAAAGCTTCCTTGATTAAAAGGAAGCTTTTGTATTTTTATTGTAAAAGTAACTAGCTTTTTGGAGCTTCTGCGGCCGCAGCAGGAAGTACATTTCCTTTTATGGTTAATACTTTAGTAGGAACTGTTGCGTTAGTAGTCAAAGTTACTGTTTTTGAAAATGGTTGACCAGCTCTTGAAGTATCATATTTTACTCCAATAACACCCTTAGCTCCGGGAAGAATAGGCGCTTTTGGGTAGCTAGGAACTGTACACCCACAAGATCCTTGTGCACTAGTAATAATTAATGGTTTGTTACCGTTGTTAGTAAAAACAAACTCACGTTTTCCGTCAGCATTGTGTGCAATCGTTCCGTAATCAATTGTTTCGCTTTCAAAAACAATTCCAGCACCTTCTACTTTAGGAAGTTTCGCAACAGCTTTTGCCTTAACAACTTTTTTTGAAGATTCTTGAGCAATAGCATTTGATCCTGCAAAAAGCGCCATTGTAAAAAATAATATAATACCTTTTTTCATCTTTTCAATAATTAAATTAATCTCCCAAATTTAAAAATAAATACAATACACGCATAGTGTTTTATCTTAAATTTAAATTAAATATTTATCCACGGTTTATCTTTGATAAAATAATTAAATTCGCTCTTAGAATTTTTTATTATAATTAAACGATCACACCTTGGCTGCCAAAGAAAAAGAAGCAAAAGAAACCCCGTTAATGAAGCAATACAACGAAATCAAGAGGAAATACCCTGATGCTTGTTTGTTGTTTAGAGTTGGCGATTTTTATGAAACCTTTGGTGAAGATGCGGTTCGGGCTTCAAAGATTTTAGGAATTGTACTCACAAAACGTGGAGCAGGTTCTCAAACTGAAACTGCTCTGGCAGGATTTCCGCACCATTCTTTAAATACGTATTTGCCCAAATTAGTAAAAGCAGGGCTTCGTGTGGCTATTTGTGACCAGCTTGAAGACCCAAAAATGACCAAGACCATTGTGAAGCGCGGCGTTACAGAACTGGTTACGCCTGGTGTTTCTATGAATGATGAGGTTTTACAATCTAAATCCAATAATTTTTTGGCTTCCATTTATTTTGGAAGAAAAAATTTAGGGATTTCCTTTCTGGACGTTTCCACGGGAGAATTTTTAACGGCGCAAGGCAATGAAGAATATATTGACAAATTGCTTCAAAACTTTAGCCCTAGTGAAGTTTTAATCGCAAAGAACAACCGAAATGATTTTAAAGCAGCTTTTGGTGAAGATTACCATAATTTTTACCTTGAGGATTGGGTTTACAAGGAAGATTACGCTTTTGAAACCTTAACGAACCATTTTAAAACCATTTCTCTCAAAGGTTTTGGCATCGAAGAATTACTAGAAGGCATAATAGCTTCCGGAGCTATTCTATATTATTTGTCCGAAACACAGCACAATAAAGTGCAACATATTACAGCTATTCAACGCATTGCAGAAGATGCCTATGTTTGGATGGACCGTTTTACTATTCGCAATCTTGAACTCTACAACAGTTACAATCCTAATGCCGTAACGCTACTTGATGTGATTGATAGAACGCTTTCGCCAATGGGCGGAAGATTGCTCAAAAGATGGCTCGCTTTACCGTTAAAGGATATTCATAAAATAAGAAACCGCCATCAAGTTGTAACTTACTTAAAGGAAAATCAGGATGTTTTAAAAAACATTCAAAACCAAATCAAGCAAATTTCGGATTTGGAGCGTTTGATTTCAAAAATAGCAGCAGGAAAAGTATCACCACGAGAAGTAGTTAACTTATCCGCTTCGCTTGACGCTATTATTCCGATAAAAACATTGGCATTGCAAAGTAAAAATGAGGCTGTAAAAACCATTGGGGACAGTTTGCACAGTTGCGATTTGTTAAGAGAAAAAATTAAAACTACTTTAAATCCAGAAGCGCCAGTCGCTATTGCAAAAGGCAATGCTATTGCAAAAGGAGTAAATGAAGAGTTGGATGATTTGAGAGCAATATCCAGTTCTGGGAAAGAATTTTTAGAAGGAATTGAAAAACGAGAATCTGAGAAAACAGGAATCTCATCATTAAAAATTTCATTCAACAATGTGTTTGGGTACTATATCGAGGTAAGAAATTCTCATAAAGACAAAGTGCCAGTAGAATGGATTAGAAAGCAAACGCTGGTCAATGCGGAACGTTATATTACTGAGGAACTCAAAGAATATGAAACCAAAATACTTGGAGCCGAAGAAAAAATACAAAAACTAGAAGTAGCATTATTTGAGCAATTGGTAAGTTGGATCACAACATACATCAAACCAGTACAAATGAATGCAAATTTAATAGCACAACTGGATTGTCTCACTTCATTTACACAACTGGCAATTGAAAACAACTACAGCTGCCCAGAACTGGATGATAGTTTTGAACTCGATATAAAAAACGGTCGCCATCCCGTGATTGAAAAGCAATTGCCTGTAGGGACGCCTTACATCGCAAATGATGTTTTTTTAGACAGAGAAAACCAACAGTTAATAATGATTACAGGACCCAATATGTCCGGTAAATCGGCTATTTTAAGACAAACGGCACTCATTGTACTTCTTGCACAAATGGGTAGTTTTGTTCCTGCAGAAAGTGTACGCATGGGTGTTGTAGATAAAATTTTTACTAGAGTAGGCGCAAGTGACAATATTTCGATGGGTGAATCTACTTTTATGGTCGAAATGAATGAAACCGCTTCTATTTTGAATAATATTTCTGATCGAAGCTTGGTATTGTTAGACGAAATAGGACGTGGCACAAGCACATATGACGGAATTTCAATTGCTTGGGCAATAGCCGAGTTTTTGCACGAGCATCCCTCAAAACCCAAAACATTATTCGCTACACATTACCATGAGTTGAATGAAATGACAGAAGTTTTACCGCGGATTCAAAATTATAATGTTGCGGTTAAAGAATTAAAGGACACCGTTCTTTTTATCAGGAAGTTGGTCAAAGGAGGCAGTGCGCATAGTTTTGGGATTCATGTTGCAAAAATGGCTGGGATGCCGCAAACCGTGATTTTAAAAGCCCAAAAGTTGCTGAAAAAGTTAGAGAAAGACCATTCTAGCGAAGCATTGAACGGTACAAAATTTATAAATGACGCTTCGAGTCTAAAAGGCGAACAGGCGGATCAAATGCAAATGAGTTTCTTTAATCTTGATGATCCATTGTTAGAAGAAATAAAAGAGGAGATTTTAAATCTTGATATCAACACATTAACACCAGTGGAAGCTTTGATGAAACTCAATGAAATAAAACGAATGCTTATGAAAAAGTAGCAGGCATAAGTTTAAAGTTTACGTTATCAGAAAGTTATGTTTTTTAGGGATTTTTTTGTAAAAAAGACTTGTGTAATTCAATAAATGTCCTAAATTTGCATCCGCAATACAATACAAGTATCGCTGTTCTTAATATAATTGAAAATGCGAAAATAGCTCAGTTGGTAGAGCGCGACCTTGCCAAGGTCGAGGTCGCGGGTTCGAGCCCCGTTTTTCGCTCTAACACCACATAATGCTCGGATGGTGAAATTGGTAGACACGCTGGACTTAAAATCCAGTGAACAGCAATGTTCGTGCGGGTTCAAGTCCCGCTCTGAGTACTAAAAGCTTCAAACTATGTTTGGAGCTTTTTTATTAAATAAATTTAAATGTATTTCATTTATATAATTTATTCTAAAAAATTAGACAGATATTATGTAGGAACTACGGATGATGTCTTAAAAAGGTTTTGTGAACATAATGATGGATTTTATAATGAATCATTTACTGTTAAGGGAATTCCTTGGAGGCTGAGTTTAAGTTTTGAATGTGAATCCAGTCAGAAAGCATATGGATTAGAGAAGTTTTTGAAAAGAATGAAATCTAGAGTTTTTTTTAGAAAAAGTAATAGTTGATTCGGATATCTTAATTGATATTCAAATTAAATTAGAATGTTCTAACGGGTTCAACTCCGAAGCTTCGGAGCCGCTCTGAGTACTAAAAGCTTCAAACTATGTTTGGAGCTTTTTTATTTTACAAATATTCGCAATTTATTTATAAAAAAAGTATTTTGCTAAAAGCAGTCAAAATGCGATGTCTATAACTAAAATCTACATTTTATGGGTGCTTTTGTAATTAGCAAACGGTTTAACGATGAATATAAGTTTGTATTCACTTCTAGAAAAGGGAAAACTATTTTTACCAGTTTGGGTTATGAACTTAAATTTGAGTGTGAAGAAGCAATTGAAAACTTAAAAAATACAATTGAAGTTATTGTTTTTACCAAATTCAAATCAAGTGGTGACAAACATTATTTTAAAATCATTTATCAACACCAATTTATAGCAACAAGTAGAAAGTATACTACTGTGTTAAGAATGCAAAAAGGAATTGATGAAATCATTAAATACGCCTCTAGGGCGGAAATATTAGATTTCTCTGAAAATAATTTTGTTTTTTCGGATATTGAAGAAACGAGTAATAAATAAAAAAGTAACGCTGTCTTAACTAAGATAGTGTTTTGCTTTTTTATACTTTTTTGCATTAAAAAAGCCACGCTAAGCGTGGCTTTAAAATCTTTAGATATAAATCTAATTATTTTTTTACTTCTTCAGTAGCTGGAGTTTCAGCAGCTGGAGTTTCAGCAGCTGGCATTTCAGTTGCAGTAGAGTCAGCAGCAGGAGCTACTTCTTCCATTGGAGCTGCTTCTGGAGCTACTTCTTCAACTGGAGCCTCAGCAGCTTTGTCTTTACAAGATACTACAGAAACACTTACGATAGCTAATAATGCTAAGCTTAAAAATACTTTTTTCATCTTACTTAATTATAAAAGGTTAATTATTAATTCGTAGCAAAGATATAAATTTTTTAATATGTAAAATTATTTTTTAATTTTTTTTTCAAAAAAAATAATCTTTTGCCATGCTGATGTATTTGACAAGAATTATGCCAAAATACTACTTTTTTACGATTAGCTAGTTTAGGTTAAATTAAAAAGATTAATACTATTAAAAATTTGCTAACCATTTAATTTAATGGATCTTATTTTGTAATTTATTTTTTGGATGTACTAGTTTTAATTCACTAATAAGATTTTTTGCGCCAGCAAATTTATCAATGATAAATAAAACATAGCGGATGTCTACCATGATATTTCTGCAAATTGATGGGTCATAATAAATGTCGCTCATGGTACCTTCCCAAACACGATCAAAGTTGAGTCCTATTAGATTTCCTTTCGCATCAATTGCGGGACTTCCTGAGTTCCCTCCCGTTGTATGGTTGGTACCTATAAAACAAACTGGAAGCTTACCATTTTCGCTATATGGTCCGTAATCTTTTGTTTTGTAGAGATCAATTAATTTTTTTGGCACATCAAATTCATAATCACCAGGAATGTATTTTTCTATAACACCATCAAGGTAAGTTACAGGATTGTATACGGTAGCATCTTTAGGTTCATACCCTTTTACTTTTCCATAAGTAATGCGCAAAGTACTGTTTGCATCTGGAAAAATTCTTGGATCTTTATTCAATTCCAATAAGGCTTTCATGTAGGTTCGTTGCAAAGCGGTTATTTTAAGATTGAGTTCTTCATATTTTGGAGCAACTTCTTTAAGATATTTGTCTGCTAATTGTTTTATAAATATATAGCCTTTATCGTTATTGAGGTTTGCCATAACTGTTTTTGCATCACCAGCTAAAAGTTCTTTTAAACCATTATAATCCACTAATTTTGACGATCCATAAATAGATGCTGTTAAATTTAAAGCATTAATATCAATTAGATTATCGGATAAGAATTGTTTTGGTGCTTTAGTAGCATACAATTGTATCAATTGTTCAAATGTTTTTTCGTCTACTTTTTTATTAAAGTCTTTGTAAATAGCCGATAATCCAGTAACTAAATTATTTTTTCTGTCGTTAAATGCTTGCTCGCCTTTTGTAATATAAACTTGTTCAAGCTGGTAGAGTTTGTATGCTGTGTTCAACAGCTCTACATTGCGTTGTACAACTTCGGTAAAATAATCACGTGATAATGCATATGGAGCAATTGCTTTGTAATTTTCTTCAAAGGCAGCAAGTAAATTACCGTATTCGTTTTGCTTTCCAGCTTTAATTACTTTTTCTTGAAAAAGGGCTTCTTGTTTTCTTTTGATTGCTATCGCATTAGATTTTTTTATGCCTTGTGTTTCGCCAATCCATTTTTTCCAATAATTGGCAATTCCTGCATATTTTGAGGCATATTGAATTTTAATTGCATTGTCTTTTCGCATAAAACCATCAGCGATTTTTAATGCATTGTCGCGAATTTCAATTTTTGCTGGATTGAGTTCATTTACAATTTGTTCAATGGCAACTGCTGGTAAATACTCGGTCGTTCTGCCGGGATAGCCAAAAACCAATGTAAAATCATCTTCTTTTACACCATCAAGAGAAACGGGTAAGAAATGCTTTGGTACATAAGGTACATTATCTTTAGAATAACTCGCAGGACGATTGTTTTTATCAGCATAAATCCTGAATAATGAAAAATCACCAGTATGACGTGGCCAAACCCAATTGTCTGTATCTGAACCAAATTTACCTATTGATGATGGTGGAGCGCCTACCAGGCGAATGTCTTTGAAAGTTTCTGTAACAAAAAGCATGTATTGATTGCCTTCATAAAAAGTGCGGATTCTATTTTCTTGCCAAGCTTCTTTAGGCAATGAAGCCGTTAGTGCCGTTATGTTTTCCTGAATTTTCTTTTGCTTTTCAGTTTCCAATGTAATTGCGGCAACACCTTCTAAAACTTTTGTAGTAACGTCTTCAATTTTAACGATAAAGGTGACAACAAGATTCTCGTTAGGCAATTCTTCTTCCATCTTGTAAGCCCAAAAACCATTGGTCAAATAATCTTTTTCGACAGAAGATCGTTTTTGTATCGCATCAAAACCACAATGGTGATTGGTTAATAGTAAGCCTTTTGGCGAAATAACTTCTGAAGTACAACCGCCATTAAACTGAGGAACGGCATCTTTTAAACTCGATTTGTTAACGTCATAAATATCAGCAACCGACATTTTCATGCCCAAACTTTTCATTTCTTTTTCGTTCATTCCTTCTAATAATGATGGAATCCACATACCGCCTTGTTGCGCTTGGGTTTGAAAGACAAAAAGAAAAAGAAGTAATTTTAAGAATTTCATGATTTTATTTTTAAGCTATTAGTTGATTTTGTATTTCATAATTTTTCTGTTGTGAATTATAAAATCGTTTGCAATATACAATTTTTGGGCGTTTTGGTTGTGATTTTCTACTTCGAGGTAGAGTAGTTGTAACAATAATTTTTGGGCTTCTGCCTTAATGAATACAATAGTTTCATTGCCTATACCTATACCACGAGCCGTTTCTTTAATATACAACTCATCAATAAATGCAATTGTTCCTTGGTATTCAAAACTAAACACAAAGGTTAAAATGACATAACCTACTACTTCTTTTCCGCTGTATATCAACCAAGCTTTACCCAGATTTTCATTAGCAATAAATTGATTAAAAAGATTTTTAGTAACTTCGATATCAATAGGATAATTGTCAATGAAATAAAATTCTTGCATCATTGATACGATAGTTTCAATATCAGTTTTTTCTAATGGTTTAAAGGTTGTCATTTTCGATATGCTTTAAAATAATAGCCGTTGCTCCTTTGTTCATTTGTACAAATGTGTTGCAAATATGTCCTTTTTCTTGGCGAATGTCTTGGTTTTGAATCAGATTGTCCAGTGTTTCATTCAATTCTTTTTGGTCATTAATCGAAATGCAACCTTCCATATTGACTAATGCGGATGCCTCTGCAAAGTGAGAAAAATTAGGACCAATAATAATAGGTAAACTAAAAGTGGCAGGTTCTAGAATATTGTGAACGCCAGGATTGCCAAAACCGCCACCTACATAAGCAATATCAGCATAGCTGTAAATTTTTGTAAGTATCCCAATGGTATCAATGATAAAAATATCAAAATCAGCTACATTTTTATTGTCTTTTTCTGAAAAAAGAACTGTTTTTTTGGTTATCGAATTTTTCAGCTCCTGAATTTGCTCGGCTTTAATATTGTGGGGCGCAATTATAAATTTGACCTTATGATTGTGCATATTGATAAAATTGATCAAAAGCGTTTCGTCCTTTGGCCAAGAACTTCCTACAACAATTGTGGTGGAATCGTTTTTAAATTCAGAGATAAAATCTAAGGAATTGTCTTTTTCTAAAATAGTTGCCACACGGTCAAAACGTGTATCTCCCGAAACCGTGACATTTGTTTTTCCTAATTGTAATAACAAGGCTTTTGAATTTGAATTTTGTACAAAAAAATGGTCAAAAGTATCCAGCGCTTTTTTATAAAAACCACCATACCATTTAAAGAACAATTGGTTTTCTCTAAAAATGCCTGATATCAAATAAGTAGGAACTGATTGCTTTTTTAATTCATACAAATAATTGGGCCAGTATTCATATTTAATGAAGAAAACCATTTCTGGATGCACTAATTCAATAAATTGGTGTGCATTGTTTTTTGTATCCAAAGGCAAATAAACTGTAACATCGGCAATAGTATTGTTTTTCCGAACCTCAAAACCAGAAGGTGAAAAAAAGGTCAATATAATTTTATGATGGGGAAACTTTATTTTTATAGCTTCCATAACCGGTAAGCCTTGTTCATATTCGCCTAATGATGCAGCGTGAAACCAAATAGTTTTGTCGGTTGCATTTATTTTTTCTCTTAAAACTGGGAAAACTTGCTTTCGTCCATCTACAAAAAGTTTCATTTTTGGACTAAATATTGCAATGAGCGGAGTAATGTTTACCGCTAAAAGCACTACCAAATTGTATATAAAAAACATAGGTTTATTTTTGTCTGGCTAAATTACATCACTTTGAATTAATTTCATTGACAGTCACCATTAAATTAGTATTTTTGTTCCTCGTTTAAGAAAAAAGATTTAGTTCAAAAACTTGCCACTTTAAATAAAAAAAAAGCAGATGAAAAAAATACAAATGGTTGATCTAAAAGGTCAATATGAAGCTATCAAAGAAACAGTTAACAATTCTATCCAAGAAGTTTTAGACACCAATACTTATATTAACGGACCTCAGGTTCAGGCATTTCAAAAAAATCTAGAACAATATCTGAATGTGAAGCACGTAATTCCTTGTGCAAACGGAACTGATGCATTGCAAATTGCAATGATGGGACTGGATTTAAAACCAGGAGATGAAGTCATTACAGCCGATTTTACTTTTGCTGCCACAGTAGAAGTTATTGCTTTGCTGCAGCTGACTCCTGTTTTAGTAGATGTTGATATGGTAAATATGAACATTTCAATCGAAGGAATCAGAAAAGCCATTACGCCAAAAACCAAAGCCATTGTTCCAGTACATTTGTTTGGTCGGGCAGCAAATATGGAAGCCATTATGGCTGTTGCCAAAGAGTTCAATTTATTTGTGATTGAAGACAATGCGCAGGCTATTGGAGCCAATTGTCGTTTTTCTGACGGAACAAAAAAGAAAGCTGGAACAATAGGTCATGTGGCTTCAACTTCTTTTTTTCCTTCTAAAAATTTAGGTTGTTATGGAGATGGAGGAGCAATTTTTACAAACGACGACGATTTAGCACATAAAATAAGAGGCATTGCTAACCACGGAATGTACGTGCGTTACCACCACGATGTTGTAGGAGTAAATTCTCGTCTAGACAGTATTCAAGCCGCGGTTTTAAATGCAAAATTACCATTATTAGATCAATATGGTAAAGCCCGCCAAGATGCAGCCCGCAAATATTCGGCAGCATTTGCAGGACATAAAAATATAGTAGCGCCAAGTATTTGCGACATTTGTGATTGCCATGTTTTTCACCAATATACGCTACGCATTATTGACGGCGACCGCGATGGGTTGATGCAACATTTGCTTGATAAAGGCATTCCTTGTGCCATTTATTACCCAATACCATTGCACAGTCAAAAAGCTTATGCAGATGCACGCTACAATGAAGAAGATTTTCCGGTAACGAACCAGCTCGTAAAAGAAGTGATTTCTTTACCCATGCATACCGAATTAGATGACGAACAAATCAAGTTCATTACAGATTCAGTTTTAGAATTCCTTAAATAGTTAATAGTTGTTGGTTATTGGTTGTACACAAACCAACAACCAACAACCAACAACCAAATCATGAAAATACTTGTTACAGGAGGTCTAGGGTTTATAGGTTCGCATACGGTTGTCGAGTTGCAAAACGAAGGTTTTGAAGTTGTTGTTATTGATAATCTTTCTAATTCATCAATAGAAGTTTTAAAAGGGATTGCAACCATAACTGGAAAAACGCCTCTCTTTGAGAATTTGGATTTAAAAGACAAAACCGCAATTCAAAATTTCTTTAAAAAGCACCATGATATTGCTGGTGTAATTCATTTTGCAGCCTCAAAAGCAGTAGGCGAAAGTGTAGCAAATCCGTTGTTGTATTATGAAAATAATATCAATACACTGGTTTATTTGCTTCAGGAATTACAACAAAAACCCGAAGCACATTTTATTTTTAGCTCATCTTGTACGGTTTACGGTCAAGCCAAAGTAATGCCGATCAACGAAAACGCAGCCATTCAACCAGCGCTTTCGCCTTACGGAAACACAAAACAAATAGGTGAAGAAATAATTCTTGATGTTGCAAAAGTAACTACTATCAACGCCATTTTATTGCGCTATTTTAATCCGATTGGCGCACATACTTCGGCCGAAATTGGTGAATTACCTATTGGCGTACCGCAAAATTTAGTACCGTTTATCACACAAACTGGCATTGGATTGCGAAAAGAACTTGCCGTTTATGGTAACGATTATCCAACGGCTGATGGAACATGCATTCGGGATTATATTCACGTAGTAGATTTGGCGAAAGCCCACGTCATTGCTTTGAAACGCCTTTTGGATAAAAAAAATCAAGACAAAGTAGAGATTTTTAATTTAGGAACAGGAACAGGAAGTTCGGTTCTTGAAGTTATTACTGCCTTTGAAAAAGTGGCTGATAAAAAATTACCCTATAAAATTGTAGACAGGAGAGAAGGAGATGTAATTTCGGCTTTTGCCAATACTGACAAAGCCAATACAGTTTTAGGCTGGAAAGCACAGTGTACGCTTGAAGAAGCATTAGCCAGCGCTTGGAAATGGGAGCAAAAAATCAGAAACAAATAGTTTTAGCTTTAAAAAATATATTTTGTAACGCTTCATAAATGGATAACAATACCGATTATAAATTACTCTTTTGTTTGTTTACTGTAGGTATAGTTTGGGGCACCACTTTTTTTGGTATTCGTGTGGCTGTAGAAACTATTCCGCCTTGGTTTGTAACATCGATAAGACAAGGCATTGCAGCATTTGTGATGCTAATGGCCTTGTTATTCAAAAAAGAATTTGTTTGGGTAGGTTTCAAAAATTTGCAGCAACAATTTATACCCTCGGTTTTAATGATTGTTATTGCAAATGGATTTACAACAATTGCAGAACAAACATTGCCTAGTGGATTAACTTCTATCATAAGTGCGTCATCTCCTGTTGTCATATTCATAGGGAGTATTGTTTTTGGGTTACAAAAACCAACGATCAAAGGTTTTGTCGGGGTAATAATCGGATTTTCTGGAGTTGTATTTATTTTTAGAAAAGGATTGGGCGATATTTTAGACCCTAATTATCTTACCGGAATATTTTTTATAACTATAGCCATTTTAGGTTGGGCATTAGGTACTATTTATTCTAAAAAGAATACACACAAATCGCCTAATATTACACTTAATTTATTTTATCAATTTTTGATAGCCACAATCATTCAAATTGTGCTGGCTTTTGTTTTTTCTCCAAAAATTGATATAGCACTCTGGAGCGGCAGAAGTTTTTTTGCTGTGATTTACTTGGCTATTTTTGGTTCTGTATTTGCCTTTTTCTGCTATTATTATGCTTTAAAAAGAGTTACTGCCGTTCAGGTTTCTATACTTTCGTATGTCAATACAATTATAGCTGTTTTTTTAGGTTGGTTGTTTCTCGATGAAATCATCACCACCGATTTTATTATCGCCACCATCTTGATAATCTCAGGCGTATTTATCATTAATTATAAGAAAAAAGAAAAAGTTATAATTTAGAAAAGAGCCTCAATCATAAATTTTACAATTGAGGCTCTTTATCTTAAATGAATTATAATTTAAATATTTGCTACAGCAACTTCTTTATTGATTTTCCCCACTAATCCCGTCAAAACTTTTCCTGGTCCCACTTCTGTAAAAAGTGTAGCACCATCTGCAATCATTTGTTGTACAGATTGTGTCCATTTTACAGGAGCGGTAAGTTGTATTATGAGGTTTTTTTTAATTTCTGATGGGTCAGCTACTGCATTTGCTGTAACATTTTGATAAACAGGACAAATAGGAGTCGAAAAAGAAGTGGCTTCAATTGCTGCTGCTAGTTCTTCACGTGCTGGCTCCATCATAGGAGAATGAAATGCACCACCCACAGGAAGCAACAGCGCTCTTTTTGCACCCGCTTCTTTCATAGCTTCACAGGCTTTTTCAACCGCAGTTGTTTCACCAGAAATAACCAGTTGGCCAGGGCAATTATAGTTGGCAGCAACCACAATTCCGTCGATCGAAGCACAAACTTGTTCTACAATTTCATCAGCCAGACCTAAAACGGCAGCCATTGTAGAAGGTTTTATTTCACAGGCTTTTTGCATAGCAATGGCGCGTTGCGAAACTAGTTTTAATCCATCTTCAAAAGACAATGTGCCATTTGCAACCAAAGCTGAAAATTCTCCAAGTGAATGTCCTGCAACCATTTCTGGTTTAAAATCTGCACCTAAAGTTTTTGCTAAAATAACCGAATGTAAAAAAACCGCAGGTTGCGTTACTTTGGTTTGTTTTAATTCTTCAGCTGTGCCGTTAAACATGATGTCTGTAATACGAAAGCCTAAAATGGTATTTGCTTTTTCAAATAATTCTTTTGCTAATGGCGAAGTTTCGTAAAGGTCTTTTCCCATTCCTGAAAATTGTGCGCCTTGTCCCGGAAATATATAAGCTTTCATGTATTTTATTTTTAAATGTTTGTCAATTCGATTGTAAAAATACTATTTTTTTACAAATGCTTATTACTCCTAGTATTCTTTAAAAAACGCCAAACTTTAATTGTAACAATTCTAAATTTTAACTACTAATTAAGAATAAAAATAGTAATCATGAAAAAAATAGTTTCTGTTTTAGTTTTAGCACTTATTGCTTTTGTTTTTCTGTATGTTGGTTTACCAGTAATTAATTATGGCTTTGTCAAGTTCCCGATTATGTTACTTTTTTTAGTAGCACTGGCATTAATACTTTCAACAAGTTTAAAAATTTCTCCTACAACCAAACAAGTTGTAATTGCATCAAAACCCAATAAAATTTTATTTTATGTTGCATTAATTATTATAGCCTACATGGTAATATTACCAATATTTACAAGCCTTCCTGTGTTTCGAAGTGATGCTTATCAAAAGCTAATAGGCAAAGTGCAAAATGGAGATAAAATAATTAAACATATTGCACCTATTTCTATAGAAAAAATTCGTGTGGTCGATGAAGATTTGGCACATCTTCTTGGCGAAAAAGTATTGGGCTCGCAGCCCGCTTTAGGAAGTCAGGTCGAATTAGGAGAATTCTATATCCAGCAAGTTAACAAACAATTGTATTGGGTAGCGCCTTTGTTGCATTCAGGATTTTTTAAATGGCTCAACAATAAGGAAGGAACGGCTGGATACGTAATGGTTTCGGCCACAAATGAAAGAGATGTAAAACTCGTTCAGAATGTTGCAGGGAAAGATATCAAAATCAAATACCAACAAGAAGCTTATTTCCACAGCAATATTGCAAGACATTTGTATTTTAATGGCTACGCAACTACAGGATTAACGGATTATAGTTTTGAAATCGATGATCAAGGAAATCCTTTTTGGATTGTAACTAAGTTTACTAAAAAAATTGGTTTTTCTGGTGACGATGCTGTAGGAGTAGTCGTTGTCGATGCGCAATCTGGTATCATAAAAGAATATGCTATTGCAACAACGCCCGCTTGGATTGACAGAATTCAGCCCATTGCGTTTATCGAAGAACAGTTAAATGACTGGGGTAAATATGTAAATGGTTATTTTAATTTCTCTAATTTGAATAAACTTCAAATTACCGAAGGGTTAACGCTAGTTTATGGCCAGGACAACAAATCCTATTGGTATACAGGACTAACTTCTGTGGGTAAAGACGAATCTGCTGTAGGTTTTGTTTTAGTTGACACTCGGACCAAGGAAACTACTTTTTACAAACAAGGTGGCGCTACAGAATATGCAGCACAAAGTTCAGCGCAAGGTAAAGTACAAGAGAAAAAATACAAAGCTTCATTGCCAATACCCTACAATATCAATAATATTCCTACCTATGTCATGACATTAAAAGATGATGGTGGTTTGGTCAAAATGTTTGCTATGGTTGCAATTTCAGATTACACCATTGTAGGCGTGGGGAATACAATGCGCGAAACCTTGACTGCGTACAAAAACGTTTACAATATGGCAGACAATAAGATAAATCCAAATGCGGTTTCTAACAGAAAAGTAATATCATCTGTAATTGCTAGAATTCAAAGTGATGTTAAAAACGGCAATAGTTTTTATTATTTTACAATCAAAAATTATCCAAATATTTTTGTAGGTTCATCCCAAATTTCGAATCAATTGCCTTTGTCTGTTGTAGGGGATAGTGTAAAAATCTCTTTTGATGTTGATTTAGAACAAGTAATCGATGTTTCGAGTTTTGAAAATACCACTTTAAAGAAAAAATAAGTTATTTTTAAATAGTTACGTTGCAAAGTTCCTCTGAAATATTTATTTCAGGGGAATTTTATTTTAAAGAAAATATACTTTTGAACAACACATTGATACCATGAAATCAGAAAAAGAAAAAATGCTCGCTGGCGAAAATTATTTTAGCAACGATAAAGAACTTACGCTTGAAAGGCTCAAGGCAAAAAAATTTTTGCACAAACTCAACGTTACCGAATATTTGATGAACGTAAATTCGAGAGCAATACTCAGAACACTTTTGCCGAATGCGCACAAACGTTTGTATATTGAGCCTCCGTTTCATTGCGATTATGGATATAATATTGAATCTGGCGAAAATGTCTATTTTAATGTAAACTGTGTGGTTTTAGACAGCATGAAAATCACAATTGGCAATAATGTTTTTATAGGTCCAGGAACGCACATTTATACAGCCACTCATCCACTTGATGCAATCGAAAGACAAACGATAGAATTTTCAAAACCAGTTACAATTGGAAATGATTGCTGGATAGGAGGCAACACAGTCATTTGTCCTGGCGTTACAATAGGCAATGGTTGCACAATTGGCGCAGGAAGCGTTGTTACAAAAGACATTCCAGACCATTCATTAGCAGTAGGAAATCCTGCAAAAGTGATTCGTAAATTGGACTAATTTTTCTTGGTATTTTTCTTATTCGGAAGCAATTTAAATGAAGTGGCAACAAATCGGTTGTTTACAATTGTACCTGAAACTTCGGCTTGGCGTATTGTTGCACAAAAACCATCTTTTGCATGCGCATCTCCGTGGTCATCAATTTTACTTCCGTCAACAAAATAAGATTTACCATTAATTTTGACCGCTAAATCACAACCGCCACCTTTCATGTCAAATTTACATTGACCACAAGAAGCAGCCACAATTTTATTGTTTATAACTTCTTTTGGCTCCTGAGCATTTACTTTTAATGCAAAGACAAATAAGGCAATAAATACTATCTTTTTCATAATTATGGATTTACGGTTATTAATTGGGATGCCAGTTTTGCACGTGTTACAACTTCTTCAACCGGCGTTTCTAAATTGTCATTTGTTAGCGCAACACCCATTCTTCGGTAAGGTCTTGAAGTAGGTTTGTTAAAAATCCTAAAATCAGTTTTTGGCAATGCTGCTATTTTTTCAATCCCATCATAAGTAGGGTTTTCTGAATGTTCCAAGGCTAAAATCACGGCGCTAGCACCCACTTTTTCCAGTTTAATTTCAAAAATAGGCAAACTCAATATGGCACGCAAATGCAATTCAAATTCATTAAAATTTTGTGTTCCAGCCAGTGTAACCATTCCTGTATCATGAGGCCGTGGTGACAATTCCGAAAAATAAACACCATCATCTGCCAAGAAAAATTCCACTCCAAAAAGACCTGCGCCACCAAGAGCTTCAGTAACTTTTTCTGCCATGTCTTGCGCTTCATACAAATCGGCATCTGAAATTCGAGCAGGTTGCCAGCTTTCCTGATAGTCGCCACGTTCTTGCCTGTGGCCAATTGGAGCGCAAAATAGCGTGGGATTATTATTTTGGGTAACGGTGAGTAGTGTAATCTCAGAATTGAATTTCACAAACGCTTCAACAATAACTTCTATAACATCGCCACGGGAACCTTCAACGGCATAATTCCAAGCAATTTCAATATCGGCTGCGGTTTTAATAGTAGATTGTCCTTTCCCAGACGAACTCATTAGCGGTTTTACGACACAAGGCATTCCGACTTCGGCTACTGCTTTTTGCAATTCCTCTGATGAGGTGGCATAACGGTAGTTGGCCGTTTTTAATCCCAATTCTTTGGCTGCCAAATCACGAATGGCTTTTCTGTTCATTGTGAAGTTCGCTGCTTTCGCAGAAGGAACTACAGTTATTCCTTGTTTTTCGTAGTCATAAAAGCGTTCCGTTCTAATGGCTTCAATTTCTGGAACTATAAAATCAGGTTGGTGTTTGGCTACAATTCGGTCTAATTCGGCACCATCGAGCATGTTGATTACTTCAAAAGCGTGGGCTACTTGCATTGCGGGAGCATTTTCATAACTATCTACCGCAATAACGGTTTGACCTATGCGTTGGGCAGCGATTACAAATTCTTTTCCAAGTTCGCCAGAACCGAGGAGGAGTATTTTCATTTTGAAGTTTTACGTTGTTATTCTCTGATTCTAGTTAATTCATCTAGTAATGATTCTCCATTTTTAAATGTAGCTTCTGTTACTATTTTTTTTTCTGAGGGCGAATAGGTAAAATATTTAAAATCAAAATCCAAGTCTCTACACCAAAATGCTACGAAAATTAAATAATCTTTACCAAAATGCTGTATTTTAAAGTTGATTGGCAGACTGATGATTTGTACTAAAACTTGTTGTGCATGATTTGACATTGAAAATTTGTTACCTAAAGGGTCTTCTAATAATTCAAATTTGTGTGTTGATACGACATTCTCTACATTGTAAATATCAATAATGAATGAAACTTTATCAGCAGGAATATTTGATTCATTTTTAATTCTAAGAAATATTTGGTCGGAATGGGATCCTATTTCTTCAATATCAATCTTAGCAGATAAAGAGGGAACTCTTCTTTTGTCAAATAATGCTTGAACAATCCCATGTGGTGCAGGTTTTGCATCTCTTTCAAGCCTTAAATAATATTTTCCATCTGCGGAACATTGATGTGGAGGATTTAAACTTTGAGGTATATCAATGAGGAATACGTTTCCTTCTTCAGTTAGATATTCTTCTATTTTTAAATTAGTTGGTGTTGGGACAATATTTGAAGCAATTTTTTGATATAACCAATCTTTATTTTTGAAATTAGAATATGTTAAATTTCCTTCACAAACCTTAATAGTGTTATTTTTTCCTACTGTTTTTTTTGTTTCTCTTGGAGCGCCAATAATAAGCAAACCTCCTTCGGTATTTAAAAATGCTGTTATTTCTTTAAAAACATCATTGATTTCTACTTCTCCGCTTTTAAATTCTACTACAGAAGATTCTTCTTGTGGAGTAGAAAAATATTCTTTTATATGATTTAATTCGACTTCATTTCTACTTTTGCCAAAGATTTTCTCAATATAATCTGAATTCATATAATTTATTTTAGGATATAGTACAACTTGATTTGTTTGTAATTTTGTGTTTTGCGTGAGGGATTGCAGTGGAAATCCTTTTTATTGCCATAGCGTTAGCGGAGGGAATAAAAAGATTGCAACGGAAAGCCCGACCTGAAAGGTAACGCCCAAATTAAAGTTATAAAAAAGCCTCAAGTTTCTTTGAGGGGATTAATTTATGCTAAAACTTCTTTGATTCTTCTCAAAGCTTCTTTAAGTAAATCTTCGCTGGTTGCGTACGAAAAGCGAATGCAATTAGGATCGCCAAAAGCATCTCCAGTTACAGTTGCAACATTGGCTTCTGCCAATAAATACATCGAAAAATCATCTGCATTATTGATTTTTGTTCCTCTAAGGGTTTTTCCAAAAAACGAAGAGACATCAGGAAAAACATAAAAAGCACCTTCTGGATTATTGATTTTTATGCCCGGAATTTCTTTTAAAAGACCCACCACTAAATCCCTACGGCTTTTGAACGCATCTACCATGTGTTGAAGCACCGATGGATCCGCATCAACAGCCGTAATTGTAGCTCTTTGCGCAATAGAATTGGCTCCACTGGTAACTTGTCCTTGTAGTTTTGTACATGCTTTTGCAATAAATTCGGCTGCGCCAATGTATCCAATTCTCCATCCTGTCATGGCAAATGCTTTTGCAACGCCATTTACAGTTATTGTTCGATCGAACATTCCAGGAATGGAGGCGATGCTGCAAAATGTACCTGAAAAATTAATATGTTCATAAATTTCGTCAGCAACAATAAATATTTTTGGGTGTTTTTCTAAAACTTTGGACAAAGCCGTAAACTCCTCACGACTGTAAACAGAACCACTAGGATTACATGGCGAACTGTACCAAATCATCTTTGTCTTTGGCGTAATGGCTTTTTCAAGTTGTTCGGCAGTCATTTTAAAATCGTTCTCGATAGTTGTGGGTACTTCTACCGGAACTCCGCCAGACATTTTGATAATTTCAGAATAGCTAACCCAAAATGGAGCAGGAAGAATTACTTCGTCACCATAATTAAGCAAGACTTGTGCAATATTATACAATGATTGTTTTGCACCTGTTGAAACTACAATGTTTGCTGGTTTGTATTCTAGATTATTGTCTCTTTTGAATTTCCGACAAATGGCTTCTTTGAGTTCCATATAACCATCTACGGGCGTATATTGAGAATAATTTTCGTCAATGGCTTTTTTGGCCGCTTCTTTTATAAAATCGGGGGTGTTAAAATCAGGTTCTCCTAAACTTAAACTTATGATATCTTTTCCTTGTAGTTTTAATTCTCTGGCCAATGCGGCCATCGCTAGTGTTTGTGATGTTGATAAATTATTAATTCTATCAGATAGTAAATGTTCCATAGGTTGTGGTTAGTGCTGTGAATTGATTTCAATAAAAAAGACGTACAAAAATACGTCTTTAGAATTAAATTTTTATGCTGAAAGCATTGGTTTTTGCCCTAGTTCTTTTAAGTGTTTAAAATGGGCAATTACCGCGCTGCGCATTGTCTTGTATTCGTAGTAAGGTAAATTACATTCTTTAGCAGTTTCCTTAACGATGTTTGCTATTTTACCATAATGAACATGGCTGATGTGCGGGAAAATATGGTGCTCAATTTGGTGGTTTAAACCTCCAGTGTACCAGTTTACAATCCAATTTTTAGGAGCAAAGTTTGTTGTTGTAAAAAGCTGGTGTATTGCCCAAGTATTGTCCATTTCTCCTAAATCATTAGGGTTAGGATTTGTGGTTTCATCAACAATATGTGCCAGTTGGAATACAATACTTAATATTAATCCAGCAGTGTAATGCATGATAAAAAAACCTAAAAGCACTTTCCACCACACTATTCCTATCACTATAGGAAGGATAATCCAAATGGTTGCATAAATTATTTTGGTAATAATTAGCGTTGTCCAAAGAATCTTAGGGTTCTTAGCTTCACCATAAGATAATTTTCTTTTTAGATAGGCTTTCATCTGCTTAAAGTCAGTAGTCAATGACCAGTTAAAAGTCAACAAACCGTATAAAAAGATAGAATAGTAATGTTGAAATCTATGAAAACTGTGCCATTTTGCTTCTTTAGTAAAGCGTATTATTCGACCTGCATCAAGATCTTCATCATGTCCAGGAATGTTAGTGTAGGTATGGTGCAATACGTTGTGTTGTACTTGCCAGTTGTAAACATTTCCTGCAAGGATATATATTGTGCCACCCATGAATTTGTTGACCCACGATTTATTAGAATAAGAGCCGTGGTTGCCATCATGCATCACATTCATACCAATTCCTGCCATTCCTATTCCTATCACTACTGATAATAATAAAAATAACCAAATAGGCATATTTGTTAATGTTAATATTAAAAAGTAAGGCGTCAAAAAAACAGTAAATAAAATAATTGTTTTTAAATGCAATTTCCAATTGCCTGTTTTCTGAATATTATTTTCTTTGAAGTAACTGTTAACCCGAGAGTTAAGTGTTCTAAAGAATTTTAAATTGTCTTGCTTTGCAAAAGTAGGAGTGCTGTTATTCATAAAATTAATAATAAGCTACAAATGTAATTGTTTATAAATTTTCTTATTACAAAAATGAGGTTAATATTTTAATCGTAAAGTATTACTTTTGTTAAAAAACAAATATGGAGGAGATTCTAAAGTATTTTTCTGACTTATCAGATAGACAAATAATACAATTCCAGCAACTTGATCATTTGTACCACGATTGGAATGCAAAAATAAATGTAATCTCCAGAAAAGACATTGACGAATTGTATACAAAACATGTTTTGCACTCTTTGGCAATAGCCAAAGTCCAAAAATTTGAACCAGGAACTTATGTTCTCGACGTAGGAACAGGTGGTGGTTTTCCTGGAATTCCACTAGCGATTTTGTTTCCTGACACGCGTTTTTATTTGATTGATGTGATAGCAAAAAAAATCAATGTTGTCAAGGCTGTAGCCGAAGCCTTAGAATTAAAAAACGTAAAAGCAGAACAGCTAAGAGCCGAAAATGTAAAAGGTGATTTTGACTTTATAGTAAGCCGTGCCGTGACCAATATGCCAGATTTTGTATCTTGGACAAAAGACAAAATTAAAAAACAACAAAAACACGAACTCAAAAACGGAATTTTATACCTCAAAGGCGGCGATTTAACTGAAGAGTTAAAAGACTTCCTCAAAGCTACCGAATACAATATTGCAGCGTTTTTTGACAACGAATTCTTTGAAACTAAAAAAGTAGTGCATTTGCCATTGAAGTTTAAGTTATAAATTCAAAAGTTTTAAAATAAAAAAGCCGAATCTAAAATATAGATTCGGCTTTTTTATTTTAAAACTTTTAACAGATATATTATTCTCCCAAAAATGGGTATCTGTAATCCTCTGGCGTTACAAAAGTTTCTTTAATCGTTCTAGGCGAAGCCCAACGCAATAAGTTCAATGCCGAACCCGCTTTGTCATTGGTTCCAGAAGCTCTTGCGCCACCAAATGGTTGCATGCCTACCACTGCTCCTGTTGGCTTGTCATTGATATAAAAGTTTCCAGCTGCATTTTGTAAAGCTATTGTTGCTTCTTCAATTGCGTATCTGTCTTGACTAAAGATAGCTCCCGTTAAAGCATATTCAGATGTTTGATCAACTAATTGTAAAGTCTCAGCCCATTTTGCATCTTCATAAACATAAATTGTAATCACTGGTCCAAAAAGCTCCGTTTCCATTGTGGTATATTTTGGATTTGTAGTTACAATAACGGTTGGTTCGATAAAGTATCCAACTGATTTATCATAATTTCCACCTACAATGATTTCAGCATCAGTATCCTTTTTAGCTTGGTCAATATAACTTGCTAATTTGTCAAACGAACCTTCATGAATTACAGCTGTTACAAAGTTACCAAAATCTTCTGGCGAACCCATTTTTAAAGATTTCACATCGGTAATCAGTTGCTCTTTTACGTCATTCCATAAACTTTGCGGAACATAAGCTCTTGATGCTGCGGAACATTTTTGCCCTTGAAATTCAAATGCGCCACGTACAATTCCAGTTACCACTTGTTTTACATTGGCACTTGGATGCGCCACAATAAAATCTTTTCCACCAGTTTCACCCACAATTCTTGGATAGGTTTTATAATGGTGAATGTTGTTTCCAATATTTTTCCAAATGTCTTTGAATACGTGTGTTGATCCTGTAAAATGAATTCCAGCAAAATCACGGCTAGCAAAAACAGTTTCACTAATCATTTGTGCATCACCAAAAACAACGTTGATAACGCCATCTGGCACACCAGCTTCTTTAAAAACATCGATGATTATTTTTGCAGAAAAAACCTGGCTGTCACTTGGTTTCCAAATCACAACATTTCCCATCATTGCAGCACTTGCCGGTAAATTTGCGGCAATTGCAGTAAAATTAAACGGTGTAATGGCATATACAAATCCTTCCAACGGACGGTAATCCAATCTATTCCAAACATCAGAATTTGACGCTGGCTGATCACCATAAATTTGCGTCATAAACTCTACGTTGTAACGTAGAAAGTCAATCAATTCACACGATGCATCAATTTCTGCTTGAAAAATATTTTTAGATTGCGCAATCATTGTTGCGGCATTTATTTTGGCACGATAAGGTCCAGCAATCAGTTCGGCTGCTTTTAAGAAAATGGCTGCACGTTGTTCCCAAGCAAGATTGGCCCATTTTGCTTTGCTTCCTAAAGCGTTGGCAATGGCTTTTTCTACATGTTGTTTTTCTGCCAAATGATATGCTCCTACAATATGCTTGTGGTCGTGCGGAGCAGTCATTGTCTTAATATTTCCTGTTCTTATTTCTTCGCTACCTATATATAATGGAACATCGATTGTGCTGTTCCACATTTTTTTATATTCGGCAAGAACGGCTGTTTTTTCAGGAGAATTGGGTGCGTAAGATTTTACTGGCTCGTTTACGGCTTTTGGAACATTAAAAAATCCTTTTAACATATATTTTTTGAGTTAAATAATTAAAAAAAATGGTATTGTCAAACAATTCAAATATGCGAATCATTTAATTTATTACAAAAGTACAAAGGTTGTTTTAATTATATCACAACACAAAGATAAAAAGTAGTAATTGAATAAAATAATACCGTGATGGTGTAACAACAGTTAAATAATTAACAATTAATTTTGATGTGAATTTTGTAATTGTACTTTTATTTAAACTTGTTATTTAATGAAAATACCGCTTTTAGCTTTTAATGATAAAGGAATTTACTGCCAGCAAGCCGATGTTTATCTCGATCCGTGGCGACCAGTTAAAAATGCTATTATTACACACGGTCACGCCGATCATTCGCGTTGGGGACATCAAAACTATATAACACATTATACTAATGTGCCTATTATCAGGCACCGTTTGGGCGAAATAAATGTGACTGGAAAAGATTGGAATGAAACTTTTGTGATCAATAACGTGAAATTTTCGCTTCATCCTGCTGGACATATTATTGGGAGTGCACAAATTAGGGTGGAACATTTGGGCGAAGTTTGGGTTTTTACAGGTGATTATAAAACGGAAGATGATGGTATTGCTGTTGCTTATGAAGTGGTAAAATGCAACACTTTTATAACGGAATGCACTTTTGGATTACCTGCTTTTAAATGGACACCACAAGCGGAAGTAATGACAAACATCAATAATTGGTGGGCAGAAAATAGGGTAGAAGGTAAAACTTCGATTTTATTCGGTTATTCTCTCGGAAAAGCACAACGACTATTGAAATATTTGGATACCAATAACGGAAAAATTTTCACGCATGGCGCCATAGAAAATATGACGAATGTTTTGCGACCGATGGTTGATTTTCCGCCAACAACATTGATTACCAGAGAAACTAAAAAAGAAGATTTACTAGGAAATATTGTGCTTGCGCCACCAAGTGCGCACGGAAGCACGTGGATCAGAAAAATGACGCCTTTTGTAACGGGTTCAGCAAGTGGTTGGATGGCTTTTCGAGGCGCCAGAAGACGCAGAGCAATTGACAAAGGTTTTGTTTTGAGTGATCATTGCGATTGGTATTCTTTATTGGATAGCATCAAAGCGACAGGTGCCGATAAAATTATTTGCACACATGGTTATACCGATGTTTTTTCGAGATATTTACGAGAATTAGGTTACGATGCACGGACGGAGAAAACGCAATATGAAGGTGATGAAGGCGAAGTTGCAGACTCGGGCGACAGCGAACAGG
The DNA here is from genome assembly GCA_031413015.1 of Bacteroidota bacterium. Lineage (GTDB taxonomy): Bacteria > Bacteroidota > Bacteroidia > Flavobacteriales > Flavobacteriaceae > Flavobacterium. The sequence goes on along the minus strand of JANOEE010000002.1, from coordinate 75,906 downwards.
TAGAACAAATTGAGACATCAGAAAAAGAACTAGAAAATTAATTTCAGTGACTATGAGAAATTTTGCTGAACTTATAAAAGCACTCGACAGCTCCAACAAAACAACGATAAAAGTCGATGCGTTGACTGAGTATTTTAAAAATGCTTCGCCAGAAGATAAAGTTTGGACTATTGCTATTTTATCTCATCGCCGTCCACCACGACCAGTAAATACTACATTGTTGCGCCTTTGGGCAAATGAATTGGCTAACATTCCGATGTGGTTGTTTGAAGAAAGTTATCATATTGTAGGCGATTTAGCCGAAACGATTGCACTTATCATTCCAACAACAAAAGAACATTCGGATAAAAGTTTAACCGAATTTCTACAAGAAATTATAGCTTTAAAAAAGAAAAGTGAAGAGGAGAAAAAAGCCTATTTACAAGAAAATTGGTTGGCGTTAAATTACTATGAACGCTTTGTTTTCACTAAATTAATTACAGGAAGTTTTAGAATTGGTGTAAGTCAAAAATTAATGACACGTGCCTTATCAAAAGCCGAAAATGTCGATGAAGATGCTTTGGCGTATAAATTAATGGGCAATTGGGATCCAAATAAAGTCACGTTCCAAGAACTAATTTTAGACGAAAAAAGTAGCGATTATTTATCCAAACCCTATCCTTTTTATTTGGCATATCCCATTGAAGGAGAAGTTGCAAATCTTGGAAATCCAGAAGATTGGTCTATCGAACACAAATGGGACGGAATCCGTTCGCAAACCATCATTCGTGAAAATGAAATCTACGTTTGGTCGCGTGGCGAAGAATTGGTAACCGATAAGTATCCTGAATTTCGATCGTTTGTCGGAATTATTCCAAATGGAACCGTAATTGATGCAGAAATTCTAGCTTTTCCTAAAGGCGAAATAGGCACTTTTAATGATTTGCAAACTCGAATTGGTCGCAAAACAACTTCGGCAGCTTTGCTAAAAAGCAATCCTGTAATTTTAAAAGCCTACGATTTACTAGAATGGGAAGGCCAAGACATTCGGAATTTAGCCTACGCACAACGAAGAAATCTTCTTGAAAAATTACTAGAATCCGTAAAGGATAAGAATCTTCCAATCCAATTATCCGAAAGAAAAATTTTTACTTCGTGGAATGAAATTGCTGAAGAACGAATGCGCGCTAGAGAAATGCGAAGCGAAGGTTTGATGATAAAACATAAAGATTCAACTTATCAAGTTGGACGAAAAAAAGGCGATTGGTGGAAGTGGAAATTAGAACCCCTTGTCATTGATGCGGTTTTGACTTATGCGATGCGAGGAAGTGGAAGACGCAGCAATTTATTCACCGATTACACCTTTGCGCTTTGGCAAAATAACGAAAAAGGAGAACGAGAATTGGTGACTTTTGCCAAAGCCTATTCTGGTTTAACAGATGCTGAATTTAGAAAAGTGGACGATTTTATCAAAAAAAACACCATTGATAAATTTGGTCCAGTGCGAAGTGTGACTCCAGAATTGGTTTTTGAAATTGGGTTTGAAGGCATCGCACTTTCAAAAAGACATAAAAGTGGCGTAGCAACTCGTTTCCCAAGGATTCTGCGCTGGCGATTGGATAAAAAAATTGAGGACGCGAATAGTATTGAGGATTTGAAGAATATGATTTTGTAAAAAAGACGAAAGAGGAAAGACGAAAAATAGAATAATGGGAACTTTATAATTTTTAAATTAAAACTTCAAACTTTACTTTCAAATTTTATATTCAAAATGAATAGAGAACAACTATACCAAATTGCAGAAAACTGGTTTGAAAACCAAGGCTGGAAACCATTCCCGTTTCAAACGCAAACTTGGACGGCATTTTTGCAAGGAAAAAACGGTTTACTCAACGCGCCAACAGGCAGCGGAAAAACCTATGCGCTTTGGTTTCCCATCATTCTGAATTATATTAAAGAAAATCCGGACTATGAAACGAAACATAAGGCAGGATTAAAAGCCATTTGGATTACACCATTACGAGCACTTTCAGTCGAAATTAAACAAGCTGCAGAACGCGTTGCAACCGATTTAGGCACACAAATGACTGTCGGAATTCGCTCTGGCGACACTAAGGCTAGCGAAAGAACGAAGCAAAAAAACAAAATGCCAGATTTGTTAATTACCACACCAGAAAGTTTACAATTGCTTTTAGCGACCAAAGAATATGCTAAAACGTTTACCAATTGTTCTGCAATTGTCATTGACGAATGGCACGAATTGTTGGGCACAAAACGAGGCGTACAAATGGAACTGGCATTATCAAGATTAAAAACTATTGCACCAAAAATGCGAATTTGGGGAATTTCGGCAACCATTGGAAATCTCGAACTGGCGCAAGAAGTTTTGTTGGGAAACAATTCGGATGCGTTTCAAAATTCGGTTTTGATTAAAGCGAATATCAATAAAAAAATTACCGTAAAATCGATCATTCCAGAGAAAATGGAAACTTTTCCTTGGCGTGGTCATATGGGTTTGCATTTAATTGCTGATGTGGCGAAAATTATCAGAAATAGTAAAACGACTTTGATTTTTACCAATACGCGTTCGCAATGTGAATTATGGTTTCAAGCATTGTTAGAAAAATATCCCGAATTTGCTGGTGAAATGGCCATGCACCACGGAAGTATTGCACGAGAAACCCGAGTTTGGGTCGAAAATGCCATTAAAAATGAAGAACTTAAAGTGGTAGTTTGTACATCTAGCTTGGATTTGGGTGTCGATTTTGCACCTGTCGAAACCATTATTCAAATTGGTGGACCAAAAGGAGTGGCGCGATTTTTACAACGTGCTGGACGAAGCGGTCACCAACCAGGAAAAGAAAGTGTAATTTATTTTCTCGCCACGCACGCGATGGAATTAATTGAATCATCAGCACTTAAAAAAGCAGCTGCCGAAACGATTGTAGAAGATAGAATTCCGTATTTGAATAGTTACGATGTTTTGATTCAATATCTCAATACTTTGGCAGTTTCCGATGGATTTTTTCCTGATATAATTTTTGAAGAAGTCAAAAAAACATTTTGTTATCAAAACATTACAAAAGAAAACTGGAATTGGATTTTGAATTTTATTTCACACGGAAGTCAGAGTTTGCAAGCATACGACGAATATAAAAAAGTTGAAATTGACGAAAACGGATTGTATAAAATCAATAGTCGAATGATTGCAATGCATCATAGAATGCAAATTGGAACTATTGTTAGTGACGCTAATTTGAATGTGAAATTTCTGAGTGGCGGTTATATTGGTTCTATTGAAGAATGGTTTGTTTCTAAATTAACGCGTGGCGATACCTTTATTTTTGGCGGTAAAAAATTAGAATTTTATGGAATCAAAAATATGAATGTTTTGGTGAGAAAAGCCGATGCTAAAAAAGTCTCAAAAACCGTAAGTTGGATGGGCGGAAGAATGACATTTTCGGCACAAATGAGCGAATTGTTACGAGAAGAATTGTACAATGCAAATAATGAAAATCTTTCACCAGAATTAAAAGCGTTACAACCTATTTTTGAAAGGCAAAGAAAAGAAAGTATTGTTCCAAATACCGATGAGTTTTTGATAGAAACTTTTAAAACTCGCGAAGGTTTTCATACGATTTTTTATCCATTTGAAGGTAGGTTTGTGCACGAAGCGTTGGCTAGTATTTTATCATACAGAATTAGTTTGTTGTCGCCCATTTCATTTTCTTTGGCATATAATGATTACGGATTTGAATTACTTTCTGATCAAGAAATTGACATGCAAGCCGTTTTTGATAACAATTTATTTTCGACGGAATACGTACACCAAGATTTGCAAGCAAGCTTGAATGCGACCGAAATGGCACGACGAAAATTTAGAGATATTGCCGTAATTGCTGGTTTGGTTTTTACAGGAATGCCAGGAAAACCTATTAAAACAAAGCATTTACAAAGTGGTTCACAATTGCTGTTTGAAGTTTTTAGAGATTATGAACCTGATAATTTGTTGTTGCAACAGGCTTTTACAGAAACTTTTGAACATCAATTGGAAGAAGGAAGATTGTTGCAATCTTTAGAACGAATTAACAAGCAGGAGATAATTTGGAAGCAATGTGAAAAACCTACGCCTTTTAGCTTTCCAATAATCACCGATAGATTACGTGAAAAACTAACTAGTGAAACTTTGGCAGAGCGTATTGCAAAAATGACGGCTAGTTATATGAAATGAAAATGACTTCTTGGTTTGATTTAATTATTTTTGCCACAGATTAAAATTTTATAGATTAAAAAGCATATTCTGTTCAAATCTTTTTAATCAGCTGTTAAATAAAACTAATAAATGACGATAAAAATTCAAATTCAGAATCAAAATTTCACATTACATCAATTTGGAACTGTTTTTTGGGAAGAAAAAAGCTTACTTTTAATTTCTGATGTGCATTTAGGAAAAGTAGCGCATTTTAGAAAACACGGAATGGCGATTCCTAATGATGCAATTTTTGAAAATTTTTCGAGATTGAATGTTGTTGTAGATTTTTTTAAACCTAAAACTATTATTTTTCTAGGTGATTTGTTTCATAGTAAAATTAATAAAGAATGGGAATTATTTGCCAATTGGACGGCAGTAATTAGTCAAGAAATTATTTTGGTAGAAGGAAATCACGATATTATTGCTAAGCACAATTATGAAGATTTGAATATAAAAATTTATTCAGAATTGGTGATTGATGATTTTTTACTGACACATCATCCTACAGAAAAAACGAATTTTTTCAATTTTTGTGGACATATCCATCCCGGAATAAAGTTAAAAGGAAGTGGAAAACAATATTTGAATTTGTCTTGTTTTTTCCAAAAACCAAAACAAATGATTTTGCCTGCATTTGGAGAATTTACTGGAAATTTTTATTTGGTTCCTACTGAAAATGATTTGGTTTACGCCATTACAAAAAATGAAATCATATCAGTTACTATAAATTAATTTAGTGCAAAAGGTGCGCTTAGTCTAAAAGTAGGAACAATAACTTTAAAGTTTCTCGTTGATGTAAAATTAATCATATTAAAATAACCTCGCATGGCCCCAAAAGGCGAAGAAAGCAGGCACCCAGAACTGTATGTATGTTTTTCGCCAGGTTTTAAAACAGGTTTTTTACCAATTACGCCTTCGCCATCGACCATTTCGATATCATTTAAAGAATCGTAGATTTCCCAATGACGGGTTATTAATTGTACGGAATCTTTACTGTGATTTTCGATTGTGATTTCATAAGAAAAGGCAAAATGGAGTTTGTAGTTCTTGAAGTAAGTACCTTCAAAACTAGTTAAAACCGAAATTTTAATGCCTCTTGTTATTTGAGAAACCATTTTTTGTAAATGTTATCTTCAAATTTACGAAAAATTGAATTCAATTGGTTTTTATTTATATTAAAAAATATTTAATTGATAATGTCTATAGAACTTGCAACTCCTTTACCTATAATTCTGTCATACCGCTGACCATTTTCACGATAATAAACAATTACAAAATAATTATTTTCCGTTTGATAAAAATTACCATCAATGGCTTTTTCAGGATCAATATTTCCTTGATTATCTGCAATGGTATATTGATAATTAGTAAATCCTTGTTTGATGATTAAAGCCTTTTCATAAATCCCTTTTTCTGCGTTGTAGTCCATTTTAAATTCGGGAGATTTAGCATAATTATTAAACATACCAGTGATGTAAATGTCTTTTTGATCAAAGTAGGTAGGTGCTGCAAGGCTAAAAAATACCCAAGCATAATCTGCTTCAACTTGATTTTTTTCTACATTGGTATTTTTGACTTGAAAGTTGCCATTAATATCTGGATAATAGGTATAAGGAACATTATTTCTGGCATTATTAGTGTGTAAATGTGCGTTGTAAATATCTTTTGAATCTATAAAAGCAACATTATTATTAGCAGCACGAATGTCTTTGTTTTCAAAAAAATGGTATTCATTTCCTCCCCAAAACTGAGTTTCGGCATCATATTTATAAATCAAATCATTGCCTATGGTGTACATGGGTTTTATGTTATCAATGGTAGTATTGAATTCTCCATTTTGCATCAAAAGCACTTTTACATTTTGGAGCGGACTTTGAAAAAGCAGGGTTTGTGATTTGATTGCGAAATCCAGATTTTGTTTTTGGTCTATAACATTTAAATTTCTTGCTCTCTTAATTTGTATAGGAACCGAAACCAGATCTTCATAAAGAATAAATTTTCTTGAAAAAACAACTTCTTTCTGTTCATTCAAAATCTTAAGCATGTAATTACCGCTTACTCTAAACTGCGTAAACTTGTTAGGAAATCCAAGTCTGTAGTGGGAGTAGAGTTGTAATGTATTAAAGGAATTTGTATAATCTTGTATGCGCTGGTTGTCAAATCCTTGAAGGTATTCGTTTTTTGACAATTGAGAAGGTTTCCAATCATAATTGCAGTGCACAATTTGATAATAATAATTGGCTTCATCACCATATAAATCATCAAATTGAAATTCAAAAGCATCACTTAAACTAAAAATAGGAATAGCATTTTGCTCGTTTTGAACAAAAACAACGGTTTTAATATTATATGGCGGAACAATTTCTGTTTCTGTTTGAGCATTACAAAAAAGCACCGTTCTAAATGTAAAAATAATAGCAAATAATAGTTTTAAGCTTTTATTCATAACTTAATTTATAATAATCTTATTTTTTGTAAAGGTAAACAAATATATAAAGTGTTTATTGTAAGATTAAGTAGTAATGAAACCCTTTGAATCAAAAATAAGCAAACCAATATATTTAGGTATTTATTTGTTAAAATTAAAATAATAAATATTATTTAATGGCGTTATTATTTTAATTTTATACCATAAAACACAAAATTATGAAACAAATTATTAAAATCTTACCATTTTTATTGGTATTCCCACTATCTATTAGTGCACAAGATTTAAAGGAAGAAAGTAAAATTCCGATGGATCCAAATGTAAAAACGGGAAAACTCAAAAACGGATTGACCTACTACATCCGAAAAAATGGCAAGCCAGAAAACAAAGTAGATTTAAGGCTTGTTGTAAATGCTGGATCTATTTTAGAGACAGATGAGCAACAAGGACTTGCCCATTTCATGGAACACATGAATTTTAATGGAACTAAACGTTTTCCTAAAAATCAATTAGTAGATTATTTGCAAAGTATTGGTATTAAATTTGGACAACATTTAAATGCTTATACAAGTTTTGACGAAACGGTATATTTCCTTCCTTTACCATCAGATAATCCAGAAAAACTTGAAAAAGGCTTCCAAATTATTGAAGATTGGGCTTTTAATGCCAATTTAACTCCCGAAGAAATCGACAAAGAAAGAGGAGTTGTTCTAGAAGAATATAGAATAGGACTTGGTGCCGACAAAAGAATGCTAGGTCGTTATTTGCCTAAAATGATGAACAAATCACTATATGCTGAGCGTTTACCAATTGGTAAAAAGGAAATTTTAGAAAATTTTAAATATGAAAAATTAATAAGCTATTACAAAGACTGGTACAGACCAAATCTTATGAGTGTAGTAGTTGTAGGTGATGTTGATGTTCTTGAAATGGAACAAAAAATAAAAAATCATTTTGAAAATTATACAAACCCGAAAAACGAAAAGATTCGAAAAGTTTATGATGTTCCTAACCATAAAGAAACTTTTGTAGCAATTGAAAGCGATAAAGAAGCTTCAAGTACAGAGATAACATTAATGTACAAAGATATTGAAGCGCCAAAAAAAATGGTGACAGTAGCAGATTATAAAAATAATCTAACAGAAGGCGTGTTTGCTACGCTATTAAACAACAGACTTAATGAACTTACAAATTCTCCTACACCTCCATTTACCTATGGTTTTTCATATCACGGTGGTACTTTTGCAAGATCAAAAGAAGCCTACCAATCTGTAGCGATGGTTCAGGAAGACAAACAGCTTTCAGCTTTAAAAGTATTAGTAACAGAGAATGAACGAGCAAAGAAATTTGGTTTTACACAAGGAGAATTAGATAGAGCAAAATCACAAATTTTAGCTCAATATGAAAAATCGTTTAAAGACAAGGACAAATCAAATTCTGAAAATTTTGTAGGTCAATACCAATCAAATTTTTTAGAAAATGCGCCAACTCCTGGCATAGAATGGGAATTTGCAGCAGTAAAACAAATGTTGCCTAAAATTGAACTCAAAGATGTAAGCGGATTTATAACAAAATACGTTAAAGATGAAAATAGAGTTGTAATTATAACTAGCCCAGAAAAAGAGGGTCTAAAAAAAGTTACAGAGCAAGAAGTATTGGCAGTTTTAAAAGTTAATACAGATGAAATTGCACCTTATAAAGATGTTGAAGTTGCAAAAGGATTACTAAGAAAGCCAATTAATTCGGGTTCAATTGTAAAAAAGGAATCTGATGGAAAAATAGGAACAACTACTTTGTTTTTATCTAATGGTGCAAAAGTAACTTATAAAAAAACAGATTTCAAAAACGATGAAATCCTAATGGAAGGAGTCAGTTTTGGAGGCACTAATCTTTATAGTAATGACGAAATAAAAAAGACTCAATTTGCAAATGGAGCGTTAGCTGAAGCTGGTTTTTCAGGATTAAAATTGAATGATATTAACAAGTTCATGGCTGGAAAAATTGCAACTGTAAACCCTTATATTGGCATTACAACTGAGGGATTGAGAGGAAATACAACACCAAAAGATCTTGAATATATGTTCCAGATGGTATATGCGTACTTTACAGATCTTAATCTTGATAAAGAAGCATTTGAAGGTTATAAACAAAAACAATCTGCCTTTTTTAACAACATGGCCTCACAACCTAATTTTTATTTCCAACAGGAATTTTACACCTACTTATCAAAAGAAAACCCAAGATTTAACGGTTTAATTCCTAATGAAAAAACCTGGGCAGAAACTGATTATGAGTTGGCTTACAATAAATACAAAGAACGTTTTGCAAATGCTGGTGATTTCGAATTCTTTTTTGTAGGTAATGTTGATGATAAAATAATGGAAGAATTTTCAACCAAGTATTTTGCGTCATTACCATCAATTGATAAAAAAGAAAAAGCGGTTGATTTAGGTTACAGAATGTTAAAAGGAGATTTGAAAAAAATTGTAAATAAAGGTAAAGATCCTAAAAGTAATGTAACAATTATGTTTTATGGCGATGCTAATTATTCTGTAAAAGAAGCCGCAGCCATACAAGCACTGGGCGAAGTTTTAACTATTAAATTAGTTGAGCAATTAAGAGAAAATGAAAGTGGTGTTTACGGAGTTAGTGCTAGAGGTAGCATGAGTAAAGTACCTAATGGTGCTTATAGTTTTAGTATTGGTTTTCCTTGTGGTCCAGATAATGCAGAAAAACTAGTAGCTTCTGCTTTAAAGGAGTTGCAAAAAATAGTAGAGAATGGTCCAGAGGAAAAAGATCTAGCTAAATTTAAAGAAGGTGAAATTCTTGAATATAAAAAGAATATCAAAGAAAACAGGTATTGGTTGTCAAATTTCACAAGATCATACATCAATGATATTAGTGCAGCAGATATTCTTCTTGCCGAGGAAAAAGTAAATGCAATTACTGCAAAAGAAATTCAAGAGGTTGCAAAAAAATACCTTACAAAAGACAAAGTTGTGGGAATTTTAATGCCAGAAGTAGCTAAATAAGAATAAGACAATACTTTAAATGATAAACCTGCTAATGTAAATTAGCAGGTTTTTTATTTAAAACAAACTGGTATAATTTCACCTTTTGCCAGACAATATTTGGCTACCATTTCTGGAGAAATTTGTGCTGTATAATCTTCTTCAATAACGGTAAAACCTACAGTTCTTAATTTTTTAAAGTAATCACGACCATAAATTCTAACATGATCGTATTGGCCAAAAATTGCTGCGCGTTGCTTTTTATCTACAATTGTATCATCAGAAAAAGTAATTTCTCTGGATAAATCCTGCGGAATTTGCAGGATCGCCATCCCGCCTGGTTTTAATACCCGATACAATTCTTTCATGGCTTTTGTATCATCAGGAATATGCTCTAAAACATGATTGCAAAGAATAATATCGTATTGATTGTCCTCAAAAGGAAGGTTGCAAATATCTGCTTTTACATCCGCAAGAGGCGAAAACAAATCAGTGGTGGTGTAATCTAAGTTTTTTTGATTCCTAAAAAGTTGGTAAAAAGCTTGCTCTGGTGCAAAATGCAACACTTTTTTTGGAGCTGTAAAAAAATCAGTTTCATTTTTTAAGTACAACCATAATAAACGGTGCCTTTCAAGCGACAGTGTACTTGGGGATAGCACGTTATTTCTTTGTGTTCCGTAGCCATAGGGCAAAAATATTTTAAAACTTTTCCCGTCAATGGGATCAGTAAATTGGTCGCCTTTTAATACCCATGCTAAAATGGGTCTGGCTATATAACTAAGTCTTATTAAGGCAGGACGCGGAACGGTATTCAGGATGAGTTTAAAAAGTTTTTTCATTACAATACTAACGGTTGGCGTCTGAATTCCTCTTCCTCGTTACTTACTATTCCTAAAGCTTTGTAGATGTAAGCAAAAGTTGAAAGCAGTTCAGGTTTTCCGTCAATAAGGGCTACATCATGTTCAAAATGAGCGCTGGGTTTTCCGTCAGCGGTAAGTATAGTCCAGCCGTCTTTGAGTTGCTTTATATTTTTAGTACCCATATTTATCATGGGTTCTATAGCTACGACCATACCTTCAACAAACATTTTGCCTCTTCCTTTTTTACCATAATTAGGCATTTCTGGATCTTCATGCATTTTTTGGCCTAAACCATGACCTACAAGTTCACGAACAACACCGTATCCATGACTTTCGGTATATCTTTGAATGGCATTGCCCACATCTTCAACACGATTTCCAGCTTTGAATTCTCGAATACCTACATACAAACTTTCCTTTGTTACTTGCAATAATTTTTTAGTTTCAGGAGCAACTTCACCTATTTCAAAGGAGTAGGCGTGATCGCCATGAAAACCGTTTTTGAAAGCACCACAATCTACTGATATCACATCACCACTTTCAAGAGGAATATTATTAGGAATACCATGCACTACTTGTGCATTAGGACTCATACAAAGTGAATTTGGGAAATCGTAAAGCCCTAAAAAACTTGGCACTGCGCCGTGATCACGAATAAATGCTTCAGCTAATCTGTCAAGATACAAAGTGGTAACACCAGGTTTTATTTCGCTGGCAATCATTCCTAATGTTTTTGAAACAATCAGTGCACTTTCGCGCATTAATTCAATTTGTTCACGTGTTTTTGGGATAATCATAAATCAATTTCAAAGTTGGAAAGCGGCAAAGATACAAAATCAAAAATTATATTAATGACAGTTACAAATTGCATTATAAATCTGGATTGGCCACAATTTTAAACAATTCGGAGTTAGAAATATAAAATCTGTTTTCAATCGCAATTTGTGAAAGTTGTGCCGTAACCAAATTATTTTCTCTCGAATTTATTAAAAATATAGAACTTTCACCAAAAGAGAACATGCGTTCTTCGGATTTAAGCATGGTTAAGTTGTCTTTTACTAAATTTTCGATCAAGTTTTTTTGTTTTAATAAAGACTCGATTTCTATTTTTTGCGCATTTATTTTATTTGTCAATTGTACTTTTTCTAAGTCGAGCATAAAAGTGGTTTCCTGAACTTTTAACTTTGCCAGTTTTAAACTACCGCGTTCTTTTCTTAAAAATAAAGGAAATGAAAAGTTTAAGGCAATTTTATAATCTTCAAACTGGTAATCATCAATATAGCTTGGTTCGGACAAATAGGAGTAACCCACATCTATTTTTGGCAACAATAAATTGGCTTTGAGTTTTTGCTCTACGGTCAAAATATCAATTTTGCTTTGTAAAGCATTTATTTTAGGGTGATTAATAATAGAAAAATCTGAGTTTAATAAATCATTGGTTTTTAATGTTTCTTGAATAGTGAATACTAATTTTTCCTCAGGAATTAATGTATCCGAAAGTTCTAACGGTATATTATTTTCAAGCCAAAGGAAATTTGATAATTCTAGTTTTGACTTGGTCAATTTTAAGTTAGCATCTTCTAAACTCAACAACCTGTTTTTAACAATTATCCCCGCTTCGGTGCTGTCAATAGCTGGTTTGTCTCCTTGTTCAATCAAAGATTTAGTGCCTTTAAAACGAATTTCTGCATTTAAAGAATAATTTTCATATAGTTTTACTTCGTTAAAGCTTTTTTTCCAATCAAAATAAGCTATTGAAGCATCGTATAAAACCTGAATGGCTTGTAGTTTTCTTTCCGCATCGCTTAGTTTTATTTGTAATTTCGCTTTGCGCAAATCAGCCATGCGCTGGTTGATAAACAACCCTTGACCTAAAGGAATATTAATGCCAAAAGAGGTTAATCCTTGATTAGGTACTGTATTTTCTGGGTTTAAATAGATACCATCATTGTTTTCAAACCCCGCTTTTAATTCGATTCCGTACCAAGTAGGAATTTTAAAGCTACTGTTTAGGATAGAATAGTATTCGCTATTTTTAAATTGTTTTTTATTAAAATCGACTTCAATTTTAGGATCAAAACCACCACGAGCCATCATTAAATTAGCTTGGGCTTTATTAAGTTCAAGATTGGCGTTTTTAACCAATGGATGAAACTTTTTTACGTAACCTAAAAATTCATTGTAGGCAAACTCTTTGGGAACTTCCTGTGCCAATGAATTTACAGTAAAAATGAACAGTATCCAGTACAACTTTTTCATATCCTAGCTTGTTTTTGACTTCAAACACTTTTTTATTGTAACTATTAAAAGTCTTTTGCTGAAAAATATTTTAGACTTATTTCTTTTCCTTTTTAGTGTTTGGTTTGTAATAATTAGGCGGAAAACCATTTAATGTTCGCCAGATTTCAAACCAAATAGGAACATTATCTAAGAGCGCAATGGTTTGTGCGCCAGAACCAATACTAATTTGTTCAGGCCATTTGTGTTCATTTTTATCAGGGGCAATTAAAATTCTGAATTTTCCATTTTCAGAAATAAAATTTTCTATCGCAATAATTTCGCCGCCAAACGTTCCATAAGACATGTTAGGCCAACCAGAAAAAACAATAGTAGGCCAACCATCAAACCAAACCCTAACTTTTTCGCCTTTTGAAATTAGTGGTAAATCAATAGGATCTACAAAACTCTCTACGGCAATATCATATTTTGAAGGCATAATGCTTACAACTGCGGTGCCTTCCTTAATATTTTCTCCTAGACCAGATTGTAAAGCCCGATTTACATAACCATCTTGAGGTGCTTTTATATAATACAATCCGTTACGGATGCTATAATTTGCATATTGATTCTCTAGCTTATTTACTTGGGCTTCAGTGTCATATTGATTGCTTTTTGCGGTAAATTGGTCGCTTTCTGCTTTAGACGATTTTTCTGAATATTCAGCCGAAATCCTATTAATTTCTACTTTTGCATTGATGTATTCATTTTTTGAAGTCAATAATTTATTTTCTTGTGTAATTATTTTAGCATCAACCTCTTGTAATTTTAATCGTTTTTCTTCAACATCAGTTAGTGGTTTAAGACCTTCTTTATTGAGTTGTACTGCTCTTTCAAATTGCGTATTGGCAATTTTGAGTTGGGTTCTAACCGCAACTAAATCTATACTGTCACTCTTTATTTTTAAAACAGCTTGTTTGATTTTATTCTGCGCCTGTTGTAATTTTAAAAGTCTTTCGTTTTCAATCGCATTAATTTGAGTTGAAAGTGTTTTTACTTTTGATTCATATGACTGAACCGACATCTTTTTTGCATCGACTTGGTTTTTAGTGTTTTCAACTAAATTCGGGTCAAAATAATCTTCTTTGATTTCTGAAAGAAACAAAATTGTATCACCTTTTTTTACAAAATCACCTTCTTGTACAAACCATTTTTCAATTTTGCCAGGAATCACTGTTTGTATGGTTTGTGGTCTTTGATTGGGCTTAATTGTCGTTACTGCACCAGTTCCCGAGATATTTTGTGTCCAAGGTAAAAAAAGCACAAAAACACCTAAGATTGAAACAACTGCTATGATTCGGTTCAAAATTTTGTAATGTGGTCTGTGGTTTAAACCTTTGATATTTTTATATTTTTCAAGGGTTTTTATCGGAAATATATTGTTGTTAGAAATATTAAGCATGGTGATTATATTTTAGAATCATTAATGATTATTCCGTTTTCCATTATAATTTCGCGTGTACATTTCGTTTTCCAATATGGATTTTTAGATGATACCACAACGGTCCAATTGTTGCTTTGTGAGGTAATAAAATCAATAATTTCTTGAGCTACTAAAGCATCCATCGAATCAGTTGGGTCTTCATAAAACAAAATTTTTGGTTTGTGAATAATGCTTCTGGCCAATAAAATTTTTTGTGCATTGGATGATGATAGTTGTCTTCCTTCGGGGAAAATTTTAGTATTTAAACCTTCGGGTAAAGTTTTTATTAACGGTGAAAGTTGTACAGCATTTACTGCCCATTTTATATCATCTTCGGTAACAATGGGATCATTAAAAGTTATGTTTTCTAGTATTGTGCCTTCAAAAGGGGTTTCGTTGTAAACGATAGAACCAATTTGAGATCGGTATTGGTTTAGGTTTATTTTTTTGAAACTATCATCATTAATGTAAAATGCGCCAGAAGTTTGGTGCAATAAACCCGAAAGAATTCTAATTAAAGTTGTTTTTCCAGAACCATTTTCGCCATTAATGATTATTTTTTCGCCCTGATTTATTTTTACAGATATGTTTTCTAGAATGTTATTCTTAGAATCTGGAAATTTGAATTCTAAGTTTTCGGTTTCAAGTAAAATATTATTATAACAGGTGTTATGTACAGAATTGCTCTCTAATTCTAAATTCATGTCAGTCACTTGACCTATTTTTTCGATAGAAGTCAATACGTCATAAAAAGATTCTAATCCTAGAATGATTTTTTCGACAGAGTTGATAACCAATAAAATAATGATTTCAGCAGCCACGAATTGTCCAATATTCATTTGTTGGTTAATGACTAAAAATCCGCCAATAGACAGCAAACTCATAGTAATAATCATTTTAAAAATAATAAGTTGGCTGAATTGTCTTTTTATGATATTAAAATGTTTTTCGCGGTAGCTCAAGTAGTCACTTACTAAATTATCGTTTTTTTGTAGCGCGTAGTCAAAGTTGAGATCGTTTCTAAAACTGATGTTATTACGTGCTATCTCCTGTAACCAGCTGGCTACTTTGTATTTGAATTTTGATTCTTTAAGGCTTGATTGTAAGCTTGAAACGTATGAAAATCTAAAAATAAAGTACAGTAATAAAAACAATAGTATACCAAAAACTATAAAATACGGATGGTACAAAGAGAGTAAAATAAGCCCAAAGGTGATTTGCAAAATGGCTGCCGAAAAATCAATTAATAGCTTTGAAGTTCCTTTTTGAATGCTCATGGTATCAAAAAAACGATTGGCCAATTCTGGTGGATATTTGTTATAGAGTTCTTCAAACTTAATTTTAGGTAATCTGGCTGCGAATTCAAATGATGAACGTACAAATATTTTTTGTTGTAAATTCTCGGTTATACGCAATTGCATAAGCGATAAAATACCGGCTAGAGCTACACCTATTACTACTAAAATTACGAGAACAATCCATGAAGCGCTGATTCTACCCGCTTGTATAAAATTAATAATTGCCTGAATGCCAAGAGGTAATGACAAGCTAATAAGCCCAGCAAAAATGGCATAAAAGAAAATCTGGGAAACATCTTTTTTATCTAATCTTAATAGATCATAAAATCTTTTTAATGGCGTCATAATTTATTTGTTTAAAACTTTTAGGACAAGATTAATGTAGAAATCAGAAGGATTTATTTTTTCATCACAATCTGTTATTGTTCTTAAATGGTCTTTTAAAAAATGCTGGTGTAAACTTCCTTCTACTATTGTAGAAACCAAACATTTTGCAAACGGATAATCAGGATCAATTTCATTAATTATCGCTACAATTCTATTAATCACTCTTTTGTAAATCAAGAAAAATCCTTCTTTGTTTTCATTATCAACTTCTTTAGTGTGTAATGTTTTAGTAAACTCAGCAATAATGATTTTGTTCAAAATACTTTCGTTGATATATTCGGTATTAATATCATCAACTATTTTCTCGGTGACAATTGTTATGGCTTTTTTAAGTTTTTCTAAATTATTTTCGATATTAGAAGTGCCAAAAACCAACCTATATTCAATCCAACTCCAATACCATGATGACAAATACACCAGTAATTTATGTTTGTTTTCAAAATACCTATAAATGGAACTTTCATTAGAGTTAATAAGCTCTCCTAGTTTTTTGAAGGTGAAGTTATCAAATCCTATTTCGTCAATTAAATATATACTTTGTTCTATGATTTTTTTTCCTAAAACAGAGGTGTCAGGGTCTTTTACGAATATTTTTTCGTTAACCTGAATTTTGAAATTAGATAAGATATTTTGCATAATATTTATTTTAGTCCGATGTTGTTGGCGTAAATTCTTTCTCGTCTTTATCAGACAAATCGAAGCTATAAAGCAGCGCAATGTTAAAAAAATCGCGACCGGTTTCGTCGTTTATTTTGTAATCAAATTGATAAATATAACCAGTTTGAAAGGCTAAATTTTTACTCATCTCATAACCGCAACCCACAAACATTCGGTTTCTTTCAAAAAAGGGCTCGTTGTTGGTTAAGAAAATCTCATCCCAAACTAAAGCATAAAACGGTTTCGATGCCGTTTTTTTGTTATTAATGGGAATTGTAGCACTTAATCGGTAGCGAAAACGGTTTCTATAACCATCGCTTGTAAATCTTTGTTCAGCGCGATACCGATGTTCAACTGTTAAAACGCGTAGTTGGTTTTTAAAATTGAGTTGCAACCAAGTCCTTATTTCTTTATTGCGAATAGGGTTTTCAAAATTACCGCCTTGGCTAAATGTGTTGTAAGATCCAAAACCGGATGTCACTGAAAAATCTTTATCAATTTTATAAGTGGCGCCTGATTTTATTTCATAGTAATGGTATTCATCATAAAATGATAAGCTTCGCAATTGTGTTTCGGTAAATGCATTCCATTTTGAGTTTATTTTTAAATTAATATTCACAATATTCCACGAACCAAGATTTTCTTGCGAAAAAGCCGTAAGTGTGGTAAAATAAAATAAAATCAAAATTTTAAAACTTGTCATAAATTATTTAACTTTTTTAAAATTGTAAGCTATTTATTGTCTTCATTTTATTGAAAAAAAATATAAAAATCTATAAAATTTAATTTCTATTTTTTGTAAAATAGAATTCTATATTGATAATATATTATGCAAAGATAATAGTAATACTTTCAATATCGAAATTTTAACTTTTATTTATAAAAAAAAGCTACCTGTTACAGTAGCTTTGATCTGAATTTATATTGCAATTATTTTGGCTTTACAGTTTTCATTTGAACAATATCTACTAAAAAAGCAAATGCCATTGAGAAATAGATGTAACCTTTTGGGATTTTAAAGTGCAAACTTTCGGCAATTAACGAAACACCTATCATCATTAAAAAACAAAGTGCCAATACCTTAAATGAGGGATGTTTAGAAATAAACCCGCTAATAGGTTTTGAAGCAAAAAGCATGATTATTACGGTGACAACCACTGCGGTATACATAATCCAGAGCTCTTGAACCATTCCTACAGCCGTAATTATAGAATCTATAGAAAATACGATATCAAGCACAATTACTTCTGATAGTGATTTTAAAAATGTATTTTTTGTTGAAATTTTAGGCGTATCACCAAGATGAGATTCGGTTTTATCATAAATTTCCTTAGTACTTTTATAAATTAAAAACAATCCTCCGCCCAGTAATATTAATCCTTTACCAGAAATATCAGTCAAAAAAACGGTAAAAAGGGTTTGGTCCAATCGTAAAATCCAAGTGATAACTGCTAGAAGCAACAAACGCATAACCATAGCCAAGCCAATGCCCCAATATCTCAATTTATTTCTTTGATTTTCGGGTAATTTATCAGCTAAAATAGAAATGAAGATGATATTATCTATACCTAAAATTACTTCAAGCGCGATCAAAGACAACAGCGGAATAATATATTCTACTAACATATTTTTTTAGGTTTAAATTAATACAAAAGTGAATTCCTATTCATGACTTCGGGTTTTTCGACACCCATTAAATGTAAAATGGTTGGAGCCAAATCTCCTAAAACACCGTCATTAATATGTTTTACATCTTTATCTACTAAAATTATAGGAACGGGATTTGTAGTGTGCGCCGTATTAGGGCTTCCGTCAGGATTTATCATAGTTTCACAGTTACCATGGTCAGCAATAATAATGGTTGTGTAATTATTTTCAATAGCAGTGGTAACTACTTTTGCTACACATTTATCGACTGCTTCACAGGCTTTAATCGCAGCTTGCATCACTCCAGTATGTCCTACCATATCGCCATTTGCAAAATTGAGACATACAAAATCTACTTCGCCTTTTTCTAATTCTGGAATTAATGCTTCGGTAAGTTCAAAGGCGCTCATTTCTGGTTGTAAATCATAAGTGGCCACTTTAGGTGAATTTTTTAAAATTCGGGTTTCACCCACAAAAGGCACTTCTCTTCCGCCAGAAAAGAAAAAAGTTACATGAGGATATTTTTCTGTTTCGGCAATTCTAATTTGGGTTTTATGATTTTTTTCTAATACTTCGCCTAGCGTTTCGGTCAAGTTGTCTTTTTCATAAATCACATGGATTCCGGTAAATGTTTCATCATAATTGGTCATGGTTACAAAATACAAATTCATCTTGTGCAT
Source organism: Bacteroidota bacterium (assembly GCA_031413015.1). Taxonomy (GTDB): domain Bacteria; phylum Bacteroidota; class Bacteroidia; order Flavobacteriales; family Flavobacteriaceae; genus Flavobacterium. The sequence continues at coordinate 57,007 of JANOEE010000002.1, read as the reverse complement.
GTTTTGCTCATGACAATCCATTTGGGTCAAGACTTCGGTTAATTGTCGGCCACGGTCTGTTCTAAAATTAAAAAACACCACTAAATCATCTTCATTGATAGTTGCTATTGGTTTTTGATGCTCATCTACCATAACAATGGGCTTTATGAACTCATCAGTAATGTCTTGTGCATAATCATCTTGCAAGCTTTCAACGGCATTTTGAGAATGCTTTCCTTGACCATTTACAATCAAGTCATAAGCTAGTTTTACACGTTCCCAGCGCCTGTCCCTATCCATTGCATAATACCTACCTATAATAGATGCCAGTTTTGCAGAAGTGTTTTTAATATGATTTTCAAGTGCCGAAATGTGTAAAACCCCAGATTTAGGATCTACATCTCGACCGTCTGTAAAAGCATGAATAAAAACTTTTTCTAAACCAAATTCCTGACTTGCATCAATTAAACCTTTTAAATGTTCGATGTGTGAATGTACGCCACCATCTGAAACCAGCCCTAAAAAATGCAAACTTTTATTATTGTCTTTTGCGTATTGAAAAGCATCAAGCAGTACTTTTTCTTGATTTAAAGTCTTGTTTTGAACTGCCAGATTTATTTTTGCTAGGTCCTGGTAAATAATTCTTCCCGCTCCAAGGTTCATGTGTCCTACTTCAGAATTGCCCATTTGCCCATCTGGAAGCCCTACGTTTAAACCATCGGTTCTGAGTTGTGCTGTTGGATATTTTTTATAAAGACTGTCAATAAATGGGGTAGATGCATTGTCAATAGCCGAAACTTTAGGATCTGGAGATTTGCCCCAACCATCAAGAATCATTAAAATTACCTTTTTGTTCATTTTGATTATTGTTTAACACAAAAATACTTTATTTCAAAAGATGAAATGAACAGATAAGAAAAAATTAAGAATAAAAAAACTTCCGATAGATACTATCGGAAGTTTTGAGATGGAATTGTAAATGAATTGTTCAAAAACAAATTATAACCAATTTTTAGCGCGATTGTAATCTATAAAATACCTTACGCTAATAGAAAAAATATGATTTAACTCTTTATCATTGATTAAATTAGTGACTTTCCGCCCAAAATCTTTGTCAATAGTTCTTAGATTGTCTTCAAAATTTGAGCTGTTATTTCGGTATAAAATCGAAAGTTGACTTCCGGGTGCAAACCACCAAGAATAAGATACATCTAGATTCCAGGAATGAAAATTTTTGTTTTTATCTTCATTATAATTCAAATAGTCTTTTAATGTTCCGTTTTGTTCTAGTGACAAAAAGTTTTTATTTTCAGTAAATGACCAATAATGGCGAATCGAAAGATTAAAATTCATTCGGCTACTCAAAGAATATTTGCTCGAAAGTGTATTGGAATTTGTCATTACATTTCTATTTGCAAAAATAATAGTGTTTTGCGTTGCAGCATTCATATCTTCATCAATTTTATCTACAAAGCCCTTATTGTTGTTTTGTTGCAAAAAGCTAAAAGCATAATAAACCGAAAATTTATCGTTAAATCGGTATCGTGGTCCTACAGAAAAAGCATAATTTGTTCTTCCTTTTTCATCAAAATTAGCAAAGGAAGAATTAAAATCTAAAGCAAATTTGTAATTATAATTAGACGAAACATCGAACCTACCACCAAACCGTGACGGAATTATAAAATACCTGTTTTCGGTTCGAGATTCATAAAAATCATAACTTTCTAAAGGGTTTGCATTGAGACCAAAACCAATGTAATTATTGTCTTTATCGTTTATATTCACATTGACATTCAAATTATTAGTTTGTAATTTTCCTGTTACTTTTTGAAATTCAGTGTAGGCATTAAAATTAGTATTGAAGCTATTAAAATTTTTAGTTGGGTTTAAAATTCTAAAGCTCGCATTACCATATAAACTATAAAAATTTGTTTCATTATTGATTCCTAAATCATCAATGTCATAGTCCTTTGTTGTAATGTCCGCGCCTACTCCATAGCGATATTTTCCGCTGGTTTTTTGAAAGTTCAGTTGCGAATTGATCCCAGTTTTATCCTCAAGTTCATTGATAATGCTGTATTTAAAATCGCCCGAAATAGCAAATGTATTTTTTTTACTATTTAAATCCCATACTAACGCTGAAACGTTTCCGTCGCGATAATTTCCATTTCGGGTCACATTTGTATTTATTAAAGCTACAGATGAATTTTTGTTGAAACGTTGGTCAAAAACTAAAACATTATAGTTGGTTAAAGGAGAAACTATTTGTTTCCTGGTTTCGTTTGTAGTTGTGTTTGTTATTGTAGCAACAGTAGTTTCGGTTACGGCATTTAAAATCCCGATTCCTAATCCGTTTTTTGTTCGCCCAGAAATCTTAAAAGCGTTTATTAGACTTACGCTTGCTGGGTTATCGGTCACTTTTTCGTTCTCATTAGTAGCAACGCGAATTATCGGATTACCACCAATTCTTCTAGAATAGAGCAAATTACCTTTGTTAAATAAATCAGTTCCTTCTGTAAAAAATGGTCTATTTTCGTCAAATTGTTGCTCAAACGGACTTAAATTTAAAATCTGATCGTCGTATTTTGTTTGTCCAAAATCGGGAACTAAAATAGCATCGAGCGTAAATGCATCATTAATTCCATATTTTATATCCATTCCACCCTTAAAAGTTCCTTTAGTTTTTTGTTGTTCATTTGCATTTATATAAAAGGATGAATAAGGCAAAAGAAACAGTCTTGTAGGTGGTTTTATGTTTTCAATACCTTCTAAAATTCCTGCTTGTTGTGTAAAAGTGCCGAGCTTGGCGTCAATAAAACTCCAAGTATATTTTTGTCTGTCGCGTTTAATTTCTCTAAAAAAATTGATTCCCCAAGTTTGTTTATTTTCTCCCGAAAAACGCAAAGCGGCATAAGGAATTTTCATTTCTACAACCCATCCAAAAGAAGTAATTGTGGCTTTGCTATCCCAAATCGCATCCCAAGAATAATCTTCGCCGTTAGTATCTGTAGTAATACAATCGGCTTGACCGTCGGCAGCAGAAACAAAAAACTGAAAATCCTGTTGCCCATCGTTAAATCCGTTAATAAAAACTCCAAAAAAATCGGATGTTCCAAAATCATCTCGTTCTGTTATTTCTTTTAAAATCTTAGTAGGTTCGTTATCATACAATAATGCGGCCACATAAATAGCATCGTTATTATATAAAATACGCACGTCTGTTTTTTTGTTTTCGGCAATGGGTTTTCCATTATCGGGTTGAAACATCACAAAATCCGAAGCTACTTTTGTGCTGTTCCAAATGGCTTCGTTTAGTTTACCATCAATGGTGATTGTCTCTGAAGTAAATTGAGTTTGTAGCGTTTTTTTTTGTGCGAAGCTTGCAATAGAAATAAAAAAGAAACTTATAAAAAGTGTTTTTTTCATGTGATTGATTGGATTAAAATGATTTGATTGATGATGATTTTAAAAACTTCCTTAATAGACTTGTTATGTAATGATTTGTTACATGAATTGTCAAAAAGATTTTAAATTTGAATAATAACGAAATTAATATTCATTTATTAGACCTTATAAGATCTACTTTTTTTTGATTTGGTTGTAATCAATATAATAGCGAATACTTATTGACAGAATGTTGTTAAGATTGTTATCAAAAATATTTTTAAGGTTATTATTTATATTTTTATCTATAATATTCCTGTAATCTATTGCGTTGTTGCGGTATAATACTGAGATTTGACTTGCCGGTGCAAACCACCATGAATAGGATAAATCAAAATTCCACGCATTAAAATTTTCATTTGTATCATTAATAAAAGCCGTAGGATCAAGATAACCTTGAGCATTTAAGGTGTAAAATTCTTTGTTTTCTGAATAAAGCCAATAGTATCTAGCTAATAGATTAAAGGTCATTTTATTATTAAGAGCAAACTTTGCCGAAAGATCACTACTTATTGTTTGTACGTCTCTTTTGGCATAATAAATATTGTTTGCATCGTTATTAATATAGCCTTTATCATTTAATGATCTAAAAATGCTGTAAGAGTAAATCAGTAATATTTTATCATTAACTCTGTATCTCGGACTTATATTTATGCCATAATCATTTCTGTTTTTTTCATCATAAACCCGAATAGAAGGATTGATATCGAGTGCAAAAGCACGATTGTAATTTGATGAAAAGACAAATAGTGATAAAAAACTTTTAGGCACATAGGAAAATCTTCTTGTTGCTCTAGGCTGATAAAAATCGAAGGTTTCTAAAGGATTGGCTTGAATCAAAAATTTATAAAAATCATTTTTTTTAGAATTACCTTCGGCACTTAGGGCATAAAAATTATCTTGAACTTTTCCTGTTACATTTTGTATTTCAACACTTGATTTGTAGTCAAAACGCAAGGTGTTAAATAGACCTAAAGGATTTAAAATTCTATAACTAAAATCAGCATAAGCATTATAATAATTGGTCTGGGCGCCGTAACCCAAATCATTGATATCATAATCAGATGATATGTATTTACCAAAAATTGTAAAACGATATTTACCACTGGTTTTTTCAAAATTGACCGCAGTTTTAAAACCATCATAATCTTGTGATTTATCAATATAACGATTTTTAAAATCTCCTGACAAATTTGTATTTATTGTACTGTATTTAAAATCTCCTGAAAAATTATACGTGTTTTTTGTGGTGTTCAAATCAAATAAAAATGCAGATACATTGGCATCACGATACCTACCATTTCTTAAAACATTAGCATTTGTAAGCGAAACCGATGAGTTTTGATTAAAGCGCTGGTCTAAAACTACCAAGTTATAATTTGTGAGTGGTTCTATGATGCCTTTTCGGGTTTGTTGTGTTGTGTTATTTTGTATCGTGGCCGTGGTCTCTTCGGTCACAGCATTAAGAATTCCTATTCCCAATCCGCTTTTTGTCCTACCAGATATTTTTATAGCATTTAATAAATTTACTGTGGCTGGTGCATCAATTACATTTTCATTATTGGTGTCAATATTTTCGGGCTTAAATCTTGGTCTACCGCCAATTCTGCGCGAATAAAAAAGATTGCCTTTATTGAACAAGTCAGTACCTTCAGTAAAAAATGGCCTGTTTTCATTAAATTGTTGTTCATATGGTCCTAAATTTAAAATGACATTGTCAAATTTTGTTTGGCCAAAGTCTGGAACCAATATCGCATCTAGCGTAAAAGAATCATTAATACCGTATTTAATATCAACTCCTGCTTTGAATTTGTTTTCTGAACCGCTTTCATTCTTTTCATAATAGTAGGAAGAATATGGTATAAAAAAAAGTCTGGTCGGTGTTTTTATATTTTCAATTCCCTCAAGAATTCCGTTTTGTGTTCTGGTAGCTTCTGTTTTAGAATCAATAGGATTCCAAGTATAGCTTTGTCTGTCACGGCGAATGCCTCTAAAAAAATTAAGGCCCCAAGTTTGCTTTTTTGCATTCGAAAACCGAAGTGCGGCATAAGGAATTTTCATTTCAACGGTCCAGCCAAAATCAGTTAAGATAACTTCACTGTCCCAGATCGCATCCCATGAAAAGTCTTGACTGTAATTGTCTGGTGCCACTTGTCCGTCTTCGGTGGCAATTCGATCCATTTGAACACCAGAAGCACTTACAAAAAACTGAAAATCCTGTTGACCATCATTAAAACCATTTATAAAAACGCCAAAAAGATCAGCTGTTCCTATATTGTCACGTTGTGTTATTTCCTTTAAAATTTTATTAGGTTCATTATCATACAAGATGGCTGAAACGTAAATGGCTTCGTTGTCGTATATAATCTTAACTTCTGTTTTCTTATCCTGACTAATTTGTTTACCGTTGTCTGGTTGAAACATTACAAAATCAGTTGCGAGAGGAGCGGATTTCCAATCATCTTCATTGAATTTTCCGTCAATTGTGATTTTTTGTGTCGTAGGTTTTGTAAGGATGGTTTTTTTTTGGCCAATAGTTTGTAAAGAAATTAATAAAAACAGTAGTAAATGCACCTTAAATATTTGGTTCATAATGGTTTGATTTCATTTACAAAAATAAAAATTTAACTTACAATAACTATAATTTTTTAATTAAAAATGGAGTGTAAAGACAATAGTATAATCTTTTATAAAGAATTTAATAATGTTAAAATTCGGGAAGCACTAGGTTTTAAAAACAATTTCGCTACTTTTGCAATCCCAAATAATAGTTTTAACCTATACACTATCAATGGTTTATAAGATATTTCCTATCATATTGTTTATGATGAACACAATTGTGTCAAGTGAGCAAAAAGCAGTAAAAATTAAAACAATCGCAAGTGTTGATAACATTTCAACTTTTGATGAAGAAGTTATTAGTATTTACAACAATCTCCACACAAATAGTTTTGCGCTTCCTAAACTAGAGAGTTTTTCTCAAGGTCTCGAGGGTTTTTATGATTTAAAACAAAAAGGCTTGGTAAAAAGGGATATTTTAACACTCATTGATTTCAGTCTTTCGTCTAATGCTAAAAGACTTTGGGTAATAGATTTGTCTACTAATACCATCTTATATCATGCCCTTGTCGCTCACGGGAAAAATACTGGTGAAGAGTATGCGAATTCTTTTTCAAATGCCCCAGAATCTTTTAAAAGTAGTTTAGGGTTTTATGCCACAGGAGAAATCTACAATGGCAAACACGGCATGTCTTTAAAACTAGACGGTTTAGAAAAGGGAATAAATGATAACGCAAGACAAAGAGCCGTAGTGATGCATGGCGCTGATTATGTTACTGATTCTTTCATAAAAAACAATCAAAGATTAGGAAGAAGTTTGGGTTGTCCTGCCATTCCTGAGACTTTGACTAAAGAAATTATCCAAACTATTAAAGAAAAATCTTGTTTGTTTATTTACCATCCTTCAAGAAATACAAAAACAAGCGCTAAGTTAGTTTCTTAGTTTGGTATACAAATCTGCATCAAGGTTGTAAATATCATTTCTAAAGATAAGTTTGTTGCCTTCGCTCCATGCTGTCCAATACAATTGTTGCACCATCACGGGCTTTTTAATCATGACATTAGTTGTCTTTTTGGTCTTTAAAAGTTTTGTGATTTTTTCTTCAGACCAGTTTTTTTCATCATCAATCAAATATTCGGCAAGTTTCAAAACATTTTGAACCCTTACACATCCAGAACTTAAGGAACGGTCTGTTTTGTCAAAATAACTTCTGTGATTGGTATCATGCAAGTAAACAGAATATTTGTTAGGAAAAATTAATTTCACCATTCCTAGTGAGTTGTAGCTTCCAGGACTTTGTACATACCTGTAACCTTTGGCCTTACTGACATCCCAATTTTGTGGCGCTATTTCATTGCCTTGACTATCATAAACGGTAATATTTTTATTGGTTAAATAAGCCTTATTTTTTGAAGTTGCGGGAATAATATCTTCTTTTATGATTGTGGGTGGCACAGTCCATGTTGGGTTAAATGCCGCATAGCTCAGTTTAGAACTTAAAACAGGCGTTTTTCTTTTAGCACTGCCTACAATGACTTTGTGGGTTGCAACCGAGTCTTTATTTTTTACAACCGTAAGTTTATAATCAGGAATGTTTACAATAAGGTATTGTTCTCCCATATTTTTAGGATACCATTTCCAGCGTTCTAAGTTGGCAATAATTTGCTTTTTTCTTTCGTTTTTAGAATAATTCAAGGCGGTAAGTGTGCCTTTACCTATAATGCCATCAGCAATAATACCATGACGCAGCTGAAAACTTTTAATACTATTAAAAGTCAACGTATCATAAATAGAATTTAATGTGTCACGTCGTTTTAAGTCGTGCCAATAAATCAACTTTCGTTTGATGCTAACTAAACTATTATTTGTATCATTCAGAATGATTTTACCTGAAAACTTCAACGCTTTTATGGTATCATTAGGAAAAGTATTAATGATTTTAAGTGCTTTAATCAATCTTGAATACACAACATGATTGGGCTTGCTCGTTTTGATGTAATAGCGTAAAGAATCTGTTCTTAAACCGTTTATTAACAAATCATTAACTGCAATTGTGTTTTGTTTCAAGTCCCAATCACCGTAAAGTTTTTTAGGGTTTAATTTGCCGTTACTAAGATGTGAAATGTATTTTTGGAAACTGTGCGTAAGCATTAAATCATACGCTACTAAATCTTGGTCTGTAAGACTATCAAGTTTTTTTTCGAAAGTTGTTAATTTTTCAAAATCATAGTCCTGAGGATTTAATCCTTCATCATCACAATTTTTTATAGATTCAAGTAAAATGTTCCTTTTATCTGATGATTGCCATACAGTTTCGTAATTGTTGCGTTTGTAAAAATCTATCAATAAGTCACTTTTAAATTTGATGATTAACGAAGTATCAATCTTAATAATTTTACCTTCTGTTAATTTTCTTTCAATTTTTGCATTGGCTAAAACTGCAATTTTATTTTTTGTTTGCTCTTTTTTACAACTTATAAAACAAATGAAGAGTACAAATAGTGTAATTTTTTTCATCAAAATTAAAATATATTATCGCAAGTTACTGATTATGAAATAAAAAGAAAAATAATTTCACAATACTTTATTGTTTTGTTATTTTATTTTCTTAATCATAACAAAATGCATACCAACATTGCTAATTTCGAATGCTTCGCCAATTTTTTCATAACCTAATTTTTCATAAAAACCGACAGCTATAATTCTTGCGTTGAACCAAATTAATGTTCCTTTTTGAGTATTAATATATGTCTCAGTGTGGTACATTAAATCTTCTCCAAAACCTTTTTTTTGGTGGGATTCTAGAACTGCCATACCCCGAATTTGAAATTGTTTTTGATCTTTAAAAAGCGAAGAGCTGTTTTCTAAAACGGTAATCACACCTATTAAATTTGCTTCGATATACAAACCAAAATGTTTTGTAGTTATTAATTCATCTCCATCAAACCGACAACTTTCTATGGGTTTACCGGCTCTTAAAACGAGATGTCGGACCGAAAATGTAGCTTCGGGTGTAATTTCTTTAATGTATTTCATTTTATTTTTTAATATTTTGAACACTTTATACGATTCTAACTTTTTAGAAATAAAACAATTAGAAAATATTTTAATTTTTAAGATATAAAAAAGTCAACTGCGATTGTTTTTTTTCAAAAAAACTTGCGTCGAAAACAACTTATTGTTTATATTTGTACTGTTGTTAATGCGAAAGTAGCTCAGTTGGTAGAGCTCCAGCCTTCCAAGCTGGTTGTCGCGAGTTCGAGCCTCGTCTTTCGCTCTTCATCAAAAGCCGAAACATTTGTTTCGGCTTTTTTTATTTTAAAAAACCCAAATCACTTTCGCTTTCGAGTTCTTTTGCAGGTTCGTTTTGTAAAAACAATCGGGCTGTTAAATTGCCTTTCAAAATGATTGTTTCTCCCTTTACGTCTAACCAACTTCCTTCTCTTAATCCTAAAACGGGAACCGAATTGAACTGATGGTACTCTTTAATTCTAGTTTCACGCGTTTCTCCCATATGTTTTACCGTCAAATCTGCATCAAGATAATGTGGATTTAAATTAAATGGCAACATTCCTAAAGTTTGAAAACTTGGCGGATAAACAATAGGCATATCATTAGTGGTTTGCATCGTGAGTCCAGTAATATTGCTCCCAGCACTAGTTCCTAAATACGGAGTTCCTTGATGTAATTTTTTTGCTAGAACTTCCATCAAATTGAATTTGTACAATTGTGCCACGAGAAGAAAGGTGTTACCGCCGCCTGTAAAAATAGCTTCAGCATTATTTATAGCTTCAATAGGATTTTCAAATTCATGAATTCCTTTTACCCTAATATTAATGGTTGCAAAAGTATCGCTTACCTTTTTAGTATAATCTTCGTGTGAAATTCCGCTGGGTCTTGCATAAGGTATAAAAAGTAAGTTGCTGCAATTTTTAAAATGTAAAGATAATTCGGGCAAAAGATATTCTAGATAGCTTCCTCCGTGTAAAGTTGAGGTGCTTGCAATAATTAAATTTTTCATCAAATGGTCAAAATATATTTCGATAAAGATAAAACTTCCCTTGATTTAATTAACACAATTTTACAAATGCATTAGCAATTAATTTGGAAGACTATAAGATACTTTTACAACCAACAAGTTTATTTAACAATGATTAAAAATTACTTTCTGCTCTTTATTTTACTTGCGTTTCATCAACTTGTTTTTTCTCAGAACGAAAAAAACATTAATGGTATAATTGTAGTCAAAGATGCAACGCCACAAGGTGTTCATATTATTAATTTGAATAATGAAAAAGAGGTCATTACTGATGATAAAGGATCATTTACAATCCTAGCCAAGCCTAATGATTTATTGGTTTTTTCTTCGAATCATTTGGATTATTTTAGAAAAATTGTAGAGGAAAAAGATTTTACAACTACAATGATTGTTGCAATGACCTCAAAAATTGTGCAATTAGATGAAGTTGAAGTTATACAATATCCTCACATCAATGCGCTCGACTTAGGTATTATTTCAAAACCTGCAAAAAAGTATAGTGTAGCTGAACGACGATTGTATGCTGAAAGCAGTACTCCTGTAGATGCATTGCTAAACTTAATTTCTGGAAGAAAAGCAAATCTTGAAAAAGATATTGAAATTGAGAAAAAAGAAGTTTTATTAAAAAAACTTGATGGACTATTTGAGGTTGAATTTTATCAAAAAGAGTTGGGTATTGCAAATGAAAATATCAAAGGTTTTCATTATTTTGTAATTGAAGACAAAAAATTCCAAGAAGCAGTAAATGCTAAAAATAAAGTAATGATTGGTTTTCAAATGATTCCATTGGCAAGTAAATACAAAGCTTTAGCAAAGTCAGAAAAATGATAAAAATTATACTATTTATTATTCTTTTTATTTCTCAACTTGTTTTTTCCCAAAACGAGAAAAACATCAATGGCAAAATTATTGTTAAGGATGCAACGCCACAAGGCGTACATATTATCAATTTGAATAATGAAAAAGAAGTCGTTTCTAATGAAAAAGGGGAATTTACAATTGCGGTAAAACCAGACGATTTATTGGTTTTTTCGTCCAATCATTTGGATTATTTTAGAAAAGTTATTGAGGAAAAAGATTTTGGAGCTACAGTAGTTGTGTCAATGACTTCAAAAATCAATCAATTGGAGGAAGTGGAAGTGACCCAGTATTCTAATATTAATGCAGTTGATTTAGGTATAATTGCCAAGCCTGCAAAACAATATACCCCGGCAGAGAGAAGGTTAAAAACTGCAGGAGATTTTAAACCAATACATTTGCTTAACATAATTGGAGGAGGTATGCCGGTTGACCCAATTATAAACGCCATTACTGGGAGAACAGCTTTGCTCAAAAAAGAGTTGCGCGTAGAGCGACACGAAATTGCACTAGCAAAAGTCGTTGATTTGTACAATGAAGATTATTACGTAAAAAAATTAAAAATCAAAAAGGATTATATCAAAGGGTTTCAATATTATATTGTAGAAGACGAGGATTTTTTAAAGGTTTTGAAATCAAAAAATAAAACCATGATTGCCCTCAAGGTAAGTGAACTTGCGGTTGTGTACAATACAATAATAAAGAAGTATGAGGATTAATTTTTGCTAATAAATTGTTTTATAATTGTTGGAAAATTGAATTTTTTAATTGAAATAGAAAAGAATAAGTATTTTTGGATTATGAAAAAAAGATTGGTTATAATTTGCGCACTATTATTTTTTGTAGGCTTTAGTTCTTTTGTAAGCCATAAATTTTACATTTCTATATACCAAATCAATTATGCGCCAGAAAAAAAAATGTTGCAAATTACTTCTCGCATCTTTATAGATGATTTGAACAACGCATTAGAAAAAAAATACAAACGCAAAACTTATATAGGCGAAACCAATGAATCGCAGGAAGATGTTGCAATGCTTAAAAAATACATTTCAGAACATTTTTTTATAAAAGTCAACGGACAAAATAAAGCAATTAATTTTTTAAGTAAAGAATTAGAAAGTAACGTAGTCATTTGTTATTACAATATTAAAGATATAGCCAAAATCAAAACACTAGAAGTTCAAAACACGGCTTTATTAGAATTGAATGCCGACCAACAAAATATAATTCAAACTACAATTTTAGGTAATAAGCAAAGTTTATTGCTAACAAACGAAAATGTTAAAGGAATTATAAAATAAACTCGAAATTAATTATTCCGTTAAAAATAATTATATTTAGCCTTTAAAATGCATTTTACGCAACCAAAACTTTTTTTATGAAGAAAATAAATACTTTCTTGATTCTTTTTATAACAATTTCTGTTTCGGTATTTGGTCAAGAACCACCAAAAACCAGAGAGAATGGACATGTAGATACTAATAAATTCAGACAAATGTATGATTTATTAGCAACACCTAATATGTACAGAACGGCTTCTGGAGCACCAGGCCCAGAGTATTACCAGCAACAAGCAGATTATAAAATTGATATTGAGCTTGATGACAAAAACCAAAAGTTATATGGCGTTGAAACCATTACTTACCATAATAACGCAAAAGAGTCTTTAGATTATTTATGGATTCAATTGGATCAAAATCAAAGCGCAAAAACTTCAAAATCACCACTTGTAGAGAACAGTAAACCAGATGCAGCTATTGGTGTTAAAGGCTTTTCTAGAAAATATTTAGAAGATAAATTTGACGGAGGTTTTAAAATTGAATATGTAAAAGATGCAACAGGAAAAGCATTGCCTTACACAACAAATGAAACCATGATGCGTGTAGATTTAAAAACACCATTACTCAAAGGTCAAAAAATTTCTTTCTCTATCAAATGGTGGTACAATATCAACAATTACATGCTTGAAGGAGGGCGTTCAGGTTACGAACATTTTCCTAAAGACAAAAATAACTTGTACATCTTAGCGCAGTTTTATCCTAGAATGGCCGTTTACAATGATGTAGAAGGTTGGCAAAACATGCAATTTTGGGGAACTGGAGAGTTTGCATTACCATTCGGAAATTTTGAAGTAAACATTACTGTACCTTCAGATCACATTATGGATGCAACTGGGGTTTTGCAAAACAAAGCCGAAGTATTTACACCTGAACAATTAAAAAGATTGGCACTTGCCGAAAAAACATTTGACAAGCCAGTAGTAATTGTAACTCAAGAAGAAGCAATCGCAAAGGAAAGCTCCTTTTCTGAGAAAAAGAAAACTTGGAGATTTAAGGCAGAAAACGTTAGAGATTTTGGTATTGCTACATCAAGAAAGTTCATCTATGATGCGATGGCAGTTAAATTAGAGACAAAAAATGTGATGGCGATTTCTTTGTATCCAAAAGAAGGAAACCCATTATGGGGAGAATTCTCTACAAAAGCGGTGGCGCATACTTTAAAAAGTTACTCAAAAAGAACATTTGATTATCCTTATCCAAAAGCGATTTCTGTAAATGCTCAAGATCAAGGGATGGAATATCCTATGATTTGCTGGAACTTTGGTCGTCCAGACGAAGACGGAAAATATACTGACAGAGTAAAATTTGGTATGTTAGGCGTTATTATACATGAAGTAGGACACAACTTTTTCCCAATGATTGTAAACTCAGATGAGCGCCAATGGAGCTGGATGGATGAAGGATTAAATACTTTCATGCAATATTTAGCAGAAACAGAGTGGGAAGGTGGTTTTCCTTCAACAAGAGGCCCAGCAAAAAATATTGTGCCTTACATGAGCGGGAACCAAAACTTTTTGGAGCCAATAATGTCAAATTCTGAGAGTATCATTCAGTTTGGTAACAACGCTTATGGCAAACCAGCAACGGGATTGAACATCATGAGAGAAACTATTATGGGTAAAGAATTGTTTGATCATGCTTTTAAAACGTATGCAAACCGTTGGAAATTCAAACACCCAACACCAGAAGATTTCTTTAGAACAATGGAAGATGCTTCTGCGGTAGATTTAGATTTCTTTATCAGAGGTTGGTTTTACACTACAGATTATACCGATATTGGTATCAAAAATGTAAAAAGGCATTTTGTGAGCAGTGAAGCACCTAAAAATTTCAAAGGAAATGAGCCTGGTAGAAGACAAAGGTTAACTATGACGGGACCACAAGTATATATGATTGCCGAAGACAGTGAAGATTTTAAACCAGAAATGAATAAAGCGCTAGATATAAAAAGTGTGCAACCGCTTGATGAATTTGTAAAAGCGTCATTTTCGGCAGAGGAAGTAGCAAAACTAAACGCACCTAAATATTTTTATGAAGTTGCATTCAATAAGCCAGGCGGATTGGTTATGCCAATTATTGTTGAATTGACTTTTGAAGATGGTACTACAGAAAACCATACTTTTCCTGCTCAAATTTGGAGAAAAAATGACAACGAAGTTTCAAGAACCTTTGCCACTCAAAAAGTGATTAAAAAAATAGTAGTGGATCCAAAACTTGAAACTGCAGATATAGATGTTACTAATAATTCTTGGCCTAAAGAAGTTGTAAAATCTAAATTCGATTAAGTTTTAGATATCCATTTTAAAAACGTTAAATCATAATTTGGTTTAACGTTTTTTATTTTAGCCAAAAAAATATTAAAGTTAGAAATCTTAGTGCGAAACTAAAATCCTAAAAATAAATTTTAGTTACCTTTGTTACCATAAACACAAGATTATGTTTGGAATTGGCGGATCAGAATTAATTTTTATAATATTGATAGCAGTAATGCTTTTTGGTGCCGATAAGATACCAGAAATTGCTAGAACATTAGGAAAAGGAATGGCACAATTAAAAAACGCTACCGATGATATTAAAAGTGAAATCACAAAAAGTGCCGAATCAAGCGGAATTGATGTTAAGGGTATTACAAACGGTTTCAATCAAGAGGTAAATAATGTAAAGCAAAGCTTTAATAAAATGATTACCGATGAAAAGCCAGATGATCCATTACAAATAAAATCACTGACAGAGGATATAGATTCAGCTATAAATGAAGCAAAGGTCAATATTGACGACATTGCAACTGGACCTATAAAAAGACAATCATAAACAATGCTTGAAAAAATAATTTCCCTTGACAAAGAATTGTTGGTCTTTCTTAACAATCTGGGAGCAACACAATATGACGGTTTTTGGTTATTGATTACAAAACAAACCAACTGGATCCTTTTTTTTCTTTTATTATTGTATTTTATAGGAAAAAAGTTCGGAGCAAAACAAACCTTAATTTTACTTTTATTTGTTGCGCTTTTGGTAACCATTTCTGATCAAACTACCAATTTATTCAAATATGGTTTCCAGCGATTGCGACCTTGTAGTGATCCTTCAATAAATACTATGATTCGGGTGGTAAAATCAAGCGCTACATTTAGTTTTTTTTCCGGACATGCTGCAAGCTCAATGGCAGTTTCTATGTTTATTTTTTTGAATATTAGTAAGTTTTATAAGTACACTTTTCTACTATTTATTTGGCCTTTATTTTTTGCTTACAGCCGTATTTATTTGGGTTTGCATTTCCCTATTGATATTATTACAGGCTATATTTTTGGGGCTTCTTTGGGTTTTTTAATGTATAAATTGTACCAATCTTTAAGGGTAAAATACTTTAGTACAATAATTTAATTATGAAAGTTTTAAAGTATCCTGCTTACCGTTAAACCATCACGAATAGGCAGTAAAACAGTTTCAACTCTTGTATCCTCTTTCAGTAACTTATTGTATTCTAAAAGAACTTTTGTACTCAAATCATTTTCCTGTAAAGGCTCTACCACTTTGCCACTCCATAAAACATTATCAGATAAGATAATGCCTCCTTTATTCATTTTAGGGATAATCAAATTAAAATAGTTGATATAATTTTCCTTATCAGCATCAATAAATACCAAATCAAATTTTAAATCTAGGGTGGGAATAATATGTATTGCTTCGCCTAAATGTTGCGTAATTTGATTTCCCCAAGCAGACAAATCGAAATATTTTCGTTGAAAATCTACTAACTCCTCTTTAATGTCAATAGTATGCAAATTACCGTTTTCTTGCATTCCTTCACAAAGACACAAAGCTGCATATCCTGTATAAGTACCAATTTCAAGAATGTTCGTTGGTCTAATTAATTTAGAAAGCATGCTCAAAACCCGACCTTGAAAATGACCGCTTAGCATTCTAGGTAATAAAATTTTCTGGTAGGTTTCTTTGTTCAATTTCGCCAATAGTTCAGGCTCCTTTTCAGAATGATTTTCTATATAATCTTCTATGTCTTGCGAGAGAAAGTGCATTTTTTAAATTTTGCTCAAAGTTATCAAATTATCAAATAACCAATTCAACAAATTCTCATTAAATTTGCACCATGCAAATTGAGAAAAAAGACATTAGAGCATTATCAAAAGAGCAATTGCGGTTGTTTTTTATAGAAAACGGAGACCAAGCTTTTCGTGGGAACCAAGTTTACGAGTGGTTGTGGACAAAGGGTGCGCACAGTTTTGATGACATGACTAATGTAGCTAAATCTACCCGATCCATGCTGGAATCTCACTTTGTAATCAATCACATCAAAGTAGACCAAATGCAGCGCAGTGAAGATGGAACCGTGAAAAATGCTGTTCGGTTGCACGATGGTTTGGTGGTAGAATCAGTTTTAATTCCCACAAACACAAGAACCACAGCCTGTGTTTCTAGCCAAGTAGGTTGTAGTCTTGATTGTAATTTTTGCGCCACAGCAAGATTAAAAAGAATGCGCAACTTAGAACCTGGAGAAATTTATGATCAGGTAATTGCCATTGACAAAGAAAGTCGTTTGTACTACAATCATCCGTTGTCAAATATTGTATTTATGGGAATGGGCGAGCCATTGATGAATTATAACAATGTTCTCAAAGCCATTGACATGATTATTTCTCCAGAAGGACTAGGCATGTCACCAAAAAGAATTACACTTTCTACTTCTGGCGTGCCAAAGATGATAAGAAAACTGGCAGATGATGAAGTAAAGTTTAAGCTGGCCGTTTCCTTACACTCTGCAATTGATGAGATTCGATCTAGAATTATGCCGTTTAGCACTAATTTCCCTTTGGCAGATTTGCGGTCTTCATTAGAATATTGGTACCAAAAAACAAAAAGTAAAATCACGTATGAATATGTGGTTTGGAAAGGCATCAATGACAACAAAGAATCAGTAGATGCATTAGTAAAGTTTTGTAAATATGTACCGTGCAAAGTGAATTTGATAGAATACAATCCTATCGATGCTGGCGAATTTCAACAAGCTTCGGAAGAGTCCATAAATGCTTATATTAAAGCATTAGACGCTAGCGGAATTGTAGCAAAAGTGAGAAGAAGCAGAGGCAAAGATATAGATGCTGCTTGCGGGCAGTTGGCCAATAAAGAAGCATAAAAAAACGCCTCAATTATTGAGACGTTTTAATTTTTTATGTCTTGAAAAATTATTTTCCTAATGTGATTTCAACCGTTGTATTATTTGCAGTAACAGTTGCTTTGTTGTCACAATCACCGTTGCCATAATCTAGAACTGCAGACCTGTCATTTCGTGTAAACGTTATTGTGCCTTGAACAATATGATTGCAATCCATTTTTACAATTAATGGTGAAGTTATTGTTGATGTTTGTGCTCTTCCGCCAGGAAAATTTGTTGTCCAATTACCAGTTACAGCAAACACATTGTCTCTCCAAACTAACGGTGTGTTAAAACCGGCAATCATTTCTCTTACTCTTGTACCTACGCGCTTGTAAATTTTCCCATCAGGAAAAGTAACTGTTAACTCAAGGTTCATTGTAGCCAGTGGATGCAAATTAGGATTGTCATTTGTGCTAACTAGTGTTCTTACTACTGTTTTATTGCCTACAATTAAAATATCGTTGTGGTAAAAGTTATCGAAACTATAAGAAATAGTATGAGATGGTTGGTCAAAATTGATGCTTCCGCTCACAATAATTTTTCCTTTTAAAACATTACCATTTGGCATTGTACAACCTTGAGTTCCAAAATCTACAGTTCTGGTCCAAGTACCTGATGTAACTACAGTTGATATGGTTACGCAAGCAGGCAAGAAAGTTTCGGCTGCAGCAGTTTTTCCTTTGGCACTATTTTCTTGTACATAATACTGATCATCAACAATTTTAGAAATGTCATCAGTAACGTCATCAATTCTAGCTTCTACAACAGCTTCTTCACTTGTACTTGTTGGGGCAACTGGATTTTCTTCATTTGTACAACTTATTGTCATCAAGGACAATACCATTCCGAATAATAAAAATTTAGTTTTCATATTTTTAATTTTAAGTTTTATTTAAGACCTGCAAAAATTAAAAAGGTTTAATCAACTTTAAAATTTTTTTCTAATTTGGATAAATTGTTGCATTGCTACTTTAATGTTATCTTTGTACAACTCATGAGAATAACAGAGCAAATTAAACAGCCTATCCTTAAAGAAATGGAGCTTTTCGAAAAAAAGTTTCATGACGCTATGACTTCAAAAGTGGCTTTGCTTAACCGAATTACCTATTATATCGTAAACAGAAAAGGCAAACAAATGCGCCCTATGTTTGTTTTTCTAACCGCAAAAATGGTTTCTGGCGGTAGTGTAAATGAAAGGACGTATCGTGGCGCTTCGGTTATTGAGTTAATTCATACTGCGACTCTTGTTCATGATGATGTGGTAGATGATAGCAACAGGCGTCGTGGTTTTTTCTCTATCAATGCGCTTTGGAAAAATAAAATTGCAGTTTTAGTGGGTGATTATTTGCTTTCCAAAGGTTTGCTGCTTTCTATTGATAATAATGATTTCGACTTATTAAAAATCATTTCTGTCGCTGTGCGCGAAATGAGTGAAGGCGAGTTACTCCAAATCGAAAAAGCCCGAAGACTTGATATTACAGAGGATATTTATTATGACATCATCCGGCAAAAAACAGCTACATTAATTGCCGCTTGTTGCGCTCTTGGTGCAAGATCAATGATTGAAAATGAAGCCGAAGTAGAAAACATGCGAAAGTTTGGCGAACTCATAGGCATGGCTTTTCAAATTAAAGATGACTTATTTGATTATACTGATGAAGCCATTGGTAAACCCACAGGAATTGATATCAAAGAACAAAAAATGACCTTGCCATTGATTCACGTTTTGAACAATTGTACTACAAAAGAAAAAAATTGGCTAATCAATTCGATAAAAAACCATAACAAAGACAAAAAGCGCGTAAAAGAAGTGATTGATTTTGTAAAAAATCAAAACGGACTCTCTTATGCCGAAAACAAAATGGTCGAATTTCAAGAAGAAGCGCTCTTATTGCTTAAGAATTATCCTGATTCTCCATACAAAGCAGCTTTGGTTTTGATGGTAAACTACGTCATCGAAAGGAAAAAGTAATTAATTTTAATCTGAAATTAAAAAATAATTTTAATCATAAATACTTGATTTACAATATTTTATATAAATAAATCTTTTTTATTTTTAAATTATTTAAACTGTTATGCAACCTTTTTCCAATCATTCTCGTCTATGCTAATAGAAGTCGGAATTACTTATTAGATTTAAATTCTAAATCAATTAATTCGAATTCTTAGATCAAAAAATGAAAGTAATTAACCTACATCAAGAAGAAAATGAAATTATTGGGCTTGCTGCTGAAAATAATAGGCACGCACAACAAATAATTTATACCAAGTTTTCTCCTAAAATGTTAAGTGTTTGTAGACAATACATAAAAGACATTCATCAAGCCGAAGATATTATGATTACCGCTTTTATGAAAGTGTTTACAAATATCAATAATTTTGAAAACAAAGGCAGTTTTGAAGGTTGGATTAGAAGAATCATGGTCAATGAATGCATTTCATTCATTAGAGTTCAGAAAAAAGTAAAATTTATTGAAGACGAAACTTTTTTTGAGGAAAGTTTTAACAACATAGAAAGCAAATTTAGCATTGAGGACATTCAATCTCTCATAGACAGTTTGCCAGATGGCTACAAAATGGTTTTTAACCTTTATGCGATAGAAGGTTACAAACACAAAGAAATTGCAGTGATGTTAGGTATTAATGAGGGAACATCTAAGTCGCAATTGTCTCACGCAAGAAAAATTTTGCAAAGCCAGATTAACAAATCAAAAAATTATGACAATGGAACCGAATAATATAGAAAACCAAATAAAACAAAAGCTGGAAAGTAGAACAATACAACCTTCTGCGCAGGCTTGGGACAGGTTAGACGCCATGTTAACAGTTGCCGAAAAACCAAAACGCAATTTCAACTGGATGTATATAGCCGCAAGCTTTATAGGCTTTGTTTTTATTGCGACGGTATATTTAAGCCAAACAGAACCGCTTATTGATGTGCCAAAAAATAATGTGGTTATTGGTGTCCCAAAGGCAAAAACCCAAATGCAAGATGAAGCCGTTTTACTTGAAAAAACTAATAAAGAAGTACTTGTTGCAGAGGAAAATTCAAAAATAAAACAATCAAATAGTGTTCTAGTTTACCAATCTAAAACAGTAGAAAGCAAAAAAATAAAAAACCAAAATACACAGGTTTCAATCATCAATCAAAAAGCAATAGCGAACAATCAAAATCAGGAGACACAAAAAGAGGTATTTATAAACAAGCAGCAAATACTAATAAATACCGAACCAATCAAGCCTAATTATGTTAACGTTGATGAACTTTTGGCCGCTGCAGAAGCGCCTTCGCCTTCAAAAAATGTAAAAGTTGTTAATAATAAATCTGTTGTAAGTGTTAATGCCAATAATCTGCTCGATCAAGTGGATGGAGAATTAGAACTCACTTTTAGACAATCTGTAATCAAAACCGTGAGTAAAAAATACCAAACCGTTAAGGTTGCTTTATCAAACAGAAATCAAGAATAAACATAGTTATAAAATCATTAATCAATTAAAAAATCAAAATCATGAGAAATCTTACCCTTTACCTAGCACTATTATTATGCCTTTTTTTTGCAAAAGCTGTGGCGCAACAAACATTTGAAGACAGAGCAAAAATCATTGCCTCTAAAATTGAGAATATTACTAAAGAAGAAAAAGCAGCTTTAAAATTAGAAATAGAAGCCGTTAACAACCAGTTAATTGATGGTAAAATGACCAAGCAAGAAGCAGATTTACAAAAGAAAAAATTAGCCCAAGCCAGAGCGGTGAATATTGAATCTCGAGTTGCAGTAGCTGAGGATGAATTGAAAACTCTAATTCAAGAAAAAGTAGACGGAAAAATCAAAGAACAAGATTCTACAAGAAAATTTGAATTGGTCTGGAAGTTTAAAAATGATACTATCAAAAAGAATAAAGGCGAATTGAGAACAACTTCACAATTTATTTTTGCAACAGGTTTAAACAATCTAGCAACAGATCGAAAGGTTGAAGATTCAGACTTCAGGTTTCTTGGCTCTCATTTTTATGAGTGGGGAATTTCATACAATTCTAGAATTGCAAAAAACAGCAATTTGCTGCATGCAAAATATGGTTTGTCATTAATGTACAACAATTTACGCACTACAGACAATCGCAGGTTTGTAGTAAATGGCAACCAAACCAATCTGGAAGTGAACCCTGTTAATATGAAAGATTCTCGTTTTAGAAACGTTTATTTGGTTTTACCAGTTCATTTAGAGTTTGATTTTTCTGGAAAAGAAGTAAAAAATGATAAAACACTTTTCAAGACTCATAATAGTTTTCGATTTGGTTTAGGAGGTTATGCGGGGATCAATTTAAAGTCTAAACAAATTATAAAATACGATATTGATGACCGTGATGTAACCGAAAGAACAAGAGGAGATTTTAATACAAGCAATTTTATTTATGGATTGAGTACCTATATTGGTTACAAAGAAACCAGTTTGTATGTTAAATATGATTTAAATCCTTTGTTCAAAGACAATATAATAAAGCAAAACAATGTATCATTAGGAATTCGATTTGATTTGAATTAATAATTGCAGAATGTTAGTTATAATTTAAAAAAGTGTTTCGAAAGAAGCACTTTTTTGTTTTATAATCAAATGCAAATAACCCATCAACTTTGTATATTTGTAGTTTTCCTACTTTAACAAATGATTTCAAAATCAACAATAGATACCGTTTTCGAAACCGCTCGCGTAGAAGAGGTAATAGGTGATTTTGTCCAGCTCAAACGTGCAGGAAGTAATTTTAAAGGTTTGAGTCCTTTTTCTGACGAGCGTTCTCCTTCATTCATGGTTTCTCCTGCAAAAGGGATCTGGAAAGATTTTAGTTCTGGTAAAGGTGGAAATTCAGTAGCATTCTTGATGGAACACGAAAAGTTTACTTATCCAGAAGCCATTCGCTACTTGGCCAAAAAATACAATATTGAAATAGAAGAAACCGAGCAAACTGCCGAAGAAAAAGCAAATACAGATGTTCGCGAAAGCATGTATCTCGTTTCAGAATTTGCAAAAACCTATTTTAATGATACTTTAATAAATACAGATGAAGGTAAAGCCATAGGACTTTCGTACTTTAAAGAAAGAGGTTTTACAAATGAAACTATCAAGAAATTTGGGTTGGGCTATTCTCCTGAAACCTGGGATGCATTTACAAAAGAAGCATTAGGCAAAGGGTATAAATTAGAATTTCTAGAAAGTACAGGATTAACTATTCCAAGAGAAGACAGACCTTTTGATCGGTTCAAAGGCCGAGTCATGTTTCCTATACAAAGCATGTCTGGCAGAACGCTAGGTTTTGGTGGTCGTATATTAACAAATGACAAGAAAGCAGCAAAGTACCTCAATTCGCCCGAAAGTGATATTTACCATAAAAGTAAGGTTTTATATGGTATTTTTCAAGCAAAGCAAGCTATTGCAAAAGAAAATAAATGTTTTTTAGTTGAAGGTTATACAGATGTAATTCAGTTCAATCAAGCGGGAATCGAAAACGTAGTGGCTTCATCTGGAACCGCTTTGACGCCTGACCAAATTCGTTTGATTAACCGATTGACAAAAAATATTACCGTTCTTTTTGATGGTGATGCCGCCGGACTTCGCGCATCCATTAGAGGAATTGATTTGATTCTTGAAGAAGGTATGAACGTTAAAGTTTGTACTTTTCCTGACGGTGATGATCCAGATAGCTTTGCTAAAAAAACTTCTTATGAAGATTTGGTAGTGTATCTTGAAGAAAACGCAAAGGATTTTATACAATTCAAAGCCTCATTATTAATGAATGATGCCAAGAACGATCCTATAAAAAAGGCAGATTTGATTCGGGATATGGTAATTAGTATTTCTAAAATTCCGGATCGCATTCAGCGTGAAATTTATATTCAAGAATGTTCCCGAATAATGGATATTTCTGAACAGGTTTTAACAAGTACACTGGCTCAGCTGATTCAAAAAGACATTTCTGATATAGGAAAAAAACAAAAACAAGAGCAAAAAGCATTTGATATTGTTAAAAACGAAAACCAATTTGTTGCTGAAAAAATAGATATTCTTAACGGATTAGAAAGAAAAATAATTGAAATTTTGTTGCTTTACGGCAATCTTGAAGAAGAGTTTGAAGACATACTTTTGAAAACAAATGACGAAGGTGAGGTAGGAAATATTACCGAAAAAAATTTTCAAAAGGTATACCAAAGAATTTATTTGAGCCTTCAGGAAGACGAAGTAGAACTAGCCAATCCGTTATTTAGAGCCATTTATAATACATTGATTGCATATTTTTATCAAGGTGAAGATTTTAATATGGAACAATTTTTAATGCAATTGCAGCCGGAATTTGCTCAAGAAGTTACAGACATCTTGATGGAGGATGAAAAATTAAATCTGCACAACTGGGAAGGTCAAAATATTTTTGTAAAGCAAAAAAATCAATCAGTCGCACAATATGTTTCAGAAACAATTCTGACTTTAAGATGGTTTCTCGTTGATAAAATCATCGAAGAATTAAAGTCAGAAATCATTTCAGAACCCGATGCAGACAATACTGAAACATTGTCTATGGCAATGGATTATTATAAATTAATCAATTCCTTTTCAATAAAACTAGGAAGGGTTATGTCAAGATATCATTAAACCACGTCCAAACTTTTTGCTTTATTGACCAAGTCCACAAGATTGGTAACATTTAATTTTGTAAGCAATCTTAATTTATAAGTACTAATTGTTTTTTCATTAAGACTTAAAATTCTAGCTATTTCATTGTTCTTTTTTCCATCACTCAAATAGCGTAAAACTTCAATTTCTCTTGAAGATAGCTTTCTGTAAAGACGATCGTTTTTGTTTTGCTTTGCAATTAAAGCAAGTTTCATTTTCACATCTTCATTAAAAATGATTTCCCCTTGACTAACTTTAAGAATAGCAGATTCTAGAACTTCAAGGGTTTGTGTTTTAGGAATAAAAGCTGAAACACCAGCTTTTATCGCATTAGGTGCGTAAATGTTTTCGGACAAATTAGAGTAAATAATAATTTTTGTCTTAGGATAGTTTTTTACAGCAGCTTTTATGGCGTTTATACTTGTTAAACCTTCCAGCTCCATATCAATTACCAAGACATCAATACTTTTGTTCTTTAAGATGTCTAAAACCGAGTTGTAATCTGTTACATTATTTACAATGTTAACGTTTGTGTGGCTTTTAAAAAAACATTTAACGCCAAAATGAATTACGGGCTGATTATCAGCGATACAAACTTTTATCATAATTATTTTTTTTAAGAAGCGTTTATTGCAATATAAGCGTAAAGTTAATTAAAAAAAAGTATTTAGTAGTAAAATAGCCAAAAATTTGTTAAATCATTTATTTAGGCATTAAACAAACTGGTATTGCCTTCATTTTGTGCTGGTTGGCACTATTGAGTTTTAAATAAATTTTATATACATCTTGTTGTCTGCCAGTGAAGTCTGTAAGTTTTTTACCTGCTTGTTTTTCTATCATTGCCCATTCAAGTTCGTCATAATTCGCTCCAAGTTGATCTTCATCACTTCTATCATCTCCAAATAGTCCATCTGTTGGTGCAGCGGTTAATATAGAATTTGGAATTTTAAGGTATTTACCAAGTTCATAGACCTCAGATTTCATTAAATCGGCAATAGGGCTCAAATCTACGCCACCATCGCCATATTTTGTATAAAAACCAACACCAAAATCTTCTACTTTATTACCTGTTCCCGCAACAAGTAGACCATGAATTCCTGCAAAATAGTATAAGGTTGTCATTCTTATCCGAGCTCTAGTATTGGCTAATGATAAATTAACTTTTGTCAAGTCACTATCTGCATGTACTTCATTTTTAAAAGCTTCAAAAACAGTAGTCAAATTGGTCTCCAAGCTACTCACATTAGGAAATCTTTCTTTTAATTGCTGGATGTGTTCTCTGGTGCGACTCACATGGCTTTCCGCTTGATGAATAGGCATTTCTACGCACAAAACTTTAAATCCTGTTTGTGCACACAAAGTTGAGGTCACTGCAGAGTCTACACCGCCAGAAATTCCAATAACATAACCATTGGCTTTAGCATTTTCTGCATAAGTTTTTAACCAATTAACAATGAAAGTATTTGCTTTTTCTGGATCAATTTTATTCTTTTTTTGCATGGTATTTAGATTTTTTTAAAAACAGCAATGTATATTTGCAAATAATTTGAGGTATAAATTTACAAAAATCAATTCATTTGTCCCAAAGATATCTTTAAGAATTAGTGTTTTTTATCTATTTTTTAGTAAGAAATTTCAATTAATTAGTTTTTAATTTGAATAATATAGACATGAAAAAAATAATAAGCTTATTAGTTGTATTTTTCGTTTTTTATTCTTGCAATAAAAGGCCCGAAACAGAAAAAAAAATCGAAAATATCCCAGTTTCAATAACTTTAGAACGTTTTGATAAAGCTTTTTTTGAAAATCCTGTTAATGAATTATTGGTATTAAAGGATAAGTACCCTTACTTTTTTCCATTAAATACTCCTGATAGTGTCTGGATAAATAAGATAAAAAATCCTTTATGGAGAGAGCTTTACAGCGAAGTACAAAAAAAATACCCCACGTTTGAACCTGAAAAAAAGGAAATTGAAAATTTGTTTCAGCACATAAAATTTTATTTTCCTAAAACCAGAACGCCTAAGATTATTACATTAATCTCTGAAATGGATTATAATGCTAAGACCATTTATGCTGATAGTTTGGTATTAATTTCGTTAGAAATGTATTTAGGTAAGAAGCATAAATTTTATGAATTTCCAGATTATTTAAAACAAAATTTTGAGCAAAATCAGATACTTCCTGA
This sequence comes from Bacteroidota bacterium, assembly GCA_031413015.1. Lineage (GTDB taxonomy): Bacteria > Bacteroidota > Bacteroidia > Flavobacteriales > Flavobacteriaceae > Flavobacterium. The sequence goes on along the minus strand of JANOEE010000002.1, from coordinate 30,767 downwards.
TATAGTTTCAAGTTTTTCTTTAAGAAAAATTCCGCCTCCAGTAGACAAATCATTGTTATCTCAAATGGTTTATGCAGGTAAAGAGCTGTATTTAAAAGATATTTTATTACCACAAGCTACAGACGCGGTAAAAATGGGCTATACAGAGGAGCAAATTAAATGGTGTGATGAAAATGAAACGTATATGTGGCGCTACTTTATACAAGAAAAATTATTGTACAGTACAGAGTCAAAATTAGCAAACAGATTTATCAACTTAGCACCATTTTCAAAATTTTATCTAGAAATCGACAATGAAACACCGGGAAGAGTTGGAGCTTGGGTTGGATGGCAAATTGTCCGTTCTTACATGAAAAATAACGATGTAAGTTTGCAACAATTATTGCTAATGGATGCTCAAGAATTGTTTAACAAATCAAAATACAAACCTAAAAAGAATGAATAATATATTGACTTCTGAAATAAAATTCATAGTAGCATTGGATGAAAATCGGGTACCCGAAAAATTAACATGGTCTGCACAAGATGGCGGAGTTGAAACCGAGGAAACTAAAGCAATAATGCTTTCTATCTGGGACAGTAACGCTCAAGAGACATTAAGAATCGATTTGTGGACAAAGGACATGCCAGTTGATGAAATGAAATTGTTTTTTCACCAAACATTAGTTGCAATGACAGATACCTTTAAACGCGCAACAGACGATGAGAAAATGACCGATACAATGAAGGACTTTTGTGATTACTTTGCTGAAAAATTAGAGTTAAAAAAATAAACTAAAAGCCCAGATTTTTAAAAATTTGGGCTTTTTATTGCTTGTTAAAAAGTATACCCAATTCTTAAATGTAAATCAGCTCCTACATTATCATTAAATTCATTATAATTTTTATCTAGATAATGCAAATAGCCGATTCCTAAACCAGCTTCATAGGTAAAATGTTTTCCTACTGTTCGTTTTATTCCCCATTTAGGTATAAAAGTTATTTGAGGTATAATTTCTGCTCTACTTTGATTTGATATTAAAAACCATTTAGGGTTATAAGTGGTAGCAATAGTAAAAAAATTAGCCGTATTATTTTTTATAGATTTACCCTTTTTGATTCTATTATTTAGATTATAATACCATCTTGGTTCTAATCTTAAGGAAGGAATTAGCCCGTAAGTTTCCGTGTCAAAATTGATATTTATACCTAAATCAAGTCCTATTTCACTTCTCAAGCTAATGCTGTTTGATAGTTTAGATTCATTATGAACCCAAATACCTAATAATCCAGTTTGAATCCCATAAATAGATTTTTCTACGCTAGGTATTTCTTGGCTTTCTTGACTGTAAGCATTTTGAAAAATCACAACCAATAAACAAATCAGCACTTTTTTCATATTAAATTTAGAATTTTTTAGGTTTTAAAACTCACTATTGTTTTTAAATACATCTTCATTAACTTGAGCTATATATTGCAATACATCCTCTTTTCCTGTTCCCTCTGTTGAAGATGTTACAAAGTATTGAGGCATTTCTGCCCAGTTGTTTGCAAACATTTGTTTTTTGTAAGCGGCAATGTGCGAGTCAATTTTTACACGACTAATTTTATCGGCTTTGGTAAAAATAATACAAAACGGAATTTCACTTTCACCCATGTATGACATAAATTCAATATCAATGTTTTGTGCTTCATGGCGAATATCGATTAATACAAAAGCACAAACAAGTTGCTCCCTTAACTCAAAATAATCGGTAATAAATTGCTGGAAAACTGATTTTGTTTTTTTTGAAACTTTTGCATAGCCATAACCCGGTAAATCGACCAAAAACCAATTGTTGTTGATTTTAAAATGATTTATAAGTTGTGTTTTTCCTGGTCTTCCAGAAGTTTTGGCCAAGTTTTTATGATTGGTAATCATATTTATTAACGATGACTTACCCACGTTTGAACGGCCTATAAATGCATATTCTGGCAAAAAATCTTTCGGGCATTTGTCAACTTCGGAGTTGCTGATTATAAATTCGGCAGTATTGATCTTCATATTTTTCAGTGATAAAATTCCTTTCATGTGGAATTTAAATGCTTACAAATGGGTTTGTTTTAACCAACTAAACATGATTGTATTAAACTCTTCTGGATGCTCCATCATTGCAGCATGCCCACATTTGTCAATCCAGTAAAGCGAAGAATTAGGCAATAGTTTATCAAATTCTATAGCCACTTCTGGAGGTGTAACTTTGTCATTTTTACCCCAAATAATGCATGTAGGCACGTGCATTTTTGGCAAATCTTTTGCCATATTATGGCGAATAGCACTCTTTGCAATAGTTAATGTTTTGATCAATTTTATTCGATCGTTAGCCATTGAATATACTTCATCAACAATTTCTTTTGTGGCTATTTTTGGATCATAAAAAACATCTTCAGCCTTTTTTTGAATATAATCATAATCACCTCTTCTCGGATAACTATCTCCCATGGCATTTTCATAAAGACCTGAACTTCCAGTAATTATGAGACCAAGCATTTTTTCGGGATACATTTTTGTGTGGTACAAAGCAATATGTCCACCCAAAGAATTACCAAGTAAAATTACCCTTTCATAACCTTTGTAAGTAATAAAATCTTTTACATATTTAGCAAAAGCTTTAACATTCGTTTTAAGAATGTTTTGTGTATAGATCGGAAGCTCTGGAATTACTACTTTATAGCCTTTTTTTGGAAAAAAATTGGCAACACCATCAAAGTTACTAAGTCCTCCCATTAATCCGTGAAGAATTATGATTGGTATACCTTCACCAGATTCAAAATATTTATATTTTCCTTCTTTTATTAAGTCGTGTTCCATTATTGTTTTGGCATTTATCCCGAAAAGTCGAGACAACAAATATATGATTTTCTTCATAAAAATCATTTTTTGAACCATTTATTTAGACTTTAATAGAGGATATTTTTGATTAAAAAATTGTTTTTTAGGTACAATATTCTTTTCGTGTCATTGTCAATAAATATTTTTTTAAAACATTAAAACTTAAAACATAAAACTTAGAGAATCAATAAGAATTTTAATCTTTAATATGATTTTCTTAGTAATTTTTTCAAAAAATTAAACAAATCATAAAATATCTGTAAATTTTTATAACTTTCTGAATCATAACATTTAAGCATTGAGGTTTTAAAGTGGTAAAACTTATCAACAAAGTGGTATATTGTGGTAAAATGTGGTATTTATTTCTTTACATTTGTTCTTATTCACTCAAAAATGCAATGCATTGAATACCATAATAGGAACATATGAATGCAAGGTTGATGCTAAAGGAAGGCTGCTTTTGCCAGCGCCTTTAAAGAAGCAATTGACCGCTTCATTGCAAGACGGTTTTGTTTTGAAACGTTCTGTGTTTGATTCTTGTTTAGAGTTATGGCCAATAGCGGAGTGGAATTTAATGATGTTAAAAATCAACAAACTCAATAGGTTCAACAAGAAAAACAATGATTTCATCAGGAAATTCATGGCTGGTGTAAAAATCATTGAAATCGATGATTTGGGCAGATTATTAGTTCCAAAAGATTTGACGGCTTTTAGTCATATTCTTAAGGATGTGGTATTGTCATCAAAAGTAAATATTGTTGAAATTTGGGATAAAGATTTGTATGAAAAATCAATTGCAAGTGGTGATATAGATTTTGCAGATTTAGCCGAAGAAGTAATGGGAAATTTAAATGATGACGAAAATGGAATATCATAATCCTGTTTTGCTAAAAGAAACGGTAGATGGTTTGAACATAAAGCCAGATGGTGTTTATGTAGACGTGACTTTTGGCGGCGGCGGACATTCAAAAGAAATTTTAGAAAGATTAGGTCCTAACGGAAAACTCTTTGCATTTGACCAAGATGAAGATGCTTTAAAAAACGCATTACAAGATGAAAGATTTGTTTTGATTAATGAAAATTTCAGATTTATAAAAAGATTTTTAAGATTCTACAACATAAAATCGGTAGACGGCATTCTAGCAGATTTAGGCGTTTCTTCTCACCAGTTTGATGTAGCCGAGAGAGGATTTTCAACTCGTTTTGATGCAGAGTTAGACATGAGAATGAGTCAAAAAAATGATTCAAATGCCTTTAAAGTAGTTAATGAATATGATGAAGCCAATTTAAAACGTGTTTTTTATGATTATGGAGAACTCAAAAATGCTCCAGCTATTGCAAGAGTAATTATAGAAGCCCGTGAGGTTGAAATTATAAAAAATACAGAACAGTTAAAAATGGTCTTGAGCAGGTTTTTGCCTGCGTATAAAAGTCATAAAATTTTAGCACAAATGTATCAAGCCATACGCATCGAGGTAAACCAAGAGATGGATGTGCTCAAAGAATTTTTAGAGCAGTCATTAGAGATTTTGAATCCAGAAGGCAGATTGAGCGTCATTTCTTACCATTCGCTAGAGGACAGATTGGTAAAAAGGTTTGTAAAAAACGGCATGTTTGAAGGGGAGCCAGAACGCGATTTTTTTGGAAACTTTTCAGTTCCTTTTAAAACAATTGGGAAGTTAATTGTTCCTGATCATGCAGAAATTAAGGACAATAATAGAGCCAGAAGCGCTAAATTAAGAATTGCCGAAAAAAGATAAAAAATGAAAAACGGTATTTACAGTATTTTAAAAGCAAGATTTCTTGTCAATGAAGACGCTAATAAAAATTGGCGCTTTATTGTTTTTATTATTCTGTTGGCCATCATAATGATAGGAAATACAAATCGTTATGAGCAAAAAATTTTTAAGATCACAGCATTAACAAGCGAGGTTAAAGAACTGCGTTCTGAATTTGTAGACAACCGTTCCCAATTGATGAAATTGAAAATGGAATCTACAATTTCGCAAAAAATGGAGGCCAAAGCAATTTTTCCATCAGCAGTGCCGCCAGTTAAAATTAAAGTTAAAAAAGAAGAAGAAAAAAACTTTTTCAAAAAATTATGGCAGTAGAAGACAAACATATTTCTTACAGGATTTATCTTGTTGCTTTTGCCCTTTTCATTATGGCATGCGCAATCGTCGTAAAACTCACTAACATACAGTGGGTTGAAGGTGATTATTATCGAAAATTAGCCAAAGAAAAAACGGTAAAAAACTTTGTAATCCCTGCGAATAAAGGCAATTTATATTCTTCTGACGGAAGTCTTCTGGCCACATCAATACCTAGTTATAAAATAAGATTTGATGGGCTTGCGCCAAAACAAGACGATTTTCAAAGAAACATATTGGCGCTCTCTGATTCTCTTTCTTTATTATTAGGTAAACCAAGTAATTTTTATCAAACAGAATTGACCCGAGCCAGAAACAATAAAAACCGTTACTATCTGGTTGCACGTGATTTGAGTTACACAGATTACATGAAAATTAAAGGATTTCCATTGTTTAATTTGGGTACATATAAAGGAGGAATTATAATTGAACAAGAAACAGTAAGAGAACATCCTATTGGTAAAATTGCCGAAAGAACCATAGGATACGAGCGTTTTGATGAAAACGGAAAACCTCGTGAGGCAGGAATTGAAGGTGCTTTTAGTAGTTTTTTGAACGGGAAAGATGGTAAAATTCTAAAACAAAAAATAGCTAAAGGACAATGGAAGCCACTCAGAGACAATAATGAAATTGAACCTCAAGATGGTTATGATGTCATTTCTACAATCGATGTTTACATCCAAGATATTGCACACCACGCATTGTTAAAACAATTAGAATATTACGAAGCAGATCATGGTTGCGTAGTTGTAATGGAAACCAAAACAGGGGAGGTAAGAGCCATTTCTAATCTTGGAAAAGATTCTCAAGGCAATTATTACGAAAAATTAAACTATGCCGTGGGCGAATCGCATGAGCCTGGTTCTACATTCAAACTGTTAGATTTAATTGCGCTTTTAGATGATAAATTAATTGATACAAGTGCTGTTTTTGATAGCAAAGGCGGAAAAATCGAATACAGAGGAAGATTTGTAAAAGATGCACATGAAGGCGGTTACGGAAAAATTTCACTTGCAAGAGGTTTCGAAGTTTCTTCAAATACAGTTATGGTGCAATCTATTTACAATAATTACAAAAATGATCCTGCAAAATTTGTAGATAGGATCAATAGTTATGGACTCAACAAACCTTTAGGATTGCCATTTGAAGGGGAAGGCAAACCATACATCCCGCAACCTACAGATAAAAGTTGGTCAGCGATTTCATTACCATGGATGGCTTTTGGATATGGAGTTTCACTAACGCCATTGCAAACTTTAACGCTCTACAATGCAGTTGCAAATAATGGCGAAATGGTGAAGCCCATTTTTGTAAAAGAAATAAAAGAATGGAACAAGAGTATTAAAAAATTTGACAAAGTAATAATTAATCCCCGAATTTGTTCTCAAGAAACCATTGATAAAGTACGTGCAGTTTTAAAAAATGTAGTAAAAAAAGGAACAGGCTCTAAACTCTATTCAAAAGATTTTTCGATGGCTGGAAAAACCGGAACAGCCCAAGTTAATTATGGGAAAAATGGAGGTTTAGATAAATATTATGCTTCATCATTTGTAGGATATTTTCCTGCTGATGCACCTAAGTATTCTTGTATTGTAGTTGTTCATAAACCAAGTACTATCAATAATAACTATTATGGTGCCGATGTTGCTGGTCCTGTTTTTAAGAGAATTGCCCAAAAGATTTTTACAGATTCTCCATCAATGAATGAAGTGAAAAATCTAAGAAAGAAGCATCCAGGCCAAGAAAGAAATTTTAATAAATACTACACTAATGTAGAAAAGAAAACCGGTTTAATTCCTAATGTAAAGGGAATGGCAGGTATGGATGCGGTGGCTTTATTAGAAAATTTAGGCATAAAAGTAAAAGCCATAGGAATAGGAAGAGTAAAAAAACAGTCCTTGAATCCTGGCGAAAGATTAGATAAAAATAAAACCATAATATTAGAATTATCGTGATTATTTTAAAAAACATATTGTACAAAGTTGCTATCGAAGCTGTAAAAGGCACTACTGATATAACTATCAATGCTATTGATTTTGACTCTAGAAATATAAAACAAAATGATGTTTTTGTTGCAATTAGAGGCGCAATTGCTGATGGTCACAATTATATTGAAAAAGCAATTAATTTAGGAGCTATAGCGATAGTTTGCGATACTTTCCCAGAAGATACCATAGCAGGAATTACCTATATCCAAGTTAAGGATACTAATTCGGCCTTGGCTTTTATGGCTGCAAATTATTATAACAATCCTTCTCAAAACTTAAAATTGGTAGGGATTACTGGTACCAACGGGAAGACTACAATCGCTTCATTATTGTACCAATTGTTTAAAAAAGCAGGTTTTAAAGTTGGATTACTTTCTACCGTAAAAATTATTGTAGACGAAAAAGAATACAAAGCCACACATACCACTCCAGATTCTCTGACCATAAACCGTTACTTGCAAGAAATGAACAATGCAGGAGTGACCTATTGTTTTATGGAAGTGAGCTCTCACGGAATCCACCAAAAAAGAACTGAGGCACTACAATTTGCCGGTGGCATTTTTACAAATTTATCGCACGACCATTTAGATTATCATCCCACTTTTGCCGAATACAGGGATGTAAAAAAATCTTTTTTTGATCAATTAGACAAGTCTGCTTTTGCATTGTCCAATACAGATGATAAAAATGGGCAAGTGATGTTACAAAATACCAATGCTCAAAAATTGACTTATGCTTTAAAATCCTATGCAGATTTTAGAGCTCAAATTCTTGAAAATCAATTGTCAGGGTTGTTATTAAAAGTCAATGATAATGAAGTTTGGGTACGATTGATAGGCACATTTAACGCTTATAATTTATTAGCCATTTATGGTACCGCTGTAACATTAGGACTCGATAGTTTAGAGGTTTTAAGATTGCTTTCAGAACTAGAAAGTGTTTCTGGAAGGTTTCAATTTATAGTTTCTAACAAAAAAATAACTGCTATAGTTGATTATGCGCATACGCCAGACGCTCTCGATAATGTGCTAAAAACCATCAATGATATCCGTACAAAAAATGAACAACTAATAACAATTGTAGGTTGCGGCGGTGATAGGGATAAGGCAAAAAGACCAATAATGGCAGATATTGCTTCAACATTAAGCGACAAAGTAATTATTACATCAGACAATCCAAGGACAGAGGATCCAGAAACCATTATTGCTGAAATGGAAAAAGGTGTTGCGCCTCAAAATTTTAAAAAAACAATGTCTATTACCGATAGAAAACAAGCCATTAAAACCGCTTGCCAGCTGGCGCAACCCAATGATATTATTTTAATTGCCGGTAAAGGCCACGAAACTTATCAGGAAATTCAAGGTGTTCGCCATGATTTTGATGATATGAAAACAGTTAAAGAATTTTTAGACCAATTGAATAAATAGTTCACCTACCCAATAAACGACAAACTATGTTATATTATTTATTTGAATACCTAAACAAAATATTGAACGTTCCAGGAACGGGCGTTTTTCAATACATCACCTTCAGATCTGCCTTAGCGATACTGTTATCGTTATCAATTTCGACCATTTTCGGAAAAAAAATAATAAATTTTTTAAGAAAACAACAAGTAGGCGAAACGGTAAGAGAACTCGGTTTAGCTGGACAAAACGAAAAAGCGGGAACACCTACTATGGGTGGTCTAATTATAATTATTGCTACACTAATACCAGTAGTTTTATTAACAAAACTTGACAACGTTTATATAATATTGTTGATTGTTACTACTCTATGGATGGGAACAATAGGTTTTGTAGATGACTACATAAAAATTTTTAAAAAAGACAAACAAGGTTTAAAAGGCATTTTTAAAATTATAGGTCAAGTAGGTTTAGGAATCATTGTGGGATCAGTATTGTATTTGCATCCTGGGGTAACTGTGCGAGAAGATACTAGTACAACTTATACTTACAAAGCCAATTCTCAAACGGAAATCACGACAATGCCACTCGAAGAGAAATCTACTGCCACTACGATTCCATTTTTTAAGAATAATGAGTTTGATTATGCCGAAGTTTTAGCTTGGACTGGAGAGGGTTATAAAAAATGGGCATGGCTTATATTTATCCCGGTAGTAATTTTTATTATCACTGCGGTTTCTAATGGTGCGAATTTAACTGATGGTATTGATGGTCTGGCCGCAGGAACTTCTGCAATTTCAGTGCTTGCATTAGGAATTTTCACCTTCGTGTCAGGCAACATTATTTTCTCTAATTATCTCAATATTATGTACATCCCTAATTCTGGTGAAATGACAGTTTTTATAGCGGCTTTTGTTGGGTCGTTAGTGGGTTTTTTATGGTACAATTCTTATCCAGCTTCTGTTTTTATGGGTGATACGGGTAGTTTGACTATTGGTGGTATTATTGCTGTTCTCGCCATAGCGGTGAGAAAGGAAATGATGATTCCATTGTTGTGTGGGATCTTTTTAGTCGAAAATCTTTCGGTGGTTTTGCAAGTAAGTTATTTTAAGTATACTAAGAAACGCTTTGGCGAAGGCCGAAGGATTTTCTTAATGTCGCCATTGCATCATCATTATCAAAAGAAAGGTTACCATGAAAGTAAAATCGTGACTCGTTTTTGGATTGTCGGAATTTTATTGGCCATACTTTCAATTGTTACATTAAAGCTAAGATAAATGCAAAGATTAGTAATTCTGGGAGGAGGAGAAAGCGGAGTGGGAACAGCAATTTTAGGTCAAAAAAAGGGCTATGAAGTTTTTGTTTCAGATTTTGGTAAAATAAAAGAGAATTATAAAGAAATTCTAACCATTAATAACATACAATGGGAAGAAGAAAAGCATACAGAATCTCTAGTACTCAATGCGGATTTAGTAATGAAGAGTCCTGGAATTCCTGACAAATCGCCCATAGTTAAAAAGCTCATTGATAAAAAGATACCCGTTATTTCGGAAATTGAATTTACAGCGCCTTTTACAAAAGCAATTACGATAGGAATTACAGGTAGCAACGGGAAGACCACCACAACAATGCTTGTGTATCATTTGCTAAAAACGGGTGGATTAAATGTGGGATTGGGAGGAAATATAGGAAAAAGTTTTGCGTGGCAAGTTGCTGATAATGATTATGATGTTTATGTTTTAGAACTAAGTAGTTTTCAACTTGACGGATGTTTTGATTATAAACCACATATCGCAATTATTACAAATATAAGTCCGGATCATCTAGACCGATACAATTATAATTATAATGAATACATAGATTCAAAATTTAGAATCACTCAAAACCAAGACGAAAATGACTATTTGATTTATGATGATGACGATGAAGCAATAGCAGAATGGTTTAAAAATAATAAAACAAAAGCTAAGCGAATCCCTTTTTCAATTTCTAAAACATTGGAAAATGGAGCTTCAATAAAAGATACAACGATGAAAATAAATACCAACAACGAAGCATTTACGATGGATACTACACATTTAGCCCTAGAAGGAAAACACAATATGAAAAATGCAATGGCAGCAGCTTCTGTGGCACAGCTGATGAAAATCAGAAAGCAAACCATAAGAGAAAGCATGTCAAATTTCCAAGGCGTAGAACACCGTTTAGAAAAAGTATTAAAAATTCAGAATGTACAATATATTAATGATTCTAAAGCTACAAATGTAAACGCCACTTTTTTTGCTTTAGACAGTATGAATGTGCCTACAGTTTGGATTGTTGGTGGCATTGACAAAGGAAATGATTATACAGAGTTAATGTCATTAGTGAGAGAAAAAGTAAAAGCTATTGTTTGTCTTGGAGTTGATAATAAAAAAATAATTGACGCATTTGGCAATGTAGTAGATGTAATGATTGAAGTTGCAAACATGAGTGATGCTGTAAAGATGGCGCAAAGATTAACAGAAAAAGGGGATGCGGTGCTATTATCTCCAGCTTGTGCAAGTTTTGATTTGTTCGAAAATTATGAAGACAGAGGCAATCAGTTCAAAAAAGCAGTTCAAAATCTGTAATAAATAACAAGAAAATGATAAAACTAATTAACAGTTTAAAAGGAGATAAAGGCATTTGGTCTTTCGTGGCTTTATTGGCTCTATTTTCGTTTATGCCTGTTTTTAGTGCGAGCAGTAATTTAGCTTACATGAACCATGGCACAGGAAATACGTTTGTGTATTTATTAAAACATGCAGTTCATATCATTTTTGGTTTTTTTATTTTATACAATATACAAAAAGTGCCCTATCATTTTTTTAGAGGCATTTCAAGGATTTTATTGCCCATAGTTTGGTTATTATTGGCTTACACATTGTTTTTTGGTGTAGAACAAGGCAGTGCTACAAGATGGATCCAAGTGCCGTTTATAGGCATTTCGTTTCAAACATCGGCTTTAGCATCAATAGTTTTGATGATTTTTGTAGCACGTTATTTGTCAAAAACCAAGACAGAGCCTATTCCTTTCAAAACTTCATTTGTCAATTTATGGATTCCTGTAGGGATTACTTTGGCTTTGATATTACCTAATAATTTTTCTACGGCTGCCTTAATTTTCATGATGGTTATGATGCTTTCATTTATAGGAAATTATCCACTCAAACATATTGGGATAATTATAAGCATCGGTTTGGCAATGTTTACATTTTTTATTTTGGTTGCAAAAGTGGTAGAAAAAACAAATCCAGATAATACTCCTAAGGTATTTGCAAGGGTAAAAACTTGGGAAAACAGGGTTGAAAATTTCTTTGCTAATAATCCTGATAAAGAAAACTCAGATGATGATTATCAGATTGAGAAAGCAAAAACAGCTATTGCTTCTGGAGGCGTTTATGGACTTGGTCCGGGTAAAAGTGTCCAAAAGAACTTTTTACCACAATCTTCTTCCGATTTTATTTTCGCAATAATTGTAGAAGAGTACGGTTTGTTTGGCGGATTAGGAGTTTTGGCATTGTATTTATTACTGTTTTTTAGGTTTATCGTTGCAGCACACAAAGCAAGGTCTCCTTTTGGTAAATTATTAGTAGTAGGATTGGGTTTTCCTATTATTTTTCAAGCATTGATAAATATGGGAGTGGCAGTTCAGCTTTTACCAGTTACCGGGCAAACATTACCACTAGTAAGTAGCGGAGGAAGTTCTATCTGGATGACATGTATTGCAATAGGAATTATTATTAGTGTAACTAAAAAAGAGGAAGAAATTGCTCAAGAATTAGAAGATAAAGAACAACGCAACATAGCACTTCAAAAATTAATTGACAAACAGTTAGAAGAAGATGCTCAGGAAATAGAAAAATTAGAACCAGTTTTTGAAACTGAAGATGATTATTCGATAGTAGAAACTGGCAAAAATCCAATGGCAGCTGTAAGATACAAATAGATAATTTTCAATATAAATAAAGCATTCAGTATACAATGACAAAGTTAAAATTCATATTAAGCGGTGGCGGAACAGGAGGACATATTTATCCTGCAATTGCTATTGCAAATGAATTAAAGTTGCGTTTTCCTGATTGCGAAATTCTTTTTGTAGGCGCCAGAGATAAAATGGAAATGCAAAAAGTACCGCAAGCGGGTTACCAAATAAAAGGCTTGTGGATTGCTGGAATTCAAAGAAGATTGACATTAGACAATGCAATGTTTCCAGTAAAACTACTAACTAGTTTGCTGCAATCAAGAACTATTATAGCTGATTTTAAACCTCATGTTGTAATAGGAACCGGAGGTTTTGCGAGTGGTCCATTATTGAGAATTGCTGCAATTGCAGGAGTTCCTACGTTGATTCAAGAGCAAAATTCCTATCCAGGAATCACAAACAAATGGTTGAGTAAAAAAGCCAATAAAATTTGTGTGGCTTATGAAAATTTAGAACAGTTTTTCCCAAAGAATAAAATAGTTTTTACAGGAAATCCTGTGCGTCAGGATGTTTTAGATATTGATTCTAAAAGAAGTGAAGCTTTGTCTTATTTCAATTTAGATAATAATAAAAAAACGGTTTTAATTCTTGGCGGAAGCTTAGGCTCAAGAAGAATAAATCAATTGATAGCTAAAAAAATAGATTTTTTAATTGCTAATGGAATGCAAGTTTTTTGGCAATGTGGCAATTTTTATATGGCCGAATACAAGTCTTTTTCAGAAAAAGAAGGCGTACAAGTGGTTTCTTTTATTGACCGAATGGATTTGATTTATGCTGCTGCAGATTTTGTGATTTCTCGTGCAGGAGCATCATCAGTTTCTGAATTATGTTTGGTAGGAAAACCAACCATTTTTATTCCGTCGCCCAATGTAGCCGAGGACCATCAAACAAAGAATGCCAAAGCAATTGTAGATAAAAACGGCGCTTTATTAATCAAAGAAAGTGAATTGGACGAGAAGTTTGAAGCAGTTTTTAATAAATTAATTCATGATGAAAACTTGCAAAGCAGGTTAAGTGACAATATGAAAAAGTTAGCAAAGCCTAACGCTACAAAAGATATAATTGAACAAATAATAAAATTAGTTGAAAGCAGAAAGTTATAAAGTCAAATGACTCAAAGCACTTTAAGACTCATAAAAAATGAATTTGAACCAAATACATAACGTTTATTTTATTGGCATCGGAGGCATCGGGATGAGTGCGTTAGCGCGTTATTTCAAAACTTTGGGCAAAAATGTAGCAGGTTATGACAAAACACCTTCGGAATTAACAAGCGAATTGATTGATAGCGGCATCGCAATTCATTTTGAAGATATGATTGCTTTGATACCAGAGGATTTTTATCAAGAAAATACACTTGTAATAATAACGCCTGCGGTTCCTAAAACCCATTCGGAATGGAATTACTTCATTGAAAGGGATTTCCAAATCAAGAAAAGAGCAGAAGTGCTGGGTATAATTACTAAAGATACTTTTTGTTTTGCCGTAGCAGGAACACATGGTAAAACCACGACTTCAAGCATTTTGGGACATATTCTTTATGAAAGTGGTGCCGACGTTACTGCTTTCCTTGGCGGAATTGTAGAAAATTACAATTCTAATTTAATAGGAAACGGCAAAACGGTTACTGTTGTTGAAGCGGATGAGTTTGACCGTTCCTTTTTGCATTTGCATCCTAATATTGCTTGCATTACCTCTATGGATGCAGATCATTTAGACATATACGGCGACAGCGCCACAATTGAAGCTTCATTCGTAGAATTTGCCGATAAAGTAACCGATAAGACACAATTATTTATAGCGAAAGATTTACCTCTACAAGGGATAACTGTCGCTGTAAACGAGACTGCAAATTACAAAGCCAAAAATGTTAGAATAGAAAATAGTGCGTATGTTTTTGATGTTGAAACACCATCAGAAATTATTGAAAATATCCGTTTTGGTTTACCAGGCAAACACAATTTAATGAATGCGGTCATGGCTTTGGCTATGGCAAGAACTTTTGGAACGCCTACAAGTGCAATTGTAGCAGCTTTAGCAAGTTTTAGAGGTGTTAAGAGAAGGTTTTCTTATCAAATAAAATCTGAAAAATTAGTTTATATTGATGATTATGCACACCATCCTACCGAAATCAATGCGGTGCATCAAGCAGTTTCAGAATTGTATCCTAACCAAAAAAAGTTAGCTATATTTCAACCGCATTTATTCAGCAGAACTAAGGATTTTATAGATGATTTTGCAAAAAGTTTATCAGCTTTTGACGAAGTTATTTTACTAGACATTTATCCTGCGAGAGAATTACCTGTCGAAGGGGTAAATTCAGAATGGTTGTTGACTAAAATTACAAATAAGAATAAAAAACTAGTTTCAAAAGCAAGTTTAATCACAGCAATTTTAAAGAGTGATGCTCAAATAGTCATAACAATCGGCGCAGGCGATATAGGCGAATTAGTTGTACCAATAAAAGAAGCATTGTATGAAAAATCTTAACTGGTCAAACATCTGGATAAATATAAGATTACTACTCATGTTATTAGTAGTTGTTTTCTTGTATTCATTTACTGCTATGCGAAATGAACACCGAAAATTAAAGAAATCTGTAGTCCAATTCGACGGAATCGACAACCAATTTGTAACACGTGAAACGGTTAATAAATTGTTAATAGAAAATAAACAAGACGCTTCCAGTATCCGTAAAGATAAATTAGATTTGAATACCCTAGAAAACACTATCAACAAACACAATATGATTGAGAAATCAGAAGTATTTGTGACCATTGATGGTGTGCTAAAAGTTGTGGTCAAACAAAAGACTCCGATAGCAAGGGTTTTTAATGAATACACGTCATTTTATATTGATTATCAAGGCAATAAAATGCCATTATCAAAAATTAAAAGCGCTAGAGTTCCATTGGTTTCGGGAGAAATTAATGAAAAAAATCGTAAAGATTTGCACCCTTTGTTTTTGTATATTTTTAAAGATGATTTTTTAAAAAAAAATATAATTGGCATACATGTTTTGCAAAATGGAGCTATAAAATTGATGAATAGGAATTATGATTATGAAATTGATTTTGGCGGAGCGGTAAATATTGAAAAGAAATTCAAGAATTATGAAGCTTTTTTTCAAAAAGCAATACAAGATAGTACGATTAGTAAATACAAGAAAATAAATCTCAGATTTACGCAACAAGTGGTTTGCACAAAATAAAAGATTATGGAAAAAGAAAATATTGCTGTTGGTTTAGACATTGGTACAACCAAGATTGTCGCAATGATAGGCAAGAAGAATGAATATGGAAAATTAGAAATTTTGGGTGTTGGTAAATCCAAAAGTCTAGGTGTAAAAAGAGGTGTTGTAGACAATATTACCCAAACAATACAATCAATCCAGCAAGCAGTTCAAGAAGCAGAAGAAAAATCAGGATATAAAATCAAAGATGTAGTTGTAGGCATTGCAGGGCAGCATATCCGTAGTATTCAGCACAGCGATTACATCAGCAGAAGCAATCCAGAAGAAGTAATAGGCGATAAAGATATTGATGTTTTGATCAATCAAGTACACAAATTGGCCATGCTTCCTGGCGAAGAAATTATTCACGTTTTGCCTCAAGAATTTAAAATTGACGGACAATCTGAAATCAAAGAACCTATAGGAATGTGTGGCGGAAGATTAGAGTCTAGTTTTCATGTAGTTGTGGGTCAGGCTTCATCGATCAGAAATGTTGGGAGATGTATTCAAAGCACAGGTATTGATTTGTCGGGTTTAACGTTAGAGCCTTTGGCTTCAGCCGATGCAGTATTGAGTCAAGAAGAAAAAGAAGCGGGTGTAGCATTAATTGATATTGGTGGAGGCACAACAGATTTGGCCATTTTTAAAGATGGAATCATCCGCCACACGGCAGTAATCCCTTTTGGTGGCAATGTAATCACCGAAGATATAAAAGAGGGCTGCTCTATAATTGAAAAGCAAGCAGAGTTGTTAAAAGTAAAATTTGGATCCGCTTGGCCAGGAGAAAACAGGGACAACGAAATTGTTTCTATACCCGGATTAAGAGGTCGTGAACCAAAAGAAATATCATTAAAAAACCTTTCTAAAATAATTCATGCCAGAGTTGTAGAAATTATTGAACAGGTTTTTGTGGAAATTAAAGCATATGGTCATGAAGACCCAAGAAAAAAACTAATCGCAGGAATTGTATTGACTGGTGGTGGCGCGCAATTGCAACACATCAAGCAATTAGTAGAATACATAACAGGAATGGATACAAGAATAGGGTATCCTAATGAACATTTAGCTGGCAACTCAGACGAAGAAATTTCAAGTCCGTTGTATGCCACAGCAGTAGGATTAGTTATCAACTCCATACAAAATAAAACACAAAGCGCTGTTCGTTTTGATGCACCTGAGCCAGTCAAACAACCCGTGTACAAAGCACCAGTTGTTGTGATTGAAAATGAAATTGAAGAGGATGAAGTACTTCATTCTGGTAACCAAAAAATTAAAGTGCCTGAGTCTACAGAAACAAAAATCAGAAGATCATTTTTTGATAAATATGTAGACAAGATCAGAGACTTTTTAGACAACGCAGAATAATAAAAATTAGCAAAAGATAAAACCAAAAATTATGACAAGCAACTCAGATTTTGGAAGTATTTCATTTGATTTACCAAAAAACCAATCAAATGTGATCAAAGTAATAGGTGTAGGCGGTGGCGGTAGTAATGCCATCAATCACATGTTCAAGCAAGGCATTAAAGGTGTTGATTTTATAGTTTGTAATACAGATTCTCAAGCACTTCAAAACAGTTCAGTACCTAATAAAATTCAATTAGGCGTCAATCTTACCGAAGGTCTTGGAGCAGGCGCTAATCCAGAAGTGGGTCAGCAATCCGCTATTGAAAGTATTGCAGAGATTGAGAAAATGCTGGATAGCAATACAAAAATGGTTTTTATCACTGCCGGAATGGGTGGCGGAACTGGAACTGGAGCAGCTCCTGTTATTGCACAATTGGCAAAAGAAAGAGACATTCTTACAGTAGGAATCGTAACAATACCTTTTATGTTTGAAGGAAAAGTGCGTCAGGAACAAGCACTTTTAGGGGTTGAAAAATTAAGAAAACAAGTAGATTCTCTTATAGTAATCAATAACAATAAGTTGAGAGAAGTTTACGGAAATCTTGGTTTTAAAGCTGGATTTTCTAAGGCTGACGAAGTTTTAGCAACAGCTTCAAGAGGAATTGCAGAAGTAATAACACACCATTACACACAAAATATAGATTTAAAAGATGCTAAAACAGTTTTAGCAAACAGCGGCACAGCCATAATGGGTTCTGCTACTGCGATGGGAGAAAACAGAGCCAAAGAGGCTATTATTTCTGCGCTTGACTCACCACTTTTAAATGACAATAAAATTTCTGGAGCAAGAAACGTGTTGTTGCTTATCGTTTCTGGTACAAATGAAATTACAATTGATGAAATAGGAGAAATTAATGACCATATTCAAGCTGAAGCAGGACACAATGCCAATATTATCATGGGTGTTGGTGAGGACGAAAACTTGGGAGATGCCGTAGCTGTAACAATTATTGCCACAGGTTTTAATGTAGAACAGCAAAATGAAATTGTAAATACCGAACCTAAAAAAATCATTCATTCTCTTGAGGATGAACAAAAATTAACACACAATTTATCTCAAAAAGTAATCGCTTCATTTGATTTTTCAAATGAAATCCCAACAAAAAAAGAGGACAAAATTGTTCATGATTTAATGGAGGAAGTTACTTTTACTCCACCAATAAAAGAAGAACCAACATTTGAATACCAACTTGTTCCTACTACAGAATTTATTAAAAATCTAGATGTAACCTTTGAAATTGTTGCTCCCGCAAAAGAGCAAGAGTTTTATTTTACAACTCCACAAGTTCGTGAAATTGAAGTTCATGAGCCAGAATTTGTAGTTAAAGAAGAAGAGCAAATTACATTCCTGTTTGATTTACCTATAAGCAATAAAGAAAAGCCAAAAGAGGAAAAAATCCTTTTTGAATTAACTAATGAAATCCGTGACATCAAAGTCAATGACCCATTACATGTTTTGCCTGTTACAGAACTTAATGAAAATGGCGTGATTCGTTATTCATTAGAAGAGTACATGGAAATTGAAAATAGTCTCTTAGAATCAAAAAAAATAATAAATAAAGTTGCAGAACCAGAAAATGAAGAACTCAATTTTATAATGAAAAAAGTAGATTTGTCCTCAAATTATGGCAATGATTCAGAGGCAATTTCTCCAACTGAAATGTCAATAGAGGAAGCCTCGAGATTGCGTTCTGAAGAAAGACGCCGAAAATTAAAAGAATTCAATTACAAGTTTCAAAACAACCCTTCTCGCGTTGAGGAGTATGAAAAAGAGCCAGCATACAAGAGATTAGGCATAGATATATCAAGTATTCCCGCAAACAACAACAAATCGCGCACCTCACTAGGGCTAGACAGTAATGACGATGTACAATTGCGTTCAAACAACTCTTTTTTGCACGATAACGTAGATTAACCAAACAAAAAACCAAACCCAGTAACCCGTTAATCATAGTGATTTTCGGGTTATTTTTTTTATATTTGCAAGGCCTTAATCCAGCTATACATTACAAGCTTTTTCAATAAAATGGGTTTTTCTATAAAATAAAAATAGCTTCCGTTGGTCGCTTTTTTAATTCAAGAAAAATGCATTTTCCTTAAAAAAGGCTTTCCATTGCTATCTGGGGCAAATCAGATTTATGGATATTTAGAAAATTAGAAAGCCACAACTAGCATTTCAATTTATTCTAAAAAGCTATTAATTAAAAACCGAATAATTAAAAAATCAAAATATGAGTTTATCAACACAAATTATGGACGAAATGAAAACAGCAATGAGAGCAAAAGATACCGTTGCTCTAGAAGCGCTTCGTGCCATAAAATCCGAGATATTATTAGCACAAACAGCCACAGGAAGTAAAGAAGAAATTACTGTAGATGAAGAAATTAAATTGCTTCAAAAATTGGTAAAAACCCGCAAAGACAGTGCTAAAATCTTTACAGAACAAAACCGTATGGATCTTGCAGAACCTGAATTAGCACAAATTGCAGTAATCGAAAAATTCTTGCCAGCACAACTTAGCGAAGCAGAAGTAGAAGCAGTTGTTGCAAAAATCATTGCCGAAACTGGAGCATCAGGTATAGCAGCAATGGGTAAAGTTATGGGATTAGCCGCTGCACAATTGGGCGGAACAGCCGAAGGAAAAACCATTTCAAGCATAGTTAAAAAATTGTTAGTGTAATTGATCTTTAATTATTAGATTTTTAAGAATCAATTAATTGAATAATCATACAACGGCTGCGTAGTTCAACTGGATATAATATCAGATTTCGGCTCTGAGGGTTGGGGGTTCGAATCCCTTCGCGGTCACACAATTCAGTAAAAGCCTCTTGTAATAAAGAGGTTTTTTATTTTTATATTACATCAAATTCAATTTATTCATGACAATTCTTAGTGTTTTCTCTATAAGTTTTTTTGCACTCTTTTTATTGTTTAGAATTATTGAACCTACTTATATATTTATTTTTAATAAACCATTGTTTGTTTATTTTCATCCCATAAAAAAGAAACTAAAATCCGATAAAAAGAAAATATTAGAAGCAGAATTTACTTTTTATAACCAACTTTTTAATAAGAAAAAAGCCTATTTTGAACACCGCGTAAAAACATTTATACATCACTATGAGTTTATTGGCAAAGAAAATCTTGTGGTTACAAATGAGATGAAAATTTTAATTGCAGGATCTTATGTAATGTTAACCTTTGGTATGAGGCATTTTAAAACAGATCTATTTGATAAAATTATTATATTCCCTTCCTATTATTATTCATCTGTGACTGGAAAAAATCACAAAGGCGAATTCAATCCGAGGATGAAAGCGGTTGTTTTTTCGTGGGAAGATTTTAAAGTAGGTCATGAATCTACAACTGATAATATTAATCTTGGTTTACATGAATTCTCCCATGTTTTGCACTTTCACTGTTTAAGGAATAATGATGCAAGTGCAGTTATTTTTCAAGATGCGTTTGAAAAAGTTATCAAATATTATACTGATCCTGAACTCAATAAAAACTTGATAGACAAAGCGTATTTAAGGCAATATGCTTACGAGAACAAATTTGAATTTATATCTGTAGTATTAGAACACTTTTTTGAAACGCCACAAAAATTCGAGTTAGAATTCCCAGATTTATATAACGATGTAAAAACTATGATTAATTATAAATCATAGTAAATAGCTAGAATTACTCTAAAAAAGCTTCGTTTACCGACTTAATAATTTTTGCTTTAAGCATTTTAAAGTTTACTTTCTTAAAATTATTTGTCGGGTTTTGAGCACTTAAACAATTGCGATATGATTGTGGATTCATATCTAAAAACGCCGCCATTTTTATTGTTTTAATAGACAGTTTTTTTTGAATTTTTTGAATTCTAAGTCTTGTTTTTTCACTTTCCATAATTATAGATTGAACTTATAAACTGGTTAATTTTTTTAAGTCTGCTATGGTTTGTGTTGGATTTTCTGCTTTAAAAACATAATTACCAGCTACTAAAACATCGGCGCCAGATTGAACCAATTGTAATGCATTTTTATCAGTCACACCACCATCTATTTCAATAATTGTATTTGCTCCTTTTTTAGTTATCAAAGCTTTCAATTTTTCAATTTTAGCATAAGTGTTTTCTATAAAAGATTGTCCGCCAAAACCAGGATTAACACTCATGATACAAACTAAATCGATATCGTTTATTACATCCTCAAGTAAATCAATTGATGTGTGGGGATTTATTGCAACACCAGCTTTCATATCTTCTGCTTTTATAGCCTGTAAGGTTCTATGAAGGTGTGTACATGCTTCATAATGTACCGTTAATATATTTGCGCCTAAATCTGCAAAGGTTTTTATATATCGATCTGGATCAACAATCATTAAATGCACATCTATTGTTTTTTTTGCATGTCTTGTTATGGCTTCTAAAACTGGCATTCCAAAAGAAATGTTGGGTACAAAAACACCATCCATGATATCGATATGAAACCAATCGGCCTGACTATTATTAATCATTTCTATGTCGCGTTGCAAATTAGCAAAGTCAGCTGCGAGAACAGATGGGGCAATAAGTGTGTTTTTCATTTTTTGTCATTGCGAGGCACGAAGCAATCTCATTAAGTTGCAAAGGTAAAATTATAACCGCAAAGTGAGCAAGGTTCGCAATGAAAGTTTATTTTGAATTAACAGTTGGGTTGCGTGAAGAATAGAGCAATTGTTTGAGCTCTTTTTAAATTGTGTAACGTAGTGGAATAATTTAAAAAAGCGAGTGCGAAAGCCTGACCCGAAGTTTTTACGTAGGGACACGCTCAAATAAACCAAGAGATTGCTTCGTACCTCGCAATGACAAAAATAAAACCTCGGAAACTCGAGCTTTTGCGAACAGACCGATGTTTTATTTGACTTGTAAAAAATAAAACCTCGGTAATCAGCCGAGGTTTCAATCATCAATCAAAAAACGAACAGTTAATCAGACTGTTGTTACTTTTATTAGTCGTAAGGCTTAAAGTCATTACGTATAAAGTTACGAAACATTCAAACTTTTTGACATTTAAACTTTATGACTTACCCAAGATATGTTTTTAAAATTTTACTTCTTGAGGTATGTTTTAATCTACGGATTGCTTTTTCCTTGATTTGGCGAACGCGTTCGCGGGTAAGGTCGAAAGTTTCACCAATTTCTTCTAATGTCATGGGATGTTGGTCGCCTAAACCAAAATACAAACGAACCACATCAGCCTCACGAGGTGTTAATGTTTCAAGAGAACGCTCAATTTCGGTGCGTAATGATTCATGAATTAATTCTCTGTCAGGATTTGGAGATTCTCCAGAACGCAAAACGTCATAAAGATTAGAATCTTCACCTTCTACAAGTGGTGCATCCATTGAAAGGTGACGACCAGAGTTTTTCATGGACTCTTTTACGTCATTTACGGTCATGTCAAGCTCTTTTGCAATTTCCTCAGCAGATGGCGGACGTTCGTTAGATTGCTCTAACAAAGCGTACATTTTGTTGATTTTATTGATAGAACCAATTTTATTTAATGGTAAACGAACAATACGAGATTGCTCTGCAAGCGCTTGAAGAATCGATTGACGAATCCACCAAACGGCGTAGGAAATGAATTTGAATCCACGTGTTTCATCAAAACGTTGTGCGGCTTTTATTAAACCTAAATTTCCTTCATTAATTAAATCAGGAAGTGTAAGTCCTTGATTTTGATATTGTTTGGCTACGGAAACCACAAAACGCAAATTGGCTTTCGTCAATTTTTCTAATGCTTTTTGATCTCCAGCTTTTATTTTCTGAGCTAATTCTACCTCTTCATCAGCAGTAATCAAATCTACTTTTCCTATTTCCTGTAAATATTTGTCCAGAGAAGCAGTTTCACGGTTTGTTACCTGCTTGGTTATTTTAAGTTGTCTCATGTAATAATTTCCTATTATTTAAGTGTACGTTTGTTGTACGTAAACGAAACGCTAAAAGTTACATTAAATTTAAAATAATTTAATGAAAGAGTAAAAACCCCAATTCAAATAAATGTATTGGGGATTTTTTTATTCTAAAAATTGATTATTCCGATTTAGGAGTAATTTTATTTTCTTCTCTTGGAGGTCTTGGTATAAGTGCTTTTCTAGAAACTTTTTCTTTTCTAGTTTTAGGATTTACACCTTGGTTTTTCACTTGAAAAATGTTACCAATACTTAATAACTTATCAATATGTAACTAGATTTCTAAAAAGTTCTCCACATTTTTACCATTCCATTGTCCTACAAATTTATAAGGCATAAATCGTGCAAAAAGTTCTTCTTTGTACCACTTTAATTTTCTAGTAAGACGAACAACCTCTTTATGCTTTTCGTTTTTATAGGCATAATCTATCATTTCCGCTTGTGTTTTCCAAATACTAACTGTAGCTTGCTGTATTAAGGGCCATTCACCAACACCAATTGACAACGCTAATCCATCATATTCTTCTAAACTTTTACTTACTTTGCCCACTTTTCTCCAAAAAGAAATCAATTTTGAAATCCGAATGCTAGCTCGTGTTAAAACCATTACTGGTTTATCTAAAGACAAAGCAGCATGAGAAACAAAAGGTTGCTTCCCGTCCCATTTTCCGTGTGCTTCTGCGGCGTGAGCAAAAACCGTAAACGATTCAGTACTTCTAGATTTATAGTTATTAAAAAATGAATTTTTTTCAAAAAAATCAGTAGCGTGTGTCTCCGATTCCCAAATAGATAATAATGCATAAGTACCAAAGTTTGGTTTTGAACTAAAACCATTTTCGGCACCGGAACCTAATAGTTTATAAAACACCAAACCATTTATATTTTTAAAATGAGCATGACCTAATTGCATTTGCGAAAAAGCCCAAAGTTTATTAGCGAAAGTTTCTAATTTAAAAAAAGTGCAAGTTGTTATTTGACTCATATATTTGTAATATATTTTGATTGGATTTAAGATAGTATTTTCGATTATTTTTTTTCGACTACCAAAATTTGAATACCTAGCGGAATTATTTTTTCAAAAGCAAAAAATGGAAATGTAATAACTTTTAAAAGAACGAGCATCCAAAATTGATTTGACATATTTCCCGACCAATCAATTCCTTTTTTTTCCATTTTGCCAAGCCACCATAGCGTGAATGCATCAAGAGTTCCATATCGCAAGTGGTTTTTAATTTGCCATTTGTCTTGGTTAAACAAATGATCAAAACTTTTTTTGGTAAATAATGAAATATGCCTTGGACTATGCCAACCTTGCCAATGTGATTTTTGATTTTTTGCTGTAATACTTTTATAATCTGGCACTTCTATAATTAATTTTCCTCCTTTTTTTAAACAATTATATAGTTTTTCTACTGTTTGATTCGGGTTATAATCATGTTCTAAATAATGCCAAAGCGTAATTATATCAAATTGTTTGTCAACTACATAATCTTCAATTGCAACTTTATTAAGTTCTAGATTTGGATAATTTTTATTTTTCCAACCGGAATCTGAAAAATCAATTCCTGTGCAACTTACTTTTGAATTTTTCTGCAGAATTTCCAAAAAACTCGGATTACCGCAACCTACATCAAGTATGGTAAGATTTGAATCGTTCTTTTTTAAATGTTTTTTCACGAAATTTACACGTCTAAAATCTAAATCTTTCTGACTTTTTTCCACAAAAGAACTATACTTTCCCCAAGCTAACGAACCTCTGTAAGGCAAATAATTTTCGGTGTAATAATTATCTAACTTTTCAGAAGTAACTGGATTTGTTAAAAATACGGCTTCACAATTGTTGCAAATATTAAACACATAATTCTCATTATTCGGTTTGTGCATTAATGCGTTTGTAGTCACATAAAAAGAGGTTTTATTTTTTTTACAAACCGAACAAGGAACAATATTTGTGTGATTCATGTGACGTTTAATTTTATTTATAGCGAATGCGAAAGTGTATAACTATATGCTAAAAATAGTAATGCTTTTACCATACATTATGCGTAAAGAGTTTTGGATTGCTTTAAAGCTGCCTGAATGTATTTTTTCTTAATTATTAGCATTCCAAAACTTTCTCCACCTTCTTTTCCAATATTTTTATGATGCATTTTGTGTGCACGACGCAACGCTAAAACATATACATTTTTCGTTTTTGTGAAAATTTTAAATCGTTGGTGAATTATGAGGTCATGCACAAAAAAATAAGCTAAACCATAAAGTAAAATCCCAAAACCAACCCAAGTGTACCAAGCATATTGGTTCATCATGCCAAACATAATACACAACCAACTTGGCACAGCATAGATGATAAAAAACAAATCATTACGTTCAAACCAACTTTTGTGATCTTTTTTGTGATGGTCAGCATGAAAATACCACATAAAACCATGCATAATATATTTGTGATTTGCCCAAGCAGAAAATTCTGTTAGTATAAAAGTGGCTAAAACGATACTAGAATTAATTAAAATTTCCATGTTATAAAAATAAGTGTAAAGAGGTGAAGAATATAATTTGCAAAATTAATATTATTAAAGATACAGAACGATTTCCTTTAATTATGATTGGGTAAAAAAAATAGGACATGAAAAATGTCACACCAATCCAGCCCAAATAATTATGTATATCAGGACCTCCATTTTCGAATTGCCAAAAATCGAGTTTTGGCGCCACTTGCTCAATAAGTAAATCAACAAGTGTTACCAAAAAAGCAGAAACAATCAAAGCAAAAAATTTATTGGTAATAAAAGAATTTACCACAATTATTCCGGCACAAGTAAGTATTGCCCAATTAATAGAAATGATCAATGGGACATTAAGTAATTTAATACCAAGACCATCTCCGTAGACATATTTTCCAAAAACAACTCCAGTTTTTACGCCAACTACCTCAATAATAAAACCCAAAATTGCTATCGAAAAAAAAGATAAAATAAATTTTTTATCAACCAATGGGCTATTAATTAAAAAAACAAAGCAAGTTAATAATAATGTATAAGGTGTAAAAGGACTAAAAAAAGATGGATTGACAACAAACCCAATTGATCCAGAGACATATACTAGAATTAAAAAATATAATAGATAAGATTTATAATTTTTTAACATTTTTTTTCTCGTTCTATAATAATTTGACTTGTTATTTTTGCGCTGTACAAACACAGCGGAATTCCACCACCAGGATGCACGCTTCCGCCAACAAGAAATAAATTTTTAATACTTGATGAAAAATTAGCATGTCTTAAAAAAGCAGCAAATTTATTGTTGCTAGAATTTCCATAAAGCGAACCTCCAAACGATGAGGTTTGATTTTCGATATCAATTGGACTTAAACTACTTTCTGAAATTATATATTTTTCGATATCTGTTTTCAACATCGTATTAATCTTGTCTACAACATTTTTTCTAAGTGCTGCACTATAACTTATACTTTCACTTTTATTATGCGGCACATTTACCATTACAAACCAATTTTCACAACCAACTGGCGCATCATCTTTGCAATACTTAGAGGTGATATTGATATAAATCGTTGGGTCTTCGGTAGGAAACTGTTTTGAAAATAAATTATCAAATTCTTTTTTATAATCGTCACTAAACAAAATATTATGCAGTCCTAATGCTGAAAATTCTTTGTTTATACCCCAATAAAAAACATAAGCGCTACTAGATTTTTCTTGTTGAATTATCTTTTTTGGTGTGAACGAACTCGGTAATAAATAGTTGTAAAGTGCATGAATATCTACATCACTAGCCACAATGTCAAAAGGATACACTACGCCGTTGCTTTTAATGGATTCAATTTTGTTGCTAGTTCCAACTTCTAATTTTTCAACTGGTGAATCATATTTTATGTTCACATTAGCTTCTTCTGCTAGTTTTACCAAATGTTTTGTAATTTGATGCATGCCTTTTTTTGGTAAATATGCTCCAAGATTAAACTCTAAATGCGAAATCATATTTATTAGCGCAGGTGCTTTATATGGATTTGAGCCATTATAAGTTGCAAATCGGTTAAATAATTGTACTGTTTTTGGATTATTAAAAGTTTTTTCATTTTTTTTATTCATAGTGCTAAACAAACCTAAGAATGGTGAATATAAAATACCTTTTAAGGTCTTAAAATTTATGAAATTTTTAAATTGATGAAGAGATTGTTTCAAAAATAAATCTTCAGTTGTTTTAAAATAAAAAGCATTGCGCTTTAAATACTTTAAAACAGTTTCTTTATTTTCATTTAATTTTATATGCACTTCTTCTGCAAACTTATCTGGATTAGCATAAGCTTTTAGCTGTGTTCCATCAGAATAAAAATAATTAGTTATGACTTCTAATTTATCGTATTCTAATTTATGCTCACTTTCTTTTAAATTTGTTAATTCGTCTACTAATGTGGGCATTGTAAACAAAGATGGACCTTTATCAAAGCGAAAACCATCTAAATTTAATTCACTCAGTTTTCCTCCTGGGTAACTATTTTTCTCAAAAACAGTTACCTTAAATCCCTGATTAGCAAGCCTAATTGATAAGGCAAGACCACCAATTCCAGATCCAATTATACCAATGGTTTTTGTCATTTATGACTATAAATATTATTTGTAAAATTAATTTTTAATAAAAAGATATTAGTATAACAAAAGTTAAAAAAAATCATTTAAATATGAGTCAATAAACTAAGAAAAAATCAAAATTTCAACTTTATGAAAAGTTAAAAACCCCAACTTAAAATTTTAAGTTGGGGTTTTTTAATAATAATAATAACTAAATTATTCCGCTGGCTTTGGAGTAATTTTATTTTCTTCTCTTGGAGGTCTTGGTAAAAGTGCTTTTCTAGAAACTTTTTCTTTTCTAGTTTTAGGATCAAGTCCTAAATATTTCACTTGAAAAACATCACCCATATTCACAACATCAGTAACATTTTCTGTGCGTTCCCAAGCTAGCTCAGAAACGTGTAATAAAACTTCATTTCCTGGAGCATCAGTATATTCTACCACCGCACCAAAATCCAACATTTTAATTACTTTTACCTCATAAGCTTCGCCCATTTGTGGTTTAAAGATGATAGAATCAATTTTAGCTAAAACTGCTGCAATTCCGTCTGGATCAGTTCCAAGAATTTCTACAACTCCTTGTTCATCCACTTCGTTAATAACGATTGTTGTTCCGGTAGCTTTTTGCAATTCTTGAATCACTTTTCCACCAGGCCCAATTAATGCGCCAATAAAGTTTCCAGGAATCGTACGCATGATAATTTTAGGAGCATAAACCTTAACATCTGCTTTTGGCTGTGCCAATACTTCGGTTAATTTCCCTAAAATGTGCAAACGACCATCACGAGCTTGTGCTAAAGCTTCCTCCATAATGTTGTATGGTAAACCTTCTATTTTAATGTCCATTTGACATGCTGTAATTCCTTCAGAAGTTCCTGTTACCTTGAAATCCATATCTCCTAAATGATCTTCATCACCTAAAATATCAGATAAAACTGCAAAACGATCTCCGTCTGTTATTAATCCCATTGCAATTCCAGAAACTGGACGAATCATTTGAATTCCAGCATCCATTAATGACAAAGTTCCAGCACAAACTGTTGCCATTGAAGACGAACCGTTTGATTCTAAAACTTCAGAAACTACACGAATTGTATAAGGACAATCTGCAGGAATCATATTTTTTAATGCTCTTTGTGCCAAGTTTCCGTGGCCTACTTCTCTTCTTGAAGTTCCTCTTAAAGGTTTTGCTTCTCCTGTTGAAAATGGTGGAAAGTTATAGTGCAAATAGAATTTTTCTTCTCCTTGTTCTGATGGTGAATCAATTTGGTTAGCCTCTCTAGAAGTTCCTAAAGTGGCTGTTGCCAAAGCTTGTGTTTCACCACGGGTAAATAATGCAGAACCGTGAACCGATGGTAAATAATCTACTTCGCACCAAATTGGACGAATTTCAGTAGTTTTTCTTCCGTCAAGACGAGTTCCAAGGTCTAATGTTACATTACGAACTGCTTCTTTGTTGACTTTATAAAAATATTTTCCTACTAAATCACCGTTTTCTGCTAATTCTTCTTCAGTAAATAAAGTTTTTACTTCTTCTTTCACTTCAGTAAATGCAGCAGAACGCTCTTGTTTTGCAGAACCTACTTTAGCAATAGCATAAATTTTATCATAAGCTGCCGCTTTTACTTTGTTGTAAATGGCTTCATCTTCTCTTTCTAATTCGTAAGTACGGGTTTCTTTTTTACCAAAAGCAGCTGCCAATCTTTCTTGTGCCGCAATTTGTACTTTAATGTGCTCATGGGCAAATTTGATGGCTTCAATCATTTCAGCTTCTGAAATTTCTTTCATTTCACCTTCTACCATTGCGATAGAATCTGTAGAAGCGCCAATCATCATATCAATATCTGATACTTCAAGTTGTGCACGAGTAGGATTGATAACTAATTTTCCGTCAACACGGCCTACGCGTGCTTCAGAAATCAATGTTGAAAATGGAATATCAGACAAAGCTAATGCTGCCGAAGCGGCTAAACCTGCTAATGCATCTGGCATTACGTTTTCGTCATGCGACATTAACTGAATCATCACTTGCGTTTCTGCATGATAATCATCTGGGAAAAGTGGACGCAAAACACGGTCTACCAATCTCATTGTTAATACTTCACTGTCGCTAGGTCTTGCTTCTCTTTTGAAAAATCCACCAGGAAAACGTCCTGCTGCTGCAAATTTTTCACGATAATCTACCGTTAATGGTAAAAAATCAACAGGACTTGCTTTTCTTGCTGAAACTACCGTTCCTAACAACATGGCATTTCCCATTCTTACTACTACAGCACCATCGGCTTGTTTGGCCAAACGTCCTGTCTCGATTGTGATGCTTCTGCCATCACCTAAATCGATTTTTTCTACAAATAATTGTGGAATCATAAATTTTAATTCTCTAAGTTAAACATGGGTTTTAGTTGTGTTGTAGTTGTTGTGTAGTTATTTGTCTAAAACCCAATGAAAAACTAAACTTTTTATGCAATATGTATAAAAACAAAAAGAGGCGCGTGAGCACCTCTTTTTTATTGATTATTTTCTGATATTCAATTCTTTGATAATCTCACGGTATCTGTTGATTTCTGTTTTCTTTAAATAATCTAACAAATCTCTTCTTTTACCTACTAGTAATACTAATGAACGTTCTGTATTGTAATCGTGACGATTTTTTTTCAAATGCTCAGTTAAGTGACTGATTCTAAATGTGAACAAAGCAATCTGGCTTTCCGCTTTTCCTGTGTTCGTTTTTTCTCCGTGTTTAGCGAAGATTTCTTCTTTAATCTCTTTAGTTAAATACATTCCAATATTGGTTTAATGATTTTTATGTATGTGTATATCTTTTATACGACGGTGCAAAAGTAATTAATAATTGTGAATTATCAATTAATAATTGTGAATTATTTAAAAAGACCAGTTTTATCTTTTACCTGCTAATGAAATAGGAATTGTATAAACAACTCTGATATTTTGTCCTCTGTATTGGCCTGGTTTCCATTTCCCATAACTAGTAATTGCTCTAATTGCTTCTTGATCTAAAGTTTCGTTTAATGATTGTATGTTTTTTGGCTCCACTAATTCTCCATCTTTATCAACTATAAAATTTGTTAAAATCCTACCTTTTAAATTTTCATATTCTTTAGGACAGGTAAAGTTTTTCGCTATGTGATTATAAAAATGTTGTATTCCCTTTATTGGTTTTGGTGAAATTGCCA
>JANOEE010000001.1:0-322067 GCA_031413015.1 Bacteroidota bacterium | reverse complement strand
ATCAGGTCAGCTCTTTCCCGTGACGGGAAGCGATCCGCGCTCAAACCGACCATGAAAACTGCTTTGAATTCTAGGCCTTTGGCTGCGTGCACCGTCATAACATTGACCGCGTTAAGATTGGGATCAAAATCAGCGGTTGCAGGGTCATCTCC
Organism: Bacteroidota bacterium; assembly: GCA_031413015.1. Lineage (GTDB taxonomy): Bacteria > Bacteroidota > Bacteroidia > Flavobacteriales > Flavobacteriaceae > Flavobacterium. The sequence goes on along the minus strand of JANOEE010000001.1, from coordinate 321,915 downwards.
GACCAAACGCATTGTTTCTAGATAATCGACAAAAGCGCGAACGCCTTCATTTTTAACTAAGTCGATAAACTCCCGAATCTTATCAAAAAACTTAGCAATATTCTGAATTTTTATTTCAGCTTCAGTATTCCCAGCTCTTTCGAGCCTTTCTAAGAACTTAGTTTTTTGCAGGAATTGGTAGAGAACTTGGCCAACATTGTCCTTACGGGACTGATCCAAACTCTCATCAAGATCGTTATTTATTTTTTTGATAACTGCCTCTGCTTCTTTGGAAACTTCAATTTCTTTTAAGCCTTCTAGGTTTTTGAAAGCGTAGCTTAACGGTCGATTACTTCTTTTGGAATAATCCATCAAAACAATGCAGTCTGCCAACGGTAGCTGATAAATTTCACTAGTAGCTAGTTGATAGAGACTTAAACTGTCATCAAAATTTGAAATAGTGTTGAGAAACGAAATTAAAAGTTGAATTTCTCTCTGTTGATAAAGTCCAGAATTGCCAATAAATTTAAACGGGATGCCTTTGATATTCAAGGCTCGCAAAAATGGATCGGCTTGGGAACCAGCACGAACTAAAATCGCAGTATCTTTGTAACTAAACTCTTTTTTTGCAACAAGCTTTTCAATTTCTGCTGCAACAAAGTCTGTTTCCTCTGACAACGTTTGGGTGGAAATTTCTTGCGGTGACTCGCCTAATTCTTTTCTGGCTGAAACTAATTTCTTGTTTATTTTATTTTGAACCTCGAGTCGATCGGGGTCGTTAAAACGAATCAATCGATAACTTGAATCCAATAAACTTTGAGTTGAACGGTAGTTGGTAGTTAAAACTATCTGTTTAGTTTTTTTGTAATCGGTTGTAAACTTTAAAATATTCGATATTGCTGCTCCCCGAAACTTATAAATACTCTGGTCATCGTCACCAACTACACAGATATTTTTATGGGAGGAGGCTAACAACTTGACCAACTCGTTTTGAGAATAATTGGTATCTTGGTACTCATCGACTAAAATATAGCGAAAACGGTTTTGGTACTTGGCCAATACTTCGGGAAAACGAGACAGCAATTCATTGGTTTTTAACAACAAATCATCAAAATCCATAGCGCCCGATTTAAAACAACGGTCTACATAATTTTGATAAATTTCGCCCAAACGCGGCTTTTTAGAAATCGCATCGGCTTCCTGTAATTCGGGATTATTGAAATAGGCTTTAACTGTAATCAACGAGTTTTTATATGAAGAAATTCTACCTAAAATTTGTTTCGGTTTATAAATGTCTTTGTCCAATTGCATTTCTTTGATAATCGCAGATAGCAATCTTACAGAATCCTGTGTGTCGTAAATCGTAAAGTTAGAAGGATAACCTAATTTATCTGCTTCGGAACGTAAAATTCGCGCAAAAACAGAGTGGAATGTGCCCATCCAAAGGTTTTTTGCCTCGGCAGTTCCTACAATATCCGAAATACGCTTTTTCATTTCCCGCGCCGCTTTATTGGTAAATGTAAGTGCGAGAATACTAAACGAATCTACACCGAGACTCATTAAATAAGCAATCCTTATGGTTAAAACTCGGGTTTTTCCTGAACCAGCGCCAGCAATTATAATCATGGGGCCGTCTTTTTGTAAAACTGGCTCTTGCTGTGCTTCGTTGAGTTGGGAAATGTATTGTTGCATATTTTATGTAAGGTTGCAAAGTGTTAAAAATTGACAAAATTGCAAAGTTATAAGACTTACAAAAATACGTTTTGAAAAGGTGTAATACAATTAAATAGTGAAGGAATTTTGACTGATAATGTCTTTTTTATGCTTTGAAAAACACATCATAACCAAATCGTATCAAAGTACCAATTACAACAATCAAAAAGAAAATCCTGATAAACTTATTGCCTTTGCTTATGGCTAATTTGGCACCAATAAATCCGCCAGCAGCGTTGCAAATTGCCATAGGAATGGCTATTGACCAAATGATTTTACCCTTAATTACAAACAAAGTTATCGAACCAAAATTAGTCGCTAAATTCACCATTTTAGCATTGGCGGAAGCCTGAAGGAAATCAAAACCAAGCAAAGTGATAAATGCTAGAACTAAAAAACTCCCAGTTCCAGGACCTATAAAACCATCATAAAAGCCAATAAAAAAACTAATTAAAACGGCATACAAAATTTGCTGGGCGCTAGAATGGGATTTATCAGTATGTTGTCCGAAATTCTTTTTTGCAAAAGTATAAACGACCAAAAGTGAAAGAATGACAAGCAAAAGTGGTTTCATAAAATCATTACTCACATGTGTCAACAATGTAGAACCCGCAAATGCGGATGGAATGGCCAATGTCATCATAATGAGCAATAACTTCCAATTCATTTCTATTTTTTTTAAATACTGTAATGCTGCAAAAAAAGTACCGCTAAATGAAGGTATTTTTAAAGACCCGATAACATTCGCCACAGGCAAATTAGGCAGCAAAATTAATCCCATGGGTGTTTGAATCAATCCGCCTCCGCCTACTATTGCATCTACAAAACCAGCTAAGAATGCAGCGATACACAATAAAACAAGAATATAATGTTCCACTTGTTTAAAAATTTTGTCAAATGTAGTATTTAAATTTATGGGTTTATTTGTTTATTTGTGGATATTAAAAAGGAATCAGTTAACGACATTAAACAAGCAATAATAAATGGATACTACTAAAATTATCGAACTTTTATCATATACAATTCCTTCCTTAATTACTGGCGGCGTGGCGTATTATTTGTTTCAATCTTATTTTAAGGATCAGCAAAATACAAGACGCTGGCTGTTGCAAAAAGAAAATCAAAAAGATGCATTGCCTTTACGTTTGCAAGCTTATGAACGCATGACTTTATTTCTAGAGCGTATAAGTTTGACCAAATTACTCGTGAGAATTGCTCCCATTTCACAAAATAAAAGCGATTATGAAAGTTTATTGATTGCACAAATCGAACAAGAATTTGAACACAATTTGACACAGCAAATTTATATGTCTGATAGTTGCTGGACCATCATCTTGACTGCAAAAAATGCTTCTATACAAATGATTAGAAAGGCATGTAAAATGGAAACTGTAGAAAATGCCAATCAACTTAGAGAAGTAATTCTGACTGAATTATATGAAAAAGAAGCCCCGTCGACAGCAGCATTGGCTTATATAAAAAATGAAGTGGCGCAAATGTGGTAGTTGGCGTAAGTACTTCGATTTATATTCAAAAGACAGAAAACATGAAAAATTATTTCATCGTATTTTCGGCAATCACATTATTAAGTTTTCAACTTCCTTTTCAAATATCTGGAAAATATAAAGTTGTTTATGATAAAAAATATTATTCAAATGGAGAAGCTGATTGTATAATTAATTTTAAAGAAAAAAATTACACAAAAAACATCAGTCAAAATGAAAGTTTTGAAGGGGGAATTTCAAGAATATTGAACGAAAATTCAAAAACGGTTATACAACTCCAAGATTTTATTATTTCACACCCAAAGGCAGAAGTAAATAATATAAAACCGAAAGGGAAAGTGATTATAGAATTTGAAGAAAGTGATTTAGACACAATAAGTTTTAGAACGACATTCACTAAACAATTAAATATTACAATTAATACTGGGAAACTAATTAAAATGAAATAAGAAAATATACTAGTAACCATTCGCTTGAAAGGTTTGAACTTGTTTTTTTTGAACAAACTCAACCAAATTTCAGTCAATTTTGAATTTAATCATCTCAAAATCGAAAACCTTACTCCTTCAAAAGCTTATTCAATTGCAGCTGCTCACTTTCATTGAGTCCAGACAAAAGAGATTCAAAATAAATCCTGTGGTTTTTGCTTTTTAGCATTTTCCTGATATTGTCTTTTGCGAATTTTACAATTTGCCATTTGTGATCCGTCAAAGCATTTACTAAGGCGACTAAATAATTTTGGTCATTTTTGTCCAAATAAATCAAATTCGTCAGTGCATTTTGTCTCGTACTACTTTCAAATTTAGGAGTAGCATAATCCAATAGTTCTTGGTACAAAAGCAGTTTTTTGTCTTTAGGATAATCTTTGGTTTTTAAAGCTAATGTAAGCCATAAAATGCGCAGGTTTTTATCATTAAACCCAATCCAATGCTGAGTTTTTTCTAATAATTGTATTTGCTCCTCAGGAAATCTCGACCATAAAACATGCAACGCAATTTCCTGAGTAATATAGGATTTATCAGTAAGTAAAGTTTCATATTCAGATTTAAAACTCAAAGGAAATTCAGTTACACTTTGAGCAACAACTTGTCGCACTTTTAAGTCATTGGTTTGCATCGCAAGTCGCAACAAGCCTTCTTTTTCATTGAACGGAACATCTTGTAATTGATAAATAATTTCTTCTTTTAATGGATATAAAACCCGAGACTTTAATACGCTTTCAAACTTCGCTTTTTTTACCGAAAGCGGTACATCTTTCATCTCGGCAACCTTAAAATATTCCTGAATCAGTTTGTTTTTCTTTAACAACTGCAAAGCTTCTTCAACCTCAAATTTAGGATTTTCTAACCAACGTTTTCTAAAAATATTTGTATCATAATTACTTACTGCATTAATTGCTTCCAGAAAATCGGCCGAAGTTACATTTTGAAACTGGTACTTTTTTAAATAGTTTTTTACTGCTCTTTGGAACTTTTCATGTCCTACACCTTCTCTTAAAACATGCAACGCCCAAGCCCCTTTTTGATAAAAAGTAAGGGCGCTCGCTTTTTCATTTAAAATCGGAATCGTATCAGCTCTGGAAGCTTGTTGCAAACGTTCTGCCATTTCATATAGTTGCCAATTAAAATGGTCTTCACCAAAGAGCGATTGTTCTGCTAAAAGAGCGTAATATGTCGCAAAACCTTCCTGAAGCCAATGGTCTTTTCCTGATTTTGCAGTAATTAAATTACCAAACCACTGGTGTGCCAGTTCATGCGCATTGACGTTGATATAATTTTTATCATTAAACCCGATGCTATCAACCACAAAATCCTGTGCAAAAACAGTTGCAGAAGTATTTTCCATACCAGCGTATAAAAAATCACGAACAGGTACTTGTTTGTAAATTTCCCAAGGATACTTCACTCCTATTTCTTTTTCTAAAAAGTCGAAAATGGCTTTAGAATATCGGTAAGTCGGTTCAAATTTGGCTTTATCTTTTGGCTGATAATACATTTCGAGCGGAATTCCGGAAGTACTTTTTTGGCTTTGTTTGTCAAAATTACCAATCGCCAACATCACTAAATAAGATGAAATGGGTTGTTGCATTTGGTATTGCCAAGTTTTCAAATTACCATTTTCATTGGTACTAATTAATCTTCCGTTAGAAATTACTTGGTATTGCTTTTCAGATTCGATGGACAAATTAAAAATTACTTTTTCATTTACATCATCAAAACTGGGCAACCAATGACTCGTATATTTGCCTTGACCTTGTGTCCAGATTTGCAGATTTTCATCAGAATCGGTAAAATATAAAGTTTGTTTAGGTGTAGCTTTAAATTTTACATAAACATAATTTTCTCCTTTTTTATATCCTTTATATAATATTAAATGAGTGTTTGTCAATTTATAATCAACATCTGTATCATTAACATTTACTTGAAAAATATCTATATTTTTAGAATCGATTTTTATTGAATCAATATCTTTCAATACTTTAAAACTATAACTAACACTTCCTGAAATTGATTTTTCAATAGGATTAATATTCAATAAAGCATCACACTTCAAAAAATCTACAAATTGAGTTTGTTGTGCAAAAGAAAATGCCGACAAAAAAATAAAAAGATATTTAATCATGAATTATTGTTTTTCATCATATATTTTTAACAATTGCGTCACCGTATTCCAGTTCCTGATGGTTGCGGTAACATTCAGTTTTTTTCGATGTACTTTTGATCCAACCTTGTTTTTCCTGCGCCTACAGCATATTTAATGTAAATTCTACTTGCATCGATAACGGCTGTATCTGGTTTGAACTGACTTATTTTGAGATCATTGATATTTTCGCTTTTCAAAACGGTGGAAACAAATGCTACATACAACTTTTTTAAATCTGCATCAGGCTCTTTTAGAAATGGATTGTTTTTAAAACAAGCTTCTAAATCTTGCTGACCAATAACCACAACAGGAACATCATGACCAAAAACTTTATAAATTTCTTGCTTGATTAAAAAACCAATCTTTGCAGGATTTTCTTTCTCGGTATCAACAAAAACATTCCCCGATTGAATATAGGTTTGCACATTTTGAAACCCAATATTTTCTAGAGTGGTTTTAAGCGCCTCCATTTTTATCATATTATGACCGGAAACATTGATACCACGAAGTAATGCGAGATGGGTTGTCATAGCTAAGCTTATTTATTTTAATTATGGTTGTTAATTTAGTTTATTCATGATTTCTTGGATTCATTTTTCAATAAAGTTTGTAATACACTCCATAATACCCCAGAATTCCAATCATCTAAATAACTAAATCCTACATTAATATTTACAGGATCCATTTCAGAGTAAATCACAAAATATTTTTGATAGGTACTAGTTCTTACATTTTTCCAAATAATAGTTATTTCTTCTTTTTTATTGAAAATCGTACCCTTCTTAATTATAAGTTGATCTTTTGTAAAATAAATATTTCCTATATTAAATTCTTGATTCTCATAAAACTTATTAATAAAATCATCAGTAATATTTGAAAAGTAAAAATCCCATAATGAATCTAAAATTTTATCAAAAAGAACATTGTATTCTTTAGTTTTATTACCAAAATAGGTCTTGAAATTTATTTTAATGACTTCATTTTTATTGTTGCGAATAAAAATTAAATATTCTCTTCCAAATGTAAAACCATAACCCATAAGATTAATACCGAATTTATATTCTATAATATCATCTTTATCAAAGGTTAAAAAAGGTTTTAAATACAAATCACTATTTTCAAACTTTACAAATTCTTCATTTAAAATAAGTTTTCTCGGATAATTATCCATCAAACTTCTTCTTACAATAAATTCCTTTTGATTTATATTCATGAAAATTTAAAAAAAATTTTAATTTTCAAATATACCAAATTTCCTACTCCCAATTCAAAATGTTGTGTTTTCAAATTTCCAAACAAAAAACTACCTTCGCACTATGCAGCAAAACCTATTACAAACTCCCATAGAATTCCTCAAAGGCGTAGGTCCGCAACGTGGGGAATTGTTGCGAAAGGAATTGGGAATTTACAAATACCAGGATTTAATCAACTTTTACCCTAACCGATACATTGACAGAACACGGTATTACAAAATAAACGAACTGCAATCCCGAAGTCTCGGGACTATTGCCGAAGTACAAATTATTGGTAAAATAATTCTTATCAAAACAGTAGAATTTGGTAAAAACCAAAAAAGACTGGTCGCCACTTTTACAGATGATACGGGACAAATGGAACTGGTTTGGTTTCAAGGCCACAAATGGATCAAGGAGAGTTTAAAACTCAATGAAATTTGTGTTATTTTCGGGAAATGTACTTCGTTTGGAACTACTTTTAATATGGCGCATCCGGAAATCGAATTGCTTTCGGAACACGAAAAAAGCCTTCGCTCTGCAATGCAACCCGTTTATCCATCGACTGAAACACTTAACAATCGAGGTGTTTCGAACAGGGTGATTAACAAAATGATGCAACAATTGTTTCTGGAAACACAAAACTTATTTTCTGAAACTTTACCTCACTATTTATTGAACGAACTGCAACTGATTCCTAAAAAAACAGCGCTGTTCAATATACATTTTCCTAAAAGTGCCGACGCTTTGGCAAAAGCCCAATACCGACTCAAGTTTGAAGAATTGTTTTACATTCAGTTGCAATTGATTACAAAAAATCTGATTAGGAAACATAAGATAAAAGGCCATCCGTTTACAACTGTAGGCGAACATTTTAATACCTTTTTTAACAATCATTTGCCGTTTGATTTGACGAATGCACAAAAAAGAGTGATCAAAGAAATAAGAAATGACATGGGCAATACGGCCCAAATGAACCGACTGTTGCAAGGAGATGTGGGCTCTGGGAAAACAATTGTTGCTTTTATGAGCATGCTTTTAGCCATTGATAACGGTTTTCAAGCTTGTTTGATGGCACCTACAGAAATACTTGCCAACCAACATTTTATTGGCTTGTCCGAACTTGCAGCAACATTAAATATCAATATCAAAATTCTTACTGGTTCGAGCAAAACTGCCCAACGAAAAATCATTCATGAAGAACTTGAAGACGGTCGTTTGCAAATCCTCATTGGCACACATGCCTTGTTAGAAGATAAGGTGAAATTCAAAAATTTAGGATTGGCTGTAATTGATGAGCAACACCGTTTTGGCGTGGAGCAACGGTCTAAATTATGGAAAAAAAATACAATTCCGCCACATGTTTTGGTAATGACGGCAACGCCTATTCCCCGAACTTTAGCAATGAGTTTGTATGGCGATTTAGATATTTCTGTAATTGATGAGTTGCCTCCGGGACGTAAACCCATTCAAACGGTGCATCGTTTTGACAGTAATCGCTTGAAGGTTTGGAAGTTTATTAAGGATGAAATTGCATTAGGCCACCAAATATATATTGTTTATCCTTTGATCCAAGAGTCAGAAAAAATGGACTTTAAGGATTTGATGGACGGTTATGAAAGTATTTCTCGTGATTTTCCGTTACCACAATATGCCATTTCCATGCTACATGGTAAAATGAAGCCAGCCGATAAAGATGCCGAAATGAAGCGATTCTCAGAAGGAAAAACCAATATTATGGTCGCCACGACGGTTATTGAAGTTGGTGTGAACGTTCCTAACGCCAGCGTAATGATTATTGAAAGTGCTGAACGTTTTGGTCTTTCACAATTGCACCAGTTGCGCGGTCGTGTAGGCCGTGGCGCCGACCAGAGCTATTGTATTTTAATGACTTCGCACAAATTATCAAATGATAGCAAGACAAGAATGGAAACGATGGTGCGTACTAATGATGGTTTTGAAATTGCAGAGGTCGATCTTAAACTTCGTGGTCCAGGCGATTTGATGGGCAAGCAACAAAGTGGCGTTTTGAATTTGCAAATTGCTGATTTAGTGCGCGACAGAGATATTCTTATTATCGCTAGAAATTATGCGGTGACTATTCTAAAGGAAGATGCACCATTGGCAAAGCCAGAAAACGCAATTCTTAAAAATGTGTTTATGGAACTAACAAAAAAACAGAATATCTGGAATTATATTAGTTAGTATTGTTGTAATAACAATATTTGTACCTACAAGTGTTAAATAAAAATTAACTATTAAAGTTTTCCCAATCCTAAAAGCTAAATTTGGGGCGTAACTTAAAAAATAATCGAATTCGCTATTGCTTAATACTAAAACTATGAAAATAAAATACATTATTTACACCATATTGATAGTAGGAATTGGTGCATTTATCGCCTATCGTATTACAGAAAACAAAAGCGAAAATAGTTATAACAAAGACAAAGGCGGAAAGAACAAAGCCATTCAAGTAGCTGGAATCGTAGTTAAACCTCAAACTTTTGATAACAATTTGTCACTTTCGGGTTCGCTAGAAGCCAATGAGCAAGTAGAAATTCGCAGTGAAGTTTCAGGCATTGTTGAGGGTATTCATTTTCAAGAAGGTAGTGTTGTGAGTAAAGGACAAATGCTTTTTAAAGTCAATGACTTAGAATTAAGAGCCCAACTCAGACAAGTAACCACACGTGAAGGTTTGGCATCAGAAAATGAAAGAAGAGCACAACTTTTATTACAAAAAGAAGCATTGAGTCAAGAAGAATATGATGTGGCAAGAGCAGAACTAAAATCAGCACAAGCACAAAGTCAATTGATAAGAGCACAAATTGCAAAAACCGCTGTCAGAGCACCATTTTCAGGCAAAATAGGTCTGCGTTCCATATCTACAGGGACTTACATAACACCTATGATTCTAGTGGCAAAGCTTGTCAATACCAGTAAATTAAAAATTACATTCTCGATCCCAGAAAAATATGCTACCCAAGTAAGAACAAATTCTAATTTGAGTTTTACTGTTGCTGGTTCTGATAAAAAATATATTGCTAAAGTGTATGCAATAGAGCCTGAAGTAGAAGTAGCCACCAGAACATTACAAGTTCGTGCCATTGCAGAAAATAAAGATGGGAAACTCTTTCCAGGTACTTTTGCCAATGTAGAACTGCCGTTAGATATCATAAAAGATGCAATCGTAGTTCCTACCGAAGCTATTATTCCTGTTCAAAACGGAAAAAAAGTTTTTATTGCTTTGAATGGTCAAGCCAAAGAAGTAATGGTAGAGACTGCCACAAGAACCGATGCTTCCATTTTAATTTTAAAAGGTTTGAAACCGGGAGATACTGTAATTACTAGTGGTGTCATGACTTTAAAAAATGAAACTCCAGTAAAAGTGAAAGTGAAATAGTTTGGGTTGTGACTTTACAAATCTAAAATCCTAAATCTAAAAATCTAAAAACACAATGAGTTTATCTACCTTAAGTATAAAAAGACCCGTTTTAACCATAGTCATGAATTTGTCTATCGTGCTCTTCGGGATAATTGGTTACAGTTTTCTGGGCGTTAGAGAATTTCCTTCAATTGATCCAGCACAAGTTTCTATCAGAACGAATTACTCGGGAGCCAATTCTGATATTATTGAATCTCAAATTACAGAACCTTTAGAAAAAGCAATCAATTCTATTGATGGAATAAGAAATGTTACTTCTACCAGTGCACAAGGAAGCAGTTCGATTACCATAGAATTCAACCTTGATAAAAACCTTGAAGAGGCGGCAAATGATGTTCGTGACAAAGTTTCTCAAGCCATTAGAAGCTTGCCACAAGATATTGATGCACCACCAGTTGTTTCAAAGGCTGATGCCAATGGTGATGCTATTATTTCAATGACGGTACAAAGTGATACCAGAAGTGCTTTAGAACTAAGTGATTATGCCGAAAATGTAATATCGCAACGTATAGAAACAATTCCTGGTGTTAGTGGTGTTCAGATTTGGGGCCAAAAAAGATTTGCGATGCGATTGTGGATTGATCCTATAAAATTAGCCTCTTATGGTTGTACCGTTTCTGAAGTGCGCGATGCTTTGAACCAACAAAATGTTGAATTACCTTCAGGAAAACTTACAGGGAACAATACTGAATTGACTGTGAAAACAGTGGGGAACTTAGCTACTGCCGAAGAGTTTAACAATATTATTATCCGTTCGCAGGGAGATAAAATTGTACGTTTAAGTGATATTGGTCGTGCCGAATTAGGTCCAGAAAACGTAGAAACTAAAATGACACAATCAGGTTTTCCGCTTGTAGGTGTTGCTATCGTACCCTTACCAGGTGCAAATTATCTTGACATTTCAAAAGCTTTTTACAAAGAGTTTGACAAATTAAAAAAAGATTTACCTAAAGACATCAAACTCAACATTGCCATTGACAATACTGTTTTTGTAAAAAAATCAGTAATAGAAGTGGCAGAAACTTTAGGGATTTCTATTGTACTGGTAATCTTGATCATTTATTTGTTTTTCAGGGATTGGGCAATTGCGTTTCGACCGCTTATTGATATACCCGTTTCTTTGATTGCAACATTTTTTATCATGTGGCTCTTTGGGTTTTCGATTAACGTATTGACACTTTTAGCCATAGTATTAGCTACAGGATTAGTGGTAGATGACGGTATCGTAGTAACTGAAAATATTTTCAAAAAAGTAGAAGAAGGTATGTCGCCTATAGAAGCTGCTATCAAAGGATCTAACGAAATCTTTTTTGCTGTAATCTCAATTTCGATAACATTAGCAGCGGTATTTTTACCAGTAATATTTCTCGAAGGATTTGTCGGCAGATTGTTTAGGGAATTTGGTGTTGTCATTGGCGCTGCCGTACTAATTTCAGCTTTTGTGTCACTTTCATTAACGCCTATGTTAAATGCCTATTTAATGAAAGGTGGCGAACAAAAAAAATCCAAATTTTATATAAAAACAGAACCTTATTTCGAAAAATTAAATTCAAGTTATGCTAGTTATTTGAATCGGTTTATGAAAAAGAAATGGTTGAGCTTCCCTATTTTAATTGCCTGTTTTGGACTTATTTATTTGTTTTTTAATTTATTACAAAAAGAAACTGCACCATATGATGATAGAAGTGGTTTTGTTTTAAGGATGAACACGCCAGAGGGTTCATCTTATGAATATACAGATAGATTTATGCAAGAAGTTTCACAGTTGGTAGATGATTCAATCCCTGGGAAAAAAGTAGCATTAGTAATTACTTCACCAGGCTTTGGTTCCTCTTCTGTAAATAGTGGTTTTATTAGGGTTTCACTAAAAGAACCTGGCGACAGAGAAAAATCTCAAAAAGAAATTGCAGAGAGTTTAACCAAATGGACTAAAAAATATCCTGATGCTAAAACATCAGTTATAGAACAACCTACTATTGCGGTAAACAGACGAGGTGGTTTGCCTATACAATACATTATTCAGGCGCAAAATTTTGAGAAACTGCAAGAAAAAATTCCTCAGTTTATGGAAGAAGCAGGAAAGAACCCAACATTTGCTATCACAGATGTCAATCTTAAATTCAACAAGCCAGAAATAAATGTAACTATTGATCGTGAAAAAGCCGAAAGTCTAGGTATTTCGGTTATTGATATTGCACAAACGTTACAACTTTCGTTAAGCGGTCAGCGCTTTGGCTATTTCATAATGAACGGAAAACAGTACCAAGTTATTGGTCAATTTGACCAAAAAGACCGCTCAAAGCCACTTGATTTGACTTCTATGTTTGTTAAAAATAACCAAGGACAATTGATCCAAATGGACAACGTGGTTACAATTGAGGAAAAAAGTAATCCGCCACAATTGTACCATAACAACCGTTATATGGCCGCAACTGTCTCTGCTGGTTTGGCTCCCGGAAAAAGTATCAGCGACGGCATTGAAGCCATGGATGAAATAAAAGCCAAAGTATTAGATGATACTTTTACCACAGATTTAGGTGGTGAGTCTCGCGATTTTGTTGAGAGCAGTTCTAATACTTCGTTTGCTTTTGGACTCGCACTTTTATTAATATTCTTGATTCTTGCTGCACAATTTGAAAGTTTTATTGATCCTTTTATTATCATTTTAACCGTTCCTATGGCTGTAGCAGGAGCGCTATTTTCATTATGGTTATTTGATCAAACTTGGAATATTTTTAGCCAGATAGGTACTGTAATGCTTATTGGTTTGGTAACCAAAAATGGGATTTTAATTGTTGAATTTGCGAACCAACTTCGAGAGCAAGGCAAATCAAAATTAGAAGCCATTTTAGAAGCTTCTGAAGCACGATTGCGACCTATTTTAATGACAAGTTTAGCCATTTCTCTTGGAGCTTTACCTATTGCGTTGTCTCTTGGTGCCGCTTCAACCAGCAGAATAGGCATGGGTGTTGTTATTGTGGGAGGAACTATTTTCTCTTTGGTACTAACACTTTTTGTAATTCCAGCCATGTATTTAATGTGGTCAAAAGCCAGAAAACATTATCCTGAATTTGATCACATTGACGAATATGAAAAAGAAACTAAATAATACAATGAATACTAAAACATTATTTCAAAGCCTTGTTTTGCTTCTTTTTTGTATCATAAAAATGGAGGCTCAAGAAGTTTTAACCATAGAAAATGCCATTAAAATTGCATTAGAAAATAATTATGATATCAAAATTGTTGCTAATGATTTAAAAATTGATAAAACTAATGCAGCCATGGGAAATGCTGGTATTTTACCCACAATAACTGGTAATGTTGTAGACAATAATAGTATTCAGAACAGTTCACAAACGCGACAAGATGGAACCGTTAACGAACTTGATGATGCAAAAAATAACAGTTTAAGTTACGGTGTAAGTCTCAATTGGACGATTTTTGATGGTTTAAGAATGTTTGCCCGATATGACCAATTAAAAGAGCTACAAAAACTAGGCGAAGCCGAATTAAAATTGACCATTCTAACAAAAATAGGTGATGTCATTTCGACTTATTACGATTTGGCACAACAGCAACAGCAACTTTCCGCACTGGATACTACCATTGTAATTTCTAACCAACGATTGGCCACTGCACAAAATCGTTTTAGTATAGGTAAAGCCTCTAAATTAGAAGTCCTAAATGCTCAAGTAGATTTAAATACCGATACAACAACCTTGTTAAGACAAAAGGAACTTTATGCAAATACTAAGGTTTTGTTGAACCAAATTCTTGCAAGAAAGCTTTCTGAAGACTTTAAAGTTACTGATGAAATTACGCTGGACAAAAATTTATTGTTGCAAGAATTAAATGCTCTTGCCGAAAAACAAAATCCGCAATTGCAAACTCAAATCATTAATAAACGAATTGCCGAACTGCAATTGAAACAAATAAAAGGTTTGCGATATCCAACAATTAGACTTACTTCTGGTTATAATTTTAATGAATCCCAATCGAGTTTGGGATTTGCTTCACAATCTTCGTCTAGAGGTTTGAATTATGGTTTTACAGCAACCTTGAATATTTTTGATGGGTTTTCTCAAAACAGAAATGAAAAAATTGCCAAAATCCAGATCGAAAATTCTAAAATTACAATTGAACAACAATCTATGGCTTTAAGCTCTCAATTAATGACTTCTTATCAAACTTATATGACCAATATGCAATTAATTGATTTAGAAGAAAAAAATGAAGCCATTGCAAAACAAAATTTGAATATTACTTTAGAAAAATTCAGAATCGGTACTATCACAACACTAGAATTTAGAACCGCTCAGTTGAATTATGTTAATGCTAAAGTGCGCTACAGCAATGCACAATTTCAAGCCAAATTATCCGAAATTGCATTGAAAGAACTTGCAGGAAATCTTAATTTTTAATCCGATCCATAAAATGATTTCTTATAATACAAAAGATTGGTTTACGTTTATTTTTAGATTTCACAAAGCAGATACATTTAGAACATTATTTCCCGTGATGCTTGCTATTGGAGCCTATGCTGCAATTATTGGTTATTTAGAAGTCGAATTTTGGCAATTGGCAGAAAATAGTTATGTCAAAAACATCACAATAATGCACGGTATGTTGGGATTTGTAATCTCTTTATTGTTGGTTTTTAGAACCAATACCGCTTATGATCGCTGGTGGGAAGGACGTAAAATGTGGGGCGCTCTTGTAAACAACAGTCGCAATTTAGCCATGAAGTTGGCGGTGATGTTGCATGATGAAAAAGACCGTCATTATTTTAGAAAAATGATTCCGAGTTATGCTTCGATACTTCAAAAGCACTTAAATAATGTAGAAACAAGCCAACAGCTCTTTGATGATTTGGATCTAGAAATTGACCACCACAAACACAAACCCAATCAGGTTGCTAAAATATTGTTTCAAAAAATAAACGACTTGTACGAATCAAAAAAAATATCGGGTGACCAACTCATCATTTTAAATGCGGAATTACAATCATTTACAGATATTTGTGGCGCTTGCGAAAGAATTAAAAATACTCCTATTCCCTACTCCTACAGTGCATTTATAAAGAAATTCATTTTCTTTTACGTGATGACATTGCCTTTTGGTTACTCTTTTAGTTTAGGGTATTATGTTGCGCCTGTTGTGGTTTTTATTTTTTATGTTTTAGCCAGTTTAGAACTTATTGCTGAGGAAATTGAAGATCCTTTTGGTACAGATGAAAATGATTTGCCCATGCGAAAAATTGCTGAAAATATAAAAAAACACGTCGAAGAAATTCTGTAAAAAAACTACCTATTTCTTTCTAATTTTACTTGTCAAATTGCCGCTTTCTTTAAATATACCTATATTTGCCATTCGAAAAAATTAAGAAATGAAAATATCATACAACTGGTTAAAACAATTTATAAATATTGATTGGAAATCTGAAGAAACTGCAGCATTACTAACAGATTTAGGCCTTGAAGTAGAAGTTGTAGAAAAATTTCAATCCGTTAAAGGTGGTTTAGAAGGTATAGTTGTAGGTCACGTTTTAACTTGTGAACAACATCCTAATGCCGATAGATTAAAAGTGACAACCGTTGATTTAGGTAATGGAGTTCCAGTACAAATTGTTTGTGGTGCAAGCAATGTTGCTTTAGGTCAAAAAGTACCAGTTGCTACTATTGGTACAACTTTATATGATAAAGATGGTAATGCATTTCAAATCAAAAAAGGCAAAATCAGAGACCAGGAAAGCCACGGAATGATTTGCGCAGAAGACGAAATAGGTTTGGGAACAAGCCATGATGGCATTATGGTTCTCGCGGAAGATTTAATCCCAGGAACACCAGCCGCAAAGGTTTTTAATATAGAAGATGATGAAGTTTTTGAAATAGGATTAACACCAAACCGCGCTGATGCTATGAGCCACATGGGTGTTGCAAGAGATATTCGCGCTGGTTTGTTACAAAAAAATATTACCACAGAATTTATAACACCTTCCATAAGCAGTTTTAGAGTTTTGCAAAGAACTTTAAAAATGGATGTCGTAGTAAATGACAGCAAATTAGCACCAAGATATTGTGGTCTAACTATTTCTGGAATCACTGTTAAACCATCGCCTGATTGGTTACAAAATCGTCTAAAATCCATTGGTATTACACCAAAAAATAATATTGTAGATGCTACCAATTATGTTTTACATGAATTAGGACAGCCATTGCACGCTTTTGATGCATCAAAAATTAAAGGCAATAAAGTAATTGTAAAAACTGCTGATGCAGGAACTAAATTTGTAACCCTTGATGATGTAGAAAGAACCTTGCATGAAGAAGATTTAATGATTTGTGATGAAAACGGCCCTATGTGTTTTGCAGGCGTTTTTGGCGGTAAAAACTCTGGAGTATCAGAAAACACAAGTGCTATATTCTTAGAAAGTGCTTATTTTAATCCCGTTACAATTAGAAAAACTGCAAAAAGGCACAATTTAAGTACTGATGCATCATTTCGATTTGAGAGAGGTGTAGATCCTAATATAACGGGATATGCATTAAAAAGAGCTGCTATATTAATCCTTGAAATTGCTGGTGGTGAAATTACATCTGATTTAATAGATATTTATCCAAAGAAAATTGAAGATTTTCCTGTTTTTCTAAATTTTGCAAAAGCTGCAAAAATTATTGGAGAAGATTTGCCTAAAGAAACTATAAATAATATTTTAGTTTCGCTTGATATAAAGGTCAACAGCATTTCAGACGCTGGTTTAGGACTTATAATTCCTTCTTACAGAGTAGATGTTCAAAGAGAAATTGATGTGATAGAAGAAATTCTCAGGGTGTATGGTTATAACAATATCAATTTTACAAAAAAATTAAGCGCTTCGGTTTCTAATTCTCCAAGGACAGAAGATTATAAAATTCAAAACACAATAGCAAACCAACTCGTTTCTTTAGGTTTTAATGAAATGATGGCCAATTCTCTCACCACTCCAGATTATACTGGATTGTCAGAAATGCTAAAAAATGAATTTAATGTAATGATTTTAAACCCATTGAGTAAAGATTTGTCTGCAATGAGACAATCATTATTGTTCTCTGGATTAGAAGCAGTTTCTTATAATATTAATCGAAAAAATAGCGATTTAAAATTATTTGAATTCGGGAAAACCTATCATAAATTACCTTCTGGAACCGACGAAAAAAAGCATTTGAGTTTATTTTTAACCGGCAATAGATTAAATGAAACTTGGACACAAACTCAACAAGCAGCTGATTTCTTTTTATTCAAAGGCTATGTAAATACTATTTTATCCCGATTAGGTATTGAAAAAAACAATTGTAAACCAACTACTTCAGATGTTTTTGCTGAAGGAATTGCGATAACAAGCGGTAATGATACCATTGTCGAATTGGGTACAATTAAAAAAACGATTACCAAAAATTTTGATATCAAGCAGGAAGTTTTATTTGCAGATTTTAATTGGAATGTGGTATTAAAGTTGATGTCTGGTAAAATTAAGTTCCAAGAGATTCCTAAATATCCAGAAGTCAGACGCGATTTAGCGCTACTTGTTGATGAAAATATTCAATTTGATGCTATTTATTCGATCGCAAGGCAATCAGAAAAAGTATTATTGAAAAATGTAGATCTTTTTGATGTTTATACTGGTAACAAACTTCCGGAAGGTAAGAAGTCTTACGCTATAAGTTTTGTAATTCAGGACAATACTAAAACGCTTACTGATGTTCAAATTGATAAGATAATGAGCAAACTTCAAAAGAGTTTCGAAACTGAACTTGGTGCTGTTTTGAGGTAGTTGTTTAAAGAGCATTCATATCATGATCCCAATTTTTACAGAATTGGGATTTTTTATTGCATTAAAAACCTATTCCATGTTTCATTATTTAATCTTTGCAGCCCAGTTCCTAAATTTTCTGTTTCAAATTTTTCTGTTGAATAGTTATCATATGTAAATACTAAAAGATATTTGTAATTATCAACAATAACATCCCAAACCCCAAAGTATTCTTTACTGCTTTGATTGGGTAAATACAAACCACCACTACTCAAACCGCTATATGTTTCGATATCATATCTAAAAGTCATATCGGCATACAAATATCTTGAATGTCTAATTTCGCTAAAATAGCCACCACCTGAGTAATCTCTGTCAGAATCAATACTTTCTTTTCTTAATATTTTATTAGAAAGAACTGCTATCATTTTATCGGTACCGTAACTCATAATTTTAATCTTAAGATTTTAAATATTTTATATAGGCATTATAGAGTTTTTCATCATAACGATTCGCCTTGTAGCCCTGACCGTTATATCTTAATGCAAATTCACTCCAATTCTTGTTGTGTAAAAGAGGTATCAAATTATTTACTTCTAAAAATTTGCCAAAAGCCTTGAGATGTTCCCCTTCATTCAAATACATTCTTGCCACAAAATCATCAATGCTATCATAGCCAAGTGATAAAGCATTAAAACCCATAATTTGAAAACTTCCCCAAGATGCTGCGCTATTTGCTGCGTCTTTAAATTCTTGACTGGAATTAAGACTAATGGCATTTTGTAAACGAATGTGTTCCCCTTCTCCTCCTTTATAAAATTTTTTTGTCCAACTTTCATACAATATGTCTTGCGTATTTGAATTAAGAAATTGTTGTGGATCAAAACCTCTTTTTTTGAGTTCTCTCCAAAAAACGTGACCTTCAAATAAAATTCTTGGTTTTCCATCTAACAAAAATCCCTTACCATTACTTTCTATTTCATTAACAGCTTTTATAATAGCAAGTTCTAATTGATAAGTGTTAGCAAAATTGATTAGATCATGTTCTGACAGGAATTTATCGTTATTATTAAAGATTTGGCTATTTTTTTCAAAAAGTTTTGACCATGTTTTTATACCAACAATTCCATCAACGACTAGAAAATTATTCGTTTGAAAATCTCTAACTGCAGCATCTACTTCCTTAGAAAAAAAATCAGAAACTTGAATAGCGTACCCTATTTTTGAAAGTAATTCGCAAAGCGTAATTACCTCAGTTGTTTTTGTATTGTATTTTATAGTTTTCATATTCTCTTTTTTTAAAATCAGTAAACAATAAACCCTTTATTTATGGAGTTTATTTTTCTATTAGTAAGCAAGAAAATACCTATTCCTTCCCTACTATTTGTATTATTCGTATTGCCTTCAATAGTAGTTAAATAACCGCCTACAACATTTGTTACTATCCCTGTATGTCCTAACCCACTTCCATGATCAATAATAAAAATAGAACCTGGAACAATTAGCGATGGATTATTTTTTGCCAGAGATGCCGTGATTTTTTTTCCTATAGTTGTGTTCCAATGATGCAAACAACCTCCCGTTTTTACTAATGGATTTTTGATTGCCAATCTGTTTGACGCTTCGTTAAAACAATAATAAACAAACGCCATACACCAAGAATTACCTTTTGGTAGACCTACACTTGCTAAATATTTTTCTACTTCTGGTCCGGAGTTACTTCCAAGTGGTTGTTCTAAAATGCCAACTTGCGAATTTGCGACAGCTATAGCATAATCAAATAAAGTTTTATTTTCAGGGGTATTTACTGAACTGTTTTCAACTTCATTACCAAATAAAGCTGCCCAAGTAATTGCACCTACTATTCCGTCTGCTACTAAAGGATTACCCTGACTATCTGTTGATATGCTTTGAAATAATTTTACAGCAGATTTTGTTACATTCTCGAAAATACCATCTTCAGGAATACTCACTATTCCTAGTTTATTGAGTTTCTTTTGAATTTCAATAACTATTTCGGCTTTAGCTTCGCCTACTTTTATATATCGGTTTGGATAGTTCATGATGGTATATTTTTTTAAACAATAATCTTGTCAATGAAAAGGATTTCCCCCAAAATTTTAAGCAATATTTATAAAACTAATGCCTATGACTTTTCCTTTATTTTAAAAAATAACGATAGCATTCGTTTTCCAAGATACATGGCTAAATATAATTTACACCTGAAATTGGATTTGGAAGTAACGGTAATTTTTTACAAATAATTCCTAACACCTGAAAAGTTTCTGTTGGTATCGGTTTCTTAGTTAATGCTAAATCGATAATTAAATTAGAATTCAGTTGAATTGTTTTTTCAACGTTATCGTATTCTGCTTTTTTTGTTTTAATTGTATAGGAACCGGTAGGAATATTATCAATTAGATAATATCCGTTTTCGTTAGTTAAAACACTTTGAATTGTTCCTTTATTATCAATAATTTGAATTTCTACAGCAACTAATTTTATATTTTTTTCGTCAAAAATGGTTCCTTCGATTTTAAAATTTGTAGGCGTACTTACAACAACTGGCTGTGCTGTAAGTATCATCGGCTTAATCAATACAGTAGAGTGCAAAATTGTTGGACTAAACGTTCTTGATGGAGCTATTGGCTTCATAAATAAAGGTTTAGCTGTTGCTAATTTTACAGAAGACATTTCCGTTTTTAGATGCAAATCACTTTTTTGATTACTCATTTTTTGCTTTAAAATGGTTTGATCTTGATTTTGCAAATTCTGAATCAATTGCATTTTATTGACTTTAGCTGGATTGGCAACTGGATTTTGACTTAGAATATTTAATTCGGTATTTGATATGCTATGAATTTTATAGGAACTAATGTTTTGTTTATCTAGATTAATAGGAATATTTTTAAGAAGCATAGAACCAAAAAATATTTTGTCTCCTTTCATTAATTTATCTTTAATTAACTCGTTAACTTGTTCGTTTGGTGAGAATTTTAAGTCGATATTTTTTACCAATACAATTTTAACTGGATATGCGGGAATATTTCCTTTTAGATTTTCTGTTCCATCCGATAGAAATTCGGTATCAGAAGGATACTTCCAATTTTGATTTTTTAATAAATCCTCATTAAACCATGGTCGAACAATATCAACAAAGCAATATTCAAACTCAATTTTATCTAATAGAATTTCCACATTTCCAAACTCTTTTATGATTTCTGGAAGTACACTTTTTTCAAACTCAAAAGACAACGATGCTATTTCAATTTTATCAATGGTGCTTTTTTTCCAAATATTAGATTGGTAATCACATAATGAATTGGGCAAACAAGTTGTCACTTTAAAATCAGTTCCAAAGCTATCTGTTAATGTGTTTACTTCAGAAGTTGCCGCATCTTGCCATTTTGTTATAAACTCCGTTTTAGAAAATATGATTTGTTCAAAAACTTTTTTAGCGTTTTCAATTGTTGTTTTATATCCTTTGACATTCCACTCAATTAATAAATCAGACTTTTGTTTATTTAATAAATTTTTATCTAATTCCCATTTTTGAACAACAAATGAATCACTAGTTTCAATGCCCATTTTTAGTCCTTCATGTTCCATAATTTTCACGTCTAATTCATTTAATTTTATCTCAAATGATTTATATTTTGTGAATTTTACGGTATCATCTCCATTGGTTTTATATAATTCTTTTTTTGCTTTTTTTAATTTGTTTTTTTCATCAGCAGTTACTGAATCCACATCAATTAGCTTTGCTCTACTTAAAGTATCTGTATACAAATCTGATAATAAATTTTCGCCATCGATGGTCCAAAGATTGGGCTTTCTTGATACAGAATTTGCAATAATTGAAAACTCTGAAAGTTCTTTCATATATTTTATAGCATCTTGCCCAGTTGATAAATTATCTTTTAAGAAGTAAAAATCTTCATTTGTGATACTAAAAGCAAATGGGGCAAATGCAAAATGATACTCATTTGTATTGGAAATAGTTTGCAAAAATTGATTTTTAAGTTTTTGCAATATTGAAAAAGAAGCGTTCATAATGTAAGAAATTAAAAAAAGGCAGAACAGTACATTCTGCCTTTTTGGTTAAACTATATCCATTTTTTGATACTTGGATCTGGATTTGGAGATTTAGGTAATAAACTACATTTAAAACCAATACATTGTAAACCGTCAACAGCAATACCTTGAGTGTCGCTATGATAATCTCTCTTTCTTTCTTGAGATTCTTGTCCGTAACTTCCAGTGATAAAAAAAGGGCCGTATCCTACCATTCCTCCTCCACTAACTTTACTATCAATTTCTTGAGAAATAGCATTTGAATTTGCAAAATTTAATCGTAGATTTCTGATGAAAATCATTGACGTTGGAATAGCCGGCATCATAGAATCTACATGAGGAGGTTTTTTACCATCAGATAAATATTTATCTTTTAAATCAATACTATCCACTGCAAAACGCCATGTTTTTGAAGTTAAAAAGTTTCTTTTAAACCATGGTCTAATGATAGGTACTTGACAAATTTCGAATGTAAATGAAAAAGAAGAAGTGTCTAATTTTGTGTTTAATTCTCTTCTTTCACCGCCAGCTTGTCCGCCTATGGTAAACAAACCTAAACTTAAACCACCTGCAACATTCCATTTATTTTTATTCTCTTTAGAATAGTACGATTGATCTTTTTGAGAAAAACTAAATCTGGTCCAACCTTTAGACTTCGCAAAATTAGCTGGTGCCAATGAAGTGTAATAAAAATCTGCACCACTAACGATACCTGTTAATCTTGATTTATTTAACGCTTCAACATATTGTGCTTTTAATATTGATAAATCTCTTGAGGTCATTTGATCAATACGAGCAGCAATACCTTCATACTCTTTTTTATATCCGTTGGTTACCCAGTCGTTATAAGCAAATTTTACTTTATTTCTCAGAATAGAAGAATTAATTGCAAAATTATGAACTGCTCTTGAGTTAGTCGCAGCTAAGGCATCAATACGGGCTGAGTTATATTGCAAACAAGCGTCTTCGTAAGCTTGCATTTTTGAAATATATGCTTTTACTAATGGTGTATCTTCCAATACAGTTTCCATTTCGCCAGTTACTAAGTTTTCTCTTTCTCTTTCAACTTGAAGCAATTCTCTAAATTTATCGATTTTCTTTTTGTCCGCAGCAGATAATTCTGTATTGGCTACTTGGCTAAATTGAAGTGTTTCTTCATAAACGTCAGATAATGAACCTTCATCATTTTTAACATTCATTCTTACATTCGTATCATCAATTCCAGATGCATCTGGAACAACATCAACAAATCTTGCAAAACTTTCTGCAATTTGATACATTTGGTTGGTATCAGTAGCAATGGCGCTTTCTCTTTGATCATCAGTTAAAACTTCAGTGCTTTCAGTTCCATCTGCATTTTTAATCATTTTAGGTTTATATACACCTGTTAAGCCTTGTGAAAGAAAGTCAAAATCAGACTCTTCAAAAGGTACACCTGGTGTTGACCAAGCAAAAAAATTGTCTTGTGATTTAGGAACGGTTGTTCCATCTCCATTTACAATTACATCATAAATTTTCCCCATGACATTATTCATCAAGTCTTTTGGGATTACATCTGTTGCCATAATATTATATTTTTTTTTGATTCCTACTCTAATTAAGGTTTTTCGGATTCCACCTTGTTTTTTATTTACTTTCTGAAATTATTTTCTCAACTTCAAACTTGTATCCATTTGAAATCCAATATTGCAGAGCAAACTGAATTTTTCTATGATAAATACTTGATGAAATACTTAGTTCAATTACTTTTTTAGAATTCCCTTTTTTAGCTTCTTCTTTTAGAATATTTAGTCTTTCAACTTCTGATTCGTATTGCTTTTTACATTCCAAAAATTTTTCAAATAATGCATTTGGATAAATCTTTTTCTCTCCATTAATTTCTTTTACAACTCCTAGTTTGGATTGTAAAAACTCTAACTCGGATTTATTTGTAAGATGAATGAAAATTTCTGCAATAGTATTTTCCATGATTTAAGGAAATTGTGTTCTAGCTTGATTCACTAAATCAACCAAATCTGATCCTCCACTTGCTGCATTAGTTGAAGTATTTTGCCAGCTTTGAACCGCTACAACATTTGGTATTGTTCCCCAATACCCCCAAAACGGACCTCCACTTTGTCCTGGCCAAACATCACATGTATGATAAAGCGCTTGTGCTCTATCTGTTGTAGAATCATCACCGTTTAATGCAATACTACTTTGATAAATAGGTCTTTCAGCTGCAGTTAAGTCCATCGGGTAACCAGCATGTGTCCAATAGGCACCTCCATCCCAAGAATCTGTGTATGGTTGTGTGCCCATCCAACCTGTAGTGCTTCCTAAATTTCTATCTAATACAATAACTGCATAATCAAATTTAGATTCAGTACTATTAATTCCATCAGAACCAATTACTTTATACTTGTAAAAAGTTTTTATGCTATTTGCTGTGCCATACGTTGAATTGGCTCCATTGTAATACATTGGTGAAAACTTTACCCAACCTGTATTTCCATTTGATAAAAATTTGATAACATGTGCACATGTAAGTACGTGTCGTGGCCCAATCATTACGCCACTAGCAAAGCCCAATTCTGTTTGGACTCTTCCTACACAATTCCAAGGATAGGATAGCGAATGGTAAACTACTCGTTGATCTGGACCAAAAATAGTTTTGCTCCCTTTTTCTTGCATAAAAGTTGCTCTATCGATAAACTTGGTATTCTTTACCGCTTTAGGAATAAATTCTACATCTAAAGATTCAGGTATAAATCCCTCTGTTTTTTCTACAGCTTTTTTAGAGCTTTCCAAACTTTTAATTCCGATTGCCTCAATTTCTCCTGAATTTGGCATAGCTTTTTTAGCCTTTATGCTTTTCAATTTTTTTAATTCTTCGCTAAGAATTGGTTTTGTTGTTTCCATAATTTAATTGTTTAATGTTTGGTTTTTCATTTAAATATAATTTGGTTTAACTCTCTGGTTTTTCCTTCCGTTTGATTTATTTGTGCAGCTCCCATTGCCGCTAAAGCATTAGATATTTGTGTATCTAATACACTTCTTTTTATTTCCCCATTTGTTGCTCTTAAAACTTTGCATAAATTATAAGTGAAATAACCCCGAGTAACTCCTCCCATATTGCCTTCCATAGCAACCTGACTGTCTTTACAGGCAGCAAAAAGTGCATGATTCATAGCAGTTGCAGTTATAATTTGTTTAGTTCCTTCTTTACTTGCTTTTTTTACTTCAACTAATTCTTTCGAATGATTAAAATAAAACTCATCTTCTAAATTAGGTTCAATAAATCGTACGGCTTCATTTGTAGGATTCCCGTTTAGATCAACTAAGCTCATTCTTCTTGTTCCTGTTCCTGAGTGGCAGCAATCAAAAATGACATCCATATTAACGCCTAAAGGAAGTTTCTTAAGTATAGCCGCAAATTCATCATCACGAATGACTCCGGCCGATGCAAAATCATGCGGACAAATCGCGTCATCTAAACCATCAACTTCAAAGTCGGCTCCAATATTTGCTACTCTAGTTCCATGTCCAGAATAATAAAAAACTATCGAATCACCTTTTTTACTAGTTGTAACCAAATTGGTTAAATTAGAAATGATGTTTGCTTTTGTTGCGTTATGATTAGTTAAAATTCTTACGCTTAATGCAGGGAAACCACAAATGACTAATGTGTTTGCCATATCTCTTGCGTCATTAACGCAACCGTTTAAATCAGGACCTCCAGTCCCAATAGGGGCATAATCATTAATACCCACAACCAATGCTTTCTTTGACATTTTCTTTAGTTTTTAAATTGTTAGATTTTATTATTAATTATTATACTTTATCCTAACTTTCTACTTTTTAGGATAGCCAAAAGTTATTTTTAAAAATTTAATTTGTTTTTTAAATCTTGAACGATGTAAAATTGAAAACATTTAAACAATTGATATAGAGGCGATTCACCTAATTTTTACAAGGATTTTTGCGGTTTTAAAAAGGGTGTATTTCCCCTTGTCATTATTTATATATCTGAATACTTTTGATGCTCAAACTATCAAATACCAATTAATTATGAAAAAAATCTTTACCATTATTGCATTAGCAGTAATTTTACAATCATGTGAAAAAAAAGAAAAACGTTTTGAAAATCCTAAGCAATTAATATCTGTAAAAGAAGCTAAAGATCTGAATATTAGATATATTAACGAAAGGTCTCGATTCATCTCCGAAAGTTTAAAAATTGAAGATGCTAATGCGATATGGTACTCTATCGAAGAATTAGAAAATTATATCCATTATGCAAAAACCCAAGGTGCAAAAAAAGGATATAAAATTGATGGCATGCGGTTTTATCTTGGCGTGTATTCTAAAGATCCTAGAAATGCCGAAAAAGCAGGATTAACAACTATTTTTTTAACCCCTACCGGTAATAAAGTGAATCAAAAAGCGGGTATGTTAAATTTTTCTACTGCAATTCAAGAAAAATATACTGATGTTACTGATGTGGAGCCTTTGAATTATGGAGGAATGGGTAATCCACCTAAAATTATTTACGGAGAATAATAAAATATGCTAGAAAATTTAAGGTTTTATTGTGTGTTGCTGACACTCTTATCAGGTTGTTTTGGTTTTGCTTTTTGGTACAAATTACCAAACGGCAAAGCCAAATTATTTTTATTTTCAATTTGGATTTCAATCATATTTGACTTTGTTGGAACTCATTTTACAAAATGGACTGGTATTTTTAATTACGTGATTTACAATCTTTATAACTTGATAATATTTTCAATTTATATTATTTTACTAAAATCTTTACTCAAAACACTTTTTTTTCAAAAAATAGCTTTGCTTTTTCTACTATTTTTTATTCTTACTTTTTTGCTCAACTGGTTTTTTATTCAAGATGGCATGAAAGATATATTGACGAATAGTTATGCCTTAGGTGTTATTTTTATAACCATTTTGGGTTCTATGTATCTCTTTGAACTGTTTAGCACCAACCTTATTTTAAATTATAGTAAATCAATATTCTTTTGGTTTGTGTTAGGTGTCCTACTATTTCATGTGACTTATCTACCATTCATGCTGTCATTCAAATGGTTTTATATAGATTACAACCCAGCAGTGTATGGTGTCATTATATTTTTCCTAAATTTACTAATGAATATCAGTTTCATAATAGGATTTATATGCAGCGAGAAAAAATACAATTATTAATAATTTCGTTCAGTATTGTTGTTTTTACACTACTGATAATGCTATTTATTATCTTCTTCTTTTTTCAAAAAAAGAAATCAAAATTCTTAATAGAAAAGATGGAAACAGAGCTTTTGTTTCAATCGGAGTTGACCAAATCAAAAATTGAAATCAAAGAACAAACCTTAACTAATATCAGCAGAGAGCTTCACGACAATGTGGGCCAAATATTATCTGTGGCTTTGATGCAAATGAATATTCTTATTGAAAATGAAGAAGAATGTAAAAAAGAAAACATCAGTGATATAAAAGAATTGGTAAATAAGTCTTTGAACGAAATAAGAATGCTAGCAAAATTAAGCAATGGCGATATTCAATTGCAATCTAATTTTATTAGTACGGTTTCAGAAGATTTAAAAAGAATCACAAAACTTAAAAAAATAAAATGTGATATCAACGTAAAGGGAACAATTATAGATCTTAATAAAGAACATGAAATCATCATTTACAGGATATTACAAGAAGCCATTTCAAATATATTAAAACATTCACACAGCGAAAGTATTTTGATAAACATTGCATTCAATAAAAAAAACTGTGTTATCAAAGTGATTGATTCTGGTAAAGGTTTTGACGAACAAAAATGTACCAAAGGTGCTGGTATTTATAATATGAAAACCCGGGCTGCACTTATAGGCGCTACATTTAAAACCAGTTCAAAAAAAGACAAAGGAACTGAATTGACAATTGATTACCCATTGGCGCAAGATATTGAAAATCAATAATTTACTATTATGGAAAAAATAAAAATAACAATTGTAGACGATCATTTACTTTTCTCGCAATCTTTATCATACTTAATAGGAACATTTAAAGAATTTGATGTAATAGGAAATTATATCAATGGTAAAGAATTTATAAATACACTATCTTCAAATGAACAAAAACCAGATATTGTACTTTTAGATGTCAATATGCCCATTATGGATGGTATTGAAACCATGAAATGGATCAAACAAAATCATGCTGATCTAAAAGTTTTAGCATTGTCTGTCAATGATGATGAAGTCACGATAATGAAAATGATTACTAATGGCGCCAAAGGATATTTGCTCAAAGATACCCATCCCAAGATTTTTAAAGAAGCCTTAATCGAAGTTTATGAAAGGGGCTTTTATTACTCTGAAATGGTGTCTGGTTTTTTAATTAATAAATTGAATAGCGACAAAAACAAAGTCACTTTAAAGGAAAGAGAATTAGAATTTATAAAATTAGCCTGCACCGAAAAAACCTACAAGATAATTGCTGATGAAATGTGTTTGAGTCCAAAAACTATTGATGGTTACAGGGAGTCTCTTTTTGACAAGTTAGAAATAAGGACCAGAATAGGACTGGTACTTTATGCCATTAAAAATAAAATTGTAAGTGTTTAAAAATAAAAAAAGTCCTGATTACATCAGGACTTTTCTCAAATAACTAACCAAATATTTTTTAGTTGTGCAATACAACAGCATCAATTACGTGAATAACCCCATTTGATTGGAAAACGTCAGCTATAGTTACTGTAGCTTTGTTTCCTTTTTCGTCAGTAAGTACTAATTTTTTACCATTCATAGACCCTACTAATTTACCCCCTTGTACAGTTGTCAATTCAGCTTTACCGTTACCCGCTTTGATTGCAGCAGTAATAGCTTTGCTATCTAATTTTCCTGCAACTACGTGGTAAGTTAATATTCCTTGTAACATTCCTTTGTTTTCTGGCTTCAATACTGTTTCAACAGTCCCTGCTGGTAATTTATCAAAAGCAGCATTTGTAGGAGCAAATACAGTAAATGGTCCCTCGCTAGAAAGTGTTTCAACTAAATCTGCTGCTTTTACAGCTGCTACTAATGTTGTGTGGTCTTTTGAATTTACAGCATTTTCAATAATGTTTTTTGTTGGATACATTGGAGCACCACCTACAGTTACTGTTTTTTGAGCAAAAGAAGCTGATCCAAATACCAATGCAAATGTTAACATTGCCGCTGAAAATAATTTTTGTTTTTTCATAATTGTTATTTTTTTAAGTTTATAGAATCATTTACGCTAATGTATTGCTTTTGGTTTTTTGGGTTTTTCAATTTAACAATAGTTTGGGTTTTGTTAGAAAGATTTTTTTTTGAAAAAATATATGAGAATTAAAAACTAATTCATTAATTTAGAGTGTATTGGTATTTAAAAAAATTTAGATTACTTAACACAAAAAAGATTGTAAAAATGGTATTTGACAAGAAAAATCTAGAAACTGAATTGCTTACACAGCGAAAAAAATTCATCACAGAAACTGATTTGCTAGCAGAAATAAAGACAATATTAGCTGCTGATGATGTAAAAAGAGAACTTATAAAGGAAAAATTAAGCTCCAATAGTTCAACAAATGCAAACAAATTTGACTTTGAATTGCTTGAAACCGATAAAATATTTCACTTGAACCAAATAAAAAATATTTGTGTAGATTATCGTTTGCGTTTTCTAGACAGTCATTTGTTTAAAAACACTATTCCGGAAGAAGCGATTTCTAAAATCAAATCATTAGAACAGGATCACAACACAAGTTTAAATGGTTTTAAAATCATGGCACCATCAAAGTTGTTCCATCTTAAAAACTATGACGATCCATTATTGTTTGTACCATTAGGGAACAATTACTATTACTTGATTCACAAATGGGGCAATGATATTAGTCCTTTTAGAAAAATAGTAATGCGACCATTTAGAGATATGGGCAGTATGGTAAGTTTTCTTTTATTGGTAAGTTTTATACTGGCATTCATAGTACCATTGAACGCGTTAGGTAAAGTAAGTCCTGATATTTTGAGAGCATTATCCTTCTTGTTTATTTTTAAATCACTTTGTGGTATTACGCTTTACTACTGTTTCTGGAAAGGTAAAAACTTCAATACTGAAATTTGGAATAGTAAATATTACAACTAGAAAATATACTTAACGTTAAATCATAAAAAAAGCCTCACAGTTTGTGAGGCTTTTGTATTTAAAAGAAATCCAGAAGATTATTTTCCTCCTTTTTCCATTTTAGCTTTCAATTCAGCAAGAATATCATTATTATCTCCTAATGTAGATGCAGATGCATTGTTATTAGATGAAGATGATGTATTGTCAGAAGCTGATTTCACATTTTTCTCTTCTTCTTCACGGAAGATAGCAGTGTGAGATGCAACTACCCTTTTAAATTCTTTGTTGAATTCAATTACTTTGAAATCAGCAGTATCTCCTTTTTTCAATTTCTTACCATCTTCTTTTTCAAGGTGACGTGTAGGAATAAAAGCAACTACATCTTCTCCAAATTCAACTGTAGCGCCTTTGTCAACAATTTCAGAGATCTCACCGTTGTGGATAGTTCCTACAGCAAAAGCTTCTTCATGTTTGTCCCAAGGATTAGCAGTAGTTTGTTTGTGACCTAAAGATAATTTACGTCCGTCAACATCTAATTCTAATACTACAACATCTAATTTTTCTCCAACATTTACAAATTCTGATGGATGTTTGATTTTCTTAGTCCAAGATAAATCTGAGATGTAAATCAATCCGTCGATACCTTCTTCTAATTCTACGAAAATTCCAAAGTTTGTAAAGTTTCTAACAATACCTGTATGCTTAGAACCAACTGGGTATTTAGCAGTGATATCTGTCCATGGATCTTGTGATAATTGTTTGATACCTAATGACATCTTACGATCATCTCTATCTAAAGTTAATATAACACCTTCAACTATATCTCCTACTTTAACGAAATCTTGAGCTGAACGCAAGTGCGTAGACCATGACATTTCAGAAACGTGGATCAAACCTTCAACACCTTCAGCAACTTCAATAAATGCACCGTAATCAGCGATTACAACTACTTTACCTTTTACTTTATCACCAACCTTAAGATCTGCATTTAATGCATCCCATGGGTGTGCGTTCAATTGTTTCAATCCAAGTTGAATTCTTGTTTTTTCGTCATCGAAATCAAGGATTACAACATTTAATTTTTGGTCTAATTCAAGAACTTCACTTGGGTGATTGATTCTGCTCCAAGATAAATCTGTAATGTGAATTAATCCGTCAACTCCTCCTAAATCAATAAACACTCCATAAGAAGTAATGTTTTTAACAACACCTTCTAATACTTGTCCTTTTTGTAATTGACCTATGATTTCTTTTTTCTGTACCTCAATATCTGCTTCGATAAGCGCTTTGTGAGATACTACAACGTTTTTGAATTCGTGGTTGATTTTAACAACTTTAAACTCCATCATTTTGTTTACATACTGATCGTAATCTCTAATTGGCTTAACATCAATTTGAGATCCTGGTAAGAATGCTTCAATGCCGAAAACGTCAACGATCATTCCACCTTTAGTTCTGCATTTTACAAAACCATTAACGATTTCTCCAGTTTCATTTGCAGATATTACTCTATCCCAAGCTTTAATTGTACGTGCTTTTCTGTGTGACAATACCAATTGACCTGTTTTATCCTCACGGATGTCAATTAATACCTCAACTTTGTCACCTACCTTTAATCCTGGATTGTAACGAAATTCATTTAATGAAATTACACCTTCAGATTTTGCGTTGATATCAACAATTGCATCTCTGTCAGTGATTCTTACTACAACACCTTCAACTACTTCTTCTTGGTCTGTGTTGATGAAAGTTTTAGTAACTAATTCTTCAAATTCTAATAAGTTTTTCTCATCAACTGCATCAATTCCTTCTTGAAAATTGTGCCAGTTAAAATTTGCTAAAAACTCTTCTTGTGATTTAACTTCGGACATATCTGATAAAAATTTGTATTCTGAATTTCTTGCGTTTCTTGATGCGATAGAAAAACAGAAGTTGTTTTACTTAATTATTTGATCCCTAATGGAAACGCTGCTCTGCCAAAAGGTCTGCAAAAGTAATTCTTTATTTTTGATTGACAAAATTTACTCGAGATTTTAGACTACTTCAAAACAAAAAACCCGATAATCATTAAAATTATCGGGTTCAAATATAAATTGCTCTTTAATGAGTAATATTTTCTAACTCCTCAGGATTGTGTTTGTATTTAAAAAATATTGAGAATAAAATTGCAATTACAAACGCATAAGCTGCAAATGATAACCACACGTTAGTCCATTGAACTCTATTTTCAATTGTAAAATAACTAACTGTTCTACCTGCAAATTCTCCTCCAATTATTGCTCCAACTCCATTAGTCATTAACATAAATAAGCCTTGTGCACTTGACCTATTTTTACTATCTGTTTCTTTTTCAACAAATAACGATCCAGAAATATTAAAAAAATCAAAAGCCATCCCATAAACTATCATTGAAAGGATTAAAAATATGACTCCAGAACCTGGATCCCCAATAGCAAATAAAGCAAATCTTAATACCCAAGCAATCATACTGAATATCATGACTTGTTTGATACCAAATTTTTTAAGAAAAAATGGAATTGTTAAGATAAAAAGTGTTTCAGAAACTTGAGATAATGAAATGATAAAAACAGAATGGTCTACACCAAATGTACCTTTGTATTTTTCAATTGAACCAAAATCTCTGATAAATGTATCTCCGAACATATTTGTAATTTGAAGAGCAGCACCTAACAACATTGCAAAAACAAAAAATACTGCCATTTTTTTTTGTTTGAAAAGCACAAAACTATCAAGTCCAAATTTACCCATTAAAGACTGATTACTATTCTTATTTTCAGCAGGCACATCAGGTAATGTAAAACAAAATAGACCTGTAATAATCATTGCAATAGATGCAAAAACAAATTGATTAGTATTTGATTTCCAATCAGTTAAATCTGTAGTCCACATCGCTAAAATAAAACCTATTGTTCCCCATACTCTTATTGGAGTAAATGTCTTTTGAACATCAAAATCAAACTTATTTAAAACTGCATAACTTACAGAATTGTTTAATGCGATGGTTGGCATATAAAAACAACTTGTTGCAAAAATAATCCAATACATTTCTGTAGAGTTGCTAGCTTTAGTTGCAAAAAATATAGCTATACCTGCAATAACATGTGAAATTCCTAAAACCTTTTGAGCACTAAAATATTTATCTGCAATTATACCTAGTAATGCGGGCATAAATAAACTAGCCCATCCCATGGAACCATATGTTCTTCCAATAGAAAGGCCAATACTAGAGCCTTCAAGAGGACCGAAAAATTGACCCATATACCCTCCCAATGATATCAACCAAGCGCCCCAAACAAAAAATTGGAGAAAGTTCATTACGGTTAATTGCAATTTAATTCCCATAAAAAATAATGTATTTTGAATTCAACTTTAATAAATTGTAAATTTAAACGCGGTAAAACTAACAATAAAATTAAATCTTAAAAGGTTTTTTAGTTAAATCTTGTTTATTAATGCTAAAACTTTCTCAAACTGTGCTTCTCTTGTTAAATTAGAGTTGTCAATCTCTATAGCATCAACTGCTTTTAATAATGGCGAATCTGCCCTGTGCGTGTCAATGTAATCGCGCTCTTGTACATTTTTTAAAACGACTTCATAGCTAATATCGTCACCTTTTTGTTGCAGTTCTTCAAAACGTCTTTTGGCTCTGGTCTCTGGGCTTGATGTCATAAATATTTTTAAATCGGCATCAGGAAAAACAACTGTTCCTATATCTCGGCCATCCATTACAATACCTTTATTAACACCCATTTGCTGTTGTTGTTCCACTAATTTAGCACGAACTTCAGAAATCTCAGCTACTTTGCTTACAAAGTTTGAAACTTCAATTTTTCTGATTTCACTTTCTACATTTACTTCATTGAGAAAAATTTCTGCATAGCCCAATTGCTCATTGAAATCAAAACGCAAAGTAATATTAGGCAATGTCTCGATCAATCCTTGTTTGTCAAAATGATTGTCAGAAATAAAGTTTTTTTGCATGGCATAAAAAGTCACTGCGCGATACATCGCGCCAGTATCTACAAAAATATAGCCCAAATGCTGCGCAAGCTGCTTGGCCAAAGTGCTTTTGCCAGTTGATGAAAATCCATCAATGGCTATGGTGATTTTTTTATCCAAAATTATTCTTGAAAATTAATAGTTAAACCGAACAAACTTGTATTTGCCGCAAGCGTGTATCTTGAATACGAATAATCAAACTTGAGCTTGTTGAACCGCAACCCAAAGCCTAAAGATATTCCAGAAAAATTGCGTTGTTCTAGAATTCTAAGCTCTTCTGCCCTTCTGAAATTGTAACCCAAACGGATATTGAATGCTTTTTTTGGAAACAACTCTGCTCCCACGATTACGTGACGCAAAGCATTATTAAAAAAAGATACCTTCTCTGGCGTATCAACGCCATCTATTGATCCTTGCGTTCTGGCAGGGTTAGAAAAAGCAATATTCCATTGTTGCAAGTTTTCTAAAGTAATGTGCCATCTCAAAGGAACATTTTCTACTTGTTGCGAAACACCCGCAATTATCTCTAATGGTAATTTTTCTCTGGTTGCTTCATAAGTGGTAAACTGAGTTCCTATATTTCTAATAGAAAGTGCCCAGTTCACATCGTTGACTTCGTCAATATACATGGCGCCTATATCCATTGCGCCGCCAAAGGAATTATAAGTTTCTAAAGTAGAAGATATTAATTTTGCATTGGCGCCCACATACCAAGTAGAAAAAGGAATATTATAAGCATAACCAAAAGAAAGTGCAATCTCACTTCCTGTAAAATTAGCCGTAGGATTTCCGTTTTCATCTCTACCGTCAAAATTGCCATAGTTCACATAATTGACTCCGGCATGAAAAGTTTGGAGCCGCCTGTTATAGGTGTAAGCATAAGCTGCTGTCCCGTAAGTTACTTCTCCAAAATAACTCCCATAATTTACCGAAAGATGTTTGCTCATTTCGGGGTTAATGGCTGCCGGATTATAAAATGCCTGATTGACATCATGATCGTATAAAGTAATTATTTTTCCGCCTAATGCGGCTTGTCTTGGAGATGTAACTAAATTGAGGAATTGATATACTGATTTACCACCTATCTGACCGATTGATACCGTACATAATAATAGTAAATTGATAATCAATAATTTTCTAAACATGTTTTGCCTTCGCTGTATATAAAAATATAACGCAGTTGCGAAGATATTATTTTTAAATTAAAAAGTTAAAAGGTAAAAGGTAAAAGTGAAATTAATTTTAGAGTTAACTTCACTTTTGCCTTTTAAAATATTTGGTTAATTTTTACAAAACCTTGGCGTCTTTTACTTTTTGATTTGTAATGGCTATTGCAAGTACTTCGCTCATTTCTTTTACATAATGAAAAGTCAAACCTGCTAAATATTCAGCTTTGATTTCGTCAATATCACTTTTGTTTTCATGACAAAGTATGATTTCTTTGATATTGGCGCGTTTTGCAGCAAGAATTTTTTCTTTGATTCCGCCTACAGGCAATACTTTTCCTCTCAAAGTAATTTCGCCCGTCATGGCCAAACCTTTCTTAATTTTCTTTTGTGTCAATACGGAAACCAATGATGTAAGCATTGCAATACCTGCACTTGGACCATCTTTTGGCGTAGCACCTTCTGGAACGTGCAGGTGAATATTGTATTTGTTCAGTGTTTCAGTATTTAAACCTAAAGTTGTAGCATTGGCTTTAATATATTCTAACGCTATGGTTGCAGACTCCTTCATTACAGTTCCTAAATTTCCAGTAATAGTCATGGTACCTTTTCCCGGAGAAACTAATGATTCTATAAATAAAATGTCACCTCCTACAGAAGTCCAAGCCAAACCAGTTACTACTCCAGCAACATCATTGCTCTCATATTTGTCTCTTTCCATTCTAGGAACACCTAGGATTTTTACAATATCTGCATCAGTTACTTTTATATTATAATCTTCCTCCATCGCAACCGATTTTGCTGCGTTTCGGATTACTTGTGCCAATTTATTTTCTAAACCACGAACACCAGATTCACGGGTGTAACCTTCTACAATTTTTTCAAGTTGCTTTTTGCCAATAACCAAATGTTTAGAAGTCAATCCATGTGCTTCTAATTGTTTAGGAAACAAATGTTGTTTTGCAATCTCAACTTTCTCTTCAATAGTATAGCCAGACATTTTGATTACTTCCATTCTGTCTTTCAACGCAGGTTGTATCGTCGACATGTTATTTGAAGTCGCAATAAACATCACTTTAGACAAGTCATAACCCATCTCTAGAAAATTGTCATAAAACGCGCTATTTTGTTCTGGGTCTAAAACTTCTAACAACGCCGAAGAAGGATCGCCTTGATTGCTGGTTGATAATTTATCAATTTCGTCTAAAACAAAAACTGGATTTGAAGTACCCGCTTTTTTCAAACTTTGAATAATTCTTCCAGGCATGGCGCCAATGTATGTTTTTCTATGCCCTCGAATTTCAGCTTCATCTCGCAAACCACCTAGAGAAATCCTAACATATTCTCTTCCCAAGGCCTCGGCAATTGATCTTCCTATAGATGTTTTACCTACTCCAGGAGGTCCTGTTAAGCATAAAATAGGTGATTTCATATCATTGCGCAATTTTAAAACGGCCAAATGCTCAATCATTCGTTTCTTAACATCTTCAAGACCAAAATGATCTCTGTCTAGAATCTTTTCTGCTTTTTTTAAATCGAATTTATCTTTTGAAAAGTGTCCCCAAGGCAATTCTAAAAAGAGTTCCAAATAATTTCTTTGGATACCAAAATCAGGCGCCTGCGGATTCATGCGTTGCATTTTTGACAATTCTTTATCAAAATGCTTTTGTGTTTTTTCGTCCCAAATCTTGGTTTTAGATTTGGTTTTCATGTCTTCAATTTCCTGCTCATTTGAAACACCACCCAATTCTTCCTGAATGGTTTTCATTTGCTGTTGCAAGAAATATTCCCTTTGTTGCTGGTCGAGATCAAAACGCACTTTAGATTGAATATCGTTTTTGAGTTCGAGTTTTTGCAACTCTAAATTCATAAAGCGCAAAGTCTCTAACGCCCTGTCTTTTAAATCATTAATTGCTAGTAAATCTTGTTTTTCCTTTACAGAAAGATTCATATTAGAAGAAACAAAATTGACCAAAAAGGACTGGCTCTCTATATTTTTTATGGCAAAAGTAGCTTCAGTAGGAATGTTTGGACTTTCTTGAATGATTTGAGTAGCCAATTCTTTGAGCGATTCAATAATTGCGGTAAACTCTTTTTCTCCTTTTTTAGGACGCTTCTCAGGAACTTCCTTGATTGTGGCCTTTATATAAGGAACTTCGGTAGTAACCGTATCAATTTCAAAACGCTTTTTACCTTGAAGAATAACGGTTACATTGCCATCAGGCATTTTTAGAACGCGTAAAATTCTAGCAACAGTTCCTACTTTATTTATGTCATTTTGAGAAGGATCTTCGTCCTCTTCATTGATTTGAGAAACCACACCAATTACTTTTCCTGCGGCATTCGCATCGTTGATTAATTTGATCGATTTGTCTCTTCCTGCAGTGATTGGAATAACTACACCAGGAAACAAAACCGTATTTCGCAAAGGCAAAATAGACAATGCTTCTGGCAATTTTTCATTGTTCATTTCCTCTTCATCCTCAGGCGTCAAAAGCGGAATTAACTCTGCTTCAGAATCAAACTCTTGTAGTGACAGATTGTCAATTGTAATTATTTTTTGATTTGACATATAGTATTTAAGTCATTTTGTCATTAAACATAAAAATAGCAACGATACAAAGTTAAGGTATTGTTCTATTTATTTTATTGAAAATCAAA
Source organism: Bacteroidota bacterium (assembly GCA_031413015.1). Lineage (GTDB taxonomy): Bacteria > Bacteroidota > Bacteroidia > Flavobacteriales > Flavobacteriaceae > Flavobacterium. Next base: position 283,561 of record JANOEE010000001.1, on the reverse strand, counting down.
TAGTAAACTAATAATCACTATGGATTTGCACTAACAAAGTCAATCATTATGCCATAAAAAAACCGCCTTAGGACGGTTTTATATTTTATGATTAGAATGAATTAGGATTCATTTACAAGTATTTTTTTTCTTGGTACTCTAAAAAGCAGCAACAGACCTACAAAAAAGAACAACCCTAAAAACAATATGGCATTTTGAACCTTACCCGTAACATCGGCAATGTAACCATAAACAAACATGCCTATTACAATGCCTATTTTTTCGGCAACATCATAAAAACTAAAAAAGGAAGTGGTGTCTTCAGTCTTTGGTAATAATTTAGAATAGGTTGATCTTGATAAAGCTTGTATACCGCCCATAACAAGCCCTACGCAAGCTGCAACGATGTAAAACTCTTTTGGGGTTTTTACGAAATAGGCGACGATACAAATCAATATCCATAACATGTTTATAAAAATCAAAGTTGGGATATTCCCAAATTTTGATGAAGCTTTTGAAGTTAAATAAGCGCCTAAAACTGCGATTAATTGAATAATCAAAATACTGATTATTAATCCAAAAATTCTATCACCATCGCTGCCCCAAGCTATTTCTTTTTCGCCAAAATAGGCTGCAGCAATCATCACGGTTTGAACTGCCATGCTGTATACAAAGAAAGCGACCAAATATTTTTTTAAAGCTAAATTATCATTCAACTGCATCCAAACTTTTTTCAATTCTTTGAAACCAGCAAAAAACACATCGCTGTTGAGCTTGTTTTGATTGTCGTAAGAAGGCAAATATTTATAAGAATATTGGCTAAAACCAATCCACCAAATACCCACTAAAAGAAATGAAAATTGCATGGCTTGTACTTCGCTTTCAAACCCAAAAAAATCAAAATAGAAAACCATAACCAAGTTCAATAAAAGCAAAATCACACTGCCTACATAGCCCAAAGAATAGCCCTTTGCGCTAATTTTATCTTGTTGCTCAGCGAAGGCGATGTCTGGCAAATAAGAATTGTAAAAAACCAAACTCCCCCAAAATCCTATCAAGGCCAACATATAAATGAACAAACTAAGTAAGATATTGTCTAAAGAAAAAAAGTACAAACCCATACAAGACAAAGAACCTAAATAACAAAAAAACTTGAGGAACCATTTCTTATTCCCCATATAATCGGCAATTCCAGATAATAACGGTGAAATGAACGCTATGATCAAGAAACCAATTGCTGTTACATAACTTATCAAGGATTCACTTCTTATGGATTGACCAAAGAGGACAATTTCTTCAATTTTTTTTATTCTGAACAACGCACCATAATACAAAGGAAATATAGAAGATGAAATTACTAATGGATATACTGAATTGGCCCAATCATAAAATGCCCAAGCATTCAATAACTTTTTACTTCCCTTTTCTAAATTATTCATGGTGTATTTTTTTTTTACGAATTTATTTATTTTTAAACACAAAAAATATAAATTTTAAAATAGTATCAAAATTTAATCATTTGAAAACATTGAAAAACCATTTGAACAAAAAAAACCATCTCGTTAAAGATGGCTTTTGCATAAAATATTTTTATAATTTAATTGAACTTTACTCCAAATTTTGCTGCTACTGCTTTTGCTTCTGGAATCAAAGCTTTTAGATTAGCAATTCTAGTAGCGTCTGATGGGTGCGTACTCATAAATTCTGGTGGTGCTTGTCCCCCAGAATTGGCTGACATACGTGACCAAAAAACAACTGCATTATCAGGATTGTACCCTGCAATGGCCATTAAAATCAAACCTATTTTATCTGCTTCGGTTTCATGGCTTCTGCTAAAAGGTAACATTCCTCCGTATTGCGTAGTCAGTCCATAAGCAGTCATAGCAATTTGTTGCGTACGTTCACTTGTGGATCCTACCGCTGCTCCTAAAACGCCTCCTCCCACTTGTTGCAATTGCGATGCACTCATTCGTTGTGCACCATGATTGGCCAATGCGTGAGAAACTTCATGACCCATTACGGTTGCTAATCCTGCATCATCTTTAGTTATTGGTAAAATCCCGCTGTAAACAACAATTTTTCCTCCTGGCATACACCAAGCGTTTACAGCCTTATCATCCACTAATTTGTATTCCCAACGGTAATCTTTTAAATATTCAGGTTGCCCTAAAGAAGTCAAATACCTTTCGGCTGCAGCTTTTATTTTCATACCTATAGCTTCCACTTTCCTGGCTTCAGCAGTTCCGGTAATTACTTTATTTTCTTTTAAAAATGTCCCGTATTGTTGGAAAGACGAAGGGAATAATTGGTCATTAGGTACTACATTAAAGGTTTTTTTTCCCGTCAAAGGACTGGTGGCACATGAATAAAAAAGAAATATAATAAAGGATAATAGTAAGGCGTATTTTTTCATAATAACAAGTTTTAGAATACAAAAATAGGTTAATAAGATGATTTTAGTTTTATGTAATTTTAAAAATTGATTGTGTTTAAAGCATATCATTTTATGATCAAAAAACGCTACTGCAATAATTTTTATTATAAAAACTTCTTAATTTTTATTTGAAGGAGTACAAATTATCTTTAATAAAATTATCTTTGATAGGAAAACTAATCTGCAATATAAAAATTATTCCGAGGAAGTGTTCCGAAATTCTAAACTCGATTATTAAATGACCAAAAAAAACAAAAAATCAAGCACAGCCTTACAAGTTCCTAAAACCATAGTGTACACTGGTCAATTTTTATCTTTTATTTCAACAAAATTAACCGTTCTTTTTGCAGCTAAACTTTTTACCACACCTATTAAACATAAAATTCCGAGAAGAGAATTAGAAATGGATGCTAAAAGCATACAAACGCTCGTTAAAATTCCTGCCATTAATAAAGCAGTAATGGTATATAAATATGGAAAGACTGATAAAAAAATATTGTTAGTTCATGGCTGGTCTGGTCGCGGAACGCAACTTGTTAAGATAGCCGATATCTTATTACAAAATGGCTACACTACAATAAGTTTAGATGCTCCAGCACATGGAAAATCTCCTAGTAAAACAACCATAATGGTCGAATTTATTGAATCTATTTTATTTTTAGAAAAAGAGTTTGGACCATTCGACGCTGCTGTTGGGCATTCGTTAGGCGGCATGTCATTATTGAATTCGGTTAGAAAAGGCTTGCAATTAAAAAAATTAGTGACCATAGGAAGCGGTGATGTGATTAAAGATATTATGAATGATTTTATAAAGAAGATACAACTGCATCCTAAAATAAGTAATTTACTAGAAAGTCATTTTGAAAAACAATTTGGAGAAACTATGGATAGTTTTTCTGCGTATCTATCGGCAAAGGAAATTGCAATTCCAGTATTAGTAATTCATGACAATGATGATGATGAAGTGTCTGTAAAATGTGGCATTCACATTCATAAAAATCTAAAAAACGGAGAATTACTTATTACCAAGGGACTGGGACACCGAAAAATTTTAGGTGATCCCACTGTAATTGAAAAAGTACTTGATTTTATTAAAAATTAATACAAAAATTAAAAAACTATGAAAAAGATTGTAGTTGTATTTGCAGTTTTATTTGCATTCAGCTCTTGTCAAGGACAAGAAAAAAAGAAAACTATCGCTGCAACTTCTGTTAAAGTAAAAAAGACCGAAGCACAATGGAAAAAAGAATTGACAGCAGAACAATACGAAGTTTTGCGCAACAAAGGAACTGAACGCGCTTTTACGGGTGAATATGTCAACACATTTGACAAAGGCACTTATGTTTGCGCTGCTTGCAACAATGTGTTGTTCAATTCTGATGCGAAATTCCATTCGGATTGTGGCTGGCCTTCATTTGATAAAGCAATCAAGGGTTCAGTAACTTATGTTGACGACAGAACTTTTGGGATGGTAAGAACCGAAGTAAACTGTGCCAATTGCGGTGGTCATTTAGGTCATGTATTTGATGATGGTCCAGCAGAAACTACAGGAAAACGTTTTTGTACCAATTCGGTTTCTGTGAAATTTATTCCTGAGAAAAAAACCAAATAATTTTTATTTATACCAATGAAATATCCAATAAGAAAAACAGAAACCCAATGGAAAGAGGAATTGGGTGCAGAACGTTATAAAATTTTACGTCAAAAAGGAACCGAATTTCCGCATACCGGAAAATACAATTTGCATTTTGAAAAAGGCACTTATTGTTGTGGCGCTTGTGGTGAAGCTTTGTTCGAAAGCAATTCGAAATTTGATGCACACTGCGGTTGGCCTTCTTTTGATGAATCCATTCCTGGTAAAGTAGAATATATTAGTGATACCACTTTAGGAATGAAAAGAACCGAAATTTTATGTGCCAATTGTGGCAGCCATCTAGGCCATGTGTTTGATGATGGTCCTACTGCTACTGGACAACGCTACTGTGTCAATTCCTTATCAGTAGATTTTAAAGAATAACTAAAACGAAAAAAGCTGTCATTCCTGACAGCTTTTCTACTTTATATTTGGTTATTAGTCTAAAACAAAGCTTACGCTAACGATGCAACTGATTTCAATTTCACCAATTGCAAGGGTTTCTTTGCTTTGACCTAACATATCTGTAACCATGTTCATCGCTTTTGCTTCGTACATTGGTCTTGGATAATCTACTTGTGAATTATCAGTAATGGTAAAAGCTTTGCCTACTTTTTGACCTAAAAAGTAAACGTAGTCTTCGGCTTTTAATTTGGCATCTTTCATCGCTAACTTTCTCGCTTCAGATTTGTACTGCTCTAACTTTGAAGATTTAAAAGTCACGTTGCTGATATTGTTGATACCAGATTCAACCAAACCTTCCATCAATTCATCATAAACTGATAAATCTTTTAAGAGGATTTCAATGGTTTGCGTCGCAACATAATTGTGTTTCTTCTTTACATAATCATATTCGTCATTAAGATAGACACGTTTGGTTTGGAAATCTTCTTTGGCCACATTCATTTTTTTGATCAACTTTAGAACGGCATCTATTTTTGTATCATTTTCTTTTTTAACATCAATGGCTTTTGTGCCTTTAGATTCTACCGCTACTACAATAATGGCTTGGTCTGGCGTTACTTTGATTTTACCTTCTCCTGTAACAGCCACTAGCGGAATTTGTTTTACTTCTTGTGCTTGAACAGCGGCAAACAGCATGAAAGCTGCGATTAAAAATGTTTTTCTCATGATTGTGATTATTTAGTTGGTTTATTGAATGGGGTGTTTCAAAAGTTGTGCCATTAAAGCTTTCCTATTTTTGCCATAACGAAAAGTATAACGATAGGAATGGCAAGTAGGACTACCATAAAAAGATTTTCTGTAAACAAACTCGGCTCTTTTAATAAAGTAATCAAATAACCACCAATTGCGCCACCAAAGTGAGCGGTATGACCAATGTTGTCATTCTTAGCCTTCATTCCATAAATAGAATACAACAAATAACCGATTCCAAAAACATAACCTGGTAAAAACCAAATTTCTAAATTTGGCTCCAATAAAATCCCAGAATAAACTATTCCCGTTACTGCTCCAGAAGCACCAATAGCGCGATAACTATAATCGTCTTTGTGGAAAAGCAAAGTCAATAAACTTCCAAAAATCAGACTTACTAAGTAAATTAATAAAAAGGAAAAATTGCTTAAATAACCGTAGACAAAAGGAGCAAATAAAAATAGAGTATACATGTTAAAAGCCAGGTGCATGATATCTGCATGAAGGAATGCCGAAGAAATCATTCTGATTTGTTCCCCAGCTCTAATACTACCAATATGAAATTCATATTGTCTAAAAAAACTGATGTCATTAAAACCTTTAAAACTTACTAAAACGTTAAGTACTATTATGGCAATTAAAATCGTGTTCATTTATCATTTGTTTGTGTACAAATTTAGACATTTCCTACTAATGCTTTTCACAAATAAAAATAAATCGAAAAGAATAAAAAGTATATTTGCAAAAATTAAATTCGCTATGCAGCTAGTTGCTTTTGTGTTGATTTATCCTTTATTGTGGTTAATTTCTATACTTCCAGAGAGTATTTTTTATAAATTTTCTGACTTTGTTTATTTTTTTGTTTACCGTGTTTTTGGTTATCGAAAAAAAACGGTTCGAGAAAATTTGGCTTTAACCCTTACTCATTTATCTGAAAAAGAAAGACTTGAAGTTGAAAAAAAATTCTTTTCGCACATGTGTGATATGTTTTTAGAAATGATAAAAACCATGTCTATTTCTGAGAAAGAAATTTTTGAACGTTTTAAATTAACTAATCTTGAGGAATTTCAAAAACTAGAAAAGCAAAACAAAAGCATCGTTCTTATTTGTGCTCATTATGCTAGTTATGAATGGATTATTTCAATGAACAAACACATCAATTTTAAGGGTTACGGCATTTACAAAAAAATAAACAATCCCTATTTTGACAAACTAGTGCGCAAAATTCGGTCTCGTTTTAAAGCTATTTTGATAACTACAAAAGAAACAAAATCTACTATTCAAGAAAATTTCAAGAACAATACTTTAAGTGTTTACGGTTTTGCAAGCGATCAATCACCACAAATTCAATCTTCAAACCATTGGAACACTTTCATGGGTATTGAAGTACCCGTGCATGTTGGCGCAGAAAAACTTGCCAAACAATATGATATGAATGTTATTTTTTTAAGAACTAAAAAAGTAAAAAGAGGATATTATGAAGCCAGTTTTGAAATAATGACTGAAAATCCTCGAAGTATTCCTAATTACGAAATCACAGACCGTTTTTTAAAACTCGTTGAAAAACAAATTCATGAAGCGCCAGAATTTTATTTTTGGACCCATAAAAGATGGAAACACGCTGATAAAAACCCTAAACTGAAAACCAATTTTTAACCATTTCAAGTTCTAACGGTTGCGCATTTTTATGCGTAAATTCATTAGAGTTTTTATTATAATGGTAATCTTGCACCCATTCTTTATGATTATTGGCTAATGCGATAATGCTTTTACAAACAAACTCAATTTCCTGGTTAGTAGTTGTAGGATGTACTGACATTCTTATCCAACCTGGTTTTTGGATCAAATCACCAGAGTCGATTTGGCAAACCAAGTTCTGTGAAGTTTCCTGATCCACATTCAATAAATAATGCCCGTAAGTCCCTGCACAACTACAACCACCTCGGGTTTGAATGCCAAATTTATCGTTGAGCAATTTTACACCCAAATTAAAATGCAAATCATCAATATAAAATGAAATCACACCCAACCTTTCTTGATGCTGCGATGCTAAAATTTTAATATTCGGGGTGTTGGACAATTCAGAAAATACATAATCTACAATTTCATGTTCTCTTTCCAAAATATTTTCGATACCCATTTCTTCTTTTAATTGAATGGCCAGCGCGGTTTTAATAACCTGCAGAAAACCTGGCGTTCCGCCATCTTCTCTATCCTCAATATTATCAATGTATTTGTGCGTGCCCCAAGGATTAGTCCAACTCACCGTTCCGCCACCTGGATTATCAGGAATCATGTTATTGTATAATTTTTTATTGAAAACCAAAACACCTGATGTTCCTGGTCCACCAAGGAATTTATGAGGCGAAAAAAAGATAGCGTCAAGGTAACTTTCTGGATCTTGAGGATGCATGTCAATCTTTACATACGGTCCTGAACAAGCAAAATCTACAAAACAAAGTCCGTTGTTTTGGTGCATTAATTTAGCCACTTCATGATAAGGGGTTTTAATTCCCGTTACATTAGAACATGAAGTAATTGAGGCTATTTTTACAGACCTGCTTTTATGTTTCTCGATTAAAGTTTTTAAATTATCAATACAAAAAAGGCCTTTTTCACAAGCAGGAACAACTACAACATCGGCAATGGTTTCTAGCCAAGAGGTTTGGTTAGAATGGTGCTCCATGTGTGATATAAAAACTATGGGTTTGTTCTCTTGCGGAATTTTTGTGTGCGCTTTTATGTGCTCCGGTATTTTGAGTCCTAAAATCCTTTGAAATTTATTGACCACTCCAGTCATGCCCGTGCCATCGGTAATCAAAACATCATCTTGACTTGCATTAACGTGGGTTTTTATTATTTGGCGGGCTTTATGGTAAGCCATGGTCATTGCCGTTCCAGAAACCGTAGTTTCGGTATGCGTGTTGGCTACAAAAGGACCAAAAGTATTCATTAATTTTTCTTCAATAGGGCGATACAAACGACCGCTAGCTGTCCAGTCTGTATAAATGATTTTTTGTTGGCCAAAAGCAGAAACAAACTCTTGATCTATGCCAATAATATTTTTACGAAACGTCTTGAAGTACTGTTCCAGATGGGTTCCCAATATTTTTTTATCTGTTGCAATCATACTATTGAATTTAGCTGTAAATATACGCTTTTTTGGTTTTCTTGAATGATAGACAAATCTTAAATCTAGCAACGATTTATTAATGTTTAAAATTTAATACTAAAATTATTTTAGGTCTAAAATTGCAGCAAATTTATAATTTGTAATCCTTTTTTTATTATTTTTGAGATTTAAGATTTGATAAAAAGCTTTTCATCAACCATTTTTGAAAAAAAAATAATAAAAATTTGTTCAGATATTTTCAAATTGGCAAAAATTCATGAAAAAATATGAAAAAAATAAAATTTGCAATAATATTATTTTTAACGTTTAAGTCTTATTCTCAAGATATCGTAAAAAAAATCTTGTGGAATAACATTGATAAAATTGTAGTTCAATATGCAAATATAAATCAAGATAATTTCGAATCCATTAGTAACGAAAATGGTGAAATTAATATTAATAAGAATGGCGGAACAATAACAATAAGCAATGTATCCTACGAATTACTGAAAGTTGAACGACATAATTTTAGTTTAAACGATACCATAATTCTTCAGCCTAAAGTTTTTAATTTAGAAGAAGTAGTAATTAACAATAACGAACGATATGATAAAATGTTCAATACTGTTGCTACAGAATACGCATCAGAACCGCACATTGAAAAATTTTTTATCAGGGCAATTATTCGTAAAAATAATAAAATATACAAAATTGCTGATCTTTCGGGTTTAGTAGAAAAGAAAGTTTTGTTTGGAACTACCAAAAAGGAAATGCCAAAAAAGAATTACAAAATTAATTTAGAAAATATTAGAAAAGTAGGTATTGAATTTAAAGAGTACGACTTTGAATTTTTTAGTTTAAAAACATTTCTAAACTTAGCGGTTTCGAGCTATTTGAATCCAAAGAAATATAAATTTGATTATTTTGATAATGAAAATCCTTCCATTTACAAAATAGAAGCAAAACCTAAAGATACTATAGCAACTAAAACAAAAGGACATTATTTTGTGAATAGTGAAGACAATACATTTAATGAAACATATACTGTTAGTAATAATTATCAAACGGAATTCAAACAAATCAAAAATATTAAATTTCGAACTACATTTTTTGAAACAAAATCAAAATTTAAAAGAAATTTGAAAACAAATAAACATCAATTGCATCAATCAATAATGCAATATAAAACTGAAGTGTTTAATAAAGGAGTAAAAGATATTTTTGATGTTACTTACATTTACACAGCAATACCAGAAAACAATTTAACAGTACTTAATAATAATATCAATATTGACAAAGATATGTTTGAATTAAATGGGAAATACGACAATAATTATTGGAAAAATAACGAAGTGTTACCATTGACAGTTGAAATACAAAATTTTATAAATGTTGTAAATACAAAAGTAGAAAAGCCAAATTTTAGAACAATAAATAATATAAAGTAAGGACTTTTACCTAGTGTAATTTTGAGTTAACTCGTTGATGGAAAGATCGCCTTGCGAGACAATTTTTTTACATTGAGTCCACGCAATGATTGGGCTTGTTGTAAAACATTTTAGAAAAAAATGAGAACAAATCGAAAATAAGTTAAAAAATGAAAAAACTAATTTTATTACTTATATTATTAAATTTTATCAACTATTCTAATGCCCAAACTATGAGAGATAAAGAAAAAAATCAACTCAATAAAATCTCTTCTTTTTTAAATTCTATTTCTAATCGAATGGTAGAGGATATAAAAGGTATTTTTAATGAAGATTATGGTTTATTTGAAAAATATTCTAAAAGTGATATTAAATTCTACGAATTTGAAGTATTTGAAGATGGATACAGAATTAATTTTTATCCTATGGATTCCGAATATAATCAATTAGGTTTCAAAAAAAATTTACCTGAATATCCAAATGGATTTTTACGAGATAAAGATTTGGATTTAGATCATGAATTATATGATTTTAAAAAAGAAACTGATATGGATAGAATGGATGAATTTTATATGCACCTTTCTAAAAAAGTCATTGAATGGTTTAATAAATGTTGGATAGAAGCAGGCGGAATGAGTGTAGATAATAAATATTCAATTTCAATTCACGACTCGAATGAAATATATGATTTAAATAACCAAAAGTGGATTGATAAATAAAAACGGCGTACAGCTGGTACAATCTTAAAAATAAATTTTCTTAATATTATTTTTCTAATTTGTATTAGCAAGGAGGAAGCCTACTGTGATTTCTCGCGGGATGTTTACCCTTTATTGTCTCAACTTGATTAAGGCTATTTTTTGCACTGATGAAGTTTTTTCAAGTCGAACAAAAAAGAATGCTCCTGTTCCTTTTCTTGGATAATAAAATTGTAATTGCCATTATATTCTTCTTTTTTTTTCATAAATGATAAATCGTTGTTAGCAACTTTTTTTAAACTGCTACACAAATTTTCATTTTGATAGCGTGTTTCGCATAGGTTCATTCATAAAGTTCAAAAAACGATGGCTTTTTATAGTTTACAGCCGTAAATACGGGTATAAATAATGCCCGACAAATAGGGAGTTTCCCTTTTTTTTTGAAATCCTGATTTTTCCTGTAACATTACTTCCCGACACTCATTCTACAATGTCAAATCCTGAATGATTAATCAATTGTTTGTAGTTCTTGAACATTTCAAAACCATTGGTTTCTGCCAAAATAGTAGCTACATTTAAGATTCCAATCCCCTTTATTTGGCAGATGTTGGATTGATTTTTTGTGCATACAACCTGCGCCGAATCTTTAACCTAATTGATCAAAATCTACTAAAATAATATCTAAAAGTATTGGCTTTGTGTTTTAAGGCTATAAAAACAATTTTTAAAGCTTTTTACGGATTGTTTTGTTTTGAAAACGGGAAAGTTACTTCCCCAATAAAGAGTTTTAATTGTCCTTTAAATCATATATATTTACTCACTGATTAACTAAATAAAGTGCGTTTAAAGGTTTTTAGACGAACTGACGTTGTGCCCAATTATAGAAATATAAACTACTAATGAGACTTTATAAATATTTTGCAGCAACAAATTGGACTGCAGATTCATTGCTTAACAATCGTTTCTATTTTTCGAAATTCAACGAGTTAAATGATCCATGTGAACTCGCAATTTTAGCTTGTACGAAAGAAAAAAGCAATTTAATCAAGTTTCAATTCCTGGACCCAAAGGGACCAAATGGGATATTTTGTTTAAGTGAGAAGTTTGACAATTTGCATATGTGGACCCAATATGCTGATGGCCATAAAGGAATTGTAGTTGAATTTGAAACCGATGAAGACCAAGACTTTTTTAAAGAACTTGGCAAAGTTGACTACGCTCCGACTCCACCGAGTTTTTCTGAGGAAATGAAAGTAAAAGATGTTATTTATTCCAAAAGTCTTGACTCAGACAAGGAATTAGAATGGAGAGTTTTTGGAAAAAATGAATTAAGAAAAATTAATCCATTAGCAATTAAATCGATTATTTTTGGATACCGTTTTCCTCTTTCATGTTCGACTACAACCAATCCTCTGAGCGAAATGTTTGAAATGTTTCCAAAGGAAAAAGTTGAAGCATTTGTGGAACTGGATAAATTATTTTGGAATAATTTAATGCCAGACACAGTTGACTATTATCATACTATAGTCGAACATGACACATACAATTTGAAACTCTCTCCAAAATTTGAAAAGCCTGAAAGGAAATAACATGACATTAGATTATTCAATAATAACTAGGCATAACAGCACCTCCCCAAAAGGCGGGGTTTCGTGTTCCAAAGACAGTTTTGTGGTTAATCAAACATTAGTTTTTCAAATCAAGTTTTGTGGTAAAAATCTCACACTTCGGGTAGCTGCAAAACGATGGGAAAAATCGCGGAGATAGAAATTTTTTTTTATTAAATTTGTAAAGTGAAAAATATAAATTACAACATAGAAAATTTAAATAAACTTTGCATAATTTACAATGTTGAGAAAATGTATCTTTTCGGTTCTGTTTTAAATTCAAGATTTAATGAAAATAGCGATGTTGATTTATTGGTTAAATTTAAGACAATCGAATTAGAAGAATATTTTGACAATTTTATGAATTTTAAAGAAAAATTAAAAGAGTTATTTGGAAGAGAAGTTGATTTACTTGAAGAACAAACATTACGAAACCCAATTTTAATTAGATCAATTAACAATTCAAAAGAATTAGTTTATGGATGAAAGAGTTCTTAAGTGGTTGTTTGATGTAAAAATGTCTATTGATGAAATAGATATATTTTTTGTAAATAACGAAAAAAACTTTTTTAAATACAGAGCAAACTTAATGCTTAAGAGAGCTGTTGAACGGAATCTCGAAATTATTGGAGAAGCTGTTAATCGAATTATTACTCGTGATCCTTTATTTATAGAAAGAATAAGCAATGCTAAATCAATAGTTGGATTACGAAATCAAGTAATTCATGCTTACGATAATATCTCAGACGAAAATATTTGGTCAATTTTAATAAATCATTTACCGAAATTGAAAATTGAAATCGATGATTTAATTAGACCTGAACTTTAACTACTGCCAACAACTATCTTAAAAAATAAATTTTCTTAACATTATTTTTCTAATTTGTATTAGCAAGGAGGAAGCCTACTGTGATTTCTCGCGGGATGTTTACCCTTTATTGTCTCAACTTGATTAAGGCTATTTTTTTGTAATGATGAAGTTTTTTCAAGTCGAAAAAAATGCTCCTGTTCCTTTTCTTGGATAATAAAATTGTAATTGCCATTATATTCTTCTTTTTTTTATAAATGATAAATCGTTGTTAGCAACTTTTTTTAAACTGCTACACAAATTTTCATTTTGATAGCTTGTTTCGCATAGGTTCATTCATAAAGTTAAAAAAACGATGGCTTTTTATAGTTTACAGTCGTAAATACGGGTATAAATAATGCCCGACAAATAGGGAGTTTCCCTTTTTTTTGAAATCCTGATTTTTCCTGTAACATTACTTCCCGACACTCACTCTACAATGTCAAATCCTGAATGATTAATCAATTGTTTGTAGTTCTTGAACATTTCAAAACCATTGGTTTCTGCCAAAATAGTAACTACAGTTAAGATTCCAATCCCTTTCATTTGGTAAATATTGGCTGCTTTTTGTGCCTACAACCAGCGCCGAATCTTTAACCTAATTGATCAAAATCTACTAAAATAATATCTAAAAGTATTGGCTTTGTATTTTGGAACTCTAAAAACAATTTTTAAAGCTTTTTACGGACTGTTTTATTTTGAAAAAACGACAGCTGCTTCCCCAAGAAAGAGTTTTAATTGTTGTTTAAATCATGTATATTTATTCACTGATTAACTAAATAAAGTGCGTTTAGAGGTTTTTAGACGAACTGACGTTAGCAGATATTTTACCTAAAGACACGAAAAATGAAATCAAAAAACATATTTGTATTTTTTATAATTCTTTTATTTAGTAACATACTATTTAGTCAAGAGAAGAAATTTATTATCGAAGAATGTAAAAAAATAAACAGAAAAGAGTTTATTGAAATTCAAAAAGCAAATCCGAAAATCACAATCAAATCTATATTCGAAAATGGTAAACCATACACGAAAAAAGAAAATGATTCTTTAATAAAAAACTCAAAAATTTTAAATTATACGCAGATACTTTTACAAGATACAATAAGTAATGAACTTGTAATTTTGAATAAAGAATTAAGTAAAGAAGAAATCAAGAATAAAAAGACAGAAATTAAAAATAAACTTAAAGCTGAAAAAGAGTTTAGAAATGAATTAGATGGTTCAAAAATTAGTGAACTAAATCTTGAAGATTTAAATGGTGAAAAATTTAATCTTGAAAATCTTAAAGGAAAAATAATCGTTTTAAATTTTTGGTTTACTCAATGTAAACCTTGTGTTGCCGAGTTTCCTGAATTAAACAATTTAAAACAAAAATTCATAAATCAAGAAGTAGAATTTTTCGCTGTAACTTGGAACAATAAAGAAACAATAGACAAATTTTTACTAAATCATAAATTAGATTTTAAAATTGTTCCAAATGGAAAAATAATCATTGATAAATTTAAAATTCCGCATTATCCTTTTAATATCGTAATAGATAAAGATGGAAAAATTGAATATATAAATGACGTTTTAGTTTTTAACATAGTAAAAAAATTAGAAAATAAAATAAATGAACTATTAAAAAAGTAAAAAAACATCTGCCAACAGCAGTAGCTATTGCGCAACATCATTCAAAAAGTAAAATTTAAAATTAAGTATAAAGATCAACCTCGTTTAAGCACATTTAAGCGAGGTTTATTTTTGGTTTTAAGTGGTAGTTTTCAAAAAACAAAATGCTTAAAAACAAGGTTTTCAAGTCATAGAAAGCTGTTTTTAGAGAAGTGGGTACTTTTGCTTGTATTTCACTTACAACTCCAGCTTTTGTTTTGACTTTTCTGGTGATAAACTTCAAGTATTTCTTGAGATTATAAGTGGTGTTACTTTGAGAAATTTAAGAGATACAATTTGTCACTCTTTCGTAACTGTTGAAGAAAGCAGTAAAGACAGATTGGAACGTATAAATCAACAAACGCAACAAGTAATTTAAGGATTTGGCTTAATATAAATTAGTTTGTTTTTGAAAAATTTGGCAAATCCAAATAATGGACTTAATTTAGTAATAAATCAGTTATAGTAAAAAACATTATCAGCCATTTAAACTGAACCAACAAACTAATAAAAACAATGTCAGAATCAATGCATACCTTAAAAGTAGCTTTAGCGCAAATTGCTCCAGTTTGGCTGAATAAAGAAAAAACATTAGAAAAGATTTTATTTTCAATAGAAGATGCGAGTAGGCAGCATTGTGAGCTGATTATTTTTGGAGAAGCGCTGCTTCCTGGCTATCCTTTTTGGATATCGCTAACCAATGGAGCAGAATGGAATTCTGCCGTACAAAAAGAATTACATGCGCATTATATCAGAAATTCAATTCAAATCGAAAAAGGAGAATTGGATATGGTTTGTAAACTGGCAAAGCAAAACAATATTGCCGTTTATTTGGGCGTTATAGAAAGGGCAAGTAACCGCGGGGGACATAGTCTTTATTGTTCTTTGGTTTATATTAGTCAATTAGGCGAGATTAAATCAGTACATAGGAAATTGCAACCTACATACGACGAGCGTTTAACTTGGGCACCAGGAGACGGTAATGGTTTACAAGTTCATCCCTTGAAAAATTTTACAGTAGGAGGATTAAATTGTTGGGAAAATTGGATGCCTTTGCCTAGAACAGCCTTGTATGCTTTAGGTGAAAACCTTCATATTGCTGTTTGGCCAGGAAGTGAGCGCAATACAACTGACATCACAAGATTTATTGCCTTAGAAGCAAGGTCATTTGTAATATCCGTATCCAGTCTTATGAATAAAGAGGATTTTCCAGAAGACACTCCGCATCTGGCTAAAATATTAGAAAATGCCCCTTCGATACTGGCAAATGGAGGATCCTGTATTGCTGGTCCGGATGGAAAATGGATTGTAGAACCAGTTGTGAATAAAGAAGGATTAATTATTGAAACATTAGATTTTAATAAAGTCCTAGAAGAACGTCAGAATTTTGATTCGGTTGGTCATTACTCGCGTCCTGATGTTACTAAACTGAATGTAAATAGGGAGAGACAATCAATAATTAATTTAATAAATGAATAAAATAAAAAAAGGTGGTCTTTTTATAGAGAACCACCTTTTTTATCTAAAATATACATAATCAAATTAAACCAAATCAAAACGATCTAAGTTCATCACTTTATTCCATGCTGCTACAAAATCTTTAACAAATTTTGTTTCACCATCAACACTTCCATAAACTTCGGCAATAGCTCTTAACTCTGTGTTTGAACCAAAAATTAGGTCAACTCTCGTTCCAACCCATTTGATTGTGCCAGTCTTGCGATCTGTTCCTACAAATGCGTCATCTGACTCCGAAACAGCTTTCCAAGTAGTACCAAAATCCAATAAGTTAACAAAGAAATCATTAGTCAAAGTTCCTGCACGTTTTGTGAAAACACCATTTTGAGATTGATCAAAATTAGTATTCAATACACGCATACCACCTACTAAAGCGGTCATTTCTGGCGCAGTTAGTGTCAATAATTGTGCTTTGTCTATTAACATTTCTTCTGCAGAAACGGTATATTTTGTTTTCACATAGTTACGGAAACCATCTGCTTGTGGCTCTAATACTGCAAAAGATTCAGCATCTGTTTCATCTTGTGAAGCATCTGTTCTTCCCACTGCAAAAGGAACTGTGATTTCATGACCTGCATTTTTAGCTGCTTGTTCCACTCCTGCATTACCGCCTAAAACGATCAAGTCTGCGATTGAAACTTTCTTAGTACTATTTGCGTTATTAAAGTTAGTTTGGATACCAGTCAAGATATCTAATACTTTACCTAATTGTGTAGGATTGTTCACTTTCCAATCGTTCTGTGGCTCCAAACGAATGCGTGCACCGTTTGCACCACCACGTTTATCAGAACCACGGTAAGTTGATGCTGATGACCATGCAGTTGAAACCAATTGTGAAACTGTTAAACCTGATGAAAGAATACTTGCTTTTAAATCAGTAATATCTTGGTCATTAATCAATTCATGCGTTACAGCAGGAATTGGATCTTGCCAAATCAATACTTCAGCAGGTACTTCTGGTCCTAAATAACGGGCTCTAGGTCCCATATCACGGTGTGTCAATTTGAACCACGCTCTTGCAAATGCATCATCAAATGCTGCTGGGTTTTCTAAGAAATGTCTTGAAATCTTCTCGTAAGCTGGATCAACTCTCAAAGACATGTCGGTAACCAACATGAATGGTTGGTGGGTTATCGATGGGTCATGTGCATCTGGCACTAATCCTGCTCCTGCATTACCTACTGGTTTGTATTGGTGTGCTCCAGCTGGACTTTTTGTTAATTCCCACTCGTAACCAAATAGGTTTTCAAAATAATTATTGCTCCATTTGGTTGGTGTAGTTGTCCAAGCACCTTCTAAACCACTGGTAATTGTATCAACACCATGACCAGTTCCGAAGGAGTTTTTCCAACCCGTGCCTTGCTCTTCGATAGTTGCTCCTGCAGGTTCAACACCTACATATTTATTTGGATCAGCGGCTCCGTGTGTTTTACCTAAAGTATGACCACCTGCAATTAAAGCAACTGTTTCCTCATCATTCATAGCCATACGTGCAAAAGTTTCACGAATGTCACGAGCAGCTAATAATGCATCTGGATTTCCGTTAGGGCCTTCTGGATTAACATAAATCAATCCCATTTGCACAGCAGCAAGTGGCTGCTCTAACTCGCGTTCTGCATTGTAACGGTTGTCACCAAGCCATTCGCGCTCTGATCCCCAGTATATATCTTCATTTGGTTCCCAAACATCTTCACGTCCTCCAGCAAAACCAAATGTTTTAAACCCTGAAGATTCTAAAGCTACATTTCCTGCAAGTACCATTAAATCGGCCCAAGAAATTTTGTTTCCGTATTTTTGTTTCAATGGCCACAATAACAAACGTGCCTTATCTAAATTGGCATTATCAGGCCAGCTGTTCAAAGGGGCGAAACGCAATGTGCCTGCTCCTGACCCACCACGACCATCTGCAATACGGTATGTTCCAGCACTGTGCCATGCCATTCTTATAAATAAACCAGCATAAGTACCGTAATCAGCTGGCCACCAATCTTGTGAAGTAGTCATTACTTCAAGAAGATCTTGTTTTACAGCGTTTAAATCAAGAGATTTGAAAGCTTCAGCATAATTAAATGTTTCACCCATAGGGTTAGACAATACTGAATGTTGGCGCAAAATGTTCAATTTTAATTGTGTTGGCCACCAGTCACGGTTTACTGGACCTGATCCAGCACCTTGTTTTGCTTGCGTCCCAACACTAGCACCAATAGTACCATGGTTAAACGGGCATTTGCTTTCTCCGTTCACATTGTATGATGTTGTGCTTGGATTTGTGTTATTTTCCATAATATGATTGATTTATTTATTTTGTTATACAAATTTACTAAAAACAATGCTTACCAAAATTTGTTTCTAATAGAAAAAAACTATAGTTGTTTTAAAATTTACTTATAAAAAAGTCCGTATTGAATAGAGAGACATGAATGATTATTAAATCAAATTTTATAAACAAAAGTCTTCGATAAAGAAACTAGAAAAATAAAAACCCTCTTAGCTATTCGGCTAAAAGGGTTCTAAAAATATAAATATTAAGAATTAAATTCCTGCTATCTCTTTTATTTCTGAGATGATTCTCAGCGCCAAATCGTCAGCTATTATTTGTGAAGCAGCTTCAGTGTAAATCCTTATTATAGGCTCTGTATTTGATTTTCTAAGGTGTACCCAGTTTTCAGCGAAATCAATTTTTACGCCATCAATGGTCGAAATATTTTCTGTTTTGTATTTTTCGGTCATTTGGATTAAAATAGCATCAACATCAATTTGCGGTATCAATTCTATTTTGTTTTTGCTCATGTAATATTCTGGATAAGAAGCGCGCAAAGCCGAAACAGACATTTTTTTGTTGGCCAAATGTGTTAAAAATAATGCGACACCAACCAAACTATCACGACCATAATGCAATTCGGGATAAATAATGCCGCCATTTCCTTCTCCACCTATGATTGCATTGTTCTTTTTCATCAATGCTACCACATTAACTTCGCCTACAGCGCTGGCTTCATAATTTCCTTTGTGAGCATTCGTCACATCACGTAAAGCCCTTGAAGAGGACATATTAGACACTGTATTTCCTGGTGTTTTTGATAAAACATAATCTGCACAGGCAACCAATGTATATTCTTCACCAAACATTTCTCCATCTTCACAAATAAAAGCCAAACGGTCTACATCTGGATCAACTACTATTCCTAAATGGGCTTTTTCTTTTACAACAAGCTCAGAAATGTCAGTTAAATGCTCTTTTAATGGTTCTGGATTGTGCGGAAAATATCCGTTGGGTTCACAATACAATTTTACAACCTCTACACCCATTAATTCAAGCAACTTTGGAATAATTATTCCTCCCGAAGAGTTTACACCATCAACTACGACTTTAAAATTAGCTGTCTTTACAGCTTCGACATCTACTAATGGTAAGTTCAACACTTCATCAATATGAATGTCCATGTAGGCATCATTTACAGTGATTTCGCCCAAACCATCTACATCAGAAAAATCAAAAGCTTCTGCTTCAGCAATTTTTAAAATTTTTTCTCCTTCAGCTCCGCTTAAAAACTCTCCCTTTTCATTCAATAATTTCAATGCATTCCATTGTTTTGGATTGTGTGAAGCAGTCAAAATTATACCACCATCAGCATGCTCAAGTGGCACAGCAATTTCGACTGTTGGCGTTGTAGAAAGCCCTAAATCAATCACGTCGATACCAAGACCTACAAGTGTATTAATGACCAAATTATGAATCATAGGTCCAGAAATTCTAGCATCTCGACCTACAACAACTTTAAATTTTTTCGGCTCTTGGATATTGGTTATTGCTTTTTGGCTTTTAAGCCAAGTGCCATAAGCCGAAGCAAATTTTACTGCATCAACAGGAGTGAGATTGTCACCTACTTTTCCTCCTATGGTACCTCTAATTCCTGATATTGATTTTATTAAAGTCATTTGGTATATTTTAAAATTTGAATGATAATTTGCACACAAATATAAAAAAGTTGCAAGTCGCAAAGCGGTTTATGACTAAAGTTTTTTTAAGAAAAGTAAATTTGATTTGCAACAAATGAAGTTTTAAACTTCGTATCTTTGAAATTATACAATTTATGTAAATGAATTTTCTAGCACACATTTATCTTTCTGGTTCGAGTGATTTGGTTAAAATTGGCAATTTTATGGCCGATGGTATTCGTGGCAAAGATTTTGAAAGTTATGATTTAGAGATTCAAAAGGGCATATTATTGCACCGACAAATTGATACTTTTACAGATGCCCATCCTATTTTTAGAAGCAGTACAAAAAGGTTGCATGAAAATTACCATCATTATTCTGGGGTGATAGTCGATGTTTTTTATGATCACTTTCTTGCCAAAAACTGGCAATTCTATTCTGATGAAAAACTAGAAGATTTTGTAGCTGACTTTTATAAATCTTTGCATCAAAATTATGATGCTTTAAGTTTAAAAACCCAAGACATGCTGCCTTACATGATCAAATACAACTGGCTTTTAAGTTACCAGACAGTACAAGGCATTCAAAGTATTTTGACACAAATGGACAACCGTTCAAAAAACAAAGCCCGAATGCAATATGCCGTTGCAGAATTAAAAACTTATTATACAGATTTCGAAGTAGAATTTACTACTTTTTTTGAAGATTTACGAACGTTTTCACAACAAAAATTACTTTCATTATGAAAAAAATAACTTTACTACTTACAATTATATTTTGTCTTTTTCCCAATCAATATTTTTGTCAAACAGGTTTAGTAACTAATAAAGCCATGGTGGTTTCGGCACGCGAAGAAGCATCAAAAATTGGTATCGAAATTTTAAAAAAAGGTGGCAACGCTTTTGATGCGATGGTAGCAACAGAGCTTGCACTTGCCGTAGCTTATCCGTACGCAGGAAATATAGGTGGTGGTGGTTTTATGGTTTTTAGAAAAGCAAACGGCCAAATTGGGGCACTCGATTACAGAGAAAAAGCACCATTGAAAGCCTCAAAAGACATGTATCTTGACAAAAACGGAAATGTAATTTCAGATTTAAGTGTTGACGGTGCACTGGCAGTAGGTGTTCCAGGAACCATTGCTGGTGTTTTTGAGGTTCACAAAAAAATGGGGACTTTGAGCATACAACAAATAATGGAACCCATAATTGCATTAGCAAAAAAAGGGATTGTTGTTACCGCAAATGATCTAGAAGATTTAAAAGAAGGTCATGATGTTATTGTAAAAATAAGTGGTAAAAATAGTTTGATGGCACAAGATTATAAAGTAGGAGATACGATTAAATACAATGCGTTAGCCGAAACACTTACCAGAATCATGAATAATGGTCCAGATGAATTTTACAAAGGAACAACAGCTGAGAAAATTACTGCTTTCATAAATAAAAACGGGGGGATTATAACACTAGAGGATTTAGCAAAATACGAAGCAAAATGGCGTGACCCTATTGTTTTTAATTATGGGGAATTAAAAATTATTTCAATGTCACCTCCATCAAGCGGTGGTATGACTTTGCAACAAATTATGAAAATGATTGAACAATATCCTCTGTCTAAATTCGGGCACAATTCCGAAAAAACCATTCAAATTATTACTGAAGCGGAAAGAAGGGCGTATGCTGACAGAAATTATTTTCTAGGGGATCCAGATTTTGTTACTATTCCAAAAAAAGAATTGCTAGACAATAACTATCTCAAAAGGAGAATGGCTGATTTTGATTTTAACAAAGCTACCAATTCTAAAAATATAGGTCACGGTAAAATTGATATTTCAGAAAGCAATGAAACTACCCATTATTCTATTGTAGATGCCTTTGGTAATGCGGTTTCTGTAACCACAACGCTTAATGGTGCTTATGGTTCAAAACTATATTCTGATGAATTGGGTTTCTTTTTTAACAACCAGATGGATGATTTTAGTGCCAAACCTGGAGTACCAAATTCTTATGGGTTAATTGGGGCCGAAGCCAATAGTATTGCTCCCGAAAAAAGAATGTTAAGCTCTATGACACCTACAATTATCGAGAAAAACGGAAAACTATTTATGGTTTTGGGAACACCCGGTGGTTCAACCATAATCACCTCTGTTTTGCAAACTATCTTGAATGTCTATGAGTTTAAAATGTCTATGCAAGAAGCAGTAAATGCACCTCGTTTTCACCACCAATGGTTGCCTGATGAAGTAATCTTTGAACCAAATGGGTTCTCCCAAAAAACGATTGCTAATTTGCAAAAGAAAGGCTATTTCATCAATCAAAAAAATACAAAAATTATAGGCAAAGTAGATGCAATTTTAGTTCTACATAACGGAAAATTAGAAGGCGGTGCAGACAAAAGAGGTGACGATAAAGCCGTAGGCTTTTAGATTTAAAAAAACTAACTTTGTAATTCTTCCCTTTTTTTGATTTAAAAAATGTTCAAAAAATATTTATACAAACTAGAATCTCTCATTGCGTGGGCGCAAGACAAACTCACCAACAAACAATTTATTTTCTTATCCAGTGTTCTAGTGGGTATTTCTTCGGCATTGGCGGTTATCGTTTTAAAAACTTTTGCACACTCGGTTTTTTCGTTCGCAACTTATATTAACGGCATTTTAAAATTGAGCTTCATTAACAGTATCTTACCTATGATAGGTATTTTATTGACGGTTTTGGTAGTCAAAAAAGTATTGGGAGGCACTATTGAAAAGGGAACTTCCCAAATTTTATATGCTGTAGCTAAAAAAGCAAGTATTATTCCAAAAAAACAAATGTATGCGCAAATAGTGACCAGCTCTTTGACAGTGGGTTTAGGAGGTTCTGCAGGTTTAGAAAGTCCTATCGTTATTACTGGTGCTGCCTTTGGTTCTAATTATGCTCAAAAATACAAGTTGAGTTATAAAGACCGTACCTTATTAATAGGTTGTGGCGTTGCAGCGGGAATAGCAGCAGCTTTTAATGCCCCCATTGCTGGTGTGCTGTTTGCAATAGAAGTTTTATTAGTTGATGTTAGCATCTCGGCATTTACGCCTATTATGATTGCTGCAGCAACTGGCGCATTGGTTTCAACAATTGTATTAAAAGAAAATATTTTATTGTCCTTTAAACAGCAACAAACTTTTGATTACCACAACATCCCTTTTTATGTTATACTCGGTTTATTTACGGGTTTTGTAGCCGTATATTATTCTAGAAATTTTCAAAGAATTGAAAATTATTTTGCCAAATTAAACTACAGTCCCTACAAAAAAGCTTTTTTTGGAGCTTCGATTTTGGCAGGAATTATATTTGTATTCCCTACTCTTTTTGGGGAAGGTTATGAAAATATCAAAACTTTATCAGAAAACGATCCAGGTAAATTGTTAGACAATACCTTGTTTAGTGACTTTAGAAACAACAGTTGGGTTTTATTAATATTTGTTGGTACAACCATGCTTTTAAAAGTTTTTGCAACTGGAATTACCTTAGGAAGCGGCGGTAATGGAGGAAATTTTGCCCCATCCCTATTTCTAGGTTCCTATGTTGGTTTCTTTTTTTCTAAATTTATAAATCTTACTAAAATTACAGCATTACCAGTTTCAAATTTTACATTGGTAGGAATGGCTGGTATTTTGAGCGGTTTGTTTCATGCCCCGCTTACAGCTATTTTCTTAATTGCTGAAATTACAGGTGGTTACAGCTTAATGATTCCATTAATGATTGTTTCCTCAATAAGTTTTGCCGTTTCAAAAAGATTTGAAAAACACTCGATGGATGTAAAACATTTGGTCAAAAAAGGCCATGTTTTTACAAATAACAAAGACACTAATATTTTAACTACTTTGGATATAGACCAAATCATCCAAACCAATTTTTTAACCATTGCTCCCCAAGAAAATTTAGAAAAACTAGTAGATCTTATCTCGCATTCTGACCAAGTCATTTTTGCGGTAGTCGACAATCAAAACAACCTTTTAGGAATTATTCATTTTAATGACATTCGTGAAATTATTTTTAGCACTTTTAAAGTAAAATATACTATTGTAAGAGAAGTAATGTGTGTTCCAAAAGAAATTATCTATCCCACAGATACCATGGAAAAAGTAATGGATAAATTCGAAAAAAGTCAAACCGCTTTTCTTCCAGTGATTAAAAACGATAAGTATTATGGCTTTGTTTCAAAAGCACTTGCGCTCGAAGCCTACCGTACCAAACTCAAATCCATGTCAATAGAGTAATTGTACTAAAATAAATTTTTATTTTTTGAATTATTTAAAAAATTATATCGTAATATTGCAATATAAATATATAACGATGGGGATTACAAAAACCGAAAATTTTACTGAAAAGCAAAACGAACTTGCCACACTTGCAAAAGCCATAGGTCATCCTGCAAGGATTGCTATTCTTGAATATTTGATACAGGTTGACAGTTGTGTTTGTGGCGATATTGTTAATGAACTGCCTCTTGCCCAACCTACCATTTCACAACATTTAAAAGAACTTAAAAATGCAGGTTTAATAAAAGGAAGCTTTGAAGGCAACACTATTTGTTACTGCATTAATGAAGAAGGTTTTTTAAAAATTAAAGTTTTTTTTGAAAACATAAGTGCACATCTAAATAATAAAAATAATTGTTGTTAACATAAAAAGATAGAATATGAAACTTTCTGAGATTAAAAATCATTTGAATCATTTGCAAGCAGTAAACTTCTTGCTTCCTGACGGAACAGCCGTACCAGAACATTTTCATGTAACCGAAGTAGGGCAAGTGATAAAAAACTTTATTGATTGTGGTGGAACGCTCCGCAATGAAACAGTGGTGAATTTTCAATTATGGGATGCCAATGATTTTGAACACCGCTTGAAACCACAACGTTTATTAAACATCATTGAATTATCAGAAAAAGTTTTAAAAATAGGCGATCATAACATTGAAGTTGAATACCAAAATGTAACTATTGGCAAATATGACTTGGATTTTGATGGAAATAATTTTGTTTTAACAAACAAAAAGACCGCTTGCTTAGCTGAAGATCAATGTGGTATTCCAGTTGAGAAACAAAAAGTACAAATGAATAATATAGGACAATCAAACAATTCATGCGCACCAGGTTCTGGTTGTTGCTAATTTAAAAAATAGTAAAAATGAATAAAGAACAATTTAATAATATGAATTTCAAAGAAAAAGTATTGCATTACAAAAAGCCTATAGTCATTACAACATCAGTAATTGTATTGAATATTCTATTTGGATTCGACATCAAATTCACCATTATTAATTTTATATGGTTACTATTTTAAATTAAAATTATGAAAAATATATTAATACTTTGCACAGGAAATAGTTGTCGCAGCCAAATAGCACAAGGGTATTTACAACATTTTAGCAATCCAAATAACGTTAAGGTTTACAGTGCAGGAATTGAAACACATGGTGTAAACCCTAAGGCTATTAAAACAATGCTTGATGATGGTATTGATATTTCAAATCACACATCAAATCATATTGATGAATACCTCAATGTAAATTTTGATTTTGTCATTACCGTTTGTGACAATGCTAAGGAAAATTGTCCTTTTTTCCCTACTCAAGCTAAGAAATTCCATTATAATTTTCCTGATCCTGCTAAGACAACTGGAACAGAAGATGAGATTTCAGCTGAGTTTGCAAGGGTCAGGGATTTGATAAAAAAATATTGTGAAGCATTTGTTTTAAGTGAATCATTACAATAAGATTTATAATCTTTACAGTTCATCATTTTGAAATAAATTGCTATCAAATAAAAAATAGCAATTTTTCTACATTTTTGTTTTCATACTCATTTTAAAGTCTTGTTTTTAAGAGTGACAATAAATTCATTTTTCAATAATAAAAAAAATCATATTAAAAAGTGTACATTTGCAAAAAATTTGTCGGTTTTTGAATGCAAAAATATTGCTTTACCCATAAAAGACAAGTAGTTATACCATTTATGAAAAAAATAGTTGAATACCGAAAATTGCTAAATGTTGACAAAACAGCAACTCTTAAAGATTTAAAAACCATTTATCGCGATGCGATGAAAGAATCACACCCAGATAAATTTTCTGGAGATGAAGCTGGTTTGAAAGCTGCCGAAGAAAATAGTAAAAAAATAATTGAAGCTTATCACTTTCTTGTGAGCATCAATCCAGAAACTATAAAAATTAACCTACCAGAATATACTGAAACAATTGCTACTGCTACAATTACAGATTATAAATTTGTAGAAGGCCGATTAATTATCAACTTTTCAAACGGAAGTGTTTATGAGTACATCAGCGTACCTAAAGCTACTTATGTAAAAATGGTGAATGCAGATTCTCCTGGACGTTTTGCTAAAAGACACATATTAAATGCCTTTACTTGGAGAAAAACAACAAACCAAGATTAAGACTTTATTCAATTAATAAAAAAGGGTTTAGCAATGCTAAACCCTTTTTTATTGTTTTACAGTTTACTAATATAACTGCCATACATATCTTTGAATTGATAGCCTTTTTCAAAACGATCTTTGCTTAATTTGTCATATTCGACCAATCCCCAAAGTATAAACTCTTTCATAAAATAGCGGTCTTCTTTAACCAATTCTGGTTGGTATTTTTTAATTAAAATTTCAAGTGGCGCAATTTCATCAAGAATTGATTTGTACTCTTCATCTGAACAATCATCTAACAATTCAAAACCACTTTCTGCAAAAAACCATTCAATAGTGTCCGAGAAAGCCGTTTTTTCGTCTGGCTTTTCTAATTTTTCAATCTTAGGAAAATAAGCTGGGAAAAAAGTATGAATGGCATCACCTATTAAATGTTGCGCTACGATTGCGGCGCCTTCTTGTTCACCTTCATAAACCAATTCTACTTTACCTGTTATAGAAGGTATAATTCCCATAAAATCTGACAGTCGCAACGTTGTTTTATCAGTTCCAGAGCGCAATGCACGACGTTCGGCAGTACTTAACAAATTTTCATAAGCCGTTATACTTAATCTTGCAGAAACACCACTTTTATTGTCAATATATTCACTCTCACGGGCTTCAAAACTTATCTGTTCTAATAAATCTTTTGCCAAACTTGGAACATAAACTGATTCCGCTTGATTTTTATCCAGCTTGGCTTCTTGCTCCGTAATTGTTCTTGCAATTTTAATAGTATCTGGATAATGCGTTAAGATTTGAGAACCTATTCTGTCTTTTAGAGGTGTAACAATACTGCCACGATTGGTATAATCTTCAGGATTTGCAGTAAAAACAAATTGCATATCTAAGGGCATTCTTAATTTAAAACCACGAATTTGTATATCGCCTTCTTGCAAAATGTTAAACAATGAAACTTGTATTCTGGCTTGTAAATCTGGTAATTCGTTAATCACAAAAATGCAACGGTTCGCACGAGGAATCATCCCAAAATGAATCACACGATCATCTGCATATGATAATTTTAAATTGGCTGCTTTAATAGGATCTACATCACCTATTAAATCTGCTACTGTTACATCTGGTGTTGCTAATTTTTCGAAGAAACGCTCACTGCGGTGTATCCATTTTATGGGTATGTTATCTCCTTTTTCGGCTATTAAATCTTTTGCAAAGCGAGAAATTGGGTTTAATGGATCATCATTGATTTCTGAACCATCAACAATAGGTATGTATTCGTCTAAAAGCTCAATCATTTTACGTGCCAATCTGGTTTTGGCTTGACCGCGAAGTCCTAATAAATTGATATTATGACGTGATAAAATAGCGCGTTCCAGTTCTGGTATTACCGTATTTTCAAAACCATGAACACCTTCAAAAACTGGTTTTCCAGATTTTATTTTATCTCTTAAATTATTTCTCAATTCGTCTTTGATACTTTTTGAAACGTATCCTGCTTTTTTTAATTCGCCTAAAGTATGTATGTTTTCTATTTTCATATTTTTATCCTCTATTTTTCTTTCTTCTTTCTCTTTGTTATTTTATTCTTTTCTTTCTGTTGGCTTCATAATCTTGAAAAATCATCTCTCCCAAGCCTTTTAATCCTGTGTAAAATGCTTTTCCTTGATTGGCTTCGGTAAAATGATTCACAAATCGTTGTAAGTATGGATCGTTTGCAATCATAAAGGTTGTAATAGGAATATGCAATTTCCGTGCTTGTTGCGCTTGGTTGTAACATTTATCGACAATATACTCATCAAGGCCGTTACTGTTCATATAATAAGTCCCATCTTTTTCACGAACACAACTGGGTTTACCATCGGTAATCATAAAAATTTGCTTGTTGGTATTTCGTTTTCTACGCAGTAAATCCATAGCCAATTGTAATCCTGCAACTGTGTTAGTATGATAAGGTCCTACTTTTAAATATGGTAAATCCTTGATAGCTATCGTCCAAGCATCGTTACCAAAAACTAATATATCCAATGTGTCTTTAGGATAACGTGTCGTAATGAGCTCAGCAAGTGCCATTGCAACTTTCTTAGCTGGCGTAATTCGGTCTTCGCCATATAAAATCATACTGTGACTGATATCAATCATCAAAACCGTAGACATTTGAGACTTAAATTGTGTTTCTTCGACAACCAAATCATTTTCTGTCAACATGAATTCCGACACGCCATTATTGATTTGTGCATTACGCAAACTTTCGGTCAAAGAGATTCTTTCAAGACCATCACCAAAATGGAATTCTCTGAACTCGCCAGTATGTTCGTCTCCGTTTCCTGCATGTTTTGTTTTGTGGTTGCCGCTACCCGATCTTTTTAAATTACCAAAGATTTGGTCCAACGCTTGTTGCCTGATTGCTCTTTCTGTTTTTGCAGTAATTCCTATTCCGCCAGAAGTGCCGTCATCTTTAAACTCTTCTCTGATGTAACCTTTTTTCTTTAGATCTTCGATGAAGTCATCAATGGTATAATTTTCATCTGTCAATTTGTATTCAACATCCAATTCTCTTAACCAAGAAATGGCTTCATCAAAATCACCCGAAGTGTGGGTTATTAATTCCTTAAAAATGCCGAAGAGTTTATCAAACGGAGACATATTGGGTGCCTCATATTGCTTGAAAAAAAATCCTTTTTTATTCTCGTTTTTCATAGACTTTAAAATTACATCATTTTGAAACGAGTAAAATAGAAACGTTTATTAATTTTTAGTTAAAAATAAAACCATGACAAGATTAAAAAATCACTAATAAATAAGATTTTGTGTCAAAATAAAATTCTTTCTGCTAATTTTGTATTTCAAATTTATATTATGAATATTGAACAAATATATACTGGATGTATTGCTCAAGCCGCTTATTATTTAGAAAGTAATGGTGAAGCTGCTATTTTTGATCCATTGAGAGAAGTACAACCTTACATTGAAAAAGCCAATGCTGATAATGCCACTATAAAATATATATTTGAAACGCATTTTCATGCCGATTTTGTTTCGGGACATTTGGATTTGGCAGCAAAAACAGGTGGGAAAATTGTTTATGGACCACAAGCGAATCCTGAATTTGATGTTTTAATTGCAAATGACGGTCAAGAGTTTAAAGTGGGGAATTGTATCGTAAAAGCCATTCATACTCCAGGACACACGCTAGAAAGTACTTGTTATTTATTAATAGACGAAAATGGAAACCAGCACGGGATAATTACTGGCGACACTTTATTTATTGGTGATGTAGGCAGACCTGATCTTGCACAACAAATGGCTAGTGATTTAACGCAAGAAAAATTAGCGGCTTACCTATTTGATTCCTTACGGAATAAAATTATGCCATTATCAGATGATTTGATAGTTTATCCCAGTCATGGTGCAGGAAGTGCCTGTGGTAAAAATATGAGTAAAGAAACAACAGATACATTAGGCAACCAGAAAAAAACCAACTACGCATTGCGTGCAGACATGAGCAAAGAGGAATTTATTTCGGAACTGCTTGATGGTTTAGGAATGCCTCCGGCTTATTTTCCGCAAAATGTCATGCTCAATAGTCAAGGTTATGAAAGCTTAGACACTATTATAAAAAAATCTTTAAAATTTTTAAAGCCAAGCGAGTTCAAAGAACTTGCCAATACAACCGAAGCTATCGTTCTTGATGTACGTCATGAAGATGACTTTATAAAAAACCACATCCCTAAATCTATATTTATAGGTATTAATGGCAATTTTGCACCATGGGTTGGAGCTTTAATCATGGATGTAAAGCAACCACTATTAATCATAGCGGATACTGGAAAAGAAGAAGAAACAATTACACGATTGTCCAGAGTAGGATTTGATAATGTTTTAGGCTTTCTAGAAGGTGGTATTGCCGCATGGCAAAAAGCTGGTTTTGAAACCGATAACCTAACTTCTATCACACCAGAACAATTTGAAACTGATTATTTAGACGAGAAAATTGTCATTGATGCAAGAAAACCTATTGAATTTGATGCTGAACATGTAGAAAATGCTTTGAATTATCCTTTAGATACTATAAATTCGAATTTTAAAGAATTGAGTACAAAAGATTTATTTTACCTGCATTGTGCTGGCGGATACCGTTCTGTAATTATGGCATCTATATTAAAATCAAGAGGAATTCATCATTTTATTAATGTAGAAAAAGGCATGAATGGTATAAAAAACACTGCTATACCGCTTACTAACTTTAAATGTGCTAATTCTTAAAAATAAAATCTTAAAATTTTGGTTAAAATATATACTAAACTTATAATTTTAAATACTTTTGCAATCATTAAACAAAAAAATATTTTAAAAATGAAAAAAATTTTTTTATTGCTTCTTACTGCAGTGACTATTGTAGCTTGTAACAAAGTTGGAGAAAATGAATTTATCATCGCAGGAAAAGCCGATGGTATTGAAAACGGAGTTGCTGTATACTTACAAAAACAAGATTCTACAGGATTAGTTCAAGTAGATACCGTAAAAGTTGAAAACGGAAAATTTAAATTTGAAGGAAAAGTAACTGAACCAGCAATATACTTTCTAGAAGTTGACAAAATACAAGGAAAAGCAGTTTTAGTACTTGAAAATGGCGAAATCACAGTTGCTGTTCGCAAAGATACTATCGGAAAAAGTAAAGTAGGCGGAACTTACAGCAACGACAAACTGGATGCTTATGCATCAGATAGCGAAAAAATCCAAAAAAGAATGATGGCTTTTCAAACTGCAAACATGGCTAAATTTAATGAAGCCAATGCGCAAAAAGATACTGCAACCATTAACGGATTGATGAAAGAAAATATGGCTTTTCAAAAAGAATTTGAAAAATTGTCAATGGATCACATGGAAAAAAACCCTAAATCTTTTTTATCAGTTTTATTTTTAGAGCAATTCTTGAACCAACCAAACCAAGACACTGCTAAATTGAAAAAATTATATGACGCACTTGATCCTAGTTTGAAAAATACTAAAGCAGGTAAAAAAATCAAGAAAAATATGGATGCTATAAACTCTACAGCAGTAGGAAGTGTTGCGCCTGATTTTTCGGCTCCTGGAGTTAACGGAAAAATGATTTCATTAAAAGAATCTCTAGGTAAAATTACCATTGTAGACTTTTGGGCTTCATGGTGTGCACCTTGCAGAGCAGAGAATCCTAATGTTGTGGCAATATATAACGAGTTCCATGCAAAAGGTTTGAATATAATAGGTGTTTCTCTTGATAGAGACGGTGAAGCTGCAAAATGGAAAGAAGCTATCGCAAATGATAAGTTGGCTTGGACACAAGTTTCAAATTTAAAATTTTGGCAAGATCCTATTGCTATGACATATAATATAAAGAGTATTCCAGCTACATTTTTGTTAGATGCTAACGGAAAAATCATTGCAAAAGATTTACGTGGTGCAGAATTAAAAGCAAAAATTGCCTCTCTTTTAGGCGCATAATTTCTTTTAGTTCAAGATATTTAAAAATCTCCTTTATGGAGATTTTTTTATTTAATTCAATACCAAATGATTAAATAAAATGCCGAAATTATGTTTCAATTTTATTTGTAAACATCAAAACTGTTGCTATATTTGCAACCGCTTGAAACAAATACAATTTGTTACTTTATGGGGAGATACTCAAGCGGCCAACGAGGGCAGACTGTAAATCTGCTGTGCAAACTTCGCAGGTTCGAATCCTGCTCTCCCCACAAAACGCTTTAGGAAACTAAAGCGTTTTTTTATAAACTTCAATTCACCAATTACATTTTTTATTCCCTTTTTTAAGTTTTATATTTGTGTGCTATAGAAAAATAAAAAAATGGGAAGATTTAAAGAAAACGATTTGCCAAAATCAAAAATCACTAAAAGTTCACTAAACAAGGCTAAAATAATTTTTAAATATGCTGGTAAAAACACTTGGAAATTTTATGTAGGTCTGATTTTTTTATTGCTTACAAGCGTTACTGCATTAGCTTTTCCTAAGTTCATGGGCATGCTTGTGGATTGTGTCAATAAAAAAGACAGTGCATTAGCCAATCAAATTGCTTTAGGATTAGGATTGGTACTGGTTTTACAATCGGTTTTTTCGTTTTTTAGATTGTCTTTGTTTGTCAATTTTACCGAAAATACTTTGGCCAATGTCCGTTTAGCACTTTACACCAATCTGGTAAAGTTACCCATGTCTTTCTTTTCTCAAAAACGTGTAGGTGAGTTAAATAGTAGGATTAGCAATGACATTGGTCAAATTCAAGATACGCTAACAACCACAATTGCGGAATTTTTACGACAATTTATATTAATTATTGGAAGTTTTGTAATGCTAGCAAGCATTAACATAAAACTAACAATCATGATGGTTTCTGTTGTACCACTTGTAGGTGTTGCTGCAGTTATTTTTGGAAGATTCATCAGAAAATATTCCCGAAAAGTACAAGATCGTGTAGCCGAAAGCCAAGTTGTGGTCGAAGAAACCATGCAAGGTATTAGTATTGTTAAGGCTTTTGCCAATGAATGGTATGAAATTGCCCGATATAAAGAAAGAATCAATGAAGTTGTAAAAATTGCCATCAAAGGTGGTTTGTTTAGAGGTTATTTTGCTTCTTTTATAATCATTTGTTTGTTCGGAACCATTGTAGCTGTAGTCTGGTATGGCGTACAATTGAGTATTGCTGGCGAAATCACAGTTGGTGAACTTTTTACTTTTATATTGTATTCAAGTTATGTGGGTGCTTCTTCAGGTGGTATCGCAGAGTTGTATGCCCAAATGCAAAAAGCCATTGGCGCAACCGAAAGGGTTTTTGAATTATTAGAAGAAACCCCAGAAAAGATTACTGGAAAACAAATTACAAATATTGAAAAAATCAAAGGAAATGTTGTTTTTAAAGATGTTGCCTTTAGTTATCCTTCAAGAAAGGAAATTCAAGTACTTAAAAAAGTGAGTTTTTCCGCTCAGTTTGGACAAAAAATAGCCATCGTAGGACCAAGTGGTGCAGGAAAATCAACCATATCTTCCTTACTATTGCGTTTTTATGACATTGAATCTGGCGAAATCATTATTGATGGCAAAAATATTTATGATTACGAATTAGAAAATTTGCGTCAAAACATGAGTATTGTTCCGCAAGATGTAATACTCTTTGGCGGAACAATAAAAGAAAATATTGCTTATGGAAAGCCGGATGCTACAGAAGAAGAAATTTTAATTGCTGCAAAACAAGCCAATGCTTTTGATTTCATTGAAGGATTTCCTGAAAAAATGGAAACCATTGTTGGCGAAAGAGGCATCAAACTTTCGGGCGGTCAACGCCAGCGAATCGCAATTGCACGTGCACTTTTGAAAAATCCAAGTATTTTAATTCTTGACGAAGCTACATCATCATTAGACAGCGAAAGCGAAAAATTAGTGCAAGAAGCATTAGAAATTCTTATGGAAGGAAGAACGAGTATAATTATTGCGCACCGACTTTCAACAATTAGAAATGCAGATCAAATTTTAGTTTTAGACAATGGTGTTATTTCTGAACAAGGAACCCACAAAGAATTGATTAATCTTGAAAACGGAATTTATAAGAATTTAAGCAACCTACAGTTTAGTAATTCTTAAATATAATAACCACAGAAAAAGGGTCAAAATTAAAAATTTTGACCCTTTTTTTATACGTTATTTGAAGTAAAACTACTTTGCTTTTCTTCTTTGTCTTTCTGTTTTTATGAGTGTCAATTCCCTGCTCGTTTGCCCAGCTACTGATGTATTTTCTTGGGCACGACGAATCAAATAAGGCATCACATCACGCACTGGACCAAAGGGCAAATACTTGGCATTATTGTAGCCGTTTGCCGCTAAGTTGTAACTGATATTATCGCTCATACCATATAATTGTCCAAACCAAATCCTATTATCTGTAATTGCAATGTTTTTTTCTTTTTGCAATTCCATCAATTTATAGGAAGACAATTCGTTGTGCGTTCCCGCAAAAATGGCCATAACATCAATATTTTCAATCATATAAACAACTGCAGCGTCATAATTTAAATCTGTTGCTTGTTTTGATGCGCAAATAGGCGTTGGGTATCCTTTTTCTTCAGCACGCTTATTTTCTTTTTCCATATAAGCACCACGCACAAGCTTCATTCCGATAAAGAATCCCTCGGCTTTCGCTTTATCGTGCAATTGTTTCAAATAATCCAATCGGTCCCAACGGTACATTTGCAAAGTGTTGAAAACGATGGCTTTTTCTTTGTTGTATTTCTGCATCATTTGGGTAACCAAATCATCAGCAGCATCCTGCATCCAGCTTTCTTCTCCGTCAATTAGTAAAGCAATGTCTTTGTCATGCGCTGTTTTACAAACCAAGTCAAAACGCGCTACTACTCTATCCCACTCTGCTTGCTCTTCGATAGTAAACGGTATTTTTTCTCCCAATTTTTCATATAATAAAAAACGTCCAAAACCTGTAGGCTTAAAAACAGCAAAAGGAATGGCTTTGCGTTCTTTTGCAAATTCAATCGTTTTTAGTGTCATTTCGAGTGCTGCATCAAACTGTTCCTCTTCATCTTTACCTTCAACTGAATAATCCAGAACCGAAGAAACACCTTTAGTAAACATTTTATCTACAACAGTAAGACAATCTTCCTCACTCACACCGCCACAAAAATGATCAAAAACAGTAGCACGAATCAAACCTTCTACTGGCAAATGCGCCTGAAGCGCAAAATTTGTCAATGCTGTTCCTATGCGAACCAGTGGCGCAATAGAAATCATTTTGAACAAAAAATAAGCACGGTCTAATTCAGTATTATTTTTTAACGAAAATGCAACTTGTGTATTATTGAATATCTTTTCCATGTAAATTTTAATAATTGCACAAATATAAATAGACTTAAATAATTATTAAGCAAAAAATTAGAGATTTTAGCGCTAAACGTTTCATAAAATTAAAAGCTTAATTTGCGTTTTTATCACTCCTTTCTTTACAGAAAAGTTTAAAATAAGTGTAATTTAATTTTAAACTTTATTTCAACGAATGTACAATGTCATTGATAATATGAAGATGGTGTTGGGTGTGAATTTCTAGAAATCTAATGGTGTTTTTTCTATTCAAATGTCCAAAAAATGGATGCACGAAATAATTTTTATGATTTAACTTTTCCAAGGTTTTTAATTCTTCTAAAACATTATCAAAATGATTATGTAAACTATCAATATCAAAAACCTCTTTTGGCGCAACCGAATCCGGAGATTTTGCCTTTCCTCTCGGGATTTTATTCATTGTAAAAACCAATATTTTTTTTGCATTAAAGCGCCATTTGTAATTTTTAGGATCTGAATTTTTGAGTGCTGAAATAATTATTGATACAGTCAATAAGGCATGTTCTATTTGCCAACCCACAGTTGATTTTGAAATTACAGAGTTTTGTAAATCTTTATTGGCTATGTTTTGTTGCAAATCTTTCAAGATTGAAACCAACTTAGTTGTATCAGTCATAAGGATTTTTTTACGTAATTATTTATCAAGAATTATCTTTTGTTTTATATCCAAATATAAAAATTATATCAATCGTTTTATCTTTAGCAAAATCAATTTTTATAGTTTTAAATCAATACCCAGCAATTTGATAATACATAATTAAAAAATTATTCCTTATTTTGCTACCTACTTATAAATCCAACTATGTTATCAATAGCTGCAAACGGTTATCCTATTCATTTTAACGAAAATGCTTATGTAGCATTGAAAAGTCATTTACTAAAAAACAAATATTCTAAAATATTTATAATTGTTGATACCAATACAAATGAGTTGTGTTTGCCTGATTTTTTGCCATTTTTAGAAACCGATTTGACTATTGAAATCATTGAGTTTGACAACGGCGAAAGTTTTAAAAACATTGAAACTTGCGTTGAAATCTGGAATGTACTTACAGAGTTAGGAGCAGATAGAAAGAGTCTCATTATCAATCTTGGGGGTGGCGTTGTAACAGATTTAGGCGGATTTGTGGCATCAACTTTTAAGCGTGGTATCGCTTTTATAAATGTACCTACAACATTATTAGCAATGGTAGACGCTTCTGTTGGGGGAAAAACTGGCGTAGATTTAGGAAATTTAAAAAACCAAATTGGTGTTATCAATATTCCTACAATGGTTTTAGTAGATTCTAAATATTTAACAACATTGCCTCAAAACGAAATGCGTTCTGGACTGGCAGAAATGCTAAAGCATGGACTTATTTTTGACGAAAAATATTGGCAACAATTTCTGGATTTGTCCAAAATTGATTTTGCAGATTTCGATCAATTGATTTATGATTCAATTGTTATAAAAAATAAAATTGTAACTCAAGATCCTACCGAAAATGGAATTAGAAAAGCATTGAATTTTGGTCACACACTAGGTCATGCCATTGAAAGTTACTTTTTAGAAAACGAAAACAAAACCACCTTGCTTCATGGTGAAGCAATCGCTGTAGGAATGATCTTAGAAAGTTATATTTCTAACCAAAAAAATTTACTTTCGACCGAAGCGTTTTTGCAGATAAAAGCAACAATCAAAAATATTTTTGAAGACATTGTTTTTGACGAAAATGATCTCGAACCTATCCTAGATTTGCTGATACACGATAAGAAAAACGAGTATGGCAACATTCAATTTGCATTACTAGATGGTATAGGAAATCATAAAATCAATCAGGAAGTTGAAAATGAGCTAATTGTAAAAGCTTTTGAAGATTATAAATCTTAATATTTTTTTAATAAAAGGGTTGCATTTCGGATATAATATTTTTTACATTTGTGTCAATGAATAGAAACCAAAATAGAACTCAAAATTCTTACTGCAAAACAAATAATCACTACTTTAGTTACTGGACGTTCAATCAATTTTCAGATACTAATCGTATATTAAATTTTGTAGGGTTTTTATATTTCAACACTTTTCAAGAAAAATTACCAATCATTTATGCTAATATTAGGGTTTGAGAATTAAATTATTTTTTTAATTACTTTTAATCTAAAATCCTTAAAACTAAATGAATACTAAATATTTTGACCTCATAAACCAGACTTACTATTTTCCGCAAGAAGAATTTACTTTGAACAAAGACAACTTGCAATTTCACAACATTGATTTGATGAAAATAGTAGAACAGTATGGTACACCTTTAAAGTTTACTTATTTGCCACAAATTTCTAAAAGTATCCAACGCGCTAAAGGTTGGTTTAGAAATGCAATGGAAAAAAACAAGTATTCTGGGAAATATTACTATTGTTATTGCACAAAAAGCTCTCATTTTGAATACATCATGAATGAAGCTTTTAAAAATGATATTCACATAGAAACATCCTCAGCTTTCGATGTAAATATTGTTGAAAATTTAATGAAAAATGGTAAAATCAACAAAAATACTTATGTGATTTGTAATGGTTTTAAAAGAGATGAATACATTACCAACATTGCACGATTAATCAATAATGGACATAAAAAAACAATTCCTATTATTGATAATTATGAAGAACTAGACTTATTGACTGCCGAAATTAAAGGAAAGTTTCAAATAGGAATTAGAATTGCTGCCGAAGAAGAACCTAAATTTGAGTTTTATACCTCAAGACTTGGGATTGGTTACAAAAATATTGTACCGTTTTACAGAAAACAGATACATGAAAATAAAAATTTGGAGCTCAAAATGCTGCACTTTTTTATCAATACAGGTATTATGGATACTGCATACTACTGGAACGAATTGGTAAAATGTATCAAAGTTTATGTTGCACTTAAAAAAGAATGTCCTAGTTTAGATAGTTTAAACGTTGGAGGTGGTTTTCCTATAAAAAACTCACTGGCTTTTGAATACGATTACCAGTACATGATTGACGAAATTATCAACCAAGTTAAAATTGCTTGTGATGAAGCAGAAGTTGATGTTCCTAATATTTTTACTGAATTTGGTTCTTACACAGTAGGAGAAAGTGGTGGTGCTATTTATCAAGTTTTGTAT
The DNA here is from genome assembly GCA_031413015.1 of Bacteroidota bacterium. Classification (GTDB taxonomy): domain Bacteria; phylum Bacteroidota; class Bacteroidia; order Flavobacteriales; family Flavobacteriaceae; genus Flavobacterium. Next base: position 245,126 of record JANOEE010000001.1, on the reverse strand, counting down.
CAAAAACAACAAAATGATAGAGAAAAATGGAATATGATCGACTCTTCATTTATCACCACATTACCAGATACATGGGCAATCAATAAGCGTTTTGTAATGCTTGCTGTGAACCGATGGAACGATACTTATGAAAGGGTTTTACTGGGCGGAATGACTTGTGATAGTGATGATTATTACAATTCTGAACAAAACATGAACGCCATATATTTGCCTAAATACAACAAAGAAAAACCATTGTATATAGGATTTTTCAATACAGGCGCGTACCAAGAAACAATAGGTGGTTATGGCGGATTGCACCATTGTTTGATTCCACAACCCAAACATATTTTGATTGATCGCGATGAAAACGGAATTTTAGCTACCGAAGTTTTTTCTGAACAACAAACTTCAGATGATGTTTTGAGTATTTTGGGTTACAAAAAATAATATTTTAAACAATAAATAATTAATTTAGAAATGCAATTATTTGTAATAACATTCAAGTCTTGCGTTTTTTAATCTTTAAATAAATAAAATGAGTAAAGGACCAATCAGTCAGTTTATTGAAAAGCATTATTTGCATTTCAATGCTGCATCTTTAGTTGATGCTGCAAAAGCATATGAACAGCAGCTAGCCAATGGTGCAAAAATGATGGTAACAATGGCTGGAGCAATGAGTACTGCAGAAATCGGAAAAATATTTGCCGAAATTATTCGTCAAGACAAAGTACAAATCATTTCTTGTACAGGTGCAAATCTAGAAGAAGATATCATGAATCTTGTAGCACATTCTCATTATGAAAGAGTGCCTAACTACAGAGATTTAACGCCTCAAGAAGAATGGGATTTGTTAGAAAGAGGATTGAACCGTGTTACAGATACTTGTATTCCGGAGCATGAAGCATTCCGTCGTTTGCAAAAACACATTTACAAAATATGGAAAGATGCTGATGATAAAGGAGAACGTTATTTTCCGCATGAGTTCATGTATAAAATGTTACTTTCTGGAGTTCTTGAAGAATATTATGAAATTGACTTAAAAGACAGCTGGATGTACGCTGCCGCTGAGAAAAATTTGCCTATTATTGTGCCAGGTTGGGAAGACAGTACCATGGGAAATATTTTTGCTTCTTATGTAATTAAAGGAGAATTGAAAGCATCAACTATGAAATCAGGAATTGAATACATGACATTCCTTGCTGATTGGTATCCAAAAAACAGTGCAAATGGTGTTGGTTTCTTCCAAATTGGTGGTGGTATCGCAGGAGATTTTCCTATATGTGTAGTGCCGATGTTGTACCAAGATATGGAAATGCATAATGTACCTTTTTGGAGCTATTTCTGTCAAATTTCAGACTCAACAACCAGTTATGGTTCGTATTCTGGAGCAGTTCCAAACGAAAAAATTACCTGGGGTAAACTTGATATAAAAACGCCAAAGTTTATAATTGAATCCGATGCCACGATTGTTGCACCTTTAATCTTTGCTTACCTACTAGATTTATAATATAATTTTATGAAAAGAATTATTGTTGATTATTCAAAACTGACTAACGAAATTTTAAACCTTTTGGTCGAAAAATTTCCCGACGGATATGATGATTCAAATATTATCCGCTTTAAAAATCACAAAAATGAAACTATTGAAGCGGTTGAGGTGAGAACTGAGGACACTATTTTTTTAGTAAAAATCAGTACCAAACTTGCAGATAGAATCATCAACTTTGATGAAGATGATGATATCGTTGTGCCATTAGAAGCTATTAAAGAAATTGAACTTGATGACGAAGAAGATGAAGACGAAGACGAAGAGGATCACATAGACAAACCTGATACTGACGATGGTGATGATGATGATAGAGAAGATGACGAAAATGATATTGCAGATGAAGAGGATGATGATGACGAAGATTAAAATTTAATAAATAATTACTACAAAAGGAACTCTATAAATGGGTTCCTTTTTTATTGAATTTATTTTTGGCAAAAAATAGAAAAGTAACTTTATTTTTAAAATGAACATTGAATCAATAACCATTTACTAATTTTATTAAGACTCATAATTTTATAATTTCAATTATAATGATTGCATCATTTGCACCAATTATCAATCAAGAAACTAGAATTTTAATTATATGCACTATGCCTGGAGTAACTTCGCTTGAAAAGCAAGAATATTATGCTTACAAAAGAAATCATTTTTGGCCCATATTATATTCGTTATTACATTCTTTACCAGTTTCAGAGATTTTTGAAGAAAAAGTACAACTCCTTTTAGAAAATAAAATTGGGTTGTGGGATGTTTTAGAAAACTGCGAAAGAAAAGGAAGTCTTGACGTTAAAATAAAAAATCACAAAGAAAATGATTTTATAGCATTATTTTCAAAATTCCCAAATATTGAAAAAATTGTTTTTAATGGTAAGGAAAGTCATAAATATTTTTTGAAGAAATTTGGACAAATTAAAGGCATTACTTATTATGTAATGCCTTCAACAAGTCCTGCAAACACAATGTCTTTTGAAAAAAAACTTGAAGTGTGGTCTGCTTTTTTAAAATAAACTACAAATACCTTTCTTCAAATATTTTTTGATGGTGTTTTTGATGACCAATAATGATAAAGCCTATTGCACGAACAGAAACTTCTTTTCCTGATGCCAAGCCCATATTAGCCAATTCTTCATTATTTAAACTCTTAAAAAGAGATAATGTAGATTGTCTCACTACTGCAAATTCAGTTAATAAATCTTGAATGCTTCTTCTTTGATTTGCCAGGGCAGTATCTGCAAAAAGTTGCTCATCAAAACCTGGCAAAGCAGTTTTATCATTTCTTGCAATCCTAAGGGCACGATAACTAAAAATACGTTCTGCATCAATAAGATGCTGGATTATATCCTTGATTGTCCACTTATCCTCGGCATAACGGTAATCAAATTTATCCATAGGAATGTTTTGAACAAACTTTATAAACTCGTGAAGACAAATTTCTAATTCTTCTATAAGTTCAACATTTGCTATTGCTTGAATATATCCCGTATAAAAATCAGGATATTCGTTAATTGGCAATTGGTCTAATTTCATTATTATTGGTTTTATAAACATTAATTAAGAATCATTAAAACATTTTTTTGTTAAAAATATCTCGAGTTGAAATTAACAAAAAAACCTCAAGTTTGCACTTGAGGTTTTATTTATTTTATAAAAAAAATTACATATTTTTGAAAATAGTATGCATCAATCGTTTTTTATCGTTGATACTTTCTTCAAGAGAAATCATAGTTTCTGTTCTGTAAACACCTTCAATATCATCAATCATAAAGATAACATCTTTTGCATGTTTAGTGTCCTTTGCTCTAATTTTACAAAAAATATTGAACTTTCCAGTGGTTACATGAGCAACTGTAACAAACGGTATTTCGTTAATTCTTTCTAAAACAAATTTAGTTTGAGAAGTATTATTTAAAAATACACCTACATAAGCAATAAAAGAATATCCTAGTTTTTCATAATCTAATGTCAATGAAGATCCCATTATGATTCCAGCATCTTCCATCTTTTTTACTCTTACATGTACCGTTCCTGCAGATATCAGCAACTTTTTTGCAATATCAGTAAAGGGTACTCTCGTATTGTCAATCAACATGTCTAAAATCTGATGATCAACCTCATCTAGGCGAAATTTACTCATAATAATCGTGTTTGTTTGTTTATCTATCTTTTTGTTGGTTGCAAAAAAATTAAATTTATTTATTATGCAAAAATATTAAAAAATAATCATTCCATTAACAATTTTTATCTCATTATCTAAATAAAAATCAGCTTTATGGTTTAATTTCGGAATATTTTCACTTTCGTCTGAATATTTTTTTCCTTTACCATCTATTGTCAAATGACCAAAATAATCTTCTAAATTTTCTATTTTTGAAATAAAAGCATTAAAGACAATTGAATTATTTAACAAATCTTCCCTTATTTGTGCTGCAAAATTGATAATTTTTTCTGAGCTATCATAATTTATTTTGATGTTTTTATATACAAAATCATAAAAATTTGGATTATTTTGCGGAATATTCAAATAATCACTTATTTCGTTGTTAACTATATCGTTTTCGTTAATATGATTAAAACTTGCTAACATAGCAATAAAAATATATTTTCTAGTTTCCTCCCTTTGATAATCATCAGGATAATGTCCGGCTTCAAAAAGCACCGTTGGCGTTCCTAAATTTTGAAAAGTATCGCCAATGCAATTAATATTAAATCCGTCATCAAACCTTCCTATTTGACCAGGTATGTATTGCTGCAAACACTCATTCATAGCATTAATTACACGTATTGCTTTTAACCTTGTATCGTTTATTGCTCTTTCTTGATTATAAGATGGAGATAAAAAAGATACAGTAGCTGATTTTCCTGTATTTCCTACTCCAAAAATGGTTCTCTGATCATGCAAGTTATAACAGTAATCTGGTTTAAATGTATCGTAAACCAATCTCAATACTTTGCTCTCTGGCTGCGATAAATTAGCAGCATCTCTATTCAAATCTATCCCATTTGCATTTGCCCGTGTATACAATTTTGCGCCATCTGGATTTAATATCGGTAGAAAACAGAACGTGAATTTTTTAAGAAAATTATAAGATGATTCGGATTTTTCTAAAAAATTAAACAAGTCAAACAATGCCTTTGTAGTAGTACTTTCATTACCATGCATTTGAGACCAAAATAAAATTTTAACCTCTCCAGAGCCTATTTGATATTTATAAATCGGTTTTCCTTGGACAGAATTTCCTACGACAGAAACATTGTCTTTTCTATTTTGATGTTTAAGTAGCGGTTCAATATGATCTAAATGTATGTAACGACCGTATATGTTTTGCTCTTTAAACTGATTAAATAATTTAATGAAATCCATGTATTTTTATTAAGTTACAAAAGTAAACATCTTTAAATTTACAATTGTAACAACGTGAAAAATGACTTTAGTTTAAGTTTGTAAACTATAAATCAGTGGTTAGAACAAAGTAGTTATTAGCCGATGTTTACAATTAAACTTTATTTTATTATCTAATTATATATAATTGTAAATGAGTTAATTAAATATTATTAAATAATGTAAAACTTCAATAAAAACTTCAAGTATAAATTAATTTACATCTGTAAAATAGGTAATGATAAAGCTTTTCGTTACATTTGTAAATCGATTCAATTTTAATACTATTTACAATGGTAAACACTGATGATTTTATAAAAAGATTAGAAGTTCTGTTAGATTATTACACCCTTAGCGCCTCTTCGTTTGCAGATAAAATAGGGGTGCAACGCTCAAGTATTTCTCATTTGCTTTCGGGTAGAAACAAACCAAGTCTGGATTTTATAATAAAAATTATAGATGTTTTTCCTGATATAAACGTGTATTGGTTGATCAACGGAAAAGGAAATTTTTTAAAAAATGATGTTGCTCCCGAAATTGTAAAAGCAAATAAAATTGAGAATATCACTAACCCTATCGTTGTAGAAAAATCTTTTCAGGAAAATTTGTTTCAAGAGATTGAAGAGAAAAAAACTCATGTTGAAAATGAATTACCAATTCCTAAAATCACAACAGTGAATAATGTTAGAAATAGTGAAATAGACAAAATTGTAATTTTATACAAGGACGGAAGTTTTGTTGATTATAGTCCAAAATAAGAAAACCTCAATCTGTAGAGGATTGAGGTTTTCAGAACCAATAAAACAAACACAAAAATCAAATTAAAGAGCTTTACCAGGGCTCAATATTTTTTTAACCAATTATTTTTTTAAACCATATTATAATAACATTTACGATAAAGTTTTCAGTTTGGTTTTTTTAATAAAAAAACAAATATTTTATAAATATGATTTTAATGGTTATTATTATTTTTGGTAAATAAATTTTGATACATGTTCAAAAAAATATTCAGCTATTTTGTTCCAATAACTATTTACCAACAAAAATCTTCATTGAGCAAAAATCTAGAGATTACATGGAGTGATGGCAAATTGGTTTTGGATTCAAAAAACACCAATTACTCATATGGAAGTTTACAACGCATTTTAAGAAAAGGATTGCAAAGCATAGGATTTGATTCGGTTTTAAAAATGAATGAAATTTTAATTCTTGGAGTTGCTGGAGGAAGCGTTATAAAAACATTAGTAAACGAAATACGTTTTAAAGGAAAAATTACTGGTGTTGAAATTGACCGCGAAATAATTAAAATCGCCAACGATTATTTTAAATTGAAGGAGGTGCCTAATCTTAAAATTGTAATTGATGATGCTTTTGAATTTGTTTTAAAAACTAATAAAAAATATGACTTAATAATTATCGATATTTTTCAAGATACTCTAATGCCTAATTTTCTATTTGAAAACTTTTTTATAGAAAGATTAAAAGTTTTATTACCTACTAAAGGAATTGTGCTTTTTAATACTTTAATGATGAATGAAAAAGACCAACTTAGAAATAAGCAATATATAGCAGCAACAATGACATTAGGTTTTCAGATTAACAAAGTTTTAAACCTAGATGGCCACAACCAAATAATTATTTTTGAGAAAAAATAAATTAAAGCATGCTCCTAGCCTTCTCTAAATCTTCGACTGTGTCAATCCCTATTCCTATATGTTCAGTTGTAACCATTTTTATACGCTTGCCAAACTCTAAATACCGCAATTGTTCTAATTTTTCTGAGGCTTCAAGCGATTTCATAGGTAAATTATAAAAATCAAGCAATGCTTGTTTCCTAAATGCATAAATACCAATATGTTGCATGTAGTGAACACCCACGTTTTTTTCTCTAGGATAAGGAATCACAGCACGTGAAAAATACAAAGCAAAATCATTTTGATCTACAACCACTTTTACATTATTGGGGTTATTTATCTCGGATTCATCCGTGATCTCTCGCATTAAGGAAGCCAAATCTATTTGCTTATTACTATCATTTTTAAATACTGATAATACTTGTTCAAGTGGCTCCTTTTCGGTAAAAGGCTCATCACCTTGAACATTCACAACAATGTCTACGTCAAGATTTGCAACAGCTTCGGCTATTCTATCGCTTCCTGATTCATGCTCTTTTATGCTCATAATGGCTTTACCACCATGAGATACAATTTCTTTGTAAATCAAATCAGAATCTGTAACTACAAAAACATCATCAAAAAGTTGGGTTTTTATCGTGGCTTCATAGGTTCTCAAAATAACTGTTTTACCACCCAGGTCCTGCATTAATTTGGCCGGGAATCTTGTAGAAGCATATCGTGCAGGAATAACGGCTATTATTTTCATAGATTTTTTTTAAGATTCAAATATACAAAGGTGCATAGATGAAAAGGTTTCATTATATTTTTAAAATAAGTTGTATTTTACTTTTAACAAACTTCTTTCCATTTCAAAGATACTATTGTGTTGCTATTCTACAAAATTTTCGTTTTTGAACCCAATAAGATACAATTTATCTTTTGCTCGAGTTATCGCGGTGTACAACCACCTGATATAATCGCGATTGATACCATCTGGCAAATACGGTTGCTCGATAAAAACCGTATTCCATTGACCACCTTGCGATTTATGACAAGTTATGGCATACGAAAATTTGACTTGCAACGCATTAAAGTATTCATTTTGTTTTACTTTTTGAAACTGTTTGAACTTGGTTTCACCTTCATAATCTTTCATCACTTCTTGATACAATTTATTAGATTCTTCATAAGTCAATGAAGGCGATTCGCTCACAATGGTATCCATTAAAAGTACCGTTTCAAAAGGTTTTTGATTGGGATAATCTACCATTCTTATTTTTACATTGGCAAATTTGAAACCGTATAATTCTTTTATGTTTCTGATTTCTAGCACTTCAATAATATCGCCATTCGCAATAAATCCTGCTTCGTCAGTAGTGTCAAGCCAAAAATAATTGTTTTTTACCACCATCAAAAAATCTCCTGCAGAAAGGTCACTTTCTTTGTCGAGAATTTTCATTCGGATTTGTTGGTTGTACTGGTTTGCTCTTTTGTTAGAACGCACTATAAATGCGGTATCCTCAATGGAGAAATTATTGTAGGCCGAGTTGATGGCGTCCTGAATATCATAACCGTCTGTAAGCCTAACAATATCTTTAAAACCTTTAAGATTGAACCGAAAATCAGTAATAAAATCTTCTTTTAGTACCTCTCTAAGTTCAGTTGCGTTAAAAAGAATTCCAGATTTTTCTTGTTGTCGCATGACTTCATCCAGTTCTATATGTTTGACTTCTTTGCCATAATTCATCGACAAAGTATCAATATTGAGCGCGGGAGAAATGTCTAAATTTACTGGTGGCAACTGGGCTGTATCGCCTATGAGAATCATTTTACAGTTGGTTCCAGAGTACACATACGATATCAAATCATCCAGCAAAGATCCGTTTTCATACATTTTAGATTCTGAATTGACATCCGAAATCATGGAGGATTCATCGATTATAAAAAAGGTATTTTTGTGTTTGTTTTGCTGTAATGTAAAACTTACGCCGCCGCCTGAAGCTTTTTTAGGAAAATAAATTTTTTTATGAATTGTAAAAGCAGGTTTTTGAGAATAGTTAGCAATTACTTTTGCAGCACGACCTGTAGGCGCGAGCAAAACATATTTTTTATTGATTGCCATCAAATTATTGACAATAGTTGAAATCACTGTGGTTTTACCTGTGCCTGCATATCCTTTTAAAACAAAAATTTCGTTGTTATCATTATTTGTAATAAACTCAGCCACTTGCTGAAAAAAAATATCTTGCTTGGTAGTAGGACTAAAAGGAAAATCGCTACTCAGGATTTTATAAAATATTTTTGAAGACATTTTTATGATTTAGTCACAAAGTTAATGAACTTATTTGCTGAAATGAGGAAAGATTAAAAGAAGTAATCCCGTGAAAATATAGCCCCGATGGACGCAAGTATCCTTTTACGACAAGGTTTGTTGCAAAAGATACTGCAAACAGCGGGTCATAGCGTATAAATTTACTTAAGTTTGTGCTCCTTAAAATTATTGTAATTTAAAAAAATTGTAAGTTTGCCCACATCAGTAAAATTATATGTCGATTAACACAAACATAACCGAAAAAAAATATAGAAAACTGGCTATTCAAGTATCTTTGAGTGGTTTTTCTTATTGTGTGTTTGATACATTAAACCATCAGGTTGCGTTTGTAAATGAGGTTGATTTTAATGATTTTGAGAAAAAAAGTAAGATAGAAGAACATTACTGGAAAGCATTTTTAGCCAACAAAGAATTGACTAAAATGTATGACGAAGTAGTTGTGATTCATCAAAATAACCTGAATAGCTTTGTGCCAAAGGCGTTGTTTAACGAAGATTATTTGGGCAGTTATTTACAGTTTAACACTAAGGTTTTTGAAAATGATTTTTTTGCATTTGATGCACTTTCAAACTACGAAATGAACAATGTTTATATTCCGTATGTGAATATCAATAATTATTTACTAGACCAGTTTGAACGTTTTGATTACAAACAAACCAACAGCATTTTAGTGGAGAAATTACTGGATTTATCAAAAAATATTGATGAAAAACAAGTTTTTGTACATTTTGAAATTACAAAATTTGAAATTGTTGTGGTTCAGAATCAAAAATTATTGCTTTTCAACTCATTTGATTATACAACTAAAGAAGATTTTATATATTATTTGTTGTTTACTGTCGAACAATTGCAATTGAATCCAGAACATTTAAGATTACAATTGTTAGGTAATATTACAAAGGAAAGTGAGCTGTTTAAAATAGCTTACAATTACATAAGAAACGTAGGTTTATTAAATGTTTCTGAATTGCAAAAAAACAACGCTTTTTCAACTGCTCAAAATTTGAAGCACTTTATACTATTTCAATCGTGAGAATCATTTCAGGAAAATACAAAGGAAGACGCATTTTTCCGCCAAAAAACCTACCCGTAAGGCCTACAACCGATATGAGTAAAGAAGCATTGTTCAATGTTTTGAACAACTATTTTAATTTTGGAGGGTTAAAGGTGTTGGATTTATTTACTGGCACAGGAAATATAAGTTTTGAGTTTGCATCTCGAGGCAGCGATAATATTACTAGTGTTGATGAAGATTTTGGCTGTATAAAATTCATCAAGCAAGTTGCTGAAGAATATGATTTTAATATTGCCGCGATTAAAAGTGATGTTTTTAAATTCATAGAAAAAAATAACAATACTTACGATATTATTTTTGCTGATCCACCGTATGCTTTAGATCAAACTACTTTTGAAAAAATAGTTTTGACCGTTTTCGAAAAAGAATTGCTTCAAGAGGATGGTATGATGGTCATAGAACATTCCAAATACACCAAACTGGATCATTTGATTCATTTTTCGTTCAAAAAAAGCTACGGAGGCTCCATTTTTTCTTTTTTTGAAATCATTACTGAAAATGATGAGGAAGTCAAAGAAGAAACTGATTCGACCGAAGAAGGTTAATCTTCAACACTTATTTTTTATAATTTTTGCCAAAATAAAATTTAAGCCCCAGACCTATTTGGTTTTTATTATTGACTCTCGAGTTGCTGTATTTTAATTCAGAAATGCTTTTTCCAAAATCAATAGGAAGATAACTAATGTTGATAGCAAGCGCATTACCATTATTTTCTGAAAGATTAACGTTGAACCCTATGCCTATACCTAATGAATGCGCTGTAGCGGTAATCGTTTCTTTTTCTTCAGTTATTTGTGGGTTATTTTGATTAAAACTGATAAAATTTCCCTTTGAAGTAATCCTTGAAATTGTATAAATGGGTACAATTTGAAAATAACCAAGTCCTATTTCAGGCGTTTCATCAAAATTAAATACAATTTTAGGAGCTATTCCTAGATAAAGTGCAGTCATAGTCCTGTAGTAAAGATCGGTTGTATTTCCTTGTGCATCTATATTTGAAACATCATTTACACTCCCAAAATAAAAGCCTGTCTCAATTTCAGGTTTAAAATAATTTGCTAATTTGACTTATAGTCCTCCGTTTATATTTAAAATGGAAGAATTTTTAAAATCACCATTTAATAGTAGGCTTCCTCCTAAAAAAGGTTTTAAACGTTGCCCATTCATAGTAACAAAAACAAAAAACACTAAAATTGAGAAAAGACTTTTCATGAAATTATTTGGTAGTAAATTTTAGTTAAAAACAAAAGCTTTTAGACTTTGGATTTTCTGTAGTATTTAAAATCATCAATACTTTTTACAATAAAAAATGCAGACCTGTAAGCCGGATTCTGTTCTCGTTACAAGTAACGATACCTTATCATTTATCTAGCCACGAAATTACTTGCGTGGTCCATCTTTCTACCCTTTGGCAACGAACGAGAAGCTCTTAAATGCCAATATACTTGAAATTTCACCGCATAGAGTTTACCTGTTTTCACTACAGCATTACCTGTACATACTTTCTGCTGCACTTGTCCTAACCGCGCTTTTAGGCCTGGCCGACGGGTGTTACCCGCTATGCTTCTCTGTGGTGTCCGGACTTTCCTCCCCGCCTATTGGCGCGGCGATAAGGCGGTCTGCGGTGCAAACTTACAATAATAAAACCATCCTATCAATTGCAAGCAGTTTCTAAAATTTTATAACTTTCTACTACAATACTGTAATTTGTTAAGTGCCTTGTAATTGTATATTTCATTTATAAAAAATAAAATATTATGGAACGTCAAATGTATCATTACGCAACAGTGTCTAAAGCCCTAGAAGAGCTGGGTGAAAAAGGCTTTACAGTAGATTTTAATATTCAAGAGAGCAGGATTATCAACAGTCCAGATGATTTTGAAATTGTACACCTGTACCGTTATGAAGGAGAAAGTGATCCTGGTGATGAAGCCACCGTTTTTGGCATCAAATCAAGTACGGGCGAAAAAGGAGTTTTCGTAGCTGGTTTATCTGCTTTTACCGACAATAGCGCTGCGATGGTATTGAATGAACTCAGCATCAAAGGAAGATTGGATAAAAATGAATGATACTTTTACATTAAAATATGATTTAAAAAGAAACTATAGCTGAGCTTATTGTGAAAATTTCACAATTGAAAACTATTTTAAATTTTTACATCTTTAAATTAAAAACTATATTTGCTTTCCAATAAAGAGACATGGAGCAATTTGTAGTATCGGCAAGGAAATACCGCCCGCAAACATTTAAAGATGTGGTGGGGCAACAAGCCATTACAAATACTTTATTGAATGCTATAGAGACCAATCATTTGGCTTCGGCCCTGTTGTTTACTGGACCTCGTGGTGTAGGTAAAACTACTTGTGCTAGAATTTTAGCACGCAAAATTAACCAACCTGGTTATGATGATCCTAATGAGGATTTTGCCTTTAATGTTTTTGAATTGGATGCTGCTTCGAACAACTCCGTCGATGACATTCGTAATTTAATTGATCAGGTGCGCATTCCGCCACAAACGGGGCAATATAAGGTCTATATTATCGATGAGGTACATATGTTGTCATCAGCAGCTTTTAATGCGTTTTTAAAGACGCTAGAAGAGCCGCCTAAACATGCTATTTTTATTTTGGCCACGACCGAAAAGCATAAAATTATCCCAACTATCCTTTCTCGCTGCCAAATATTTGATTTTAAAAGGATTACGGTAAAAGATGCCAAAGAACATCTCGCAGATGTGGCTCAAAGTCAAGGTGTAATTTGTGAAGATGATGCTTTGCATATCATTGCTCAAAAAGCCGATGGCGCCATGCGTGATGCGTTGTCTATATTTGACAGGGTCGTTTCCTACTGTGGCAACAACTTGACACGTCAAGCGGTTACCGAAAATTTGAACGTTTTAGATTACGAGACATACATAAACATTACTGATTTAATTTTAGAAAATAATATTCCAGAATTGCTTATTGCTTATAATGAAATTCTTTCTAAAGGCTTTGATGGTCATCATTTTATTGCAGGTTTGGCTTCTCATTTTAGAGATTTATTAGTGAGTAAAACACCTGCTACACTCTCTTTACTTGAAGTAGGAGAACAAGCTCAAAAAATGTATGGTTTACAAGCTCAAAAAGCATCTCAAGACTTTTTAATGAAAGGAATTGATCTCGCCAATGATTGTGATCTAAAATTTAAATTGTCACAAAACCAAAGATTGCTTGTGGAGCTTTGTTTGATGCAACTGGCCTCTATCACTTTTGATGGAGAAAAAAAAAAGTTGATGAATATATAATTGCAGCTGATTATTTTAAAGAAGCACTCCAAAATAAATCTAAAGAAAACAAGCCTCTTTTAGCTGAAATTGTTCCCACAACTTTACCTGAAGTAGTTGTAATTGAAGCACAAAATCCAACAGAACAAGCACCAATTGCAACAGTTCCTGAAACAAAAGTACCTGTTGTGCAACTTGATATACAAAACGCTACAAAAGTTTCTGCACTTTCATTGTCTAGTATTCGTGCTAAAAAAGAATTGCAGGAAAACAGTAAAGCCTTACCTAAGGAAGAAGTCCATTTACCTTTACAAAGTTTTAACGAGACTGATATGTTGTTGCAGTGGAATAAATACGCTCAAAAACTAGGTGACAAAGGACATAAAATAATGGAATCTTTATTATTGATTAATGACCCGGTTTTAAATGGAACTAAAATCACATTAGAATTACCAAACGAAGGTTCAAAAATTGATTTTGAATCAGAAATAAATGGCTTATTAGGCCATTTAAAAGGTCATTTACACAATCACGAGATTACTATTGATGTCTTTGTGAATGAAAATATTGCTACTAAAAAAGCATTTTCACCCCAAGAAAGATTCAATCGATTGAACGAAATTAATCCGAATTTAGAATTATTGAGAAAAGCTTTTGACTTGGATTTTTAAATTTTACCGTAATACAAAGCCTTCACAATTCCGTCAGAAAGTCCTATTTTAGGCACATAAATATGTCTTGCATTACTCCATTTCATTGCATTAAGATATACCTTGAGTGCAGGAATAATAACATCTGCCCTGTCTGGATTTAATCCTAAATCTGAGATACGTTGTTCATAAGACATAGAGTTTAACATGGTGTATTGGGTATTCAAATACATGTAAGTCAAAGGTTTTTCTTGTTGTTTTCCAGACATTTTAAACAACTTATTAATGTTGCCACCTGATCCTATTAAAGCAATATTTTCATATTGTTCAGTGTGAAATTTGATCCATTTTTCGATTTCGTGCCAAACAATTTCATTAACCATATTATTGAGTAAACGCACTGTACCTATTTTAAATGATTTAGAAACCATCATTTTTGAATCAGAAAAAAGAGAAAACTCGGTACTACCGCCACCTACATCTACATACAAATAGGTTTGTTCTGTTTTTAATAAATAATGTAAATCTGTAGAAGCAATAATAGCGGCTTCCTTTTTACCATCAATAATTTCTATTTTTATATCTGCTTTTTTTTTAATAAATTCAATCACTTCTTTGCCATTGTAGGCTTCTCTCATTGCTGATGTAGCACAAGCCATATATTTTTCTACCTTGTGTACTTTCATCAAAAGTTTAAAAGCTTTCATTGCATCAACCATTCTATCAATATTTTCTTCAGTAATCTCACCTACTGTAAAAGCATCTTGACCAAGCCGAATAGGAACACGTACTAAGGAGCTTTTGCTGAATTGTGTTTCTTTTTCTTCTTCTTCCACAATATTGGCTACAAGCAATCTCATGGCATTAGAGCCAATATCAATTGCTGCATATTTTTTTATTGTTATCATTTATATTTTTAAATTCTTCAACGAGGTTATAATATTAAAAAAAAGACAACTAAATTATAACTTTTAGTTACTTTCTTCAAGTTTATTTTTGTAATAATTGTATGTTTCTATTTGCGCTCTAAACTCTGGATTATCTCCTCTAATCCTGTATTTATTATCTAATTTTTCTGAATGCAATCTTGCTTTTACATTGCCTTTCCAACCTAAATCAAAACTATCAATCAATTCTTTTTTTACATCAAGATCATAAATAGGACAAGTTACCTCAACGCGACCATCTAGATTTCTTGTCATAAAATCTGCCGATGAAATAAAAACTTCAGGGTTGCCCGAATTCGCAAAAATATAAACTCGTGAATGTTCGAGATAATTATCAACTATACTTATGGCTTCGATGTTTTCGCTCATACCTTTAATCCCAGGAATTAAGGAACAAATACCTCTTATTTGGAGCTGAATCTTTACTCCTGCTCTACTGGCTTCATACAATTTATCAATCATTTTAAAATCAGATAAACTATTCATTTTAAGCTTTATATAAGCCTGTTTACCAAGCTTTGCATGCATGATTTCTTTGTCTATTAAACGATAAAAACGTGTTCTTGTGTAATGTGGCGAAACAATAAGGTGCTTGTAACGGTGTAATCTGTAATTGATTTCAAAAAAGTCAAATATTTTTGAAACATCTTTTAAAATTTGTTGGTGGGCAGTAAAAAGGGTAACATCGGTGTATATTTTTGCAGTAGTTTCATTAAAATTTCCTGTGGAAATTAATCCGTATCGTTTCATTTTTCCGTCTTCGATGCGTTCAATTAAGCAAACTTTGCTGTGTACTTTTAAACCTTTTATACCAAAAATTAATTCTATCCCTTCTGTTTGCATTTGCTCGGAGTAAGAAATGTTACTTGCTTCGTCAAAACGGGCTTGCAATTCAATTTGAACAGTTACTTTTTTTCCGTTTTTAGCAGCATTAACAAGAGAACTAATCACTTGAGAATTCTTGGCTAAACGGTACAATGTTATTTTTATTGAAGTAACTTTTGGGTCTAATGCTGCTTCTCGCAAAAATTTAATCAAATAAGAAAAAGACTGGTATGGAGCATTGATCAAATAATCTTTTTGACTTATTTTTTCTAAAATACTGCCTTCAAGACTCAAGCCAGCAACTGGTAATGGCGGATTTGCTTTGTATAATAAATCAAATCTACCTAGATTAGGAAAATCCATGTAATCACGGCGGTTGTGGTAACGGCCTCCCGGAATGATACTATCGGTTGCATCAATATTCATTTGAGTCAAGAAAAATTTGAGTGTGTCTTTACCAATAGCTTGGTCATAAATAAAACGAACAGGCTCTCCTATTCTTCTGTCTTTTACGCTTGTAGCAATTTTTTCAAGCATACTTTTACTCAAATCGCCATCTATTTCAAGTTGAGCATCCCGCGTAATTTTAATCATGTGTGCCTCAATACTTTCATAATCAAAAATGTTGAAAATATTATTTAAATGGTACCTAATAACATCGTCTAACATGATTATGTATTGCTTTTCATCGTTTGACGGAAGGATTACAAACCTGTTAATGGTTTTTGGTATTTCAATAATTGCATAACGGACTTCCGGCTTTGGCTTGACCAAATTTAAAATTGAAGGTTTTACCTTAGGTTTCATTACTAGTTTTATAGCAAGATATCCAGAAGTGTCTTTTAATGTAGGAAACTCGGCCAAATCATTTAATATGATTGTTACTAATGCTGGACTTACTTTTTGGATAAAAAAGTCTTTGATAAAGGCTTCTTGATCTACTGAAATTTCACTTTCATTGATGATAAAAATATTTTCATTCTCGAGCTCTTTTTCAATGATACTCAAGATTCTCAAGCTTTCGGATTGCTGTTGTATTACAATTGCGGTGATTTCTTTTAATAATTTTTCTGCTGTTATGCCGCCTAAGAATTTTTCGCCAGAAACTCCGGAAAGACTCAATCTTCTGATGGCTGCAAATCTTACTCTAAAAAATTCGTCAAGATTATTAGAAAAAATACCTAAAAATCTTAATCTGTCTAGCAATGGTACTTTTTCGTCTGACGCTTCTTGTAGTACTCTAGCATTGAATGACAACCAACTTTTTTCTCTATCTGTGTACCTATTTACTATCATTGTTATTTAAAATCTTTGGGTGCAAATACTTTTTGTGTTTTGCCTTTTTTAATGTTTTTCCAAGAATTAGTATCAAAATCAATGGATACAAATCCAGATGTGGGCACGTTTTCTACATAAATATCGCCAAATTTATTAACAAAATGGGTTATTGCTTCGTTGTGACCAAAAAGGATAACACAATCATAACCGTCATTACAATCTTTGATAACCTCTGAAAACTGATTTATATCAAATGTGTACAAATCATCTTTATAAACAATGCTGTCAAGCGGACAAGACATGTTTTGGGTAAAAATCATCGCCGTTTCCGAGGCTCTTTTTGCTGTGCTGCTCCAGATGACATAGGTTTTTGGCAATTCGTTTACAATATGAGTAGAAACCAAATGCGCGTCTAAAATACCTCTATTAGTCAAAGGTCTTTCTTTGTCAATCAATGGTGCGTCCCAACTTGATTTTGCATGTCTTATAATGATCAATTTCTTCATCTTTATGGCTTTTATTGGTTTCAATAATACCTAAATGTCGGTTTTTATTTCCAGTTTTTGGCAAAAAAAGATAAAAAATCAAGAAAACACAATATTATATTAAGGCGATAATCGGTCTGTTTTCCACTCATGATTGTGCTGTAATTTATACCTTATGCGATCATGCAAACGATTAGGACGGCCTTGCCAAAATTCAATTTCAACAGGTTTTACAATATACCCGCCCCAATTGTCTGGTCTTGGCACTGCTTTACCTTCAAAATCAGTTTCAAGGATTTTGAGTTTTTGTTCTAATACACTTCGAGAGGCGATAACGCTACTTTGATCAGAAACCACTGCTCCGAGCTGACTGCCAAGCGGCCTGCTTTGAAAATAATTATCAGAAACAATTGGATCTACTTTTTCAACATTGCCTTTTATAATAACTTGTCTTTCGGCATTTTGCCAAAAAAAAGACAAACAAACTTGTTCATTGTGTGTTATTGCTTTTCCTTTTTCAGAATCATAATTGGTATAAAAAATAAATCCAGCATCGCTAAATTGTTTTAAAAGTACCACTCTGGCTTTAGGAAATCCGTCAAGACCTATCGTAGAAATGGTCATTGCGTTCGTCTCAATTTGACCTTCGGCATCCACTTCATGAAACCATTGCTGGAACAATTGTATGGGTTCTGCAGGAATATTATCTTCGGTCAAAGCGTTTTTATCGTATGATTTTCTATAATTGCTTAAATCATTCATATTTTGTTTATTTTATGTGACAAGTTAGCCAACTTTTATTTAAAATTCAAATGATTTTCCGTCATCCGCCAGAAGAATATCAGGAAAAACAGTTTTTGCTTCATCTTGAAATAATTCAATATTATCATATCGTGTAGAATAATGTCCTAAAACAAGTTGTTTTATATTTGCCTTGAGCGCAATGGTAGCGGCTTGAATTGCGGTGCTGTGCATGGTTTTTTTGGCCAGCGCAATTTCAGACTCTAAAAAGGTAGTTTCATGGTACAAAATATCAGTATTCACGATATGAGGAATAATTGCTTCGTCATAAACAGTGTCCGAACAAAAGGCATAACTCATAGGAGCCACAGGGTCAAAAGTTAATTTTTCATTTTCTATTAACGTGCCGTTGTCAAGTGTAATATCTTTTCCGTTTTTTATATTTTGATAATAACAAACGTCGATACCATGATTCAAAACAGCATCCATATTGAGTTTTCTATCCCCAATTTTTTCTTGAAAATGGAAACCATTCGTATAAATCCTATGCTTTAGCGGAATTGTTTTTACAACAACTTTATCATCTTCAAAAATCACTTCGCTTTCGGTAGCTTCTAATTCATGAAATATTAAATTATAACCCGTGTAAGAATTAGAATATTTGAGTTGTAATAAAATAATTTCCTTAATACCTTTTGGACCATGGATATTTAAATCTGTGGTACGATTAAGCAGCATGAATGTTGAAATTAATCCTACTAGACCATAATAATGATCACCATGCAAATGCGATATAAAAATATGATTGATTTTTGAAAACTTAATTTTATTTTTTCGCAATTGCACTTGTGTGCCTTCACCACAATCAATCAAGAAAATTCTGTTTTTTATTTCTAAAACTTGGGATGTAGGATTTGTGAGTGTTCTAGGTGTAGCTGCATAACAGCCTAATATGGTTAGTTTCATTTTATAAAGTTGCCAAATAACGCATTATTCGTCACCTGCTTTTTTGTTTTCGGTTTTGCTCAATCTTATGATTTGAATTATAGTGGAAATACCAACAATTAACGAGCTAAAAAGTAAATAAAAATTATATTCTCCTGTTTTAAATCCTGCAATTAAATATTTAGCAAATAGAAATGTCATTGTAAAAAGTAATACTGCTAGTAAATATATTTGTGTGGTAGCATTGATTTTCATTGTAGTAGTTTTTTAAAATCCTAGATCTCTTTCTATTTCTTCCATTTCAATAATATCGTGTGCTTCAAGTAATGTAGGAACTACTAATAAAGCTGAAGGAACATCATTAAAATCAATATTTTGTGCCACAATTACAAAAGATTTTTTACCTTTTTTATGTGTTTTTGACAAACTCAAAAATGATTTAATAGCTTTGATATCAACTGTGGTGTCATGAGAAATATCTAAAATAAGATTGCGCTCTTTGTAAGAAGTATGTTGTGTCGTTATTTTTTCTAGAAAAACTACAACATTACTTTCTGTATCTTTGATAATTGTGGTATGTCCTTTAATTTCGACTTTCATGTTTTAAATTCTATAATGTTTGATAATTACTGGATTTTTGAAGCCAATAAATATATAACTGCCATTCTTATGGCTACGCCATTTTCTACTTGATTTAAAATCACTGATTGCTGTGCATCGGCCACATCACTTGTGATTTCTACACCACGGTTTATAGGCCCAGGATGCATGATTACAATTTTTTTGTTCAACGAGTCTAATAAAGCTTTGTCAACGCCATATTGTTGCGTATATTCTCTTGTAGAAGGAAAATAATTGATATCCATTCTTTCATTTTGTACCCGAAGCATATTTGCAACATCACACCATTCTAAGGCTTTTTGCAAATTAGATTCTACTGTAACTCCGAGACTTTCAATATATTTAGGAATCAAAGTTTTAGGCCCACAAACTTTTACCTCAGCACCTTGCATTTGCAAAGCATAAATATTTGATAAAGCCACTCGTGAATGCAAAATATCACCTACAATAACTACTTTCTTGCCTGTAACTTCTCCCAGCTTTTCTCTAATGGAATAACTATCAAGCAAACCTTGTGTAGGATGTTCATGTGCACCATCACCAGCATTTATGATACTTGCCTTGACATTTTTTGACAAAAAATAAGCAGCACCAGGATTAGCATGACGCATTACAACCATATCTACTTTCATAGCTAAAATGTTGTTTACTGTATCTATTAAGGTTTCCCCCTTTTTGACTGAAGATTGTGCTGCCGAAAAACTAATGACATCGGCAGACAAACGTTTTTGAGCCAGTTCAAACGAAAGTTTGGTTCTTGTACTGTTTTCGAAAAAAATATTTGCAATTGTGATGTCTCTTAATGAAGGTACTTTTTTGATAGGACGATTAATGACTTCTTTAAAATGATCTGCTGTTTCAAAAATAAGATCAATGTCCTTTTTGTTAATGTATTTGATTCCTAATAAATGATTTACACTCAGTTCACTCATGTTTTTAGGATTTAGGATTTTGATTTGTTAATGTGGGGATCAAAAAAACAGCATCTTCGCCATCATTCTCTAACCAACTCACTTTTACTTTTTCATTATTAATCGCATCTACTTGCCTTCCTCTATAATCGGGTTGAATGGGCAAATGCCTGCTAAATCGGCGGTCTATTAATACTAAAAGTTCAATTTCTGATGGTCTCCCAAAGGATTGTATTGCTGTTAATGCAGAACGAATACTTCTGCCGGTGTATAAAACATCATCAATAAAAATGACTTTTTTATTTTCTACTAAAAAGTTGATTTTGGTTTTATTGGCTTCTAATGGTTTTTCGGTTCTTCTAAAATCATCTCTGAAAAAAGTAATATCAAGATAACCTAAAGCAATATTTGCAATATTGTATTCCTTTTCCAATATACTTTTTAATCTTTCTGCAAGGAACGTACCACGAGGCTGAATACCAACTAATATCGTATCCACAAAATCCAAATGTTTCTCTATCAATTGACAAGCCAAACGGTGCAGTATGATATTGACTTCTTTTGAAGTGAGCAATATTTTTTGACTCATAGTAAAAGGTTGTGTTTGGATTACAAATATAAGAATTTAGATTTGAGATTGAAGTTTTTAAATACACATTGTAAAATCCCTTTCAAAAAAATTATATAACAATTACAATAGATTATATAATATGATATTTTGATGGTTTTAACATCTTTATAATCTTAATAACATAACATAATTATTAATTTAAAACTTAAGAATAATGCAGAACAAAATAACCAGAATACTAATGCTAACCTTTGTGCTTATATCTTTTTCAAGTTGTGAATTGGTCGAAGGCATATTCAAAGCAGGAATAGGTGTGGGTGTTTTTATCGTTGTTGCTGTGATTGCAGTAATTGTCTTCTTAGTTAGTAAAGTTACCAGAAGAAGGTAAAAAGTAAAAAAATCCCGTTATTCAATCAATAACGGGATATTATATTTAATTAAGAATACATCTTGACTCTTAGTTCCTGAACACTTTCATTGTCTAGGTATTCATCAAATGTCATGTAACGATCAATGGCTCCTTTTGGCGTTAATTCGATAACCCTATTGCCCACTGTTTGTGAAAATTCATGATCATGTGTGGTGAAAATCACAGAGCCTTTAAAGTTTTTTAAAGAATTATTAAAGGCCGTAATAGATTCAAGATCCAAATGGTTTGTAGGTTCATCTATCATCAGAACATTGGCACGTTGCATCATCATTCTGGACAACATACAGCGCACTTTTTCTCCTCCAGATAAAACCCGACTCGTTTTTAAAGCTTCTTCTCCAGAAAAAATCATTTTCCCAAGAAAACCACGAATATTTACTTCATCACGTTCCTCTTCTGTTTTAACCCATTGGCGCAACCAGTCCACCAGACTGTAATCATTTTCAAAAAAAGAATGATTGTCTACTGGTAAATAAGCTTGATTTATGGTTACACCCCAATCAAATGAACCAGAATCAGGTTTTTGCAATCCGTTTAAAATATCATAAAAAGCCGTTGTAGCTCTAGAATCTTTTGAAAATAAAATGATTTTATCCCCTTTTGCCATATTCAGGTCTACCCCTGTGAACAATACATCACCATCTACAGATGCACTTAGATTTTGCACATTCAAAATTTGATCACCCGCTTCGCGCTCTTGGTCAAAAATAATGGCTGGATAACGTCTTGATGAAGGCTTGATTTCAGAAATATTCAATTTAGAAATCATTTTTTTACGGGAAGTCGCTTGTTTGGACTTGGCCACATTCGCACTAAAACGACGGATAAATTCTTCTAATTCTTGTTTCTTTTCTTCGGCTTTTTTGTTTTGCTGGGCCCGTTGTTTTGCCGCTAATTGACTGGATTCATACCAAAATGTATAGTTACCAGAGTAATGATTGATTTTGCTAAAATCGATATCCGAAATGTGCGTACAAACTGCATCTAGAAAGTGCCTGTCATGCGAAACTACAATAACCGTGTTTTCATAATTGGCGAGAAAATTTTCTAACCAAGCAATGGTTTCAAAATCTAAATCATTTGTAGGCTCATCCATGATCAATAAATCTGGATTGCCAAAAAGCGCTTGAGCAAGAAGCACACGTACTTTCATTTTGCCTTCTAAATCACTCATCAAAGTGTAGTGACTGTCCTCAGTAATACCCAAACTTGATAGTAATGATGCTGCATCAGAATCAGCATTCCAACCGTTCATTTCTTCAAACTGCACTTGCAACTCGCCTATTCTGTCTGCATTTTCATCAGTATAATCAAGGTATAGCGCATCCATTTCTTTTTTAACCGCATACAAGGTTTTATTACCCATCATTACTGTTTCAAGCACCGTATATTCGTCAAACATGTTGTGGTTTTGGTTTAAAACCGACATGCGCTTTCCTGGTTCTAAATGTATGTGTCCAGAAGTAGGATCCATTTCACCCGAAATTATTTTTAAAAATGTAGATTTTCCAGCTCCATTGGCTCCAATTACTCCGTAAATATTGCCATGTGTAAAGACCGTATTTACTTCATCGAACAAAATTCTTTTACCAAATTGAACTGATAAATTGTTAACTGTTAACATGAAATATATTTATTTAATTTTTTGCAAAAATAGAAAAAAATAGTGGAGTTATTTTTTTAGTCTTTATAATAATATCAATTAAAATTTTTAACTGTATCTTAACAACACCTTATTTAATATAAAAATATATTTGTTTATAAATAAAAAAATCAATGATTGCCTATTTAAAAAAATTACATTTTTTAATTCTTGTTGCTGTTTTATTTTCGCTTTTTTCTTGTAACAAGCCTTTTAAAGATGATAACTATACTGCTTACTTTGGTGGAGAAGTTACAAATCCTACTAACCCTTATGTACTGTTTTGTAAAGATTCAGAAGTAATTGATACCATACCTTTAAATAAGGACAATACTTTCTTTAAAAAATTCGATTCTCTAGCGCCAGGTTTGTACTCTTTTAAACATGAACCTGAATACCAATATGTTTATTTTGATAAAAATGACAGTTTGATGGTTCGTGTAAACACAAAAGATTTTGACCAATCGGTTATTTTTTGTGGCCGAGGAGATGAAAAAAACAACTTTTTGATGGAATTATATTTGAAAAACGAAGAAGACAGAAACAAAATTTTTAGCGTTTTAGATTACGACATTGACAATTTTACAAAAAATATTGATTCTGCTTACAACTCAAAAAAACAATTTTATGAAACCAAAAAGGAAGAAATAAATTGGAGCGATGATTTTGATATTTATGCAAAAGCGACTTTAGATTTTTTTCAATATTCAAAAAAAGAGGTGTATCCAATTGTACACCAAATGAGAACTGGTGAAAATATTACAAAAAATCTCCCTAAAGATTTTTACAATTACCGCAATGAAATTGATTTTAATAATTTTCAGTTGACCAATTTCTCTCCTTTTGTAAAATATTTGACCCACATGCTTAACAACACAGCCTGTGATAAAGATTACACTAATGTATCGGAGATTGACAAAGGGCTCGATATCAATATCAGAAAACTAAATATTGCAGATACATTGTTTAAGAACGAAAAAATAAAAAACACTATTCTCAACAACATCGCCTTCAGTTATTTACTTGAGGATCAAAATATAATAAATAACAAAAAGTTTCTGGACCGTTACCATCAATTGTCTACAGATAAGAGCAAACACAACCAGATTTTAAAAATTGGTACTGCCATACAGTCCTTGAAAACGGGCAATACACTTCCAGAAGCTGCGCTTGTTGATACCAATGGTGGTTCTTATAAAATTCAAGATTTGATTAAGAAAAAAACAGTGATTTTCTTTTGGACAGAAAATCTGGATTCGCATCTTGTTGCAGCACACAAAAGAGTAATTGCCTTGCAATCGAAACACCCTGAATATCAGTTTATCGCTATTAACGTAGATGGAAGCCAACAAAAATGGGTCAATCTATTATCAAATTATAACTTCAAAGGAGTAAAAGAATTTCGTACTGCTAATTTTGATGATCTTAAAGAAAAATGGGCCATCAACAAAATTCACAGGACCATGATTATCAATGCCAACGGAACTATCAATAACGCTTTTGTAAGCCTTTTTGATGTAAAGTTCGAAAGCCAACTAAACTAAAACGTACAATTAAAACTAACAAAAAAGGTCGATTTTCTTATGAAAATCGACCTTTTATAATTTAATAAAATTATTATTTATTCCCTTTTTCAAAATCAGCTACAAACTGAGCCAAACCTATATCAGTCAAAGGGTGTTTTAACAAACCATAAATAGCCGAAAGTGGTCCAGTCATAACATCAGCACCTATCTTGGCACAATTCACAATATGCATGGTATGGCGCACCGATGCTGCAAGAATTTGGGTTTCGTAACCATAATTATCATAAATCAATCTGATTTCTTCAATCAAAGCCAAACCGTCTGTCGAAACATCATCTAAACGACCTATAAAAGGTGATACATAAGTTGCACCAGCTTTTGCAGCCAGCAAAGCCTGCCCAGCTGAGAAAACTAAAGTTACATTCGTTTTAATCCCTTTGTCCGAAAAATATTTCGCAGCCATAACACCTTCCTTAGTCATGGGCAACTTCACCACGATTTGCTCGTGTAAATCAGCAAGTTCTTCGCCTTCTTTCACCATTCCTTCATAATCCAGCGCATTTACCTCAGCACTTACATCGCCATCTACAAGATTACAAATCGCTACATAATGTTTCAAAATGTTGTTTTTACCCGTAATACCCTCCTTTGCCATTAAGCTAGGATTTGTGGTAACACCGTCTAAAACGCCTAATGCTTGCGCTTCTTTAATTTGCTCTAAATTTGCTGTGTCAATAAAAAATTTCATAATTCTAATATATATTTAATTGTGTGTTTATTTTCTTGGGCGTGACCCCGCTAAAAAGGCGCGGTCAGGCTATCCGTTTCAATCAACGAGATTGCTTCGAGACTCGCAATAGCGTTGGATTTCACTGCTATCCTTCACGCAAACCAGTGTTCTAAATTACAATTTATAATGTTGCATCAACATTTTTTCATAGATTTTATCGGGTAACACTCGTTTTAAAACTATAGAAAACTTTTGCATAAAAGCCCCAACTTTATAATGGATTTTAGGATGTGGATTTTGAATAATTTTGTAAACCGCAACAGCCATTTCTAGCGGATTACTACCGGTATCAACATGACTGTCCATCATTTTCAAAGTTTTTGAATAAGCAACTTCATAATCCGAACCCTTAATAACTGGTGCGTGAAAACGCCCAGAAGCAATATTGGTAGCAAAATCTCCGGGAGCAATATTAGTAATATGAATCCCTAATGGCTTGACTTCCATTCGTAAAGATTCAGTTATCAATTCTAAAGCTCCTTTTGAAGCCGAATAAATGCTTCTGTAAGGCAAACCCATATAACCAGCTATAGAAGTGATATTGATAATCAATCCTGATTTTTGAAGACGCATTTGTGGTAAAACTGCTTTCATGACTTCAATAGGACCAAAAAAATTGGTTTCAAAATTATTTTTGATTTCCTCAATAGGGATCTCTTCTAGCGGGCCAGTAATTCCTACGCCAGCATTGTTAATAACCACATCTAGTTTGCCAGACAATGTAATTATTTGAGCAATGGTTTGGTGAATACTGTTTGCATCTCTAACATCAAGTTGCAGTAGTGGAAACAACGAATTAGTAATTTTATCAGGATTGCGGCTAGTTCCATAAACTGTACAACCTTTTGAAAACAAAAATTCCCCAATAGATTTGCCAATTCCTGATGAACCGCCAGTTATTAAAATTACTTTATTCATTCAAATTTAAAATTATATGGCAAATTTAATCTTATTTTTCAACTACTCAACTATAAAGCTAAAGTTTGTGTAGATATAAATTGATGTAATAATGGCATTAATAAATTACCAAATCTTAAATTTTCACATTTTTTTTGTACGATATATCACGAAATATTAATCTGTTTATCACGATATTAACATAAATAAAATTACATTTGCAAAAAAATATCAAATGAATTTTAAGGCCGTTATTTTCTTTTTTGTTGGATTAAATTTTGTTTTTGGTAACAATATAAATCCTACATCTGATACATTAATTGATAAAAAAATAAAATCTGCTTCTAAATTTTCTCAACTAGAAGCCAAGATTTCCTTTAAAAAAGCGTTTAATACCTCGCAGAATCTTTACTTAAAACCCAGTTCGATAGCTACTTACGAAACGGATTCCCTACAAGCTTTTGCAAAAAAATTATTTACAAAAGACAATTTAAAGTTTGTTGAAAAAATAACAGGCTTTGAAGAACTTCAATTGCCTATTGGACTATCAGGTCATACAAGTGATGCTTTCCAAGCACAGATGGCAATAGTAAAAGCCAAGGTTACACCTGCTTATTTAGAACTTACCGCATTTGCTAGATTAGAAACTAAATACCCCGGAGTGTATTTGTATTTTGTCGCAGATAAACTCAAATTATCCCACGAAGGAGGCGTTATAGGTCAATGGAAATTATACTTGTTAGGAAACCAAACTTTACCACAATTTGGAGGAAAAATGCTTTTAAGCATCATAGGCGGTGATTTTGATAAAGCAACTGGAGATGTAAATAGTAATTCATACATAGAGTTTGACTGTGATGGTTTTAAATCTTTCTCTTTTGATATGGATGTTAGACTGGCAAGATCGCTAGCAATTCCCGTTGACAATGCTGGAGAAAGAATTGTTTATGATAAAGATTTGAATGATGATGGTATTAAGGCAATTAACAATCCTAACTATGTTGGCGCCAATATAAAAATGACTGCTGATGGGTGGAGTGATATGTTAATTGAACTCAATCTTCCAAAATTTGAAATTAAAGATTTAAAAGGCTGGACATTTGATCTAAATAATTTGGTATTTGACATGAGCGATACCAAAAATTCTAATGCGATAATTTTTCCGCAAATTTACACCACAAATAATTTATTTCCTGGAGGAGATTCTAAGGCATGGAGAGGCTTTTATGCGCAAAACGTTAGTATAACTCTGCCAAAGGAATTCAAGGATAAAAGTAAAAACAAGAGAACACAATTTGAATCTACTAATTTATTGATCGATAATTTTGGTGTATCTGGTAAGTTTTCAGGATACAATTTATTAGATAAAGGAAGTGCTACGGGCTGGCAATTTAGTGTAGACACATTAAGTGTTGATTTAGTAGTAAATCAACTAAAAGGAGCTAAACTATCAGGTAAAATAAAACCCGCAGCATTAGGTTCTAATTTGAAATACTCAGGAACATTTAATAAAGATTTGTATAGACTAATGGTAGCTGTAGACAGTTCAGATTGTAAAATGTTCAATGGAAAACTCGTTTTTGAAAAAAACTCTTGGATTAAGATGGAACTTAACACCACCACCAGAGAGTTTAAAGGAGAAGCATATTTAAATGGTTCTATGAATCTGGGTGGAGATGTCACACATGATCAACTCACAAAAACAGATACACTTGGAAATACAGAAAGAGATGAAGAAAAATTCTATCAATTTAAAGGTATTGTTTTTCAAAATTTACGATTAAAATCTTACGAGCAACCTTATATTCAAGCCTCTTATTTTGGATATCCTGGTGAGGCAAAGTTTGGGAACTTTCCTGTTAGTTTTGAAAACATTCAATTAGTAACACCAGATGCCGCAACTGTTGGCATCGGAATGAAAATCAAATTGAATTTAATGGAAAATTCTGGTATTTATGCTGATGCAGAAATTAAAATTCTAGGGAAATTTCATAATGAAGAATTTCAAAGCTACAAGTTTGATAGGGTTGATGTATCCTCTATAACCGTAGATATAGAAAAGAGTTCTTTTCATTTATATGGGAAAATTAACATCTTTAGAGATGATGCAATTTATGGAAAAGGTTTTAAAGGTGAGTTAGACATTAATCTTAAAGACCTTAAAATACAAGGTAAAGCAAAAGCAATATTTGCAAAAAAAGATTTTAGATTTTGGTTTGCTGATTTCCAAATTACAAATACGAACCAAGATAATAAATTTGGAATAGAAAAAATTGAAGGTGGCTTATCCTATAAAATGAAGCGTTCAGACGGTAATATGATGTGGACATATGAAACATCAAAATATGTACCTAACGAAAAATACGGATTAGGATTAAGAGCTGGAGCTAAAATTAAATTTGGAAGCACCACTTCGTTTAAAGCAAAAGCTTTTATAGAATTAGAATACAATCAATATGGTGGATTGAATCGCTTGTACTTTTTAGGAGAGGGAGCCATGATGTCTGGCGATGGTGAAACCCCTGGTAGTTTAAGCAATACTTGGGCAACTTACGATAATATTTTTGAAGGAGCCGAAGCTACTGAGATGCAAGGATACTTAGCCCAAGGCAACCTGTTACAAATTGCAAAAACAGGTCATCCCATATCAGAAGTAGCAAAAGATGGCAAAATAGGTGTATATGTTAGTATAGAAAGAGATTTTTTAAATAATTCATTTGATGGATTGTTTGAATTGTACTTAAAATTACAAGGACTTAAAGGAGCTGGAGCCAACAATAAATTTGGTATGGTACACCTTTATTCTAGTCCAGCTAAATCTTATTTACATGTAGGTACACCTATTGATAAACTAGGTGCTATTTTTAAAATTGCAGCATTTGATGTCAATGTACAAGCCTATTTCATGACAGGAGATGTGTTGCCTACACAAACACCACCACATCCTAGAGTAATTCAAATATTGGGCCCTGATATTTTAAACGATAATAGGAATTTAAGCTTATTAAATGATGGTAAAGGCTTTGCCTTTGGATTGAACTTTTCGGTACAATTTGGTAAAGATTTCGGTTTCTTTTATGCTTATTTAGAAGCTGGAGGAGGATTTGATATAACCCATAGAAAACTAACTGGCGTTTCTTGTGCAGGAGGGAATGGTCCAGTAGGAAATGATGGCTGGTATTCAATGGGACAAGTGTATGCATATATCTACGGAGAAGTGGGTATAAAAGTAAGACTATTTGGTCGCACAAAAAGGTTTTCTATTTTAGAAGCGGGTGTGGCCGCAATGCTAAGAGGAGAATTCCCAAATCCAACCCATATGGAAGGGTTTCTAGGGGTTAATTATCGTGTTATGGGAGGTTTGGTAAAAGGACGTTTGCGATTTAAATTTGAAGTGGGTGAGAAATGTGAATTCATTGGGTTGTCAAATCCACTGGGAATATCAGTTATCTCAGAAGTAAGTCCTGAGAATGAAAAAGGAGTTGATGTTTTCAAAAAACCACAAGTTGCATTTAACTATGCCATGTTACAACCTTTTACAATAGATGACATTAACGGCGTTACTAAAACTGTGCGTATTAATGTTCAAAAGTATGAATTGAAACAAAAAGGGCAAACCATAGCTGGAACCTTAGAATGGTCAGACAATAATACAAAAGTAAATTTTGTTTCAACTGATATTTTACCACCTAATACCGCTATTGATGCAGTAGTTGAAGTTGCTCTCGAGCAAAGAAATGGAACTTCTTGGGGAATATTAACTGGTGGCGATGGTTCTGGCAAGGAAACTAAAACTTTTACATTTACTACTGGTACAGCGCCTGAATATATTCCGTTAGAAAATATAGCTTATACCTATCCCGTTGTTGAGACCAATAATTTTTATCCAGAGGAACATAAAAATGTTTATGTAAAATTAAAACAAGGACAGGACTATTTGTTTGATGGCACTATTGCTAATTGGAACATAAAAGGAGAAATCAAACAAAATGAAGGATTAAAAAGCAATGCAACATTAGTTTATGATACTAATCTAAATAAAATCACATTTCCTTACAATAATGTTGCGTTGAACACAAACGGTCATTTACAAATTGTTGCCTACCCACAAGCGAATGTTGCTACTACGAATACTTCAAATGCTAATAACACTTCAATATCAACTGCTGATACTATTAACAATGCAAATGATACTACTGAGGTAAATGACGTAACTGTAACTAACAATGCTGCTAAAGCAGAAAATAATGCTACAAGTATTAAAACAATTTTAGAATACAACTTTAAAACAAGTGCGCATCCTACTTTTGTGAGTAAAATGAATAGCATTCAAAAATTAAATGATGTTTTAGTTACAAATGTTACACCAGATGTTTACATGCTTTATTATATAACTGATGTTTATGAAGTATTTAATTTTGCTGAATTATCTGGAAATCAATACACTAAGAACAAACCTTTAATAACGGTTGAAGCTGTACTAGATGATACGTATTACACCAATACAATTTTTCCGCTTGTTTATCAAAATTATCCATTAGATCAAAACATATTTATAACGAATAGAAATACAAATGAATTTGGCAATCCTCCATCACGAGGAATAGATATACCTCCTATTTATTTGTATACGTTACAGTCTGAGCCTAATAGGCTAGAATTAAAAAATAGATTGCCATATAGGTATAATATAGGGACATTTTATAGAAATGATTATGGGGAATTAAAAAGCAAAATCATTAATAGATATATGAATACAAACGTAAATTGGAATAAGTATAATGAATTCAAATACATTATTGACGGTACATTCACTCCATTAAAAATTGGTGCTTACAAAATAAAAATAAAATACTCCTTAATAGAAAATGAGTTTAGTTCAGAAGTGATTAAAGTTTTTAATCGAAATTTTTAAAAAATAAAATATGAAGTTTAGATTTATAATAGTCATTACATTTTTCGTAAATTTTATTTATGCTCAGACTGGTAATGTGCCAATAAGATTATTGTTTGAAAATAAGTTTGGTCAATTTGATACAAATTATTACACCAATAGTTACAATGAATATACAGTATATATTTATGATAAAAATGGAGTTCAATTAGGGATCTTTGACAAATCAAATACTGATATTGATAGTTATGGATTTGAAAGTAATTATTATGAAGAATTTACATTTAATTGGAATGCTAATCCTTCTTTAAGTCAATTTCCATTAAAAATTAAAGTTTATGCTACTTTTACTGGAGGTAGTAATCAGAATTCATATGATCAAACTTGTACTAATTTTTCAAATAATAATAATCCATCATATTATGATGGTAGTTTTTTTGTTTATACAGACGATGAAACTGGTCGATTTTACGGAGCATTTACTGGAATTGATCAAAATATATGTCACGGAACAACTAATATTACTTTACTTACAATTAATAAAAATTCTATAACAACAAAAGGAAAATGTGAAGATATTTTGATAGAAACTTATTATACATCTTATGACGAAGCTCCTCTAAGATGGCAATATCAAATAGGGAATAGCACAACTTGGGAATACTTTCCAGATAGCATGGTAACTCCTAATAACGTATTTTTCAAAGTTGAAGATATACCAGGTTTAGAAAATTATACTGGTAATTTTAAAGTAAGATTTGAAATAGATCCGCTACCTGTAAATGTAAATCCTGCCCTAGAATATCAAAAAAATTCCTATTCCAGTGTAATGAGTTACGAAATTAGAAATTGTACCCCATTAATACTTGCACAAGACAATCCTATAGATAATCTTTGTTCTGATAGTAATAATGGTTCAGTAAAATTCACATTTGACAGACCTCTACAAAGCAATGAATATATCAACTTTAGTTATTTAATAAATGGGTTTGCGCCAACAAGCACACCTGCTATTAACTCACTTAGTGGCAATAATGAATTTGTTCTTAAAAATTTGCCTCAG
Organism: Bacteroidota bacterium; assembly: GCA_031413015.1. Classification (GTDB taxonomy): domain Bacteria; phylum Bacteroidota; class Bacteroidia; order Flavobacteriales; family Flavobacteriaceae; genus Flavobacterium. The sequence goes on along the minus strand of JANOEE010000001.1, from coordinate 212,709 downwards.
GGAAATTATACTGATATAGTTTTTACATCTAATATAAATGGTGTAGGAGCTCAATCTACCAATGGTTTGGATTTTATAATAACTGCACCCTCAAAACTAGCATTTACAATTCCTACACCAGCTCAAATATTGTGCAAAGGCAAAGCCACAGGGAGTATCACCGTAAACGCTACTGGAGGAACACCTCCCTATCAATATAGTTTGGACAATTTAACTTGGCAAACAGCTAATGTTTTTTATGGTTTACTTGCTGGTGATTATACCGTTTATGTAAAAGACGCGAATGGTTGTGCACCGCCAGATGGTGTACAAACTGTTACCATTAACGAACCTCCAACAACTGTATTCATTAGCAATCCTGTTGAAACAAATCCTATCTTGAACAATCAAAGTACAGGAAGTATAGCAATTGATGTCACAGATGGTGTTACTCCTTATTCTTATTCATGGACTTATGATAATCCAAACGGACAGACAAATACCTTTAAACCTACTGATGAGGATATTACTACGCTATTTGCAGGAACATACACTATTGTTGTAACGGATGCTAATGGTTGTTCAGCAACGGCAAGTTTTACCTTGGTTGATCCACCTGTTTTAGTTCCTACTATTAATGTGGATCAGGACATAAAGTGTTTTGGCGCAAGTACAGGTATTTTAAGTGCTAGTGCTAGTGGTGGCCGACCAGGTTATACTTATCAATGGTCTAAAAACGGCTCATTCTTATCTTCCAATCAACAAATTACCAACTTAAATGCTGGAGATTATCGCTTAGTGGTTACTGACCAAGATGGTTTAGGAGGTTCTCAAGAAGTATCTTACATATTAACGCAACCTACTAGTGCACTCGTTGCTAGTGTTAATGCTATTAATAGTACTTGTTTTGGAGCCAATGATGGAAGTATTACCATAACAGCCTCTGGTGGAACACCTTTTGCAAATCCTTCACCAACTTACACCTACAGTTGGACCAAAGAAGGCAATCCAATAACCAACAGTACAGCATTCATCAATAACCTCGCACCAGGTAATTATAGTTGTACAATAACTGATCAAAATGGTTGTACTACAACTTTAAATAACATTACAATAGAGGAGCCTCCTGTAATCGAAATACTTTTTTCAAATAGTACTGATTTATTAGATGCTTCAAACCCAACGGGAGCCATTAGTGTTAGCGCTGCTGGAGGATTAGGTACATTGACTTATTCTTGGGATAATAATGCAACAACCGCATCTATAAGTGGTCTTTTTGCGGGTACTTACACTTTAACTGTTACAGATGTCGCAAACAGCAATTGTAAACTTATTACTCCGTTCACGATAACAGCTCCTCCTATTTTTTCGATAGATATTCAACAAAATAATTTGATAAATTGCTTTGGTAATGCAACGGCTAGCCTTGAAGTTATTTCTAATGGAGGAACAAAAGGAACAGCTCCTAATGAATATACTTATTCATGGACTGGCGCAAACATTCCTGTTTTTGAACCCACAAATACAAGCACCTTATCAAATCTACCAGCAGGCACCTACAATGTTCAAGTTAGAGATGCTAATAACATACTTAGAACTTTATCCTATATTGTTACACAACCTACTTTATTAACAGCGAGTTATACAAAAACAAATGTGACTTGCTCTGGATTGAATAATGGATCCATAAACTTAATACCTTCTGGAGGCACTCCTAATTATACTTATGAGTGGAAAAACCAACTCAATCAAGTCATTGCTGTAACACAAAACGTTGCAAATCTGGCGTCAGGTTCGTATTCTTGTACCATTACCGATGCGAAAGGCTGTACTTTTATTCTAAACAATATTCCAATTACTGCACCTACACCATTAGTATTTGATTCAGAAAATATAATTCCTGTTTCTACAGCAATTGCAACCGATGGAAGTATTGAAGTAGTAATGTCAGGAGGTACACAGCCATACAACTACAATTGGACAAAGGCTGGTTCAAGTATTGGAACAAACAGCCCTCAATTAAATAACTTATCTGTAGGAAATTATGATTTACTCGTTACAGATGCTAATGGCTGTACAATCACGGATAGTTATTTGATAACAGTTCTACAACCATTAACAGCAACAATTCAAGAAATAACTTCTATTGACTGTAATGGAAATTTAACGGGAAGTATAAAAGTAAACCCTACTGGAGGTTTGCCTCCTTACACTTTTTTATGGAGTAATGGTGCCAATACGGCTACTATTGCTGGTTTAGGTGCTAATACTTATGCTGTAACTATAACCGATGCGAATACACCTCAAAATAGTTTTACTGCAACTTACCTATTATCTGAGCCATCACCTTTAATCATAAATAGTATTACATCTAATAATATCAATTGTTTCGGAAGTAACTCAGGGAGTATTGATTTAGACGTTTCAGGTGGAACAGCTCCTTATACTTTTGAATGGAGAGATGCTACAAATACAATTGTTTCAACAAACAAAGATTTAAATAATTTGAATGTTGGTACTTACACTTGCACTGTTAGAGACAATAACAATTGTACATTAGTAACAAGTCCTGTTACAATTTCAACAAATCCGCAGTTAGCAGCTACTCTACTAGGCACTACAAATGTCTTGATTAACGGGCAATCTACAGGCGCAATAAATATAAATGTAACTGGTGGATTTGGAACTTATAATTATGCATGGAGTAATGGTAGTACAACACAAGATCTATCTAATATACCTGCAGGAAACTATTCTCTTGTTGTTACTGATGCATTAGGATGCACAACTGTATTAAATAATATTGTAATCACTGAGCCTACAGCTTTAGTAGTAACACCCAATATTCTGCAAACAATTAGTTGTTTTGGTGGCAATAATGGTAGGATTACAGCAAATGCATCTGGTGGTGTAGGACCTTATGTTTACACTTGGACATTTCCTAATGGCACTTTTAGTAATCAAACAATAGTATCAAATAGAACAGCAGGAATATATAATTTACAAGTTCGTGATGTTAATAATGCAACTCAAAATATAACAATCGTACTTTCGGAGCCCAATGAATTAGCAGGAACATTTACAAGTACTCCTGTTTCTTGTGGCAACAATTCAGATGGTTCTATAGCTATTAACCCTACTGGAGGTTCAGGGACTTACTCATACTTATGGTCTAATGGCGCAACAACCCAAACAATTACTAATGCAGCGGTTGGTAATTATGTAGTACTAGTTACTGATTCTAATGGGTGTGAAAAATTATTTACTGGTGGTCAAATACTTGCAGGAGGCGGTATAACTATTCAAGAAAGCATTCAAGACGTTACTTGTATAAGTGCTAATTCTGGAAGCATAAGTTTAACAGTTTCTGGAGGCAGTAATCAATTTTCAATTTCTTGGGATGATACTGCGTTAAGTGGTTTTACTGTTACAAACTTATCAGGAGGAATCTACAGTGGCACCATAACTGATATCGTAAATAATTGTACTATTCCTTTTAGCTATTCGCTTTCACAACCTGTAAATGTATCTTTCAATTTACCTGATACTATTACACTATGTAAAGGACAAGATACTGAAATAAACCCTAATGTTATTGGTAATAACCTCACTTATAATTGGACCGCTGACAATGGATTTAGTTCAACTCAGCCCAATATCACAGTAATAAATCAAGGTACTTATACCTTAACAGTGACTTCAAATAATGGATGCAGTTTTAGCGATTCCGTTTTTGTAAAAGTCCTATCAGAAGCTATAACATCTGAATACCTTGTGGCTTCTCAAACCTATAAAGATGAGGAAATCATTCTCATCAATGTTAGTGATCAAACAAATGAAACTTATGAATGGATGCTTCCTTCTAAAGCCATTGTTATTTCTCAAAATTCTCAAACTGCTGTTATTAAGTTTACTGAAGTTGGTACTTATGATATTGGTTTAAAAGCTACTAATAATTCTGGATGTGTTTTATATGATTATAATCAATTGGTTGTAGAGGAAAACCCTGGATTGCCAGAAGATACAAGCAATACTATTACTATTAAAGACTTTAAAATTTATCCAAATCCTACTACAGACTCACGATTTAATGTAGCGGTTGAACTAGCCCAATCACTTCCTGTTTCAATTTCAATATACCAAGTTTCTATAGGAAGTTTAGTCAATGTGACAAATTTTCCATCTAGTAAAAATCATTTTAAAGAATACAACTTAAATGTGAGTAGTGGTGTTTACTACATTGTATTGAGAACTCCAGGTAATGTTCAAACTAAAAAATTAATTATCAATTAAGAATGAAATTTTTAAAAATCTATATTTTTTTATTTTTTATAACAGTAAACGTTGCTATTGCACAAGTAGACTCTGTTTATCGTACGCCTAATGTGTATGCAAAAGGAAAAGTTAGTAATGGTAAAATTCTATTAAAATGGTCTGTTGATGAACCTCTTTTATGGAAAAAATCATTGTCAGCAGGTTACAAACTACAACGTACAACTGTTTTAAGGGATGGTAATCCTATTATGAAGGATGAAACTGTCATGTTGAGTGAAAAATTATTGCCACTACCCTTACCCGAGTGGGAAAAAATAGCTGAACAAGACAGTACTGTTTTAGTGGTGGCACAAGCCATTTATGGTGAGGAATTTAAAGTAGATAGGAAAGACAACACAATTAGTAGCATGATGTTGCTAAATGATGAAAACAACCAACGTTTTGCTTTTGCTTTGATGGCTTCTGAACAATCTTATGCGGCTACTAAAGCTGCTGGATGGGGTTATGAAGACGAAACAGCTAAACCAAATGAAAAGTATGTTTATACTATTTCTTATTTAGGAAAAAATGAAACGCCTTTGTCAGCTTCTGTTTATATTGGTTTAAATGATACAAGTGACGCGACACCGCCATTAAAACCAGAAGCCATTTTTGGAAACAAAACCGTAATGGTAATTTGGGATTTCGAATCACAACAAAGCTTGTATTCTTCTTATCATCTAGAACGATCAACCGATGGTAAAAATTTTATTCGACTCAATAAAGCCCCAATTTATTCATGGGAGAGTAAAAGTAAAATTATCTCATATACTGATAATTTAGATCAAAATGGCAAGCAATATTCCTATAGAATTATTGGTATTGATACATTTGGTGAAGCAAGCAATCCATCCGAAATTGTTGCTGGACAAGGAATAGATATTTTAGAATATACTCCTCAAATCACCGCAAAAGGTGCTATTTCAGAAGATCAAATAAATATAGAGTGGATATTTCCAGAAGAAGGAGAATTTAAAATATCTGGTTTTAATGTGTTACAAGGTGAAAAAGAGGATGGACAGTTTCAAATAGTCAAACAAAATTTATCACCAAAAACTAGAAAAGATATTGTAAAAACCAAATTAAAGCCATCCAATTACTTTAAAATTCAAGCAGTAGCAAAAGAAGGTGGCTCGAAAGATTCCTATCCTTCATTAGTACAACCTATTGATTCAATCCCTCCAGTTGCACCCTTAGAATTAGAAGGTGTTATAGATTCTTTAGGAGTTGTAAAATTAAAGTGGAAACAAAACATAGAAACCGATTTGCAGGGCTATAAAGTTTTTAGAGCGTACAATCCTCAAGAAGAATTTGCTCAAGTAACAAAGGCAGTTTGGTCAAACAATTCATATAAAGATTCTATCAACGCAAAATCTTTAAACAAAAAAGTGTATTACAAAGTGATTGCTATTGACCAACGCTATAACGAATCAGGATTTTCTAAAATTTTAGAAGTAAAAAAAATAGATATCATTCCTCCCTCTTCCCCAGTAATCAAAGATTATGAACTGCAGGAAAAAAAGATAAAAATAACTTTTATTCAAAGCAGTTCAGATGATGTTGTATCACATAAAATATACAGACGTTCTGAAAAAGAAACAGATTGGAAATTGATTAACGAAATAAAAGATAAAAAAACCATGTCGTTTACCGATAGTAATCTGGCTCCTAAAACGGAATATTACTATACCGTCGTTGCAATTGATGATGCAGGAAACGAAAGCGATCCCTCAGAGCCGCTCATTGCTTCAACAATTATCGAAATCGTAAGACCGGGAATAAAATCCTTTGAACACGTAGTAGATCGAAATAGTAAAATAATTGAATTGTATTGGTCTTCAAAAGAAAAAGACATTTATGAATATGAATTGTATAAAAAGAAAAAAGATGGCAACTATATTTTATATAAAGTTATCCAATATGAAAAAGAGAAAATGAGTTTTTTAGATAGCAATATTAATCCAGGGAATATTTATTTATACGCTATTAGAGCAACTTTTAAGGATGGTACTTTTAGCACTTTTAAAGAAACTACAGTAACCTATTAATTAAAATGGTCAAAAATTATTACAAATATTTAATCGGTCTGCTATTGTTTTGTCTCTTCGGTTGTTTGACAGAAGAGATTTTAGTGGCCAATGCCGATTTTACTATAGAGGAAACTACAACGAGTTCTGGAAAAATTGCAACCTTTACCAATCTCTCTACAAATGGAGAAATATTTGAATGGACTTTTGAAAACGGAACTCCTGCTACATCAAATGATTTTAATCCTGGGCAAGTACGTTTTACAAGTGCTGGAAAGCATACCATTAAGTTAAAAGTAGCCAACAAAGATGGTTCTGTTTCAGAAATTGAAAAACAAATTACTGTTACTTCAAATGCTGTAACCGATTTTAATTACCAAATTCTAGTAAATAATTATGCGCCTGTAGCAGTACAATTAACCAATTTATCGCAAGGTATAAGCAGCTATGATTGGCAATTTTCAAACGGAGTGCCGTTGAGCTCAACTGCGGAACAACCTGCGAATATTTTGTTCAATACTGCAGGAATACAAACCATTACTTTAAATACTATAAATACAAATGGTCAAGCTGGCCAAAAAACGGTATCATTTGAAGTATTACCGGAACTCAATCCATCTTTTGAATATACAGTTTTACCTATTGATGATGATTTCAACGCACCTGTAAAAGTGTTTATAAACAATACTACCGTTAGCGCAACATCTTATGCTTGGGAAGTCATAGGAGGAAATCCTTCGGCTTCTGCACAAGAAAATCCGATATTTATTTTCAACGCAGCAGGAAATTATCAAATAAAATTAACCGCTACTAACGGAAAACAAACAAAAACACTCATCAAAAATGTAAGCATTCAATCTTACACTAATTTGAGCATTCAAAATAATGTAAAATTAGGTATCAATTCGGCACAAAATACTTTAGGAAGCTACTATTCAACTTTACAAAAGAGAGTTTATAAGAGTAGTGAAATTACATCTCAAAACGGAAGTGCAATAGATATAGTGTATTTTGGATTGGGCAGTACATTTTCTTCCAACCTTTTTGTTTCGCCTACAAGTACAACAACATTTGGTTTAGCAAATATTCCTAATGCAACTCCAACACAATATACTAACAAACAAGAAAGCTGTGGTTGTCCTGTTATAACCGAAAATGAGTTTGATGCTTTGACTAATGATGCTTTTTTACAATCACTTAATATAACTAATGAAACTACCTCTTTTAATACCAATGTTTTACCAAGAATAGTACCCTTTGTAACTGCTAATGGCAGAAAAGGATTGATTAAGATTAAAGCATTTGTTAATGATGGAAGTGACTCTTATGTGTTAGTCGATATAAAAGTTCAAAAAAGCCTATAATTTTACCCTATTTCTCAGTGAATTTCAAAAAATATATTTCTATAATTCCTTCTATTAAATTTTTAGAACTTACCAGTTCCATTATTCATCATATAATGAAATGGAATAAAAAAGGTATAGAACAAAAATTAAAACCATCTTTATTGATAGGCATTTTTTTTATTCTTTTTACGAATTATAATGCAAATGCTCAGTCAATTGATTTAGGCTCATTTTCAGGACAACCTTTTAAAATTGGTGGAAGTATTGCTGCTAATGCAACTTATTTTGAATCCAATAGAAATGCAAGAGCACCTTTTGTCTACAATTTTACAGGTAATGTAAATGTTTCATTATATTCTTTTTCCTTACCTATTTCTTATAATTTTACCAATCTTGGCGGACAATTGGATTATAAAATTCCATTTAATTTTAACCGATTAAGTATCAGTCCTAAATACAAATGGATAACAGCCCATATTGGAGATGTAAGCATGACATTTTCGCCTTACTCCTTAGCAGGACATCAGTTTAGCGGCGCTGGTGTAGAACTAACACCAAACGGTCCAATTAAATTTTCGGCAATGTATGGTCGGTTTTTAAAAGCCGTTGAAGATGATGCCAACCCAAATACCCTCCCAGCTTTTAAACGAATAGGTTACGGAAGTAAAGTAGAATATGTAAAAGACAAATACAAGATAGGATTAATTGGCTTTTATGCTAAAGACCAACTCAACTCTTTACAAACTGTTCCAGAAGCTAAAAATATTACACCAAAGGAAAATTTAGTAATAAGTATTGCTGCCGAAGCAAAAGTAAATCAAGATTTAAGATTGTACACTGATATATCCAATTCGTCTTTAACACAAGATACGAGATCACAAGAAACCAATGAAAAGAAAGGATTGTCAAGTTTTTTCTTCAACAATAAAACAGCTACGCAAAATTTTAATGCCTACAAAATTGGTTTGGATTATAAAATTCAAAAAACAACTTTAGGAACTAGTTTTGAACGTGTTGATCCTAATTATCAAACATTAGGAGCCTATTTTTTTGCAAATGATTTGCAAAATATTATGGTAAATGTAGCACGACCTTTTTTTAGTGATAAACTAATGTTGCAAATGAATGTGGGCATACAAAAAGACAACTTAGACAATAAAAAAGTAAATACAACAAATAGGTTGGTAGGTGCCTTAAATCTTTCGGCTCGATTTTCAGAAAAATTAATTTCAAATGTATCATTGACCAATCAAACTACCACAACAAATGCAAATCCAGATCAGTTTAGCCAAATAAATCAGGTAAATCCTGAACTCAACAATGTTGAGCAAATCAATTACCGACAATTATCGAGAAGTGCTAATGTGAATACAAATTATAACTTTGAGGCTACAAAAAGCAACAAAAAAAGTATTGTGTTTAATTATGCTTTCAATCAAGTAGCTAATGAACAAGGAGGTATTATTAGAGTAGGACAATTATCTTCTTTTCATAATTTTAGCACAAATTACACGCATTTATTGATTACCTCTAAATGGGCCTTCAATTCTTCTTTAAATTATACCCGAAGTACTATAGGTAATGATAATGCAGCAACTTATGGTACTGTTTTAGGAATCAATAAAAAATTCTTTAAGGACAAATTAATGTCTCAATTTAGTACCGCTGTTAATCAAAGTGATAGTAAAAACACAAAGACGCAAAACCTTAATTTTAGACTAACATCAAGTTATAAATTATGGGACCAACATAATTTTAATTTTTCCGCCTCTCAAATTTTCATTAATTCATCAGGAAGAACCCCTCGACCAGGTGTCAATGAAACTACCATTACATTTGGCTACAATTATAATTTTGGCGGAAGCAAAAAGAAAGAAAATAAGCCGAAGGAGGAAACAGCGCAAGGCAAAGAAAAAAATACTTTAAAAGTCAAAATAAACGAGGCTACTGTAGAAGATTCAGCACCTCAAATTAAAAATGAAATAAATGCATTTTATAAAACCATGAATTTTAAAAATCCAGACTCCTTGCAACAAAGTTTGGAAAAAAACAAAAATGATATTTTTGTTTTATTAGATCAATATGATACCATTTCAGATAAAAAAGCGCTTAAAGAAAAGGAACGCACCATTAAACGTGAAATCGAACAATTTAACGACCAGTTAAACACCTATTCAAGATTTGATAAAGCATACAACGCAATAACAGAAAACGCCATCAAGCAATTGTTAGCCAGCACAAGAGAAACCAATCTCTTTAACAAACGCTATTTTATACAAAAGTACAAGTTAGCCATTACAGAAGAACCAAAAGATATAAAAAGCCAGTTAGAACAAGTAGAGCAATCCATTTTAGAAAAAAACATACCACTACTTAAAAAAGATGCCTTTTCATTGTCACACATGAATTTAGTATTATTTTTAAGAGACAATGATAGTATCGAAGATATAAAAACCAAATGGCAATCTATTATTGATAGTCAAAGAACAATAGCTTATACCCAATGGGTAAACAAACAAAAAGAGAATACAATTGTAGATGGTTTAGAATTCAAACTGGCCAATGAATTTATTCAAAATTACCTAATAAAATTTCAGATCAAATGATAAATAGTACCTACAAAAAAGCAAATCGACTGTTATACATTATATTTTTAATGTGCTTTGTACAATTAGGATTTGCCCAAATTTTTCCTGTGCAGGTAAACAGCAATGTAATACCACCTTATTTATCATCTGTATCAAAATATACGACTACTACAGATCAAAAATACTTGGTTAATATTTTCACAAACGATTTAAGTGTAGTAAACCGTCAAGTAAAATTAAAACTATACATACAGGGCAATGGTATCAATGCACAATCAGCACCCGTTGTTGTAGGCGCTAATCCATTATTTATTAATGGTGGAGAAAATTTGCAGTTAAATAATTTAGACTTAGCACCTTATTTTGAACTACAAAATTTACAAGGTATAAATCCACAACAATACAGTGGGGTTTTACCCCAAGGAAGTTACAATTTTTGTATTGAAGTGTATGATTTTGTAACCAACCAACCCATTTCACAAAAATCATGTACTTTCTTTTATTTTATATACAATGAACCACCATTATTAAACTTACCATTTAATCATGATGTAATTCATTTTCAAGATCCTCAAAATATTATTTTTACTTGGACACCGCGCCATAGCAATGCAACAAATATCGAGTATGAATTTACTTTAATAGAACTCATAGACAATCAAGCGCCTTCAAATTATGCGTTTATAGTAGGCGCACCCGTTTGGCAAGAAGTATTGAACAATACCATTTTAAACTACAACTTTAATTACCCGCAACTAACCGCAGGAAAAAAATACGCTTGGAGAGTAAAAGCGCTCACCCAACCTGGTTTTGGTGAAGATGCCGTTTTTAACAACAATGGTTATAGTGAAATTTATGACTTTGTGTATGCCGGAAATTGCAATACACCAGAATTTGTTTTGGCACAATCCACCTCAGCTACACAAGCTAAGATCTTGTGGCAAAACAATCCCAACCACTTATCAAACAATGTCAAATATAGAAAATTAGGCACGCAAGAATGGTTCAATGCACCAGTGGCAAATGGACAAGCCTTACTATTAGATTTAGAACCTATTGCTACTTATGAATTCCAGGTCGGAGGAATTTGTCTCGGAGACATTGCCTCTTTTTCGGCCATCAATCAGTTTACACAACCTGCAAAGGATGTTGTAGCCATTAATTGCGGCATCGCTCCTACTATAGACTTGACAAACGTTACTTTATACAACGAAGAACTCAAAAAGGATATGGTCTTTATGGCTGCAGATTATGCCATTCATATCAATGAATCGCAAGGCGTAGGAACTTATACAGGAAAAGGATGGACACGAGCGCCTTTTTTTAAAAACCTTAAAATTGCAGTCGAATTTGAAAACATAAAATTAAACTCAGAACTAAAACTTGTTGAAGGAGAAGTAAAGGCGCAATACGACCCAAGCTGGGGTAATATTTTAGATGTTAATGAAGTAATAGATGTTATTGATGATATTTTAGACCCATTACAAGCATCAAATGATGTACACAGCTATCAAGTGAATTTTGTTATCGGTAGCACGGCAAATATTACGGTTCAAAACGGACAAATTATCATCACCACACCTCAAGGAACAACTGGTGCCATTTTTGATTTTGACAAAGGCGAAAATACGACCATAACAGATGTTAATGGAACCGTGTATACTGTTGATCCAAAAGGTAATGTAACACTAGGACAACAAGGTACAGGAATTGCAAATAGTTCAAATACTGAAAACATCAATAGTGATGGTAAAGTAACTGCACTCTCAACTATAGGAGCAAAAGTTGTTTTTAAAAGAAGCAGTAGCAGTGAAGCTTTTGATGATTCAAGTGCCGATTATACTAATTTACCTTCAAAACTTGCAAGCAAATACAAAACCATCAAGGATGGTGACGATAACGATTATCCGTTTTATTACAAAGCCGTAGTAAACAAAGAAAATGGTACAAGAACATTTGATTATGTAACCGCCGAAATAACAATTACAGATACAATAGTAAAAGCAAAGGATATTATTTTCAATCTAAAAGGTTTAAAACTTAACGCTACAGACAGTATTACTAATGGCAACGTTACTATAAAAACTTTAGAAATACCTGTTTTTACAACTATAGGAGAACCAGAATTATTAGCATTAGTTAAAAATGGCACCGGAAAGCAAAAAGTTATTGGAGCCATGACGGTGATCCCTATAAAAGATGTAGGGATTGTAAATATAAGTTTAGTACCCGTAAATGGAGCAACAATTTCAAGCGATGATATAGTAGCTGTTCAAAGAATATACAGCCAAGCGGGTGTAAACTTAAACATTACTACTTTACCAGCATATCAAGACAGGAGCATTACGACTTTAGAATGTGGTACTAGTGGTTTTATTGCCAATTACACCACTGAACAAAATGCTTTTATAGACCGCTACAAAGCTACTAAAACCATTAGTAATAACCAATACCTTCTTTTTGTAACTAAGGATATAGCACCATCTCGACCTATCTCAGGATTTATGCCATTACACAGGCAAGTTGGGTTTATTTTTACTGGACAATCTCAATCAAGTACCGAAGAAGTAAAGGAAACCAGTGGTTCAGGATTAGCTACTGTTATTGCTCACGAAATAGGACACGGCGTTTTTGAATTACAACATCCTTGGGAGCAATACGATTATAGCAAAAATTCATTTAGTACCAATTGGCTGATGGATTATGCCAGTGGTACAAAGTTACCATACATGCACTGGCAACAAATCAGCCATCCTAAAACGGCACTTTATTTGTTCCAAAGTGATAGTAGTGGGGAGTTTAATGGTGGATTTGCAATAAGCCCTGATTTTAAATTTATAAGTGTAAACTCTCAAAGTACTACTAGTGCAGATGTAGACGTTCCTAACGGTACATTGTATGGTTTTGTAGAAGAAGACGGTAAATATTATGTTTGGAATGGTACCAACTTTTATTATGACAGATATGATATAGAAAAAAAACCTTTCACGAAATTAAATACTAAATTACCTAAAGATGAGGATAGTGTCTTTCTTTTTTATGATTCAAAAAATATTTGTGGATTAAAGAAATACCTTGTTGTTACTTATAAAGACGTTAAATTAATTAAATCATTAAAAGACTTATCAGACTTTGTAGTAAAGAATCAAGCTAAAGGAGAAAGACTAGATTGTAAAAGAAATGATGATAAAAAAGGATGGACTAATGATGAAGGGAATAAAAATATTAGTGGACTTTATGTTGTAAACTTAATAAAACCAGGAAAGTTTAAAGAAGAAGTAGTTAACAAACTTAAAGAATTAGTATCTAGCAGTTCGACAAATAGAATAACAAATGAAAATCATCATATTAAATCAAGGATTCTTTTAACATCTGAACTGGCTGCCGATAATGAATATATTGTAAGTATTAAAACAGAAGGAGGTAAAGAATATTTTTATATAGATGCAACAAAACAAGAAATAATTTCAGATGAAATAATATTTTGGATAGAATATAATAAAGAAGGAAAAATTAGAATTAAGCATATTATTACAGGCAGTCAATTCGATGAGGGATTGGCAATTGCATTAAAATCATGGGATTCTCAACTAGAATGGCAACAAAAAACATTCTTCGAGAAATTTTTATCGACCTCTTACAATGTTGTAGATGATTATTTCACTTCAGCTTATGATTTATTAGATATGTTAGGAAGTGGAATTGGTAAATTGAAAATTCCACCATCTGTTTATGATTGCAAGGCAAGCAACTACAATTCTATTTATGCCGATGTTTTTAGTTATGTTAATTTTACTTCTATAGCTCAAGATGTAGTAGCTGAGCAATTATCTGAATTTTACCCTAACATAAAAACAATATTAGCTAACGGAAAACCAAGTCAAATACAATTTGCTCTTTTTTGCGGTTTATACAATGGTTTAATAGATGTAATCAAATCCGTTCCTGATTTAGCAAAACTAATAGTATCTCCACTAAGCGAAAAAGGAAGAAGTAGTAATAGTGAATTTATTCAATCAATTTCCAATATTGTAGTCAAAAAAGAGATGCCTGACGGTACTCAACAAGAAATATATGGCAAAGGATTGTCTCCTTCAAAAATAGGATACCTCATAAAAGAGTTAATTGGAAAACAATTTGACACCTCTCAACCGTGTAAGACAGCAGAATTTGTAGGCTCTATAGCTGGTCCTTTTATTGTAATGTGTTTTGGAGATGAAATTGCAGCTGAAGGAATTGCAAGTAAAATTTTTAGTACAACCTTAAAAACAATTAATATTTGTAGTAAAATAACGGACCCGTTTAATTATTTAGGATTATCATTTAAGTTTGTAAAACAAATAACTGGAAAATTAACTGTTGTAGGAGAGAATGTTGCTGGGGATGTTATTCATCAAGTAGCTGATAATGTATTTAATGCTAAATTAGTTACAGAAGCTGGTACAATAACAAAAGAAATAAGTGAAGAAACATTAGAAAAAATAATTGTAAACACCGCAAAAGGAGAAGCTACAGAAATCTTGATTGATGGGGTTAAAAAAGGAGTTCGTATTTTAGGGGCCGTTTTGCCAAATACTACATCTATTTTTAAAGAATTTGTTGCCAAGACAAGAAATCTTGCTTTAGCTAGTGCTATAACTTTTCAAATGGTAGGTGCACCTATTGCAACTATTAGCAAAAGTGCCGACAATATTATTGAACATGCAATACAGATAGCGGGAAGAACAGATATCCCTGCAGATGTAACAAATGTGTTATCTAAGATTGAAAACCAAGCCGCAGAACAATTTACAAATGCTGTAACTTCTTCAATTAAAAAAGCCCCAAATACAGTCGCTCAGCAAGGAAAATTAATCATGCTGGAAGCGGTAGACCAAACATATGATGTCTTAGCTCTAAAAATAGGCGATCAGATAGATTACTTAGTGATTAAAGCAACACAAGCAGCAAACAATTCTGCTACAAATTTACCTGTTTATAGAATTGTAAAAAATGCAACAGAGCAAAACCCTAAATGTGATTATTGTCCCGAAGTAAATACGGTCAATTCTGAGATGTGTAAGAAGTTAACACTTTTAGGAAGAAACACTAATAACAAAATAGCAGTAGAAAAATTATGCAAAAAAAGTATATCTTTAGATGTTGTAAATAAAGTTTTAGGTTATACTATAGCGCAACAAAAAACATTTGTTGATGATTTTGCAGAGATATCTACATTAGGGATGAATACATTAATTGCTAAGTTGCATTTAGCAGATTATTGGAAAGATAATGCTTCTTTTTATAAGACAACTAGACCCTACCATGCTGACGACCATAAAGATTGGACTTCAAGTACTCAAACTGTTAAAACTATGGGAGCAAGAGAAAAATTATTGGTTGAAGCTATTGATTATAAAGGCATTCATAATCAAGATACATTAAACGCACAAACAATTGGAAATCATGGTACTTTAGACGCTAAAATAGTTTCATCAGGAAATTTACCAAATGCCAACATTGTTATAAAATACAACAGGAAGAAATATAATAATGCCGCATTAGAAAATTCCGATTTAGAGTATAATAACTTTATAAAAACACTGCATCCTTTTTTACAAAAACATATAGAATATATGGATTTTATTAGAAATGATTGTTCTAATAATAGTGATGGAAAATTATTTGAAAAATTATATGGTGGCAAAGTTGCATTAAGTAAGTTGAGACAAGCGCAACGACCTGGAATTCATACTGAAGTACAAGTACTAAATGACCTAATAAAAGATAAAAGTATTAATAGCGTGGCGGATATTAGAGCGCTAGATATAAAAATTGTTATAAAGTGGAATGTTAAAGATAATGAAATGAAACACATGGTAACTTGTCCTCATTGTTTTTATATAACAGAAGGTGTGTTTTTTCCTAATAACAAATAACATGATAAATTATTTTGAACAAGAAAATTGGGAAAATTTAAAAGCTCATGGTTCTAAAAAATATAAAGGTGAATCATTCACAGGAATAATAGAAGATATAAATGCAGAGAACAATTCACGTTATAGAAAATCATATGCTAGTGGTATTGATCACGGTTATTCTGTACTATCTAGTTTTAAAGAGAGTCAATTATATTTCGCTATATATATATATATATATGGTATTAATAGATTCCAACTAGGTTTTCGTATTTCTAAAGAAATATATTGGTGTCAATACTGCTGGTGTTATGATTCTTTATCATCACTAAATGATTTTACTATTAACAACAGAGATAACAAACAAAAAGAAGAAGGTTTTAAAGAAATGTTTATTAATCACAATGATTTGGATTATGAAAAATTAATTGCAAATAATCAAGATGTTATAGATATATATGAGGATAATAAAAAAGATATTATTGATTTGGATACTTTTGTTTATGCTTGTGGCGGTGCAGAATCTGAAAGATTTTCAAAAGTCATAACCGCATACCTCATTCAAGAAAATATGACAGAGTACCTTGGGCAGGTTGTAAAGGATACTTTTACAGAGAAGTTTGTGTGGCAAGAAGAGCAAATTCAAAAAATAATAAGAAATGATGAATTGCCTGAAACGATTCAATATATAGGAGGTGTAAGTGTCGCTTTTCATGATATAACTCAAAAAATAGTAGCTGTTATAACGGTTATGGATGTTTATTCTCAAACCATAGTAGACAATGCCATATATACCAAAGAAAAAGTGAGTATGCACATACCAGATGTTTTTGCATTTAATGAGGCACCATGGGCAATTCAAGCTTTTGAAAAACTAAAGATGAAACCACAACTCATCTTTTGTGATGGTCACGGAATAGAACATATCAAGAACATGGGACTGGCTACTTTTTTAGGAATAGAACTAAACATTCCCACTATTGGTTGTGCGAAAAAAAGAATGGTAGGGTACTATGAAAAAGAAAATTTAGAACATACAAGAGGAAGTCAATTAGATCTAATTCATAATGGAGAGGTAGTTGGTAAATCATTACGAACACAAGAAAATGAAAATCCAGTTTATGTATCATTAGGACATAAAATAAGTTTAGAAACTAGCGTAGATTGGGTTTTGCAAACTACTACAACAACAAGAATTCCTATGGTAGTTGAAGAAGCAGTAAAAATAACCAAGCAACTCATGCCCGAAAGTATTCGTTTCGATTTTTTAAATGACGAACCTAATAAATATGGGATTCTAATATAATAATATGAGTAACGAATTATTTACCGAAGAACAAGAATTTGAGCAATATTACAATTTGCAAAACAGTTTACGCGAAAAAGTAATCAAAGAAGATCAATTAGCAGTGCCAATAAAATATATTGCTGGGGTAGATGTGGCTTACAATGATGCTTCTGATAAAATGATTGGCGCAATAGTTATTTTAGATTCAATTACTTTTAAAGTTATTGAGGAAGTTTCACATGAAATGGAAATTACTTTTCCTTATGTTCCTGGTTTATTTTCTTTTAGAGAAATACCACCTTTGATCGAGGCATTTAAAAAACTTACAATCAAACCAGATTTAATAGTTTGTGATGCCCAAGGAATAGCTCATCCCAAAGGTGTTGGCATGGCTACACATCTAGGAATAGAATTGAACATTCCAACAATAGGCTGTGCCAAGAAAAGATTAGTGGGTAGCTATGACAAAAGTTCTTTGGGACTAAAAAGAGGAGCTACACAAGATTTAATTTACGATGATATATTAGTTGGTAAAACACTAAGAACGCAAGACAATATCAATCCTATGTTCATTTCAATTGGTCATAAAATATCTCTTGAAACGGCAATAGATTGGGTGTTACAACTTACCCCAAATTACAGGTTACCCGAAACAACAAGACATGCAGATCATTTGGTCAATTTTCTTTTGAAAAAGTAATAATATATACCCCCCACTCTTCGAAGTATTCTTATGAATGCTCTGCAAATTCCCCCGCTAGCACGAGCTTCTCGCTCGTGAACTAAAATAAATGTATTAAATAAAAGGTGAATAGGCAATATAAATGTGGCTCAAAGTCAGGAGACTTTGCGAAGCAGTGCAAAAAAAACAGTAAAACACCAGCAATTTTTTCTGGCGTTTTTTTGGTTTTAACTTGCATAATTTATCATTGCATAAAAAATAAATTATGCAAACTAAATTTATACAACTAGTGCATAATTCTTTACTGCATAAAAAATAAATTATGCACAACAAAATTATGCAATTAATAAATGTTTTAGGTTTGCATAAAAAAAGATTGTAATAGAAAATTTATAGTATTATGAATCCCTAGCTTGCGCCAGCGTCTCGCTCGTGAACTAAAATTAATGTATTAAATAAAAGGTGAGTAGTAAATACAAATTTTAATCAATTCCATACTAATCCTTTAGTGTGGCAGTTTAATTTAGATATTTACAATGGTTTTAAAAATGTAGGAAGGACTTAAAGTAAGAAGTAAGTAATTTGAAAGTAGTCTTTATATTCAAATTATAAAAAAATGGCAAGCGACCTACATCGCACCGCTCAACCACGTACCCTTGCTATGTTCCCATCCTGGGGGAGTCTGCAGGAGCTGGTCGTGTAGGACTTGCCGTTGCAAATATACAATCTTTTTGTATTTTCGCAAGAGCCAACACGCATATTCATTAATGTTGTATATTGTTTACTATTAAAATTTATATATGAAAAATTATAACTTACTATCAATCATTTTATTAAGCGCAGCAATAATTGGTTGTAATGGATCAAAAAAAACTACAGAAAAATTTTTTAGCTTCGATAATTCGAACTTCAAAGCCCAATATTACAATAATGACGTACTTTCTTTGTCATTATTAAACGCGAATAACAAAAAAATTGACAGCATTATTTATTATGTAAATGATATAAAAATCGCTAAAAATGTTGGTCAAGAAAAGATAAACTTCGATTTAAAAGATCAAAAACTGGGTTACCAAAACTTAAAAGCCATGGTTTATTTTGATGGCGATACTGCACCACAAGAAATAACAAGCCGCGTGGAACTCGTTTCTAACATTCAGCCTAAATTATTAAAATATACCATCGTCAACACTTATCCCCATGACCTAAAAGCCTACACCCAAGGTTTAGAATTCTACCGAGATACCCTTTATGAAAGCACAGGAAATGGCGCTGGAAATGGCACAGGAATAAGAGGAATTTCTAGCTTGAGAAAAACAGATTATAAAACTGGCAAAGTCTACAAATCTATAACACTAGAAAATTCAATTTTTGGCGAAGGAATTACAGTTTTAAAAAATAAAGTGTACCAACTCACCTATACCGAAATGACTGCCTTTGTTTATAATGCAGACAACTTTAAGCGTGAAAAAACTTTTAAATATTTCCGACAAATGGAAGGTTGGGGTTTGACAAATGATGGTGCAAACTTACATGTGTCCGACGGTAGTGAGAAAATTTGGGTTGTAAATCCTGAAGATTTCAAAGAGAAAAGCTATATCAATGTGTATTCTGGTAAAACCAAAATCAAAAATGTAAATGAATTAGAGTGGATCAACGGTAAGATATATGGTAATATTTATCAGAAAGATGCCATAGCAGTAATCAATCCTGCAAATGGTGCTGTAGAAGCCGTAATCGATTTAAAAGCCTTAAAAGCAAAAACCAAACAACATGCTGATATTGATGTATTGAACGGTATTGCTTACAACCCAAAAACCAAAACACTATTTGTAACAGGTAAAAACTGGGACAAGATGTTCGAAATAAAAATAATTGAATAAATTTTTTACTTCAATTTATTAGCCCTGAACCAACAAATTCGGGGCTTTTTTATGCAAAAGTATTTTACAAACGTTTATTTTAGTTAAATAACTATAAAAATAGTTTTGTAACTATAAAAATAGTTGTATGTTTGTATCAAATAAATGAGTCATGCAAAAATTAACAAACAAAGAAGAGGAAATCATGCAAATTTTATGGAAGCTTAAAAAAGCTTTTGTAAAAGAGGTATTGGCCGAAATAAAAATTGATCCGCCACATTACAACACCCTTTCTACTATTATTAGAAATCTTGAAGAAAAAGGTTTTGTATCACACAATGCCTATGGCAACACACACCAATATTTTCCTGTTGTGTCTATGGAAGAGTACAGAAAGCCTTTTATGAATACTGCTATCGAAAATTATTTTGATAGTTCTTATAAAAATTTGGTCTCCTTTTTTGCTGAAACCGAGAAAATTTCGGCCGAAGAGTTAAGATCCATCCTTGAAATGATTGAAAAAAAGTCTTAGCCATGGAAAATCTGCTATTGTACTTCATAAAAGTCTCTGGGTTGTTGATAATATTTTATCTTACCTATTCGCTTTTGTTGCAAAAAGAAACCTTTTTCACCGCAAACAGATGGTTCTTGATAGGTGGATTGTTTACCTCGCTCCTACTGCCATTTTACTTCTTTGAAAAAGTAGTTTTTGTAGCAACTCCAAAAAATACATTTCAAGATGTAATCGTAATGGGGAAAAATACAGTTGCAGCGACAAACCATTTTACTCCAGAAAATCAAATCAATTGGTTCTTCATTTTCATTTGTTCTTACCTTATTGTTGCAGCTTTTTTAGGATTTAAAATCATTGCAGAGATTGTTTCGCTTTTTCACATTCTGAATAAAAAAGATGTGGTAAAAGAAGACAAATTAGCCATTGTAGATTTAAACAAAGACATTGCTCCTTTCTCGTTTTTCAATTATATCGTTTACAATTCTAGATTGTATTCTGATAATGAATTGCAAAATATATTGTCGCATGAAAGGATACACAGTCAGGAAAAACATTCTTTTGATATCTTAATTTCAAAAATGTTTTGTGTTGTTTTTTGGTTCAATCCCTTTGTTTGGTTGTACAAAAAAGCACTCATTCAAAACCTAGAATACATTGCTGATCAAAAAGCAATTCAAAATACAAATGACAAAAAAGCTTACCAAATAACGCTTTTAAAAATAGTTTCTAATCAAAATTGCTTTACAATCACTAATTCTTTTTATCAATCATTAATCAAAAAACGAATCGTTATGTTAAACAAAACCCAATCAAAAAAATGGAATTCATGGAAGTACGCACTCATTATTCCATCATTAGTAGCTTTTGTAATTTTATTTCAAGTAAGAGTTATTGCTCAAGAAAAAACAAATGACGTAATTATTACAAGTGGTGTCGATAAAGTAGTTCTCGATGTAAACTCAAATTCAACTGAAAAAGGACTGAATGACGAGAGCTTATTTTTTAAAAAAGAATTCAATTTAGATTTAAGCTTTTCTAAGATTAAAGTAAACAGCAATAATCAAATTATTGCTATTACTGTTGTCCTAAAAAATGCTCAAGGTATAAAAAAAGTATATGTAGTTAAAGAAAATAGCCCGATTAAACCCTTTGCTATTTTTGCAGAAAAAGAAAAATTAGGTACAATAAACTTTGGTTTTCAAGCAAATTCAAAAGATAATGAAAATCTAAAGCAACATTTTGATCAAGTGAATAAATTAAATAACAAGGAACCTAATACATATGAAAGAGGAACTAATTTAGTAGAAAAAAATTCTGGATCTTGGAGTTTTAATGGTATGAAAAAAGACGGTAAAGATTATTTGGTTATCATTAATGGCAAAAAGCAAGCAAATGGAAGTCCAATCAAAATTCCCTTAAATGAAGAGATCGATACCAAATTAATTTTAGAATCACAAGCAGCAATATCAAAATATGGAAAAGATGGTACTAACGGAGCAATTGCTATAACTACTAAAAAGATAGCTGAAAATGAATTAGATCTTGACACACAAAAAGTACTAAAAAAAACGAATGAGACAAAAAAAGATAGCCAAATTGAAAAAGCACTGATTATAATAAATGGTAATAAAGTAGGTCCAGAATTTAAAATTGATGATCTTGATCCAAAAAAAATAGAATCAGTTTCAGTTTTAAAGGATAAAAATGCAACTAATAAATATGGTCCGGAAGCTGCAAATGGAGCTATTGAAATTATTTTAAAAAATAAATCAGGTTGGGAAATGAGTTTTGAAGAATCTCAACCAGAGGATAATATTACAAGAATTCAAAATAACAAAAATGTGGATTATAAAAAAGCGATAATTATAATCAATGGAAAAATTAGTGACATTCGAACAATGGAAAAATTACAACCCGAAGACATCAAATCTGTAGGTATACAAATGCCTTCAAATGGACCCGAATATACAAAACAGATTGCTTTAAAAAAATATGGTGAAAAAGCATTAAATGGAATTATTGAAATTGAAACAAAAGAATTTCAAAAAAATTAAAATTTTAATAAGATCAAAAAGACTGCTCTAATCGGCAGTCTTTTTTACTTTTACAAAAAAATAGCAGGCATGTTTAAAATTTTAGCACATATCAACAAACTAATTTTACCGAGTTTTACTAAAAAACGGATGGATCTCGCTAAAGCCAAAAAATGGCAAATGGCAATTATAGGTTGGCGTTATTATGTAACATCAAGAGCACTAGATTCTTAAATTGTGTAGAGAAAAATAGTTTGGATAAATTTAGATTACGACTTGGAGATACAATAAAATTACTTATATTTGCACTCACAAAAATAGGCCTTGTGGCGCAACTGAATAGCGCACTTGATTACGGCTCAAGAGGTTACTGGTTTGAATCCAGTCAAGGTCACTAATAAACGCAAATACTTAATAATAAGGTATTTGCGTTTTTTTATTATTGCTAATTTCTCAAATTGAAAAAAACCTATTTTGACAATCAATTACTTTTTTGATTCTAAATACGAAGCTGTCATTTATGGTGAGCAAGAAATGAATTTTAAAGAATTTGAATCTTGTGTGTTTGACAATTGTGATTTCTCAAAATGTGTATTTTTAGCAGTAACCTTTATAGATTGTACCTTTAACAATTGTAATTTTAATGCGGCTAAAATCAATTATACCGCTTTTAGAACTGCCTTTTTTGATGATTGCAAAATCAAAGAAGTAAATTTTGCCATGTGTGACAAACTCATTTTTGAAGTACATTTTAAAGATTGTGTACTGGATTTTTCTAAATTTTATACTTTAAAAATGAAGCGCACATCATTTACCAATTGCAGTTTGATTGCAGCTGATTTTATGAGTAGTGATTTGACAGAAGTCGTGTTTGACAACTGTAATTTACACCGAAGTGAATTTGATAAAGCGATTGCAAATAAAGCCAATTTTAAAACTAGTAGTAATTATACAATTGACCCAAGCAAGACCAAACTAAAAAAAGCCATTTTTTCAAGAGAAAATATCAAAGGTTTGTTGTTCAAACATAATGTTATTGTAGTCGACTAAAGCCGCTTTTCCATAACATAATCTTCCATCAAATAACCATTTCCTATAGCAATATCTTCTTCCTTAATAACATCAAAACCTATTTTTTTATAAAAAGCAAATGCTTTATTAAAACGATTAACATTTAACGAAAGCTTTTTAGATCCGCTTTCTACCGCTAGCGCAGCCATTTTATCAATCAATAATTTACCCAATCCTTTGCCTTGGGTTTTAGGAAGTAAGTAAATTTTATGAACCCTTGTACACAATTCCTCATTGTAATTGTGTTCATAAGAAGCAAATCCTAAAGTGGTATCGGCTTCTTTCAACAATAAAAAACGATGGTTTTTCTGTGAAAAATTTTCATTTAAAGTAGCCTCTGAATAAAAATTGTCTAACATATAATCCAGTTGCGCTTGGGAAAGAATAACACCGTAGGTATCGGGCCAAGTCTTGTAAGCAATATCTTGAATTGTTTTGAAATCTAACGGAGAAGCTTCAGAAATTGTTATCATTTTGCTAGAAAATTTAATTATATTTGATTAAAATTTGAATAAAAGTGAGAAAGATTGTAATGTTCACATTATTGTTTTGTCAACAATTGTGTTGTCAAACTGATAATTTTAATATTTCCCTTATTAGTGCTATTATTGACCCAGACTTAATGGGAGGTGTAAAACTTTATGGTGCCGAGAATGAAGAAAAAGATAAGTTGGTTAGTCTATATCTTAAAGTAAAAATTGATGGATTTAATGAAACATCTCCTGTAGATTTTAACAATTTTTCTCTTGTTGAAACAAAAAACAAATTACGTCATCGCCCTTTTTTTGTTGGATTCCGCAGACTATTTCTATTAAAATTTGATATTGAATATCCTGGACCAGATGATCCATTCTTAAAATACAGTCACCCTGATTTTGAAAATTATGACCATTATTATATTCAAAGCAATGGATTTAAAAAAAGTACAAAATCAAAACAACGCTTTTGTTTAACAACAATTCCAGTTAAAAAAAATAAAAAGAAAGAATTTTTTATTCATTTTCCGATAAAAATAAGAAAAGAAGGAGAATTTATACTTTACTACAAAAATCAGATAATAAAAACTTTTATTGCAGATAAAACACTAAAAAAATTCAAATCAGATTAACCATGAATGGTTTCTCCTTTTCCATATTTTGCAATTACGGAGGCTTCAAAATCTAACCATTCTCTCCATCGCTTTTCTACATCAATTCCGTGACCATATTTTCTGGCATAGGTTATAAAAGTGGTGTAATGTCCCGCTTCACTTTCCATCAGTTCACGATAAAATTTTGACAATTCTTCGTCTTGAATATTTTCTGATAAAACTTTAAAACGCTCACAACTTCTGGCTTCAATCATTGCAGAAAACAATAATCTTTCTACAAAACCCGAAACACGGCTTCCGTTGTTGCTCTTTTTCATGTATTGAGCAAGTTCGCCTACATACTCGTCTTTACGTTCACGAGCCAGCGTTAAACCTCGATTTACAATGATGTCATGAACCATTTTAAAATGCTCAATTTCTTCTTTGGCCAAATCCAACATATCTGCAACCAAATCTGGGTATTCAGAATTGATTGTAATTATTGTAATCGCATTCGAAGCTGCTTTTTGCTCACACCAAGCATGATCCGAAAGGATTTCTTCTATATTTTTTTCTACAATATTGACCCATCTTGGATCCGTAGGCAATTGTAATCTTAATACTGACATTATATGATTTTGATTTTAGATTAAAGGTCTAAAATTTAACGCTGTGAAACCTTAAACTTTAAACCTTTATCTTTTTTACTTTTTATTTAAAAAACGAATAATGCTCTTTCGCTCATCATTTCGTTTACTTCATCAGCAACAGCCTCAATAACTGCCTCGTTTGTATGATCAGATAAAACCCTGTCGATAAATGCAACGATGGTTTCCATGTCTTCCTCAACAAGACCACGAGTTGTAATTGCAGGTGTTCCTATGCGAATTCCAGAGGTGACAAATGGTGATTTGTCATCAAACGGCACCATGTTTTTATTCACAGTAATTTCTGCTCTTACTAGTGCGTTTTCAGCTTCTTTACCTGTTATATTTTTGTTTCTCAAATCAATAAGCATCATGTGGTTGTCTGTTCCACCAGAAATCAAATCATAACCTCTCTTCATAAAAGCTGCAGCCATGGCTTTAGCATTTTTTTGAACTTGCATCGAATAATGAAAAAACTCATCTGTCAAAGCTTCGCCAAAGGCAACTGCTTTTGCAGCGATAATATGCATTAATGGTCCGCCTTGATTGCCAGGAAATACAGCCAAATCTAATAATGAAGACATCATTCTGATTTCTCCCTTTGGGGTGGTCAAGCCAAATGGATTTTCGAAATCCTTACCCATTAAAATCAATCCACCTCTTGGTCCACGCAATGTTTTGTGTGTAGTAGTAGTTACTATATGACAATGAGGTAGTGGGTCGTTCATTAATCCTTTTGCAATAAGACCAGAAGGGTGTGAAATATCGGCTAATAAAAGTGCACCAACGCTATCTGCAATGATACGAAAACGTTCAAAATCCATATCGCGACTGTAGGCAGAAGCACCTGCAATTATTAATTTAGGCTGCTCTCTTGTCGCTATTTCCTGAATTTTATCATAATCAAAACGGCCCGTTTCCTTTTCTACTCCGTAAAAAACAGGATTGTACAAACGTCCAGAAAAATTCACAGGAGAACCGTGCGTCAAATGACCACCGTGTGACAAATCAAATCCTAAAATTTTATCTCCAGGTTTTAAACAAGCATGATAAACAGCTGTATTGGCTTGTGAACCAGAGTGCGGCTGTACGTTTGCATAAGCTGCTCCAAACAATTCTTTGGCCCTGTCAATAGCGATTTGTTCTACAACATCAACTACTTCGCAACCACCATAGTATCTTTTTCCTGGGTAACCTTCTGCATATTTATTAGTCAAACAAGAACCTGCGGCTTCCATTACCTGATCGCTTGCAAAGTTCTCTGATGCAATAAGTTCAATTCCATGTATTTGTCTTTCTTGTTCTTCAAGAATTAAGTCAAAAATTTGTTCGTCGTGTAGCATTTGATAATTTTACGTTAAAAACTTTTTTCAAAATTACGAAAATGGTTTGTTAAATTAACATATAATGATATATTTGATAACTGAATTTTCAACAAAAAAATCAACAAATAAAATGCCTATAACAGCAAATAACCCGAATAGAGCATCTTGGCTAAGTGTCCCAGAAAATAGCGATTTTCCTATTCAAAATATACCCTTTGGAGTCTTTTTAACTAAAGATGATGTAATAACTATAGGAACAAGAATTGGTGATTTTGCTATAGATTTAGGGGCTTTGCAACAGCTCAATTATTTTGAAGGTATTGATCTTACTGATGATATGTTTATGCAAGATACCTTGAATGATTTTATATCAGATGGCAAAAAAACTTGGCGTCTTGTTCGCAATCGCATAGCCGAATTATTTGATGCAAAAAATCCAGTTTTAAGAGACAATACAGAACACAGAGAGGTCATCGTTTTTAAAATTGATGATGTAGAAATGCAACTGCCTGTTTTAATAGGCGATTATACCGATTTTTATTCCAGCAAAGAACATGCAACCAATGTAGGTAAAATGTTTCGTGATCCAGAAAATGCTTTGCTTCCTAACTGGTTGCACATTCCTGTAGGCTATCACGGTAGAAGTTCCTCCATTGTACCGTCTGGAATACCAGTTCATAGGCCTATGGGGCAAACTTTACCAAACGGAGAACAAACTCCTGTATTTGGTCCATCTCGTTCCATTGACTTTGAGTTAGAAACGGCTTTTATCACAACAGATGCTAATATCATGGGAGAAAATATCCCAGTACATGAAACCGAAGATTATATCTTTGGAATGGTGTTGCTCAATGATTGGAGCGCGAGAGACATGCAAAAGTGGGAATATGTTCCGCTTGGACCATTCTTAGCAAAGAATTTTGCTTCGTCAATCTCACCGTGGATCGTTACTTTGGATGCCTTAGAACCTTTTAGAACAAAAGGCCCTAAACAAGATCCTACGCCACTGCCCTATTTGCAACAAAAAGGCCGTCACGCTTTTGATATAAACCTAGAAGTAGCCATTGCGCCAGAGGAGGGTGAACCTACAATTGTTTCTAAATCTAATTTCAAATACATGTATTGGTCCATGAGCCAGCAACTTGCACACCACACATCTAATGGTTGTAGGGTAAATTCTGGCGACATGATGGGTTCTGGGACTATTTCTGGACCTACTCCTGATAGTTTTGGATCCATGTTAGAATTGACTTGGGGCGGAAAAAACCCAATAAAGTTAAGCGATGGTACCGAAAGAAAGTTCATTAATGATAATGATACCGTAATAATAAAAGGATTTTGTAAAAACAATGAAGTAAGAATAGGTTTTGGAGAAGTTTCCAGCAAATTACTACCTCCATTTATTCGAAAATAATTCAATAACTCTGGCCAAAAACCAGAGTTATTTGTTTAGTATCATTTGGTTTAAAACGTATTTAAAAACAATTCCCCTAAATTAAATATTTATGAAAAAAATTACTTTTGTATTGTCATTTTTAATCATTTTTTCTTGTGGTGTTAAGCAAACCCAAAGCAAATTAACCTCTGGTGACTACGATGGGGCAATTGATAACGCTTTATCAAGTTTAAGAGGTAATAAAGATAAAAAAGGAAAACAAGATTATGTTTATTTACTTGAAGAGGCTTTTGCCAAAGCAAAAGAACGGGATTTGAGAAGCATTGATATGCTTAACAAAGAAGCAAATCCCGCTAACTTAGAACGTATATTTAATACTTATCAACAATTAGAAAATCGTCAAGAAAAAATTAGACCGCTCTTACCAATAAAACTTATCAAGGAAGGTAGAGATGCAACATTTCCTTTTGATAGTTATGCACAGCAAATTGTAAACAGTAAAAATGAATTGTCTAAATATTTGTACAATAACACAAAATCACTATTGAGTTCTAATAAAAAAATGAACTATAGAACGGCTTACAATGATTTAGAATATTTAGATAAAATTAACCCCAATTATAAAGACGTAAGGGCTTTAATGGACAATGCTTTAGCAAAAGGTACCGATTATGTAAGCGTTTTTACAAAAAACGAGACCAATATGATTATTCCTAGCAGATTAGAAAAAGATTTACTGGATTTGAGTACTTATGGCCTTAATGACAAATGGACCGTTTACCACAACAACAAGCAAAAAGGCATTAGCTATGATTATGGTTTAATCGTAAACTTCCGCCAAATAAATATTTCGCCTGAGCAAATAAAAGAAAAACAGTTTATTAAAGAAAAGCAAATTAAAATAGGCACTAAAAAACTACTCGATTCAAGAGGCAATATTGTAAAAGACAGTTTAGGAAATGCTATTGTTGTAGATGATATGAAAAATGTTAAAATCAATATCTATGAGTTTAGCCAAATAAAATCTACTCAGATTACTTCAAAAGTGGATTATATTGATTTTAAAACCAATCAATTGCTTCAAAGTTTTCCTTTGACCAGCGAATTTGTTTTTCAAAACGTATACGCAACATACAAAGGAGACAGAGAAGCGGCTGAAGAAAATTATTATACGTTTTTTGAAAAAAGAGCCGTTCCATTTCCTTCAAATGAACAAATGGTATATGACACTGGTGAAGATTTAAAATTAAAACTAAAAGACATTCTCACCCGAAACAAGTTTAGGAATTAGACTGTATAAGATTAAGAAGAAAACGCATTTATTATTATTAAATGCGTTTTTTTTTATAATTTATCTCTCAAAACTACTGCATCAATCTCGCTATGGGAAACATCATAAACTGATTTTCCATCTTTAATTAATAACAATTGTGGCGATTGGTGTGTGACGCTAAAGCGATTTGCGATTTCATTAGAAACATCACGAAAAGCAATTAAATCTAAGAAATAAGGCGTAGCTTCGTTTTCTGGAATTGTATATTCATTTTCAAATTGTTTCAAAGCCATACGGCTCACACTACAACGGGTACTGTGTTTAAAAATTATTACGGGCTTTTCCCTCGAAGTCTCCATTATTTCATTCAGTTGCCCTAAATCTTGTAGTTTTACCCAATTTATTCTATAAGATTGCTCTTCTTCGTTTGAAGATTTAAATATATTAAAAATACTCATTTTGTCCTTTTTTAAGTCATTTTGTCGTTAATAAATCCTTGATATCAGTCATTATGTCCTAATTTGACCATTGGAACAACAATTGAAATCAAAAAAACAAAGTTATAATTATCAACGCAAACAACCGTTAAAATGAATATAAATAAATTTACCATAAAATCTCAAGAGGCGCTACAAAAAGCACAACAAATCACGCAAAAATTTGGACAACAACAAATTGAAAATGAGCATATTTTTAAAGCCATTTTTGAAGTTGATGACAATGTTTTGCCTTTCATATTGAAAAAACTCAATGTAAATGTTGCATTATTTGAACAAATTTTAGACAGCACGATTCAAAGTTTTCCAAAAGTTTCTGGTACAGAAATCATGCTTTCAAGATCAACAAACACAACACTTAATGAAGCTGAAATCATTGCCCAAAAAATGAACGATGAATTTGTTTCTGTCGAACATTTAATTTTAGCGATTTTTGGCTCTAAAAGTAAAGTTGCCCAAATTTTAAAAGACCAAGGCGTAACCCAAAAAGATTTAAAAGCCGCTATTGAAGAATTGCGAAAAGGCGAAAGAGTTACTTCTGCCTCAGCCGAAGAAAATTACAATTCTTTAAATAAATATGCGCGCAACCTCAACGAATTGGCTCAAAATGGAAAACTGGATCCTGTTATTGGTCGAGATGAAGAGATTCGAAGAGTACTTCAAATTTTAACACGTCGGACCAAAAACAATCCGATGCTTGTGGGGGAACCCGGTGTAGGAAAAACAGCCATTGCCGAAGGTTTAGCCCACAGAATTGTTGATGGTGATGTGCCAGAAAATTTGAAAAATAAAATTGTTTTTTCGTTAGATATGGGCGCACTTATCGCTGGTGCAAAATACAAAGGCGAGTTTGAAGAACGCTTAAAAGCCGTTGTCAAAGAGGTTACCGCTGCCGAAGGCGATATTGTTCTTTTTATTGATGAAATTCACACCCTAGTTGGCGCTGGTGGTGGAGAAGGCGCCATGGATGCAGCTAATATTTTAAAACCTGCATTGGCGCGAGGAGAATTGCGGGCTATCGGTGCCACAACCTTAGACGAATACCAAAAATATTTCGAAAAAGACAAAGCGCTTGAACGTCGTTTCCAAAAAATCATGATCGAAGAGCCGGATACCGAAAGTGCGATTTCAATCCTTCGTGGTATTAAAGAAAAATATGAAACACACCACAAAGTCCAAATAAAAGATGAGGCAATCATAGCAGCTGTAACGCTATCACAACGCTACATTACCAATCGTTTTCTACCAGATAAGGCTATTGATTTAATGGACGAGGCTGCTTCTAAATTGCGAATGGAAATCAATTCTAAACCCGAAGAATTAGATGTGCTGGATAGAAAAATTATGCAATTAGAAATTGAGATTGAAGCCATAAAACGTGAAAAAGACGAAAGCAAAATTAAAATTCTAGGCCTTGAATTGGCCAATGTAAAAGAAGACCGCAACGAAATTTATGCCAAGTGGAAATCTGAAAAAGATGTGGTTGATAGCATTCAAGTAATAAAAACTGAAATCGAAGATTTTAAATACGAAGCAGAACGAGCAGAACGCGATGGCGATTACGGAAAAGTAGCTGAAATACGTTACGGAAAAATAAAAGAAGCGCAAACCAGACTGGATGTTTTACTAAAACAATTGCAAGAAAATCAATCTGGTAATTCATTAATTAAAGAGGAAGTTACACAAGAAGATATTGCTGAAGTAGTTGC
This sequence comes from Bacteroidota bacterium, assembly GCA_031413015.1. GTDB lineage: Bacteria > Bacteroidota > Bacteroidia > Flavobacteriales > Flavobacteriaceae > Flavobacterium. Next base: position 181,192 of record JANOEE010000001.1, on the reverse strand, counting down.
AAAATGGACAGGGATTCCGGTGATGAAAATGCTCCAAGGCGAAAAGGAAAAACTCCTAAAGCTGGAAGAAGAGCTGCACAAGCGTGTTATAGGTCAAGAGGAAGCCATTGAAGCAGTGAGCGATGCTGTTCGCAGAAGTCGCGCTGGATTACAAGACATGAAAAAACCTGTTGGGACTTTTCTTTTCCTAGGAACCACTGGTGTGGGAAAAACCGAATTGGCAAAAGCACTTGCAGAATATTTATTTGATGATGAAAATGCGCTCACAAGAATTGATATGAGTGAATATCAGGAACGCCATTCTGTGAGCCGTTTGGTTGGTGCGCCTCCTGGATATGTAGGTTATGACGAAGGCGGACAATTGACCGAAGCGGTTCGTAGAAAACCGTATTCTGTTATTTTACTGGACGAAATAGAAAAAGCGCATCCTGACACTTTTAATATTTTGTTACAAGTATTAGACGAAGGCCGATTGACCGATAACAAAGGACGTTTGGCTGATTTTAAAAATACCATTATCATCATGACTTCAAATATGGGAAGTCAAATTATTCAAGAAAAATTTGAAAATTTAAAAGGAAGTGTAGAAGCGGCGACAGAACTAGCAAAAGCAGAAGTTTTAGGGCTATTGAAACAAACCGTTCGCCCAGAATTTATTAATAGGATTGACGAGATCGTAATGTTTACCCCACTGACGAATGCTAATATTGTACAAATTGTAGGATTACAACTTAAATCAGTGACTAAAATGCTAGCATTACAAAACATCACAATGGATGCTACCCCAGAAGCAATTGCTTATTTGTCTCAAAAAGGATATGATCCACAATTTGGCGCAAGACCAGTAAAAAGAGTGATTCAAAGAGAGATATTAAACGAATTGTCTAAAGAAATACTTTCGGGAAAAATAACAACAGAGAGTATTATCTTAATTGATAGTTTCGACGGTAAATTGGTTTTTAGAAATCAAAATACATAGTAAACCAGATAGTTTTGTAATAAAAAATGCCTTCTCTTCAGAAGGCATTTTTTATTATTTATAAATGTTATTAGTCTCTAGAGAACAAAAAGCTTTGTCCTTGAACTGCTAGTGTAAATGTCTTTTTAGCTTCATCAAATTGAATTTCAAGACCTGCTGGTGCAAATGCAAATTTGTCTTTTCCTATTGCTTCTAATGGAATTGTTCTTTGTCCTGTAGCTTCAAGCATTAACATATCATTTTCTTCTTTAAAAGTAATTTTTATAGGAATTTGTTTGCTTGAAAAACTACCTAAATAAGCATCAACTAATACCACTTTTTCAATTTCCCCTTTTGCAGAAGTCCAAACATTATTTTCAGAATTGGTATCTGGTAAAACGTGATCAGGATCAATTGTAATGCTTTCAATCTCTTCGGTAGAAGCATTTTTGAATGACCAATCTACGTTACGTTGCCAAATTTCTACTGGCAATTGTACTCTGCTTACTGCACCACTTTTTGTTTTTATTTCAAGGCTAACAGGCATTGCCATTTTTTCAAGGTTAGCAATTGTAATTATTGAACCTAATTTAGGGTCGTTTTTATTGTACTTGATTTTTGTAATTGCTTGGTCTAATTTCCAATTGTTCACAAACCATGCTCTCCAAAACCAGTTTAAATCTTCACCGCTAGCATTTTCTATAGTTCTAAAGAAATCATCTGGCGTAGGGTGTTTGAATGCCCAACGTGATACATACTCTCTAAATGCGCGATCAAAACGCTCTTTTCCCAAAACTTGTTCGCGTAACATGATCAATCCTGATGATGGCTTTTGATACGCTAATAAACCTAAATTGGCTTCTTTTAATCCGTCTGGTGCTGTGATTATTGGCTCTAAAGTTTCTCTTGTTAATACTTTTGCCATTTGGTGCATGTCACTAGCAGGCGATTTGTATTCTCCGTTATTAAAATCAACTTCGCTAATAGAATTAATAAAAGTATTAAAACCTTCATCCATCCATGCAAACAAACGCTCATTTGAACCTACAATCATAGGAAACCAAATGTGTCCAAATTCATGATCTGTAACGCCCCATAAATCTTGACCTTTTGACTCCCAACTGCAAAAAACAATACCAGGATATTCCATTCCGCCTTCATTTCCTGCAACATTTATTGCTGCTGGATAAGGATATTCAAACCATCTTTTTGAATAATTTTCTATCGAAGTTTTTGTATATTCTGTTGAACGTCCCCATGCTTTTTCTCCAGCGCTTTCTGCTGGATAAGCAGAAATTGCTACTGATTTTTTGCCACTTGGCAAATTAATTTTTGCTGCATCAATAACAAATGCTGCTGATGATGCCCAAGATACATCACGAGAATTTTTCATTTTAAACTTCCAAGTCAATGTAGGCTTTCCTGAAGGTCTTGAAGCTGGATTCGTAACTTCTTCAACTGAACGAATAGCAACAGTTTTGTCACTTTGCATTGCTGTAGCCCAACGTTTTTGTTGTTCTGCAGTATACACTTCTGATGGGTTTGTTAACTCTCCAGAACACACTACAATATGATTTGAAGGTGCTGTAATATTGATTTCAAAATCACCATATTCTAAGTAGAATTCTCCTGCTCCTAAGTATGGTAAAGTATTCCAACCTTTTACATCATCATAAACACACATTCTAGGATACCATTGTGCAATGGTAAAAATTTTACCATTTTTAGTTTCTAAAACTCCAGTTCTGTCTGATCCAAAAATAGGAGAAATATAAGAAAATTCGATTTTAAGCTTTACACTTCCACCATTTGCATTCAAATCTTGTGGTAAAAAAATTTGCATCTTAGTATCAAAGATTTCAAATTTTACATCTTTTTCAACTGATTTTCCATTGTTTGTAGCAATTGCTTTGATTGATTTTATTTTATGACCACCGTCAAAATCTTGACCTTTGTCTCCATTACGACTTCCCGTAACTGGAATTACAGCCTCGCCACGAGAATCTTTTTTAAATAAGTTTTGGTCCAAATTCATCCATAAAAAAGAAATTTTATCTGGACTGTTGTTTGTATAAACCAAAGTTTCTGAACCTATAATTTCATTGGTTTTATCATTTAAAGTAGCCGACAATTGATAGTCAGCTCTATTTTGCCAATATTTTGCACCTGGCTGACCGCTTGCAGAACGTGTATCTGTAGCATTTTTTGAGTAAAAATTAGGTCCAAAAGCATCATGGTAATCATAATTTGTTCCCTTTTTTACTGGTTCAGTAGCCTGATTTTGTTGCGCCTGAACAGTTGCAATACCTAAAAATAAAGCAAAGGTAAAAGCAGCTTTAATAAAATTTTGTTTCATAATTTATTCTGTTTATTTGATTTTTGATTATTAAATAAGTAGTTAATATCGAGTTGTTGTTACAAATTAATTGCACCTTTATTATCGTTTTTCACAAATTGCTACTATTCAACAACATAAGGTTATATTAAAATGAATGCCAAATTATGATTTTTTAAGAAATTCTGTTTTGAGGACAATAACAGTACGCTCCACCTTTCCTTCAATTTCTTTGTCATTGCTTGTTAATCTTATATTTTTAACAACAGTACCACGTTTTATGACGCTTGAGGAACCTTTTACTTTTAAATCTTTGATTACATAAACGGTATCTCCTTCGTTTAATAGGGTTCCGTTGCTATCTTTTGTAATTGAATCTGCCATTTATATATTTTAAATTAATATTGCATTTTTACTTTATTATCAAACAAAGTTATTCTTTTTAAAACAGGTTACTAATTTTTTTGTAAGTATTTTTGATACTTTTATAGCTTAAATTATCCCTATTTATTTTGACAACTATTATAACTAATGGCAGTTTGACTGCTACTATTAATCATCTGGGTGCAGAGTTGGTTTCACTAAAAAGCGAAAACAAAGAGTTTATCTGGAACGGAAATCCTGATTTCTGGGGAAAACATGCGCCTGTATTATTTCCTATCGTAGGCACTTTAAAAGAAGGGAAATACGTTTATGAAAATAAAAGGTATTCACTTTCACGACATGGATTTGCTCGCGAAATGGAGTTCAATTTACTCCATTCACAAAGCGATAGAGCAACTTTTTCCTTAGTTGCAAACAATACCACCTTAGCCGTTTACCCTTTTGATTTTGAATTGCGTATCCATTATAAAATTGATACTAATGCATTACAAATTTCTTATACAATAATTAATAATGGCAATACTAAAATGCCTTTTTCTGTTGGTGCACACCCTGCATTTGCAACTTTGGAATCCTTTACAAATTACACTTTAGCGTTTGAACTTCAAGAAGAACTATACGCTCATGAATTAGAAAATGATCTGATCAGCGATAACAAAATTGCTATTGCAACAAGTGATAAAAAGTTGCCCCTTTCCTATGCCTTGTTTGAAAAAGATGCTTTGATTTTTAAGAATATAAAATCAAAAAGCATCACAATTTTAGAAAATAACAGGCCATATTTGAGAGTGAATTATTCAGATTTTAAACATTTAGGACTCTGGACAAAACCCAATGCACCTTTTATTTGTATTGAACCTTGGTTGGGTTTTTCAGATAATAAATCTACTTCTGGAAATATTTTTGAAAAAGAAGGCATTGAAATTCTTGATGAAAAAAGTAGGTTTGATTGCAGTTTTGATATCCAAATTTTATAAAAAACAATAGCAATGATAAATATTAATTTTTTGCTGTTTCCTAATTTAGAAACCGAACGTTTGATTTTAAGACGCATTGACGCAAATGATGTAAACGAAGTTTTTTTGCTCCGAAGCAATGAAGCGATTATGAAATACATTCCAAGACCACTAATAACAACTACTGAAGAAGCGATGGAGCACATTAATATGATTGAGTCTAAAATTGTAGGTAATGAAGGTATCAATTGGGCCATAACGCTAAAAAACGATCCGAAATTAATTGGGATCATTGGTCATTACAGAATCAAACCAGAACATTTCAGAGCAGAAATTGGATATATCATTGCACCAGATTTCAGTGGTAAAGGCATTGTTAGTGAAGCTGTAAAGGCAGTTGTTGATTATGGTTTTGATGTGATGAATTTAAATTCTATAGAAGCCATTATTGCGCCTCAAAACCATGCTTCAGAAAAAGTATTGTTAAAAAATAAATTTGTAAAAGAGGCACATTTGTTAGAGAATGAATACTACAACGGTACGTTTCTGGACACAGTTATTTATTCTTTACTCAAAAAAAACAGGCAAATTTAAAATTTAGACAGTGTTTTGAGATACAAAGCTTCAACTTTTACTCTTGCCCATTCTGTTTTTCTCAAAAAAGTAAGGCTTGATTTTACACTGGGATTTTCATTAAAACATTTAATTTTTATCAATTCACCTAATGTATCAAATCCGTAATGTGCTTCAAGTTGCTCAAGTATTTTTTGTAAAGTAATTCCGTGAAGTGGATCTTTAGATTGTGCCTTTTCCATTTCACAAATTTAGTACAATTTTTTAAAATCATTGTCGGTTGATTGTTTTGTTCTTACCTTTGCATTCCTATGTTAAAAACTATAAATATTTTCAACAAACGTGCAAGGTTCGATTATGAAATTCTCGAAACCTATACCGCCGGAATTGTTTTGGCTGGTACCGAAATCAAATCCATACGTTTGGGCAAAGCCAATATTACCGAAAGCTTCTGCGAATTTAGTAACAACGAACTTTTTGCAATCAATACTTATATTGAAGAATATACTTTTGGTAATCAATTCAACCACAAAGCACGAAGTGAACGCAAACTTTTATTGAATAAAAGAGAATTAAAAAGTTTGGCTAAAAGTGTGCAAGCAAAAGGATTGACCATAGTTCCTTTAAAATTGCATACTACAGAGAAAGGAATTGCTAAATTAGATATTGGTTTGTGTCGTGGAAAGAAAACTTACGACAAACGAGAATCGCTCAAAGAGCAAGACACAAAAAGAGATATAGAACGAATTAAGAAAAGTTTTTAAGAATTTAGTTTTTATTTTCTAACAAGGGAACAAATTTAAAATCACCAAATTCATGTTTTTCGAATTGGGTTTCGTTCTTTCTTATTAACAAAGTCATGATCTGTGTTTTTTCGCCTAACGGAATGACAAGCCTACCTCCTATTTTGAGTTGTGCCATCAGTGGTTTTGGAATTATTGGCGCACCAGCCGTTACAATAATACTGTCAAAAGGCGCGTGATTTTCTAATCCCTTATAACCATCACCAAAAGAAAGGTGTTTGGGTCTGATGCCTAATTTTGGCAACAAAGCCGATGTTTGTTTGAACAATTCATTCTGACGCTCAACACTATAAACCTTTGCACCCATCAAACACAAAACCGCAGTTTGATAACCTGATCCAGTTCCTATTTCAAGAACTTTATGGTCTTTTTTTACTTCTAGCAACTGACTTTGAAATGCTACTGTGTAAGGCTGAGAAATGGTTTGCCCTGCGCCTATAGGAAATGCTTTGTCTTGATAAGCATAATCTTCAAAACTAGAATTCAAAAACAAGTGTCTCGGGATTTTTTTAATAGCTTCCAAAACATTGTTATCAACGATCCCCTTCTCTTTTAAAAGTGTGACTAATTGATTGCGAAGACCTTGATGTTTGGATGTATCTTTCAAAATAAAAGTAAATATATTTTGGTAAAAATAAGAAAGTATTTAGTAATAAAAAGCGGGTTTTTAAATTTTATATCCTCAAAATAATTGTCAATTCGGGATAACGAATTATCAATTTATTGTTATTTTTGTTGAAAATCATTCATTATGTTAAAAGTAGGCGTTTTAGGTGCAGGCCATCTTGGAAAAATACATTTGCGATTATTACAACAATCTACAAAATATGAATTGGTTGGTTTTTATGACGAAAATCAGGAAAACGGAGCCAAAATTGCAAAAGAATTAGGTTACAAACAATTCCATACCATTGCTACTTTAATACATGCTGTTGATGTGATTGATATCGTTACGCCTACCCTTTCTCACTACAAATGTGCAAAAGTGGCCATCAAATCTGGGAAACACGTTTTTATTGAAAAACCCATTTCTAATACTGTTGAAGAAGCCGAAGAAATTATAGCTTTTGCTAATGAATATAGGGTAAAAGGACAAGTAGGTCATGTAGAACGGTTTAATCCTGCATTTATAGCCACCAAAAATATGATTGAAAACCCCATGTTTATTGAAACGCACCGTTTGGCCGAATTCAATCCGCGTGGTACAGATGTTCCAGTTGTTTTAGACCTTATGATCCATGATATTGATGCAATTTTAAGTGTTGTCAATTCAAAAGTGAAAAATATCAATGCCAGTGGTGTAGCTGTAATTTCTGAAACACCAGACATTGCTAACGCCCGAATCGAGTTTGAAAATGGTTGTGTGGCCAACTTAACTGCAAGCAGGATTTCATTAAAAAACATGCGCAAATCACGTTTTTTCCAAAAGGATGCGTACATATCAGTCGACTTTTTAGAAAAGAAATGCGAAGTCGTAAAAATGAAAGATGCACCAGAAACTCCAGGTGATTTTGATATGATTTTGCAAAATGCCGAAGGTGTTAAAAAACAAATTTATTTTGCCAATCCGGAGGTAGAGCAAAACAATGCCATTTTAGACGAACTTGACAGTTTTGCTGATGCAATCAATAACAATACTACCCCAGTTGTTAGCCTTGAACAAGGAACCGAAGCATTAAGAGTAGCTTATCAGATTATCGAATCGATGAAAAAATTATAAAATTAGTTTACAATTTAAAATATGAAAACAATAGCCGTAATAGGTGCTGGAACAATGGGTAACGGAATTGCCCACACATTTGCACAAAGTGGTTTTACAGTAAAATTAATCGATGTTTCGGATAAATCGCTCGAAAAAGGGATGACAACGATTGCAACAAACTTAGACCGAATGGTCGCAAAAGGAACCATTACTGAGGCAGAAAAAGCCAAAACGATAGGAAATATTATCACTTACACCGACATTGCTGATGGTGTTGTAGGCGTAGATCTTGTTGTTGAAGCTGCAACCGAAAACGTTGAATTGAAACTCAAAATTTTCAAACAATTAAACGATGCTTGCTCACACAGCACGATTTTAGCTACAAATACTTCTTCGATTTCTATAACCCAAATTGGTTCGGTAGTTACTCATCCTGAACGAGTTATCGGAATGCATTTTATGAATCCGGTGCCAATCATGAAATTGGTAGAAATCATTAAAGGTTATAATACTTCAAACGAAGTGACAAAAACAATCATGGAGTTATCTGAAAAACTAGGTAAAACTCCAGTCGAAGTTAACGATTATCCAGGATTTGTAGCCAATAGAATTTTAATGCCCATGATTAATGAAGCTATTGAAACATTGTACAACAAAGTCGCTGGCGTTTATGAAATTGATACCGTGATGAAACTTGGCATGGGACAACCAATGGGTCCGTTACAACTAGCAGATTTTATTGGCCTTGACGTATGTCTGGCTATTCTAAATGTAATGTATGATGGTTTCAAAAATCCCAAATACGCGCCTTGTCCTTTGCTAGTAAATATGGTACGTGCTGGAAAATTAGGAGTAAAATCAGGCGAAGGTTTCTACGATTATTCAGAAAGTAAGAAAGCAGAGAAAGTAGCTGTTTTTAGATAACAGTATTGAGAAAGTGTTCAGTTTTCAGTTGACAGTATTCAGACTGAACACTAAAAACTGAACATTGAACACTAAAAAATATGGCAAAAATAATTCCTTTCAGAGCAGTTAGACCTTCGATCGACAAAGTAAGTCTCGTTACTTCACGTTCCTATGATGAGTATTCTGCGGCTGAACTGGCATCGCAATTGGACTTTAATCCGTTTTCGTTTTTGCATATTTTAAATCCGATTTATGCCAATCAGCAAAAAGTGGGTTTAGAAAAAAGGTTCAAATTAGTATCTCAGAAATACAAAGAATTCAAAGATGATGATGTTTTTTTAAAAGAAAACAATCCTGTTTTTTATATTTATGAAATTCAGGCAAAAAATCAAAATTTTACTGGAATAATTGCAGGAACATCAATCATTGATTATCAAGAAAATATTATCAAAAAGCACGAAGATACTTTGCAATATCGTGTAGAAGTTTTCAAGGATTATTTGCTACAAACAGGTTTTAATACAGAACCTGTTTTATTAACCTATAAAGATGATGTTGAATTAAGTTCTTGGATAAACTTCAAGAAAAATCAACCAAGAATTTACGAATTCTCGACCAAAAAGAAAGAAAAACATTTGCTGTGGAAAATCGAACATCAACCAGAAATTGAATATATCCAAAATAAATTCGAAGAAATTGGCAATTTGTACATTGCCGATGGACATCACAGAACGGCTTCGGCGGAATTGTTATTCGCAGAAAATAAAAAATCAGCAAATGAAAATATCAATTATTTTATGAGTTTTTTGATTGCCGAAAGCAACGTCAAAATTTATGAATACAATCGTATAATTCGTGATTTGAATAACTATTCTAAAGATGAATTTTTAGAATTATTATCTAATAATTTTTGGATAAAAAACAAAGAACAGGAATTGTGGAAACCTACAAAGAAATTTGAGTTCGGGATGTACCTTGATGGAGAATTTTATAGTTTGAGTCTAAAGGATGAAAACAACTTTAGTTCCATTTTAGATCGCCTAGATGCTGAGATTTTATACCAAAAAGTATTGCAACCCATTCTAGGCATAACCGATTTGCGCAACGACGAGCGCATTGATTATATTCCTGGTAATCAATCCATAATAACTATCAAAGAAGTTGTTGACGAAGGGGAGTTTGAAGTGGGTTTTATGCTCTTTCCGACAGATATTAAAGAAATAAAAACACTGGCAGACAACAATTTGATCATGCCACCAAAAAGCACGTATATTGAACCCAAGTTCAGAAGTGGTTTAGTGGTTTATGAGTTGTAAAGAAAAAAAAGACAGAAAAAAGACTTAAAATTTTAAATTAAATGTCAATAAAAAATAACTTGCTTCAAATACAATCCCAACTTCCGCAAAACGTAACTTTGGTAGCGGTTTCTAAAACAAAACCCGTGTCTGATTTGATGGAGGCGTATGATGCAGGTCAGCGCATTTTTGGTGAAAACAAGATTCAAGAAATGACCGAAAAGTGGGAAACAATGCCAAAAGACATTCAATGGCACATGATTGGTCATGTTCAAACCAATAAAGTAAAATTTATGGCCGAATATGTCAGTCTCATTCACGGAGTTGATAGCCTTAAATTATTACAAGAAATCAACAAGCAAGCCTTAAAACACAATAGAAGTATTGATTGTTTGCTCCAAATGCATGTTGCTGAAGAAGAAACTAAATTTGGCTTGGACGAAACAGAATTACACGAAATAATTGAATCAGAAGCATTCCAACAATTGAAAAACATAAAAATTGTTGGTCTAATGGGAATGGCAACTTTTACCGAAAATCAAGACCAAATCAAAAAAGAATTTTTACATTTAAAAGCTATTTTTGATGAATTCGTTAAACTGCCAACTGATAACTGCCAACTTAATACACTCTCAATGGGAATGTCAGGCGACTATGCACTTGCAATAGAATGCGGAAGCAATATGGTTCGGATAGGAAGTAGTATCTTTGGAACTCGTTAAATTATAAACATAAAATAATAATTCAATAGCAAATACAATTACTACAGCAAGCTTCAGTTTTAAATATTGATTTTTGTCTTTAATATTGATTTTTGAAGTTGATTTTTGATATTGCCATTGAAAATGTACGCAATTTTAGACATAGAAACCACAGGAGGACAATTCAACGAAGAAGGAATTACAGAAATTGCTATCTATAAATTTAATGGTCACGAAATTGTAGATCAGTTTATTAGTCTCGTCAATCCAGAAATTCCAATACAACCTTTTGTTGTAAAACTCACCGGAATTAATAATGAAATGCTCCGAACCGCTCCTAAGTTTTTTGAGGTGGCAAAACGCATTATAGAAATCACCCAAGATTGTATTTTAGTAGCCCATAATGCTGAATTTGATTATCGAATTCTAAGAACCGAATATAAAAGATTGGGTTTTGACTTTAAAACCAAGAATCTTTGTACGGTAGAATTGGCAAAAGTTTTAATTCCAGACCAACCTTCTTACAGCTTAGGAAAACTAGTTCGTGCTTTGGGGATTCCCATGGCCGACAGGCATCGCGCAACGGGAGATGCACTAGCTACGGTCAAGTTGTTTAAAATGTTGCTTGAAAAAGATTTAGAAAAAGTAATCCTAAAAGAGCTTATCAAATCAGAAATTGTCAAAGGTATTGCGCCTAAACTATTAGATATAGTTGAGAGTTTACCATCAAAAACAGGCGTTTATTACATTCATAATGAAAGTGGTAACATCATTTACATTGGCAAAAGCCGCAATATAAAAAAACGCATCAACCAGCATTTTACTGGAACTGCTACAAAATATAAAAAAATTCAGGCCGAAGTATTTACAGTAACCTATGATGAAACGGGTAGCGAACTCATAGCATTGTTAAAAGAAAGCCAGGAAATTAAGATCAATAAACCCAAATACAATACCGCACAACGCAAAAACGTTTTTAATGTGGGCTTGTATTCTGAACAGGACGAAAATGGCTATCTGACTTTAAAATTGAATAAATATGATGGTCGTAAAAAAGAAATAACCACATTTGTATCCTTGCATGAGGGCAAAACAGCTTTGGAACGCATCATTTCCCGCTACCAATTGTGCCCCAAACTATCAGGAATCAATATCGCAAAATCAGACTGTTTTAGTTACAAGACCAAACAGTGTGATGGTGCTTGTATCGGCAAAATCTCGCCCCAAGAATACAATGTGCGCGTACAAGAGTTTATTGATAAAAACACCTTTGAGAATCAAAATATGGTGCTCATAGATCGCGGCCGCAGCATTAGTGAGCACAGCGCGGTTTTAATTGAAAACGGAAATTACAAAGGATATTGCTTTTATGATTTGAATTACCAGATCCACAAAATCGATATTCTCAAAAACATAATCGTCCCCATGGAAAACAACCGAGATGTCAAATATATCATCCAAAGTTATATGCGCAAGAGCAAATCCTTAAAAATAATTACATTTTAAATTTAGGAGCTTTTCCCGCTATTCGTTACAATCTACGCTTAAAAAAGCGTAGGATTTTCACTGCTATCGGGGCTAAACACAACAAACTTGAAACACAATACATTAATAGTAATCGTAGGACCTACAGCCATTGGCAAAACTGCTTTGAGTATTGCATTGGCACAACATTACAACTGCGAGATCATTTCTTGTGACAGCCGACAGTTTTTTAAGGAAATGACTATTGGCACCGCAGTACCCAGTACAATGGAACTGGCACAAGCGCCTCACCATTTTATACAAAACAAATCCATTCTTGAGAATTACACCGTAGGTGATTTTGAAAAAGAAGCCATCGCAAAACTCGATGGGCTCTATAAAACCAATGATTTTGCCATTTTAGTTGGCGGTTCAGGGCTTTATGTAGATGCCGTTTTAAAAGGCTTTGATACGTTTCCCGAAATTGATTCTAGTATTCGAGAACAAGTTATTTCCAATTATGAAAAATTGGGTATTGACTATTTGCAGCAAAAATTACAAGAATTAGATAATGATTATTATGAAAGCTTAAAAACCATTAACCCTCAAACCTTACAAAATCCACAACGAATGATGCGTTTTGTAGAAGTCTGCTTAGGAAATAAAAAGCCTTATTCCTCGTTCCTGAATCAGAAAAAAAACAGCAGGAACTTCACTCCTATCATAATTGGTTTAGACGCAGAAAGAAGTACAATTTATAAAAGAATCAACGAACGTGTAGATATAATGCTTGATAACGGACTTTTAGAAGAAGCTAAGACTTTATATCCAAACCGAAATTTAAACGCCCTTCAAACTGTTGGTTACAGGGAATTATTTGATTATTTTGACAGCACAATTACATTCGATTTTGCTATTGAAGAAATCAAAAAAAACACACGCCGATTTTCAAAACGACAATTAACTTGGTTCAAAAGAATAGAAAATGTAAAATGGTTTGATTATAAAACGCCTGTGGAAAATATAACAAAATATATTTCTGAAAATACAATTAAAGAACAATAAAATGCCTATTTCAAAAGACTTTACCTCCATTTTTAGCAAGGATTGGGAAATTAATTTTACACAATGCACGCCCAACGGTTTTTTAAAATATACCGATTTATGTAATATTTTACAACTTACTGCTGGTACGCATTCTGAAATTGGGGGCATCAGTTTTACAGATATGCAAGCCTTTGACCAAGCTTGGGTTTTGAGCCGAATGCGTTTAGAAATAATTTGCTTACCAAAGTGGAAAGATATTGTTACTGTAAAAACATGGATCATTTCATTAGAAAACTCTCGCTCTGTCCGCGCTTTAGAAATGCAAGTTAACGGAAAAAAAATAGTAAGCTCTGAGACTTTTTGGGCAGTTTTTAATACTAAAATCCGCCGTCCAGAAAATTTGGCTTTGCCTCACGAGCATTTCATTAAATACGAAAAAGATTTTACCACACAAGAAAGGGTCAAAAAAATCAATATTCCTGAACCAAAATTACTTAAAAAAAATCATACTGTAGTATTGTCTGATTTAGATATTGTAAACCACGTGAATAATGTGAAATACTTAGAATGGTGCCTTGATGCAATTGATAGCAACCTGATATTTGATCAAAAACTAAAAAGTTTTGATATGAATTTCATGAAAGAACTCGTGCTTAATGATACTATTGCTATTAATAAAATTGAAAAAGATAAAAATACTTTTTTCTCTATCGAAAAAGAAAAAAGTACTTGTTTCGCTCTAGAACTGAACTGGAAATAAAAAAAGCTTCGATTTCTCGAAGCCTTTGTTTATTTATTCTGCTACTTTATTTTTAACTACCAGTCTAAAACCTTCCCCATGAATGTTCAAAATTTCAACATCCTCATCCAGTTTTAAGTATTTTCTCAATTTGGCAATATAAACATCCATACTTCTGGAAGTGAAATAATTATCATCTCTCCAAATTTTTGTTAAAGCCAATTCACGAGGCATCAAATCATTCTCATAAATGGCCAACATCTTGAGCAATTCATTTTCTTTTGGAGACAATTTGATAGGTTCTTCCGTTTTAAAAGTCAAAAACCTAAGTTTTGAATTCAAATGAAAACCACCAATTTGAAATTCAAATTTAGTCACATCTGTTTTTGTATCAGACGCTTTTCTTTGAATTATGGCTCTGATTTTCATCAAAAGCACCTCTGAATCAAAAGGCTTGTTTAAATAATCGTCCGCACCTACTTTATAACCTTTAAGCACATCTTCTTTCATAGACTTGGCTGTCAAGAAAATAATAGGCACATCTTTATTTTTTTCTCTGATTTCTTTTGCCAATGTATAACCATCTTTATAAGGCATCATTACATCAAGAATGCACAAATCGAAAGTGTCTTTTTTGAATTTTTCAAAACCTTCCATGCCGTTCTTAGCTAGAGTAACGTCAAAATCATTTAATATCAAGTAATCCTTTAATATTGATCCAAAGTTTGGATCGTCTTCTACTAAAAGAATTTTTTTGTTTTCTGTTTCCATATTTTAATTTATTAATGGTAATTTTATTATGAAGGTACTTCCCTTCCCTTTTTCACTTTCAACTGTTATAAGCCCGTTGTGGTCTTCAATTATTCTTTTTACGTAGGCAAGGCCTAAACCATGACCCTTAACGTTGTGTATATCTCCTGTATGCTCTCTGTAGAATTTTTCAAAAATTCTTTTTTGAGCAATTTTACTCATTCCTGCGCCTTGATCTTTGATTTTTATGATAACAAAATCTTTGACATTTTCTGAATAAATATCTATTACTGGTCTTTCTGGAGAATATTTAATAGCATTATCAAGAATATTAACTAATACATTAGTAAAATGTACATCATTTAATAAAACCGAAGTTCTATTGGCTTTATAATGAGCATTTATTACACCATTTCTATCTTCTAAAATAAGATTAACGTGCTCCATGGCATCTTCAATAATTTCATGAATATCAGCGCTCTCTTTATTTATTTCTAGCTCTTTTTTTTCAAGTTTGGATATGCGCAAGACATTTTCAACCTGTGCATGCATACGTTTATTTTCATCTCTAATCATTTGCAGATATCGCTGAACTCTATCTTTATCCTCAATAATTTTTGGGTTTTTTATTGCATCTAAAGCCAAATTTATTGTTGCTATAGGTGTTTTAAACTCATGTGTCATATTATTAATAAAATCTGTCTTGATTTCAGAAATCTGA
Source organism: Bacteroidota bacterium (assembly GCA_031413015.1). Classification (GTDB taxonomy): domain Bacteria; phylum Bacteroidota; class Bacteroidia; order Flavobacteriales; family Flavobacteriaceae; genus Flavobacterium. Next base: position 165,858 of record JANOEE010000001.1, on the reverse strand, counting down.
CGTTGCTTAATCAATTGATTCAAAGCACTGCTGTAGGCAATAATGATTATCAGTGTAAAGATTATTGATAGTGTAGTTATTACTACTAATTCTGAAAATAAAAATTTTTTCTTTTCAGGAAAACTCACAAGCAACTGGTATTTACTATTACCATCATTATCTGTCAGAATGGGAATATAAAAAGTAGCTGTTTTATCAAATTTGAAACGATTCGATTTTATTTTCGTTGCTAAACCGTTGCTATAAATCCCGAATTCAAAAGGCGTGATTACATCTGCTTGTTTGAGTTCTTGTTGCAACATTTCTTGCAACTTGTCTTTAGAGATACGTTCATTTAAAGCTTTATTCTCTACAATATCTTTAAAAAATATTTGGAATTGCGCTTTGTCGAGCAACTCAATATTTCCAGATTTATTAATAGTAACATCTGGTTTGATGTTGTTTTGAATTTGAGATTTATCAATTGAATTCGCCGAATAAATTTCAGTTTTTCTATTAGAAACTAAATTTTTAGCAGTAAGAGAGTCTTTTTTCTTGTCAAAGAACGAAAGATTAACATTGTAATCTTCTGATATTATACTGTTTGAATATATAATTGTTTCATTTGTAACACGGTTTTTTTGAACCAGTACAAAATCCAGTAATTGGCTTTTTTGAGGATCTTTACCAATGCTGTCTTTTAAAATATTGTATTGGTTTAAAATACCATACGTTTCTTGTTGTTTTAAATTTTCTGCAACATTACCTATTACTTGTTTTACATGGTATTTAAACTGCTCTTCATTATTTTTAAAAGAAGTATTTATTAGATATAATTGCACTAGTATAATTCCTATTAAGGAAAGGCTCATCAAGAATACTAGTAAACGAAACAGCGTCTTATTCATCAAGACAAAATTAACATTTTAACATTTGTCCTATTAATATATTAACCAAACATTAACATTTTAACAAAAATTTGTCAATCTTTCAATAGTTTGAAAATTTTAAATACTTGGTTAAGAGTAGATTCTTTATCAATATTTTCAATTATATAATCGCTTTTTTCAGCCCTCATTTCATCTGTCCACTGGTTGCTAATTCTTTTCAAGACAGACTCATAGTCGGTTTTATCCCTATCAATTACTCTTTTAATTCTAGTTTCAAGTGGTGCTATAACTGTAATTATTTTATTACAATATGTATAACTTCCACTTTCAAATAAAATAGCAGTTTCCTTGATTATAAAAGTATAATCGCGTTGTTCTTGTAACCAATTTTCAAAATCAAGTTTTACTTTCGGATGAACAATATTATTTAAAGATTCTAATTTTTGTGGATTTTCAAAAACGATTTGGGCTAATTTTTGCCTGTTTAAAACGCCATTATCAAATACAGCATCGCTAAAAATAGATTTAATACTATCTAAAACTTGAGGTAAAAGCATTATCATTTTTGCTTCATCATCAGCAATATATACAGGGACGCCAAGCGCTTCAAACGCTTTTGCAACAGTGGTTTTGCCACTGCCTATACCTCCTGTTAAACCTATTATCTTTGTCATTTTAAAAAAATAACTCTGGAAAAGTTTCCTGAGGGTTTCGTTTTAGTATACAAATTTTAAAATAAGAATTTATAAATCCTGTTCCATAACCAAAAAATTGTTTCCAAACAGCGACTATTGACAAATAACCTATTTTCAGACTTCGATTTTTAAAGGATGAAACGAAAAAAATTAGGAAAAAATACAACACGTACAACTGTAAAAAGAAATCTATTGTAAGAAACAACATGACAATGGAAGCTAAAAATCCAATAATAAAAAATGAAGGAAAAAAATAAGTCAATTTTTTATAATGTGGATACCAACTCATTAATATAGGTCTTGCTTTACCAAACTTATTGACCTGAATTGAAAATTTTTCCCAATCAATTCTTCTTTTATGGTAAACATAAGCTTTTGGAAATAATCTTGTTTCTAATCCTAAATTCCATAATCTGATAGACAAATCTGGATCTTCACCAGGGTGAATTTTCCCGAAACCATGAGACAAATCAAATGCTTTTCTGGACAAACCCATATTGAAACTTCTAGGCTCAAATTTATTTATCGCTTCTGAACTGCCTCTTACACCACCTGTGGTAAGAAAAGATGTCATCGTAAAATTAATGGCTTTTTGTGTATCCGAAAAACTCTTGAGTGCTTGATCTGGGCCACCAAAACAGTCTACAAACCCACTTTTTAATCCGTTAGCGACTTCATCTAAATATTGTTTTGGAATGATGCAATCTGAATCTAAAATGATAAAATAGTTGCCATTTGCCATTTTCATTCCATAGTTTCTAGAATCTCCAGGGCCTGAATTTTCTTTAAAATAGTAAGAAATATCCAATTCATTTTGGTATTTATCTACTACTTCTTTACAAGTTATAGCTGAGCCATCTTCTACAATAATAACTTCGATTTGGCCGTCGTAGGTAGTTTGCAATAAGCTTTGTAAAAGCTCATCGATTTCATCAGGCCTATTAAAAACGGGAATTATCAGTGAAAAAAACATAGTTTTAAATTTTAACAAAGATAAACTTTATAAAAAAAAGATTGGTTTATGTTAAAGTTTTTTTGAAGCAAAAAATCAGTTTTGATGCGTAAATAATATTTATTTGAATTCTTTCAGCACTTCTTCACTCACACCAACATTAGAAAATCCGCCGTCGTGCATCAAATTTTGTAAGGTTACTTTTTTAGTAAGGTCTGAGAACATCATTACGATATAATTAGCACAATCGGTCGCTGTGGCATTTCCTAATGGTGCCATTTTTTCGGCATACGCTACAAAATGATCAAATCCTTTGACACCATTTCCAGCTTTTGTAGGTGTAGGTGATTGAGAAATGGTGTTGACTCTAACTTTATTTTTGGTACCAAAGAAATAACCAAAACTCCTTGCTATCGATTCTAAAAATGCTTTGTTATCGGCCATATCGTTATAGTCAGGAAATACACGTTGCGCTGCCATGTAACTTAGCGCTACAATGCTGCCCCACTCTGCCATTGCCTCTTTTTTGTACAAAACTTGCAATACTTTATGAAATGAAACTGCCGAAACATTCCAACCTTTTTCAGTAAAATCATAATTTTGGCTGGTATAATGATTGCCCTTTCGAACATTGACAGACATACCTATGGAATGCAAAACAAAATCAATTTTACCGCCAAAAATTTTGGTAGCTTGATCAACTAAGTTTTCTAAATCAGTTACAGAAGTCGCATCTGCAGGAATAACAATTGAATTGGTTTTTTGTGCCAATAGTTCAATAGAACCCAATCTTATGGAAGCTGGAGCATTGGTCAAAACAAAAATACCACCTTCTTCATGCACCATTTCTGCTGTTTTCCAAGCAATCGAATTTTCGTCTAAAGCACCAAATATAATTCCCTTTTTCCCTTTTAATAAATTGTACATTTTTTAAATTTTAATATAAAAAAAACTTAATTTTTAATGCTGTCATTAAGAAATTAAGTCTTTTAAATTATTTGTTGTTCTAAAAATTTTGTTTCTAAGCTATACTTGGAATGTGAACCATCTCATCAGTATCTACAACATAATCTACCCCTTCAAATCCAAAACCAAAAAGGTTGTAAAAATCTTTACGATAACCTTCTAGATCACCTAATTCTGATAAATTTTCGGTTGTGGCTTTTGCCCACAAAGCAGCAACTTTTTCTTGTACTGCTGGATTCAATTCCCAATCGTCAATCCGGATTCTTCCTTTTTCATCTGTTGCAATTGGAGCTCCAGTAAACAATCTTTCGGCATATAAACGCTGTATTTGTTCGATACAACCTTCGTGCGTGCCTTCTTCCTTCATGATTTTGTACAACAATGATATGTACAAAGGTATAACTGGAATTGCAGAACTGGCTTGGGTTACTAATGCTTTGTTTACAGAAACAAAAGCTTGACCAGTAATTGATTTTAGACTTTCGGTTATCGAAAAAGCTGTTGCTTCCAGATGGTCTTTGGCACGACCGATAGTTCCGTTTCTATAAACAGCTTCAGTCAATGACGAACCTATGTAAGAATACGCGACAGTTGTTGCTCCATCGGCCAATAAATTATTTTCTTTCAAGGCGTTGATCCACATCGACCAATCTTCACCACCCATAACTATAACTGTATTCTCTATATCATCACCACTACACGGTTCGATTGCAATTTGAGAAACTTTACCAGAGTGAAAATCTACCGTATTGTTTGTAAAAGTTTCGCCAATAGGTTTAAGTACCGAACGGTGTAAAACACCCGTTGTAGGATGCATACGCACTGGCGAAGCCAAACTATAAATAACCAAATCAATTTGGCCCAAATCCGCTTTAATCAAATCAATAGTTTGTTGTTTTATTTCGTTTGAAAAAGCATCTCCATTGATACTTTTTGCATATAATCCTGCATTTGTAGCTTCTTTTTCAAAAGCGGCAGAGTTATACCAACCCGGAGAAGCTGTTTTGCCTTCTGTTGGTGGTTTTTCAAAAAACACACCAATTGTTGAGGCGTTAGAACCAAAGGCACTTGTAATTCTAGAAGCCAAACCAAAACCAGTTGAAGCACCAATTACTAAAACTCTTTTGGCCCCAGCAATAGCTCCTTTTGATTTTATATAGTCAATTTGATTTTTTACATTTTTTTCGCAACCTTTTGGGTGAGATGTTGTGCAAATAAACCCTCTCATTCTTGGTTCTATGATCATAATTTTATTTTTTGGTAGTTATTTTTAATCTTTTTGGTAATATTAATTCAATAATGCTTTCGCATGGTTTATGGCTGAGTCTGAAATGGCTGCACCCGATAACATTTCTGCGATTTCAATGATACGTTCTTCGTGAGACAAAAGCTTTAATTCAGATTGTGTTTGTTCATTAATTATGGTTTTGAAAACCTTGAAATGGGCATTGCCTTTTCCTGCAATTTGCGGTAAATGTGTGATAGCAAAAACCTGCATATTATTACTCATATTTTTCATTATTGCAGCCATTTTATTGGCTATTTCCCCTGAAACGCCCGTATCAATTTCGTCAAAAATAATCGTAGGTAATTTAGAATATTCAGCAAGAATGGCTTTTGTAGCAAGCATAATTCTTGACATTTCTCCTCCTGAAGCTACTTTTTTGAGCAAACCAAAATCAGATCCTTTATTAGCAGAAAATAAAAATTGAATTTCATCTTTACCATTATTGAAATAAGTTTCAGAAGCTTTCAATTCCATGTTAAAGCGTGCATTAGGTATGCCCAATTGTTCTAAAATTTGCAATAACTGATCTGACAATATAGGAATGGCTTTTGTTCTGTTTTCATTAATGACAATGGCTTTTTTGTCTAAAATAAGTTGGGTCGCAGCAATTTTATCTTCTAATGTTTTAATTTCAAAATCTAAATTACCTACAGACACCACTTTACTTTCTAGCTGCTGTTGAAGTTCTAATAACAATTCAATAGTAGGCAACTGGTGCTTTTTTTGCAAATTATAAATAGTTTGCAGTTTCTCATTTATTAATGACAATTGTTCTGGATCATTTACAAGATGCTCTGAAAAAGCAGTCAATTCAGAAACGATATCATCAAACTCTATTAAAACACTGTTCGTTCTTTCAAAAACCGCATTGTATTGAGGGGAAATGGAAGCAATTTTTTGTAAAGCCGTTTTGATTTCTTTGAGTTGGTTTAAAACGCCTATTTCATCTTCATTTGCAAATGCCAATGATTTGTCTAAGTTTTCTTTAATAAACTCTACATTATTTAACTGTTCAAAACTACTTTCTAACTCTTGTTGTTGTCCTGCAATTAATTTGGCATCAAGTAGTTCGTTTAATAAAAAGGAATTATAATCTTGTTCTTTCGTAGCTTCTTTTAATTGAGATACCAAATTAGAAAGTTGGTTTTTGTCTTTTTTATACGTTTTTAATACGAATTCAAAATCCAAAACCAATTCCTGATTGCCTGCAATAGCATCAATTATTTTGAACTGAATGGCTTCTTCCGATAATTCCTGTGTTTGATTTTGAGAATGAATATCAATCAAAAACAAACCCAATTCCTGTAATTCAGGAAGATTTACCGGACTGTCATTTATAAAAGCCCTCGATTTTCCTGATGGTAAAATTTCACGACGAATAATGGTTTGGTTTTCATAATCCAAATCATTGGTTTCAAAAAAGGATTGTAAATTGTATTTAGAAATATCAAAATTGGCTTCGATAATGCATTTTTCTTCTTTGTGTTTTAATGAAGATAAATCGGCTCTTTTTCCTAAAACCAAACCTAGCGCTCCAAGCAATATTGATTTACCGGCACCTGTTTCTCCCGTGATGGTAGAAAAACCGTTAGAAAAATCCATTGATAATTTTTCTATTAGCGCAAAGTTTTTAATGGATAAAGAAGTAAGCATTTTGATTCTTTTAGTTGTCGGTATTCAAATAAAAATCCTTAATTAATATCTAATTGATGCCCACTTGTTAGAATTTGAAGGCGAAATTTTATTGAGATTATCAATGAGATCTATAATATCTATTGTGGGTCCACCAGAAAATAACGATTGGATTTCATCTGATTTTGCATCGAAAAAAACCCTTGTTATAAAAGCATTTGGCCTAACATTACTCACTCGGTTCAATGAAATGATAGCATTTTTTATTTTTTCTTTACTTGATTTTAAATCAGTACTCATTAAATCAAGACCTTTAAAATGATAATCATAAAAAACCTCTCGAATAGGAGTATAAATATTTGATAATAAATCATTTATTAAAAAATACCTGTTTTGATTTCCATCGCTTTGGTTCCAGCCCTTTAAACCGCTTTGCTGCGCCACATTAACGACTTCTCTTGCGGATTCTAATGCTATTGTTCCGCCTTGCGGTGAAAAAGAATCGCCATCAATACCAATAATAATATTGGTATAAAATGCTAAAACGGAAACTAAATTTGAGTCAAAACTATTAGGACTGTATCTTAAAGCCTCGTATTCAGTGTACTTAAAATTAAAATCTTTATCATTAAAATTAAAAATAGGCGAAGAATAAGTTGAATTGAAAATAGGCCTTGAAGATTGCACTTGAATGGTAGCAACAAACTGATCAGAGTTGTATGAAGTTACGTTTATAAAAATAGAACAATCAATTTTTTCTCTTTGTTTGAAATTTAAATTAGACCATTTTGTCTTATTTACAAACTCATTCAACGCATTTTCAAGAGTTTTAAAAATGGTTTGATTGGCATTAGGCAAAGACTGCGTATTTACTTTTACAACACAATTTAGTTCTTGAGAATGCAATATTCCGAAGAAAAAAATGCCAATAAAAATGAATAATTTACGCATTATAATGTGCTATTATTTTATTTATGATATCTTGAGCTACAGCCTCTTTAGACTTTAACATCATAGGTTCTATATTAAAATCTTTATCAATAAAAGTGATCTTATTTGTAGGTTTGCCAAAACCTGCTCCCTCATCTTGAAGGGAATTCAAAACAATCAAATCTAAGTTTTTTTTCTGAATTTTCAACTTTGCATTCTCAATTTCATTTTCAGTTTCAAGAGCAAATCCAATTAAAAACTGATTCTTTTTAATTTCGCCCAGTGATGCTAAAATATCTTTTGTTTTTTCCAATTCAATTGTAAAATCGGCTTCTGTTTTTTTTATTTTTTGAGTTGCAACGTTTTTAGGTCTATAATCTGCAACTGCAGCTGCAGCTATGGCAGCGTCTGCATCATCATAATACAAATGACAAGCTTCGTACATGTTCTCTGCCGATACTACATTTATAACTTGAACCAAATTGTGTTTTAAAGTAAAATGAGTGGGACCCGTAATCAGAGTAACATTTGCACCCAAATCAGCAGCGACTTTTGCAATATCAAATCCCATTTTACCTGATGAATGGTTGCCAATAAAACGCACTGGATCAATGGCTTCATAAGTTGGTCCTGCGGTAATTAACATTTTTTTGCCTTTAAGAGGTAATTTACCAGCAATATCGGCTTCAATAAAGGCAATAATATTTTCTGGCTCAGCCATTCTTCCTTCACCCGAAAGCCCACTAGCAAGTTCTCCACTTTCTGCAGGAATAATGGTGTTGCCAAAGTGTTTTAAGGCATCAAAACTAGCTGTTGTTGAAGGATGTTTGTACATATCAAGATCCATAGCAGGAGCAAAATAAACAGGACATTTTGCTGACAAATAAGTAGCCAATAACAAATTATCACAATTGCCGTTGACCATTTTTGACAAAGTATTTGCGGTAGCAGGAGCAATTACCATTAAATCTGCCCAAAGGCCTATTTCTACATGGTTGTTCCAAACAGCATTCTCATCGTTGTCATCGTAAAAACTAGAATGTACTGGATTTTTTGATAATGTAGATAATGTTAAAGGTGTAACAAAATCTTTGGAAGCAGGCGTCATAATTACTTGAACATCAGCACCTGCTTTTATAAAAAGTCTCACGAGAGAGGCAGTTTTGTATGCGGCTATTCCACCAGAAACGCCTAGCACTATTTTTTTACCGCTTAAAACTGACATACTAATATTATTTAGTAGAATCTCTGTGGTATATTTTATCATCTAACCACTCTTGTACTGCTAGAGCGTGCGGCTTAGGCAATTTTTCATAAAATTTAGAAACTTCAATTTGCTCTTTATTTTCAAAAATCTCTTCTAAACTATCATTATAAGTAGCAAACTCTTCTAGTTTTTCAGTCAATTCTTTTTTAATTTCAGAATTGATTTGGTTTGCTCTTTTAGCCATAATTGTTATTGCTTCATACACATTACCAGTTGGTTCTTCAATTACAGTTTTATTGTAAGTGATTGTGTTTACTGGCGCATTCGTCTTTTTTAAATCCATGACTTTATTTATTTTGAAAATTGTTTTAAATCTGTTTCTATTCGAGCTAACATTTCATCCGCTTTTGGCTTAAAAGTACTGTTGGCATTGAATCTTACTAAATTACTGTAGGCCGTTTTAGCAACATTTAATCGCTCTTGCATTTTTGAAGGCACACTATTAATGGCTAAGTTATAAGCCGAATCTAATTTGTAGTACAATGCATTTTCTTTGTATGGTGTTCCTGGATAATCAATAATGAAATTATCTAAAGCTACCATTGCTGCTTTATAATCTGATATGGTATTGAACTGCTTTGCGATTTCGAAAGATTTTTTCTCTAATTTTTCTCTTAAATCCTTGATGATAATATTGGCATCTGCCAGATATTGAGAATTAGGATATTTGTCTATAAAAGATTGTAACTTATCTATTGCTTTGTAAGTGTCTACTTGATCTAAACTGTATCTAGGGGATAACTTTGAATAACTTATGGCTCCTAGAAAAGACGCTTCTTCAATTTTTTCGCTGTTAATATAGCCTGATACAAATGTTTCAAACTGATATCCAGCAGAATAATATTGTTTTGTTTTGTAAAGCGATTGTGCATACATGTAAAACATCTTCTCTGCTTGCGGTTTACCTCTATATCCAGGCGCAATTTGTTCAAAAAGACGTATGGCTTTTGTGTATTTTCCTGAGTCATAGAGCTTGGTAGCAATGTCAAATTTAACAGCAACATCTTCATTCTTTAAGGTTTTTTGGTATTCACTGCACGAAGAAAAGATTACAAAAAGAAGTAAAATTGAAATATATTTATTCATTATTTAAGTTAAGTTTATTTATTCTTTGCAACAGTTTACCTAGTCAAAACCAATTGCAAATTTAGTCAATAATTACAGATTACAAAACATTTTTTTTAAGTCTTGTTTTGTGGGCAAAAATGGACTTAAAAAGTAGTTTATAATCTAACTTTTAGATAAAATTAACGCAATTATTTGTTTATTATTTTCACAAAGTCTGCAATTCTTTTGCTTAAGTCCTCGTTTACGGGAACCAGTGGTAATCTTACTGTGTTTTCTGAAAGCCCTAAAGATTTGTGAATTTCCTTAACACCTGCAGGATTGCCTTGTTCAAAAATCATATCAATAGCGTCTGCAATTTTATAGTGTAGCGCAAAAGCTTCGTCTACCTTTCTTTCTAAACCTAAGCGCACCATTTGTGAAAATTCTTTTGGAAAACCTTCACCAATAACAGAAATTACACCTGATCCGCCTGCTAAAACCATTGGCAAGGTAATCATATCATCGCCTGATATTACTAAAAAATCTTTTGGTTTATGCTGAATTAATTTTAAAGCTTGCACCATATCGCCTGCAGCTTCTTTAATACCAATAATGTTTTTAAATTCGTTTGCAAGTCGAATCACTGTTGCTGGTAAAACATTACTTCCTGTTCTTCCTGGTACATTGTACAAAATTACCGGAAGTGGTGCTGCTTTTGCGATAGCGCTAAAATGCTGATAAATACCTTCTTGTGTAGGTTTATTGTAGTACGGAGAGACAGACAAAACAGCCGAAAAACCTGTAAAATCTCTTGTTTTTAATTCTTCAACTAATTGTTGTGTATTATTACCTCCAACACCAAGAACCAAAGGCAATCGGCCATTATTGGCTTGTTTTATTGTACTAATGACCAATTCTTTTTCGTCATGCGTAAGCGTTGCAGGTTCTCCAGTTGTTCCTAAAACAACAAGATATTCAACACCGCCATCAATCACATAATTGACAATTTTTTTTAATGCTTCGGTATCAACCGAAAAGTCTTTTTTGAAAGGAGTAACAAGTGCAACTCCAGTTCCTACAAATGATTGCATATTTATAATTTGTTTAATATTTTTAAATATTTGAATAACTCTTCATTGAAAATTCTATACTGTTCCGCATTTGTATTGATCATAAAATTGTTCAATCTTTTGTCAACAGTAGCAAAACCAACCTTAAAAAGTGCTTTTGATTGGTGTGTGATGAGCATTAAAGCTGCTTTTTCTACATCATAATAACTTATGAGCATATCAAATTTTTGTACTTGAAAATCCTTAACCTCTTTTTTATAAATTGTGCCGTTCCAACTTACATCTTTCCAACTAAAAGAGGGATAACTAGAGGTTTCATTTTTTCTTATTTTATCCTTGTAAATAAGAACACTAATATTTTCCTTTGTAAAACCTTTTATAATAATTGAATCTAATAGAGCATTTTTATCTGTAAAGTAACTCTCATCAATTAGAATACCTAATGTTTTTATACTTTCGTTAGAAAATGTATCGTTAACATTAGATAAACTATTTTTTAATTTTCTTTTTAATAAAAAACCTTTTAAAAAATTTAAAAACATATTACTTTTACTAATATTACAAATCTAATTAAATAAGTCGCATCTGAGATGGTAAAATTAAAAAAGTATAAAGCTTTATTTCAACATTTTGTTATATCCTTAACATTAATAGGTATTGTTTCTTGTAGTCAACAAAAATTTTATGTTACAAAAGTTGAAGGCAAACAAATTAACGTTAATAATTCTAATGCAGAAGTTGCTGTTATAGACAATTATATAAAACCTTATCGCAATAAAATTGATTCAGATTTGAATGCCACATTAGCTTATGCTCCGCAAGCAATTGATAAAAGTGGTCAATGGCAATCTAACATAGGTAGTATGTTAGCCGATGCAACTATACAAAAAGGCAATCCTGTATTTTTAACAAGACAACAAAAAAACATTGATATTTGTATATTAAATCACGGCGGTATTCGTTCAACGATTGATAAAGGCAACGTTACAACAAGAACGGCTTTTGAAATCATGCCTTTTGAAAACAGCTTGATTGTCATGGGTTTAAAAGGAGAGCAAGTTTTAGATCTAGTAAGTTATATGATAAAAGAGAAAAAACCACATCCGCTTTCTGGACTTACTTTTACTATTGATAAAAGCAACATGCCAAAAAATATTTTGGTTAACGCAAAAACAATAGAACTTGACAAAGTGTATTATGTAGCTACATCAGATTACTTGGCTAATGGAGGAGACAATATGAATTTCTTTAAAAAAGCTGTGGCAACCTATGATCTTGATTATAAATTAAGAAACATTTTGATCGACTATTTTAAAGAAATTGATACATTACCAGTTGTGAGTGACAAACGCATCCTTGTTGAGTAAATTAAAACTAAAAATTATATTTTTTTATATCCTACTTATAGGTTTATAAAAATCAGCATAAAAGCTTAAAAAATAATACTATGAAAAGAAGAGATTTTATACAAAAAACCGCTGTAAGTTCGGCATTATTGGCTTTGCCAAGTTTACCATTAATGAGCTTTGCTTCTCCTGATATAAAACAAATTACCATTTTACATACCAATGACGTACACAGCCATATTGATGCTTTTCCTGCTACAGATACTAGAAACCCTAACATGGGTGGCGTTTCAAGACGTGCTTCATTGATTGAAACTATTAGAAAAAACAACCCTAATGTATTGCTTGTGGATGCTGGTGATGTTTTTCAGGGCACGCCATACTTTAATTATTATGGTGGTGAATTAGAGTTTAAATTAATGAGCATGATGAAATATGATCTGGCCACAATGGGAAATCATGATTTTGATAATGGTATTGATGGTTTTAATGCACAATTGCCTAATGCAAATTTTGAATTTGTATCTGCTAATTATGATTTTAAAAATACTGTTCTTGATACTATAGTAAAACCTTATAAAATTTTCAACAAAAGCGGCATCAAAATAGGTATTTTTGGTTTAGGAATCGAACTTCAAGGGCTTGTTGATAAAAAGCATTATAAGGAAACTAAATATCTTAATCCAGTTGAAACTGCACAAGAAATGACACGCATTTTAAGAGAAGAAAAAAAATGTGATCTTGTAATTTGTCTTTCTCATTTAGGGTATCAATATAGAAACGATGCTGAAAAAATTTCGGATTTAAAATTAGCCGAAAAAACTAAAGATATTGATTTGATTATAGGTGGTCACACCCATACTTTTCTTGAAAAACCTACTGTGGTTAAAAATCTTGAAGGCAAAGAAGTTTTAGTAAATCAAGTAGGTTGCTACGGCATTAATCTGGGCAGAATTGATTTTTATTTCGAAAACAAGAAACAAAAAATTGCGCAAGGAAAATCAATTATTATCTAAATTTTGTTGCATTTTATCCAATTCAATAAAAAAAATAACCATAAAAAAATAAGACATCATTTGTGTAACTATATTTATTTGACTGAAAACAGATTGAGACATCTCATAATTATTCAATACATGATAAATATCAGACAAAATAAAACACAAACACATTATAACTAAATTAAGATCCAAAAAACTTCCTTTTGCAATATATTTTGCAACCGAAACAATGGTTAGAAAGCTTAGTATACAACCATATACAATATAGACAATAAAGCTTGTTTGGACTTTTTCAAATTGAAACCCCAATACTATAATTAAAATATAACACATGATAGTTGTTATCATTATAATTGGAATAATATTGCGTTTTTTGAATTCTATTCTTTTTAAATCTCTAAATACTAAGACAAAAAGCAGTACATAAACAACTGAAAAAGCAAGCGCAGATCCTACATCAGAATCATTATACTTTGTTAGTATAAATATATCCCCAATAAAAGTAAATAAAAAAATCAATGATTTGACTACACTAATTTTAAAGTTATTTGAAATCAAATAATAAATAAAAATAGAAGGCACCACAACTGCTTTTGAATAAGCAACATATTCATCATGCCCCAAAAAATTAAGCAACAACGATAAGAAACAGGCTGAAAAATAAACAATTAATGAAGGTGTATTAGCTTTCATTTAGCATATTTAGAAATTCTTTTTCAGAAATTATAGGTACATTCAATTTGTTCGCTTTTTCTAATTTTGCAGGACCCATATTATCCCCAGCTATAACAAAATTAGTTTTTGCTGAAATTGAACTTCCTACTTTGCCATTATTGTCTTCAATTATTTTCTTTAATTCATCTCTTGAAAATTGCTCAAAAACACCTGAAACTACAAAAGTTTTGTTTAATAATTTATTTGTTGCGTTGGGATTGCTTTTTTCAATAACTTCAAATTGAATATTATACTTTCTTAACCTTTCAATAATAAAGCAATTTTTTTGATTGTCAAAGAATTCCACAACACTTTTTGCAATTCTTTCCCCAATTTCATCTACAAGAATTAAATCTTCAACTTTTGCATTGCTCAGAGCATCAATTGTTTTGTAATGTTTGACCAATTTCTTTGCCACAGTTTCACCTACAAACCTGATTCCTAGCGCAAACAAAACACTTTCAAACGGAATTTTTTTAGAATTTTTGACCCCATTAACTAAATTTTCAGCAGATTTTTGGGCCATTCTTTCTAATGGTAAAATTTGTTCAACTGTCAATTCATACAAATCGGCATAATTGTGTACCAAACCATTATTAAAAAGCAAAGCTACGGTTTCGCTTCCTAAACCTTCAATATCCATTGCTTTTCTCGAAATATAATGTTGGATTCTCCCTATAATTTGCGGTGGACATTCGTAATAATTAGGACAATAGTGATTGGCTTCGCCTTCATTTCGTACGAGTAAGGAATTACATTCAGGACAATTTGTAATATATTGTGTAATTTTAGTATTCGCTGGTCTTTTGTTTAAATCAACTTCGATAATTTTAGGAATGATTTCGCCGCCTTTTTCTACAAAAACGGTATCGCCTACCCTAATATCAAGTTTTTCTATTTGGTCTGCATTGTGTAATGAGGCTCTTTTTACAACTGTTCCAGCTAATTGTACTGGAATTAAATTAGCAACAGGAGTTATGGCACCCGTTCTTCCTACTTGATAAGATATAGATTTTAGGGTGGTAAAAACTTGTTCTGATTTGAATTTAAAAGCCATTGCCCATCTTGGCGACTTTGCAGTATAACCCAACTCCTCTTGGTGCTGAAATGCATTTACTTTTACAACAACCCCATCTGTTTCATAAGGCAAATCATGTCTATGCAAATCCCAGTAGTCAATAAAATCAAAAACTTCATTTAGATTTTGGGCTAATTTTACTTCTTGAGGCACCTTAAAACCCCAATTTCTAGCTGTTTCTAATCCTTCAAACTGGGTGTTAAAAGGTAATTTATTTCCAATTAAAAAATACAACAAACAATCAAGTGGTCGTTTTGCAACCTCGGCACTATCTTGTAATTTTAAACTTCCCGAAGCTGTATTTCTAGGATTTGAATAGGGAGTTTCGCCTATTTCTATCAGTTCCTGATTCATTTTTTCAAAACCAGCAAAGGGCAAAATAATTTCGCCACGTATATCAAATTTATCAGGATAATTGCCTTTCAAAGTCAATGGAATGGACTTTATTGTTTTGATATTATTAGTAACATCATCACCTTGAAAACCATCCCCTCTGGTAACTGCCTTTATTAATTTTCCGTTTTCATAAGAAATACTTATTGATGCACCGTCGTATTTTAGCTCACAAGTGTATTGTAATGGTACGTTTCCTAAAACTTTTTGTATTCTCGTTTCCCAATCGATTAAATCTTCTTTAGAATAGGAATTATCTAATGAATACATTCTGTACTCATGGGTAATTGTTTTAAAATTCTTAGTAATGGTTCCGCCTACCCTTTGAGAAGGCGAATTTTCATCAAAAAATTCGGGATTTGCATCCTCTAAATCCTGAAGCGATTTTAACTTTAAATCAAACTCTAAATCACTAATAATAGGTTTGTCTAATACATAATAGTTATGATTATGTATGTCTAATTCCTCTCTTAAAGCTACGATTTTTTGTTCTATATTCATATTAAAACAGTCATGTTTTGTATTGGTTTAAATTTACAAAGTTTAATGAAAATTACTTAATAATTGTTGTAAAATTAAGCTTCAAGTATAGCATTAATTTGTTTGAACAATTGTCCGTCACTCAAAAAAGCTCCTTGCAAAATCAATTCAAAAATAGATTTGTTTCTCTCATCCGTAAATTGTTTTTTACCTATCTTCATTTCTATATTTTCGGTAAACATATTGTCACTAAGCCATTGCAAACCCTCTTTTGTTAAAAAATTAGTTTCAGGAACCAATGATTTCAAAACTATAGACTGTACATAATCATCAAAACATTGAAAAAGAAACACGTGATGCTTTGAAAAATGTTCTAAGAAAACTGCTTTTGTAAGCACGCCCTCCCATATCAAATCAGAAAAAACATCTAATTCCTGTTCTGCTACTTCTGGTTGCTCTGCCTTAATTTTATCCCACTCCAATTTATCAATTGATTGAGAAGCTAAAAAATTGATGAACTCTGGATGTAATTCTTCAAACTGCTCTTTTGTAAGCCTATTGTATTTCATAATAAATTAAAAATCCTGTTTAATAATGTAATGTTGTTATAAAAAAAAAGCTTTCTTAAAAAGAAAGCTTTTTTGAAAAAATATTATTTTTTTTAGAAAATGTATCTGATCCCAAATTGTGCTTGCCATCTTGATGCTAAGCTAGAATCATAGCTGAAAGTTTTATTTTGGGCTCCATTAAATGTATAAGTAGGATTACCTGCGTTATCAACAGTAACTCCTATAGGCTGAACACTTATAGGCTGTTGTACTAATCCCCAATCAGAATTTAATAAGTTACTAATGTTCAAGATATCAATACTAAATTGAATTGTATTAGTTTTTTCAGAGCTTGAAGAAACTTTAAAATTATAATCTTGTATTAATTTAAAATCCCATTTTCCTCTCCAAGGAGATAATGCGCCATAACGCTCAGCATAACCACCTCTTCTGTCTCTTAAATATTTGTCTTGATTGATGAATGAGTCAAAGGCTGCACCTTGACCTGCACCTGTAAATGTCATCGTAGCGATTTCTGCAGATGTAGGAATATATATTAAATCATTTACACCTGAACCATCGTTATTAATATCTCCTCCATAAGTATAATTAAAACGACCACCTTGTGCGTATTCAAAAAATGTAGCAACCGAAGTAGCCCATTTGTCCTTACCATATTTCCATTTTTTTGACATTACACCTATAAAACGGTGTGTATCACCATATTTTGAATTAGATAAAACATCGTTATTTACATTTCCTAAAGCTGGGTTAAAATTGAAAGCATCTCCTGTAATCTCCGCTTCAATAGAGTTAACATCTTGAGATTTCAAATAGTTATACGCCAAACTGGTATAAAATCCGTTATTAAAAGTTTTTTCAATTTTAATAGAGGAATTAAATGCACTTCCTTTATTAGAATTAGTCAATACATAAGCGTGTGAATCTGCTGGAAAATTAAAATCGGTCCAAACACCTTTATCACCAGCAGCATAAATTGCTCTATCGTCAGCTCCTACTAAATTGCTGGTTGGTGTTTTCAATCCCCAATCCTGAACGTGCACAGCGTTTAAATCTTTATTATATGAAATATCAAGAGTTAATATATAGTCTCCTTTAAATTTATGATCAAAACCTAAACTTGTTCTCCAAACTTGTGGAAATTTAAAATCAGTATCAACAACTTGGTAAAAGAATGGATCGATTCCACTTACTTGATTTCCTATCCATACAAATGGTAGTCTACCCGTAAAAATTCCAGTTCCTCCACGTAACTGATTTGTTTTTTCACCATTAATATCCCAGTTGAAACCAACTCTAGGAGACCACAATAAAGCATTTCCTGGTAATACAGTTGAGTCTAGATTCACAGTACTTCCGTCTTTAGGATCATAATAATTGATTCCTGGAAGATATCCTTCTGAATTATCCGTATCAATGAATTTTTGAATATTTTCTGAAGTATTAAAATACAATGGCTTATCAGCTCTTAATCCGTAGACTAATTTAAAATCATCAGTAATATTCCACTCATCTTGAACATAAAAGGCTAATTGACCAACTGTTGTTTCCGATAAATTCCAACCTCCGTCAGTTCCTGCTTCTAATTTGTTTTTAGCATCAAAAGTAGCTTGAGCATTTGCAAAAGCAGTTGCATAATATCCATTATTTATATTGGTAGTAAATCCAGTCAAATCAACACTACTAAAAACGTCAAAACCATATCCTTTTAAATTAAATGAATTTTTGAATATGAATTTTTCGAAAGAAAAACCAACAGTAAAGGTATGATTTCCTTTAGTAATATTCAGATTATCAGTAATCTGCAGTACTTTTTGATCCAATCTGTTGTTAATAGAAAATGGCTCGTGTCCAGCAATAATATAGGGTGAACCGTCTTTTGTTATACTAATAACTGGAGCTGGTGTAGAAAAGGGATTTCTAAAATCATTAAAATGAGTATAACCCGCTTGCAATTTATTAGAAACTGTTTCCGTAAATTTCGAGTTCAATTCAACTAAAAATGAACTAATTTGGTTATTAATTTGATATCCAGAATTTTCAAATTGCAATGTGTTAATATCTGGTCCTCTTCGACGAATAGCTGTTGGATTTGCAGGTTTGTCTTTTGAGGCATCAAGGAAATTATAAATAAAAGCTAGTTTATGATTGTCATTAATATTCCAATCAAACTTTACAATTCCTTTATTAGAATTTGAGTAATGAGTGAAACCCTGATAAGAGCCCGAATCGTAACCTAATTTTCCTAATTCAGTAGAAACATACATTAAATCTGAAGCTAACACTCTAGATTCATTTACACCTGTTATACTGTTGCCATCATTTGCAACAACATTTGAACCTGCTTCACTACGTTCATCGATTTCAAAATTAGCAAAAAAGAACAATTTATTTTTAACTATTGGACCACCAATACTAAAACCTGCTTGGGTTTGTTCGAGTGAAGGCACAAATATAGATTCTCCTTTGATTTTACTTCCTGTAAAATCTTGATTTCTAAAAAAGCCATAAGCCGTTCCATGAAATTCATTTGTACCTGACTTTGTTACCGCATTTACTGAAGCTCCTGTAAAACCTGACAATGTAACATCATAAGGTGCTGTAGCAACTTGAATTTGGTCAATTGCGTCTAAAGAAATTGGTTGCGCATTTGTTTGTCCTCCAGGAGTTGCAGCATCTAACCCAAAAGGATTATTAAAAATGGCACCGTTCAAAGAGTAATTGTTGTATTGGTCATTTCTACCACCAAAAGAACCTCCGCTCGCAGATGGTTCTAAACGGGTAAAATCTTCTGCAGATCTAGAAATTGTAGGGAGTGTAGATAATTCTTTTCTACCTATTGTTGTTTCTGCACCAGTTCTACCTCCTTCAAAAACTTTACTTTTTGTGGTTACAACCTTTACTTCCTCAAGGCTTTCACTTTCAACTCTCAATACTACGTCAAGACTAAAAGGAACTCCTAATTCAAGGTAAACATCATTGATTTGTTGGGTTTCAAATCCTATAAAAGTGGCAATGATTTTATACGGACCACCTACTCTCATGTTTAACATGTTAAATCTACCATCTGTATTTGAAAAAGCAGTATATTTCGTTCCAGTAGGTGTATGAACTGCTGTAATACTTGCTCCAGAAAGAGTCATTCCGTCTTTATTCTTTAAAATTCCTTTAATACTAGAAGTAGTAGTTTGGGCAAACATACAATTTAAGCCTAGTACAAAAACCAATAATGCTAAGATTTTTTTCATTATGTTATGTGTGTGTTAGTATTGCGACAAAAATAAATAAAAAAAACCACTCAATAGAGTGGTCTTGAATCTTTTATTAACAATTAGTTAACAAATATTACTTTTCAGCAACAATTTCATAAGGCAATTCAACTATTACCTCTCTATGTAAACGAACGCTAGCAGTATATTTACCGGTACGTTTCACAATTCCAGATGTAATAAATTTTCTATCAATTTCTTGACCACCTTTTGCTAATGCTTCTGCAATATCTATGTTAGTGATTGAACCAAAAAGTTTCTCACCACCAGCTTTTGCCGAAATTTTGATTTCGATAGTTTTTAAAGTTTCAGCTAATGCTATTGCATCGCTAACAACTTTTGCCTCTTTGTGCGCTCTTTGTTTTAAATTTTCTGCCAATACTTTTTTTGCAGAAGGAGTTGCTAGTTGCGCGTGTCCTTGTGGTATTAAAAAGTTACGACCAAAACCGTTTTTTACTGTTACGATATCGTCTTTAAAACCTAAATTTTGAACGTCTTTTTTTAAGATAAGTTCCATGTTGTTGTCCTTATTATAGAAGTTAGTCCCGATTGCATCGGGACAACAACTCTAAATTAATTAATTATTTTAATAAATCCGCCACGTATGGCATTAAAGCTATGTGTCTTGCTCTTTTTACAGCAACTGATACTTTTCTTTGGTATTTTAATGAAGTTCCTGTTAAACGACGAGGAAGAATTTTTCCTTGTTCATTTACAAATTTCAATAAGAAATCTGCATCCTTGTAATCAATATACTTGATACCAGATTTTTTGAAACGACAATACTTTTTAGTTTTGTTAGTCTCTATGTTCAAAGGCGTTAAATATCTAATATCTCCGTCTTTTTTTCCTGAAGCTGATTGTTGTAGGGTTGCCATAATAATTATGCTTTAGATGCTTTTAATTTAGTTCTTCGTCTCTCAGCCCATGAAATTGCGTGTTTATCAAGACTTACAGTCAAGAAACGCATTACTCTTTCGTCACGTCTAAATTCAGTTTCAAAAGCAATTAATGCTTCACCACTTACTTTGAATTCGAATAAATGGTAAAAACCACTTTTTTTGTTTTGGATTTCGTAAGCCATTTTTTTTAGGCCCCAATCCTCTTTAGATACCATCTCTGCTCCTTTACTCGTAAGAAAATCTTCGAATTTGCTTACTGTTTCCTTTACCTGGACTTCAGATAAAACGGGATTCAAGATGAAAACAGTCTCATAATGATTCATAAATATTAAATTTATTTGTTAATTTGGGTGCAAAAGTAACTAATTTATTTTATTCTACAAGTATAAATACCTATTTTATCGATGAATTGCTAATTTGGTCTTTAAAAATTAGTTAGTTGGCAAAAAAAAATATAATTTTATTTTCTCGAATCTGAAACATCAGTTTATGAAATTGAATTGTATAATTGTAGACGATAGTTCTATACAAAGAATGTTAATTAGTAAGTTAGTCTTAAACCAAGTAATGCTTAGTTTATCAGGCGAGTTTTCTAATGCTATTGAAGCTAAAAATTTTATATCATATAATACTGTTGACTTGTTGTTTTTAGACATAGAGATGCCAGTCGTGAGCGGTTTTGATTTGCTTGATGGACTAAAAGTAAAACCACAAGTAATTTTTATTACTTCTAAACCAGAATATGCAGTTAAAGCTTTTGACTATGATGCTACTGATTATTTACAAAAACCAATTACAGTTGAGCGTTTTGAAGCAGCTATTAAACGAGCCATAAATCTTAAACAACTTACTTCTGAAAATCAAGATGAAGACGCAGAGCACATTTTTATAAAAAGTAAATTAAAAAAATTAAAGATTTTTACTTCAAAAATTAAATGGATTGAAGCTTATGGAGATTATGTAAAAGTAATCACAGAGGACGAAAATCACCTTGTATTGTCTACAATGAAAGCATTTGAAAATGATCTTTCTAAAGACAAATTTATACGTGTTCACAAATCTTTTATCGTAAATATAGATAAGGTAGAAAAGTTCAATAGCAAATTTGCAGAAATTGGTACTTCAAAAATTCCACTAAGTCGCAACAAAAAAGAAGATTTAAGAAGAGCACTTGAAGTGCCTCAATAAAAATCTACATTTGCATTGACCTTTATAGCACGATACTGCGCTACAGCCTCAAAACTATTGAGCATTTTTTGAATTGTTTTTTTTGTGTTTCCTATAGATCCCTCAAGCGGAATCTTTATCATTATTGTTCTAATAAACTCATTTCTTATTCTGCTAATAGCTGGTTCCTCTGGTCCTAAAACTGGGATTTGCAAATTTTGTTGCATGACTTGGTACAACCAGAAAGCGCCTTCTTTTAGTTTTTCAAAATCACGATGCTTTAGAGTAATTTTTATGAGTCTGTAATAAGGCGGATATTTGTAAATTTTTCGTTCATACAATTGCTCTTCATACATTCTTGAATAGTCATTATTTGTAACTTGTCTTATGGTATTGTGTTCAGGATTATACGTTTGAATGATTACTTTACCTCTTTTTAATGCACGTCCAGCGCGACCTGCAACTTGTGTCATCATTTGAAAACTTCTTTCAAAAGCGCGAAAGTCAGGATGGTACAACATATTATCAGCATTCATAATCCCCACAAGACTCACATTGTCAAAATCAAGACCCTTTGCTAACATTTGCGTTCCTACCAGAATATCAATCTCTCTATTTTTGAAACTATCAATTATTTTTTCAAAACCAAATTTACCTTTAGTAGTATCTTGATCCATGCGACCAATTTTTGAACTTGGAAATAGTGCAACTAGCTCCTGTTGGATTTGCTCCGTACCAAAACCCTTTGTTGTTAAATGTGGACTTGAACAACTATGACAACTTACTGGATTTGCCATAGAATAACCACAATAATGGCAACGCAACTGGTTCTTGTGTTTATGAAAAGTCAAACTTACATCACATTGCTGGCATTGTGGCACGTGACCACAAGTCATGCATTCTACGACTGGAGAAAATCCGCGACGATTTTGAAATAAAATAACTTGTTCGTTTAGTGATAAGGCAGTCGTGATTTCTTCAATCAAAACATCACTAAAATGTCCTGACATTTTTTTACGAAAATACTTGTCTTTTAAATCCACCAATTCTATATCTGGCATCATCACATTACCAAAACGTTTTGAAATCTGAACCAAACCATATTTCTCGGATTGTGTATTATAATATGTTTCAATACTAGGAGTTGCTGAGCCCAAAAGTACTTTGGCCTTATGAAAATTTGCCAATACAATTGCTGCGTCTCGAGCATGGTAACGTGGTGCTGGATCTTGCTGTTTAAAAGTCTGTTCATGTTCCTCATCAACAATGATTAATCCTAAATTACTAAATGGCAAGAACAAAGCCGATCTTGCACCAATTGTAATTTGGGCTTTTGGCGCATTATCTAATACTTGTTTCCACACCTCAACCCGCTCATTATTATTGTATTTTGAATGGTAAACCGCTACTTTGTTACCAAAATATTCTCTAAGTCGGTCAACTAATTGTGTGGTCAAAGCGATTTCTGGCAGTAAATACAATACTCGTTTTTGCTCCTTAATATATTGTTCAATTAATTGAATATAAATTTCGGTTTTACCAGATGATGTGACGCCATGCAACAAGCAAACGTCTTTGTTTATAAATTGATTATTGAGTTCCTCAAAAGCAGTTTGTTGTGCTTCACTAAGTTTTAAAATTTTATCCTCAAGATTTTTTGAAAAATTAATGCGATCATGCTGCAGGAAATATTCCTCAAAGATGCCCTTTTCTATTAGCGTTTTTACAATAGAAGAAGTAGTACTTGCAGTTTCTATTAAATTTTTGACCGTTATGGGTTTAGCTCCGCTCCTTTCGGCTTCGCCTCGGGTCTTTTCCTTTGCATTCAATTGAAAATAAGCCAGTACAATTTCCTTTTGTTTGTGTGCAGTTTTTAGTTTTTCTAAAAGTGCATTGAGTCCTTCATTACTATTAAATTCAGGATGCAATCTCACATACCTGATTAATTTAGGTTTGTATTGCTCCTGCATTTCCTCTTGCAAAACCAATATATTTTTGTCAATCATTTTTTGAACAACTGGAAATATATTTTTTTTGTTCAGTATATTCATAATATCCTGAACCTTTAAAAATGACTGTTGCTGTAAGGCTTGGTAAACCAAATATTCATCATCAGTAAGCAAACTTTCATCAATAAAAACTTCTTGTTTTTGAGAAATAATGGTTTCACTCTCTATTAATAATGCTGATGGTAGCGCACCGCGATAAACATCGCCTATGGCGCACATATAATAAGAAGCAATCCAGAGCCAATGTTGGATCTGGGTTTCGTTTACAATGGGTTTTTCATCCAGAATTTGGTGGATTTCTTTAGCATCATATAAAAGTGGTTTGTTTTGATGCAACTCAATGACCAATGCCGAGTATATTCTGTTTTTACCAAAAGGCACTGCAACACGCATTCCCTTATTAATGTAGTGAAATTCGGCTTCAGAAATACTGTAAGTAAAAGTTTTAGCTAGAGCAAGCGGTAAAATTACTTCTACAAAATGCATTTTTTGAGTTTTGAGATTTTGAAGGTTTAGATTTCTAGTAACATTGGTTTTAACCTTTAGATTACTTTGTTCTGTACCAATATTGTGTTCTGCCTAGTAAAGCAATACCTATGTAACCTCTTACTTTGAGTTTGTCTTTTTCTTCAAGGTTGATATAGCATTTGTATAGCTTTCCTGTCTTAGGGTCTAAAATTTTACCACCATTGTATTCATCTCCATCTTTAGTTAATCCTTTAATAAGTATCATGCCTAAAATAGGTTTGTCTTTTTCATCGCCAGAACATTTTTCACAAACACGCTTTTTATTTTTAGGCTCAAGGATATCGTGAACACGACCATAGATTTTGCCCCCTTTTTCATAAATATCAATTACCGAAAGTGCTTTACCTGTTTCATCATCAACTGTTTTCCATTTTCCTAATATTGGATTTTGGGCTAGTAAAAGTGTTGTGAAAAATAATGTAATGATTAAGAAAAGTTTTTTCATGTTTATTGTTTTTTAGCCCTGATAGCAGCGGTATCCCACGCTTTTTTTGCGTGGATATAGCGAATAGCAGGAAATGGCTACTTAAAAATTAAGTAAATAAATTTTTTCTTTTGTGATTATTGATAATTGCATTGAGTTCAAAACCGAGTAATAATATCATACAATTGATCCAAATGTAAAACATCATAATTAATAATGTGCCTATCGAGCCATAAAGTTCGTTATATTTTGAAAATTTAACAACCCATATCCCAAAAAAGTAAGATAAAATAAGCACTAAAATGGTTGTAAATACCGACCCTATGGATATAAAGGAACGCTGTCCTGATTTTCGGATTCCGAATTTGAATAATATTGAGGTGGTGATTAAAATCATTAAAATTACAAAAACGTACCTTCCTAAAACGATCAACGGAATCTTGTCACTTAGTACATCTTGTAGTTTTGTTTTTTGTAAAAACACTTCGAAAACCACAATGATAGCTACAGTTGTTATGAGTAAAAATGACAACAACAATGACATGCCTAATGCAACAAAATATTGCCTGAAAAAGCCTCTTTTTACAATAACGTGTTTTGAAGTTTCAAACCCGCCTAGAATGGCGTTCAAACCATTGGCTTGCAAAAAAATGGATAATAAAAATCCAGAGGAAAGCAATCCTTTGTAACTGTTGTTCATTATATCATTAATGATCGACGCAATAGCATAATAGGTATTTGGCGGTACACTTTCTTCTACAAATTTGAGAAAATCTTGCTGAAATCCTTCGATAGGAATGTAAGGTATGAGATTTAATATGAATAATGCAAAAGGAAACAAAGCCATAAAAAAACTAAAAGCAATGGCACCAGCACGATAACCCAATGCGCCTTCGGCAATCCCTAAAAGGTACATTTCTAGTAAATCATACAATGACAATCCCTCGAGCCAAGGTAATTTTACACGTTTTAAAAAACGCATAAAAGTATTGATTACAGGGATTTTATCAAGTTTGTTTTCTATTTCTTCAGACATATTAAATTGCTTTCAAACTCAAATCCATATTATGTACAGAATGGGTCAAGGCACCTGATGAAATGTAGTTTACACCACAAGCCGCATATTGCTGAATTGTATTTTCATTGATATTACCCGAAGATTCTGTAAAACATTTATTACCTATTAATGCAACGGCTTTTTTTGTATCTTCAAAGTTAAAGTTGTCTATCAATATTCTGTAAACGCCTTCACTTTCAAGAATTTCTTTGATTTCGGTGAGATTTCTAGCTTCTACAATTATTTTTAAATCAAGATCATTTTCTTTGAGATAGTGCTTTGTTTTTTCGATAGCTTTTGTGATGCCGCCTGCAAAATCATTATGGTTGTCCTTGAGCATGATCATATCATAAAGTGCAAAACGATGGTTTTCTCCACCCCCTATTTTTACTGCCCACTTTTCTGGCGCTCTAAAACCAGGTGTTGTCTTTCTAGTATCTAAAATTTTAGTTTCTGTACCTTGTAAAAAAGCCACATAAGCAGCCGTTTTTGTTGCAATGGCCGACATTCTTTGCATGGAGTTGAGTACTACTCGTTCTGATTTTAAAATGGATTGTGAACTTCCTGAGACATGAAATACAACATCGCCAATTTTGACTTTGCTGCCATCATTTATAAAAACTTCAATTTCAAGGTTTGGATCTACATAATTAAAAATCATTTTGGCAAAAGCTACTCCTGCAATTATTCCGTTTTCTTTGACTAATAATTTTGCTTTACCATTTGCAGCTAAAGGAATACAAGCTAATGAACTGTAATCACCTGGACCTACATCTTCCCGAATCGCATTTTCTATAATTAATTGTAATTCCTTTTGAAATTGAATGTCAGCAATCATTTTTGATAAATTTATAAATGCTAAAATACAAAAAGCACTTTATAATTAGGATTGTCTTACATAAATAATCCTTTTTTTATTTATTGAAATATTAGTTTATTTTTGTTTGTATTACTAAACAATAAATTTAAAAATTAAGCATGTTTAAAACAATACTTCTTGTAGGTTCAGGTGGTGCTTTGGGTAGTATCTTAAGATATTTGACTGCTGTACTTGTAAATAAATATTGGTCAAATATTTTTCCATTAGCTATTTTTATTACAAATGTATTAGGCTGTTTTTTAATTGGTTTGATGGTAGGTGTTTTAGAAAAAAACAATTTGGCAAGCAGTAATTTAAAATGGTTTTTAATCACTGGTTTTTGCGGTGGTTACACTACTTTTTCTGCTTTTGGTTATGAAAATTTAAAGCTATTTCAAGACCAAAATACTTTTATTGCCCTAATTTATATAGCTTCAAGCGTGTTTATAGGA
Source organism: Bacteroidota bacterium (assembly GCA_031413015.1). Taxonomy (GTDB): domain Bacteria; phylum Bacteroidota; class Bacteroidia; order Flavobacteriales; family Flavobacteriaceae; genus Flavobacterium. Next base: position 138,894 of record JANOEE010000001.1, on the reverse strand, counting down.
ATTCTTGCGGTTTGGTTTGGACTTTTTATAACAAAATTATAAAGGAATAAATCAAAAAAATGTATTTTCGCAATATGACAAATGATGATATTCAAGCTATCCAGCTGCTGCTTAAAACACCTAAAAAAATTGCCATAATCCCGCACAGAAGCCCAGATGGAGATGCGCTGGGTTCAACATTAGGTTTGTACCATTTTTTATTAAAATTGAATCATGATCCTGTTGTTATTGCGCCAAATGAATTTCCTGATTTTTTAGCTTGGATGCCTGGTTCCGAAAACATATTAGTTTTTGAAAAAGACAGAGAAAATACAACTAAAATTCTTCAAGATGTGGAAATTGTCTTTACATTAGACTTTAATGCTTTGCACAGAACAGGAGAAATGGAGCTTGAGCTTAACAAACTCGATATACCTTTTGTGATGATTGACCACCATCAAAAACCAGATGACTATGCATTAGTAACCTACTCTGATACAAAATTTGGTTCTACTTGTGAAATGCTCTATAATTTTATTGATTTTTTAGGCCAAAAGTCTTTGATTGACAAAACGATTGCTACATGCATATATACTGGTATTTTAACTGATTCTGGTTCTTTTAGGTTCCCTAAAACTACAGGAACAACGCATAGAATTGTCGCTGAATTAATAGATCTAGGGGCTGAAAATACAAATATACCTACTTTGCTTTTTGATAATAACTCTTATGATCGATTGCAATTAATGGGCAGGGCGTTACAAAACATGAAGTTATTATCTGAGTTTCAAACTGCTTACATTACCCTTTCCCAACAAGAATTAGATACTTTTAATTATGTAAAAGGCGATACCGAAGGACTTGTAAATTATGGACTCACAATAAAGGGAATCATTTTTGCAGTAATATTTATTGAGCATAAAGATGAAAACATAATAAAGATTTCTTTCCGCTCTCAAGGTGATTTTGATGTTAATGCATTTGCACGAAACCATTTTAATGGAGGCGGACACATAAATGCCGCTGGCGGAAAATCAAATTTATCATTAAAAGAAACTGTTGCAAAATTTGAAAATATTATAAAATCAATGACAATAAACCAGTCCTATGAAAAAATTTAAACAACTATTATTTGTATTAATTGGTTTTATAGTCATGAGCAGTTGTTCACAACAACAAGCGCGAAAACCTATTTCTCAATCTTCTGGAACTTTTATGAAAGCCTCTATTGACAGAAATAAAATTTTAGTAAAGGAGGAAGAATCACTCATAGATTCATTAATAAAAAAAGATACTACAAACCAATATATTGCTTCAAAAAAAGGCTATTGGTATTTTTATGACAAAAAAAATACTGTAGATTCATTATCTCCTAAAAGAGGTGATGTTGCTTTTTTTGATTACGATATCAAAGATTTAAAAGGCAATGTCATTTATTCTGACGTAGAATTAAAACCACAAACTTATATAGTAGACAAACAAAATATCATGATGGGTATAAGAGATGGTATCAAATTGATGAAAAAAAATGAAACCATAACCTTTCTTTTTCCTTCCCACATGGGTTTTGGTTATCATGGAGATAATAAACGTATCGGTCCAAATATTCCTTTAATTTGCACTGTGACTCTAAATGATTTTAAACCTGAAAACGCGATAAAAACAGAATAATTTTTAAAATAAAAAACAACAAAAATGAATAAAAAAGTAATTTTATTATTAGCAGTTATTACCACACTATTTTCATGCCAAGACAAACATAGTAAACTACCAGATGGTTTATATGCTGAAATCAAAACAAGTAAAGGCGACATTATATTGCAATTAGAATATCTTAAAACACCCATAACGGTTGCCAATTTTGTTTCTCTCGCAGAAGGTAAAAATACCTTTGTAAGCAAAGATCTTAAAGGAAAACCTTTTTATAACGGACTTAAATTTCACAGAGTACTGGAAAATTTCATGATTCAAGGTGGTGATCCTCTGGGCACAGGTTCAGGAGATACAGGCTATAAATTCAAGGACGAGTTTACTGATTTAGTGCATGATAAAGAAGGTATTTTGTCCATGGCCAATTCTGGTCCAGGAACCAATAGTTCTCAATTCTTTATAACGCACGTTGCTACACCTTGGCTTGACGGCAAACACACCGTTTTTGGTCATGTAGTTGAAAAAGGAATGGACGTAGTCAATAAAATTGTACAAGATGATAAAATCATTAGTATTACAATTATTAGAAAAGGAGAAGCCGCAAAAAAATTTGATGCCGTAAAAATTTTCAATAACTACTTTGCTACAGAAGCTGATAATATTAAGAGACAAGCCATAATCGAAGCTGAGAAAAAACGCGTCTATGAAGAACAATTCAAAGTTGTTTTAGATGAAAAAGTAGCCTCTTTTAATGCTATAAAAGCAACTGCTACAAAAACAAATACCGGTTTGGTTTATAAAATAATCAAGAAAGGGAACGGAAAAAGACCTGCAACAGGTACAAATATTTTTATTCATTATGCTGGTTTTTTTGAAAATGGACAATTATTTGATAGTAGTATTGCTGATGTTGCAAAAAAGTTTGGTAAATATGACGAAATAAGAGCGGCTCAAAATGGTTACATGCCAATTCCTTTTCAAGCTGGAAGAAAAGAAGGCATGATTCCAGGTTTCTTAGAAGGTATTGACAAGATGGCTTTTGGCGATAAAGCAGTAATTTTTATCCCTTCAAATCTAGGTTATGGAGAAGCTGGAGCTGGCAACGGAATAATTCCTCCAAACTCTAACCTGATTTTTGAGATTGAATTACTTGAAAACATGCCACAACAATAAATTTTGAGTCTTTTGTAATATTATTCAACATTAAATACATTAAAAATGAAAATAAAAATAGTAACTTTTTTGCTTCTGGTAATGACATCATTGGCTTTTAGCCAAAGTACAAAAAAACCTTTTCCAGTAAAAAAACCAACATCCGTTCCTGCAAAAAAAGCACTTGCTAAACCTAATACAGATGGCATTTTTGCAGAAATAGAAACTACAAAAGGAAAAATTATAATACAACTTGAGTTCCAAAAAACACCTGTTACAGTAGCTAATTTTATTTCCTTAGCCGAAGGTACCAACACCATCGTAAAAGCAGAATTAAAGGGAAAACCTTTTTATAATGGTTTGAAATTTCATCGTGTAATAAATCAGTTCATGATTCAAGGTGGTGATCCGCTCGGAAACGGTTCTGGAGATCCAGGATATAAGTTTAAAGATGAGTTTACCGATTTAAAACATGATAAACCAGGAGTTTTGTCAATGGCCAACTCTGGTCCTAAAACCAATGGAAGTCAGTTTTTTATAACCCATGTACCTACAAATTGGTTGGATGGAAAACATACCGTTTTTGGACATGTAACTACAGGGATGGATGTCGTAAATAAAATTGTACAAGACGATGTTATCATCAAAGTAACGATTGTTAGAAAAGGGGTTTTAGCAAATAAATTTGATGCTTCTAAAATATTTGCAACTTATTTTGCTAATAAAGCGGAAGATGATAAAAAAGAAGCTGCGCTAGAAGTCGAAAAAAAGAAAAAACAACTGGAAGCCGAAGCTGAAAAAAAGAAACTTTATACTGCTACTTACGGACCATTGATGGCTCAAAAAGTTATTGCTTTGAACAAAATAAGAACAACTTCAATAAAGACGGAGTCAGGATTAGAATATGCTATTTCTAAAACAGACGGTAAAAAACCTGTTGAAGGTACTACTATTTATGTCCACTATGCAGGCTATCTAGAAGATGGTAGTTTGTTTGACAGCAGTTATGAAGAAGTAAATAGAACCTATGGTAAATTTGACCAGGCCAGAGCCAATCAAAATGGTTATCAACCTTTTCCTTTTAGCTATGGCAATAAAGGTGGCTTAATTCCTGGTTTCCTGGAAGGTATTAATTTAATGTCGTTTGGAGACAAAGCAACATTTTTTATTCCTTCAAAACTGGGTTATGGAGAAAAAGGTGCTTCAGGTGTGATACCGCCAAATTCTAATATTATTTTTGAAGTAGAACTACTTGAAACATTACCAGTAAAGAAGTAATCTTTTTGGTTCCTTCTCAATTAACCGATATAAATTAATTACGAAGGAACCTAAAATATTATTTATGCATCTAAATCAACCGTTGTTCTACTAGCAATTTCTTTATAAGTACCGTTGACTAATTTTTCTCTAATTGCTTCAAAAGCAGTTAAAGTTTCATCTACATCGGCTAATGTATGTGAAGATGTTGGAATCATTCGCAATAAAATTATCCCTTTTGGAATTACAGGATATATTACAATTGATAAAAATATACCATAATTTTCTCTTAAATCGTTTACCATTACCATTGCTTCTGGAACGCTACCCTCAAGATATACTGGTGTTACACAAGTATTTGTATCTCCAATATTAAAATTTCTAGCTTTTAATCCACTTTGCAACGCATTTACGTTTTCCCAAAGTTTGTCTTTTAGTTCTGGATGATTGCGCAACAATTCAAGACGTTTTAAGGCACCAAGAGTTTGAATCATTGGTAAAGACTTTGCAAACATTTGAGAACGCAAGTTATATTTTAAATAATCAATGATTTCTTTATCTGCAGCAATAAATGCTCCAATACTCGCCATAGATTTCGCAAATGTAGAAAAATATACATCTATCTGGTCTTGTACACCTTGCTCCTCACCTGCTCCTGCTCCAGTTTTTCCTAATGTGCCAAAACCATGAGCATCATCGACTAAAAGTCTGAAATTGTATTTTTCTTTTAAAGCTACAACTTCTCTTAATTTGCCTTGCTGTCCACGCATCCCAAAAACGCCTTCGGTAATAAAAAGAATACCACCACCAGTTTCTTCGGCCATTTTTGTGGCACGTTGAAGGTTTTTCTCCATACTCTCAATATCGTTATGGCGGTAAGTAAAACGTTTTCCCATGTGCAAACGAACACCATCAATGATACAAGCATGTGCATCTACATCGTAAACGATAATATCATTTTTTGTAACCAGGGCATCAATCGTAGACATGATTCCTTGGTACCCAAAGTTCAATAAATAAGCAGATTCTTTCATTACAAAAGCTGCCAATTCATTTTCTAATTGTTCATGAATATCAGTATGGCCAGACATCATTCTTGCACCCATAGGATATGCAGCACCATATTGAATGGCTGCGTCAGTATCCGCTTGACGTACTTCTGGGTGATTGGCAAGACCTAAATAATCATTCAAACTCCAGTTCAGAATATCTTTTCCATGAAACTTCATTCTTGGCCCAAGTTCTCCTTCAAGCTTAGGAAATACAAAATATCCTTCTGCTTGTGAAGCCCATTTTCCAAGTGGTCCTTTATTGTTTTGAATTCTTTCGAATAAATCTTTTACCATGATGTATTTTAATTATTGAAATCGTACTTTTACATGTTTCGGGTGCAAAAATAATTATTTAAAAATAATTATAGTCGCCAAAGCTAATTTATTTTGTCAATAACAATAATAATTAAAATTTTTCATTTTTTAATCAATTAAATTCTTAAAAAAATTAAATTTTATCACACAAAAACTTTTTATACATAACATACTACAAACATTTAGTGAAAAATGTCTCAAAACGTGAAAGAATTAAAACTAGCAGTACTTATTGATGCCGATAATGTACCTTATAGCAATGTAAAAGGCATGATGGAAGAGATTGCAAAATTTGGTACACCTACCACAAAACGCATCTATGCCGACTGGACAAAACCCAATGCTGGCGGATGGAAAAGTGTGTTATTAGAACACGCCATAACCCCTATTCAACAATACAGCTACACTGTGGGTAAAAACTCCTCGGATTCCGCCATGATAATAGATGCTATGGATTTGCTGTATTCTGAAAAAGTGGATGGATTTTGTATCGTTTCTAGCGATAGTGATTTTACACGATTGGCCATCAGATTGAGAGAATCAGGCATGAAAGTCATTGGTATAGGAGAGAAAAAAACACCTAATTCATTTATTGTCGCTTGTGATAGGTTTGTGTATATTGAAGTGCTTGACGGCGCAATCAAGAAGAAAACGCCCAAGCAAAACAATACTTCTGCTCCAAATGAATCAAAAAAACCTCTAGAAAAAGAAATTGTTACAAAAATAGATTTACAAACTATTGAACTTATTGAAGCCACTCTTGAAGCAATTGGCGACGATGACGGATGGGCATTTCTAGGCGATGTAGGGAATCTTATTGTAAAGAAAAAGCCTGAATTTGATCCTAGAAATTATGGTTTTTCTAAACTAACGCCAATGCTAAAATCACTTACTGATATTCTTGAAATTGACGAACGTGACTCTGAAAAAAAAGGAATTAAACATGTTTATGTAAGGTTGCGATACAGTTAAAAATTAAATTTTAAATTATTATGCCAATAAAGATTGAAGCTGTTCAAATAGCAGAGTTTATTAACATTAAAAAATTTAGAGTAGAGTTTCGTGCAGAGGCACATTCTGGCTCAACTTCAGAGGTTTTTTATGCCCTTACGGAAACCAATCGTTACCTGTATATTTTTGATTATGGAGTTGTCGTTTTTGCCAATTATGATGAAGTGGCAAAAAGTGAATTGATGCGTTTTATACAAAATTATACTACTGATTTAGTCAATTTAAATTTATCGGAAGAATATAAAATCGAAACTGATGACACGCTCAGTAAAGTGGCAGTAAAAAATGATTATGTAACTGTACCTAAAATCAATCCTTCGGTATTGCGAATCGTAATGCTCAATATTGGGCAATCAGTAGCGCTAGAATACTACGAAGTTTTAACAGATGACCTTATCACTTCATCTAAATATTATATTTTAGAATTAGAAAAACATGGCAAGCTTAGTATTTCAAAAACCAATTTGCTTAAGTATATAGGTAAAGTATTGAATGTAAAAAACAGTATTGTAGACAATTTGTATATTCTTGATGATCCTAATTTGGTTTGGGACAATGAAGAATTAGATCTCTTGAACCGATTGTTAAAAGCTAATTTTGACATTAATACCCGATTTAAGGACCTCGATTATAGACTTCAGATTGTAGAAGACAATTTAAGATTATTTACTGATGTTCTCAATGTTCGTGAAAGTTCTCGCTTAGAATGGACCATTGTAATTTTGATTGTAATCGAAATTATGATTGCACTATTTTTTCACTAACCAATTTTAATTATTTAAAACCTTAAATCATGCAACTTGTTTTTGCTTCTAATAATAAAAATAAAATTATAGAGATACAAAATCTCTTACCTCCTACCATAATAATTTTGAGTTTAAAAGACATAGGCTGTCATGAAGATATCCCTGAAACTGCAAATACTATTGAAGGTAACGCAATTCTAAAAGCAAATTATGTAACCCAAAATTACGGCTATGATTGTTTTGCTGATGATACAGGATTAGAAGTTGATGCCTTGGATGGTGCTCCTGGCGTATATTCTGCACGTTATGCTGGCGAACAAAAAAACGATCATGACAATATGAACAAACTATTGACTGCATTGTCTCATAAATCTGATAGAAAAGCACAATTTAAAACAGTAATCGCTTTGAATATAAATGGTAATCAGCATCTTTTTACTGGAATTGCAAAAGGCCAAATTAATAAAGAAAAAAAAGGTGCGCATGGCTTTGGCTACGACCCTATTTTTCAACCTGATGGTTATGAAAAAACTTTTGGTGAGCTCTCATTAGAGATTAAAAATCAAATCAGTCACAGGGCTAAAGCCACGCAGTTGCTAATATCATTTTTGGAGTCCTAATTTTTTGTTTTTTAAACTAACGTTCTGGTATTGTGATAAAAAGTTATAATTTAAACTTTCAAAAATGCTTTTATTCAATTCAAACACTACATTTTAGCCAAATAAAATACCGTTTGATAATTACATCGCTGTCTTATTAAATATAAAATATTGATAATCAGTAATTAATAAATTGTCAAATGTAAAATTAGCATTAGTTTTTCACAAAAATTTGCTGTACTTTTGCAAAATATTTTAAAATACTATATGAATAAATTTGAACAATTAGGATTGAGTGAATCGTTACTGAAGGCGATTTTAGATCTAGGATTTGAAAATCCGACCGAAGTACAGGAGAAAGCGATTCCCCTATTATTGGAAAAAGACACAGACATGGTTGCGTTGGCTCAGACAGGGACAGGGAAAACGGCAGCTTTTGGTTTTCCGCTAATTCAGAAAATTGATGCCAACAATAGAAATACGCAGGCGTTGATTTTATCTCCAACACGTGAACTTTGTTTACAAATTACTAACGAAATTAAAAATTACTCTAAATACGAAAAAGGTATTAATGTAGTAGCAGTTTACGGTGGTGCAAGTATTACAGAGCAAGCAAGAGACATTAAAAGAGGAGCACAAATTATTGTTGCCACTCCAGGTAGAATGCAAGACATGATTAACAGAGGATTGGTAAATATCTCTCAAATCAATTATTGTATCCTTGACGAAGCAGATGAAATGTTAAACATGGGTTTCTACGAAGACATTGTAAACATTTTATCAACTTCTCCAGACGAAAAAAGCACATGGTTGTTTTCTGCAACTATGCCGCAAGAAGTAGCAAGAATTGCAAAACAATTCATGCATGATCCATTAGAAATTACTGTAGGTACAAAAAACTCTGGTTCTGCAACGGTTTCTCATGAGTTTTACCTTGTAAATGCTCGTGATCGTTACGAAGCTTTGAAAAGATTAGCAGATGCTAATCCAGACATTTTCTCAGTAGTTTTTTGTAGAACAAAACGTGATACGCAGGCTGTCGCCGAAAAATTGATCGAAGATGGTTACAGCGCCGCTGCATTGCACGGAGATTTATCTCAAGCACAACGTGATGGTGTAATGAAATCTTTTAGAGGTCGTCAAATTCAAATGCTTGTTGCAACCGATGTTGCTGCTCGTGGAATTGATGTTGATAATATTACACACGTTGTAAATTACCAATTACCAGACGAAATCGAAACATACAACCACCGTTCAGGTCGTACTGGTCGTGCCGGTAAATTAGGAACTTCTATCGTGATTGTTACTAAAAGTGAGTTGCGCAAGATTTCTTCGATTGAAAGAATCATCAAACAAAAATTTGAAGAAAAAACAATCCCTTCTGGAATTGAAATCTGCGAAATCCAATTGTTGCACCTTGCTACAAAGATAAAAGATACAGAGGTAGATCATGAAATTGACAACTACTTACCAGCAATCAACCAAGTGTTAGACGGTTTGTCTAAAGAAGAATTGATTAAAAAAATGGTATCTGTAGAATTCAATAGATTTATTGCTTACTACAAGAAAAACAGAGATATTTCTAATCAATCAGCAGGTTCAGACAGACGTGAGCGTGATGATAGAGATGGAGCTCCAAGAGAAAACAACAACGGTGGTGCTACAAGATACTTTGTAAACATTGGTTCAAGAGACAATTTCGATTGGATGTCATTAAAAGATTACTTAAAAGAAACATTAGACTTAGGTCGTGATGATGTATTTAAAGTAGATGTAAAAGAAGGTTTCTCGTTCTTTAATACTGATCCAGAACATACTGATAAAGTAATGGAGGTATTGAATAATGTACAACTTGAAGGCCGCAGAATCAATGTAGAAATTTCTAAAAATGATGGTGGCGGAAGACGTGATCATAATGGTAGAAATTCTGGAGGTAGTTTTGGTGGCGGAAGAAGCTCAGCTCCAAGAAGAGAAGGCAGTTTTGCACCAAGAAGAGAAGGTTCTGGCGGATTTAGAAGCGATAGAAATTCGGCTCCAAGAGAAGGTGGTTTTGGTAACAGAAGCACCGCTCCAAGAAGAGAAGGTTTTATCCCTAGAAATGAATCATCAGATAGAGCGCCAAGACGTTCAGAAGGTTCAAGTGATGCACCTAGAGCAAGAAGACCAAGAAGAGACTAAGTCTGTTTTGTTAATTTTCTTATAATTATACAGAAACTACAAAATATTTTCATGCATTTTATTACTTTTAGAGTCTTAAAACCCGTTATGAAATATTTTGTAGTTTTCTTTTTTATATTCTCCTCTACTATACTTTTTTCGCAAGAAAATGCAACAGTCCAAACCGTAAGTGGTATCGTTTTAAATGACATCACATTAAAACCTTTGAGTAACGCAAATATCATCAATGTTAATATGGTTAAAGGCGCTACTTCTGATGAAAAAGGAAATTTTGAGATTGCAGCTAGAATTAACGATACATTACACATATCAATTTTAGGTTACAAATCTTTAAGATTAAAAGTCACAAATGACTGGATAAAAAATAAAACTACGCAAATACAACTTACTGAAAAAGTATATGCACTAGAAGAAGTAATAATAAGACCCTACAACCTTACTGGCTTTCTTGAAATTGATGCCCGATTGATCCCTACAAGAGAAAACTTCAGGTATAGTATTTCTGGGTTAGGTCAGGGTTATGAAGCAGGTGAATATTCTCCTAATGCTTTTGGACGTGTACTGGGTTCCATATTTAATCCAGCGGACATGCTTTATAATTTCTTTGGTAAAAAACCAAGAGAATTAAAGCGGCTTAAAGAAATGAAAAAAGACGATACTGTTCGTAACTTACTAGAAACCAAGTTTGATCGCGAAACCATTTCTGTTTTATTAGGTGTAAGCCAAAAGGAAATTGGTGAAATCTTGGCCCGTTGTAATTACTCAGAATCCTTTGTAAAAACTGCAAATGACTTGCAAATCCTTGATGCTATCAGCGCTTGTTATGAAGAATATAAAATTTTAAAGAGAAACTAATTACTGAAACTTAACTCATTTCAGCAATGAAAAAACTTTGAAACTACTATTAAGATATTATAAACCCTTTTTTGGATATGCCATTTTAGGTTATTTTTTTATTTTAATGATGAATATCACATTAAAATATTTTCCATTTAATTCTAACATTGCTTTTCTTCAAATCAAACAAACTGAAGTTACCCAAGTTCCTTTTTATATTACTATTTTTTACATTCATGTAAGCACCTCCATTTTAGCGCTGTTAGCTGGATTTACTCAATTCAGTTCTTTCTTGTTATCAAAATATAAATTAATCCATAGAAATATAGGAAAGCTTTATGTATTTATCGTTTTAATATTTGCTGCTCCTTCTGGACTTTTCATAGGATTTTATGCAAATGGCGGGTTGATTTCTCAAATTGCATTTATAACATTATCAATATTATGGTTTTTGTTTACCTACAAAGGATTTGTAGCTATAAAAAGTAAAAATATAAATCTCCATAAAGATTATATGTTAAGAAGTTTCGCTTTGTCATTTTCAGCTATTACTTTACGGTTTTGGAAGGTAATTCTTGTATATTTGTTTGCACCATCACCCATAGACGTTTATCAAATAATTGCTTGGTTGGGATGGATCCCCAATTTATTAGTAATAGAATATTGTATTTATAAAAGTTATAAAAAATGAAAAAAGTATTTTTTTTACTCCTCTCTCTGGTTATTATAAGTTGTAATAAAAAAAATAAAAAAAGTATTGAGCCAGAAATAGCTTCTAATTTAGAAATACATAAGGATTTATATGGTTTTTGGGTCGGAGATTTTGAAGCTGTTCAAAATGATGAGAGCGAAGAATACATTGCTTCTAACAAAATAAATATTGTTATAAAAAAAATTGAAGGCAACAAAGTAACCGGACAAAGTATTGTTGCAGGAAATTTGAGACCTGTAACTGGCAAGATGAAAACAGCTCCCAATGAATTTTATTTTTTAGTTAATGAGCCTGGTGATGATAAAAATGATGGAGCGTTTACTTTTACTATAAAACAAGATACTTTGTCTGGAGAGTGGATTCCTAAAAATAAAAATGCAGTAGTAAAAAAAAGAACCTTTAAATTGGTAAAGCAAGAATTCAAATACAATCCAAAATTGTTACTACCTGAAGAAGGAGATTATGTAGATTATTATGACATGAAAATAGACACCATTGTTGAAGAACTTGATGGTGTTAATGAAACTTATTATGAAGAATTGTATAGAACTGCATCTGATGTGATTATAAAAACCAATGCCTCAACGACTAAATTGACTGAAAAAGATATCAAAAACTTCAAAAAATTAGAACTTGAAATCATCCGAAATACAATTTTTGCACGTCATGGCTATACTTTTAAAAAGAAAAATTACAGACAATTCTTTGATCCCGTAGCGTGGTACATTCCTGTTTCAAAAGATGTCTCTAAGGATCTTACACCACTTGAAAAGGAAAACATTATTCTCTTAGAAAGGTTTGAAAAATATGCGGAAGACAATTATGATACCTTTGGCAGATAATCTAAAATGGGTTTTCTTCTTTATACCGCGCCTCAATTCGTTTAATATCTTTAATAGAATTTTGAGCCCAAAGTAATCTCTTTTCTAAGATTTCATTATCTGATAATTGCCACTTGATCTCAGATTGGTGCAGGCGGTTCATTATATTTTGAATAATTATAGCCGCAGAAACAGATATATTGAGACTTTCGGTGAATCCTACCATAGGGATTTTTACAAAACCATCTGCATTTTTTAAAACTTCATCAGACAATCCATCTCGTTCCGTACCAAAAAATAAAGCGCTTGGTCTTGAAATATCAAAATCATCTAACAAACAATCATTTTCGTGAGGTGTTGTTGCAATGATTTGGTAACCTTTACTTTTAAGTGTTTTTATGCAATCCGTAACCGTTTCATATTTATTAATATCCACCCATTTTTGTGCGCCCATGGCAATTTCTTTGTCTATTTCTTTGCCAAACTTTTGCTCAATTACATGCAATTCTTGAATTCCAAAAACTTCGCAACTGCGCATTACAGCACTAGTATTATGCAACTGAAAAACATCTTCTATGGCAACCGTAAAATGATTGGTTCTGTTTTGCAAAACTTTTAAAAACTTGGCTTTTCTATTTTCTGTAAGCATGTTTTCTAAAAAAGCGAGGAATTCTACATTGACCATTTTACAACTATTTTTTGGCAAAAATACTAAAAAAGAGTAGCTTTAAATTCAAAATAAAAAAGCATGAAAAAGAAATTAGTAGTATTGTCTGGCGCTGGAATTAGTGCAGAAAGTGGTATAAAAACATTTCGTGATAGTGATGGCCTCTGGGAAGGTCACAATGTTCAAGATGTCGCTACACCAGAAGGTTGGCTTAAAAATCCAGAACTGGTATTGGATTTTTATAACCAAAGGCGCAAACAATTGCACGAAGTACAACCCAACACAGGACATTTAATTTTATCAGAATTAGAAAATGATTTTGATGTACAAATTATAACTCAAAACGTAGATAATTTGCACGAAAAAGCTGGAAGTACAAATGTTTTACATCTTCATGGCGAATTGTTAAAGGTCCGAAGCACAAAAAATGACAAGTACGTTATTGACTGGCAAGTTGATTTGAATTGGGGTGATTGTGATGACAACAAAAATCAGTTAAGACCCCATATTGTATGGTTTGGTGAAGAAGTTCCCGCATTAGAAGAAGCTGTTCAAAAAGTGCAAAAGGCTGATATTTTAATTATCATTGGTACGTCATTGCAAGTGTATCCAGCCGCTGGATTAATGAACTTTGCAAAAGAATCTGTACCAGTTTACTATATTGACCCTAATCCTGCTACTATTTCTAATTTGCCAAATGATATTAAAGTTATTGCAGCTACTGGTTCAAAGGGGATGCAAATCCTTCAAAAAGCATTATTAAAAATGCGATAATTAAATTTTCTAATTGCCTAATTGTCTAATTGACCTATCTTTGCCACTTTAGAACAAACAACACTACAATGACTACTTTAAACGAATTGAATGCTGTATCACCTATTGATGGGCGTTACAGAAGCAAAACCATTTCACTATCTCATTATTTTTCTGAAGAAGCCTTAATAAAATACCGTGTTTTAGTAGAAATTGAATATTTTATTGCACTTTGTGAACTTCCATTACCCCAACTTCAAGCGGTAAATCCCAATGTTTTTGAAAGTTTGCGATCTATCTATAAAAATTTCTCTACTCAAGATGCGCTTTGGATCAAAGAAACCGAAAAAACAACCAATCATGATGTTAAAGCGGTAGAATATTTTATAAAAGAAGCTTTTGAAAAACAAGGCTTGACTCAGTTCAAAGAGTTCATTCATTTCGGTTTGACTTCTCAGGACATCAATAATACAGCAATTCCGCTCTCTACAAAAGAAGCTTTTCAGGAAGTGTATTTAAAATCATTAATTGAATTGGTAGCCAAATTAAAAGAATTGAGCCAAGAATGGGCTGGCATCCCCATGTTAGCGAGAACACATGGGCAACCAGCTTCTCCAACTCGCTTGGGAAAAGAAATTAGTGTGTTTGTAGAACGTCTAGAAGAGCAAATGCGTTTGTTATTCAATATTCCATTTGCAGCAAAATTTGGTGGTGCAACAGGCAATTACAACGCCCATCATGTAGCTTATCCGCAAATTGATTGGAGAAAATTTGGTAACACTTTCGTGGAAGAAAAACTAGGCTTGCACCATTCTTTCCCGACAACCCAAATTGAACATTATGACCATTTTGCAGCATTTTTTGATGCATTAAAAAGAATAAATACCATAATAATTGATTTAGACAGAGACATTTGGACCTATGTTTCTATGGATTATTTCAAGCAAAAAATAAAAGCAGGTGAAATAGGTTCATCTGCAATGCCACACAAAGTAAATCCTATTGATTTTGAAAATTCTGAAGGCAATTTAGGTATTGCTAATGCTATTTTTGAGCATCTTTCGGCAAAATTACCCTTGTCAAGATTGCAACGTGATTTAACAGATAGTACCGTTTTGAGAAATATAGGTGTGCCTTTTGGACATACCCTCATCGCATTTGAAGCAACATTAAAAGGATTGAATAAGTTGCTTCTAAATGAACCAAAATTTGCAGAAGATTTAGAAAAAAATTGGGCTGTAGTTGCAGAAGCTATCCAAACCATTTTGCGTCGCGAAGGATATCCTAATCCTTATGAAGCATTAAAAGGATTGACAAGAACGAATGAAGTGATGAACAAAGAATCGATTCACAGTTTTATAAAATCCTTAGATATTTCTAAAGAGGTAAAGGAAGAGTTATTACAAATAACACCAAGCAATTTTTTAGGGATTTAATCTCTTGAAAATTAAATACAAAAGGGCATAAGATTTATTTCTTATACACTTTTTACTTTTATACATTATAATTATCTAGAATAATTAGGTGCTTCTTTTGTGATGGTAACATTATGAGGATGGCTTTCGTTAATTCCGCTAGCGGTTATTCTAACAAAACGTCCTGTATCTTGTAATGTTTGTATGTCTTTTGAACCACAATAGCCCATTCCTGCTCGCAAACCGCCAATGAATTGTTGCATACTTTCATTCAACTCTCCTTTATAAGGAACGCGACCTACTATACCTTCTGGAACTAATTTTTTGATATCGTCTTCAACATCTTGAAAATAACGATCTTTTGAACCTTCT
Organism: Bacteroidota bacterium; assembly: GCA_031413015.1. Taxonomy (GTDB): domain Bacteria; phylum Bacteroidota; class Bacteroidia; order Flavobacteriales; family Flavobacteriaceae; genus Flavobacterium. Next base: position 123,378 of record JANOEE010000001.1, on the reverse strand, counting down.
TGCATGGCTTCAACAGAACCCATACCCCGGTAAGACTTAAACTTTCTACCTTCAAAAATTATAGTTTCTCCCGGAGATTCTTTTGTTCCAGCAAGCAAAGACCCCATCATAACTGAATCAGCTCCCGCCGCAATAGCTTTTGGAATATCGCCCGTATAACGAATACCACCATCAGCAATTACTGGAACTCCAGAACCTTTGATAGCTGCTGCAACCTCAAGAACTGCCGAAAATTGAGGGAAACCTACTCCTGCAACAATTCTTGTAGTACAAATTGATCCTGGTCCAATACCCACTTTTACACCGTCGGCACCATTTTCTACTAGAAATTTTGCTGCTTCAGCAGTAGCAATATTGCCCACAATCACATCTATTTGAGGAAATTTATTTTTTACTTCTTTTAAAACATTGACAACACCTTGTGTATGACCATGAGCCGTATCAATAATAATAGCATCTACACCCGCATTTACTAATGCTTCTGCTCTTTTTACCGCATCTGGAGTAACACCTATGGCTGCTGCAACACGCAAACGACCATAAATATCTTTGTTCGAAATGGGTTTTTGAGTCAGTTTTGTAATGTCTCGAAAAGTAATTAGACCCACTAATTTATAGTTGGCATCCACCACAGGCAATTTTTCAATTTTATGCCCTTGTAAAACTACTTCTGCTTGTTCTAAGGAAGTACCTTCTGCAACTGTAACTAAGTTTTCACTTGTCATTACTTCTACAATCGGTCTTGCATTGTTTTTTTCAAAACGCAAATCGCGATTGGTTACTATCCCTTTTAAGATTTGATTTTCACCTACGATTGGAATTCCGCCAATACCGAATTCCTTCATTGCATTTTTAGCATCTGCAACGGTAGAAGTTAACGGTAAAGTTACAGGATCGATAATCATTCCTGATTCTGCTCTTTTTACTTTACGCACTTTTGCAGCTTGTTGCTCAATGGTCATATTTTTATGCAAAACCCCTATTCCGCCTTCTTGCGCCATTGCAATTGCCATAGCACTTTCGGTAACGGTATCCATAGCTGCCGAAACAATAGGAACGTTAAGTGTTATATTTCTAGAAAATTTTGATTGGATATTGACTTCTCTAGGAAGTACATTAGAATAATTAGGAACCAATAGTACATCATCGTAAGTTAAACCTTCACCGATAATTTTAGAATTGTGTGCTATCATTGCAATTTGTAATTGTAGTTAAATTGCATGCAAATATAGTGAAAAAATAACTAAAATTAACAATTAGTGACTAATGATTAATTTTCAAGTTTACAATAGTAAAATAATAGAAAATCCAATAAAACCGATTAACTTAGTACAACTTCTTAATTCATTTTTATGACAGATTCTAAAGACAAAATTGCAGGACTTTCAAATGAAGAAGTAATTTCCGCTAGAAATAAAAATGGTTCTAACTCACTGGAACACCAACAAAAGAATCATTTTTTGATGTCATTACTAGAAATGATCAAAGAGCCTATGTTTCTGTTATTGGTTGCAGCAGCAAGTATTTACTACATTTCTGGCGATTATGGCGATGGGATTTTCATGACGGTTGCCATATTTTTAGTTGCAGCAATTTCGCTTTTTCAAGAAGCACGAAGTAGAAATGCTATTGAATCGCTCAAAAAATTATCCCAACCCAAAAGTAAAGTCATAAGAAACAGTGAATTAGTAGAAATTCCGAGTGAAGAAATTGTGCTTGGCGACTTCATTCAAGTGGAAGAAGGTACATTTGTTCCTGCGGATGCAACCATAATTCAATCGAATGATTTTTCGGTAAACGAAGCTATTCTAACAGGCGAATCATTATCTGTTTTTAAGAATGAAACATCAGAAATTAAGCAAGTTTTTCAAGGAACAATCGTTGCCACAGGATTAGCAATTTGTGAAGTTACAGCTATTGGAAACCAAACTCAAATTGGTAAAATTGGTAAAAGTATTGAAACCATTGCTGAAGAAAAAACACCATTACAAATTCAAATTACAAATTTTGTAACCAAAATGTCCATTATAGGATTGGTAATTTTTGTTATAGTTTGGGCAATAAATTATTTTCAATCTAAAAGCATTTTAGACAGTTTATTGAAAGCACTAACAATTGCCATGAGTGTAATTCCCGAAGAAATTCCGGTTGCGTTTGCTTCGTTTATGGCACTTGGCGCATGGCGATTGATGAAAATGGGAATCATAACCAAGCAAACTAAAACCGTTGAAACATTAGGAAGTGCTACCGTAATTTGTACCGATAAAACTGGAACAATTACCGAAAACAAAATGAGTTTGGCGCAATTGTATCTTTTTCAATCGGATGCCATTGTTGACACCAAAGAAAAACTCAATCCAGATGCTGTTGGAGTTTTAAATTATGCCATGTGGTCAAGCGAACCCATTCCTTTTGACGCTATGGAGATTGCAATCCATGAGGCTTACGCCAAATTAGACTCGGTTGACGAAAGACCAAATTTTAAATTGGTTCATGAATATCCATTGGATGGAAAACCGCCTATGATGACGCATGTTTTTGAAGATTCAAAAGGCAAAAAAAATATTGCTGCCAAAGGTGCGCCAGAAGCAATTATTGCTGTTAGTCATTTATCTGAAAGTGAAAAGAAACAAGTTGTAGTTGCCATGGAAAAAATGGCTAACGAAGGTTATCGGGTTTTGGGCGTTGGCGTAACCGAATTTTCTGGTACAAATTATCCAAAAACACAACAAGAATTTAAATTTACTTTCAAAGGTTTGGTGGCTTTTTATGATCCGCCAAAAGCCAATATTCAAAAAGTTTTTGAAACGTTTTACAAAGCCGGAATTGAGGTAAAAATTGTAACTGGCGATAATGCACAAACTACCACAACTATTGCAAAACAAATAGGTTTTAAAGATGCCGATAAAGTATTGAATGGCGATGAATTAATGGCTATGGACGAAGCAACGTTGAAAGTAGAAGTGATGGAAACTGCTATTTTCACACGAATGTTTCCAGAAGCCAAGTTGAGAATTATTCAAGCTTTAAAAGATAATAATCAGATTGTGGCAATGACTGGCGATGGTGTAAATGATGGTCCCGCTTTAAAATCGGCGCATATTGGGATTGCGATGGGCAAAAAAGGAACTGAAATTGCCAAACAAGCAGCCAATTTAATTTTAATTGACGACGATTTTGCAAAAATGACAGATGCCATTGCAATGGGAAGAAAAATCTATGTGAATTTGAAAAAAGCAATTCAATATATCATTTCCATTCACATTCCTATAATTTTGATTGTGTTTATTCCGTTGGCTTTGGGCTGGATGTATCCAAATATTTTCACTCCAGTTCACATCATATTTTTGGAAATAATTATGGGTCCAACGTGTTCCATTATTTATGAAAACGAACCCATGGAAAATAATTTAATGCTAGAAAAACCAAGACCTTTAACCAATACTTTTTTCAATTTAAAAGAGATTACTATTAGTATTATTCAAGGATTGGTTATTACTTTGGGATTGCTGTTTATGTATCAATATTGTGTTCAAAATAATTTTTCGGAAACCTACACACGAACTTCAATTTTTCTGACATTAATTGCTTCGAATATTTTTCTGACGCTAGAAAATCGTTCTTTTTATTATTCGATTTTTACTACTTTTCGGTATAAAAACAATTTGGTTTTACTAATTATTGGAATAACTATTGCGCTTACCTCGCTACTACTGTTTGTTCCTGTTTTTTCAAAATTCTTTTTGTTTGAAATAGTTGATTATACGCAATTGGTTTTGAGTATTTTAATTGCTTTCGTTGCTGTGATGTGGATTGAAATTTATAAGATCTTAAAGAGAAAAAAGTAAATAATACTAAACTGCTTTTTTAGAATATCCATAGAAATTAAATGACCTAGTGAAAATCGCTAAACAATTTAGTAGCTTCATTATAGGCACTTTCAAAACTCATGGGACTTGTACTGGTATTTTCTTTTTGAGTTGTAAAATAAGACAATAATTTTTCGGTTGGCATATTACCTGTCAAATTATCTGTGGCCATAGGACAGCCTCCAAAACCCTGAATAGCTCCGTCAAATCGTCGACAACCTGCTTTGTAAGCTGCGTCAATTTTTTCAAACCATTTATCTGGAGTGGTATGCAAATGAGCTCCAAATTCAATTTCTGGATATTGAGGAATTAAATTTGAAAACAAATAACTAATAACCTCTGGTGTAGAGCTGCCTACTGTATCAGAAAGTGACAAAATCTTAACACCCATTTTAGAAAGTTTCTTAGTCCACTCGCCTACTATGGCAACATTCCAAGGATCACCATAGGGATTACCAAAACCCATTGAAAGATAAGCCACGACTTCTTTATTGCTCTTGTCTGCTATCTCTAATATTTCCTGAAGTGTGATAAGACTTTCCGCTATGGTTTTGTGTGTATTTCGCATCTGAAAGTTTTCAGAGATAGAAAAAGGAAATCCTAAATACTGTATCGCTTTGTGTTCTGAAGCCAAAACTGCGCCTTGTGTATTAGCGATAATAGCTAGTAATTTACTTTTGGTTTCTGACAAATCAAGTTGTGATAAAACTGCAGCTGTATCTTGCATTTGCGGAATGGCTTTAGGCGATACAAAACTGCCAAAATCAATACTATCAAAACCAACCCGTAATAATGATTGTATATAGGCCACTTTTCTTTCTGTAGGTATAAATGGCTTTATGCCTTGCATAGCATCACGAGGACATTCGATAATTTTTATTGGCTCCATAGGTTTTTCAAAGATAATAAAAGTTATAAAGTTGCAAAGAATAGGTTTATAAAGTTTTTCTCTGCTAGCTCTAAAAAAGATTTTTATATATTACGTATTTTGGTAATAATAAATAATATTACGTATTTTGGTAATAATGTATAATATTACGTATTTTGGTAATAATAATAGTTTTGTGTTTTTATTTTACTTATATTTGAATTATGATAAGCATAATTACGGGTGACATAATTAATTCTCGAAAATTACCTTCTAACAGCTGGATCGACGGTTTAAAAAAGGTATTTAATGCCATAGGGAAAAATCCGAGTGAGTGGGAAATCTATAGGGGTGATGAATTTCAAATAGAAGTTAAAAATCCTGAAGAAGCCTTGCATGTTGCGCTACAGGTCAAAGCTTTTTTAAAATCGATACATCTTGATGCAAGAATGAGTATTGGTCTGGGAGACAAGACTTATAAAGCTAAAAAAATATCTGAAAGTAACGGAAGTGCTTTTGTACGTTCTGGTGAATTGTTTGAAACTTTAAAGAAACAAAAGATAACATTAGCAGTAAATTCTGGAAATACAAACTGGGATGAAACTATGAACTTGATGTTAAAATTAGGATTGACATTTATGGACAATTGGCTCGTACAATCAGCAGAATTTGTAATAATAGCCATAGAAAATCCATTAGTATCACAAGAAGAATTAGGAACACAACTGGGTATCAACCAAGCGGCGGTGAGTAGAAGAAGAAAACGTGCTCAATTTGATTTGGTTATGGCACTTGACAAGCATTATAGACAACAAATAAAAATTTTAAATCCATGATTATTTTTATAAAACTATTGCTTGCGCATTTACTAGGCGATTTTATATTGCAACCCAACTCATGGATTATAGACAAAGAAAATAAACGTCATAAAAGCATTTATTTGTACCTACACACATTGATACATGGCGTGTTAGCTATTATTTTTATTAGAGAATTAGCGTTTATAACTTTTACAATTGTATTGGCATTGTCTCATGGAATCATTGATTTTTTAAAACTACATTATCAAAAGGCTAATAATAAACGCACTTGGTTCATAGTAGACCAGTTGCTACATATTGGTATTTTAATTCTTATTGTAATGTGGTATGAAAACCAAGTTCTGGATTTTAATTTTTTTGGAAATCAGTTTTGGATATTTATTACTGGTTTAGTACTACTGAGTAAACCGGCTTCTGTACTTATCAAAAATATCATTTCTATATGGACACCCGAAAGCAATAAGGAAGACAGTTCTCTAGCAAATGCAGGCAATTATATAGGAATATTAGAACGATTGTTTGTTTTTACTTTTATTCTAACAGGGCATTTTGAAGCTATCGGATTTTTGTTAGCAGCAAAATCTATTTTCCGTTTTGGAGATTTAAAAGAGGCCAAAGACAGAAAATTAACCGAATATGTGTTAATAGGTACTTTACTTAGCTTTGGTATAGCATTACTGATAGGGTTATTGTCCCAATATGCCTTACTTCAATTGTTCTAAAATCTTTTTATTTATTGCTTTTACAAGAGCTGGACCTTCATAAATGAATCCAGTATAAAGTTGGACTAAACTTGCTCCTGCTTTTAGTTTTTCGATTGCATCTTCAGCAGAATGAATGCCTCCTACTCCAATGATAGGGAAAGCTTTATTACTTTTTTCGGAAAGAAAACGAATCACTTCTGTGGCTCTTTCTGTTAAAGGTTTTCCCGACAAACCTCCCATTTCTATTTTATTTTCTGAAACCAAACCTTCCCTAGAAATCGTTGTATTTGTGGCTATCAAACCTGCAATTTTTGTTGTTGCCATAATATCAATAATATCAAGCAATTGTTCATCTGTCAAATCAGGCGCAATTTTGAGTAAAATGGGTTTAGGAAATGGCTTTTTTAAATTTTGAAATTGTAAAGTATTTAACAATTCGGTTAAAGGTTCTTTATCTTGCAACGCTCTTAAATTAGGCGTATTAGGAGAACTAACATTGACTACAAAATAATCTACATGGTCATACAAAGCATCATAACAAATCAGGTAATCATCAACTGCATTTTCATTAGGCGTTATTTTATTTTTACCAATGTTTCCACCTATCAATACACCATTATTAGTTTTTAATCTTTCAACAGCTGCTAAAACGCCTCCGTTATTAAAACCCATTCTGTTGATAATCGCACTGTCACTCTTAAGACGAAACAATCTTTTTTTAGGATTGCCTTCTTGCGGTTGCGGTGTCAAAGTACCTATTTCTATAAATCCAAAACCAAAGTGAGACAACTCTTTGTATAATTTTGCATCTTTATCAAAACCTGCTGCTAAACCTACAGGATTCTTAAACTTTAATCCAAAAACTTCAGTTTCTAAACGTTTGTCATTGACTTCATAAAGCTTTTTGAAAAGAAAAGTGCAACCAGGTAATTTTGACAAATTGCGAATGAGTGAAAATGTAAAATAATGTACTTTTTCTGGATCAAAGCAAAAAAGCAAGGGTCTAATTAATAATTTGTACATCTTGAGTGAGTTGTGTTTTGCAAAAATAGCAAATAGTTTTCTAGTTCTATGTTGATTGCAAAATATAAACTACTTTTAAAAAAGAACAAACTGATTTATACAAAACATAATTTTAAGAATTAAATCTTTAATTTTAGCAAACCAAATAAAACAATTTTACAATGAAAAAATTAATAATATTTACATTATTGATACATATCAGTTTGTATTCGCAAAAAAATGATTCTCTACAAATAAAAAAAATAAACAATTACTTTATAAAAAACCAGTTCTCCAGCCATAACAATTTAAATTTTAAATCATATAATAATACGTCTCCAATTTTTATTTATAATAAAAACACAAACTTAATTGATAATTATGAGTTTGTCAGAGATACTATTGTACATAAAAAATCTATGTATTTAACTGGTGATATTTCTTTAAAAAAAGATTCTTTAAATCCTTATGGTACAAATAGCATAAGTAGTAGCTTAATTCTAGGAGCAATAACTACAATAATTGATACTGTTTTTAAATAATAGTTATTAAATACTAATTGCTTCTTTTAAAGGTTTATTCAAAAAATAACTTTAATTAATTACAATGGAATTATCTTTTTATCAAGTAGATGCTTTTACCGACAAAATATTTGGCGGTAATCCAGCTTGCGTAGTACCTTTAAAAACTTGGTTGCCTGATGCTACATTATTAAATATTGCTAAGGAAAATGCAGTCGCCGAAACTGCCTTTTTTATTGATAACGGAGCCTCCATCCATTTAAGATGGTTCACTCCAGACATTGAGATGGATTTATGTGGTCATGCTACATTAGCTACCGCTCATGTTTTAAAAACCATACTTAATTATCCTAAAGACATCATTACTTTTAGTACGTTAAGCGGAGATTTATCTGTTAGTGTTTCAGAAGATTTTTATACTTTAAATTTCCCTTCAAGAAAACCAGAACCTGTCAATTTGCCGGAATTATTAATGAAATCGTTGAGCATACAACCAGTTGAAGTACTTAAATCACGCGACTTTTTCTTAGTTTACGATTCTGAAGATGATATTAAGAACATTCAAATAGACCGACAGTTTTTTGACCAGATCAATCTTGATCCGGGCGGAGTAATCATCACTTCAAAAGGAAATAATAGTGATTTTGTCTCCCGCTTTTTTACGCCACAAGCTACAGCTATTGAAGATCCAGTTACTGGTTCTGCACACTGTTCTTTAATTCCTTATTGGAGCGAAAAACTAAATAAAACTAAAATGGCAGCCTTACAATTATCTGACAGACTAGGGAAATTAACTTGTGAACATCTAGGTAACAGGGTGTTAATAAGCGGTCAAGCCAAAACATATTCTGAAGGAAAATTTTGGATAGCATAGGATTTTTATTATCAAAGAAAAACTTAACATTGAAAAATGGTATGAATTCGTATATTTGCTAACATTAAATTAACAATTTATTAAACTTAAGAATATTATGCAACATATTATTGACCGTTTCATCAGTTATGTTACCATTGACACAGAATCTGATCCAAATTCTGACACAACTCCAAGTACAAAAAAACAATTGGTTCTTGCTAACTTATTAGTAAAAGAATTAAAAACCATTGGTATGACCGAAGTTTCAAAAGACAGAAGCGGTTATGTTATGGCTACTTTACCCAGTAATGTAGATCATGAAGTGCCTACAATAGGTTTTGTATCACATTATGATACTTCTCCAGATTTTACAGGAGCAAATGTAAAACCTCAAATTATTGAGAATTACGGCGGTGGTGATATAATATTAAATGCAGATCACAATATTGTTTTGTCTCCTAATTATTTTAAAGATTTATTACAATATAAAGGACAAACCTTAATAACCACTGATGGTTTAACACTTCTTGGAGCAGATGATAAAGCTGGTTTGACAGAAATTATTACTGCAATGGAATTTTTAATTCAAAATCCAGATATTAAACACGGAAAAATTCGCGTAGGATTTACTCCAGATGAGGAAATAGGGCGCGGAGCAGATAAATTTGATGTAAAGAAATTTGGTGCACAATGGGCCTACACCATGGATGGCAGCCAAATAGGAGAGCTAGAATATGAAAATTTTAATGCCGCTGCTGCAAAAATTACTTTTAAGGGTACAAGTGTACATCCAGGTTATGCTAAAGGTAAAATGATCAATTCGATGCTTATTGCAAATGATTTTATAAACCAATTGCCAAAAACAGAAGTTCCTCAAGAAACCAAAGGATATGAAGGTTTTTATCATGTTCATCACTTAAAAGGAAGTGTAGAAGAAACTGTTTTAGAACTGATAATTCGGGATCATGATGCTAAAAAGTTTAAAAAACGCAAAGAAGTGATTCATGATATCACAAAAAAGATAAACAAAAAATTCGCAAAACAATTTGGTGAAGATATTGTAATTACTGAGGTAAAAGATCAGTATTATAATATGAAAGAAATGGTTGAGCCAGTAAAATTTATTGTGGATCTCGCAGAAAAAGCAATGAAAGATTTGGGAATAAAACCACTTATAAAACCTATTCGTGGCGGAACCGATGGCAGCAGATTATCCTACATGGGATTGCCATGCCCTAACATTTTTGCGGGCGGTCATAATTTTCACGGAAAATATGAATATGTTCCTGTTGAAAGCATGCAAAAAGCAATTGATGTGATTGTAAAAATTGCAGAACTTACGGCAACTACTGATTTTTCTCCAAAAACTACCAAAGCTGAAAAAAAATCAAAAGATAAAAAGAAGAAAAAATAGTTTTAGCATTTTTTTTAATAAAAAACACCCTCAACAATTATTAATTATTGAGGGTGTTTTTTAAATCAATTCTTTTACTTTTTAACTACAACTGGAGCGTTGAGTTTTGTACTCATTTCCATAGAAATTGCAGAGCGTTCCATTTTTAGTTTTCCTGACATGGTTTCAACTACAATTGTAGTTTCTGCCAGTTCAGCAATTTTTGCATGAATTCCGCTTTTTGTAATTATTTTATCTCCAATTTTTATGTTGCTTTCAAATTCTCTTTCGGTTTTTGCTTTCTTTTGCTGTGGTCTAATCATCAAAAAGTAAAAAACTGCGATCATTGCAACGTAAGGCAAAAAATTCATGTAATTTTCCATTATTGTATTGTTTTATTGTTGGTTTAATTATTTAGAAATTCCTGTTTCAGGTGTTATTGAAGCAGTAATATTTAAAACTTCGTTACCGTTAACCGTATTAGCAACGATGGTTACTGTTTTATTTTGTTGACCACTTTTTCCGCTAGAATTAAATTCTACTTTTATATCTCCTTTTTCACCCGGTTTGATCGGTGTTTTAGGATATTCTGGCACTGTACAACCACAAGAACCACTTGCAGAAACAATAATTAAATCTGCTTGGCCATTATTTGTAAAAGAAAATACAGTTTTTACCTTATCGCCTTGATTGATTGTGCCAAAATCATGCACTTTTTTTGAAAAATCCATTGTAGCATATTTTGCATTTGGATTTGCAGTTTTTGTAGCAACAGAATCTGTATTATTTACAGCAACACCATCAACAGCTTTTTGAGTTTCTATAGGGTTTTCATTCAATTTTACTTCATTGTTTTTACAAGAAACTAAAAATAATGAGGAAGCAATTACTAACAAACAAAAGGTTCTTTTAATCATAATTTAAAAATTTTAGGGTTACATTAAACCGCGACCGACTTTATTTATTTTTTTATTAGTTTCGAATTCTTTGACCAAATTGTCCAGAATTCCGTTTATAAAAATACTACTCTTAGGAGTAGAATATTCTTTTGCAATCTCCAAGTACTCATTGATTGTAACTTTTACAGGAATAGAAGGGAATTTTAGAAATTCGCAAATGGCCATTTTTAAGATTATAGTATCAATTTCGGCAATTCTTTCTGTGTCCCAATTTGGCGTTTTATCAATATATTCTTTGGCTAATTCTGATTCGTTTAAAACCGTTTTTCTAAAAAGATTGGCAACATACTCTTTGTCTTCTGTATCCTTATATAGTTTTGACACTTTAAAAACATCAGTATCATCTTTTGCTTTTAAGGATTTCAACTGTTTGATAATTTGGGTATTAACTAGTGGTATATCATCTATCCAAGTCAGTTTATTGTCCTCTAAATATTCATATAATTTTTCGTTTGGAACAATTAATTCAGTAAAAATAGCTATTACAAATTCTTTGTCTTCTTCAAAATCATTTGTTTCATTGCGCATGTAATTTTTGTACAATTCGCTTTGTTTGATAGCCGATAAAAGGATTTGGATATAATCATCATTGAGTTCCCAATTATTGATTTTTCTGTTTTCAAGTGCAATTCCTAATGAATTGTTTTCTGAAAGCATATGAATTATCTTATTGTTGATGAACTTTTTATTGGGTTTTCTTTCTTCTGGCGTTGCCAAATGTTTTTGGCTAGATTTTTCTAAGAAAATGGCTTCTGTTTTACTGATTTCAATTAACGAAGAAAGCATAACGAGATACAAATCTTGAACATTATCTATACTGTAGAATAAAAATTTCTCTTCTTTTTCAAGATTGTCTGAACTACTTTGATGCATTGCGTAGATAGTTTGCATCACTTTAACACGAATATGTCTTCTGTTTAACACTGATAAGAACTTTATTTAATTTGATAAAATTAACGGAGCGAAAGAAATTCTTTCGCTCCGCAAAAATAGTAATATTATTGAAAATGCTACTTACTTAGTTGCGTTTTCTTTTTTTCTTGTATCAATTCTGTTTTGCGCGATAGACATTGCAGCTTCTTGCGTTGTAATACCATTTTGCTCTGCAAAACTACAAATCTCTAGGGTAGTATTATAAATATTTTCGGTTCTGCGCATTGCTTCGGCACTATCATAACCTGCAATTTCTCCGTATACATTAATTATTCCACCTGCATTGATTAGAAAATCTGGTGCATAAAGTATACCTCTGTCTTTAAGAATTTGTCCGTGAACAGTATCTTTTGCTAACTGATTATTTGCAGCACCAGCAATAACTTTTGCTCTAATTTTGTTTACAGTTTCATCATTTATAGTAGCTCCAAGCGCACATGGCGAATAAATATCAACATCTGCTGAATACAAATCACTACCAGTAAAAATTTTTGCACCGTATTTGTTTTCAATTTCTTCTAATCTTGACTGATTGATGTCGGTAATTTGAACCAAAGCACCTTCTTTTGTCAAAAAGTCCACTAGAGTTTCTCCCACGTGACCTATTCCTTGAACTAAAATTTTCTTTCCGCTAAGATTTTCAGTTCCAAACTGGTATTTTGCAGCGGCTTTCATACCCATGTAAACTCCATAAGCGGTTACTGGTGATGGATTTCCTGACCCCCCTTTTTCGACAGAAACACCTGTCACAAATTTAGTGACTTCTCTAATATTATCCATATCCTGAGTAGTAGTTCCTACATCTTCGGCAGTAATGTACCTTCCTGAAAGCGAATTTACATACTCACCAAACTTGTGGATCATTTCAGGCGTTTTATCAATTTTTGAATCACCAATGATTACAGCTTTTCCGCCTCCGAGATTCAAACCTGTAATTGCAGACTTGTATGACATGCCTCGAGAAAGTCTTAAAACATCGTTTAAAGCTTCCCATTCATTAGTGTATTTCCACATTCTGGTTCCACCTAAAGCTGGTCCCAAAACTGTATTGTGTATACCAATTATTGATTTTAAACCAGTATCTTTGTCATTGCAAAAAACGATTTGTTCGTGATTATCAAATGATACTTGACCAAAAACAGGATCAATCTTATGTAGCTCACTTGCATTTATAACTTCTGTAATCATAGTTGTTGTTTAATTAGTTGAATTATGACTTTATCAAAAACGTCCCGCAAATTTAAGATATAAATCAAAACAATGCCGTATTTTTGTCGTATTTTGATAATATGTTAATAAAAATGTTTTTTTAACCATAAACGTAAAAAAATATTTTATGCTAAATTTTAACTAAAAAGTATAAATAAAAATATATTTCATCCCAATAAAATGAAAGAATTACAATATTTAAATAAATATTTCGTCAAATACAAATACCGTTTTTTGGTTGGAATTATTACCACAATTGCCGCTCAAATCTTTTCTTTATTCACGCCAAAACTCATTAGCAAATCTTTTAAAGCTATAGAAACTTATGCAAAAGACCCATCTGTAAGTACTTCCTTTATAAAAACAGAACTATTAAACAATATCGTTCTAGTAATCGCAACTACTATAATTGCTGGGATACTTACGTTCTTGATGCGACAAACGCTAATTGTAATGTCGCGTTATATTGAATTTGATTTAAAAAATGAAGTCTTTCGACAATACGAAAATCTTACCCAACGGTTTTACAAACAAAATAGAACTGGCGATTTAATGAACCGCATTAGTGAAGATGTGGGGAAAGTAAGGATGTATGTAGGACCAGCGGTAATGTATACCATAAATACTATTATCAGGTTTGCTATTGTGATAGTTTATATGTACAATGTTTCACCCAGACTTACATTGTACACCTTATTACCATTGCCTATTTTATCCTATACCATTTTTAGACTCAGTAAAGAAATCAATAAAAGAAGTACTTCTTTTCAGCAAAATTTATCTAAGTTATCCAGTTTTTCTCAAGAAGTATTTTCTGGAATTCGAGTTATAAAAGCCTACTCATTAGAAAATCAATACCAAAAAAATGTAGTTGATTTGTCTAACGAAAGCAAAGAAAAGGCAATGAAATTAGCCACGGTAAATTCATTTTTTGGACCCTTAATGCTTGCGCTCATTGGTGTAAGTAATCTTGTAGTGATTTATTTTGGCGGTATGATGTATATCGACGAAACAAATGGGATTAATAGTATTGGTATTATAGCGGAGTTTATTTTGTATGTAAACATGTTAACGTGGCCTGTTGCTTCTCTGGGTTGGGTTTCTTCCATGGTACAAGAGGCTGCCGCATCTCAAAAACGCATTAATGAATTTCTAAAAATTCAACCCGAAATTACGAATGATGTTACAGAAAACTCAGTAATTCGAGGTGCTATTTCTTTTGAAAATGTTTCATTTACATATGATGACACTAATATTACAGCTTTAAAGAATGTAAGTTTTACGATTAATAAAGGAGAAACGCTAGCCATTCTGGGTAAAACAGGCTCCGGTAAATCGAGTATTTTGTCTTTGATCAGCAGATTGTACGATGTAACCGATGGCAATATTAATGTAGATGGTAAAGCAATTGCTAAATTGAATTTATTTGATTTAAGGAACAGTATAGGTGTAGTGCCCCAAGACGCATTTTTATTTTCGGACTCTATAAAAAATAATATCAAGTTCGGCAAACAAAATGCGACGGATGAAGAGGTTATTGATGCGGCGAAAAAAGCAGTGGTGCATGACAATATTATTAATTTTAATATGCAATATGAAACCATATTAGGCGAACGCGGCATTACACTTTCGGGAGGTCAAAAGCAAAGAGTTTCTATCGCTAGAGCAGTTATCAAAGATCCAGAAATTTTATTACTTGATGATTGTCTTTCTGCAGTTGATACTGAAACTGAAGAAGCAATTTTGAATAATTTATTGGATTTTTGTAAATACAAAACCACTATCATTGTAAGCCACCGGGTTTCATCTGCCAAGAATGCGGATAAAATAATTATTTTAGACGAAGGAAAAATCATTCAACAAGGTTCTCATAATCAATTAGTAAATCAAGAAGGGTATTACAAAGAATTGTATTTAAAGCAACTTTCAGAAAAAGAAATGATCTAAACCTTTGGTAAATTGACTTTTTTTTCTGATTTTTGATTACTACTTAACACCAAAAATTAATTGACAGAAGGATTATGAGAGAAAATGATATGTTAGAAAAAGAAGAAATTTTTTCTAAAGTTTTAAGAGCTGGCAGAAGAACTTATTTCTTTGATGTTAGAGCTACAAAAGCAGATGATTACTACATTACCATTACCGAAAGCAAAAAATTTACTGAAGAGGATGGCTCTTTTCACTTCAAAAAACATAAAATTTATTTGTACAAAGAAGATTTTACAGCTTTTGCAGAAATCCTCGAAGAAATGACATCCTACGTTTTGAACCACAAAGGCGAAGAAGTAATTTCTGAAAGACACCAAAAAGATTTTAAGAAAGAATATCCTGGAGAACAACGTCCTGAAGAAATTTCAAAAATAGATAAAAGTTTTACAGATATCGATTTTGATGATATATAGTAAAAAAACCATACTTAAACGAAAGTTAAAAGCCTGAAATTCATAAGAGTTTCAGGCTTTTTTTATATATTTATGTTCAATAAAAAACAAATGAAAACAAATAAGACAATATTTGACTTTTTTTACGCCTTACTTTTATCTGAAAAGACAAAAAAAAGA
Organism: Bacteroidota bacterium; assembly: GCA_031413015.1. GTDB lineage: Bacteria > Bacteroidota > Bacteroidia > Flavobacteriales > Flavobacteriaceae > Flavobacterium. The sequence continues at coordinate 107,682 of JANOEE010000001.1, read as the reverse complement.
ACCGAAGTTTTCTTTGTATCGCTAGCGATAATAAGTTTTTTATTGCATTTATTAATCATCGCACTAGTTGATTTAGAAATTATTGTAATCAATGATTATTCAAAATTATTGAGCAATCCTATATCTGCAATTTATACCCCTTTTTCTTTCATTTTAATTTATGAAGTATATCTTTTAGTTTATTATTTGCCTAAATCAACAACCATTTATATAGGCAAACAATATGAAATTATTACACTGATTATCATCCGAAGAATATTCAAAGACTTAACAAAACTAGAGTTTAATGCTAACTGGTTTGCGCTAAAGACAAATGTGAATTTCACCCTAGATATTGTAGCTACGATAATTCTGTTTTACTTGATTTTTGTTTTTTATAACCTTAATCGAAAAAATGAAATCAATCAGTCTAAAATTCAAAAAACTATTGATGTTAATAAGTTTATAAAACTCAAAAATATTTTCGCCATTATTCTTATCCCAATATTTGTTGTATTATCGGTTTACAGCTTAGCACATTGGATTTACGAAAGCTTTTTTTCTTTGACACAAATAGTCGATAATATCAAGGATATTAATAAAATTTTCTTTGATGAATTTTTTACAATACTAATTTTGATTGAAGTACTATTGTTACTATTTTCTTTCTTTCTTTCGGATAAATTCAACAGGGTAATCAGAAACTCTGGCTTTATAATCTCGACAATATTAATAAAAATATCCTTTGGAACCGAAGGAGTATTGAACACGATTCTTATTGTAACAGCAGTTTTATTTGGTGTAATAATCTTAGCGATTCATAACAAATACGAAACCTTAGAGGCTAAAAAGGTGAGTAGTTTTGAAACTTAAATCAACCTATTCTCAATCCGTTTTCGACTTTAATATCAGATATCAATAAAACAATATCATTATCCTCTCCTACTGAACCAAGCACCAAACATTCGCTCATGAATTTTCCTATTTGTTTCTTAGGAAAATTTACAACTGCAATGATTTGTTTTTCAAGTAAATCTTCCCTTTGATAACGTTTTGTAATTTGAGCAGAAGATTTTAAAATCCCAATATTTTTTCCAAAATCTATCGTTAATTGATAAGCAGGTTTTCTAGCTTCAGGAAAATCATTGACTTCAATAATAGTTCCCACTCTCATTTCAACTTTTTCAAATTCTTGCCAATTCAAATCCATAGTACAAAACATTTATTTTTAAAAATAGTAATATGTTAATTATGTAAGAATAAACAAAATTGCACAATCATTTTTTTGATTAACTGTGTCAACTTTGACTTTCAAAAATGGTTTATCCAAATATAATATTATTCTTTTTAGTTATTAAAATTCAAATTGCTATGGAAATTAATCAAGAACTTCAAAAACTTACAAGTCAAAATCATTAATCAACAATAACTTTAGGGTTGTAGCTTATGACCGTCGTGGATTTAGGCAATCATCAAAACCTTGGGATGGCTACAATTATGATACAATGGCAGATGATTTGAAAGCCATAATCTAACAGTTGCATTAAACTGAAATGACACTCGTTGGGTTTTATTACTCAAAAATTATTGTAATTTTATAAAAAATCTTTTTGAATGGCAAATACAACATCTAAAATGTTAGCGATAGGAACAGTGACTCCTGAGTTTAAATTAAAAGATACCAATTCCAATTATCACTATTCTTTTCAAGATTTAAAAGGCACAAAAGGTACGTTACTGCTATTTATTTGCAACCATTGTCCTTTTGTACATCATGTTATTGAGGAAATAGTAATGATTGCAAACGATTACAGGGTTCAAGGACTAGGAATTATTGCTATTTCTAGTAATGATGCTATTAAATATCCGCAAGATGGTCCAGAATTCATGACTGAGTTTGCTTTTAAAAACAAAATGGACTTTCCTTATTTGTATGATGAAAGTCAGGCTGTCGCCAAAGCGCTTGATGCAGCTTGCACGCCCGATTTTTTCCTTTTTGATGCGCAAGATAAATTGTTTTACCGAGGCCAGCTAGATGATTCCCGACCTGGAAACGAAATCCCATTAAGCGGGAGCGATCTAAGAAGCGCAATTGATGCAGTAATTTACAATCGCAGTCTGGCTTCTCCGCAAAAACCAAGTATGGGTTGTGGTATTAAGTGGAAATAAAAAACCCAATAACAACGTCATTGGGTTTTAATCTAATTTTTATAGCAGTATTATTTGACATCCATCAATTCAACATCAAAAATCAACGTTGCATTAGGAGGAATTGCACCACCAGCGCCGCGAGAGCCGTATCCTAAATGTGATGGAATTACAAATCTAGCCTTATCGCCTACTTGAAGTAGAGCGATACCTTCATCCCAACCTTCAATAACCTGACCTTGACCTAATTTAAACTCAATAGGCTTTTTTCTTGGATAAGAAGAATCAAAAACTTTTCCACTTTCTAACGATCCCTCATAGTGTACAGAAACTGTTTTACCACTTTCTGCTTTTTTTCCAGCTCCTTTTTGGATCATTTTATATCGCAAACCGCTTTCTGTTTTATCAAAACCAGCAGCCAATTGTTCCATTTTTGCTTCAGCAGCTTCTTTTTCTGCTTGTTCTCTTTTGGCACGTGAACCTTCAAAAGTTCTAAAAGCTTCAATAGCATTCCATTTTTGAGCTTCCTCACCCACTCTAACAATTTCTAAAGTTTCAAGAACATCGCCTTGAGCAACAGCATCAACAATATCTTGACCTTCTACTACATGACCAAAAACAGTATGCTTGTTGTCTAACCAATCAGTAGGAATATGAGTGATAAAAAATTGAGAACCATTACTCGCTGGTCCAGAATTTGCCATTGACAAAACACCTGGCTTGTTGTGTTTTAATGTAGGGTGAAATTCATCATCAAAACTATAACCCGGTCCGCCAGTTCCTGTTCCTTGAGGACAACCGCCTTGAATCATAAAATCTGGAATTACCCTGTGAAATTTTAAACCGTCATAATATTTATTGCCTTGTGGTTTAACCTTATTTTCAAGATTTCCTTCAGCTAAACCTACAAAATTACCTACAGTTCCAGGGGTTAAATCATGTGTTAATTTTACTAAAATTGATCCTTTTGTAGTGTTGAATTTGGCAAATATTCCGTTTTCCATTTTATTTTTTTTAATTGAATGCCAAAATTACGAAAATATTTTTAAAAAGTAAATCACACCCATCTCTGATTAAAGTATTCAAAAACCTTTGCAACTTTGTACCTTTGTCCTTTCATATTATAGTTATGCGTATAGATATTATTACACTTTTGCCTGAATTACTTAGAAGTCCGTTTGAAGCTTCTATAATGAAACGTGCTATAGATAAAGGCCTTGTGGCAGTTCATTTCCATAATCTACGTGATTATACTACTAATAAACAAAAAAGTGTGGATGATTACCAGTTTGGCGGAGGCGCAGGAATGGTAATGATGGTACAACCTATTGATGCGTGTATCACGAAATTAAAGAGCGAAAGAACTTACGACGAAATTATTTATATGACGCCAGATGGGGCAACACTCAATCAAAAGATGGCCAATACCATGTCTATGTATGAAAACATTATTATACTTTGTGGTCATTATAAAGGTGTAGATCAAAGGGTCAGAGATCATTTTATTACCAAAGAAATCTCAATAGGTGATTATGTTTTAAGCGGCGGAGAACTGGGGGCTCTGGTATTATCTGATGCATTGATCAGATTGATACCAGGTGTTCTAAGTGATGAAACTTCGGCTTTGACCGATAGTTTTCAGGACAATTTACTTTCTGGTCCAATATATACAAGACCTGCAGATTATAACGGATGGAAAGTCCCCGAAGTTTTAACAAGTGGTCATTTTGCGAATATTGACAAATGGCGTGAAGAAAAGGCATATGAACATACAAAAAATAGAAGACCAGATTTGCTGGAATAAATAGAGTGGTCAGTATTCAATTTAAAGTAAATCAGTCTTATCACAAAGTTAAAGAAGATAAATAGTGAATTATTTTTTGAATATTGTAGATTCACTGAACTCTAAACAACTGAACACTGAATACTTAAAAATAAAGTTTGTAAATTGTTAAAAAAGATGTAAGTTTGCACTCAAATTTGGACCAACCTCTGGCGATAACCGTGAACGTTGCTCTAATAAAAACCATAATTAAAAAAATTATCATGGCAGATTTAATGAAATTCGTTCAAAACGAATTTGTAGCAAAAAAAGATTTCCCTGAATTTGGAGCTGGAGACACAATCACTGTTTTCTACGAAATCAAAGAGGGTGAAAAAACCAGAACACAGTTTTTTAAAGGAGTAGTTATCCAAAGAAGAGGTTCTGGAAATACTGAAACTTTTACTATCCGTAAAATGTCTGGTTCAGTTGGTGTTGAGCGTATTTTTCCTGTAAATTTACCTGCTTTACAAAAAATTGAAATCAACAAAAAAGGTGCTGTTCGTAGAGCTAGAATTTTCTACTTTAGAGAACTTACCGGTAAAAAAGCAAAAATTAGAGACAAAAGAAGATAGTAAAATGTCTTTTTATCATAAAAGTCCCAACACTGTTGGGACTTTTTTTTGTTATTAATCAACATATAAAATATGAAATTCATAAAATTTAGTCTTATTTTTATCAAATACGTAAATCATTGAATATGTTTGTTAAGGAAATTTCTATTTCTTATCAATTTATTATCTTTGCATTAACAATTACAAATTCAAACAAAACTAAAAATTAGCATGGCAAAAATTAAAGTTGACAATCCAGTTGTAGAATTGGATGGAGATGAAATGACGCGAATTATTTGGTCATTTATTAAAGAAAAATTAATTCTTCCTTACTTAGAGTTAGATATTAAATACTACGATTTAAGCATAGAAAGTCGTGAAGCTACAAAAGACCAAATCACAATTGATTCCGCAGAAGCAATAAAAAAATACAATGTAGGTATCAAATGCGCTACTATAACTCCAGACGAAGAGCGCGTTAAGGAATTCAACCTTTCAAAAATGTGGAAATCTCCAAACGGAACCATAAGAAACATTGTAGGCGGAACCGTATTTAGAGAACCTATTATCATGAGTAACGTGCCACGTTATGTTCAAGGCTGGACAAAGCCAATCGTTATAGGCCGTCACGCTTTTGGCGATCAATACAAAGCAACAGATACTGTGATTAAAGGAAAAGGAAAATTAACCATGACTTTTGTTCCAGAAGAAGGAGAAACCCAAACTTGGGAAGTTTATGATTACCAAGGAGATGGTGTTGCAATGTCTATGTACAATACTGATGAAAGTATTTATGGCTTTGCACATTCTTCTTTTCAAATGGCATTGACAAAAAAATGGCCATTGTATCTTTCTACAAAAAATACGATTTTAAAAGCTTATGATGGTCGCTTCAAAGACATATTTGAAGAAGTATATCAAAAAAACTACAAAGCTGATTTCGAAAAAAATGGGATGACTTACGAGCACCGTTTGATTGATGATATGGTAGCTTCATGCATGAAATGGAGCGGCGGATTTGTTTGGGCTTGTAAAAATTATGATGGAGACGTTCAATCAGATACAGTTGCACAAGGTTTTGGTTCATTAGGATTAATGACATCTGTACTTGTAACACCTGATGGCAAAACAGTTGAAGCCGAAGCTGCACACGGAACAGTGACACGACATTTTAGAGAACACCAAAAAGGAAGAGCTACTTCTACAAATCCTATTGCTTCGATCTTTGCATGGACAAGAGGATTAGAACACAGAGGGAAATTAGATGGAAATCAAGCTTTAATAGACTTTTGTTTAAAGCTAGAACAAGTTTGTGTAGCAACAGTTGAAAGCGGAAAAATGACTAAAGATTTAGCAATGCTTGTTAAACCAGAAGGTCTTACAAGTGCTGATTACTTGACTACCGAAGGTTTCTTAGAAGCTATAAAAGAAAATTTAGAAGCTAAATTAGCTTAGACTTTTTTATAATTTTATCAAAAAGACAACCCAAAAGGTTGTCTTTTTTATTTGCTTTTTATTAACCTATCATTAACGTTTGAGGAGTAACAAAACTATAAGAAATTCGTGAAATTTGTTCTTTAAATATAAGGTATGAAATTCAAAAAAAGAATTGGTTTATTCATTGTTATTTTTTCAATATTTTCGGCTGCTTATTCACAGGAAAAATTCACGCTTAGTGGCATTATTATCGATTACAAAAGCAATGAAACTTTAATAGGCGTTAATATTAGTGTTATAGGTCAAAATGCAAATGTTATTACTAATGAATATGGCTTTTATTCCCTAACATTGCCTAAAGGAAATTATCAATTGGCAATAAGTTATGTAGGTTTTCAAACTTTGGAAACATCTATTTCATTGACACAAAATATTAAAAAAAATATTTCCTTGTCAGAAAGCAATGAAAATCTTGAAGAAGTGATCATAACTGAAAAAACAACTACCAATACCAAGAAAGCAGAAATGAGTGTCAATAAACTCTCTATTGCTACTATAAAAAAAATGCCGGTGGTATTGGGCGAAGTAGATGTTTTAAAATCCATTTTATTATTACCTGGCGTCACAAATGCGGGTGAAGGTGCCTCTGGTTTTAATGTTCGTGGTGGTGGTGCAGATCAAAATTTAATACTGCTTGATGAAGCCAATATCTTTAATTCTTCCCATGTTTTTGGATTTTTCTCGGTATTTAATCCAGATGCTATAAAAGATTTAAAATTGTACAAAGGCGGAATTCCATCTCGTTTTGGCGGTAGGGCTTCCTCTGTTTTGGACATTTATCAAAAAGATGGTAATTCAAAAGATTTCCACATGAACGGTGGTATAGGTTTGATTTCAAGCAGATTGCTAGCTGAAGGTCCTATTGTAAAAGACAAAGGTTCCTTTTTAATAGCGGGTCGTGGTTCTTACGCGCATTTATTTCTAAAATTAACAGACAATAAAAACTCAGCTTACTTTTATGATTTAAACACCAAATTGAATTATAAATTAGATAGCAACAACAGTTTGTATCTTTCAGGGTATTTTGGTAGAGATGTATTCAATCTTGACGGAAGTTTTACTAATATTTATGGTAATGCTACTTTAAACTTGCGTTGGAACCATTTGTTTACAGATAAATTGTTTTCTAATCTCTCCTTAATTTACAGCGATTATTATTACGGTTTGGTATTGGATTTTGTAGGATTTAAATATGATTCAGGTATAAAAAACTACAATATAAAATATGATTTCAAGAATTATATTTCCGATAAAATCAAACTCAATTATGGTGTAAATGCCATTTATTATGATTTTAATCCTGGTGTTATAAATCCCACAAACACTTCATCTGGAATTAATTATATAAAATTAGATCCTAAATATGCTTTTGAACCAGCTGCCTATCTTGAAGCAGAACAAAAAGTTTCAAATAAATTATCTTTAATGTATGGGTTGCGCTACAGCATGTTTTATAGATTAGGGGCTTCAACGGTGAATATTTACCAAGACAACCAAGCGGTAACATTTAATGATGATCAAAAAGTGTATGAAAAAGGAAAACCTATTGGTACGCAATTTTACGGAACTAATAAAGTCATTGCTTCTTTTGATAATTTTGAACCTCGATTTGCTACTTCTTATTCGTTCAATCAAAATCAGTCTATCAAAGCAAGTTACAATAGGATGACACAATATTTGCAATTGGTTTCAAATACCGCTTCTCCTACTCCATTAGATGTTTGGACACCAAGCGATAATTACATCAAACCCCAAATTGCTGACCAAGTGGCATTGGGTTATTTTAGTAACTTTCGCAACGACGATTACTCTCTAGAGATTGAAACTTTTTATAAAAAAGTAAAAAACCGAATTGATTATATTGATGGCGCAGATTTAATTGCAAATAATGCTATTGAACAAGTGATATTAAACGGAAGGTTAAGATCCTACGGATTAGAATTTTTGTTAAGAAAAAATACAGGTGATTTAACCGGCTGGATTTCCTATACATTGTCTAAATCTGAACAACAAACTCCTGGAAGAACCCCGCAGGAAACAGGGATTAATAATGGGAATTGGTACAGATCAGCTTATGACAAGTTGCATAATTTAGCTATAACAAGTGCTTATACTTTGAACGAAAAATGGTCTTTTGGTGCCAACTTTGCACTTCAAACAGGTCAACCTGTGACTAACCCAAATGGCGGTCAATATGAGTATCAAGATACTAGAATTCCCAGTTACGGATTAAGGAATGACAGTCGTTTGCCTACATACCATCATCTTGATATTTCCGCAACATATATACCCAAACCGCAAAAGAAAAAAGGTTGGCAATCTGAATGGGTTTTTAGTATTTATAATTTATACAACAGGCAAAATGCAGCTTCCATAAGTTTCAGACAAAATGAAATTTCAGGTAAAAATGAGGCAGTTCGCTTTTCTATTTTTGGAATTGTACCAGGAATCAGTTATAATTTTAAATTCTAAAATGATGCAAAACTATTTCACTATAAAAAACAATAGCATGAAAAAAATAATAAATACAGCATTGATCATCTCGATACTATTTTTTGCAAGTTGCGAAAAAGTAGTTGATGTAGACCTTAATACAGCGCCACCTAAATTAGTAATTGATGCTTCAATAACTTGGAAAAAAGGCACTTCAGGCAATGAACAACGAATCAAATTGTCTACGACCACTGATTATTTCAGCAATATAATTCCCGTAGTTTCTGGAGCAACAGTTTTTATAACGGATACTAATAACAATACATTTAATTTCACTGAAACTATAGGTACAGGAATCTACTTATGTGATACATTTATTCCCGTTTTAAATGCAAGTTACACCTTAACAGTGATAAGTAATGGTCAGACTTACACAGCCCAAGAAACATTAAAACCAGTTCCTGTTATTGATAAAATTGAACAAAAAAACGATGGTGGTTTTACAGGAACTGATTTCGAAATCAAAGCCTTTTTTACAGATAATGCCGCAACAAATGATTTTTATCTTTTTAGGTTCAAACCCAGCTTTACTGCCATTCCTAACTATGACGTAGCCGAAGATAAATTTTTTCAAGGCAATCAAATATTCGGACTCTATACAAGTGAAGATTTAAAAAAAGCAGACAATTTAGACATCAGTATTTATGGAATATCAGAGCGGTATTACAATTATATGAACATCTTAATTAGCATTGCGGGAAGCAATGGCGGAAGCCCATTTCAATCGCCACCAGCAACTGTTCGAGGCAATATTGTAAATATTTCAAATGAAGCCAATTTCGCATTGGGCTATTTTAGTTTGTCCGAAATTGACACAAAAAATTACATTGTACAATAGGAGCTATTCCAGCTATACATTACAACCCTAACTGCTTTACAAACAGTTTTGTAAATGCTAAAAGTAGCTTCCGCTGGTCGCTCTTACAGCAAAACAAAACTAAAGTTTGCAAAGCAGTTTTGGTTTTCATTGCTATCTGGGCTATAGATAACAGACTTCACAATATAGATTTTTCATACATTTACACACAAATAATCAAAAATTATAATTCACAAATCCTAAATCCCTATGTCTTCTCACCATATCGTTCGCGATGATCAAGAGCCAGCTTTAATAATTGCAAATGGCGCTTCCTGCAACAATGAATTATTAGGCCAGTTATTAGAGTGGTCACCATTAGTCATCGTTTTAGATTCTGCAATGGAAAGGGTTATAAAATTAGGAATCAAAGTAGATGTTTTGCTTGGTGATTTTGATCGCGGTTTTGATCCCAATCAATACTCAGCATCACAATATCCTCTTGAAATTGTTCATACCCCAGATCAAAATAAAACAGATTTAGAAAAAGCATTTGATTATTTAATTCAAAGAAAAATTCCTGCTGTAAACGTAGTTTGGGCAACAGGAAAACGTGCCGATCATACGATCACAAATTTAACTAACATGGTTCGTTATAGAGATTCTTTAAAAATTGTGATTCATGACGACCATTCAAAGGTGTTTTTGTTACCAAAAAAATTTGAAAAATGGTATCCTGCAAACACAAATATTTCGCTGATACCGGTTGGCATTGTCAATGGTATAACTTCTGAAAATCTGGTTTATCCTTTGCAAGATGACACGCTAACTATTGGCTATCGATCTGGAAGTAGCAATTCGGTTTTAAATGATGGTTTGGTTACCATCAGCCATTTACAAGGTGATTTATTAATGATGGAATGCGCAGATTAGAACTATAATTTTATAGCCAGAAGTGCCTTTTCTATAATTTCATAATGTGACCAAGGTATAAAATGATCCGCGTTTTCTATAGCAATTGTATTGATACTTTTTGCATTTATAAATGCTTTGTTCATAAAAGCCGCATTACTATAAGGTACTAATCTGTCTTTTGTACCGTGAATAATCGTAACATCACATTGCACATTTTTAAGAGTTGGTTTCATTTCGACTAAATCTTTTTTGAGCCACCACAATTCATCATTAGATGGTCGTAATGCACCAGGAATCAAATATCGAATTGGAACAGCTTTAATAATTGGTCGCCAGTTTTCTGGGTTTTCCGCATTTGGATCCACTGACCCGGAAAGTACTACAATATGATTGTAAAATATTGGATTTATTGTAGCCAACTTCACAGCAACTGGTCCTCCCATAGAATGACCTACTAAAATTATAGGTTTTTTGTTGTCAATTTTCTTTATAAATGTTGCAATCCACTTGGCTTGAGTATCCAGATTTTGTGCCTCTCCAAAATTACTATACCCAAAACCAGGACGATCAATAGCAATCATTCTGTATTTTTTAAGTAACAAACTGTCTTTCAGGTAATTTTTATAAGCATCCCAGCTTCCAGGAGAACCATGAATAAAAAATAAAGTAGGGTTTTGACTGTTTCCAGTTTCGATATAATGAATTTCATTATCTTCAAAAGCGACTTTTTTATCAATAAAAGGCGCTCCCGATGATTTAAAAAAAGATACCGTTTCCTTATTTGAATAACGCATTCTCATACAAGATTGACACATAATAATGTACAATAAAACAATCCCATAAAAAAAATATCGTTTTTTAAAACGAAGAACATTTTTGCTTTCAGCTAATTTTAAAACCATAAATTGTAGTAAATTATCATATAAAAATAGGTTTTTTTTCGATGCCAAATCAGATTTCCTAATTTGTTTTTATGCCATTCTCAAATTATTTTTGCTTCTAAGTAATGCTTATCTTTGCATCGAAATTAAAAAAATGAAAGCTACAGCAGTCACTGAAAAAACAAATCTACATCCCAGAAATTTACACAAATTGAGGTATGATTTCGAAGTATTGGTTCAGAATTGCCCAGAACTAGAAAAATTGGTTCTGCTTAATATTCATTTGAATGAAACGAATTCAAAAACTATAGATTTTAGTGACCCAAAAGCAGTTAAATTGCTCAACAAAGCTTTACTAATCACCTATTACAACATACAAGATTGGGATATTCCTGAGGATTATTTGTGTCCTCCTATTCCAGGACGTGCAGATTATGTGCACTACATAGCCGATTTATTGGCTTTATCAAACAACGGGATAATTCCCGAAGGAGAAAATAATATGGGACTCGACATTGGCATTGGTGCAAATTGCATTTACCCCATAATTGCAAATGCGGTTTACGGATGGAGTTTTGTGGGTACGGATATTGATGAAAAAGCCATTGAAAATTGCGAAAACATAATTACCTTAAATCCTAATTTAGTTGATCTCATAAGTTTGCAACAACAAACTGAACCTCGATTTATTTTGAAAAATATTATTGCACCAGAAGATAAATTTACCTTTACAATTTGTAATCCTCCGTTTCACAATTCCTTAGAAGAAGCGACAAAAAATACTTTGAGAAAAATAAATAATTTGGCACCCACAAGAGATAAAAAAGCAACCCAAGCTGTACTCAATTTTGGTGGTCAAAATACGGAATTATGGTGTGATGGCGGAGAATTAGGCTTTATAAAGCAAATGATTTATGAAAGTGCAAAATATCCTTTGCAAGTACTTTGGTTTACCACATTGGTTTCAAAAAAAGAAAACCTATCCAGCATTTATAAGACTTTGAACAAAGTAAATGTAGTTAATTTCAAAACTATAGATATGGCACAAGGCCAAAAAACCAGCCGAATGGTAGCTTGGACATTTTTAAGCGAAGCACAACAAAAAGCTTGGAAGTTTTAAGAATTGTACAGCCGTTTTTATAGCCCTACTTTGTAACTTTGTAAATCTCATATTTTATAAAGTAATATAAATGAATTTCCAAGTAGTATCTGATTACCAACCTAAAGGCGACCAACCTCAAGCCATTGAAAAGTTATCAAAAGGTATCATTGATGGTGAAAAATACCAAACGCTCTTAGGCGTAACAGGTTCAGGAAAAACATTTACTATTGCAAATGTGATTCAGGAAGTGCAAAGACCTACTTTAGTTCTTGCACACAATAAAACTTTAGCTGCCCAATTGTATTCAGAGTTCAAACAATTTTTCCCTAATAATGCCGTAGAATATTTTGTTTCTTACTACGATTATTACCAGCCAGAGGCTTTTATGCCTGTTACAGGTGTCTTTATTGAAAAAGACTTGTCTATCAATGAAGAACTTGAAAAAATGCGAATGTCAACCGTTTCTTCCTTACTTTCTGGCCGAAGAGACGTTATTGTTATTGCATCTGTTTCTTGCATATATGGTATTGGAAATCCAAAGGAATTTCAAGACAATGTCATTCCTATCGAAAAAGATCAAACCATTTCTAGAACCAAATTATTACACAGATTAGTACAAAGCTTGTATTCCAGAACCGAAGCTGATTTTAAACCCGGAAGTTTCAGAATCAAAGGCGATATTGTAGAAGTCTATCCGAGTTATGCTGATGATGGTTATAGGATTCACTTTTTTGGAGATGAAATAGAAGCCATTGAAAGTTTTGATATTAAAACGTCAAGAGTGGTAGAGCAATTTAAAAAACTGACCATTTATCCAGCGAATATGTTTGTCACTTCGCCAGAAACATTGCAAAATGCGATCTGGGAAATTCAGCAGGATTTAGTAAAACAAGTTACTTATTTTAATGAAATAGGAAAAAATCTTGAGGCAAAACGTTTAGAAGAACGTACCAATTTCGATTTAGAAATGATTCGAGAGCTCGGTTACTGCTCTGGAATTGAAAATTATTCTCGTTATCTTGACGGAAGATTACCAGGAACGCGTCCTTTTTGCTTGTTGGATTATTTCCCAAGGGATTATTTAATGGTGGTAGATGAGAGTCATGTTACCGTTTCTCAGGTGCATGCCATGTACGGGGGTGATAGAAGTAGAAAGGAAAATTTAGTGGAATACGGCTTTCGATTGCCTGCTGCAATGGACAACAGACCTTTGAAATTTGATGAGTTTGAAGCGATGCAAAGCCAAGTAATTTATGTATCAGCCACTCCAGCTGATTATGAATTGCAAAAAACGGATGGTGTCGTTATAGAACAGGTCATTCGTCCTACCGGATTATTAGATCCTATTATTGAAGTGCGACCTAGTTTGAACCAAATTGATGATTTGATTGAGGAAATCCAACTTCGGGCAGAAATTGATGAGCGTGTTTTAGTAACTACTTTGACCAAAAGAATGGCGGAAGAATTAGCAAAGTATTTGACTAAAGTAAATATTCGTTGCCGCTATATTCACTCAGAAGTGGATACATTAGAACGTATAGAAATCATGCAGGATTTGCGAAAAGGTATTTTTGACGTTTTAATTGGTGTCAATTTATTGCGTGAAGGCTTGGATTTACCCGAAGTTTCATTAGTAGCGATTCTTGATGCTGATAAAGAAGGTTTTTTGAGAAACCAGCGTTCTCTAACCCAAACCATAGGTCGTGCAGCAAGAAATCTCAACGGAAAAGCAATAATGTATGCTGATAAAATTACAGACAGTATGCAAAAAACCATTGACGAAACCAGTTATCGCAGAACCAAACAAATTAATTTTAATACTGCAAATGATTTGGTGCCAATGGCATTGAACAAAAAAATTGAGAGTGCTTTTACTAAAAATCCATTGGTAGACTATGAGTTGGGCTATAATATTTTGAACAAAGCTGCTGAAGCGGATACTACTTATATGTCCAAAACAGATATCGAAAAAATTATTCGTGAAAAACGAAAGGCAATGGAAAAATCAGCAAAAGAACTCGACTTTATGCAAGCGGCAAAATTGCGAGATGATATCAAAAAACTTCAGGAAAGCTTGGTTTAATTGTGTTGCTCTTTAAAAGCTTCTAACAAATATTCTGGATCAATTGTACGTGTGGGTGAAACTTTTATCATCAATAAAATGCGCTTGGTAACCATCGGATTCAGACCCATATTAATTGCTATTTGTTTTATAGCGTTTTCTTCTTTTTTGTGTAAGATACCATCCACATGCATCAATAAAGCCAATCTGTAAAACTGTTGGATGCGTTGGAATTCGGTTTTTATAGCTAGAGGTTTAATTTCTTGGTGAAACAAATCATCATAATCCGCTTTGCTAATGTTCAATTCCAACGCTACAAGTGCTATGAAATCATATTCTCTTTTGTGCAGTTGTCCATCAACAATTGAAAAAGCAATCATTTCAGATAATAAGTTTATTTTTTCTTCGCGGGTCGTCATCAAATGTTTTATTTTTAGCTAAAATTTTATTGCAAAAGGACAACACAATGAAAAATTGTGGCGTGAAGGTTTCGCAAACGCCTATTTATGGTTATTGAATTAAAATATTTTTAAAAAATCATCAAAATAAGAAACAGGTTTCAAATCTATCAACTCATTCCTGTTAGCTTCAAAAAAGGAATAATCTACATCTTCAATTGTAGTAAATGAATTGAAGACTGCTGGCAATTCGTTCCTGTGTTTTTTATAAACAAATCCTAAACCATGGTCTGTATCGAGTACAAAAGCAGTAAGTTCTGGATGGTTTTTGCGAATATGTACAATTGTTTTCCAAACATCACCATTCCAAATGTTTTTCCAATCTTTATGGTCTTTCAAATCTTTACGTGCATCGTCAATAGAAATTGCAGGATACGCCGCTAATGCATCAAGCGGATTACAATCATGTAAAACAATAATTCCTTTGTTGCTTAAGAATTTTAGAGTGTTTAATGTATCGTTTAAAGATTGTTTGTAGGTATGCAAACCATCAATAAAAGTAAGATCAAGGATGTTTTTTTTAAGTAAAGCTTCATTAGTATTAAAAAAATCATCGCTTGTAACTTCAAAATACTCGTTTTTTAGGTTTTCATGATTTTTGACACTAGCTTTGAATTTTTTCCATAAATTAAAATTAAAAAAAGGATCAACGGCAAATCTTTTTTCTGGACCTTTAATATTAAAAAGACACTTACCTCGATTTACTCCTATTTCAAGATAATTTTTAACATTATTTTTTTTAATTATGGTATTTAGAACTTCAATGCGTGTCATTGTATGAATTTTAATTATTGGGAAACTATTTAGGTTAAAAAGTTAGCAAATATAAGCAAATCTCGAGCAAAACATAATCACCTCAATTTTTAATTCCAAACAATAATTATAGTAAAGAGTTTAATAATTACCTTTGACAAATAAAAATACAGAATATGACCAATAACGATATCTTTAAAAAACTTCGTGTAGCCTTGATGTTGCGTGATGACCAAATAGTTGAAATATTAGAATTAGTAGATTTTAGAATTTCAAAATCAGAACTAGGTGCTTTTTTTCGTGATGAAAAGCATGAAAATTACATGGAATGTGGTGATCAAGTCTTAAGAAATTTTTTGAATGCTTTAGTGATTCATTTGCGAGGAACTAAGGAAAATCCAAAAAATCCTAATGACGTTTTAGCAAAACACAAAGCAGAAATCCCTGTAAAAGAAGGTTTTAAACCAAGAGCGGAATTTAAACCAGCTCCAAAAACAGCTTTTAAAAAGAAACCTGCATCAAATGCAAAATCTCGAGAAAAAAAACCTGCACCAAAAGTTCAAGTGGTAGAAAAAGTAAAATTTAACAATGGTAAGAATAAAGGCTAATTATTTTTTAATCAGAATTTAAACTAAAAAAAACCATTTTAATTGAATAAAAAAATCCCGAACTAATGCTCGGGATTTTTTTATTTAAACTATTGTTATCAATTAAGACAATGCTTTTTTAACTTGGTCTGCAGCTTCTTGAAACTGAACAGCAGATAAAATAGGCATTCCAGAGTTGTCAATTAATTCTTTTGCAATTTCAGCATTTGTACCTTGTAAGCGCACAATGATAGGCACTCTAATGGCATCACCCATATTTTTATAAGCATCAACAACACCTTGTGCAACACGATCACAACGAACGATTCCTCCAAAGATATTGATCAAAATTGCTTTAACGTTTGGATCTTTTAATATAATTCTAAAAGCCAATTCTACACGTTTTGCATCAGCAGTTCCACCTACGTCTAAGAAATTTGCTGGTTCAAAACCTGCATACTTAATCAAATCCATAGTTGCCATTGCAAGACCAGCACCATTAACCATACAACCTACTGTTCCGTCTAGATCTACATAGTTCAAACCTGCCGCTTTAGCCTCAACTTCAATAGCATTTTCTTCACGTATGTCTCTGTATTCTGCTAATTTTGGGTGACGGTACAAAGCGTTGTCATCAAGATTTACTTTTGCATCAACAGCGATTATTTTATTATCAGATGTTTTTAAAACAGGATTGATTTCAAACATAGAAGCGTCTGAACCAACATAAGCATTGTACAAAGCACCTACAAACTGAACCATTTCTTTAAAAGCATTTCCAGAGAGTCCTAAATTAAAGGCAATTCTTCTAGATTGAAAAGCTTGTAATCCTACTGTAGGATCAATTTCTTCAGTAAAAATTAAGTGTGGCGTGTGTTCCGCAACTTCTTCAATATCCATTCCACCTTCAGTAGAATACATAATCATGTTACGACCTTTGCCTCTATTTAGTAAAACAGACATATAAAATTCTGAAGTTTCACTTTCACCAGGATAATAAACATCTTCGGCAACTAAAACTTTGTGCACTTTTTTTCCTTCGGCAGAAGTTTGAGGTGTAATCAATTGCATACCAATGATTTGCTCTGCTAATTCCTCAACTTGTTGCAAGTTTTTTGCAAGTTTAACTCCTCCACCTTTTCCTCGACCACCAGCGTGAACTTGTGCTTTTATAACGTGCCATCCAGTTCCTGTTTCAGCAGTCAATTGCTTCGCTGCAGCAACCGCTTCTTGTGGATTATTAGCAACATAACCGCGTTGCACTTTTACACCATAGCTGGCTAATATCTCTTTTCCTTGGTATTCGTGTATGTCCATAATGAAGATTTTGACTTTTTATCTCCCGAAACTTCGGGTGCACAAAAATAACTAAATTCATCTAAATTTAGAAAATAAATTATAGTTTTATTTGGAGCTTTTTCCAGCTTTCGCCTTTATCCATGCTAAAAAGCATGGGATATCGGCTCTATCTGGGCTAAAAAAAAATCAAGAACGCATAAATCATCCACTTTAGATCAAAAAATCTATGAGAAGTTATATTTATAACAAATTGTTATAATTTGTTAATGTTTAGTTGGTTATTAGGTTAGAAGGATTTTCTGCAATAATTTTGCTTAAAAATATACAGCAATGCAACCTAAGGAACTACAACAATTAGCAACAACATTCGGAAGTCCGTTATATGTTTACGATGCCGAAAAAATACAATCCCAATACAATCGTTTGACTAATGCTTTTTCAAAGGTGGAACGTTTGCGCATCAATTATGCTGTCAAAGCATTATCTAACATTGCTATTTTACAGTTATTAAAAACTTTTGGTTCTAATCTTGATACCGTATCTATCCAAGAGGTACAATTAGGTTTACATGCAGGATTTGAACCACACCAAATTATTTACACACCAAACGGGGTTTCTTTTGAAGAAATAGAAGAAGTAGCGCAACTGGGCGTTCAAATCAACATTGACAACCTTTCGGTTTTAGAACATTTTGGTACAAAACATCCACAAGTACCCGTTTGTATTCGTATTAATCCTCATGTCATGGCGGGCGGTAACAGTAATATTTCAGTAGGACATATTGATAGCAAGTTTGGAATTTCGATACATCAAATGCCGCATATTTTAAGAATTGTAGCCAATACAGGAATGCACATTAATGGGATTCACATGCATACTGGTTCTGATATTCTGGATATTGAAGTGTTTCTTTATGCAGCCGAAATACTTTTTGATGCTGCAAAAAATTTCAAAACATTAGATTTTCTTGATTTCGGAAGCGGATTTAAAGTACCTTATAATAAAGGTGATATTGAAACCAACATTGAAGAATTTGGAAAAAAATTAACCAAAAGGTTCAATGCGTTTGAAAAAGAGTATGGCAGAGAATTGACTTTGGCCTTTGAACCAGGTAAATTTTTAGTAAGCGAAGCAGGTTATTTTTTAGCCAAAGTAAATGTGGTAAAACAAACTACGTCAACAGTTTTTGCAGGAATTGATAGTGGTTTTAATCACTTGATTCGTCCGATGTTGTATGGTTCTCAGCACCATATCGAAAATATCTCTAATCCAAAAGGCAAAGAGCGTTTTTACACGGTTGTAGGATATATTTGTGAAACCGATACTTTTGCAAACAACCGAAGAATTGCAGAAATCAATGAAGGTGACATTTTGTGTTTTAGAAATGCGGGGGCATATTGCTTTACCATGTCGTCCAACTACAATTCAAGATACAAACCAGCTGAAGTGTTATGGAAGGATGGCCAAGGCATTTTAATAAGAGAACGAGAAACTTTTAAAGATTTGTTGAAAAATCAAATACCTCTTCAAACTGAAGTTCCCGTATTGAATTAAATAAAAAATCCCAAAACTAAAGTTTTGGGATTTTTTATATCTCTTATTGCAATTTACTTATTCAAAACCTCACTCAAAACATTGGCTTCAGTTCCGTTAGGAAAAGGTAGTTTTAATTGTTGGGCAAGTGTTGGAGCGATTTGTGTAATTACTTTCCTGTCAAACGATTCCCCTTTTTTGATGTTCCAACCGTAAAACAATAAAGGAACATGCGTATCGTAACTGTAAGGTGTACCGTGTGAAGTTCCTGTTCCTTGGTATTCAATATATCCAGGTTTATCAAGAATTACTAAATCTCCGTTTTGTTTTGGATCATATCCATTAGCAATCATTTGCAAATAATAATCCGTTCCTGATGATGCTAAAATGTCTTCTTCCGAATAAACTCTTTTGACATGTTCCTGTGCCATAATAAAATCTTTGAAATCCAATTTGACTTTAGCCAAATCCAATCCTTTACTTTTTATAACGGTTCTATCAAAAATCAAATTAAAATTAGAATAATCTAAAACTACATCAACCCCATAGGTATCAGTAGCAAACTTTTTTAATCCTTTTACAAAATCTCTCGGATTGATATTGTTAACATTGTATTTGTTGTCTTTTAAATAAGTCACATTTTCTGCTCCTGCATGATCAGCGGTTAGAAAAAGTAAGTAGTTTTCTTTACCAACAGTTTTATCTAAATAGGATAAAAAGTCAGCCATTGACTGGTCTAAACGCAAATAGGTATCTTGCAATTCAATAGAACGCGGTCCTAAAAGATGCCCTACATAATCTGTGGAGGAAAAACTTATAGTTAAAAAATCAGTAATATCGTCTTTACCCAACTCTTCTTTTTCAATAGCTTTCATAGCAAAATCAGCTAAAAAATCATTCCCAAATGGAGTTGATCTTAAAACAGAAGCGCCATTTTTTTCATACATTTCTTTAAGATTATATGGAAAAATAGGTTTTGCGCTACCATACAATTTGCCTTCATATGGATTATCGTCCGCAAGGCTTTCGTTGTAAGTTTCTACAGGTTTGAACAAATTCCAACCTTTATTAATATATGACAAATATTTTTTGTCATTATTAAATTGCGTTACCCAGTCTGGTAATTTTTCACCATAAAAAGTACTGGAAATGAAAGTACCTTTATTGCTGTACCAAAAAGCCCAATTGGCAAAATGACCCGCAGGTAAAATAGCGCCACGATCCTTGAGACTCATTCCTATTACTTTTCCTTTAAAATTAGTTGCCAAGCGTAATTCGTCAGTAATTGTCGTACTAAACAAATTTTTGGGTGACATTTGTCCTTCTTTTTCTGTACCATCGCCTATCGTTTTTACAGCGGTATCATCTGTACAATACAAATCTTTGCCTGTAGTGCGATTGAACCAGTCGTTTCCTACAATTCCGTTAGTGGATGGTGTTGTTCCCGTATAAATTGATGCATGACCTGGACCCGTATAAGTAGGCATAAAATTGAAATGCATGTTCTGAAAAGTATAACCATTGTTCATTATTCTTTTGAAACCATTGGCTGTAAAGTCATCTGAAAAACGATATAAATATTCCATTTTCATTTGATCAACAACAATTCCTACAACTAATTTAGGTCGTTTTTGAGCTTGAACATTTACAACTGCTAATAAAGTCAAAAACAAAATTATTTTTTTCATGGTGTTTTTTTATGTGTCCAAAAATACAAATTCCTGTTTAAAAGTGAGGAGTGAAATTGATTTCTAGATAAGATTTAACCTTTTATAAACATTCGAATCTTCTACAGCTTTCTGTTAATAAATTTAGAAATGAATCATTTCTTTTTTTGCAAATTCAAAGTCGTTTATCATATCTGCTACAATTTCAGCAACTGGTTTTATGTCATGAATTAGTCCTGCAATTTGCCCTATTTCAAGCTCTCCTTCTATTAAATCTCCTTCAAACATGCCTTTTTTTGCTCTAGCCCTACCTAAAAGAGCAGTCAAATCTTTTGTTGAAGGGCATTTTGAATATAAATCTTGTATGTCGTTATAAAATTTGTTTTTTATCAAACGCACAGGAGCCAATTCTTTTAAAGTTACTTGCGTGCCTCCTTCTTCTACATTTAAGATGGTTTGCTTGAAATTTTCATGAGAAGAACTTTCAACAGAAGCTGCAAAACGGCTTCCTACTTGAACACCATCGGCACCTAGAACCATGGCAGCGAGCATACCTCTTCCTGTTGCAATACCACCAGCGGCAATTAATGGGATTTTGATTTGCTCTTTTACCATCGGAATCAATGTAAGTGTTGTGGTTTCTTCTCTGCCGTTGTGTCCACCTGCTTCAAAACCTTCGGCAACAACTGCGTCCACCCCCGCATCCTGTGCTTTCAAAGCAAATTTTGAACTGCTAACCACATGAACTACTGTAATTCCTCTTTCTTTTAAATAAGCAGTCCAGGTTTTAGGATTTCCTGCAGATGTAAAAACAATTTTAACGCCTTCGTCAACTATAATATTAATAATTTCTTCAATATTAGGATACAACATGGGTACATTGACCCCAAAAGGTTTATCAGTGGCCATTTTGCATTTTTGAATATGCGCTCTCAGTACTTCGGGATACATTGAACCTGCTCCTATCAAACCTAAACCGCCAGCTTTACTTACCGCACTTGCTAGTTTATAACCACTGTTCCATATCATTCCTCCTTGAATAATTGGGTATTTAATATTGAAAAGCTGCGTAATTTTATTCATGAAAAACTGAGTTTATTTAAAATATATTCTGGAAATACTTATTGTTTTATAATTTTTCCGCTTTGCGAAAAACCATTTGTCGCTAAATTATAGAAATAGATACCTTGACTGTAATTCCCTAAAGAAACAGTTTTTGAAGTTGGTACTAACGTTTCTTGTAAAATTAAAGCACCTAAAGTATTGTATATTTTTAGAGAAGCTGTAGCGATTCCTTCAGGAAAATTAAATGTAATTTCATTGATTGTTGGATTCGGAAATACTTGAAATTTATTGGTTTTAATTTCATTAACTGGCAAAGCATTGGCCAAAGCCAAATTAAAATCAGGAATTCCGTAACCGTACTGCGAATTGGGATTGTTATAAAAACTTGAAGATTGTTTGATTAACTGAACTATTTCTGTATTGGTTCTATTGGGCAAAGCTTGCCATAAACTTGCCACCATTCCTGCCGTAATAGGTCCAGAAAATGAAGTCCCGTTTGCGGTTGTAATATTTCCAGATGTGTTTGAAACAACTGCACTTAAACCTTGCGCCATTACATCTGGCTTGACACGATTGTCAAACGAGGGACCAATAGAGCTAAAGCTTACATATTGTTTAGATGCATTTACGGCGCCTACCGATAAAACATTCAAAGCATCTGCTGGAGCACTAATATTTGGATTACTTGTTCCTCCCGAATTTCCTGCTGAAACCACTACAACCATTCCACGGCTGAAAGCTATATCTGCGCCTCTTGAAATAAAGGTTGAAATACCATTCATCTTACTGTAAGTATGGCTGTAATTAGGATTATCGTAAGTAAAATATCCCAATGAAGTATTGATAACATCGACGCCTAAACTATCAGCCATTTCTGCAGCCTCTACCCAAAGTGATTCTTCAATAGGATTTTCTGACGCAGCATTTTCGGTGACAAATAAATAATAAGAAGCATCTGGCGCAGTACCAACCAATTGATTTTCAACATAACCTCCCATTGTTGAGAGTACTAAAGTGCCATGAGAATCTAAGGCATAAAAATTTGTATTTCTGTCAACAAAGTTATAGCCACCTAAAATTTTGTTATTGTCGAGCAATCTTGCAAAAGGTTGTGCTGTGTTTACGCCGGGAAAACCCGAGTCTAAAACTGCTATTATCTTTCTTGAGCCTGTAAAATTTTGTTGGTGCAATAAATGGCCGTTGAGCATTTGGATTTGATTGCCAGAATTGCCATAATTGTATACTACTTGAGCATCTAAATTTTTATTTACTAGAACTATATTTGTTTCGGAATTTCCTTTTACAGAACGATTGGAGTTCAAACTTTTATCTGCAAAATCAATAGAAGCTACAAAAGACAACCCTACTAATGATTGAATATCAATTGTTGTACCTCTAACATGCACTGCATTCATCCATTTGGATTTGGCCATAACTTGAATCCCTTGTACTGACTCAATTTGATCAACATATGGTTGATGAATAGGTATGTCTTTTGAATCTAAAGAGATATTTTGAATATTTCTTCTGTCCAAAGCCCTTTGAGAAAGCATGAGTAATGGATTGCTATAAAAAGTGTCTGAATTTGGTTTGTCCATAAAATAAACCCATGCATCTTGTTGAGAAAATGCATTTAGGGATAATAATAACAATAGGATTAGTAATTGCTTTTTCATAAATAGAAAAATTAAAAAACTAATTTACGAAATTACGCCGGAACCAACTAATTCATTTTCTAAATACCAAGCTACAAATTGTCCTTCGGTAATTGCAGATTGTGCTTCTTCAAAAGCTACATACATTCCGTTTTCAAACTGATGCAAAGTTGCTTTTTGTAAAGGTTGTCTGTAACGAATTCTGGCCATTACTTCCATAGTTTCACCATCGGCAAGAGCCATATCATTTCTGATCCAATGAATTTCCGACTGTTCAATAAATAACGCTTTTTTAAATAATCCAGGATGTTCACTCCCTAGACCCGTATAAATAGTATTGGTTTTTACATCGGTAGCGATAATAAAAAGTGGCTCTTTTGTACCACCTACATTCAATCCTTTGCGTTGACCAGTTGTAAAATAGTGAGCGCCTTGGTGTTTACCTACCACTTTCCCCATTTCTGGAGCATAAGGAATAGATTGAGATTCAAACGCTAAAATATTTTTTAGAGAAGTATTATTGGGTTTTGTTTGGGAATATAAAGTATCATTTTTATCAATTTGTACGATTAAACCATCTTTAGGTTGCAATTTTTGTTGCAAAAACTCCGGTAAACGTACTTTTCCTATAAAACACAATCCCTGAGAATCTTTTTTTTCTGCAGTAATTAGTTCCATTTCAGCGGCAATTGCTCTAACTTCAGGCTTAGTTAATTCACCTATTGGAAATAAGGATTTGGCCAATTGCTCTTGTGACAATTGACATAAAAAATAAGATTGGTCTTTGTTATTGTCTGCTCCTGCGAGAAGTTGGTATACTGGTTTGCCATCTACTTCAATTTCTCCTTTTTTGCAGTAATGACCTGTAGCAACATAATCAGCGCCTAAGCTCAGTGCAATTTTCATAAAAACATCAAACTTGATTTCACGATTGCATAAAACGTCTGGATTTGGAGTTCGCCCTTTTTCATATTCGTTGAACATGTAATCAACGATTTTTTCTTTGTATTGCTCGCTTAAATCTATGGTTTGAAAAGGTATTCCTAATTTTTCTGCAACTAATAAAGCATCGTTGCTGTCCTCTAACCATGGACACTCATTAGAAATTGTAACAGCATCATCATGCCAGTTTTTCATAAAAAGACCTATCACTTCATATCCTTGTTGTTGCAATAAATAGGCTGCAACGCTAGAATCTACACCACCAGAAAGTCCTACGACTACACGTTTCATTTTTGAATATTTTTAGAGTACAAAAGTACTACTTTTTTGGTAGTCTTTGCGCTCTTCCTATTTTCTTAACAATTGGTAAAACTTGCTCACTTTTTAATTTACCTTTTTCGAAAAATTGCCACTTCCCTTTTCTTACACCATCTACAAAAGGCCCTTGGGAGACAATATCGCCTAAAGCATCTCTAAAAATAGTAAAACCATTGTATTGTCCGTTTTTATAGAAAGATTCTTCAAGCACAACGCCCTTTTCGGTATATTTTTTATAAGCTCCTTCTTTAATACCATTTACATATTGTGTTTCTTCGGCTATAATGTTGTTTTTATAAAAAACTTTTCGAACACCATTCAATTTTCCTTTAGCATAATTTTCTGTAGCCATTAAATCTTTGGAAGCCTGTTTGTAGTATTTCCATTCGCCTTCATTGAGTCGGTTTATAGTTTTACCTTCACTGACGATATTTTTATTTTGGTCAAAAAAAATAGTTTGTGCAACACTTCCGTTTTCAGAAAATGTTCGGGTTGCAATCACAGATTTTGCTTTTGTATCATCAAAATAAGTAAATGTCCCTATTTCTTTACCATGCTCAAAAGTACCTTCATAACGCTGTCGTTTTGATTCTTCATGAAAACCTTTCCACAAGCCATGTTTTAATCCTTTTGTATCCAACTGATTAAAATCACTTTGCGAAAAACAAAATGTGGTAACGAATAAAAAAAATAAGTATCTCATTTGTAAACTTTATGTCTTTAGTTTTATAACTCCAATTTGCAAAAAATAGTATGTCAATAAACAAAAACATCCGCTATTAGGGAATGTTTTTTAGTATTTATTTTTTAGCATTTGCAGCTTTTTGAGCTTCTGCTTGCTCCATCATTTGTTGCATTTTCTGCTGGAACTTTCCTTGTTTTTTAGGTTCCTTTAATTTGTTTTCTTGAATTTTTGCATGAATTTTATCATTATCAACAATATAATTTTTGATAACCAGCATAATTCCTATTGTAATTAAATTTGAAATAAAGTTATACAAACTCAATCCTGCTCCATAATTATTGAATAAAAATAACATCATTATAGGTGACAAATAAATCATGATTTTCATAATCTTGCCCATATCTGGCATACCTTCTTGCTGTGGCGCTTGCATTTGCTGATCTCCAGTAGTCATTTTCATATAGAAAAATATTGCAATAGAAGCCAATAGCGCAAATAAGCTGACGTGGTCTCCATAAAAAGGAATATCAAAAGGCAATTTTAATA
Organism: Bacteroidota bacterium; assembly: GCA_031413015.1. GTDB lineage: Bacteria > Bacteroidota > Bacteroidia > Flavobacteriales > Flavobacteriaceae > Flavobacterium. The sequence continues at coordinate 81,925 of JANOEE010000001.1, read as the reverse complement.
TGGAATCAAATGATGACAAATCGTCTGCCCAAAGGAATCCTTCTTGTCTTAAACTTATAGCTGAAGGAAAGAATTGAAATAAAGCGTAAAATATAGGCATTTGAATCAATGCAGGAATACAACCAGCCATTGGATTTACACCAGCTTTAGTATAAAGCTTCATGGTTTCCTGTTGCTTTTTCATTGGGTCTTTTTTAAATTTTTCACCCAATTCATTAATTTCAGGACGCAACACTTTCATTTTTGCTTGTGACAAAAACGATTTATAAGTTACTGGCGACATCGCTAATTTTATCAAAACAGTGAACAAAATGATTGCAATACCATGAGACATGAACATGCTGATAAAACCGTAAAGCGGTATAAAAAGGTAACGGTTGATCCATCCAAAAATACCCCAACCTAATGGTATAATGTCTTCTAGATTTCGATTGTATTCATTTAAAATTTTATAATCCGCAGGTCCATAATACCAGTTCATTTTTTGATCTATTTCACCGTTTTCAAAAGCCATTGGCAAAACTGCTTTGAATTGTTTTGTGTAAACTGTATCTATTTTTTCATCATCTACTAAATTATCAGAGTACAAATCTGCTTTTGCAAATGGTTTGTCAGCTAATAAAATCGACGTAAAAAGATGCTGTCTTAAAGCTACGTAATCAACTTGAGTTGGATTGTCTGAATCTCCCTTGCCTTGTCCTAAATAATCTTTTTTGCCTTGTTCATATCCAAAAAACAAATCAGTGTAACGATTTTCATAAGAAACACTTTTTTCGTTTCTAAAAGTTTTGAGACTCCACTCTAAATCTAATGGTTTTGAGGTATTTAAAACTTTGCTTAATCCTTGAGATTTTACATCAAAATCAAGCATGTAGTCATTAGCTTTTAAGACATATTTGTATTCTAAAAACTCACTAGTACTCGCTTTTAATCGCATGGTCAAAATTTGATTTTCGCCCACTTTAGTCAAAGTAGGTTCAAAAAATAAATTTTTAGTTTCTAATGTTCTGTTGTCTTTAGTTTGTAATTTAATATTTAAACTTGCGTTGTTAACTTGAATCAATGCAACTAATTTGCCGGATCCTTTTTTAGTTTTTTCGAAATTTTTTAATTGTGCATCTACAATATAACCCCCTTTGTTGGCGATTTTGAGAATTACCAATTTATTTTCTATGGTTGTAAAACTTTCTTTTGCAGAAGCAAGCGTTCCAGAATAAGCAAAACTACCCAATGTAGCTTGCAATTTTGCTAGTTGATTGCTATTTGAAGCTGTATCTGCAACAGTTTTAATTGTGTCATTGATTTTTAACACGCTAGTCTTAGCTTTTTTAGCCAATTGTTCTTGTTTGGCTTTTGCGGCAAGCTCCTTTTCAGAAGGTTTGTTGTTGTACATAATCCACATCGAAATACCAAAAATCAACACAAGACCTATTATTGTATTAAGGTCTAATTTTTTTTGTTCCATATCTTTACTATAAAATAGCTCGGGCTATTATCAATTTATTTATTAAAACTATTTTTGTTTTGACTTTACTGTTGCAGCCACAAAACTCACAAACAAAGGGTGCGGATTGGCTACGGTACTTTTATATTCTGGATGGTATTGTACGCCAATAAAAAACGGATGCTTTTCGATTTCTATAATTTCTACCAATCCTGTTTCTGGATTTGTTCCAGATGCTTTTAAACCTGCATTTTCTAACTTTTCTAGATATTCACCATTGAACTCATATCTATGTCGGTGTCTTTCTAAAATAGTTACACTATTGTATATTTTATGTGCTAAAGAATCGGTTTTAATATTACACTTCCATGCACCAAGGCGCATTGTACCACCTTTATCTGTAATTACTTTTTGTTCTTCCATCAAGTCAATAACCGGATGAGAAGTTCCAATATTCATTTCGGTAGAATTAGCATCTTTGAAACCCAAAATATTCCTAGAATATTCAATAACAGCCATTTGCATACCAAGACAAATTCCTAAAAAAGGAATATTTTTCTCGCGTGCATAGCGAACTGTTTCAATTTTTCCTTCAATTCCTCTTTCTCCAAAACCAGGCGCCACTAATATTCCGTCTAAACCTTGCAATTTTTCGGCAACATTACTAGCATCAACATATTCTGAATGTACTGAAACTACATTTACTTTGGTCTCATTTGCAGCTCCAGCATGAATAAAGGCTTCTAAAATAGATTTGTATGAGTCTTGTAGTTCAACATATTTACCTATCAAACCAATATTTACTGTATGTTTTGGATTTTTTAATCGGTGTAGAAATAAGTTCCAATTTTTCAAATCTGGAACTGCTTTTTTAGGCAAAGCCAATTTTTTTAAAGCAACAATATCCAATCCTTCTTCAAGCATTAAATTAGGCACTTCATAAATCGTAGAAGCATCAATAGATTGAATAACAGCTTCCCGTTTTACGTTACAAAACAAAGCCAACTTTTGACGCAATTCATCAGACAATTCATGCTCTGTTCTGCAAACTAAAATATCTGCCTTAATCCCGCTTTCCATCAATGTTTTTACAGAATGCTGGGTGGGTTTTGTTTTTAGCTCTCCCGCAGCTGCTAAGAATGGCACAAGTGTTAAATGAATAACGATTCCGTTACTTTCTCCTAATTCCCAAACCAATTGTCGAACAGATTCGATGTAAGGCAATGATTCAATATCACCTACGGTTCCTCCTATTTCTGTGATAACAATATCAAAATCACCAGAGTTACCAAGCAATTGCATTCTTTCTTTAATTTCATTAGTAATATGAGGCACAACTTGAACAGTTTTACCTAGGAACTCTCCTCTTCTTTCTTTTTCAATAACAGAAAGATAGACCCTGCCTGTTGTAACATTATTGGCTTGAGAAGTAGGAACATTTAAAAAACGCTCATAATGTCCTAAATCTAAATCTGTTTCAGCGCCATCATCAGTAACATAACATTCGCCATGCTCATAAGGATTCAAGGTTCCTGGATCTACATTAATATACGGATCAAACTTTTGTATGGTCGTTCTATAACCTCTGGCTTGGAGGAGTTTTGCTAACGAAGCAGCTATAATTCCTTTCCCTAATGAAGAGGTTACGCCACCTGTTACAAAAATATATTTTGTTTGATTCATTTGTTGGTATTTTGTTGTTTGCTGTTTATTGATGTAGTTAGTTCAAAAACGTCGCAAAAATACGAATTTAATTGGATAAATCAGACGCTTGCAATAGTAGATTTTTGCAAAAAACATTAAAGTTTTATGGGTTCAATATTCGTAAAAAATAAGCTATGGTTTGGGGTATTGCTTTTTAATATTTCTTATTAATTCTTCCAATCCGTTAAGCTTGAGCTCATAAATAAGTTGTAGTTGTTCTCCTAATTGTCCCTTAGGAAAACCTTTATTGTTGAACCAAACCACATAATATTCTGGCAAGTCAATAAGATGCCAACCTTCATATTTACCAAAAGGCATTTTTGTGTGTGCCAGTTTAATCAATAATTTTTGTTGGTCGTCCATTTACAATTAAATAAATACAGATTCCAAAGCACTGTATTTTAAGGTTTTATTTTTTTATTATTTCCAGTTGAAGGTTACTTCCTTTTTTATTTCTGGATGCAAACTAAAATGAACTGGACATGTTGCAGCTGTTTTTTCTAGTATGGTTCTTGTTTTCTCATCAGCTTCAATATTCATATTAAAAACGACTTGAATAGCAATGATTCTTCTAGGATCTGTTCCCATTATTTTAGTAATCTCGGCAGTTGAACCAGTAAAATCAATATCCATAGTCCTCGCTTTAATTCCCATAACGGTGAACATACAACTGCCAAAAGCATTAGCAACCATATCCGTAGGTGAAAATGCTTCTCCTTTACCGTTATTGTCTATTGGAGCATCTGATAAGATTTCGGTTCCGGATTGTAAGTGTACAGAAACTGTTCTTAAATCGCCTTGGTAAGTTATTTTTGAGGTCATAATGTAAATTATTGGGCTTCTTTTACTGATAAGTCAATGTCATAATGCAAGATGTAAATGCCTTTGTTTGTGAAATTTCCTTCGTCTGATTTTTCATACTCAAACTTACTTTCAGCCTGTTCAGTAGCTACAGTTTGTATGGTATGTGCAAAATCTTTTTCTTGAGACATTCTTAACATCGTGTCAAAAGTAACATCAAATCCTCTTGTTGCGTATTGATTAGGGAAGATTTTGTTTTTTTCTTTGAACATTTTTTCAAAAACAGCACCATTTTGGGTTTCATTTTCTTTTGTAAATGAAGGGTAGAGCATTTTTAATTTGGCCAATTTGGCCAGTGGTATTTCTTCAAAATCTAATGTTTCATTTTTTTCTAGTATCACAAGTTGTATGTGGTAATTAGGCATTAAACCTATTAAAACATTGAGCGTATTTAAAATCATTCCCGTTTTTTCTGAATCTAAAATGACATAATTGATTTGGCCTTTGACTAAATCTTTTACAACATTTTCTGCAATAACGCCACCTTTTTCGGTAAGTACAACTAATTTTACATCTTTATGTTCTTGGGTTAAGAATTGTTTCGTGGACAATTTTTTTGGATCAACAATTGCAATTATATTTCCATTTTTGTTGTGCATGTAATTAAAAATAGCACTTTTTGCAATTTCGGGAGAAGGCATGGATTGCAGTAAATTTTCAAATGGCTTGGGCGCATCTTTTGACAATGGCGAAATAACAATAACATTATTTTTAAGCAATACCTCAGCTGCTTTTTCAACATTGTTTTGATAAAAAGGGCCAATTACAATATCAGAATTAGATAAGTTATTTTGCTGAATAATACTCAAAACATTTGATGAATTTTTAGTTTCCTGAGAGTCAAAAATTTTAACATCAATGTCTAAGCCTAGTGTTTTTGCCGAATCAATAGCTATTAATGCACCCGAATAAAAATCTAAAGTAAGGTTTAAAAATTTATCTGTTTTTAAACTTGATGCTACACTTCTAATGGTATCATTCTCGATTTTAGAAATATTGAATGGTAACATAAGTACCAATTGCTTTCTTTTTTGACCCGTATTTGTAGTTTTTAAAGTTTGAGACAAATCTGCAAAAGCCATATCTAAACTTTCATTGATTAGAATATCCGAAGGCAATTTTAAATTCATACCTTCCTTAACGCCATCTTTCAAATCTGGATTTAGCTGAACCAATGCTACTTGTTTGAGTCCAAATTTTCTAGATAAACTGTAAAGTGTCTCCTTGGCTTTGACCTCATAATCAATATATTGCGTTTTAGGGGTTTCAGGATTGGTTTGCACAACTTCTTCAGTTCTAATAACGGTTTCCTTCGGCACATTTTTTACATTATTACCCACAATTTTCAAGCGAAACCCTATTTGCAATCCTGAAACAATTTCTGGGTTCGCTTTTTCTAACTCCTCAATAGAAATCCCGTATTGTTTGGCAATCGAAAATTTGGTTTCTTTTGCTTCCACTTGATGGAAAACAATTTCTTTCGTTTTTATATTTGACTTTGCTTGGTTTTTTGCAATTGTTTTTGCTCCTTTTATTGAAGGAATATTGATTATCGTTCCTAATTTCAATCCATTTGTAACAATTTCTGGATTGGCTTTTTCTATATCGCTTTCAGTTACACCATACATTTTTGCCAAGCCAAAAAGTGTTTCTTTGGCAAGAACGGTATGTTTTACAATTGTAGTTTTTTTATCTTTATTTTGCTTTTTAGTGGCTGAATCATTTGGAATAAGCAAAACCATGTCTGTTTTTAATACGTTTTGAGCATCGGGATTTAACTTGTAAATAGCTGCTGGGGTAATTTTATACTTTTGAGAAATTATTGTTATTGTTTCCCCTTTTGCCACTACATGCTTGATAAAATTTTGCGCAGCAACAAAATTTGCCATCAATAAAAACAGAATACAAATTATTTTCTTAAACATAGTTTATTATTTAAATTTCAATGCCAATAACAATATTTTACTAACATTGAAATTGTAATTTTTATTCCCACTCAATAGTTGCAGGCGGTTTTGAACTAATATCATATACCACTCTATTAACACCTTTTACTTTATTGATAATATCGTTTGAAACTTTCATCAAAAAATCATACGGTAAATGTACCCAGTCCGCGGTCATTCCGTCTGTAGATTCTACAGCTCTCAAAGCCACCACTTTTTCATAAGTGCGCTCATCACCCATTACTCCTACACTATTTACAGGAAGTAAAATTGCACCAGCTTGCCAAACTTTATCATACAATCCCCAAGATTTTAATCCATCAATAAAAACAGCATCAACATCTTGTAGGATACTTACTTTTTCTGGTGTAATATCTCCTAAAATACGTATCGATAAACCAGGTCCAGGAAAAGGATGTCTACCTAATAACGCAGCATCAATACCTAATGTTGCACCTACTCTTCTAACTTCGTCTTTAAAGAGCATTCGCAATGGTTCCACAATTTTTAATTTCATATAATCTGGCAAACCGCCCACATTATGGTGTGATTTTATCGTTGCAGAAGGTCCTTTTACAGAAACAGATTCAATTACATCAGGATAAATGGTGCCTTGAGCCAACCATTTTACATTTTCAATAACTTTTGATTCATCATCAAAAACTTCTATAAAAACGCGACCTATGGTTTTTCTTTTGGTTTCAGGATCACTAATACCTGCTAGAGCATCCAAAAAACGTGCCGAAGCATCTACGCCTTTTACATTGAGACCCATTCCCTTGTATTGTTCAAGAACGTTCTCGAACTCGTTTTTGCGCAACAAACCATTGTTTACAAAAATACAATACAAGTTTTTATTAATGGCTTGGTGCAATAAGACCGCTGCAACTGTCGAATCTACTCCGCCAGAAAGTCCTAAAACTACTTTATCATCTTGCAGTTTCTCCTTTAATTCCGCAACCATATCTTCAACAAAGGTATTCGGTGTAAAATTTTGAGGAACCTGAGCAATTTTAACTAAGAAATTCTCTAACATTTGTTTTCCATCGGTAGAATGAAAAACTTCTGGATGGTATTGAATCGCATAAGTAGTTTCGCCTTCAATTCTGTAGGCTGCATTTTCAACATCATGCGTACTCGCTAATTTTATAGCGTTTGTAGGTAATGTTTTAATTGTATCGCTATGGCTCATCCAAACCTGTGAATTCTCAACAATCCCATCAAAAAAAGTTTCATTTTCTTTGATAAAAGACAAATTGGCACGACCGTATTCTCTTGTATTTGAAGGAGCTACTTCTCCGCCAAAAAAATGTGCAAGATACTGTGCACCATAACAAACGGCTAGCAAAGGCATTTTGCCTCGAATTTGGGATAAATTAGGATGCGGCGCATCCTCTGCTCGAACAGAAAAGGGACTTCCTGAAAGAATCACTGCTTTATAACTTGATAAATCACTCGGGAAATGATTGTAAGGAAAGATTTCGCAAAAAATATTTAATTCGCGGACTCTTCGCGCAATAAGTTGTGTGTATTGCGACCCGAAATCTAAAATAAGTACGTTGTGTTGCATGTGCAAAAATAACTTTTATAATTGGAATTTGAAATTTATGAGAATAAAAAAAACGCCTGCTAATTAGCAGACGTTTTAAGTAAGTAACCAACTTATTGACTAATTAAATTATAACATTTGATTGTGCAATTTCTACATCGGCTTTTACATGTGCGGCATTTGCTCTTCCGCTTGGATCTTGATTTTCTTGCCATTTAGGAATCCATTTTCTAACGGTTTGTGCTGCACTTAATTGCGGATAAAATTTATGAAAAATAGTACGATAGTAATAAGCTTCTTTTGTTGTAGGCGTATTGTAAGGAAATTTGTCTGTCGCTGTTTCTAGTTCTTCATCAGAAACTTTTGTGGTACAATAGGCTATCAATTGATCAATCCAATTGTAACCCACTCCATCTGAAAATTGCTCTTTTTGCCTCCATAAAACTTCTTGTGGTAAATATGGATCTTCCGGCGTATCAAATGCTTTTCTTAAAATATATTTTTCGACTCCGTTATATGTTTTAGGCTGCTTTTCTTCGCCTTTGATGTTCATCGTAAGCTCTAGAAAGTCTTTATCTAAAAATGGTACTCTGGCTTCTAAACCATGCGCCATGGTAGATTTGTCAGCTCTTAGTAAATCGGCTGTAAATAATTTTTGTACTCTTTCAATTGTTTCTTTTTGGAAATCAGTTGTAGATGGCGCATTTCTAAAATAAAGATAGCCTCCAAATATTTCATCAGCTCCTTCTCCAGAAAGCACAACTTTAATGCCTAAATCTGTAATGGCTTTTGACAAAAAATACATAGGCGTACTGGCCCTTACAGAGGTTACATCATAGGTTTCGAGATGCCAAATCAATTTTTCGAGTATTTCAATACCTTGTTCAATTGTAAAATGTATTTCATGGTGTTCCGTTCCTAAAAATTCGGCTACTTTTCTGGCAGCTTTTGCATCAGGTGCATTTTGATCTAAACCTATTGAAAAAGAGTGCAGTTTTTTACCTTTTTCTTTCAATAATCTTGAAGCTATTGATGAAGTTAAAGAAGAATCTAATCCTCCTGAAAGTAAAACACCTATTGGCACATCACTCATTAATCTTTTACGAGTTGCAGCTGTCAATGATGTTCTAATGGCTTGTAAATCCAGTTCTTGAACTGCATTATTAAAATCTTCATACGCTGGTTTGTAGTATTTTACAAAACCTGTTTTTGGGGTGTAATAATGCCCTGGAGGAAATGTTGAAAAAGTTTTGCATTGGTCAACGATAGGCTTCATTTCTGAAGCAAAGTAAATACGACCTCTTTCGTCTAAACCATAATAAAGTGGCTTAACACCAAGTGGATCACGACCAGCAATAAAATCATCACCGTCTATGACTACGAAAGCAAAATCACCGTCTAATTTATCTAAAAAGTTATAACCAAATTCTTCATACAAATGCACAATCACTTCTGAATCTGACTTGGTTTTAAATATATGATTTTTAAGTATTGTATCTTTTAATTCTTGATGGTTGTAAATTTCGCCATTATGAACCATGTAAGCAGTTTGTGAGCCTTTTATAGGCTGCTTTCCTGAATGCAAATCAATAATTGACAAACGTTCATGGCATAAAATGTGTCCATTTGTAGTTATATGCATATCACTTTCATCTGGACCACGATGAGACATTCTTTTTGAAAGTGTTTTTACTAATTCTTCGTCTTTACCTTTTCCTATAATGGCTAATATTCCGCACATAACTTTAATTTTTATTTAATTATTAAGCAAAGATGTGATTAAAGTTATAATTATAAAAAATATAGCGCAATAATAGTTACATATTTAAACTAAAAATTAATATTTACAACATATATGTAATTTAATCAAATTGCAAATCGCATTTCAAATTATAATCTGTAATTTATCAGAAAAACTTTAAGTGTTTATTGGGCTAATTTTCCTTTAAGATATGTTTTAAAAGGCTTCATTTTTACAATTTTATTTTCCTCAATGGTCATTAAATCTTTATTGTAAATTACAAAATCGGCCCATTTTCCTTTTTCAAGACTTCCTTTTTCTTTTTCTTCAAAATTAGAATAGGCAGCCCATATTGTCATTCCTTTTAAAGTTTCTGCTCTTGTTAGCGCATTCTCATTTTGAAACCCATTTGCAGGATAATCTTTGCAATCTTTTCGGGCATAAGCAGCGTGAAATGTCAACATAGGATTGACTTCTTCAACAGGGAAATCTGTTCCTAAGGCTACGATTCCTGATTTTTGAAGTAATTTTTTATAAGCATATGCATTTTTGAGTCGTTCTTTGCCTAATCTTTCTCCCGCCCAGTACATATCTGAAGTTGCATGTGTAGGCTGAATAGAAGGAATGATTCCGTTTTTGAAATAATCAAAATCCATTTCGCGCAAAACCTGTGCATGTTCTATTTTCCAACGTCTGTCTTTTTTACCCTTCAGCGCTTCATCATATATTTTTAACAATACCGTATTTGCAGAATCACCAATAGCATGCGCGTTCAACTGAAACTTTGAATTGGCAATTTGACTTGCAAAAGATTTCATATCAGCAATGGGAAAAAGAAATGCGCCAAACTGCTTGGGCATATCAGAATAACCATCGTGCAAACAAGCACCACGAGAACCTAATGCGCCGTCGCCCATTAACTTGAAGGAACAAACATTGAGATTATCGGTTTTGTAAATTCCCTTTTTAAGGTAAAGTGGAATATTTTTTTTGTTGGCTACAACCATCGCGTAAACATTTATTTTTAAAGCTTTTGCTTTTTGAAGACTATCAATCAACTCAATTATTTCGGGCTCTAAACCGGCTTCGTTTATTGTTGTTAATCCGTTTGCAAACATTACTTTTTCAGCATCTAAAAGCGAAGCAATTTGTGTTTTACGATTTGGTTTTGGAATTATTTTGTAAATCAAATCCATAGGATTGTCTACTAAAATGCCTGATGGTGCTCCATTTATGATTTCAATTTGACCACCTTCTATTTTCGTATTTTTTGTAATTCCTGCCAGTTGCAGTGCTTTACTATTAACAATCATAGCATGACCATCTACCCTGTTTAAAACTACTGGAACATTTGGGAAATGTTTGTCAAGATCTGCTTTTGTTGGGAATTTTTGGATTTCCCAATCGTTCTGGTCCCAACCATTACCTATTATAAGGTTGGTGTTTTTTTGAGCTTGAAAAGTTTTTAACCTCTCAATAATTTCATCCATACTTTTGGTGCCACGCAAATCTACTTCTTGCAAAGTCAATCCGAACTGATAAAAATGACAATGTGCATCTATTAATCCAGGATAAATAAACTTTCCTGTTGCATCAATCACATCTGACGCAGCGTATTTGTCTAAAATGGTTTTTATAGTCCCAACTTCTATTATTTTACCATCCTTGATTGCCATTGCGGTAGCAGTTTCAAATGCATCATTTACAGTATAAATGGTAGCATTTGTAACAATGGTTTGTACTTCAATTTTATTTTTTTGGTTGCAAGAAATAAAGAATACAATTGCAAAAAAAGGTAGAAAACGTTTCATTTGAGCATTTTTTAGATTCACAAATATAAAGAGTCGCAATTGATTTAATGTATTAAAAAAAGGTTTATTTATGAGATTTCCTCAACAATATATGCTTTTTTATTTACATTTATAACATCTCCTTTGTTTTTTCCCATTAATTCACTACCAAGAGGAGATTGAGGCGATACAGCAAAAATAGTTTGATGATCAATCGAAATTTTAGGCAACGCTGTGGATATAAAAAGTAGCAAACTATTTGTTTTGACCAAACTTCCTAATGCAATTTTTGTACTAATTACATTGGTATCAATTTTATCTAAAACAGATTTTTGTTCTAAAATTTCACTCAATTTCCTGTTGAGTTTTTCTTGTTCGAGATGCATCATGGATAGCGCAGTTTCATGTTTGTCTCCCGCTGAACCCTTTGCATCATTTTTTGAATCTACCGTTAATGCAAGAATCATGTCTCTAAAAGCGTCTTCTTTATCTTGAACTTGTTGGTGGTAATAATTGTATACTTTTTGTTTTAACGTCATTTAAAAAATTATTAAAGCTTCTGAAATCCAAAAAATTCCAGAAGCTTTGAATTGTGTAAGCAAATATAATTTAAAAATCGAATTTATAACTCGCACCAATTATCAGTTGGAATTGTTGCACTGGGTAATTCAACCATTTTTGATAGGCTTGATTCGCAATATTATTCGCTCTTAAAAACGCAGTCAACCTTTCATTGTGCTGGTAGCCTAGATTAAAATTAGCGTCAAAATAGGAATCTAAAACTATGGGTGAGGCATTAGTAATAATATCAGTATTGTTTTGAAAATCTTTCCTTTCGCCAACAAAAAACACATTGGCGCCAGCAAACCATTTTTTTGAAATGGCAACGTCTAAACTTGAGCCTAATTTAATTTCTGGTAAGTTCCATGCTTCTTGTTCAAACTGATTGTCAAAACTATTAAATGTGCCATTTACACCAAAAGCTACTGTTTTAGAAAAATCAGCTTTAAGCTCTCCAAAAAAACCGATCGTTTTCATATTATCATAAACGACATTAAATGAGTTACCAAATTCATAATCCTCATTTGTAGCATTTTCATCATAATTATTGGCTTTAAAAAGCGCTTTGTTCTTTTCACTCAAATAGGAACCACGAATATTGTAACCTACACTATTTGCTAATTTTCCTTTGAGTCCAAAATAGATATCATATTGTGCATCTGTAGGCAAAATTGTGAGTGTTGGAGACAAAAATGGATTTTGATTCGTTAATTCTCTGTACGAATTTTGGTGTAAACCACCTTCTGCCCCAGCATAAGCAATCATTAAATCGCCAACCACTTTGTAAGAAGCAGTTATTTTAGGATAAAACAACAACGTGTTATTTGAACCAGCATCAAAGGCGTTATTGACTGATTTAATTGTAGAAAGATAAACAATATCGGCACCTAAATTCAATGTCAAATCATCTTGAAGCAATTGGTAATTGGGATTTATCGAAAAACTTACGTAAGCATTTTCATTCTTGAAAGGCGCCGCATTCGGGTCAGTATTATTTGCTTTATAATATTCATTGAATGAAGAACTTATGTAATCAAGAGAGAAATTGGTTTTTATTACACTTTCGTTGAATTTAAACTTGAATGTAGGTTTTAAATAAAACTTGTTTTCTGCCGAGCCATTTGCGTCCGAGAAACGATTAAAATTTAGATCTATTTTGCTAAAAACACTTTCCTTAAAATCTATTCGTGCACCAGTATAAAAATTATGAAACATATGTTGTGGATCAATACTGTTTATTAAATTTTGCCTGTCAAGAGGATTAAGGCTTGAGCCAAAATTTTCTGGTAAACCATACCAATTGTAAACTTGGTTTTGATAACCTAAATCCAAGTTCCAAGCCAAATCACGTTGTTTGTTCCCGTAGGTTAAATCTAAAGAAGTATCATAGAACTTGTCATCTAGTTCAACTCCTTTTATACCACCTTGTGACGATTGATGGCGTAACATGGCGCCCAGATATTCATTATCACTAAGATTTTCGGTGACAAAAAGCTCTGCATTTGCAGTAGCATAACTACCAAAACCAAAAGTAAAATAATTATTATACAAGCGTTCTTGTTCCGTTTTATCAACCACCGCTGCCCTACCTTTTGAAGGTGTAAATGTTGAAGCTACTGGAAAAGAAAAAATATTGTATTTGATATTTTGCTTTTTTGCGTTGTCTTCATCATCAAGATTAGGTGTTTCTTTTACTTTAAAAGCATCCGAAATAGTTGGCGTGTAGGGCTTTACAACGTTAACAACTTCGGTACCAATATTTTCATCTTTTTTTTGTGAAAATGATATAAAGGAAGTTGCTAATGCAAAAAGTATAAAGGTTGTGTGTTGGAAATTGATTTTCATGTGCTGTATTTATTGCTCTTTATTACTTTTGAATTGACGAATTTGTTTTGGCTTCCTCAGTTTGAATAATGGCTTGTTCTCTTTTTGCCTCTTCGATCACATCTGGAAAATCAGTAAAGTTTTTGATTACACTATCTAAAATATAATTGGCTTGAAAAGCATCTTTAAGTCCGTAAAAGTTTTTTGCCATTACCACTAGCCCTTTAGCTCCAAAGTATTTGTAACCCGAATAATTTTTAGTGAGTTTTTGAACCGCAGTGTTAGACAATTCAAATTTACTGTCAGCGTTTTTAAAATAAGCATCATAATACAAGGCTTCTGCTGCTAATTCTCCCTTTGCAATGGTCAATAATTTTGAATAAGCAACTCTGGCCTTAACCTCATCGTTAGATTTTATTGCAGAACGGGCAATTATGATTTGCGCATCGCTACGAACTTTATCATCAGTTTTAGGATTATTAAGTACTTTTTCAGCAGCTAGAACTGCTTCTGGATAATCTTGCTTTTCATAAAACAATTTCATCAAATTGGCCTGTGCAAAAGTGATATTTTGAGGATAATCTGCTTCTAACTCTAATGTTTTTAAAGTAGATATGGCTTTTTCTGTATTTTTATTTTTGATATAAATTTGAGACAAACGTGCTAATGATTGTTCTGTAAATTCATTTTTAGAACGTGAAATTACAAATTCATAATTTGCAATTGCATTCTTTTCTGAGCCTTCGGCGAAATACAATTGTGCCAAATAAAAATTAGCTTTTAAAGCATGAATACCTTTAGGAAAATTAGTAACATAGCTAGCAAAACCATTGATGGCTTGCTTTGTATTGTTTTGCAAATATTGTTTTTCTGCGGCTTCATAAGAATCATTATCAAGTTCTGCATCTGTTACTGCTACAAAATCTAAAGTCTTGACCCAACTTGCATATTCATCAACTTTACCGGAATCTACATAAATTAAACGTGCCGTCGCTACAGCTTCGAGCGCTTCTGGCGAACTAGGATAATCTGCGGCTACCTTTTTGAATTTAGCAAGTGCCAATTGATCTCTATCTGAATTATAATATATTAATCCTTGTTTTAAAACCGCTTTTGCAGCATAGGTACTTTTTTTAAACTCAGCTATTAGTTTATCATAAGCCTGAATGGCATTGTCATTTTTTTTCTCTGTGATATAAGTATTTCCCAATTCAAAAAGCGCGTCATCACGGTATTGTGATTTAGGATACGTTTGAATGAACTTGTTTAAGTCTTCAATTTTTTTATCGTTTTTTGAAACAAACCCGTAACTTATTGCTTTTTGAAAAGCAGCATAATCGGCATCAACACTTTTAAGTTCGATTGCCTTATTGTAAGCATCCATTGCTGGCCAATATTTTGTAGTAACAAAATAACTGTCGCCCAGTCTTAAATAAGCATCATTGAGTCTGGTCTTGTCATCTTTTGTAGTTGTTACAAAAGTTTGAAAACTTGTAGCTGCTTGATCATATTCTTTTTGTTTGAAATAAGAATAAGCAATGTTGTAATGAATATTCTTAATTTCAGGTGAGTTTTTCGCTTCGGCGTAACCTAAAAATTGTTTAAAAGTCAATAGGGCTTCTTTAAAATTATCTAAACCATATTCGGTTTCTCCTTTCCAAAATGTTGCACGAGCTGTAAATTTTGCATCTCTAGGTTCTGCAATAGATTTCTTGAACATTGCAAGTGCTTCTTGATAACTTCCGTCAGTATACAATTCTAAACCTCTATAAAATGTGACTTTTTGATAGGCCGCTTTGTTTGCAAAATTTTTATTTTTTTCTAATAATAACAAAGCGCCTTTGTAATTTTTTGAGGTAATAAACGAATCTATCAATAAAGATTCAATTTCATTTTTATTAGGATTTGATGGGTATTTTTCTAAAAATACTACTAAAACATCAGGTACACTTTGATAGGAATTGCCTATTTCATAACTCAATTTGGCATAATTTAAATAAGCATCTTCTTGAATTTTAAGATCAAAATTCATTTCTGAAGCATTTTTAAAGGCGTTTAGAGCCTGTTGCTTTTTGTCGGTTTTTAAATAACTTTCGCCAAGGTGATAATAGGCATTTTGAGCAACAAAATCTTTACCTTCAACAATTTTATTGAATTGGGCAATCGCATTTTCAAAGTCTTTTTGCTGATAATAAGCATAACCTAAAAGGTAATAATCTGTATTGTTCCATTTGCCTTTTTTTCCTTTGTAAGCCACTAAAAAAGGAATTGCTTTATCATATTGCTTCAAGTTAAAATAACTTTCGCCAATGATTTTATTCAATTCTGATTTTTCTAAAGCACTTGACTTGGCCATTGCAGTATTTCCTAAGTCAATGGCTTTTTGAAAATTACCGAGTTTAAAATTCATATCCGCTTGAAAATAGGACATTTTTTCTTTGTACTTTTCTTCACCCGCAACTTGTTCGAATTGCTTGGTAGCTTCTTTATAATCATCTGCTTCATAAGCCATAAATCCTAAATAATATTTGGCCTGCGAGCCATATTCTTGAGAATTTAGCACCTTGTTAAAATACTTAGAAGCTTCTTTTTTATTTTTTCCGTTAAAAAAACTATAACCTTTTTGAAAATTAAATTTGTCTATTTCTTCTATACTTATCCCGTTTTCATCAACTTTATCAAACCATGACAAAGCGCTAGGATATTGACCTTGTTCAAAATAATAATGGGCAACTTCAATATAAGCTTGATTTTGTTTTGTGCTTGTAGGATAGTCGTTTACAAAATTTTCCATCAATTGGTCTGCGCCAAATTGGTTTAATCTAATAGCACAATTTGCAATGTAATAATCGCAATCTGCCAAAATTTCTTGACCTGAAGTTGCATTGATGTTGTTTGATTTTACTTTTTCAAAAATAATTTGCGCCGATTGGTACTGTTTGTCATTGTACAATTCGACCGCTTTGTTGTAATCCTTTAAAGCACTCGTATAAATTGCGGTTTGTTGCGCGAAGACTTGAGCGCTGTTTGCTAAAAATAACAATGATAAAATAAGCCAATAAAATTTGTGCATTGTGGTTTGTTTTAGAATTCAAATATATCAAATTACAAAGTTTATAACGAATGATAAACTTGATTTAGTATTTAATGGTAAAGGTTAAAGTAAGAAAATAACAAAAAATTAATAGTTTGGAGATTTGTTTACACACAATTAGTAATTTATTTTGTATACCAGCGTTAACTTGTTACTTTTACAACGTAAACAAACCATAATATGTCACAACCTGTATTGTTTTTGAGAAATGTAAACATTTATCAAGAAAAAAATTTAATATTATCTGATGTAAACCTTGAAGTAAATCATGGCGAATTTATTTATATAATAGGAAAAACAGGCTCTGGAAAAAGCAGTTTTATGAAAACCCTTTATGCTGATTTGCCTTTGACAGAAGGACAAGCCAGTATTGTAGACTTTGACCTTGCCACTTTAAAAGAAGATAATATTCCTTATTTGAGAAGAAAAATAGGTATTGTTTTTCAAGATTTTAAACTCTTGCCAGACCGCAGTATCAATGAAAACATGCTTTTTGTGCTTAAAGCCACGGGATGGATTGATGCTTCAGAAATGCAAATAAAAATTGATGAAGTACTTGAAAAAGTAGATATGAAAAGCCTTGCGAAAAAAATGCCCCATCAATTGTCTGGAGGAGAACAGCAACGTGTTGCTATTGCAAGAGCTTTGTTGAATGATCCTGAGTTAATTCTAGCTGATGAACCTACAGGAAATCTTGATCCGCAAACCAGTGTTGAAGTAATGGAAGTTTTAAGAAAAATTAATGCTAACGGAAAAACAGTTGTTATGGCTACTCATGATTATGCATTATTGATGAAATTCCCTTCAAAAACATTAAAATGTGAAAACAATACTATTTTTGAAGTTGTGCAAAAAGTGGTTTAGATTTTTATAATTTATAACATAATTAATGCTGTCTATTTTAATCCCTACGTATGATTATAATATTTTCCCACTTGTAAATTTACTCAATCAACAAGCTCAGGATAGCAATATCATTTATGAGATTATAACGATAGATGACGGCTCTACAAAATTTCATCTTGAAAATAAAACCATTAATACTATTCTTAATTGTTCCTATGAAATTTTAAATAAAAACACAGGCAGAAGCGGCATTAGAAATTTGCTTGCTAAAAAAGCCCAATACGAAAATCTACTTTTTCTTGATGCAGATACACTGCCTTTAAATGAAAATTTTATTGAAAAATACCTTTCAGAAATAAAAAACGACTTCCAAATAATTTATGGAGGTATTGAATATCAAAAATTACCTCCAGAAAAAAACAAAAAATTAAGATGGGCTTATGGCAAGGCTAGAGAAGCTTTATCTGTTGAAAAAAGAAACCTAAAACCTTATCTTTCTTTCTTGACATTAAACTTTTTAATAAAAAAATCAGTTTTCGATATTGTATGTTTTAATGAAAATATTCCTAATTTAAGACATGAAGATACTCTGTATTCATATGATTTAATGAGGAAAAAAATCAGGATTTTACATATTGACAATCCTGTTTGCCATTTAGGATTAGATGATTTTAAAGTTGCAATTAATAAAGAAAATCAATCGCTTGTAGGTTTGAAATATTTAATTGACCACCAATTATTAATTGCAGATTATGTGCAACTTTCAAAAATAGCAGCAAAAATTGATAAATTAAAACTCAACTTTGTCTTTGTCTTTTTTTACAAAATAACACGATCTGTTTTTCTAAAAAATCTGTCGAGTAATAATCCGTCTTTATTTATTTTTGATTTGTATCGATTGGGGAATTTGTGCAATTTAAATGCTAAATAAATGGCTTTTTTTTCGATTATAATTCCGCTCTACAATAAGGAGAATTTCATTGAAAACACCTTAAAAAGTGTTCTTAATCAAAGTTTTAATGACTTTGAAGTCCTGATTATTAATGATGGTTCAACAGATAAAAGTCAAGAAAAGGTATTGAAATTTAATGATTCAAGAATTCAATATTTTTATACTGAAAACCGTGGCGTTTCAGCAGCTAGAAACTTTGGAATAAAAAAAGCAAAGTCAAATTTAATCACTTTTATTGATGCAGATGATTATTGGTATCCTGATTTTCTTAAAGAAATGTTTGGATACATTAATAGATTTCCAGAACTAAAAGTATTTTCGGCAGCCATTGAAGTAGAGACTTCAAAAAAAATTATTCCATCAAACTACTCTATTTTAAAAACTGGGGATATTGAGATTGTGAATTATTTTGAAGCAAGCCATAAGGAAAGTGTCATTTGCACCTCGTGTGCTGTTTTTCATAAAGATATTTTTGACAAAATTGGTTGCTTCGATATCAAATTAAAAAGTGGTGAAGACACTGATATGTGGATTAGAATTGGATTGAATTACCCAATCTTATTTTCTTGGAAAATTATTGCACGGTATGTTTATGACAAAAAAAGTCTCTCAAAAAATCATCAAACCATGATTAATTCCTTTGATTTCTCCAAGTATACTTATTTAGAAAAAGAGAATCTAAACTTAAAAAAGTTTCTAGATTCAAATCGTTTTTCATTGGCTATAAAATCAAAAATAATTGGTGATAATCCACATTTTAATATGTTTTATAAAGCAATCAATTTGAAAAATTTATCATTAAGAAAAAGAATTCTATTACAACTTCCTATTATTTTGCTTAAACCACTTATTAATTTAAAGACTTTTTTGGCTAATATTGGATTGGGAAATTCCGTTTTTAAATAATTTAAAATCTTCAAAATCCCTAATATAATCTGTTTCATCAAAAACTGCCGAAGCCAAAACCAAACAAACTGATCCTGATGAGAAATTTTGTAATTCTCTCCAAATTCCTTTCGGTATCAATAGTCCAAAATTGGGTTTATTGAGTGTAAACACCTTTTCAGTATTTCCATCTTTTAAAACGACATCAAAACTTCCGCTTAATGCAATTAAAAGCTGGTAGAGATTTTTATGCGCGTGTCCGCCGCGAATACTGGCAGTAGGTATATCATATAAATAATACACTCTTTTTATTTCGAATGGTATCGTATCTCTCTCTATAACCGACAGATTGCCTCTTACATCGTGTGCCTTTGGCACCTGAATTAATTGAACATTATCAATAGTTGTCATTGTTCTAATTTTCTATTTGCTTATATTTTTGAATACCTAACAAGCCCATTTTATATTTTGGATAACATTCAGTCCATTCTATGTAATTATTTCTAGCAAGAAAAAACACATATTTAAGCAACCAAAAGTAAGCTAAATTGGGATTTATTTTATAAAACATGGCGGCTCGTGCATATAAAATTTTATCATCACCTTGATTTTCGCCTGAGGATATTAATGGATGTGATACAATTACAGATGGAAAAAATAGTATGTTTAAGTTTTGCTTGATTATTTCACGCAAAAATAAATATTCTTCGGCGGTTTCAAAACAAGAGCCTAAACCAAAATTTTCATCAAAATAAATTTTATTTACTTTAGTTGCTTTTATCTGCAAAGCAATTTCAATTGAGCAAACATTCCAAATACTTTTAAGCGTATGATCAAATGATTTTTGAGCACTATTTTGTGGCTTATTTAAGCCATCACGCTGGTGGTTGAAAGTAATTACAGCAGCTTCCGGGTTCTTATTGAAAGCTGAAATGATTTCTTTTTCAAAATTTGTAAAATAAACAACATCATCATCGGAGATCAAACAAATTTTTTTTGAAGCATTTTTTATAGCTAGATTCCGGCTTTTTGATAAACCTTTTTCATCAACATTAATAACTCTAACAGTTTCAAAATCAGATATTAATTGATTTTTTTTAGATTGATTGATTATCAAAATGTTGAATTTTGAAAAATGTTTGAAAGGAAACATAGGAGCTAAAAAATCAAAATTATTACGGTTTTTTGTAGCTATCAGGATTTCTAAATCATTTTCTGAAAAGACTTTTGTCATTTTCTAATATATTTACGTAAATATAAATATTTCTGTCAAAATAATGAAAATACTTTTAGTTGGTGAATACAGCAGATTACACAATTCATTAAAGGAAGGATTAACGGCTTTGCAACATCATGTGAAAATTATTGGAACAGGTGATGACTTTAAACAGTTTCCTGTAGATTTTTCAATAACACCCAAGTTTATTTTATCCTCTACCTTGCTAAGGTTCATCAACAAAGTCTTTTTTAGACTATTTAAAACTGATTTAAGATTATTAGAAAAAGGAATCCGTTTCTATCTCTTATTACCCAAATTAAAAAATTACGATTTGGTACAATTGATAAATTCAGATGCCATAGAAACCTACCCATTCGTATCCAGATATTTATTCAAAAAACTCTTTAATCAAAACCAAAAAAGTTGTCTTCTAATTTGCGGAGAAGACACTCCTGTTATAGATTATCTTTTGAAAAAAGAATTGACATATTCTATTTTGAGTCCGTTATTTGCTGATCATAAATTAGAAAAAAATTACAACTATACCTTAAAATACATACAACCTAATTATAGAAAAACTTTCGATTTTATAATTGAAAAAACTTCTCTATTGATTACATCAGATTTAGATTATAAAATTCCAATTGAAAAAATGGGTTATGATGCGCAATTTATACCAAACCCAATTAATACTGATAAAATCATATTTAAACCCCTTGAAATCAATGATAAAATAATTATTTTCCTAGGAATAAATGAAATTAGTTCGGTAAAAAAAGGGAGTGACTTTTTTGAAAAAGCTTTAAAAATTATTAGGCAAAAATATCCCAATCAAGTTGAAACAATAGTTACAAAAAGTATTCCCTACAAACAATATATTGAAGCCTATAATAAAGCCCACATTTTATTAGATCAAACTTATGGCTTAGACCAAGGTTATAATGCGCTTGAAGCTATGGCAAAAGGTAAAGTTGTTTTTACAGGTGCTGAAAAAGAGTTTGAAGCCTATTATAATTTGAAACAGATAATAGCTATTAATGCGTTACCAGATGTAGATTATTTAGTTTCTGAACTGTCTTTCTTAATAGAAAATCCAAAAGAGATTATTAAAATCGGTAATAATGCAAGACGCTTTATAGAGGCAGAACATCATTACATTAAAATTGCTGAAAAGTATTTAGAGGCTTGGGAGAATTAATACCTAAAATCAATCAAATTGTTTTTTTGCAATCTTTTTGAATACACTTTTACAATAATTTTAAATATGTAATCCGTTTTGCAAACAAAAAGTAACACTAAAAATCTCAGCTTAAATTTTCTAATTGCATAATTTGCATTAGAAAAATAAAAAAAATTGGTTAAATATTTTTTTTTGAAGTCGTATAAAAATATAGCGATATTCTCTTTTTGAATTTTAGAATCAAAATCGTAAAACTGACATATAGCCGTGAATTTCAAATATCTAAGAAGTAAGGAAAACTGAACGTTTACAACATGCTTTTTATTAAAATTATTGTCTTCAAGAAAATGGTATAACTTGATGGCTGAATTTAATGAATAGAAGTTTTTCACTGAAAAAGTTTTAGTTATTGCAGTAGGATTGTCTTGTCTGTAATAAAAAGTTCCTTTGGAAAAAGCTACTTTATTGCTTTTAAAAAATAATTTTCGGGTAACAAAGTCATCGCTATCAAAAGCATCTTCGGGAAAAAATTCTTCGGTCAGCAAACTAGTTTTAATTAACGCAAAACCATGTATGTTCCAGTATAAGGAAGCTTCACAAGCATTTCGACCCAATAAAACTACATTTCTATCACCGTTAAATCCTATAATTTTTTTATTGTTTTTACCATTTTCATAGTAGAATTCCATATCAGGAAGTACCATGTTGGCTTTGGTTTCGTTATACTTTTCGACCATTCTTTCAATAAGATCAATTGAAAAAATATCATCTTGTGATGAATAAAATGTAAAATCTCCTTTTATTTGTGGCATTATAAAGTTAAAAGAACAAGCCACCATTCCTCCATTTTCTTTTACAAAAATTTTAAATCTATTATCTTCATTGCTAAATTTATCGAGTATAATTTTACTGCCATCAGTAGAAGAGTCATCTACTAATAAAACTTCAATATTAGAGTAAGTCTGGTTTTTAATTGATGTTAATGTTTCATTTAGGTATTTTTCTCCATTAAAAACTGGTACAAAAATTGTCACTAAAAGATCTTGAGAAAAACCTGAATTTGTTTCTTGAATCATTTTTACAGTTGAGTAGGTTTTAAAAAAAAATCTTTTCTAAAATAAAAAAATAAAATAACTAAATATATAAAATTTTCTATAGCTTGCGCTATAACAACACCTTCTAAACCATGGGTTTTAATTAAAAAAAGGCTTGAAAAATACAATATCAAAAAAGATAGTATTTCAAAAATAATATAGGGCAATATTTTCTTCTTGGCTAATAATTGAAATCCTAAAATCATTCCAGTAACTTTAAAAACATCTCCTAATAATTGCCAAAAAAATAATTCGGTAATTGGCAAAAAAGCATTGGTATACAACAATTTTACAATTATAAATCTACAAACATAAACCAGTAAAGTACCTGCAATAAATAAAGGAACAATGAATTTATAAAAACTCCAAATCACTTGCTTGCTTTCGTTTGATTCTTTGGATTTAATTAATTTTGGATAAAAATAAATACTCACAATTGTGCTCACAAAAACCAAATAAATATTAGCAATTCGTAAAATAGCCTCCCATAATCCTCCAGATGCAATACCCACACTGGCTATTAACGCGCTTCTTATTTGTAAATTAAAAAACGGACTGAGTATGGCTGATGGTAAGATCATTAAAGAAAAGGCAAACAAGTTTTTAAAAATCTTTACATCATACTCTTTGAAATTAAGCCTTTTAAAGATTTGTAAATCTTGAGGTAAAAAATAAGCATTAACGAATACTAAAACTAATGGAATTAGTGAGATTGAAATTAATGCACCATAGGTTTTGTATTGATAGATAAATCCTAACGATAGCACTAAAACCAAAATATTACCAATAATATTTGCGAAAATCACCTTTTTATATTGGCCCAAACCATTAATAATTGATATAAATAAAACTGATACAGCATGCCACGGTAAAACAATTGCAACTACCTTAAATATCATTGTATACTTAAAATTATTTCCAAAAATTTTAAAAGACAAATAATCCGAAAACAAAAAAATTAGGAAACTTAGCACAAATGCAATTGATAAAAAGCTCAACAATACGGTAGTAATAATTTTTTCTAATTCTTTTTTGTCATTTTCATTTTCACCAATATATTTAACAATGCCCGATGAAAAAGACAAAGTAGAAACGCCATCTAAGACAGCCATGAAATTCCTAAAATTACCAATCAAGGCCATTCCGGTGGGACCTACAAAAATAGCTAGGAATTTTGATGTAACCAGTCCAATAAACATTTTTATCACAACACTAATACTATTTAAAGATGTGATTTTAAATAGATTAGTCTGAATAATTTTTTTAATAAAATTCAATTAGTATAAATTTAAAATTCGTAGTACATAAGTAACCTCATCATCAGTCATTACAGGACTTATTGGTAAACTTAAAACCTCGTTATGTATTTTTTCGGTTATCGGAAAAGACAAATGATTCCAATCAGAAAAAGCTTTTTGCTGATGCGGTGGAACAGGATAGTGAATTAAAGTTTGAATTTTATTATCAGATAAATACAATTGTAAATCGTTTCGTTTTTGGGTTCTTATTACAAACAGATGAAATACATGATTTGTAGAAAAATCCCAAAACGGCAATATTATTTTATCATTTTTAATTTCTGATAAATACCGCTTGGCAATTGCTCTTCGCCTATCGTTTTCGATATCAAGATTGGGAAGTTTTACATTTAAAAACGCCGCCTGTAGTTCATCTAAACGCGAATTTAAACCCATACTTTCATTGTAATATTTTACATGAGAACCATAATTTCTCATAGCACTGATTGTGTGTGCTAAATCTTGATCGTTTGTTGTTACAGCGCCACCATCGCCTAAAGCACCCAGGTTTTTCCCAGGATAAAAACTAAAAGCCGCCGCATTTGATAAATTACCTGCTCTTTGTTGTAATGAATTTATGAACAATGCGCCATGTGATTGTGCTGCATCTTCTATCACTAAAAGCGTATTTGTAGTAGCTATTTTATTAATTGCATCCATCGGAGCCAATTGACCGTAAAGATGAACGGCTAAAATTGCCTTAGTTTTTGCTGTTATTTTTTCAATTATTAAATCAGGATTAATCGTATATGTTTCTATTTTTGGTTCTACTAAAACTGGTATTAAATCTGCTTGTAAAATAGCTAAAATACTAGCTATATAAGTATTTGCAGGAACGATAACTTCATCACCTTTTTCTAATTTACCTAGCGCTATGTAAGATTTAAATATCAAAACTAATGCGTCCAAACCATTACCCACACCTATGCAATATTTTGTACCACAGTAATGAGCAAAGTTTTTTTCAAATTCAGCAACTTGATCCCCTAAGACATACCATCCTTTGTCCAAAACTTCATTTAGCTGCTGCTTGAATAAAGTTTCATAAGGTTTGTTTATTTTTTTTAAATCTAAAAATGGTATCATTTTATAAACTTTAATAATTGGTATTAACTTTATAAAAATCTAATGTATAGATTGAACATCCTAATTCTTCCTTTTGCTTTAATAATCCATAATTGATTTTTTTACCTGCATTTTCATTGACTGTACCCATATCAAAGTAAGCCACCTTTTCTTTATAATGTGCTATCAAATTAATAAAAAGGTAATCTAGAGCTCTATACTTTTCTCCTAAAATTGTTGTAGCACCGTATTGTGATTTTACAACATTGCCAAAATTAAAAATAGTAATTCCAGCTATAATTTCATCATCAAAATAAACATTGTACTGGTAAATTGAATCCGGAAATCTACTATTTAAGTATTGTATTTCATATAAAGTATGTACCGGGCTAGCTTGGTGTTTTTCTTTTAATCTCGGAATTAGTACTTTGTTCCAAAAATTTTCAAATTCATTCTCTTTTTTTATGGATAGTCCTAAACCTATTTCTCTTTTATAATGCTTGAGCTTACTTTTAGAAATCTTGACAGTTTTACTAAAATCAATAGCTAAATTCATATCCCTACGATAGAGCTCCGCTCCTTTCAAGGATAATAAATAATTTATTTCAAAAGAAGCATTTTTTTGATAAATCGAAACTACTGGTTTAACATGCAAAGTTGCAATTGAGTTGTTATTTAAAAAATCAAGTATTTGCAAAAAAATAATTTCAACTACCGCAAAACCTATACTATTTTGTACAATCAATCCGCCATAAGTCAAACCTTGATGAGAAAAAACTTCGTTCCCTACCTTATTTGCTGGTAAAACTGCTAAAAGTTTTTCGTTTTCAAAAACCATTAATGAAAAATCATCAAATCGGTCTTTGTGGTAATCCATAAAATCCCTGTTAAAAAGAAAAGTTGCATTTTTAGCTTTGTCTATAAAAACATTCCAGACTTTACAATCTGTTGCCTCATACAAATGCACGATATAACTTTTTTGATTCAAAATTTTGACTGTGAAAAATTAGGTTTTTATTAAAAATTACATTTTTTGGGTGTAGTAATTATAGTCTTTTAAAATTGTTTTTATAAAATCCTGTTGGTTTCCTGATTGGTTTTTTATACCTGTAACAGCCTCAATTTTTACTTTTAGTTTATTTATTAAAACAAGGTCACTACTTCTTCTGGCATCTTGATATGTTTCTTTAATTATTCTCACATCGTTATCAGAGAGCTTAATTACTTGTGGATAAGTAGGAATATATTCTTGATCAATTTCTTCGAGAATTGTACTGTTGATACTGATATTGTTTTTTAATGTAATAACAGCTGTTCCTGCAGAAATATCTCCTAAACGTTGGGATTTCTCTGTAACCACAATTGCAATTAAACCTATCACACCACTGTTTGAAAAAATATCTATTAATCTAAAAAGCCATCTTATCAAGTAATCACCAAAACTTGCTTGGTAGCCATCAATTTTTACCACTTTTATTTTTAAAATCCGCTTTCCTAAAGTTTGTCCTTCTAAAATGCTTTCTAATGTTAAACTGTAAAAAGTAACTGGTAACATAATGATTATCATTACGGCTGCTTTTGACCAATAATCCCAATCTCTAGTAACTTCATCAAAACCGAAAACAGAAAAAACCAACCAAAAAACAGTTATCAAATAGGCAATTTGAACCAATGCATCAAGCAAGAAAGCAAGGATTCTTTCTCCAACTGAAGCTGCTGTAAAATTTATATTAACATTTTGTGTTGTGTTTATTGATAATTGCATCATATTTTATATTTTAGCATCAAATGAGAGAAATTGCGTTCATAAAACAAAATAAAGAAAAATGGCTTGAATTTGAGCAAGCTATTTTTGGTAAAGCTAAAAAAAATCCTGACGAAATGGCCAATTTGTATATACATTTGGTCAACGATTTGTCTTACGCACAATCTTACTACCCTAAAAGCAAAACTGTAGTGTATTTAAATCATTTGGCCTCACAAATTTACCAAAAAATTTATAAGACTAAAAGACAAGAAACCAACCGTATTATATATTTTTTCTCGATAGAAGTACCGCTTATTGTTTACCAATACCGCCGCTACTTACTTTATTCTTTCGTGCTGTTTTTTATGGCGGTAGGAATAGGAGTTGTATCTGCGAGTCATGACGACACCTTTGTGCGGTTAATTATGGGTGACGAATATGTAAATATGACGCTTCAAAATATCAAAGAAGGAAATGCTGTAGCAGTCTATAAATCTGGTAGTAACTGGGGAAGTTTTGTAGGCATTACCATGAACAACCTCATGGTAGGCGCAAGATGTTTTATTTATGGCATTTTTGCAGGAATAGGGACTTTTATGGCGCTATTACAAAATTGTATCATGCTTGGTACTTTTCAATATATGTTTTACGAACAAGGCGTTTTATGGGAAAGCGTTCAAGGCATTTGGATTCATGGTGCAATGGAAATTTTTGCTATTGTTATTGAAGCCGCAGCTGGATTCATACTTGGTGCTTCGATACTTTTTCCGAAAACATTTTCAAGAATAAATTCATTTAAAATTGGATTCAAAAACGGACTTAAAATATTTTTGAGTACCACTCCATTTACCATTGCTGCTGGTTTTCTTGAAGGCTTTATTACAAGATATTCTATAGTAATGCCTAATTGGGTTAATGTTTTTATTATTCTATCAACCTTATCTTTGATTTCATTTTACTTTTTGATATTCCCTTTTATTGTTAACAAAAAAATTCAATCTTTATAATGTTTACACTCTTTAAGAAAAGATCGTTTGGCGATTATTTTTCGGATACTATTGCGTTTTTTAAAACTTTTGGAAAACATTATTTCAAAAATTATTTTATCATCAACGGTGCATTTTTACTAGTGCTAGTTGTTTTGATTTATTTTGTTTCTAAAATTTACATGGAAACGGTATTTTCATCCATAAACAATCCAGACAGCAATTATCTAGACACTTTTATAAACAGAAATCTCGTTTTATTTATAGGTTTATTAGTGCTTTTTGTGTTGCTCATTTCACTTTTGTCATTAATTAATATTACTTATCCTATATTGTATTTAGAATTAACCGAAAAAAATAACGGCAATGATTTTACTACAAGTCAAATTATAAGTAGTTTAAAACAAAATGCGGGAAGAATGTTTGTCTTTTTCTTAGGATTGGTGTTTATAATTCTTCCTCTAATGATAATCGTCTTCTCGATACTCATTTTACTGTGTTTTGTACTTATAGGAATCCCGCTATTATTAATTATCGGTCCCGCATTTTTGTCATGGATAGCATTGAGTTATCATGAATATTTAATAAAGAAAACTGGTTTTTTTGAGGCTCTAACTAATGGGTTTCGACTTGTAAAACAACAGTTCTGGGCAATTGTAGGCACTACAGTTTTAATGTCATTTTTAGTACAAATGCTTCAAGGACTTATAACCTTTATACCTTATATAATAGGTATAGTGTATATGTTTAGTAGCAGTGAAAGTTTTCAAGATGGTGCAGCAATGAATGCCGATAGATTTTCGTTTATGGCCGTGTTTGTAGCGTTTATAATGGTATTATCAGTTTTATTAAGTTACTTTTTTAATAATTTTTTGATTGTTAACCAAGGTCTTATTTATTACAGTCTTAGAGAAACTAACGAAAACCATTCTGCAGAAATCCAAATTAACAACATAGGTAACGATTTTGAATAAAGCATTATTAATACTAATGTTAATGTTATGCGCCATCGTAAGCGCACAAGATACTTTGGTTTCAACCAAAAAAAACAAATTAGTATCTCCCGAAAAAATTATTATCGACAATAACGCTGTTAAAAGATTTCATTTCGAAAACAATTTTAAACAAAAATACAAATCCGATGAATTTGTTTATGAAGTTAAACTCAAAGAAAAAAATGCTTGGGACAGGTTTAAACAATGGTTAGCCGAAATTTTTTCTAGACTATTTAATTTTAGTAATAAAGAAAGCTCAGTGAATTTCGTAGGCTATTTATTAAAATTTATAGCTTTTATCATCATTGTATTTGTGGTTTATCTTATTGTGAAAATTATTTTGAACAAAGAAGGACAATGGATTTTCGGAAAAAATACTGATAAAAAAATGATTCGTTATGACGATATCGAAAATAATATTCGGTTAATAGATTTTGAAAAATTAATAAAAGAAACCATTGAATCTGGCCAACAACGATTGGCTGTTCGTTATTATTATTTGTGGCTTTTGAAAAAATTGTCTCAAAAAGAAATCATTGAGTGGGATGTTGAAAAAACCAATTCTGATTATTTTTATGAGATAAAAAATGAATCGCAAAGAGAAAATTTTGGCTACTTGTCTTATTTGTACAACAACATCTGGTATGGAGAATTTGATATTGATACCCAAACATTCGAAAAAGCAAAAAAAGCTTTCGAAAAAACCATAAAATCAATTTAACAATGAACAAAACGCTACGTGTTTATATTTTGTTTTTGGTCTTGCTTGTCGCAGGCATTGTTATTGTTGATATTTATACTCCTAAACCCATAAACTGGATTCCTACTTATGACACAAAAGATAAAATTCCTTTAGGTCTTTATGTTTTAGACAAAGAGTTGCCTATCGTATTCAAAAACCAAAAGATTAAAAAAATAAGTATTACACCTTATGAATATTTTGAACCACTGTATGATTATGACTCATTAGTAAGAGATTACAAGGTAAAAGGTACATTCCTGTGTATTTCTGAGTTTCCTGGACTAGATAAGGAATCTGTTAAAGAGCTTTTTTATTTTGCAGACCATGGCAATGATGTATTTTTAAGTATGAAAAATTTTCCAGATGAATTGTTGGATAGTTTGAAAACAAAAACTAGTGCTGATTATCAATATAGTGACAGTATTTATAACTGGGTAGCCAATCCTAAACTGGGGAACCAAAAATACAATTTGGTTGAAGGTATTGGCAATAATTATTTTTCTAAAATCGATACTTTAAAAACCACAGTTTTAGGCTATCAATCTGGTGATTCAACACGAGTAAATTTTATAAAAGTTCCTTATAAAAACGGTAACTTTATTTTGCACACGCAACCTGCCGCGTTTACAAATTTTCATTTGCTTAAAAAAAATCACCACGAGTACGCTGAAAAAGTATTGTCCTATCTTCCTAAAAAAGACATTATTTGGTATACAAAAAACCAAACAGGAAATGATATATCTAACTCTCCTTTACGTTACATTTTATCACAGCCGGGACTCAAATGGGCTTGGTATTTGTTTTTAATAGGAATGCTAATTTTCATGATTTTTAATGCAAAAAGACGCCAACGTGTAGTTCCTATAATAAAATCTTTGACCAATACAACCGTTGATTTTGCAAAAACCATAGGCAACCTTTATTATCAAGAAGGCGATCATGGCAATTTAATTGACAAAAAAATCATTTACTTTTTAGAAAAAATTAGAAATGAATACTTGCTTGACACCACTATTTTAGATGATAATTTCATTAAAAAATTACATCAAAAATCAGGTAAAGATTATATTGATATAGAAAAAGTAGTTTATTTGATACAGCAACACCGTAAAAATAATTTTACAAGTGTAGAAAGTGATTTAATTGAAATCAACAACATAATAGAAAAAATTATCAGTTAAAATAATTATTAAAATTCAATTTTAAAATATATGGAAGAGCTTAACAATCTTGAAAATACACCCGAAATACCTAATGAAAATATCAACTTTGAATCCCGTTTGGATTTATCAAAATTGCAAGAAAGTATAGCAGCAATCAAGTCAGAATTAGGTTCTGTAATTGTGGGTCAGCACAAAATGATTGATCAATTGTTAGTTTCAATTTTATCAAATGGACATGTTTTATTAGAAGGTGTTCCTGGCGTTGCTAAAACAATTACTGCAAAACTAATAGCAAAGACGCTAAATATTGGTTTTGGAAGAATACAATTCACACCAGATTTAATGCCATCAGATATTTTAGGAACTTCGGTTTTTGATCTAAAAAAATCTGAATTTGAGTTCAAAAAAGGGCCTATTTTTTCAAACTTGATTTTAATTGATGAAATCAATCGTGCGCCTGCAAAAACACAAGCCGCTCTTTTTGAGGTAATGGAAGAACGCCAAATAACGATTGACGGCACAACCTACATACTCGATACGCCATTTCTGGTAATTGCAACACAAAACCCTATAGAACAGGAAGGAACTTACCGTTTGCCTGAAGCACAATTGGATCGTTTTTTATTTAAAATTGCTATTGATTACCCAAAATTAGAGGAAGAAATTACAATTATTCAACGAGAACATTTGTTACAAAATCAAGGCAAATTACAAAATATAAAAACCATACTTTCTGCTGAAGAAATAAAACATTATCAAAACTTGGTGAAACAGGTTATTGTAGAGCAAAACTTACTCGAATATATTGCGAAAATTGTGCTCAATACCCGTGAAAATGCATTTTTGTATCTGGGCGCTTCACCACGCGCATCAATTGCAATTTTAAATGCGGCAAAAGGTTTTGCGGCAATTCGTGGTCGTGATTTTGTAACTCCAGAAGATATTAAGGAAGCGGCAATTCCTGTATTACAACACCGTGTTATTGTAACACCAGAACGTGAAATGGAAGGCATTACAAGCCTTGAAATTATAAAACAAATTCTGGAAAATGTAGAAATTCCTAGATAACTTTTTGGTTAAAATGACATTCATAAAAAAACTATACCTCAACAATTTTTTATTCTACATGCTCCTGGGCATTGTAGTACTCTTTGTATGCTCCTTTATATTTCCATTTTTGTACAGCGCGACTTGGTATTTGTTATTGATGTTGGTGGTTTTTTTATTGCTAGACATTTTAATCTTGTTTCAAGCTAAATTAGGTATAGAAGCCAGTAGAATAACACCCGAAAAATTTTCAAATGGCGATGAAAATCCTGTTAATGTAAAAATCAAAAATTATTTTACTTTTCCCATAACCGTGAAAATTATTGATGAAATTCCGTTTCAGTTTCAGGTGCGTAATTTTGAAATAAAAAAGAAAATAAAAGCTTCTTCCGAAAAAGAAATTAATTATTATTTGAGACCTACCGAAAGAGGTGAATACTTTTTTGGGAGTTTGAATGTCTATGTCTTGTCGCCATTAAGGCTTATTTCCAGACGGTTTACTTTTGATAAAGATGCCATGGTGCCCACTTATCCTTCTTATATCCAGTTGAGAAAATATGATTTAATTGCTTTTTCTAACAATTTATTTCAATATGGTGTAAAAAAAATAAGGCGAATTGGACATTCTATGGAGTTTGAACAAATCAAAGAATACATACAAGGTGATGACATTAGAACTTTAAATTGGAAGGCAACTGCAAAGAAAAATGCGTTGATGGTCAATCAGTTTCAAGACGAAAAGTCCCAATCTATTTATATGGTAATTGACAAAGGTCGTGTTATGAAAATGCCTTTTGACGGTTTGAGTTTGTTAGATTATGCCATAAATGCTACATTGGTTTTATCTAATGTAATTTTAAAAAAACAAGACAAAGCCGGAATGTTTGCATTTTCAAAAAAAGTAGACAATCGTGTGGTTGCAGAAAAGCGTTCTTCACAAATGCAAAAAATTCTGGAAAGCCTTTACAACATAAAAACCGACTTTTTTGAAAGCGATTTTAGCCGTTTGTATGTTGATATCAAGAAAAATATCAACCAGAGAAGTTTAATTTTATTGTACACCAACTTTGAAACACTAGATGGTTTGCACAGACAATTGCCTTATTTAAAAGGAATTGCAAAAAACCATTTGCTCGTAGTGGTCTTTTTTAACAATACAGAACTCAACAAACTGATCAATAAAAAAGCAGAAAATATTCAAGAGGTTTATGACAAAGTTATTGCTGAAAAATTAGCTTACGAAAAACGTTTGATTGTTACTGAACTAAAAAAATATGGCATATATTCTGTACTTACCCAACCCGAAAATCTCACATTAGATTCAATCAATAAATATTTAGAGATCAAAGCGAGAGGGATTTTGTAACTTTGTATCTCAAACCTATCATCATTACTCTTGAAACAAATTACTTCAATACAAAACCCCTTTGTAAAATCCTTGTTATTATTGCAAGAAAAATCAAAATCCAGAAAACAATCAGGTACTTTTTTAATTGAAGGACAACGAGAAATAGCACTTGCTATGAAAGGTGGTTATGAACTAGAAACCATTTTATTTTTACCAGAATTAATCTCGCAATCCCAAGTAAATACAATAATCAATAATCCAATTGAACTTATTGAAATATCTAAAGAAGTATATCAAAAACTGGCTTACCGAGATACTACCGAAGGTATTCTGGCTATTGCCAAAAGCAAGTCTTTAAAATTAGAAGATTTAAAATTAACTAAAAACCCTTTGATACTTGTTGCAGAAGCGCCCGAAAAACCTGGAAATATAGGCGCATTACTAAGAACTGCTGATGCAGCAAAACTAGATGCTGTGATCATTGCTAATCCTAAGAGTGATTTATATAACCCAAACGTGGTACGTTCAAGTGTGGGTTGTCTTTTTACTAATAATATAGCCACTGGAACAACTCAGGAAATTATTAATTTTCTTAAAGAAAATAAAATCAATTTCTACTGTGCAACATTACAAAATTCAAATTTTTATCACACCCAAGATTACACAAAACCTACTGCGCTTGTTGTAGGTACCGAAGCTACAGGAATAACCCAAGAATGGCGTGATGCGGCAACGCAAAATATTATCATACCCATGCAAGGTGAAATTGACTCGATGAATGTTTCTGTTGCTGCAGCTATTTTAATTTTTGAAGCCAAAAGGCAAAGAGGATTCTATTCGAAATTATAATGTTCTTGCACAATCCAATACTTTGTCTTAACTTTAAATGATGAATGAAAATGCTATGACAGAAATTGATATTGATCAGGAAAACAAAGCCATTGCCAGAGAATATAAAGAATTATTACGCATAAGTTACCAAACATTAACGGAAGATGATAAAAAGCTCATTCGCAAAGCTTTTGACGTTGCTGTTGATGCTCACAAAGACCAGCGCCGCAAATCTGGCGAAGCTTATGTTTTTCATCCCATTGCAGTTGCAAAAATTGTAGCTTCGGAGATTGGACTTGGAGCAACATCTATTGCTGCAGCATTAATGCATGATGTTGTTGAAGATACTGAGATTACAATACAAGACATTGAAAAAATGTTCAACCCAAAAGTAGCCCAACTCGTTGAAGGACTAACAAAAATTTCGCAAGTTCAAAAAGATCTCAATATCTCCATGCAAGCCGAAAATTTTCGTAAAATGTTACTTACACTCAACGATGATGTTCGGGTAATCCTTATTAAACTTGCTGATCGCCTCCATAATATGCAAACTATGGACTCGATGGTAGAGTACAAACAAACTAAAATTGCCTCTGAAACATTATATATTTATGCACCACTCGCCCACAGATTAGGGCTTTATAACATAAAAACCAAGCTTGAAGATTTAGGATTAAAATATACCGAACCACAAGTTTACAAGGATATTGTTAGTAAAATAAAGGAAACCAAAGAAGAACAAGACGAATACATTAAAAATATTTCGGATGCTTTGAAAGAGTCTTTAGATTTAGAAAATATTGATTATGTAATAAAAGGCAGACCAAAATCTATTTATTCAATTCGGCGCAAAATGAAAGCCCAAAATGTAAGCTATGATGAAGTGTATGACAAGTTTGCACTTCGTATTGTTTACAAGTCTGATCCTCATGATGAAAAATTTATTGCTTGGAAAATCTATTCAATTGTAACAGACAATTACCGCCCAAGTCCAAGCCGATTGAGAGATTGGATATCATCACCTAAATCTACTGGCTATGAAGCGCTTCATATTACAGTCATGGGACCAAAAGGCCGCTGGGTTGAAGTACAAGTTCGCAGCGAAAGAATGGATGAGATTGCCGAAAAAGGTTATGCAGCACATTACAAATACAAACAAGGCACAAATGAAGAAAGTGGGCTTGATGTATGGCTCAACTTGCTCAAAGAAGCCCTAGAAAGTCAAGAAACAAATGCTGTAGACTTTGTCGAAGATTTTAAAATGAATTTGTATTCAAAAGAAATTTTTGTCTTTACGCCAAAGGGAGAAATAAAATCATTACCTAAAGGAGCAACATCACTCGATTTTGCCTTTAGCATTCACTCTGCAGTAGGCGTTCATACTAGAGGAACCCGAGTAAATGGTAAATTAGTACCGCTCAACTTCGAGTTAAAAAGTGGGGATCAAATTGAAGTGATTACTTCTCCCAATCAAAAACCCACACCACACTGGCTTGATTATGTAACAACAGCTCGTGCCAAAAATAAAATAAAAAATGTACTAAATGAAAGTACTAAAAAAATAGCCGAGGAAGGTAAAGAGTTACTCACACGCAAATTGCGCCATTTAAAAGTAACACTAAACGAAACCACAGTTAATGAACTGGTTATATTTTTTAAATTAAAAACCAGTTTAGATCTCTTTTACCGCGTGGGACTTGGCTCAATAGAAAACACTCAACTCAAAGAATACGCTGCTTTGAAGAGCAATTCTATCATGAATTTTTTCAAAAATAAAATAAAACGCTCCCCTTCTCACCAACCCGAACAAATTCATAAAGATGAATTAAGCAATAATTATGATATGCTTGTGTTTGGTTTAGAACAAGACAAACTCGATTACAAATTATCTTCTTGTTGTAACCCAATTCCTGGTGATGAAGTTTTTGGTTTTGTTACAATAAGCGAAGGTATAAAAGTTCATAAAAAAGATTGTCCCAATGCTATTAGTCTACAATCTAATTATGCATATCGAATCATTAAAGCAAAATGGATTGACTCCTCACAGCAAGAATTCAAAGCCATACTTGATATCACAGGAATGGATAGTCTTGGACTTACTAATGAGTTAACAAAAGTAATTTCTAGTAATATGAATGTTAATATTCAAAGTATTTCATTGAGTAGCGAAGCGGGGATTTTTAAAGGACAAGTTGCCGTAATTGTACAAAACAATACAATACTAAAAAGACTTACTGAAAATATCCGTAAAATAGATGGCATTGATAAAGTAACAAGAGTTTATAATTAAATTGAATGAAAACAACCTTTAATAAAAGTTTGTCGTTTATAACTTTTAAACTTTAAACTTTTAAAGCTTAAACAAAAAAATTATCTTTGTAAAATATGACACTACTATCCGTTGATAACAGTAAGAACCAAGATATTGTAAAAAATGTTTTTACAAAATATCTTGAAAACAAAGGACATCGTAAAACGCCTGAACGTTATGCAATACTTCAGGAAATTTATGATAGCGAAGAACATTTTGATATTGAGAATCTATATATTAAGATGAAAAATAAAAACTATCGTGTGAGTCGCGCCACACTTTACAACACCATTGAATTACTACTTGATTGTGCTCTGGTACGTAAACATCAGTTTGGTCAAAATCAAGCACATTATGAAAAATCCTATTTTGACAAGCAACATGATCATATTATCATGACTGATACAGGAGAAGTAATAGAATTTTGTGATCCTAGAATCCAAATCATAAAAAAGACCATCGAAGAAATCTTTGACATAGAAATTACCAACCATTCGCTGTACTTGTATGGAAACAAAAAAAACACACCTGTTACAGAAATTTAATTAAAAACTATAGATTTGCTAACTACACAATAAAAAACAAACTACAAACAAATTAAAACAACACAATGGCCGTAGATTTATTATTAGGATTACAATGGGGAGATGAAGGAAAAGGTAAAATTGTTGACGTTCTTACTTCAAAATATGATATAATTGCTAGATTTCAAGGCGGCCCTAACGCAGGACATACGTTAGAATTTGACGGAATCAAACATGTTTTAAGAACTATACCTTCAGGGATTTTTCATAAAAATTCTATTAATGTTATAGGAAACGGTGTTGTAATTGATCCGGTAGTTTTTCAAAAAGAAATTGAAGGACTAGCAAAGTTCAATATAGATATTCATTCAAGGTTGATCATTTCTAGAAAAGCACACTTAATTTTACCAACCCACCGTTTACTTGATGCAGCGTCTGAAGCTTCAAAGGGCAAAGCTAAAATTGGCTCTACGTTAAAGGGAATTGGACCTACTTACATGGATAAAACCGGTAGAAACGGACTTCGTATAGGTGATTTAGAATTAGAAGATTTTAAAGAACGATACAGAGCACTTGCAGACAAGCATGAAGCATTGATTCAGTTTTATGATGTTGCCATTCAATACAATCTAGCAGAATTAGAGAAAGAATTTTTTGAGGCTGTAGAAGAATTAAAGAAACTACCTTTTATTGATAGTGAAGAATATTTGTTTCAAGCTCAGAAAGCGGGAAAAAGCATCTTGGCAGAAGGCGCTCAGGGTTCATTACTTGATGTTGATTTTGGAACTTATCCTTTCGTAACATCATCTAATACTACCGCAGCTGGAGCTTGTACAGGTTTAGGAATTGCTCCTAATAAAATTGGTGAAGTATATGGTATTTTTAAAGCCTATACCACTAGAGTGGG
Organism: Bacteroidota bacterium; assembly: GCA_031413015.1. Taxonomy (GTDB): domain Bacteria; phylum Bacteroidota; class Bacteroidia; order Flavobacteriales; family Flavobacteriaceae; genus Flavobacterium. The sequence continues at coordinate 44,271 of JANOEE010000001.1, read as the reverse complement.
CAGTGGTCCATTTCCTACTGAAGATTTTACAGAAGCTGGCGATTTAATGGCAAGTGTTGGAAACGAATTTGGGAGTGTTACTGGAAGAAAACGCCGTTGTGGATGGCTTGATTTAGTAGCTTTAAAATATGCCGTTCAAGTAAATGGTGTAACACAATTGATGATGATGAAAGGTGATGTTTTATCTGGATTTGCAACACTAAAAGTAGCTACCGCTTACGATTACAAAGGAGCTACTATTAATCATTTGCCATACAACATTGAACCAGAAAATGTAGTGCCTGTTTTTAAAGAATTCAAAGGTTGGAAAGCCGATTTGACAGGAATGACCACTTATGAGCAATTGCCAATTGAACTTAAAGAATACATTCAATTTATAGAAAAAGAAGTAGAAGTTCCAATAAAAATTATTTCTGTAGGACCAGACAGAAAACAAACAATCACAAAGTAATAAAAAAACCCTTTCAGTAATGAAAGGGTTTTGACTTATTTTATTTTTGTAATATTATTACTCCTCAGATATATCTGCTTTATTCTTTAAAAATCATAATAAATATTTCTTAATAAAAGACAAGCTACCTACATTTTACTTAATTTTGGCAAAAAAATAAACACATTGAAAAAGTACTTTTTTTGTTTTATAATTGGTCTTATTTTCTTTTGTTCCAATGCTATTTTGGCTCAAAAGTCAAAACAAATCAATGTAGAAAACTCTGAATTTGCAGATGTGAATCAGACTGAAGTTCCAGATGCGTTACTTTTGTCTGGTAATGTTCGTATCAATCATGATGGCGCCATAATAACATGTAACAAAGCTTACTTTTTTCAAAAAGAAAATTATTTAAAAGCTTTTGGCAATGTGCAAATCGTTCAAGGAGACACCCTTTATTTGAATAGTAATTATGCGGAATATAACGGTAATTTAAAACAGGCGTATGCAACCGGAAATCCTGTTTTGCGCTCTCCAGACATGAGTTTAACAACTGATACGATTAATTTTGATAGGAACAAACAGCAAGCTTATTACAACTCGCCTGGTGTAATTATCAATAAAGAAAATACGTTAAAAAGCAAATCTGGAAGGTATTATGCAACACAAAAAAAGTTCCAATTTTTAACAGCCGTTACCGTAACAAATCCTAAATATGTGATAAAGTCCAATCATTTGGACTATTACAACAATTCTGGTCATGCCTATCTTTTTGGTCCATCCACAATTACAGGAAAAGACAACTTTATTTACACCGAAAAAGGTTTTTACAACAGTAAAAAAAATGTGGGTCATTTTCTTAGAAAATCTTATATAATTAACAAAGACAGGCGCATTGAAGGTGATAGTTTGTATTATGACCGAAAAATTGAATTTGCATCGGCAACTAATAATGTAAAAATTACTGATTCTGTCAACAAAGGAATTGTAAAAGGGCATTATGCCGAAGTATACAAACAAAAAGATTCAATGTTTGTAACAAAACATGCCGTTGCCATTAACTTGGTCGAAAATGATTCTGTTTATATCCACGGAAAAATATTGATGGTTACCGGCAAGCCTGAAAATAGAATTATCAGGGCTTTTAAAAATGCACGTTTTTTTAAAATCGATATGAGTGGCAAATGCGATTCTATACATTCCAGCACAAAAATTGCGCTGACACAATTAGTAGGAAATCCAGTGGTTTGGAATGGTGAAAACCAAATGACCGGAGATATCATTCATCTCATTGGCAACAATAATACCCAAAAAATAGATTCGTTAAAAGTGCTCAATAATGCGTTTATAATTTCAAAAGATACATTAGGAAAAGGATACAATCAAGTCAAAGGTTTGAATCTTTATGGCAAATTTATTGATGATAAACTAAATGAAGTTGATATCATAAAAAATACCGAAGTCATATATTATGCCTATGATAAACTGGAGTTTATAGGTATCGAAAAAAAGAAAAGTAGCAGTATCAATATGACTTTTGAAGACAATAAAATTAGAACTTTAACTTCGTTTAAAAGTGTAGAAAGTGAAACTTATCCCGAAAAAGACTTTCCAGAGAATGCAAGGAAATTAAGAGGATTTGTATGGCGTGGCGAAGAACGGATTTTGACAAAAGATGCTATTTTTCCACAAGATGAAATAGATTTGAATGATAAAATTACAAAGAAAAGCAAAGTCGAAAATGCCAAAGAAAACGTACCTATGAAAGTGAGAAAAGAGACAAAAGAATATGACAAAAAAAATCCTGCTCCTAAACCTAAAGTTTAGCATTAGAGATTAATACAACGTTACATTACTTTATTAAAATTATTCAATTACATTGAAAGAAGATTTCCTTAAATACCAGGCACAAACTTCTCCTTACCCATTAGGAATGGAAGTTTCGCACGCTATTGGTTCTTATATATATGATACCAATAACAAAAAATATTTGGATTTTGTAGCTGGAGTTTCCGCTTGTTCTCTTGGTCATCAACATAAAAGAGTGAATGATGCTATAAAAAACCAATTGGACAAATATTCACATGTAATGGTTTATGGTGAATATGCTCAAGATCCTGCCGTTGCCTATTGCAAGTTATTGGCTTCTCATTTGCCTGCTTCATTAGACAAAACTTATCTTGTTAATTCTGGTACCGAAGCCTGCGAAGGTGCTTTGAAACTGGCAAGACGTGTAACAGGAAGAAGCCAACTCATTTCTTGTCATAATGCGTATCATGGTAATACAATGGGTGCAATGAGTGTTATGGGTTTTGAAGAACGCAAACAAATATTCCGTCCATTAATTCCAGATGTAGATTTTATCACTTTCAATAACGAAGAAGATTTACAAAAAATAACTACAAATACAGCAGGTATAATCCTAGAAACCATACAAGGTGGTGCAGGATTCATTCAACCTCACAATGAATTCCTCAAAAAAGTTAGGGCAAGGTGTACAGAAGTGGGCGCTATTATGATTCTTGACGAAATCCAACCAGGATTTGGTAGAACCGGAAAATTATTTGGATTCCAAAATTATGATGTTGTTCCAGACGTAATAATAATGGGCAAAGGAATGGGTGGCGGTATGCCTGTAGGGGCTTTTACAGCATCTTCAACAATGATGGACTTACTAAGCGACAACCCAAAACTAGGACACATAACCACCTTTGGCGGTCATCCTGTCATTGCGGCAGCTTGTCTCGCTACGTTGCAAGAAATTACTGAAACTGACTTAATGCCTCAGGCTTTGGCCAAAGAAAAACTCTTCAGAAAACTTTTGGTACATCCTTTGATAGAGGAAGTTAGAGGTGAAGGATTAATGCTAGCAGCAATGACTCGCAAGCCAGAAATTACAAATCAAGTAATTTTTAAATGCCTAGACAAAGGATTGATTTTGTTTTGGTTATTGTTTGAAGGCTGCGCTATTAGAATTACCCCTCCCTTAACAATTTCTGAAGAAGAAATAATTGAAGGTTGCCACATAATTTTAGAAGCTATGGATGAAATACATCAAGCGATACTAAAAGAAAATAGCCAATTATTAAGTTTATAATGCTATCTAATTTTGTTAATTAAATTGTTCACAACAATTAATTATTATCCACTTAAAAAAAATAAAATCCTTAACTTTAATAAGGATAATTTTAAACAAATACTATGCAATTAAGCAACGAAGAAGAAGACTACAACTTATCCTTATCAAAATTTGAGTCGATGTTGAAAACCAACAAAGTACTCTTTTTTGATTCTGAGGAATTTGAAGAAATAATTCTTCATTACCTCGATATGGGTAAAGCATCTTTAGCGAAGAAAGCCTTAAAATTAGCATTAGAACAACATCCCAAATCAACTGGTCTAAAACTGGTTCAGGTAGAAATGTTGGTCTATGATGACAAACTTGATATAGCAGAAAAAATGCTAAACGAGTTATTTGCTATCGAACCAAATAATGAAGAAATCTACATACAAAAAGCTAATATTTATTCAAAAAGAGACAACCACGAAAAAGCAATCGAATTCCTTAAGACCGCTTTAAAATATACGGATGATTTTGCTGATGTATACAATTTAATAGGTATGGAATACCTGTTTATGGACAATCTTGAACTGGCTAAAGAAAACTTTACAAGATGTCTTGAAGAAGATACCGATGATCAAGCAGCATTGTATAATGTAGTTTATTGCTATGAATTTCTTGACCAAAATGCCGATGCAATAAAATATTTGAATTCTTATATCGAAAAAAACCCTTACAGTGAAATCGCTTGGCATCAAATAGGTCGTTTGCATTATGGTCTTAAAAATTATAAAGAAGCAATTCGCGCTTTTGATTTTGCAACCTTAATTGATGATGAATTTTTAGGTGCTTTTATGGAAAAAGCTAAAGCACATGAAAGACTCAAAGAATATACTGAAGCTATTGAAAATTACACCAGAACTTTAGAACTTGATGACCCTACTTCTTATGCATTATTACGAATAGGTAAATGCCATGAGCGATTAGGAAACAAAGCCACAGCATTAAAGTTTTTTAATAAAACGGTTCATGAAGATCCACTTTTAGATAAAGGATGGATTGCTATAACTGACTTTTATGTGCGGTCTAAGAATTTTCAAAAAGCACTGTTTTATGTCAACAAAGCATTAGGTATTGACAATCAAAACCGTTTGTACTGGAAACGATATGCTGCAATAAACAAAGAATTAAGTTTTTTTGAAGAAGCAGAATTTGGCTATAGAAAAGCAGTAGAATTTGGTGATTATCAATTAGATACTTGGTTGTTTTGGGTTGATATTTTGCAGTTTTTGGGTGAATTTGATACTGCAATTCATACTTTGCTGCAATCGGCGGAATATTTTCCAGAAGAATTTGAAGTAGAATACCGATTAGCAGGTTTGTATTTCATGAATCATGAGGATAAAAAAGCAAAATTTCATTTAAGTAATGGTTTGCGATTGAATTTTAATAATCATACCTTATTAGAGGATTTGTTTCCTGTTGTTTGGTCTCGCAAAATGGTTCAAAACGCTATAAATAAATACAAAAAATAGATTGATTTTTTTAAACCACAAATTTTTCATTTTTCAACTTTAATCAGAAAAATAGATGAATTCGTGGTTTTTTAATTCCTCACAATTGAAATGTCAGATAAAAAAATATTTGGTTTAGTTGGTAAAAACATATCTTATTCTTTTTCAAAAGGCTATTTTTCGGAAAAATTTGCTGTTGAAAATCTTGAAAATTACAGTTATCAAAATTTTGATATACAAGAAGTCATAGAATTCAATAATATTATAATGCAAAATCCTGAACTTAAGGGATTAAACGTAACCATCCCATATAAAGAAACTGTTATTCCTTTTCTGGACAAACTATCAAAAAAGGCTAAAAAAATTGGCGCTGTAAATACCATTCGTTTTACTAAAAAAGGCAAGACTAAAGGCTACAATACTGATTGTTATGGCTTTCAAAAAGCATTAGAACCATTACTTAAGTCGCATCATAAAAAAGCACTTATATTGGGAACGGGTGGCGCATCAAAAGCTGTTGCTTATGCTTTAAAAAAATTAGGTATTTCGGCTACTTTTGTATCTCGCAAAACTGTAAATGATACCATTAATTATGAAAATTTAGACGAAGAGATATTTAAAAATTCTCACATTATCATCAATTGCACTCCTTTAGGAACCCATCCTAATGTTGAAATCAGTCCAGATATTCCATACCATTATTTTACACCACAACATATAGCTTTCGATTTAATATACAATCCCGAAGAAACACTTTTTCTTAAAAGAGCAAAAGAAAATGGAGCAGTTATAAAAAATGGATTAGAAATGTTACATTTTCAAGCGGAGAAAGCTTGGCAGATCTGGAATAAATAAGACTATTAGGTTTTCTATCTAAATGATTTTGACATTTCCTACCAATTTAATTTCTCATCAATATTTATTATTTCGCAAAGTGTTTAATGGGTAAAATCGCTATAAATAACGGTTTTACTTTGAATTTTCATACCTCTTTATTACCTTTCGGGTTCTTTATTATGAAGATGAAAATTATAAACCTTAAACATTTACAAAATGTTAGAAGAAAAGAATGATAACCTGCAAGAAGCAGATGGAAATGTAGTACATGTTTTGCAAGAAACAACTCCGCTTGACAATCAGGAGAGCGGAAATGTGAATGAACTTGTTTCAAACGAAACTATTGTTGAGGAAACAAGCAATCGAGAGGCTACCGATGCAATTACTGCTACCAATGCTGAAGAAAGTGAAGATGAAACTTTAATAAATCATCATGAAACACAAGTCCTTGATTATGATAAATTATCAATGGACGAACTTGTTCAAGAACTTGAAAAATTAGTAGAAGTTGAAAAAGTAATGTCTGTAAAAGATAATGTTGAACATTTAAAAACTGTATTTTTATCACAATTCAATCATTTTATAGAAGAAAAAAAGGACGAATTCTTTGCAACAAATCCAGAAACTACAGAAGAATTTCATTATCATTTGCCATTAAAATCAAAGTTTGACCAACTGTACTCTCAATTTAGAGAAAAAAGAAATATTCATTTTAAAAGTTTAGAAACCAATTTAAAATCAAATCTTGAAACCCGCTTAGCAATCGTTGAAGAACTTAAAAACCTCATCAATCCGCAAGAAAATATAAAAGATACGTTAAAACATTTTAACGAATTAAGAGACCGTTGGAAAAATGCTGGTCCTATTCCTAAAGACAAATACAACCATGTCTGGAACAACTATCATTTTCATGTAGAGAATTTTTATGACTATTTACACCTTGATAGAGAGGCACGCGACATCGATTTTAAACACAATCTAGAATTAAAACAAAAAATTGTAGCCCGAGTTGAAGAACTTGTTAATGAAACAGATGTGAGTAAAGCATTTAGAGAATTACAAGATTTACATAAAATTTGGAAAGAAGACATTGGCCCTGTTTCAAAAGAACATCGTGATGAAATCTGGAACAAATTTTCTGCTTTGACAAAGCAAATGCATGACAAGAGAGAGCTTTTATTTGAAGGTTTAAGGGCTTCAGAAAATGACAACCTTGTTAAGAAAAGAGATATTATTACACAAATTGAAGCTTTTGCTGAACAAAAAATGGGTGCTCATGCTTCTTGGCAAAATCAGGTAGAAAAAGTGGAAGCTTTAAGAAATGATTTTTTTGCAACTGGTAAAGTGCCAGCAGATGTTAATGAAGCAACATGGACTGCATTTAAAACAGCTGTTAGGAATTTTAATATCCTTAAAAATTCTTTTTACAAAGACATTAAAAAAGACCAGCAAGACAATCTTAACAAAAAAATGGCTCTTGTGGCTAAGGCAATTGCACTCCAAGAGAGTGAAGACTTTGCTGCTACAACGCCCATAATGAAACAAATTCAGGAAGAATGGAAAACCATAGGTCATGTGCCTAGAAAGTATTCTGATAAAATCTGGAAAGAATTTAAAGACGCTTGCAACCATTATTTTGAGAAATTAAAAGCTCAAAAAACGGAAGTAAATCAAGAAGAAGTTGAAGCCTTTGAAAAGAAAAAAGCTTACATCGAGGTTTTAAAAGATTTTGAACTTGTAGGCGAACACAAAACCGATCTTGATGCCATAAAGGCGCATATTGAAACGTGGAAAGGTTTCGGAAAAGTTCCTTTTCCTAGAAGACACATTGACGGAAAATTCAATAAAATCCTTGATGCATTGTTCGAAAAATTAAGTTTGAGCAAGAAAGATACCGATATGATTCGTTTTTCAAGCAGAATTGATCAACTTTCTGAATCTAATGACACCAGAAAACTCGACAATGAAAAGATCTTCTTAATGCGTAAAATTGAAGAAGTTCAACATGAGATCTTTCAATTAGAGAACAATATTCAGTTTTTTACAAATACTAAAAATGCTAAAAAAGAAAATTCCATTGTACTCGAAGTTAGGAAAAATATTGAAGTCTATAAAGAAAGCTTAGGTGTTTGGAAAGAGAAATTAAAACAACTTAGAAATTTGAAGCAAGAATAAAATTTTCCATAAATAACAAACCTCGTAAAATTTACGAGGTTTTTTTATATCAAAATTCAACTATTTTAAATATTAATTCCTCTCTTTTTTATTCATTATAAAGTAATAAACAGGTATACCAAGCGATACTATAATCAATCCTAAAACAGTATTAACCGTATAGTAAACAAGCAGTGTAACACAAATTGCTGATGTCACGATGATGTATAAAGCAGGAATTATTGGATACCCAAAGGCTTTGTATGGTCGCTCTGCATTTGGCTCTTTTTTTCTTAAAATAAAAACACCCAGAATAGTTAGGATATAAAAAAGTAAGGATGCAAAGGTAGCATAAGTCAATAAATCTCCGAATTTTCCGGATATACAAAGCACACTTGCCCAAATACATTGTACCCAAAGTGCTTTTGCGGGTACTTGATTTTTATTGAGTTCAGTAGCTTCTTTAAAAAACAACCCATCATTAGCCATTGCATAAAACAATCTTCCACCAGAAAGTATTAAACCACTATTACATCCAAAAGTAGAAACCATAATCAATGCCGCCATTACAAAAACACTCACATTACCCATAATCATACTTGCAGCAGCCGCTCCTACTCTATCATTGCTGGCAAACATAATTCCGTTTTCTATAACATTGTTAGCATCTGGTGTTCCTTGCATAGGCAAAAGAGCGAGATAAGCGACGTTTGCCAAAATATAAATTACTGTTACTATCAAAGTGCCCAAAAACAAACTTCGTGGTATATTTTTTTTGGGATCCTTAATTTCTGCAGCTATAAATGTTACATTATTCCATGCGTCACTAGAAAAAAGCGAATTAATAATTGTAGCTCCGGCAGCTCCAAGTAATGCCATTCCTGCTAATTTAGTCACTGTTATTGTACCATCATTATTGACAACTGTTTTACTGGCTTCCCACATATTGGCAAAATTATTAGACAATACATCAGTTTGTAAACCCACATAAATTCCTAAAATAATCAATGCAAAAAGCGCAATTAATTTTGCGGCAGTAAGCACCAATTGTACAATTTTTCCACTTTTTACGCCTTTAGTATTGATGTAAGTCAATAAAAAGATTGATAATATGGCTAAAACTTGCTTGTTTGAAAACACAAAACTTTTACCATAAGTGAATAATTCTAAATCTAAAATAGGAAAGAAAATAGCAGCATAATTAGCAAATGTTACCGCAACAGCAGCAATAACACCCGTTTGTATGACTGTAAACACAGTCCATCCGTAGAGAAATGAAACGAGCCTACCATAGGCACGTTGAATGTAAACAAATTGTCCTCCAGCGTTAGGCATCATCCCTGCTAATTCACCATAACTTAAAGCCGAAGCCACAGTGATTAATCCAGTAACAAGCCAAATCACAAGCAACCAGGCAGCAGATCCAATATCCCTTGCCATGGCTGATGTTACAATAAAGATTCCTGATCCAATCATGGAACCCGCTACTAAGCTTGTAGCATCAATTAAACCTAAAGAGCGTTTTAATTCGGTTTTACTTTCTAACATTTATATAAGTAATAATAATTTATAATTTCTTAGCTTCGTTCCAAAAAACATCCATTTCTGCAAGTGTCATGTCCATTAATGGTTTGCCTAGCTCCTCAGCTTTGCTTTCTAAATATTGAAATCGTTTGATGAATTTTTTGTTGGTTCGTTCTAAGGCATCTTCAGCATTGATATTTAAAAATCGTGCGTAATTGATCATTGAAAATAAAACATCACCAAATTCGGCTTCAATTTTATCTTGGTCACCCGCTAGAACTTCTACTTTAAACTCTTCTAATTCTTCTAATACTTTGTCCCAAACTTGGTGCGATGCTTCCCAATCAAATCCTACACCTTTAACTTTTTCTTGAATCCTACTGGCTTTGACTAAGGCTGGTAAACTTTTTGGCACACCTTCTAAAACCGATTTCTTGCCTTCTTTGAGTTTTAACTTTTCCCAATTTTGCTTTACCTCTTCTTCATCTTTTACAACAGTATCGCTATAAATATGTGGATGACGGTGTATGAGTTTTTCGCATATTTCATTACAAACATCTGCTATATCAAAATCGTTTGTTTCGCTTCCTATTTTTGCATAAAAAACAATATGTAATAATAAATCGCCAAGCTCTTTTTTAACTTCATTTAAATTATTGTCTAAAATCGCATCTCCTAATTCGTAGGTTTCTTCAATAGTAAGATGGCGTAAACTCTGTAATGTTTGCTTTTGATCCCAAGGACATTTTTCTCGCAAATCATCCATAATGAGCAACAATCGTTCAAAGGCTTGAAGTTGTTTTTCTTTAGCATTCATAAATCTTTGTTTATTGTTTTTGTAAAAATAACAAATCCTGTCAGGAAATGTTCTTGACAGGATCAATTATAATTCAAAAGTTATAAAGACTATACTTCTTCTGTTGTATTTGTAGTTTCTTCTTGTTTTACTGGAACTTCTTTTGAAACCAATCCTTTGGCTTGAAGCATGTTGTACCAATTCAATACTTTTTTGATATCTGATGGATAAACCCTGTCCTCATCATAATCCGGAAGTACTTCTTTAAAATAGGCAATCAATTTTGTATTGTCTTCTTTGTGAGAAAGCGCAGGGCCATTATCTTCTTTGATAGCAATGTTTCGCATTACATCCGCTAAAGGTTTTTCTTCAGTATTTGTATACATTGAAATTTCAGACAACAAACTCACATTACTTCTTAATCCTACAGTTATTTTTTTTCCGTCAATAAATGATTCTGCCACAAAGCCTGTTCTGGTTTGAACTTTTAATGCGTATAAACCTGGTTTTCCTGAAATGGCTAATATTTTTTCTAAATTCATTTTTAAAATTATTTTTAAGTAAACAAATGTATTTTTATTTCTAAATTATCTTCCTTTTTTAGCTATGAACTTCATTTTATAATCTGGTCTGGCTTTGCCTTCCATGATGTTTTGAAGTTTTTTCTTGATCAATTGTTTTTTAAGGGAAGATATTTTGTCTGTAAATAATATCCCTTCAATATGATCGTATTCATGCTGAATAACCCTTGCAATAAGACCGTCATAAACTTCAGTTTTTTCATTAAAACCTTCATCAAAATACTTAATAGTGATTTTTTCGTTGCGATAAACATCTTCACGAACCTCTGGAATACTCAAGCAACCTTCATTAAAACCCCATTCTTCTCCTTCTTCACTTATCATGGTAGGATTAATGAATGTTTTTCTAAAACCCTTTAATTCATCTTGTTCCTCTTTTTCTAAATCTTCGTCTTCGCCAAAGGGGGTTGTATCTATCACAAACAAACGGATACTCAAGCCCACTTGTGGAGCAGCTAGACCAACACCATAGGCATTGTACATGGTTTCATACATGTTAGCAATCGTTTGTTTTAACTCAGGATATTCAGGTGTAATGGATTCGCCTACTTTTCTCAAAACAGGATCTCCATAACCTACAATAGGTAAAATCATTATTTTATATATTAAATTGTGTAACCTTTGGCCTTAAAAAAGCCTTTACGGATGGCAAAAATAGTGAAAAAATACACATTGACTTGTTAGTTCTAAATAATTGACAAATTTTTACAATTTTATACTAAACCAACAATACATAAAAGTATTAAAACCGATTCCTATTAAGATAGTCTTGAAGCATAATAGTAGCCGAAATTTCATCAACAAGCGCTTTATTCTGGCGCTGTTTTTTTTTCATACCACTATCGATCATGGTTTGAAATGCCATTTTAGAAGTAAAACGTTCATCAACCCTTTCTAGTATCATGTCTGGAAAAGAATTTACAAATTTAAGGACAAATTTTTCAATGATTTCAGTACTTTCTGATGGTAATCCATTCATTTGCTTGGGTTCTCCTATTAGTACCTTTTCTACTTTTTCTTTGTCAAAATAGGATTTCAAAAAAACAATTGCCGTTTCTGAAGCTACCGTTGTTAATCCAGAAGCAATGATTTGCATTTCATCGGTTACCGCAATTCCAGTGCGTTTTAATCCGTAATCAATAGCGAGAATTCTTGGCATTTTTATAATTTAGAATACAAAATTAATCAAAATACCTCAACAAACATTATAACACAAAAAGATCTAATTGTTTTAAAATAATTAAATGTAGCATCCCATCCAAAAAAAGAAAAACTAGTTGGATCATTATTTTTATATTTGCCAAAAAAAATATTTTACAATGAAAGAATTACAAGCAACAATAGAGCAAGCATGGGAAAATCGTGCTTTGCTACAAGAAGAAAATACAATAAAGGCAATTCGTGAAGTTGTTGATTTACTTGACGCAGGAACTTTGCGCGTAGCTGAACCCGTAAATAGCGGATGGCAAGTTAATGAATGGTTAAAAAAAGCAGTTGTAATGTATTTTCCTATTCAAAAAATGGAAACTTTAGAAGCTGGTATTTTTGAGTACCATGATAAAATTCCATTAAAGAGAGGTTATGCCGAAAAAGGAATTCGTGTGGTTCCTAATGCGGTTGCAAGACATGGTGCTTATATTTCGAAAGGCGTAATTTTAATGCCTAGTTATGTAAACATTGGTGCTTATGTTGATGAAGGTACAATGGTTGACACATGGGCTACAGTAGGAAGCTGTGCTCAAATTGGCAAAAACGTACATCTTTCTGGTGGTGTAGGAATTGGTGGGGTTCTTGAACCTTTACAAGCCGCACCAGTTATTATTGAAGATGGCGCATTTATAGGTTCAAGATGTATCGTTGTAGAAGGTGTTCGTGTTGAAACCGAAGCTGTTCTTGGTGCTAATGTGTGTCTTACCGCATCTACAAAAATTATTGATGTTACAGGTGATACTCCAGTTGAAATGAAAGGAATTGTTCCTGCACGCTCAGTAGTCATTCCTGGAAGTTATACTAAAAAGTTTGCTGCTGGAGAATTTCAAGTACCTTGCGCATTAATTATTGGTAAACGCAAGCCATCAACTGATTTAAAAACATCGCTCAATGATGCTTTAAGAGAATATGACGTTGCAGTTTAAAATTATCAAAAACGATATTTAGATGAGAGTACTGGTAATTCAAAACAAGATGATTGGTGATGTTCTTACCAGTACTGTTATTTGTAAAGCATTAAAAAGTGAAAATCCCAACTGGATTGTTGATTATATGATTCAGCCCAACACTTTTGCAGTAGTTGAGCATAATCCTTATATCGATTCCATTATTTTTTTTGATCCAGAAAAAAATAAAGGAATAATAAATTTATGGAAATTAGGAAAAGAATTAAAGCGTCATAAATATGATGTAGTAATTGATGCTTATGGGAAATGGGAAAGTGTTTTGCCTGCTTATTTTTCTGATGCAAAGAAAAGAATTGGTTTTAGAAAATGGTACACATCGTTACTTTATACAAAAACTATTGTTCCAGAAAAAAATATAGAAAATGCTGCGGTATTTCATAGACTACAATTGGCACATACACTAAAATCATCAGAAATAACAAATCTATTCCCGAAAATATATCTTTCTGAAAGTGAAATCATAAATGCTAAAGATAGCATTCAAAAAAGTATAGATCCTTCATTAAACAAAATTATGATTGCCATTGTAGGTAGCGGTCTTAATAAAAGTTTACCCCCAGCTTACATGGCGGTAATATTAGATACAATTGCTAAAAAAAACAAGGTGGCGCTACTTTTTAATTTTATGCCTCATCAGGAAAAAGAAGCGTTAGCCATATATAATTTGTGCAAAGATGAAACTAAGACTAAAATTGTATTGGATTTTTATAGTAAAAATTTGCGTGATTTTTTAGCGGTACTTTCCCAGTGCAAAGCTTTAATCGGCAACGAAGGCGGAGCCGTAAATATGGCAAAAGCTTTAAATATAAAAACTTTTACCATTTTTTCACCATGGATAAACAAATCATCTTGGAGTTTAAAAAACGATATGCAAAATCACGACGCCGTTCATTTGAATGATTATTTCCCTGAGATTTATAATGGAAAACACGCAAAAAAATTTAAAAAACAAGCATTAAAATTGTACTTAAAATTGCATCCTAGTTTATTTTTAGCAAAATTAAACCAATTTTTGAACAATGCTATTTAGCAAAATTTTTTAAATACCAATTAACCTGTTCCTGTAATCCTTGTTTTAAAGTGACTTTTGGACTGTAGTTTAATAATTGTTTTGCTTTGCTTATTACGGCTGCTGTTTTTTCTTGATCTCCTTTTCGTGGTGGTTTGTGATCGATTAATAACTTTTTGTTCATTATTTCTTGTACCATATTAATACCTTCTTGCGTCGTGTTAACCTCATCTGTACCCAAATTTATAATTTCGCCATTAACCTCATTTTCTTTTCCGATTATTGCAAAAAGACCATCAACTATATCGTTTACATAAGTAAAACTTCTTTCATGATGTATACTGCCTTCAAACAACGGAAATGGTTTATTATAATATAGGTTTTCAATTAATTTAGTATACAGTTTTTCAGGTCGTTCTCTGGGTCCATAAACAGAATATAGCCTTACAGAACAGGCATTGATTTTTTTCTCTCTTTGCATGGCTAAAACCAATTGTTCTGAAGCCCATTTAGTAATTCCATAGAATGACACTGGTGTTGGAGTTACATTTTCACCAACATCAGCCACTTTACCATATACAGAAGAAGTTGAGATATTGATGAAAGATCTTAAATCTGGGTTGTATTTTAATACAGCATCAATCAGATTTTGAGTTGCATAAACATTGTTTATTACATATTGCTCTAAACTTGTTGTGGAAGATATTCCTGGCTGTGCCGCTAAATGATAAATATAATCGAAATGCTCTTGAAAAACGGAAGCCAAATTATCGTTTAAGTCCTTATGGTGTATTGTAATTTTTTTTTGGGCAAGGTCATTCTCGTTTATCAGCTTTAAATTAACATCATAATAATCGTTAAAATTATCAATCCCTGTTACATCATGACCTTCTTTATTCAATTTTTCACACAAATGAGAAGCTATAAATCCTGCTGCGCCTGTAACTAAAATTCTCATAAATTGCTTGATTTAATTATTCCATAAGGTGTCCAAACTATCTTTTTATCCTTAACTTCTTTTCTTATCTCTAAATTTGTTTTTAGCGATTCTGGTGTTTTATAACTGCGGCTATGATCAAGATGCAAACAAATCGCTTTGTGCCTTATTTGTTTTCCCTTGATGCCATAATTTTCTAACCGTTCTCCAAATTCTCTGTCAGGACCGCCATATTTCATTCTTTCATCATATCCGTTAATTGCAATCATGTCTTTTTTAAAACCAGAAGAATTACAATTATTAAAGGAGGGAGTTGTTGGGGAAATTAAATCCAATACATTGCTTATTAAAGGATTAGAACCGATTTTTAAACGATTTGATAAGGATAGTTTTTCCTGCTTTTTAAGCCAATTGATATTAAAGCAGTTCTGGTTTTTAATATCGTTCAATGTGATTTTTTTACTGAGATCCATCCCTAGTTTACAGTAGCCGCCAGATAAAAAGGTTCCTTTTTGTGCATTGTTTACATGTACTTCAACAAAATCTTTTCTGGGAATACAATCTCCATCGGTCATTATTATAAACTCATTATTAGCTTCAAGAATGGCAATATTCAAAATTTCCTGTCTTCGGTATCCTAAATCTTCGTGCCAGATATGTCGCAACGGAACACTATATTTTTCTTTATAATCGTCTATTAATTGTTTTGTTGCAGGCCTTGAACCATCATCGGCAACAATGACTTCATATTCTTTATAGGTTTGATCCATGTAACCAAATAAAACTTTATCAAGCCATTCCTCTGCATTGTAAGTACTTATAATTACTGACACTTTCATTTGCTACTTTTTTTATATCTAATTTTAAGACTTTATTTATGATTTTATTATTCTTAAAGGCAAAAGTATCAAAAACTTTTTTAGAAAAATTTTATATTTTTTGCTCTGAAGTATCACAAAAATACTAAATAATTTATATTTGTTTAATATTTAATTTATAATGCAATTGAGTGCAAGTTGTAATTTATCGGCCTTAATAATCACTTTGAATGAAGAAGTTCACATGAAAGAACTTCTTTTGGATTTAGATTTTGCTAATGAAGTTGTTGTTATAGACTCCTTTAGCACAGATAGAACAAAAGAAATTGCAACTGCTTTTAAAAACGTACGCTTCATTGAAAATACTTTTGTAAATTTTACTTCTCAAAGAAACTTTGCTATTGATCAAGCAAAAAATAACTGGATTTTATTTATTGATGCTGACGAAAGATTAACTCCTGAACTAAAAAATGAAATATTAGAAACAATAAACAAAGACGAGGATATATGTGCGTACTTGTTTTATAGAAAATTTTATTTTAAAAACCATATTTTAAATTTTAGTGGTTGGCAAACTGACAAAATTTTTAGACTCTTTAAAAAAGACAAAGTTCGATATACGTACAAAAGACTTGTTCATGAAAAACTTGATGTAAATGGAAAAATAGGTACTTTTAAAAATAAATTAATTCATTATTCTTATAATGAATATAAAAATTATAAAAACAAGATGAAAACTTATGGGAATTTAAAAGCTCAAGAAAAGTTCTTAGTAAGTTACAAACCCTCTTTAATTAAAAGTTTTTTTCATCCTATTTATACTTTTTTGTATCAGTTTATAATTAGGTTAGGATTTATGGATGGTAAAAAAGGGGTTATTATTTGTTATTTAAATGCTTACAGTGTGCATATTAGATATAGGGAATTGAAAAATTTATACAAAAAATAGAAACAAAATTTAAAATGCATACTATGTTCGATCATTATTTAATTACACGCTTTAATCTCAAAAACCCAAAATGGGAATTAACAAAAAATAATGAAACATTGCTTAATGACGAATGGATGCAAGATAGAATGAATTTATTCGAAAATTTTTGTCTTCCATCAGTAGTGTCTCAAAAAAATAAAAATTTTACTTGGCTACTGTATTTTGATAGCACTACAAAAGAAGAATATAAAACAAGAATTAATGCTTTAACAGCAAATTATATTAATATAAAAATTTTTTTCATCGATGGTATTGATTTGTTTATAAATTGCGTTAAAGAAACCATTCGTGAAGAAACAAAAAATCCTTATTTAATAACTTCCAGAATTGACAATGATGACTCCATACATATCGATTTTATTGATGAAATTCAAAAACAATTTCGCTCACAAGACTATATGGCTGTAGATGTGATTAGTGGCTATACTTTGCAAATTGAACCAATATTTATGTTGGGAAAAAAAGAGCACATTTTTAATCCTTTTATAAGCCTTATTGAAAAGAACAGTTATCCAAAAACAGTTTGGTCGAATGACCACAATCTTTGGAAAAAAGAAAACCGAATTATCCAGATTAAAGGAAAAAGATTATGGATGTCAGTTATCCATCAAAAAAACAAGGTTAATGAATTTGACGGGTATGGTAATATTAACTGGTCTGAAATTAGCTCCTATTTTAAAGTTGCTGAAAAGATAAATGTTAAATTAAATTCCCAGCTATTGCCTTTTAGAAAATGGTGGTTTTTAAGTTTTAGAAATAAACTTTATGTAAAATCTGTTTTGTTAAGTAAAATTTTAAAAAAAACAATTGGTATTTATAATATCAAGTAACAACATTTAAATTATTTTGCTATTTCGGAACAAATTAAACTTACAAAATGAAAACTATTAGACAAGTATATTTAACTATTGCAAAAAACTTTAAATTCTTATCTGATAAAGAATTTTTAAAAATTCAATATGAAAATAAACTAAATAAAAAACTAAATCTTGAAAATCCGGTTAGTTTTAATGAAAAAATACAATGGTATAAAATTTATTACAAAAATAATTTATTTACTCAACTTGCTGATAAGTATAAAGTTAGAGATTTTGTAAAAGAAAAAGTTGGAGAAAAATATTTAAATGAACTTTTAGGAAAATATGATACCCCAACTGAAATTGATTATTCTAAATTACCTAATCAATTTATTATCAAAGTTGTTCACGGAAGCGGATTTAATATTATAGTTAAAGATAAATCTTTGATAAATTATAAAGAGATAGAAAATAAACTTTTGAAATGGCAAAAGATAAATTTTTATAAAAAAGGTAGAGAATGGGTTTATAAAGATATTCCCAGAACAATTATAATAGAACGTTTACTGAATGAAAACGATAAAGATGTTATAAATGATTATAAATTTTTCTGTTTCGATGGAAAAATTAAGTTTATACAAATTGACCTAGATAGAGGAAATAATAATTATAGATGTTATTATAATTCTGCTTGGGAGAAATTACCTTTTTGTACTCAAAAAAATGTTTTTTTTGAGGGTGAAGTTGAAAAACCTACAAATCTTAACGATATGATTGAAGTTGCTATAAAACTATCCGCAAATATTCCGTTTGCCAGAGTTGATTTATATTCTGTAAAAGGAAAAACAATATTTGGCGAAATGACTTTTTTTCCTAATAACGGGTTAAATGAGTATATTCCAAAAGAAACGAATATTACAATTGGAGATTATTTTATTCTTCCTAACAAAATTTTATAATTTATTTTTTAATATTTTGCCTAACTATAACTTCATTTAACGCATCAAACATTTTTTTGGCAATAACTTCTTTTGTAAAATTATCTAATAAAAACTGATACCCATTTTTCTTGAATTTATCTTGCAATTCTATATTAAATAATAATTGTTCTACTTTGTCTGCAAAATCTACCGGATTGCCTACTTCAGCTAATAATCCTGTAACTTTATCAACAATTACTTCGGGTATACCGCCAGCATTTGCTGCAACAATGGGCACCTTACAGGCATAGGATTCTAACAAAACCCCTCCTGTAGGTTCATTATTAGAGGTAAATAAAAATAAATCCATTTCAGGCAAAAGCTCTGGAATATCTTTTCTAAAACCCGCAAAAATAATTTCTTTTTCTAAACCAAGCTCATTAACCTGTTGCCTTACAATGAGTTCGAGCGGTCCCTCACCTACAAGAATATATTTTGCTTTTACATTTCTTTTTACTAATTCTTTAACGGTATTTACCCACGTTTTATGATCTTTGAATCCTGTAAATGCAGCAATATTACCAATGATTTTATATTCTGAAGGAATATTGAATTCCCTATGAAGGAAACCGTTTTTTTGTTTTTTATAAAATTTATTAACATCAGTAACACTACCAACGATACTTAATTTACTGTGGTCTTTTACAGCATATTTAAGTATATCCACTACTGGTTGAGAAACACATATGATATTTTTTATGCCACTATAGTTGTATTTCCATGTTCTTAAAAAATTAGTATCCACTCTTTCAATCATGGTTCTACATAAAATTAGAGGTGCCTTTAAACCAAAAATTAAAGACGATAAAACCCCTAATGTATGTGCTTTGCTACTGTGCATAAAAACAATATCTGCTTTAAGGTCATTGCATAAGTTTTTAAATTGAAAGGCAAACTTTACATTGTACTCGGATTTAAAGTCAAAGCCTATGACTTGCAAGCCTTTTTCGGTAGCTACTTTAAAAATTTCTGAATCATTTCTGCAAACAATCCATTGATCATCTACGTATCCATAATCTCTAAATGCCTCATACAGATAAATAATTTTTTGTTCATGCCCTCTCCATCCATTTGCTGCTGTTACCTGTATTAATCTCATTTCCTCTATTTTGAAGGCAAATATATTAATTCTAAGGTTTTAAAAAATTATAATTTTAAATGGTTCTAATTTTTCGTTTTTCCTACACTTATTCAATAACTTTGCGGTTTTAAATTTTAAATAAAAACTCTTTTATGAATCAGGAAATTCTAAACGCTTATGAAGTTATAAAAGAAGGCGGCATTATTTTGTACCCCACTGATACAGTTTGGGGTATAGGTTGTGATGCTACAAATCCTGAAGCAGTTGCTAAAATTTACAAACTCAAACAACGTGCAGAATCACAAAGTATGATTTGTTTAATGAATGGCGAGAAAATGATGTACAATGTTTTCAAAAATATTCCTGAAGTAGCTTGGCAATTATTAGACTTGTCCGAAAAACCTACAACGTTAATCCTTGACCAACCGCGTAATGTAGCGCCCAATATTATTGCACCTGATAATTCGTTAGGAATAAGAATTGTAAAAGAGCCATTTTGTTTTAAATTATTGGAGCGAATGAAAAAGCCATTAGTCTCAACATCTGCTAATATTTCTGGGCAACCTTCCCCCAAATCTTTTAAAGAAATTAGCCCTGAAATTATTAAAGGTGTGGACTATGTTGTAAATTTACACCATGATAGAATTGCCCGAAAACCATCTACAATTATCAAGCTCACAAATGATGCTCAGGTTAAAATAATTCGTAAATAGCAGGCATGATTTCGTTTTTAGTTTAACGACTTTAAACTTCAAACATTTTTAAAATGACCATCAAAACATCTTACAAAGAAGCGCTAAATAATAAAATCTTTGAAACCATTTCAAACGCAAGCCAGGAACTTAATCTAGAAAGTTATGTTATTGGCGGTTTTGTTAGGGATTTAATTTTAGAAAGAAATTCAAAAAAAGACATTGATATTGTTGCTGTAGGCAGTGGTATTGAACTTGCATTAAAAGTTTCTGAATTGCTGCCAAAAAAGCCTAAAGTTCAAGTTTTTAAAACTTATGGTACAGCCATGTTGCGATATGAAGATACTGAAATTGAATTTGTAGGTGCCAGAAAAGAAAGTTATCACTTTGAAAGTCGAAATCCAGTTGTAGAAAACGGAACACTTATAGACGATCAAAACAGAAGGGACTTTACCATAAATGCATTGGCTTTATCGTTGAATAAAAATGATTTTGGTCAACTTTCAGATCCATTTAATGGTTTAGAAGATTTAAAAAGTAAAGTTATCAAAACACCTTTGGATCCAGATATTACCTATTCTGACGATCCTTTAAGAATGATGAGAGCCATTCGGTTTGCCAATCAATTGGACTTTGAAATTGATCAAAATTCTATCGCATCAATTACAAAAAATGCAGCACGAATAAAAATCATTTCAGGTGAAAGAATTGTTGAAGAACTGAATAAAATATTGGCGACAGACAAACCTTCGGTTGGTTTTCTATTGTTGTACAAAACGGGTATTTTAGACCTCATTTTGCCAGAATTGACAGCATTAAACCAAGTGGAGGAAATTGAAGGCCACACCCACAAAAATAATTTTTACCATACGCTTGAAGTTCTCGATAATATTTGTCCAAACACAGCTGATGTTTGGCTCAGATGGTCAGCCTTGCTTCACGATATAGGAAAAGCGCCAACAAAACGTTTTAATAAAAAACAAGGTTGGACTTTTCATGGTCATGAATTTCTTGGCGGAAAAATGGCTAAAAAAATATTCGAGCGTTTGCACATGCCATTAAACCATAAAATGAAATTTGTTCAGAAGATGGTCATGATGAGTTCTCGCCCCATTGTTTTGTCACAAGATATTGTTACAGATTCGGCTGTGAGAAGATTGGTTTTTGATGCGGGAGAAGATGTAGAAAATTTGATGGTACTTTGTGAAGCAGACATTACAACTAAAAATCCGAATAAGTTTAAAAAATACCATCAAAATTTTGAAATCGTTCGGAAAAAAATAGTAGAAGTCGAGGAACGTGATCATGTTAGAAATTTTCAACCTCCTATTTCGGGAGAAGAAATTATGGAAATATTTAATCTCAAGCCTTCACGTGAAATAGGAATGCTCAAAGAAGCCATTAAAGAAGCCATTCTTGAAGGCGAAATTTTAAATGATTACGATGCCGCATATGGTTTTATGATGCAAAAGGCTGCAAAATTAGGATTGAAAAAACAATAATAAATTCAAGCTTTTAAATGAAAAAATATTTCATCACAGTAGCAAAAACGACTTTAATTCTCGTTTATTTAGTAATTGTAGCAGGCGCATTAGTTAGAATGACAGGCTCAGGAATGGGCTGTCCTGACTGGCCAAAATGTTTTGGTTATTACATTCCGCCAACAAATGTTTCAGAGTTATTGTGGTCGCCTAATCACGAATTTGAAAAAGGTCAAGTTATCATTGTAGATGAAAAACTACTGGTTGCAACTGCTGATTTTAAAACAGGAACAACCTTTGATCAAAGCCAATGGAAACCATTTACCAAACATGATTACGCTGAATTTCACGCTGTAAAAACTTGGATAGAATACATCAACAGATTAATTGGTGCACTTGCTGGTTTGGCTGTATTGATTATGGCTGTGTTTTCTTTTGGATATTGGTCAACAAACAAAAAAGTTGTCTTACTTTCTTGGTTATCCGTCTTGATGATGGGTTTTCAAGGTTGGTTAGGCGCTACTGTCGTATATTCTGTGCTCAACCCAATAAGAATTACGCTTCACATGCTCGTAGCTTTACTTATTGTAGCAGTGCTATTATATGTAATCAGAAAAGTAAGTGGCAAAAACATAACATTTAAAAAAGATGGTACTTTTAAAAAGGTACTTATTGTAACATTGATTTTATCTGTAATCCAAATAATTTTAGGAACACAAGTGAGACAGTTTGTTGACGATCAGGTCAAAATTTTTGGATACGACAAAATGCTTTTAGTACTTGAAAACCCAATGTGGAATTTTTATGTACATCGTTCTTTTTCAATAATAATAATAGCACTCAATGTATTTTTATTTTTAAGAAATAAAAAATTACAATTAGGATATAACAAAATTAATTGGGTAATCGCACTTGTAGTAATTGAAATTTTATCGGGAATGGCAATGTATTACTTGGATTTCCCTTTTGGTTCTCAACCTTTACATTTAATAATTGCGTCGCTCTTTTTTGGAGTTCAATTCTATTTGTATTTAGAAACAAATCAAAAATCTATACAGTAACTAGATTTGGAATACTATCTTCAAAAAGGGGTAATTCAATGCTATCAATTAATTGATCCTCTAGTAAATCAGCCCAAGATTTTAAATACAATATCGTATCTGATTTTAGGTTTCTGTTTAAGAAAGGTTTTCCTGTTCTTGATAATACAATATCGTCTGACAACCATTCTAAATGGCGTAAATCCTGACGTGTAAAACCAAACTCAATCATTTTACTAATAATCAAATCCATAGGATAACCACTAGTAGGACAATAATCTATCAATTGTTCAGACCAATCACCTCTTTTTTCTAGTGCATATTTTTGGATTTCGGCTCTTGAAAATGAAGTAATTGTTTGCGCTAGATTACCACAATTACAGCTGCCCATGTGTCCCCATTCGTAGCGGTTTCCATTTTCGAGTTGCAAAGCAGTTTTGCGAAGTGCTTGAATTATTTTAAAACTTGGATTGACCATTTGTATAAATTTGATATTGGTAAAATTACAAAAGCATTTTTAATTTGTGTTTTTTTTTAACAAAATGTAAACTTCTGTTTATGATAAAGAAAAAATGATGACTCTTCAATTTTATTACTTATAAAAAAAATTAAATTAAAGTTATCATAATGTAAATTTAACTACTTTTGTAACCCGACTATATTGTCATTTATTTTTGTTTTTACATATAATGTCTAAACTTTCCGCTCAAGATAAATTTCTTGATTTTTCCGACTACGGTCGTCCCTTTGCAAAAGTTTTTGCGCAACAGTTAAAAGATACCCGTTTCACACCTATTCATGTAACATTGCTTTTTGGCATTTCAGGATTAACTGCCATTTACTGCATGTTGCAAGGTTACTACTACGGCGCTGGTTTTTTTATCATTCTAAAATCAATAATTGATGCTGCCGACGGAGAATTGGCCAGAATAAAAAATACGCCTTCCTACACTGGCAGGTATCTAGACAGTGTTTTTGACATTATTTTGAATTTTATGTTTTTTATGACTATTTGCTACGTGTCAAAAACTACATTTTGGTTTACAATCTTAGCTTTTTTAGGAATTCAGCTACAGGGTACGCTTTACAATTATTATTACGTTATTTTACGAAATAAATCAGTTGGTGGCGATACTACGAGTAAAGTTTTTGAATACAAATCACCAAAAGCTTTGCCAGGCGAAAGCCAAAAATCAGTTGATGTTTTATTTACAATTTATACTATTGTTTATGGAACTTTCGATAAAATTATTCACTTTCTGGATAAAGAAGCTTATAAAGTAAAAACTTTTCCTAACTGGTTCATGTCTTTACTTTCTTTATATGGCTTGGGTTTTCAGTTACTTATTATCGCAGTCATGTTGCCCATGAATTTGATTGAATATATTATTCCATTTTTTATTTTATATACATTATTGCTATTTGTATTAATTACGATAAGAAAATTATTAATACACTAAATAACTTATAACATTTAAAATAAATAGTGTAAAACATTTTTTAAGTTGAATAATGAACTTTACAGAATAAAGTTGATTATAAATTTAAAAAATTAAATGTTATGCCAAATTCAAAAGAGATTAAAGGAAACTGGGAAGAATTCAAAGGGAAATTAAAGCAAAAATATGCAGACTTGACTGATGATGATTTGCTTTATGATGAGGGTAAAGAGCAAGAAATGTGGGGGAAATTGCAAAAAAAATTAGGCAAGACTGAAAAAGAAATCAAATCCTTATTTGATTAACTTTTATAAAAATAAAATGGCTTCTATTTGAAGCCATTTTATTTTTTAACCAATCCAAGTCTTAAATTCCTGTACTTTTTCTCTGCTAACGATAACTTCATCCTCTTTATAAGTTGGTAAAATAACCTTGAGTCGCGAGTTAGAATACAAAACTATTTCTTTTATAGATTGTAAGGGAATTATAAACTTGCGGCTGACTCTAAAAAAGTTTTTAGGATCGAGTTCTTGTTCTAAAACTTCTAATGTGTTTTCTATTAAATAATTTCTATTGTCAACGGTATGAATGTAAGTTCCTTTGTTCTCACTAAAAAAACATTCAATTTCATTTGTGGTTAATACTTTTAAATGTTGACCAATTTTGACCGTAAATCGAGTCTTAAAACTTTTTTCGAATGGGTTTTGAAGCATTTTTTTTATTTGCTCAAAATCCAGTTGTAAACTGGTTGCTACTTTTGGCAAACTGTTTTTAAATTTTGAAACTGCCAGTTCTAACTCCTCTTCATCAATGGGTTTCAAAAGATAGTCAATAGAGTTCAGTTTAAATGCCTTTAATGCATATTCATCATACGCCGTCGTAAAAATGATGGCACTTTTTATATTTACTTTTTCGAAAATTTCGAATGATAAACCATCGGAAAGCTGAATATCGAGAAAAATCAAATCTGGATGTTCATTTTTTTGAAACCAATTGATTGCTTCTTCAACCGAATGCAACATTACAGAAACATTTATATTTAGTTTTTCAAGTTTTCTAAGTAACAATCTGGCTGCTGGCTTTTCGTCTTCAATTATTATTGTTGTCATTCTTAGATTTTTGGGTATTGGTTTTTAGGTCATAGTTTTTAATTATCTTATATTTTTTTGACCATATTATTATAAAAGGTACTATTATTACCGATGGCAATAACCAAGCTATAATGCCTGGTAAATACGTATTATTAACAACTATAAAAGCTGTTATGGCTGCAATATAGGCACCTATCATTCTTTGAAAATGAACTAATAACCAAAAGTTTTTTACTCTACTATTTCCTCTATAAATCCTAAAGTCTTGTAAAACCATTAATATACTTATACTACCAAAAACAATTAAAACAGATCCAAAGCTATTTGAGTTTATCAAAAGAACTAATCCATAAACAATAAACCCAAAGCTAAACATTAGCATTATTATACTGATAATCCAGTCTATTTTTCCAGCATGAAGAACTTTATAAATAGTTTTAAATGCCAGAAATCGCTGACCTGTTGCAACCATATAAATAGTAAAAATACCAATAATTGATAAAAAAAGATTGAAATGAATTAGCGACATCAAAATTCCAGAAATCCCTGTAAATAACATTCCAAAAAAGAAATACTTACCTATATTTTTATGCAAAACATCGCCTTTTTGCCTAAACATTTGTATCGTTCCTGATATTAAACTTATAGTTGCAGCAATTACATGAATTATAAGTAGAAAAATAAAAATTTGCTTCATAATTATGATTTATTATTAAGATTTAAAACTTATTTATTACTCCCATTTATTGTTTTTTTCTTTTTTCATTAATTGCTGGATCTTTTTTTCTTCCCAATTGCTACCTAAAATTAAAGTAGGTACAAAAGTAGATAATGCATGAGCTAAAAGTCCAATTCCCCAAAAAAATGCGGTAAGAAAATTCTCTTTCTTAAAATAACTTTCGCCTGGATTCAAATCTTGAATATTCACAATTACAATCATCAAATTGATTACAAGATATACAATTAAGTGGGTGTAAAATCCTTTGATTTTTTTGACCCTTTTTAATGCTTCTTGGTATCTTATTTCTTCGTTTGAGTTTGTTTCCATAGTATGATTACTTAAAATTATTGTTTTTTTCTTGTTCCATGAATTCTTTGATCTTTTTCTGTTCCCATTCTTGCCCTAACATTGGTACAAAATTAAACGCTTTCATTCCGTGAAACAACAAGCCGATTCCCCAGCCTAACATGGGCCAAAAAAACCATAAATGATCAGGAGTATACTTTAGATTGATGAACAATAAAAATAAAATCACTGTAACATACGATACTAAATTACCATAAAATGCTTTGATTTCTTGCACTTGCTTTTTTACCGAAAGGTATTTTTTGGAAGTATTTTGATTGGTTTCCATAACTATTTCCATTTATTAGCATTCTCTTTGTTTAATATTTCATTGATTTTGCGTTCTTCCCATGATTTTCCGTATCCAAAAGTATCAAAGGCATGAAATGTAAGTCCCATTCCCCAACCTAACATTGGGAACCAAAACCACTGAAATTTTGAACTTGTTGACAGATTGATGAATATTAAAACAGGAATTACACAACAGTAGGAAATTAGATTCCCGTAAAATCCTTTTAATTTTTCAACACGTTCTTTTGCTCTAACATAGGACATGTTTTCGTTTATTATATTTTGAGTTTCCATATAAGCTATTTGTTTTGTTAATATTGGAATTTTGACTTTAAAACAGGATTCATTTTGTTCAACTATAACTTTTTTTTCTGAAATGAGTCCGTAACGGTTCACAATATTTTGAAGCCCTACACCTTTTCTATCTTGTAAAACCTCTTTTTTCTGCAAATTATTTGCTACAATCAAATAATTATGTTCAATATAAATTTTGATATGCAATTGTTTTTGCTCACTTACCACATTGTGCTTTACCGTATTTTCTAGTAACAATTGTAATGAAAGCGGCACCACTTTTGCTTCTGGATTGATGGCATCAATGGGCAATTCATAAGTAAGGCTGTTTTCAAAACGCATTTTCAACAAGTTCATGTACGTTTTTGCAAAAAACAATTCTTCCTCGACTGATACTAATTCTTTGTCTTTTTGTTCTAAGACATACCTATAAATCTTTGACAAGGAAGTGGTAAACCGCTGGGCATTTTCTGGATTTTCTTCTATCAAAGAACTCAAAACATTGAGACTATTAAAAAGAAAATGAGGATCTATCTGGTTTTTAAGACTTTCAAACTTTGCAGAAGCAGTTCCTGCGATTATTTTTTGTTCCTTGAGTTTGTTTTCCTGATACCATTTGTACAAATAAATAAAATGAACAATTAGTAAAACAACAAATGTAAAAATGGAAGACAATATATAATTGGAAGCTTTTTCCTCTTTAAAAAAAGTCATTATTGATTGCTGCTCTATTACTACATCTTCAAAAAGCCTCAGCAAAAAGATGACAAATAATGAAAGCACAAAAGAGGAAAGAAAGCCTATAATAATTCTCTTTTTTGAAAATCTTTCAATAATAAAAATCTTATCTAAAACGCAGAACAAAAATGTATTGGCAAAATGTAATGAAAAACTATAAAGTAAAGTGTACAAAAAATTGGATTTCAAACGAGCATCAAAACGAACACTTTCGCCATTTACAAATTGAATCAATACTATGATACAAAAGATTGTTAATCCTATTACAAGTGCCCTTGGAAATTCTCTAATATACCTGTTTTTCATTACTCTTGCTTATAATTTATTTACAATTTTTTTGTGCTTCAAGCGCCCTGTCTAATCCCCATTTAGGAGAAAAAGAAGTTTCTGGTTTAAAAGTAGCAAAAAGTCCGATAGCTTTGTCAATTTGAGCACACATTGGTTTAGTATCCTTTCCCCAAAATTTTGCTCCGCCAATTTCAAATTCAGCTTTACCAAAAACTACTCTTGGATTTTGTGGCGCAATTGCTTCTGCTTGAGCATAAATTTCCATCACTTTGCCTGATAATTTTTGTCCGTTTGTCATAGGATCATAAGCAATCCAAGCGGTGTGAATCATGGCTTGCATTACTAAAAGTTCCGCATTATTTGGATTTTTAACTGTCTCAATGTCTAGAACCTCCTGAGCTTTCGTTAATAATGCATTGATTTTTTCTTTGTCTTTTGTGCCAAAAGCTGCTGTAGTATTTACTAACGCAACATAATAATTGGGCAACCAACTTGTTTTTTCTGCTGAAGCAATTCTTTCAAACATTGCCGAAGCTTCTGTATTTTTTCCTTCACCCCAAAGTTGAAATGCTTTTCCCATTCCTTCTTCAAATTTACCTTGACCTAACATTACACTGCAAATGAATAGTGCGCTAATTGTGATAATTTTTACCATGATTTCTAATTTTTTTGTTTGTTAATTTATTGTTGTTTTTAATTCTGATGTAAATTTATTGTTGTTATAAGTGTTTTAAAATTTATAGTTACTGAACTGTAAAAAATCGATGCTGAACTGTAATCTAACTCTTTTTTTATCTAAAGATTCTTCAACTGATTGTCATTTTTGTCATTGCTAATCGTCCAAAAGAAGCCTACAAAAAAGAACCTGTCAGCAGTAGGGACAATCGGTTTGCTATTATAAACACCGTTAACTGGCGTTTTTGAATATTCATAACCAAATATATTTTGTGTGCCTAAAACATTAGAAATAGAGAAATACAAAATCTTTTGCTGACTCAACAAATAAGCCCAACTCAAACTCAAATTATTATAGGCCTTAGTTTTAGAATTCATAAATTGTGATTCATTTGGATTGTCATAAGGCCTTCCTGAACCAAAACTATGAGTCAATCCTATTTGAGATTTCCAATCACTGATCCAGTATTTAGTAACTACTGAAAGCGTATGATCAGCAACAAAACTAGGTGTAACTTGTTTAGGGAAATTTCTATAATTTCTCTCAGTATCTATATAAGAATAAGAAATCCAATATTCTAAATTTTTAATGTTGTTATTGTCTCTCCAAAACAAATCCAAACCTTTTGCATAACCATTTCCGTTATTATTGAAATTAGAATCAAACTGTGCACCCAAAGTATCAAATTTTACTAAATCATTGTATTTTTTATAATAAGCCTCAGCTCTAAAAGTCTGACCCGATTTATTATATTGGTAATTCAATATATAATGCGCCGTTTTTTCAGTTTCAAATTGATTAGAGTATTTTAAATATTCCTGTCTTGGTGCCTGAACAAAATCACCATACGCAACTGAAAATTGAGAATTTTTACCCGTTTTGTATGCTAATGACGCTCTTGGGGAAATATTGCTTTCTTTTAAAAAATCATTGTCTGAGGCCCTAACTCCTAATTTTAAAGCGAGTTTTTTTGAAAAGAAAATATCTGCTTCGGTAAATACCGCCGCAATATTGGCATTATAACCACTAGAAAAAGTATTGCCTTGAAATTGTTTAAAAGATTCATCAAACTTTGTAATAAAATAATCCGTTCCAAAAGTGATTTTTATTCTATCCGAAATATTGTTTTTAAACTTTAATTTCAAATGCGAAGCGTGTTCACCGTTGTTGATTTTATCAGCATCTATTCCTATTTTATTTTCGCTATAACCATAACTCAATCCCGTTGTAATTTGCCATCCGTTTCCAAAAGCACCTTTGTAAGTGGAGTTCAAATAAAAATTATTGTTTTTTAAATCAAAGCGTATTTTTTGTTGTGAATCTATATTGTCTTGGTTCAAATCAAAATTGGAAGCATCAAAAGCTGCGTATACTTTGAGCAAACCCGCATTAAACTGATACCTGTAAATTCCTTCTCCAGATAATGATTGAAATGCTTTGTTCCAATCTACCGCTTGAGGAACAGCCGCTTGATAAGCAGTTAAATCTATAAATGCAGTATTAATGCTCAAGGAACTTTTCTTCCATTTTTGAGTATTTCCTAAACCTAAACCTACTGTCATCAGAGAAACTTCTGTTTTTTCTTGATCTGGTTCATCCTGAGTGTTAAGTAACAAAATACTTGATAAAGCTTCACCATATTCTGCTGAATAACCTCCTGTAGAAAACGAAATTCCGCTAAATAAAAAAGGAGAAAATCTTCCGCGAGTAGGCAAATTATTGGCCGAAGCGCCATAAGGTTGGGCCACACGAATACCATCAACAAAGGTTTGGGTTTCATCTGCTTCGCCACCGCGAACAAACAATCTTCCGCTTTCGCCTACCGTTTGTGTTCCTGGTAGCGTTTGCAAAGCAGCCACTATATCACCAGCGGAACCAGCTGTGGTAACAATATCAAGTGGTTTAAGAACGGAAACTCTGGCTTTGTCTCCTGCTTCAAAAGTTCCTGCGTTTATGACGACTGCATCTAAACTATTTACACTTTCTTTTAACTTAAAAACTTTATTTTTAAATGTTTCGGGATCAATTGTTTCGGAGTAGGTTTCGGAGTTTAAAAAAGTGATTTTTAAAACCAACGAACCTTTTTCATTGGTTGAAAAAGAAAAATCTCCATTTGTATCTGTTGAGTCGCCATCGTAAGTGCCTTCCAGAAAAATATTGGCACCTTCAACAGGAATGCCTTTCTCATCAGTTACCTTTCCTGAAATAGTTTTTTGAGAAAATGATACTAATGAAAAAACTAGAAAAAAAAGCGTAAAAATTGGTTTCATACTATTTGTTTTTTGATGAAGCAAATATCTACTCATTGTCTTGATTTAAAAATTCTTAATGACCGAAGTGTCAAAAAGAAAGGATGAACTGTAGTTTAACAAAATCTAAAAATTCTTTTTTTCGTAAATAAAAACATGACAAAAAAAATTATACCAATACTGATCAGTTTCATACTATTTCCAGTAGCAATTGTTGGACAAAGGATCGATAATACTACTTCTTTTAGAGGAATAAAGACTGATAATAGCTTTCGGTTTCTTTACGATAATGATTACTTTACGGCAACCGATTATTACTATACCCAAGGGTACAATTTTGAATTGGTAAGTCCATTTTTTAGAAAAAATCCTGTTAATCATTTGTTTTTACGACCAAAAAACAATGAAGAAAAGTTTGGATTGTCTATTGAACACATGGGTTACACGCCCACCAGCATTTCATCTGACAACATTTTATACGGTGACCGACCTTTTGCAGCAGCAATAATGTCAAAATCATTTTTAATTTCAACGGATACAATACAAAAATCCAAATTCATTTCTAGTTTGAGCGTAGGTATTATTGGTCCTGGTGCTTTTGGTAATGAAATGCAAACCAGAATTCACGAATGGATTGGTGATGAAACCCCAAAAGGTTTGCAAAACCAAATCAAAAATGATTTGCTATTGAACTATGAACTGTCATATGAGAAACAGTTGTTCGGTTATTATGATTTATTAGCGATAAATGCCAACGGGAAACTCAGGTTAGGAACTGTAAATACAAACCTAGCTGCAGGAATGACAACCACATTTGGAAAAATTAATGCCTCATTTGAATCTTTAAAAAATAAAAATAAATTTCAAATGTATGGCTATTTTCAGAGTTTGGTTGCAGCCATTGGTTACGATGCCAGTTTACAAGGCGGATTATTCAACCGAAAAAGTCCTTATACAATTACCGATAATGATGTAAATAGATTCACACTACAACACAATTTTGGTATCATTATGCAATACAAAGCGGTTTACTTAGAATATTCGAGATCAGAAATTACCAAAGAATTTAGAACTAGTAAAATGCACAAATGGGGAGGAATCAGGATTGGTTTTAAATTATAAACTTGAAGCAGAAGAACGAGATTGCTTTAATGTGTGAAAATAAAAAGCATATATTTGTTACTTAAAAACTAAGTTTAAAACCAAATTAATAAATCATGAAACACTTAAAAACCTTATTCATTTTTGCTTTATTCTTTGTGGCCAATAGCATTTCGGCTCAATCAACTTTTGAAAAATGGCCTGCTATAAAAGATTTTCACGAAGTTATATCTCAAACCTTTCACCCTTCAGAAGAAGGTAATTTAGAACCTATTAAAACCCGATCTGAAGAATTGGCACAGAAAGCTGAATTAGTGGTAAAATCTGAAACACCAAAAGAATTTAAAACGGCTGCAATAAAAGCTGCTGCAATACAATTGCAAACAAAAACTAAAACATTGCATGAATTGATTGCTTCAAAAAAGGCTGATGATGCTACAATAACGAAGTCATTGATTGAAATTCATGATGTTTTTCATGATATAGTAGGACTTTGTTCAAAAGAGAAACATTAAATTCTAAGCCCAATTGTATGATTGGGCTTTTTTATGGATTTCATTTTTAAATCATTTCTTTTATCTAAATGGTAATATTACAACTTTAAAAAAAAGTTTTGTAATAGAATATGATGCTAATTTCATCAACTTTGATTTGTAGTAAAAAAACTAGAAAAAATGCTAGTTTACCAAATTAATTAACAAACACATATTAAGATGAAAAAATCAATCGTATTATTTGTAGGAACTTGCCTCTTTGCAGGGATAACATTATCAAGTTGTAAATCTTCTACCGAAAAAGTTGAAGACGCTAAAGAAGATGTAGTTGATGCTCAACAAGACCAACTAGAAGCTGAACAAGATCTTAATGAAGCAAAAATGGATTCTGTATCTGATTATGCCAAATTAAAAATGCAAACCAATGAAATGATTGCCGAAAATGAGCAACGAATTGCTGAATTTAAAGTAAAACTCAAAACGGAAACAGCGGTAAATCAAAAAAAGTTTCAAGCAAAAATTGACCAACTTGAAGCTAAAAACAATGAACTAAAAAAAGATCTTGAAAACTATACCGAATCAAGTAGAGAAAATTGGGATGCATTTAAAATGAGGGTTCAAAATAGTGTTGATGACATAAAAAAAGACATCAACGACTATAAAAAAGAGCACAACTACTAGTAAAATACAGGTTATTAATTCACTAAAAGCATTCATTTTAAGTAAATGAATGCTTTTTTTAGGGTAATACATTCAATTTAAATAGTTTAGAAAAAATAATAATATTATTATTTAAATTAATTCTAAATAATATTTTTTATTTCAGAAGCGCGCTTTATATTTGCATCACTATTTTTAATTAATCTAAATAAATATGATCAAATATATTTTTTTACCATTTATTGTATTTTTATTTTATTCACACTCTTATTCTCAATCTTTAAACAAGCGATACAATCGGCTTAACAGTGAAGAAAATTATTCGTCATTTGATACTGTAAAAAATAAAAAAGGAGAAATACTGCAGGAAGTAATTGTAAACCACAATCCAAATAAAAATACATCTTCAGTTGTTAGAGGTGGTATAAAACCAATGGATTTACCACAAAGTTTACAGATTATAGGAAATACCACAATTGAACAACAGCAAAGCATCCGCTTAAGTGATGTGATAAAAAATGCAAACGGCTTATATGTAGGATCCGCACGTGGTGGCGCACAAGAATCTTTCTGGTCGAGAGGCTATGATATGAGCTCCAACAATATATTTAAAAATGGTTTCCGTGCTAATGGAGGATCAATGCCTGAAGTTGCTTCGTTAGAAAAAGTGGAGATCTTAAAAGGAAGTGCGGCATTATTACTTGGTAATGTTAGCCCTGGCGGAATATTAAATTTGGTTACTAAAGTGCCTCAATTTCAAAAAGGTGGCTCTGTATCTATGCAAACAGGAAGTTATAATTTTTACAAACCATCCATAGATATTTATGGACCCTTAAATACTATCATTGCTTATAGATTTATTGGTACTTATGAAAATTCTGAGAGTTTTAGAGATGTAGTAAAAAAAGAACGTTTTTATATTAATCCATCCTTTTTATTTAAACTTAGTAATAAAACTGAAATTACATTACAGGGTGATTATCTTAACGACAATTGGACACCCGATTTTGGAACAGGTTCAATTTTCCGTGAAGTTGCAAATGTTCCTAGAAACAGTTATTTAGGTGCAAGATGGTCAAACGGATTGACAAAACAAACAACGGTTTCTGCTTTATTGACTCATGAATTTAATAACAATTGGAAATTAAATTTTAATACTTCATTACAAAACTACAGCCGAGCATCCGAAGGTACCGAAAGAATTTTACCTTCCGCAAATGGAGATTGGAACAGACCTTTAGGAAAAAATAATGCACTAGAAAGAATATTGAGCCAACAAATAAATCTAACAGGTAATTTTACAACTGGAAAATTAAAACACCAACTTGTTACTGGCATTGACAATGAAAATGCTTTTGCAGAAACATTTACCTATGCTTTTCAAGAAAGAGACCAAAACGGGAATTTATTGTATCCGAACAATATTTATGATACAATCAATATTTTTGATTTTGACAAATTTGTACAAAAAACAAATATTCCAGTAGCTACAAACACCCGAATTGTAAAAACTACCACCAATCGATATGGTTTTTATGCTCAAGATTTAATTTCTCTTACCGAAAAATTTAAAGTACTAGCTGGTTTGCGCTGGACATTACAAGAAACAAAACCGGTAACCTATAATTTAGTTGATAATACAATCAAAGAAGAAACCATAAGGAATGATTATGCGTTTTCTCCAAAAGTGGGCTTGGTTTATCAACCTATAAAAACAGTTTCCTTATTTACTAGTTATGCAAATTCTTTTACTCCTAATACAGGTGTAACTATTTTTAATGAGGCATTAGAACCATCCATTATTGACCAATACGAAATAGGTGTCAAAAAAGAGTTCATGAAAGGATTATTCAGTACTAATGTGACATTATACCAAATTGTAAATAGCAATTTGTCTCAAACTGCCGAATTTAAAGCAGATGGAACAACTAATACCGATACTAACGTAAGAACTTTGAGCGGAGAAACAACAAGCAAAGGGTTTGAAATTGATATTGTGGCAAAACCGATGGAAGGTCTAGATATCATGGCGGGTTATAGTTTTAATAATATGGAATATACTAAAACTACTGGTGCAAAAGGAAGTTTTATTGAAGGGGATCGCTTGGTAAGAACACCTGAAAGTACAGCAAATTTAAGCGCATTTTACACCATTGCATCTGGCTATTTAAAAGGATTATCTTTAGGAACTATTGGTAATTATATTGGCAATAGACTTGGAGGATTCAATAATACAAACGGACAAACACTTCCTAATGGACAAACCGACAGAATAATTCCTTTAAACGGTTACACAACTGTAGACTTTTCTATGGGGTATAACTGGCAACAATTTTCTATCTTATTTAAATTATCAAATATTACAAATGAACTTAATTATACCGTTCATGAAAATTATAGTGTAAATCCTATTGCTCCACGACAAATAATAACTTCATTAAAATACAAATTTTAAAACTATGATAAAACAATTAAAAGCAAGAAACCTTCACCGTGATTTGGGATATTTTTATATCGGACTCATACTATCTTTCGCATTTTCGGGAATATTAATGAACCATAGAGAATATTGGCATCCTGAAAAATATACGGTTGAAACCAAAGTTATTCAAGTGCAATTGCCATCTGAAGATAAAATCAATGAAAGATATGCCGAAGAATTGGGCAAAAAGTTAGGTATTGATGATAAATTCAGACGTCATAATGTAAAAAAAGGCACTTTGAAAATCTCTTTTGAAAAACATGATGTCGAAATCGATATTAAAACAGGTAAAGGAGAGATTGTGGCTTTTAACAAAACCCCAATTGTAAGTCAAACCATGAAGTTGCATAAATCAACTTCTAACTGGTGGATTTATTACAGTGATATTTTTGGGATTTCATTGATTACAATTGCAATCACTGGAGCAGTAATGATTCCTGCAGGAAAATTTACTTTTAAAAGAAGAGGTTGGAAACTGGCAATTATTGGTTTGATAGTGCCACTTTTAATTTTGTTGTTTGTGTAGTTAGCTTAAAGCCGTTGAAAAACGGCTTTTTATAATTTAAAAACTAAGTGACTACAGATAATCGTATATTTAAACAGTAAACCTTAAAACAATTGTTATGCGTTTTTCCTTTATCGTCTGCCTTATGATTATTATTAGCAGTTGTGCTTCAAAAAAATATAAAAATGTTGCTTATTTAAAACCCAATAATACCAGTGAGAAACAACCAACATTAAATGTTTTTGTTCCTCGTAATAAAAAATCCATAAAAAATCCTGTATTGCTTTTTGTCCATGGTGGGAATTGGAATTCTGGTGATAAAAAAATGTATGGTTTTTTTGGTAGAAATTTTGCAAAAAAAGGAATTACCACAGTAATCGTGGGTTATTCATTAAGTCCAGAAGTCAATTATGATGCAATGGCAAAACAAGTTGCTGAAGCAGTACAGTGGACTAAAAATAACATTTCTACTTATAAAGGCGATCCAGAGTCGCTATATTTAACAGGGCATTCAGCTGGAGGACATTTAATAGCTTTAGTAGTAACAAACCCAAAATATTTAAAGGATGCTAACATCATCAAAGGTGTTATTCTTAATGATGCGGCTGGTTTAGACATCAATCATTATCTAGAAGGGAATCCGCCAACTGCTCAAGATGATTATGTAAAAACGTGGAGTGAGAATCCAGAAAATTGGAAAGATGCTTCACCTATTTTTTTCCTTACCGAAAAAACACCCCGATTTATGATTTATACAGGGAGCAAAACGTACAATTCTATAAAAATAACGAATGCTAGATTTTTAGAGAAACTCAAACCGTTTCAACCAAATGTGCAAACTATTTTGTTAAATAAAAAGCATGTTCCTATGATGACCCAATATATTTTTCCTTGGAATAAAAGATACGATGAAATTAAAGCATTCATAAAGCGCAAGTAATTTAAAAAAGCCTGAAAAAATAAATTTCAGGCTTTGTATTATTTATTAATTTTTCAAAGGAATGTTTTCTAAAATTTCTAAAACAAATTTCCAATATTTTTGTGAAGATGAAATACTGGCTCTTTCATCTGGTGAATGTGCGCCATGAATGGTAGGTCCAAAAGAAATCATGTCCATTTCAGGATAATTTGTTCCCAAGATACCACATTCTAAACCTGCATGACAAGCTACAACTTTAGGCTTTTCGTTATTTTGTTTTTCATAAATCTTTACTAAAACATCTAAAATTTCCGATTTTACGTTGGGTGTCCATCCAGGGTAAGCTCCAGAAAAATTAACTTCACAACCTACAAGTTCAAATGCAGAACGCAAGGCGTTTGCCAAATCATATTTAGAAGTTTCTACAGATGAACGTGTCAAACAACCTATCGAAATTTCTCCATCTTTTACAATAACTCTTGCAATATTATTTGAAGTTTCAACAAGATCTTCCATATCAGCACTCATTCTATAAACACCATTGTGAGCAGCATAAATAGCGCGGATAATACCTTCTTGAACGCCAAGATCCATCACTTTTTTTGGCAAATCACTTTTAATGATTTCAATTACTAAATTGGGCTCTGTAGTTTTAAATTCGGTTTTAATATCATTTATTATTTCCTGCATATCAAAAACATACGCTTCGTCATACATCTGTGCTACAATCACTTTTGCAACACTCTCTCTAGGAATGGCATTGCGCAAACTTCCTCCATTTATTTCTGCGATTTGTAAGCCAAAGTTTTCAAAAGCATCAAACAACAAACGGTTCATAATTTTGTTGGCATTGCCCAAACCCTTATGAATATCCATACCTGAATGTCCACCATTCAATCCTTTTACAGTAATGATATACCCCACAGAATCTTCCAGAGTTTCCTCTTCATTGTAACTACGTGTTGCAGTAACATCAATGCCTCCTGCGCAACCTATATCAATTTCATCGTCTTCCTCAGTATCTAAGTTCAATAAAATTTCGCCTTTAAGAATACCTCCTTTTAAATTCAAAGCACCAGTCATTCCTGTTTCTTCGTCAATGGTAAAAAGTGCTTCAATTGCAGGATGGGCAATATTTTTGCTTTCTAAAACAGCCATTATTGTAGCTACGCCAAGACCGTTATCAGCACCAAGTGTTGTTCCTTTTGCACGAACCCAATCGCCATCAACATACATTTCGATCCCTTGCATATCAAAATCAAAAATGGTATCCGCATTTTTTTGATGTACCATATCAAGATGCCCTTGCATTACGATAGGCTTTCTATTTTCCATACTTGGAGTTGCGGGTTTCCTTATGATTACATTTCTAATTTCATCTTCAAAAGTTTCTAAACCCAAACTTTTTCCGAAATCCTTAATGAATTCAATTACTCTTTCTTCTTTTTTTGAAGGACGTGGTACTGCATTTAAATCTGCGAATTTGTTCCAAAGTTGTTTTGGTTCAAGGTTTCTAACTTCTTGGCTCATCTATTTTTTTTTAATGAATCAAAGTTACAAACTAGTGTGTTATTTTTGAGAAAGGTTTTAAATAATTTTTTAAAAATATTCCTTAATTTTTATTACTTTGGAATTCAAATAAATTTCATGAAACGCAAATTTCTGCTTCCTGTTTTCTTAATTATCCAAATTATTTTTTTACAAATACTATCTTTCTTTCCGCAATTTGTAGAGCAATTTTATAGCAATGGTTTGTACCCAATCCTTTCAAATGTTTCTCGATTTGTATTAGGCAAAATTCCTTTTTCTATTGGTGATTTGTTTTATTCGGTATTGATTTGCTTCGTTATTTATTGGTTATGGAAAAAAAGAAAAATATGGAAAACCAATTGGAAAAACAATCTAATAACCATTACAAGTTTCTTTTCCTTAGTTTATTTTTTGTTTCATTTGTTGTGGGGTTTCAATTATTATAGGGTGCCACTTTTTGAAAAAATGAATATCAAAAAAGAATATTCTAATAAAGCATTATTCGATTTTACAGAAAAATTAATTAAAAAAACCAATCAAATTCAATATCAGATTACAAAAAATAAAGCCTTAAAAGTCAATATTATTTATACCCAAAAACAAATTTTTGAAATGACTCAAAATGGTTATGATAAATTGTCTCAGAAATATGATTTCTTTGAGTATAAAAATCCAAGTATTAAAAAATCATTATTCAGTTTACCGCTTACTTACATGGGTTTTGGTGGTTATTTGAATCCGTTTACAAATGAAGCCCAAGTAAATGACAAGTTGCCTATGCATGGGTTTCCTATGGTGGTTTGTCATGAAATGGCACATCAAATAGGCCATGCTTCTGAGAGTGAAGCTAATTTTGTGGGATTTATGGCAGCTACAAAAAATGATGATTTGTATTTTAAATATGCAGCTTATAGTCTTGCCTTGCGGTATTGTTTGAGAAACATTGAGATGAAAGACCCTAAAAAACTTAAAATTTATATTGCTAAAATAAATGCTGGTGTTCTTTTGAATTATGAAGAAAGTACCTTATTCTGGCAACAATATGAATCTTTTGTAGAAACAGGTTTTAAGATTTTTTATGATAATTTTTTAAAAATGAATCAACAAGAAGAAGGTTTGGAAAGTTATAGCAAGTTTGTTGATTTACTAATTAATTACTACTCAACACGGAAATTGTAATAAACTACAAAAAAAGTAAAATAGCCCCGATTGCAATGAAAATCCCACGCCTTTTTTGCGTGGATTGTAATGTAAAGCGGGATGAGTAGTGATTAAAATAATACCGTTGTGCTTCAAAAAAAGAAAAAAGTTGTAACAAAAACATTTTTTAAACTACTAACGCTAATATGAGTGAAATTTTAGAACAGTCATTTGTGCAACAATTGCAGGCTAACCAAAATATAATCCACAAGATTTGTAGGTTGTATACCAATTGTGATGATGCGCACAAGGATTTGTTTCAGGAAATTACCATCCAGTTATGGAAAGCTTTTCCAAAATTTAGAGGAGAAAGTAAATTTTCTACTTGGGCCTATCGTGTGGCTTTAAATACAGCGATTACTTTATATAGAAAAAGTACACGATCAATTGCAACAACAGCTTATGACAATACGAAACATTTTATTAAAGAAGAAGATTACAATTATGAAGAGGAAGAGCAATTAAAATTAATGTATAAAGCAGTTTATCAATTGAATGACATTGAAAAAGCGTTGATTTTTATGTATCTGGAGGACAAGGATTATGAAGAAATTTCAGAAACATTGGGTATTAGCGAAGTGAATGCTAGAGTAAAAATGAATAGGATTAAAGGCAAATTAAAAAAAATCTTGAATCCTTAAAAAAATATTTATGAAAGAGTTGGATTTATTAAAGAAGAATTGGCAAAATGACGACCATTCTTTTAATCAAGTTTCGGATTTAGAAATTTATAAAATGCTGCATAAAAAATCATCTTCTATCGTGAAATGGATTTTTATAATCAGTGTAGGTGAGTTGTTATTCTGGATTATTTCATCGTTTTTGATGAAAAATTCTGATGTAATTGCTGATTTTAAGAGTTATGATAAATACAATGTATTAACCCTATCTGAAATTATTAGCTATATAATTATTCTGGTCTTTATCTATTTATTTTATAAAAATTATAAAAAGATTGATACCTCTAACTCTGTTAAAGAATTAATTTCTAGAATTTTGAAAACCAGGAAAACAGTTCAAAATTATGTAAAAGTGATTATTATTTACACAACCGTAATGACTGTAGTAATGCTTTTTATCCAATTTAATTTTGATAAAAATATTATTAGTCTTAACCAACAAATGACAAAACAAGGGAATGAAATGCTTTTTTATGCTATTGTTATTATCATCTATATGGTTACAATTGCCATTATAGCAGCTTTAATATGGCTATTTTACAGACTTGTTTATGGTATCCTTTTAAAACGCTTGTATAAAAATTATGAAGAATTAAAGAAAATAGATTTATAAATTAAAGACAATTAAACATGAAAATTATTTTCTCAACGCTGTTAATTTTACTTTTTTTACCATCTCAAGCACAAAGGCTTGAAAAATCTTTATTGTGGAAAATTTCAGGTAATGGACTTGAAAATCCTTCTTATTTATATGGAACGATGCACGCCGTTTGCGATGCTACTTTAGACAAAAATGTTCAAAAAGCTTTTGAAGAAACAGCTCAGCTTTATTTAGAAATAGATATGGATGATCCCAACTTGCAAACTTCAATGACAAAAGATATTATGATGAAAGGGGGCAAAAAAATGAGTGATTTGGTAAGTGCTCAAGAAATGGTGTTGTTAGATACATTTCTTACTGAAAATGTAGGTTATTCTGGCACAATGCTCAATACGGTCAAACCTTTTTTTGTGGGTGCAATGCTTTTGCCAAAGCTTATGGATTGTGAAATGAAAACCGTAGAATCCGAATTAATGAAAATAAGTACCAACCAAGCGGAAAACATATCAGGTTTAGAAACTATAACGGAACAAATGAATATTTTTGACGCCATTCCTTATCAAGATCAAATGAACGAATTGATGAAATCAGCAAAAGAAGGTATTTCAGAAAACAAAAAAGAATTTAAAAAAATGTTGGATTTATATGCTTCAAAAGATATTGAAGGAATGCTTCAATTCACTAAAGATTCTAAAGACGCAATGATGTCAAAGTTTCAAGATGATTTATTAGTGAAAAGAAATCAGAGTTGGATTCCGAAAATTGAAAAAATAGCCATCAGTAAACCTACTTTTTTTGGAGTTGGAGCTGCTCATCTTGCTGGTGAAACTGGAGTCATTAAATTGTTGCGAAAGAAAGGTTTTAAAGTAGAAGCCGTTTTATAGAAAAGCAATTAATATTCCCAACTTCTCTTTTTGTTCAGTTCTTCAGCCGCCGCAATTTCTTCGGCTGGAATTACTTTTAAGAATGAAGCATGTTGTTCGATAGCAAACTCTACTTTTTCTACAATTTGTTCGATAGTATCATTTTCATAATCAATATCTAATGGTGGCTTTATAATAAACGATTGTAAAATACCTTTCTTTTTCACACGCAAACCTTTCTTATCAAATGAACGCCTGAAACCGTCAATAACTATAGGGATAACAATAGGTTTGTGCGTTTTAATGATGTGCGCAGTGCCTTTGCGAACTGGTTTAAATGACTTGGTTGTTCCTTGCGGAAAAGTGATGACCCAACCATCATTGAGTGCTACTTTTATATTTTCGGTATCACTAGGATTAACTTCTCTTTGAACATCTTGACCTTTAGCCCGCCAAGTTCTTTCAACTGTAATGGCACCAACATATGACATGATTCTAGGAAGTAAACCTGCAGTCATGGTTTCCTTAGCCGCTACATAATATATATTCATTTTTGGCTGCCATAAATATCCTATATTTTTTATATTGTCTACCCTACCACTTAAACTGGCATTAAAAACATGAAACATCGCAACGACATCAGCAAAATAAGTTTGGTGATTGGAAATAAAAAGTACGTTTGTGTCTGGTAAGCTTTTAATAATTTCTGAACCTTCAATGTGAAGTTCATTAAAGCCACGGTATCTTCTATGTGTTATGGCGCCAAATATACGTATCAACCACTTTTTTAAGAAAAGAATATGTCCAAAAGGATTTCTCTTAACTAATCCCATAATGTATATTTAAATTGAAAAAATTGAGCTACAAAAATAGTAAAACTTATAGTTTAAAGTACTTTTTTTAATACTTCTTTGAGTTCATTTAAAATCATTGCCGTTGCTCCCCAAATAATATGATCATCAACTTTGAAAGCAGGAACATCAATATCTTGGGTGTACGAAGTCGCCATTCTTTGTGTAACAAAATTATTGTCGTCGAGCAAGTTGGATATTGAAAGTTCAACAATACCCGCAACTTCTGAAGGATCTGGTTTGAAAACCAATTCTTCTTCACTGAAACCTAAAAAAGGATACACTATAAAATTACTAGGCGGAATATAAACTTCGGTAAAAGCCTTTATAACATTGATTTTTGATGTTATAACACCTATTTCCTCTTCGG
Source organism: Bacteroidota bacterium (assembly GCA_031413015.1). Taxonomy (GTDB): domain Bacteria; phylum Bacteroidota; class Bacteroidia; order Flavobacteriales; family Flavobacteriaceae; genus Flavobacterium. The sequence goes on along the minus strand of JANOEE010000001.1, from coordinate 983 downwards.
TTTCTCTTAAAGCAGTAATTTCAAGAGAAGCGTCATAAAGTTCAACCTTACCTCCAGGAAATGCAATTTGCGAAGAATGAACACCTGGATATTTATTTCTTAAGATCAAAACCAAATGGGTTTCGGTATTCTTTGGATAAAAAAGCATCATTACTGCTGCCTTTCTTGGATTTATTTTATCAAGATCAATCTCTTTCATTAATGCAACCCTTTCTAATGGTGCCATTTTTTCATGCGCAATTTGTCCTAGAAGATTTTCTTGAGCAATTTTTGGAACATAGCTAATAAAAGTATCAAAATCCATTTTCAAAGTTTACTTTTGCATTCAGAAAAATAAAAATACACTACAAATTACAATTTAGCAAATTTTCATAATACCAACTCCTATAAAATGTACAGTAGAGAAGAAACACAAAGATTAAAACAAGAATTTTGGATTGCTTTTGCAGAAAATTATCCTCGCAAATGGATTTTATATGATACAAAAATTAAAGATTTTTCCTTTAAATTCTATGTTGATAACAAAAAAGCACAAGTACTAATTGATATTGAACATAAAAACGAAATCAAAAGAATACAATATTTTGAAAAATTAGAATCATTCAAAAATATTTTAGAGCAAGATTATATTTCTGATTTGATATTTGAAAAAGAATATGTTTTAGAAAACGGAAAAACAATAAGTAGAATTTGGATTGAAAAGCTAAATATCAGTGTTAATGACAAAAACCATTGGGATGAAATATTTGACTTTTTCAATGAAAAAATGAATTCCTTAGAATATTTTTATTTGGAATACAGTGAAATCATAAAAGATATCGAATAAATAGACTCCATTTTTATTTTTTAGGCAGAGAGATTTGTACTTTTCATTCCCCTAAACACGAAGAATGTCTGTTGAAAGATATTTGTTTTACCTATAAAAATAAATCCCAGTAAATCAAATGGTCTTTCTTCTACAAGTTAATATTTTTAAGGTAAAA